>JAZQSL010000026.1:0-54206 GCA_045630125.1 Alloprevotella sp. | reverse complement strand
GTCGTGCAGACATTAGCCGAATGTGATGTTTAAATGCGATGTTTTGTTGTAAAAAAGTCTTAGATAATTTCAACGAGACGTCGCAAAATTTAAAAAAGGCAAGACTTTTTTATCATCATCCTTTGAGAGATTCGCCGTCATGGATTAAATAACATAGAGCTTATACCGAACTCACGTTATGAAAATTAAAATGTCATGATTTTTATTTAGCATAAGTATAAGCATAAGGGTGAAGTTAGTCGACAAAGAAACACTGTTGGTCTAATTTTGCGAAATGTAGTCTCTTGCATTATGATCTTATCCCAAGAAAATGCTAAATTTGCTCTATAAATTGAATATATGAGAGAACCTTGGCAAAAAAGATCCCGCCTGGAATTAGTGGTGCATATTTTAATCATTGTCTATATCATTTCTTCTCCGTTCTTACTAAGTGGGCATGATATAGAATTTGACCTCTTTACGCTTACTAAAAAGTTGTTTATTCCGCTGTCGATATGCATAATATATTATTTGAATTATTTTTGGCTTATCCCACGGTATCTCACGCGACAGGGTATTGCTGTATTTATGGTGTGCAATATTGTCATCCTTCTCTTGATGACATTTCTACATGAATGCACGATTTTTTACTTTCACGATAGCTCACACCATTTGCCTCCACCTCATCCTACAGACGGCGTTGGTCTGCATAGGGGAGGTTTTAATATCATATTCTGCTTGCGTCACTTTTTAAGCTATGCTTTTACTGTACTGTTGGCTGTTGTTGTCTCGTTTAGTATAAAGTGGAAGCGTGCTGAAAGGGCTAGGCATAAAGCAGAGTTGGCGATGGCAGAAGCGGAACTGAGAAATCTGAAAAGTCAGATCAACCCTCACTTCCTTCTCAATACGCTTAATAATATATATGCGCTGACGGAAATAGATACGAATAGGGCCAGGCATGTGATTGAAAGGTTGGGAAATCTGTTGCGATATATGCTGTATGAAAATCAGGAAAAGTGTGTGTCGCTCAGCAAGGAAGTAGACGCTATACGGATGTATATTGATTTGATGAAAATACGTTTGGCGAAAAATGTTAAGGTGGATTTTCGTTTTGTAAATAATTCGTCGAACGAAGTCAAAATTACCCCATTCCTATTTATGACGCTTGTTGAAAACGCTTTCAAGCATGGTATAATACCAGCCAGGCGATCCTTTATAGACGTCAGTATCATTCAGACACAACACTATATCATCTTCAACTGCCTGAATAGTTGTAGTCAGCAGAAAGCTTGTGTGGAAAAGGGTGGACTGGGGTTGAAACATGTTGCTACACAACTCGAGTATTATTATCCTCAAACATATAAGTGGGTGAGAGGGTGTAATGCCAAGACGGGGCACTATGTGTCGAGGATTGAAATAAAGTTGTCTTAATCGTATAATAATGAAAGATAATATGAAAATAAACTGTGCTATAATTGATGATGAACCACTTGCTGTCGACTTGATCAAATCGTATGTGGAACGCGTGCCAATGCTTCATTTAGTTGATACCTACAACAGTGCTATTGAAGCCTTGGATCAACTCAATTTGGATCAAATAGACCTACTTTTTCTCGATATTAATATGCCGGAGCTTAACGGACTTGATTTTGCTAAATTAGTGCCAGACAATGTCCGTATAGTCTACACCACCGCCTATAGTGAATATGCAATAGATAGCTATAGGGTAAATGCACTGGACTATCTACTGAAACCAATCAGTTTCGACAGCTTTCTGGAAAGTGTCAACAAGGCAATAAAGTATCTGCAAATAGATGGGAAACATAGATTAAAAGAAATCAAAGATGAGGAAGATTGCCTATTCGTGAAAAGCGAGTATAAATTGGTGCGTGTAAAGAAAAGTGATATTCTATTTATCGAGGGCTTGAAGGACTATATTAAAATTTACACCACTACAAATCCTCGACCCATACTAACGCTGACCTCTATGCTAATAATGGAAAGGGAGTTGGCATCAGCCCATTTCCTGAGAGTGCATCGTTCGTACATCGTCAATATGCTTCATGTCAGTCATTATGAACGTGGGAAAATTATCTTTGATAAACATGAAATTCAAGTGTCGGAAAATGGCAAGGAGCAAGTAAAAGCTTATATAAGCCAAAGGCTGGTCAGTAAATGAAAGAGGACTATCGTTTTGTCTACATTGCAATTCAGTTGATAAAATGCGTATTCAGTGAATAATCGCATGAGGTATATTGAATATCTCATGCTTTTTATTTAATTTTGCGAATGATTTTGAAGCGGCTATAGTCGCTTGTTTATTTAGATATACAATTATAATATATATAAAGCATGATTACTGTTTCAAATTTGGCCATACAATTTGGCAAACGTGTGCTCTATCAAGATGTAAACATGAAGTTTACCAATGGTAATATATATGGTATCATTGGTGCTAATGGTGCAGGTAAGTCGACTCTGCTACGCGCTATCTCTGGCGACCTTGACCCCACTAAGGGGACTATTGAAATGGGACCAGGTGAACGTCTCTCTGTGCTGAGCCAGGACCACTTCAAATATGATGATTGTACCGTTTTGGATACTGTTCTCATGGGTCATACCGTGATGTGGGATGTGATGCAAGAACGCAACGCACTCTATTGCAAGGAAGACTTTACAGATGAAGACGGTATCCGTGTGGCTGAATTGGAAGACAAGTTTGCAACAATCGGTGGATATACTGCAGAAAATGATGCTGCGACACTCTTGAGCGGTTTGGGTATCAAAGATCACCTTCACGGCAAATTGATGGGTGAACTCTCTGGTAAGCAAAAAGTACGTGTGATGTTGGCTCAAGCATTGTTTGGCGAGCCCGACAACTTGTTGTTGGACGAACCTACCAATGATCTTGACCTTGAAACCGTAGAATGGCTGGAAGAATATTTGGGTAATTTCGAGCACACTGTACTCGTCGTTAGTCACGACCGCCACTTCTTGGACCAAGTATGTACACACACCGTCGACATTGACTTTGGTAAAGTGACCCTCTTCTCTGGTAACTACTCGTTCTGGTACGAAAGTTCTCAGTTGGCTTTGCGTCAGGCTCAAAACCAAAAGCAAAAGGCTGAGGAAAAGAAGAAAGAATTGGAAGAATTCATTCGCCGATTCTCTGCTAACGTGGCTAAGAGTCGCCAGACTACGAGCCGTAAGAAGATGTTGGAAAAACTTAATGTCGAAGAAATCAAACCATCAACAAGAAAGTATCCTGGTATCATCTTCCAAATGGACCGCGAACCAGGTAATCAAATCCTTGAAGTCAATGATCTTAAGGCTGTGGCAGACGATGGTACAGTGCTCTTTGATAAACTCTCATTCAATATTGAGCAAGGTGAAAAAGTGGTATTCATCAGCCACGACCCACGTGCCATGACAGCTCTTTTTGAAATCATCAACGGCAACGCAAAGGCGGCTGCGGGTCATTATAAGTGGGGCGTGACGATTACTACGGCTTACTTGCCATTGGACAATACGGCCTTCTTCAACACCGACTACAATATGCTTGACTGGTTGAGCCAATACGGCGAAGGCAATGATGTCTATTTCAAGGCCTTCCTCGGTCGTATGCTATTCAAAGATGAGGATATTCAAAAGAAAGTCAACGTGCTCTCTGGGGGTGAAAAGATGCGTTGTATGATTGCACGTATGCAATTGCGCAATGCTAACTGTCTGATTTTGGATACCCCTACCAATCACTTGGATATGGAAAGTATTCAAGCGTTCAATAACAACCTGAAGCAATATCGTGGCAACATCCTTTTTGCATCGCACGACCACGAATTTATCAACACCGTAGCCAATCGTATCATCGAAATCACACCAAACGGCAGTATTGACAAGTTGATGTGCTATGATGACTACATCCACGATGATCGCATCAAGGAATTGCGCGAAAAAATCTACCAATAACCCATTTCATTAAATGCCTTTCTTAAACAAACGAATTAAAGGGCATTGATGAATTTCAAGTATCTTAAATGGTCATACTTTCTTAGTTAAATAAGATAGTTTGACCATTTTCTATTTTTAAAATTAGCTTGATTAGTTTTGCCTGTGATAGGTAATAGCAGCAAGTAAATTGAACAGAACGACAAATATACCAAGCATAGCAAAATTCTGCCATAACTCAATGAAGTGTGTGCCCTTTAGGTATACGGAACGCATGATTTCTATGTAATAGCGAGGTGAGAGCAGTAGGGTGAAATCCTGTGCCCACCTTGGCATGGAACTGATTGGTGTGAGTAGACCTGACAGAAGCATGAATATGATGATAAAGAAGAACATCAAAAACATGGTCTGCTGAATATTGTCGGAGATATTGGCTATAGCAACACCAAAACCAGAGAAACCAAGTATGAATAGCAATGTCGCTAAATATATACTCCATAGTGAACCTGCTGGTGACAGACCATAAACTAGCCATGCCACAGTCATGGCAATACTTATCACGACCAGTCCGATGATCCAAAATGGGATGAGTTTTCCTAATACAAAGGTTAATCGACCAAGGGGTGCGACGTTGATTTGTTCGATTGTGCCACTTTCCTTTTCCTGCACTATGTTGACGGCAGATAGGAATCCACATATCATTATAAGTAGCATGATCATCAGCGCTGGTATCATCAAATAGCGATAGTCCAGGGTGGGGTTGTATTTGTATTGGACTGTAACCAAATGTGACTGTTCAGCGCAGCCTTTATCACTATTATACTTAGCCAATGTGCCAAGGATAGTCTGTGACAAATACTGCCCACCGAGGGCTCCCTTGGTGGCATTGACGGCATTAGCTGATATATCAATCGAGAGTGGTGATGCGCTCATTAATAGGCGCTCGAACCCCTCGGGTATTTGCATGACGATATCTACTTGCCCTTCTTCGACTAAATCAAACGCTTGTTGCGCTCTTGCCACAGTATCATTGCAAAGGAAATATTCCGAATGACTGATGTCGGAACATATACGACGGGACAGGGTGGAATGGTCTAGGTCGACAATGGCGAGTTTGACACCACGCACATCCATCGTTGTAACCCACGGCATCACAAGCATCACCATCACAGGGAAGATGAAAATGAGTCGAGGTATGATGGGATTGCGAAATATCTGAATGAATTCCTTTTGTAATAGTATGATTAGTGTTCGCATGATTCTTCTTTTTTAAGTGGAAGAGTAGACGAGTGATTTCTTTGTGAGAGACGAGTAGTCAAAACGGTGAGTGGTCAAGTGGACGGGAGATTAGTAACGAGTAACTCTAATCTTTTTTATTAATATATCAATAACTTGTAAACTTTTTCTCACTCCAACCTATCTTTAAATCGCTTTAAACTGATGCTCATCAGTACCACAATCATGAGGGTCATGATAAGTACTTCCTGCCATACGGAAGATAAGGGCAAACCCATTATCATTAGTTTGCGCACGGCTTCGATATACCATCTGGCTGGTACTATATTGGGCAAAGGGCTTAGCACGACGGGTAGATTTTCAAGTGGAAATACCATACCAGACAACATCATCATGGGCAATAATAGCAACATGGTAGATATAAGCAATGCTATCACTTGGGAAGATGCCAAGGCTGATATCAACAAGCCTAGCGAAAGAGCAAGTATCAAGTAAATGACCGACACCACTATGATGCCCCACCAACCACCCGACATGGGCACATCAAGTAAGAAGTGAGCTATCATTAGAATGGTGAACAGATTAATGCAAGAAATGACAAAGTAGGGTATCATCTTTGCCAATATGATTTTGAAAGGTCGAGCTGGCGAGACGAGCAATACTTCCATTGTACCTACTTCCTTCTCGCGGACGATGGAAACAGACGTCATCATCGCGCAAATCAAGATGAAGATAAAACCCATAATGCCTGGCACAAAATTGTACGCAGACTTCATTTGTGGATTGTATAAGAGATGCAAATTGAGCATACTTTGGGGTGTGAGGTCAGATGTTAGTACACTCTGCAAATATATCATACCTGATTGTGCTGTATTTGTGTTGCTAGCATCCAACACAAACTGCATAAGAGGCGGCGTGTCTATTCCCTGAGATCGATTAAGGGAAAGGCGGTCGTAATCTTTGTGAAAGATAACCACTGCATCTGCTTTTCCACTGCGCAATACTGGATCTACATCGCTTTCATTGATTTCACCTATCAACGTGAAATAAGGATTACGATCTAATCGGTCGACACTTTGGCGCATAGCAGATGACTTTACTGGCATCACTACTGCAACGTTCAGATTGTTAATCTCCGTTGATATTGCAAACCCAAAGAGCACCATCAGCACTACAGGGATGATTAGGACTATCAGCATCGTACGTACATCTCGCAAGATATGCAGGAATTCCTTTTTGACGAAGGATAAAAAATTATTTTTCATACCAAATCTCTTTATTCTTCACGCTGTGCCCCACGAGCTAAATGTCTAAACACTTCATCCATTGACTGGGCACTGTATTGCTTTTTCAAATTACTTGGTGTGTCTAGGGCACGAACCTGCCCATCTACCATAATAGATACTCGCGTGCAATATTCAGCCTCGTCCATATAGTGGGTGGTCACAAATACTGTGGTGCCAGCATCAGCCGACTCGTAAATCATTTCCCAGAATTGTCGACGAGTGATAGGGTCTACACCGCCAGTAGGTTCGTCCAAAAAGACTACTTCTGGATGATGGATAGTGGCAACTGCAAATGCTAACTTCTGCTTCCAACCAAGAGGAAGAGATTCTACCAAAACATTGCGTTCGGAGGTAAAATGAAGTCTGTCCAATATGTCGTTGGCACGAATGGTCGTTTCTTGACGAGATAAACCATAGATACCAGCAAAGAATCGGATGTTTTCCCATACTGTCAAGTCATTGTAAAGTGAAAACTTTTGACTCATATATCCAATGTGCTGCTTTATCTTCTCGCCCTCTGTCATTACATCAAATCCTGCCACTTTGCCACTACCCGATGTAGGATAACTCAGTCCGCAGAGCATACGCATTGCTGTACTCTTGCCTGCACCATTGGCTCCAAGAAAACCAAAGATTTCTCCACGATTCACATCAAACGAAATATGGTCGACCGCAGTGAAATTACCAAAACATTTGGTCAAATCCTTTACAGATATGATGACGTCGCTCATTGTTCCATTAATTTTATAAACATATCTTCTATAGTAGGCGAACAGCGTGATATATGTAAATCTTTGAGAAGTGAAAGTTCTTTTCTGAATATCGCTTCATCAAAGTTCTTATCTAATACAACATGATGAGTTTCTCCAAAAGGATAGCACCTGATCACCCCTTTACATTTTCTAATTTGCAACAACAGTTGATACATGTTCTTCGCCTTAACGGCATATAATGGCGCATCAAAACCCTTTACAATTTCGGCAGGTGTATCGATGCCAAGGATACGACCTTCGTTGCACAACGCAATACGGTCGCATCTCAAAGCTTCGTCCATATATGGCGTAGATACAAGGATGGTGATGCCCTTTGATTTCAATTCTGCTAGCATATCCCAAAATTCAGTGCGTGATACAGCATCTACACCCGTGGTGGGTTCGTCTAGAAACAACACACTTGGGCGATGAATTAAAGCGCAGGATAATGCCAACTTCTGCTTCATACCACCAGATAATTTGCCTGCTTTCCGTTTTTTGAAAGGTTCTATTTGACGATATATTGGTGCTACCAAATCGTAGGATTCCTTAACATTTACACCAAACAAGGCTGCAAAAAAATGGAGATTCTCTTCTACTGTCAAATCCTGATACAATGAAAATTTGCCAGGCATATATCCCACACATTGTCTTATCTTCAAATAATCTCTCACGATATCATATCCATCAACAGTAGCAGTGCCACTGTCTGGATAGAGTAGGGTGGTGAGGAGACGAAATAGCGTGGTCTTGCCAGCACCATCTGGACCAATCAGACCAAACAGTTCACCTTTCTTAACTTGGAAAGAAACGCTATCGAGTGCTTTAATCTTGCCAAAAGACTTTGATATTTTATCTACTTCAATAGCTGACATAGATGATAACTAAATTCTATTCAAGATTGATATGATTTTTCCCGTATGTCTATGATGACATTACAATTTGACTTCGCCAGTAAGACCCAGCTTCAAACGTCCGTCGTTTTTCACAGCAATTTTTACTGCATACACTAAATTTGCGCGTGTGTCCTTAGTTTGAATTGTTTTGGGTGTGAATTCACTTTCGCTGGAAATCCATGCTACTCGCCCCTTGTAATCGAAGCGTTGGTTGGCACCGAAATCTGCCGTTACAGTGACTTCGTCTCCAATATTCAAATGTGCCAATTGGTCGGAAGTGAAGTAGGCACGCAGATAGATCTGTGATAGATCTGCTACCTTCATCAAGGGTTTACCAATGGTTGCTAATTCGCCCGCTTGAGTATACTTTACAAGCACTGTGCCATTGATGGGTGAAACAATCTTGCACTTTGAAAGTAGGTCGTCAAGCGCAGCAATTTGCGCTTCAAGTGCAGCAGCATTGCTATTGATAGTAGATGTATTCTTGTCGAGAGTTGATAGTGTGGCAGAAAGTTGGTTCTCCAAGACACTGATTTGAGCTTGAATATCATCACGCTGTTTGCTAGTGGCTGCGCCATCACTGAGTAGACTTTCGATGCGTTGTAATTCTCTTTTGGATGTAGCGATTTGTTGTCGAATAGTTGCGACTTGTTTTTCTCTGTCAGGGCGGCTACTTAATAGAGCAGCTTGCTGTGCTATTAATTGTTTGCGTTGCTGATATATTTGAACGCTATCAATGGTGGCAACTACTATACCAGCTTGAAGGCTATCCCCTTCGTTCACGTCAAAATGTAAAATTTTTCCATTGTTCTCGGCAGAAACTGTCACCTCAGTAGCTTCAAAAGTACCCTGTGCATCATATTCAACTTCTTGCTGGCAAGCGGTGAATATAAAGAATGGAATGATATAGGCAATACGTTTCATATCTTATTGGTTTAAAGTGTTTTTGAGTTTATAAATGGCTTGTAATAATTCTATTTCATGAGTTGCGTGATTTATTATTGCATTATTTTCATCGGCTATTTTTCTCAGTAAATCAGTTGCATCAATCGTACCATTTTTCAGTTTTGATTCGGCTGCCTGTCTGATTGATTTTCGCAATTCAACAATTTTTTTGTCATTATCCAGCATTTCTTGTAGTCTGCTGATTTCGCCATCTTCTTGTGCTGTTTGCAAATTAGAATTGAATTGGAAAATATCACGTTGCAGATTGACTTGTTCTTGCGCCGAGTTGATTTTGGCAATATCATTTTTCTTGGTATAGAAAGGTGTGATATTCCAAGACATGCGCACACCAACGATAGCGTTTAGTGTCCATTTTCTTGACATCATATCCTTGAACATATCCATACCAGGATAACCATAATATCCCTGTGCAAATGCACTAAACCTAGGTATCAGTGAGGTTTGAATCGCTTGACGTTTCTTGTCGAGCAATTGGTACTGCGAATCAAACATAGCAAATTCAGGTCTTGCAGATTGTCGATTATTTATGTTTTGCTTTGCTGGTATTTGTAACTTTTTGTCAGTGAGTTGACGTCCGATAAATATCTCAAGCATGCGGCGATAGCTACTTCGAGAAGCTTCAATTTGACCAAGTTTTTGTTGAGCAGAGAGCAGTTCTGCTTCTACAGCATCCACATCTGCTTGAAGTGCTACACCATTCTTTTGATAGGCAGTGATGCGCGTGAGATTACCCTCAAGCACAGTAATCAGATTGTATGTTTGCTCTACCTGTTTGTCAAGCAACAATATGCCAAAATACAAATCGTCTATCCTTGATTGCAGCGCATAGATTGCTACTTCTGTTTGACTTTTTTGGTATGCTGCATCAGCCTTGATGATAGCTTGGTTAGCTTTGGACATGCCGCCATCCCATAAATTTTGAGAGATATCTACCGCCAGTTTATATTGGTCCTTGCGCAGACCTGTCATATTGATACCATAAACAGCCATCATTGCACTAAACTCCTCGGGGTAGGTTGGGGTAGCTGATTGATAAGTTGCTTGACCTGACACCACAATTTGGGGCAACCATGCTTTTGCTACATTGGAAAGGTTGAACTGCTCTGTCTCAGCAATAAGATTGTACCTCTTCAATTCAGGATAATTCTGTCGAGCCAAAGTCCTGCATTCTTCTAAAGTTTGTGCTCCAATAGTAATTGGGACAAATAATAATAGAGTCAAAATAAGTCGATTAATCTTATTCATACGCATTATCGTTTAGTAATTCTTTTCATTATCATCTCGATATTCTCTGCTTTTCGTATGGCTAAATACTCCTCGGTACTTAAATTTTCTTTTTGCAAAATACCAGTAATATTAGTCATAACTACCGGCAACACATTAAGAGATAAAATCGACTGAAATAGCATCAATGCGTTGAAATGTTCGACTTCACCTCTGCTAGATGCTTCGTTGACCTCTCTTTGGAATTTTTCAAAAATAATTAGCATATCAGATATCTTTGACATAAACCCCATACATTTATCATGATAAGGCAGGATTTCATTTATGAGAAATTTTGGTAGGTCGGGATTGGCTGCTACAAAATCAAAATGTACAGAGATTGCCTCTCTGATACGCTCAATCAAAGGCAAATTTTCATTGCCCACTAAATAAGTGATCAAGGGTGCTATATCAGACATTTTCTTCTCAATAATCCTCTCGAAAAGCAGTTCTTTCGTGCGAAAATAATAGTGCAACATAGCATGAGTTACTCCTGCAGCCTTGGCAATTGATGTGGTTCTTGCACCATCATATCCCTTTTCTAAAAACTCTAACTCTGCATATTTAAGGATTTGTTGTTCAGTGTTTTGCATATTGGTGGGCTGTTTTTTTATTTGTGTAAACAATAGTGTTTAACAGAATTGTTAGTGCAAACGTAGTGACTTTTTGTTAACTGGCAAAATAAAATACTGATTTTTTTTCATAATTACTATCGTAAAAAATAAGTAAAAAGAATACACCAGAAACGAAGTCTAAGACAATTTAAAAAATATCAGACCTTTTTTTAACGAGACGGCGCAAAATTTCGACAAGGTCTTACTTTATTTTTATATATAAAAAGTAGGTGGGATTGATACCATAATATTAAAAATAAAATAGCGCATTGTCAAGGACTTTTCAATACAAACATTGCAATAAGTCACCTTTATTGCATACATAGTCGTAAAACATTAAAAATATCTTAAAATTAGATGAGCAGATTCATATAAATTATTTAACTTTGCACCACGCACAATAAAATGTGAGGTATGAAACTGATTTTAATGACGACTCCCAACTTTTTCGTTGAGGAACATCAAATATTGACAGCACTTTTCGACGAAGGATTAGATATTCTGCACCTGAGGAAACCAGGTACAGAGCCTATCTTTTCAGAAAGGTTGCTTCAACTTCTGCCCGACACGTATCGTAAGCATATCGTAACTCACGACCATTTTTACTTGAAAAATGAATATGGCTTGAAGGGCATACACTTGAGTGAAAGAAATCCTGATTTACCAAAGAACTATAAAGGTCATGTGAGTGTGTCGTGTCACAATGCAGAGGAAGTGCTGCAGCACAAAAAGGCCAACGACTATGTGTTATTATCGCCCATTTTTGATAGTATCAGTAAACAAGGATATACTACAAAGTTTACGCTTAAAGAACTCACTGAAATGAGTAAGCAAAAGGTGATAGACAAAAAGGTAATGGCTTTGGGTGGAATGGGAATTGATACCATCGAACAGGCTAAAGACCTAAACTTTGGAGGTTGTGTGATAATGGGTGATATCTGGACACGATTCAATGTCTATCAAACGCAAGACTTCAAAGAACTCATCGCTCACTTCAGAAAGCTAAAAAAAGCTGCACAATAATCGAGTATACACAAACAAGATAATCCTTAATTAACATATAATCAATGAGCAATAATTCATTTATGGTATTCTCGGGCACAAAATCTCGCTATTTGGCAGAGAAGATTTGTGCTGAATTGAATTGCCCTCTCGGCAATCTGGTGGTAACTACATTTGCAGATGGCGAATTTGAAGTCAGCTACGAAGAAAGTATCCGTGGTCGCGATGTGTTCCTGGTGCAATCAACATTCCCCAACTCTGACAACTTGATGGAACTTCTCTTGATGGTAGATGCTGCTAAACGTGCTTCTGCGCGTACTATCAATGCCGTAGTACCTTACTTCGGTTGGGCACGCCAAGACCGCAAGAGCAAACCACGTGTATCTATCGGTGCTAAGTTGGTGGCAGATCTCTTGAGTGTGGCTGGTATCACGCGTTTGATTACTATGGACCTTCACGCTGACCAAGAACAAGGTTTCTTCAACGTACCCGTAGATCATCTCTATGCTTCTACTATTACATTGCCTTATATCAAATCACTCAACTTGCCAAACCTTTGCATCGCTACACCAGACGTAGGTGGTTCAAAACGCGCCGCTTCTTATGCTAAATACTTGGATTGCCCAATGGTACTTTGTAATAAGAGTCGCAAGAAAGCCAACGAAGTAGAAAGTATGCAAATCATCGGTGATGTGAAAGGTATGGATGTCATCTTGGTAGACGATATCGTAGATACAGCAGGTACTATCACCAAGGCAGCAAATATCATGATGGAAAATGGTGCTAAGAGTGTTCGCGCAATTGCCAGCCACTGCATCATGTCAGGCCCAGCTGACCAACGCGTAGGTGAATCTGCTCTTGAAGAAATGCTCTTCACAGATAGTATTCCTTACCATGGCAATTGTCCTAAGGTAAAGCAAATCTCTGTTTCAGGCATGTTGGCAGAAACTATCCGTCGTGTGATGGACAATGAAAGTATTTCATCTCAATATTTGATTTAGTATTTTAAATAATTACATAAGTGTGAGGGTAGTCATATTCGATTATGATTGCCCTCGTTTTTTTTAAAGTAAAATGGCAGTAAATCTCTCTGTGGTGTTTGTTTGACTATATTGGCTAGGGGAGTAAAAAGTAGGCAGGGTGGACAAAAAGTAGGAAAAGCAACCCTTGTTGGATGGGATTCATAATAATGCACATAATATATGTATATAATATGTCTAAAGTAGTATTCTCAAAGGTGTTGTTCTTATTTGAATTTATACCATGCACTAAAAATCAGATTATCTCTATTTATTACGTTAAGTAGATAAATGGGTGTTGTGGATTGCGTTTCTGAGATGTTGATTTTCATGAAATCTGCTTCAAAAATTGAGATTGTTAGAAAAAAATAGTGCATTTATTAAAAAAAAGCAGGAAAAGTTTGGAGGTAATAAAAAAAAGTACTACTTTTGCATCGCGTTTAAGAGAAAACGCCTATTCAAATAGAATGAATGCGGAAATAGCTCAGTTGGTAGAGCACAACCTTGCCAAGGTTGGGGTCGCGAGTTCGAGTCTCGTTTTCCGCTCCCATTATGAACAGAGATTTATATCGAGCCCAGGTGGCGGAATGGTAGACGCGCTCGTTTCAGGTGCGAGTGTTGAGAGACGTGCAGGTTCGAGTCCTGTTCTGGGCACAGAACGATTATTTATTTTATCAATGGAGAGGTGGCGGAATTGGTAGACGCGCTACTTTGAGGGGGTAGTGTCAATTGCGACGTGGGAGTTCGAGTCTCCTCCTCTTCACTTGATTTCCTCTGGGTAATAGAGGATTTGCGGAAATAGCTCAGTTGGTAGAGCACAACCTTGCCAAGGTTGGGGTCGCGAGTTCGAGTCTCGTTTTCCGCTCAAAGTTTTCTGATTTCACAGTAGTGTTTCAGAAAACTTTTTTTATTGCTCAAAACCTAAAGTGAATTTATTGTATGAATATTTACGCTAGATATTTTGATAGAGACATACTCGTATATAATATTGAAGAGTTGATTGATTTTTTGTCTTCAATTTCTGAGATAAATGTCACAGATGAATTGATAAGTGATATCACTGCATACATAAATGGTGATATGCCTTACCCCAAGCGTTATAAAATAAGACCTAGGGTTTATTTTATTTTGATTAAAACGATAGCAAATAGCTTGGAAGAATTTAAAGCAAATAGAAAAAATAGTTCATTGTCTAACGAGGATACAAATAATTTATCGGACAAGGATATCAAGACAAATTTACTTTCAGAAGAATTATTTGGATGGTATAAAGGTGAAATTAATTTTAAAAGAGTTATCCAAATACCAGGCACAAATAAATTTCAGTACCAAGATACAACTTTTTCTGCATATGTGAAGGCAAATAGTGGTCTGGATTGTTACACAAGAATCGCAAATTATTTAAAAGGAAGAGAAGATGTTGATCCAAGAAGTCAATTCCCTTCTGCAAAGGGTGGTAGTTTTAAGTTTGTTTTTTTAAAATCTGAGTCCAATAACCAACAATAGGCCTTAATTTACGAATACAAGGTGCAATTATAGATAGAACTATATTGTTCAATCAGAGAGAATAGCTCGACTAGAAAAAATGGTGAGCTATTTTTATGTGCTTTAAGAAATTGAGTTTTGCGAAAAGCTACATATCCTAATAGAATGTGATTGTTTGTACTTAAGTAGATATTAAAGTTTGAATAAATCCCCCTAAAGTTCAAATGAGCTTTAGGGGAATACTTTGTTACTTATTTTATGTATAAGTAAAATTTAGAAGTTTTCTGCACGAAGTTGGAAATAACTTTGTGGGTGATCGCAAACTGGGCAGATACCAGGAGCATCCTTGCCAATTACAATGTGGCCACAGTTTGAACATTGCCAAATCACATCACCATCGCGGCTAAATACAATTGCTTTTTCGATATTGCTGAGCAACTTGCGATAGCGTTCTTCGTGTTCTTTTTCAATGGCGCCAACCATTTCAAATTTAGTAGCGATTTCAGGGAAACCTTCTTCTTCCGCAACCTTTGCAAAACCTGCGTACATGTCAGTCCATTCATAGTTTTCGCCAGCAGCAGCATCTGCTAAATTTTCTGGAGTGCTAGGCATACCGCCGTGAAGAAGTTTAAACCACAATTTAGCATGTTCCTTTTCATTCTTTGCAGTTTCTTCAAATAATGAAGCTATTTGTACATATCCATCCTTCTTAGCCTTAGAAGCATAGTACAAATACTTTGTATGAGCTTGCGATTCGCCTGCAAAAGCAGTCATGAGGTTTTGTTCGGTTTTTGTTCCTTTTAATTCTTTCATAATAGTTATTTTTAAGAGTTGTTAGTTGGACAAAATTACAGAAATATTTTGAGAAGCAAAAATAATAGCTGTATTTTTTATATTATTGAGAGTTTTTTCAATTTGTGATGTTGTTGCTTCGTGAATAGTATACAATACATATTCTAATTATATTTGATGTGAAATGTGAACTTTATATTCATTAAATGTGAAAAAATATGTAGTAAACTTTATATTTTGCTGGTTTGTATATATCTTTGCATTAATCAATTTTTAACACATGTATATATTAGAATAAATATGGTGGAAATACATTTTCATATCCCTTATCAAACGCATTGGGGAGAAAATATATCTGTAGTAGCAGTTTTGTTTCCTCAATTAACCTCTCATCGTATTAATCTAAATACGATAGATGGGGTTAACTGGCAGGGGATTTTAGTGGTTGATGAAATTTGTGACTCTATTCAATATGAATATTTTGTGCAAACTTCTGATGATGTCTCTATTCGTAAGGAGCAGGGGCTTGTTAGACATTGTGTGATAGATCGTAGGCGCAAGATTCATCTATTTGATTCATGGATGGATGCTCCAGAGTTTTCTATTTTTTCACGAAGTGGTTTGGCAAATTGTATTTGCAATCATGAAAGCGGAGTAGAAATTAAAAAAGAAATTCTACAAGAAAGGCATTTGCTGCTGCTTAAAGCTCTGCCTCCACAAAAGGGGTGGAGATGGGCTGTTGTGGGAAATAAAGAAACTTGGGGAAATTGGAACCCTAAAAAAGCAAGATTGTTGATTCGTACAGATACCTTCGAATGGGGGTTACCTATTTCTTCTGAAGATTTTGATCCTAGTTTTAGATATAAATTTGTATGGGTTAGGACTGATGGTTGTGCAGAGGTGAAATGGGAAGAATGCGAGGATAGGGCGCTATATGCAGCCTTTACTAATGATGGACTTACAGGTTCAACAATTCAGACAGACTTATTTCCCCGTATGGCGGACAAAGTTGATCTCTGGCGTGGGGCTGGTGTAGTGATACCAGTGTTTTCTCTACGGTCTAACGGAAGCTTTGGGGTTGGTGACTTCGGAGATTTGAAACTTTTTGTACAATGGGCTTCTTCTGTTGGAATGAATGTTGTTCAATTGTTGCCTATTAATGATACTACGACTACTGGTGGGCATAGAGACTCTTATCCCTATAGTGCTATTTCGGTATTTGCTTTACATCCGATATACTTTGATCCTCGTGCTTGGAAATCTACTGCTACTTTTGAAAAGTATAAGGATAAAGGACCTGTCTTAAATGAGAGTAAGACCTTAGAGTATGATAGTGTATATAAGTTTAAAATAAAATTTCTAAGGGAACTTTATTTAGAAAAGAAATTATCTTTGATAAGAACTAAGACGTATAAAGAATTTTGTAAGGTTAATTCATATTGGTTAGACCCTTATTCTGATTTTTGTGCACGTCGTGATATCTATCATACAGCGAACTTTAGGCATTGGCCAGTTTGCGAAACTGATAAGGTTAAGCTAAAAATAATTGAGAGTGATCGTGCGTTCTACGTCTTCGTACAATATTTGCTTCACTTGCAATTGTCCGATGTAGCTCAAACTGCGCGCAGTTTAGGAGTAATACTCAAAGGTGACATCCCTATTGGAATCTGTCGTGACAGCGTTCCTGCTAGACAAGATACTAATTTATTTCATTTCAATGGACAGGCTGGAGCACCACCAGATGCATTTGCAGTACAAGGGCAAAATTGGGGTTTCCCTACGTATAATTGGGATGAAATGGCTAAGGATGGCTATCAATGGTGGCGCAGGCGTCTCCAACATACCGAACAATATTTTGATGCCTATCGTATAGACCATGTATTGGGATTTTTCAGAATTTGGGAAATTCCTTATAGACATTTGTATGGTACATTGGGATATTTCAGGCCAGCACTCCCAATTACGCAAGAAGAAGCAGATTTGTTTGGATTTACTAAAGATATTTCATATTATGCTTCTCCATTGCTCGTACCTGATGCACTTTCAAAGATTATATCTTATTGTAGCGAGAATGAACTACGACGTTTTGTCGTAGAAAGTGATGGTGATATACGTTTGCGTGATGAGTATCAATCGCAAAGGTTTATTGTAGAAAACCTTAATCCAGGATGTTTAAGAGAGGCATTGATGCAAGCTGTAACAGAAGTGTTGTTTGTGCCAGATGAGGATAAACCGGACTATTATCATCCACGGATTACTGCCCAACAGACAGAACTATACAAGTCTATGCCAGAAGCCGATAAACAGGCATTTGACAGAATTTATGATCACTATTTCTATTGTCGTCACAATGATTTTTGGGCCAATGAGGCGCTAAGGAAAATTCCTGCTGTCATCAACTATAATCTTTCTAATGACCAGAGTGGGGCAACACAAGGAGGAATGCTACCTTGTGCTGAGGATTTAGGTATGATACCAGCTTCGGTAAAGAGTGTATTGGGTCAATTACACATTCTATCATTGGAAATTCAACGTATGCCCAAACAGTATGGTGTAAGATTTGGTAACCCTGAATATTACCCATATCTATCTGTAGCTACTCCTGGTACTCATGATATGTCGCCATTTAGACTATGGTGGCACGAATCAAAGGAGCAAACAACAGCTTATTGGCATGAGGCGTTAGGGCGTAAGGGTGATTTGCCTGTGAATGCACCTGCAGACGCTTGCGAGCAGATGATTATTCAGCATCTTGCATCACCTTCGATGCTCTGCTTGATAGCTCTGCAAGATTTGTTGGGTATTGATGCTCAGATTAGTAATCCTGACTTCCAAAGTGAGCAAATCAATGATCCATCTAATCCCAATCACTATTGGTGCTATCGCATGCATATCACGATAGAAAAACTAATCTCATATACTCCATTGAATGAGAAGTTAAAAGATCTGATCCAAATGAGTGGTAGGGGTAGATTTTGACCTATGGGTATTTTGAGTGGTGTAATTAGGTTACTCACATTGTATATGCTAACTTCTTAGAGAATTCAAAATTCAGAAATAGATTAGTATGAATAAGGGCAAATGTCTAGTATATTGTTCTACACGCACTCATTAGTACCCCATTAGAAAGAGTTGATAATTATCGGATGATATACGGGAAAATAATGATAAAACTGGAAATGTATTATGAAATGTATTTCCAGTTTTAATTGAGCCGAAAGCGGGATTCGAACCCGCGACCTATTCATTACGAATGAATTGCTCTACCAACTGAGCCATTTCGGCTTTTAAATAGTATTATTTTTATATGTGATTACCCTCTTTGTCGGCAAAAATAAGATTTTTTTCTTGCTTAACAAATTATGTGAGATTTATTTTAACGTGAGTTCGATATAAGAAATTCAATAAAATGCTCAATTCTCCTTTATAGAGTTAGGATTATTGTGCAGGTGCCCACTTACATCTCACTGGTGATACGATAGCACCCTCTGCTTTGAGTTCCTTCATTGCTTTGTCTACTTCCTTACGATCGAGTCCGCTGAGTTCAGCTATTTTTCCTGCATTAAGAGGTTCGCCTGCTTCACGCATTACTTGCAATACTTTGTTTTTAATTTCCATAACTATATTATTTTTGTGATTAATATTTCCCGTATTTCAAATATACCTATAATTCTGCTTTTAAGCATTGCAAATATACTTTTGTTTTGTGAGATATACAAGTATATTCACATTATTTATGAATGATTCAAATTAATGTACATTTTTGCATAATATCCATAGCTGCTTGCTAATTAGTCATACAAGTATGTAATTCATTGACTTGATACATCCGGATATTTTACTTTTGAACTAGATTAATATAAAAAGGATATACCCGTCACAATGCAGGTATATCCTTAATTAGTTATAGAATTTTATGTCAATCTATTTTTACATATGTGGTGCATTAATTAGGAATTTTTGGTGTTGGGAACCACTTGTTTGATGGTGTATTAAGGTCTCTCATGTTAGAGATTTCTTCCACCATACCTTCTGGCATTTCTTTCAATTCGCCGCTCAATACGAGGGCATCCATATCCGCCTTGAACTCGTCGTACATTTCCTTGGTCAATACGTGAGGTTTGTGACCATAGTCGCCCACGAATGTAGCCAATTGACGGAGCAGACCCCAACGTTCGAAGTAGGGGAAGAGGTTGTAGCCAGTCAAGCGTGAAGTCTTGCGGATGAAGTTGAACACGTATGCTGTGCTGTTTTCCCAAGTGTTAGTATGACCTTCGCAAAGGTACTTGTCTACCACCCAGCAAGAGTTAGGATAGTCCTTCTTCAAACGAGCGAGACCATTATTCTTGTTGCCATTTTGTGTAGCAGCGATAAGTTCGTACTTGTCCAGACCAGATGACTTTTCGATAGTAGAACCTTCGGGAGCATCAGTCTTACGCAAAGATTCGTAGAGTTTAGGACCGAAGTCAGTGATATCAAGTTCGAAGGTTGCATAGTTGTAGAGCATGATATAGGGGCAAAGCATTTCACCTACACCAACTTCTGTATGACCGAGTGCCTTGTGAACATTTTCATCCTGTGTAGGTACGCAACCTGCCTTGTTGTATGATGCCATTTCTTCGCATAATGCCTTCATCTTAGGACTGAATGCAAAGTCCTTGGCAAGCGATGCTGCATCTTGACGTGCTGGACAGTAGACCTTCTTGCTTTCATCCATCGAACTCTTGTCGTATGGTGTATAGTCTGATGCTGTATTTACGAAGTGCTTACGAGCTGGTGCCCATTGGTTAATCTTGTCCGACTCGTTGTAGCCCATGTGCATAATATTATAATAGGAGTTCATGTTGTTGGTGACTTCACCCTGACCACCCCAGCAGAAGTAGGGGTGCATCTGGTGTTGGTGACCCCATTCGTGAGACAGACCCCAGATAGCATCATTGTCGGTATACATCAAGTTGTAGCAGTTGAGGATACGACTTTCCTGATTTTGGTGGAATGATACACCCGAACCGCCTTGGAACATGTAGTAGGTGAAGTTCACGTAAGCGAATGTACGGTTTTGAGGAGTTTCGAGCAATCCATATTTGCCAAATCCCAGGAGGTCGTGCTCCCATTGAACGAGACTGTCCAGGATATTCATGAACTGACGATAACCCTGGGTGCCATCAGTAGCTTTGCAATATTTATAGAAACCTTCGGATGTCCAAACAGAGTGTACCAAATCGCCCACTGCATCCATACAGTAGTTCTTGGCATTCTTACAAAGTTCGTGCATTTCCTTGTTGGTCTTGTCTGGCGAGAGATAACCATTCACTTCGCCGTTGACAAAGTGTACACGGATAGCAGGTTTCTGAGCGGGATTGTCCAGTGTATAGTAGCATACGTATGCGAGACCGTCCCATGCGTTCTTGTAGTCAATGATATTCACACCATTGACCAACTGATAGTTGGTAGTCTGAGGGTCGCCACCATCAAAGTTTGTACCCACCTTGCCTACGTACCAAGCACAAACACGAAGTGTAGCAGATTCGCCTTCGGGGATACCTGATACGATGACTGCGTGCTTACCCTTGGGGATATTGATACCTGTAGCACCTTCGTACTGGTTGTATTGTTTACCTACGGTATTCCATCTTGCTGCCAATACTGGTGGAGCCAGGTAGCACTTGTAGTCTGCCACACGATAGTCGGTCTTGTATGTACCATTATATAATTGTGTAGCAAGGGATTTGATGAATGGGTTGGTGAGTTTTGCCAAATCTTCTTCGGTCACACCTTCACGCAATGTACTATATACTTTGTCGCCAAAGATAGCATATTCAGCATGGTCTGCCGAAGGTGCTTCGCTAGCTGTATCATCCTTACTTTGTGTCAAAGTGAAGACACGATTGATATCCTTTTCTGCATTTGAGAATGTAATCTCTGCGCTACGTTCATCACCACCATAATTGGGTTGCACATTGATAGTGATGCGGTTGCCATTTCTGGTGACGGTCAACCAATCAGCAGTTGTAGAAACTTCGAAGTCTACATTTGCATTGATATTGTACGACAATGTACGTTCGACCGAAGGAATAGTTTGTGCTCCTGGTGCAAGGATGATAGGGAGCATATTTTCGGTAAGTGTATTTTGCGCCAAAGCTACGGTCGAAAGACTCAAACAAAGGCAGAATACGCCGATTTTCTTGAATATTCTTTTCATTTGTATAGTGTTTTATTAAATGATTTATGGGGTTAAATTTGATATAGATTTGAGAATGTATAGGGTTTTACTTTTTATTCTCAATGTGTTTGGTTATACCTTTATTTAACCACCTTCTTGCCATTGATGAGATAAGCACCCTTGTCCAGGTTCACGTGTACGCCATTTTGAACAGCAACACCAGTCCAAACCTTGCGACCATCAAGTGTGAAGATATTAACAGGCGTATTATCGCCGCTAATCCATACACCATATTCAGTAGAGCGCAATTCGAGAGTGCCTTCTGTAGTAGCGCTTTCGATACGAGTGAGGTCGCTACCAATAGCAATGGGCACTGTATTTACACTGACTTGGTAAGTCTTAGAAGTAATCTTAGCATAAGCTTTCTTCTGAGGAGTAAAGAAAGCAAACTTACCATTCTTGCCGTAATAATCATTAGAGGCAGAGGTAGAAGTACCTGCTACGAGTGTAGTCTCATTGCCATCTTCGTCGACACTAATCCATTCGAAAGTATTGTCGGAAACAGGATTTGTCTCGTTAGCACCGATGTAACGATATGTACCGAGGTCAACAACATCCTTAGTTCTGTTTGCCCAAACAGTAGTACCGATATTCAATACACCGTCAGTCACCTTCAAACCAGTAGCACCAGAGATGTCCACATTTGCTTGTGGTTCAAATGAGAGTTGGTTGGGTTTGAATGTAGAAAGAGGAAGTACACCAAGGTTGAGTTTGTTGTTGCTCACGTTCAAAGTATTCATTCTGGTCTTGCTTGGCATCAACAAAGTAGTCAAACCGCAATTTGAGCAGTCCAAGTCGTAGAGTGAAGTAGCACCAGACAAATCCAATTTAGTCATAGGTACGTTTGCACAAATCAATTGCTCTACCTTTGATAAGTCTGTAGGAGTGGTAAACTTAGTCAGGGGGTTATTATACACCACCAGGGTTGTTACATCCTTGTTGCTTGTCATTGATAGTGTCTTCACTTCGTTGCCGCTACAGATGAAAGTCTTCAACTTTGGATTGGCAGTGGTGTAGATGATTGTGAAACCATTGTTGGCAATGTTGGCATATTGCAATTCGCCAGAACGTACTACGAAAGTACCTTGCAAATGGTTGTTGGACCAGTCAAGTGTTTCGAGAACAGGAAGGTCCACCTCGGGTTTGCTGGCATTAGTAAATTCGAACGAAGTCAATTGGTTGTTTGCCACATGCAAGTCGACCATCTTGGTTTGACCCTTGAGGTTGAGCGTAGTCAATTGGTTGTCGCTGGCAAACAAAGACTTCAAACCTGTAGCACCTGTGATGTCCAAATGTGTCAAACTGCAACCTGTACAATCCAATACATCCCAACCAGAATATCCAGTCACGACGATAGTGTCTTCGGGACTTACCACCTTACCAGTGATTTCACGAACAGCCTTTGTACGGTCGTTGTAAGTAATAGGATTGCCATCTCCCCAATCTACTACAACACCATAATAGTTGTTGTTGACACGGAGTGTAATAGGGGTGCCAGCAGGTTGGTTGGACACCAATCTTGCAGTACCACAGACTTCCTGTGCTGCAGCACTTTGAGACAACAGGGCAAACCCCATTGCCAGAAGTCCAAATGTCAATTTTCTCTTTTTCATGAAAATGATTTTTTGTTAATATTTAGGTATTTGTTAATTTTGAATATACACACTAAGGCAATATACTCTGCAAAGATACTAAACTAAAGTTTACTTTCAAATATTATTTGGCGTTTTTTGTGTTTAATATATTTTTTTAATCTATTTGGCGTTGTATAAAATTATTTTAGTTACCTTTGCAGAGAAAGTAATTTTATTTTAAATAAATTTGTAGAATTATGCGCGTAATTATCACTCCTGACTATCAGTCAATTTCTAATTGGGCAGCAAACTATGTTGCAAGCAAAATCAACGAAGCTAACCCAACTCCTGAAAAACCTTTCAAGCTTGGTTGCCCTACGGGTTCTAGTCCTCTCGGCA
The DNA here is from genome assembly GCA_045630125.1 of Alloprevotella sp. Taxonomy (GTDB): domain Bacteria; phylum Bacteroidota; class Bacteroidia; order Bacteroidales; family Bacteroidaceae; genus Alloprevotella. Next base: position 30,775 of record JAZQSL010000026.1, on the reverse strand, counting down.
TGTACAAAGCTTTGATTGAACTCTACAAGCAAGGTAAGGTGTCTTTCGAAAACGTTGTGACTTTCAATATGGACGAATATGTTGGTTTGCCCGAAGACCACCCAGAAAGTTACCATCCATTCATGTGGAACAACTTCTTCAGCCATATCAACATCAAGAAGGAAAATGTTCACATCCTCAATGGTAATGCTGAAGATCTCGAAGCAGAATGTGCTGCTTACGAAGCTGCAATCGAAGCTGCAGGTGGTATCGACCTCTTCATGGGCGGTATTGGTCCTGATGGTCACGTTGCGTTCAACGAACCTTTCTCAAGTTTGTCAAGTCGCACTCGTATCAAGACTCTGACTACTGATACTAAGATTGCCAACAGCCGTTTCTTTGGTGGTGATGTTAATGCAGTACCTTCAACAGCGCTCACAGTAGGTGTTGGTACAGTGATGGCAGCTAAGGAAGTACTCATCCTCTGCAATGGTCACAACAAAGCACGTGCTCTGCAAGCAGCAGTAGAAGGCCCAGTTTGCCAAGCATGGACTATCTCAGCACTTCAACAACACCCTCACGGCATCATCGTTTGCGACGAAGCTGCTTGTGAAGAATTAAAGGTATCTACATACAAGTACTTCAAGGATATTGAAAAGGATAATATCTAATTCTTGATTTACAGATAAATGCATAGTATAGCGAGGATATTGATTGATTCGAATTGATAATCCTCGCTATTTCTTTTTTTTCTACCATATCTAATATTGCATGAAACATACAGCAGCACCTTTTACTACACCCAAATATGTCATGGCAAAACCTGCAGGTCCGCTGTGCAACCTGGATTGTAAATATTGCTATTATACCGAAAAAACTGCATTGCTCGGAAAATCGGCAAGAATGATGCACATGAGCGATGAATTATTGGAGGAATATATCCGTCAATACATTGCCATCCAACCTGGTGCCGTATTGTTTACATGGCATGGTGGCGAACCGTTGTTGCGCTCACGCGATTTCTATGAAAAAGTCCTTACTCTGCAGCGTAAGTATGCTAATGGCAAGCAAATAGATAATTCTATCCAGACCAATGGTACACTGATTACAGATGATTGGGCTAAATTCCTCGTAGATAATCATTTCCTTGTTGGTGTTTCAATTGACGGACCTCAAGACTTACATGATACTTACAGACTTTCGCGTAGTGGTCAAAGTTCGTGGTCTCAGGTGATGCAGGGTATAGAAATCCTCAGCAAGCACAAAGTAGAGTGGAATGCTATGGCAGTAGTTACTCATGATACGAGCCAGCGGCCATTGGATTTTTATAACTTCTTCCGTGCAATAGATTGCAATTATATTCAATTCACCCCAGTCGTCGAGCGACTAAAGGCTCATGCTGATGGCAGACACCTTGCTTCTCCAATCGACCAAGAAGGTGTACAGATGACGCCATATAGTGTTACGCCAAAAGGGTGGGGGACTTTCCTTTGCGCAGTCTTTGATGAATGGTTGAAGCATGACTTGGGACAGCGTTTTGTTCAAATTTTTGAAAGCACACTGGCAGGATGGGTTGGCGTGCCCCCAGGTTTATGTACTATGGCCCCAGTTTGTGGTCATGCGGCAGTGATGGAATGCAACGGAGATGTGTATTCATGCGACCACTTCGTATTCCCCGAATTCAAGTTGGGTAACATAGCAGATGTGCCATTAAGTGAAATGTTCAAAAGTCCACGTCAAGTAGCATTCGGATTCAACAAAGCGAAACGTTTGACTGCTGCCTGCAAACGCTGTCAATGGCTCTCTTTGTGCCATGGTGAATGCCCCAGAAACCGCTTTGCTTATAGCGTTGACGGAGAACCTGGTCACAATTATCTGTGCGAGGGATACAAGATGTTTTTCGAACATAGCGCCAACTTTATGCAACAAGAAAAACGTTTTATTTTAGCAAATCAATAATATTGTTCTGTGATATATTGTCATTTGATAAATATAAATTCAAATTTCTATGAGTGAACTAATTGTAATGTTGACATATGATGACCTTACAGTCAGAAATGCAGCAGAAATATTTGATAAGTGTAAACACTCTAAAGCTAAGTTTTGGGGATTTAAGCAAGCGCCTTTGCCAATAGAAGAGATGCGTAAACTTTGTGCCCAAATGAAGTCGTGTGGCAAGACTACCTTTTTGGAAGTCGTCGCCTATACCGAAGAGGAAGGTATTTCAGCGGCAAAGGTTGCTCATGAAGCAGGATTTGACGTATTGATGGGTACTATTTACTCGGATAGTATACGAGATTATTGCAACTCACACCACCTGAAATATATGCCATTTGTAGGTGATGTAAGTGGCCGGCCTTCTGTGTTAAAAGGTGAGATTAATGATATTATTGCAGAAGCTCGAGCGTATGAGTCTAAGGGAGTTTTTGGCATAGACTTATTGGGATATAGATATGTCGGAGACGCTGTGAGTCTAAATAAGAAACTCGTTGAATACATCAATTTGCCAGTATGTATTGCTGGAAGTATTGATTCTTTTGAGAAGTTAGACGAAGTGAAAAATGCTTTGCCTTGGGCATTTACAATTGGTAGCGCATTCTTCGACGAAAAATTTGGTTCTGATTTTGCTGCGCAAATCGATCGAGTGTACGACTACATGAATTCAGACTCATAAATATATGATAAAACTTACGAAATACTATCCCTATGAATGGATAGAAAGTCCCTTTGTGATAGACTATGAGGCTCTGTATGCTATGGGTGTTCGTGGATTGATTTTTGATATAGACAATACTCTCGTACCCCATGGTGCACCTTGCAGTAGTGCTGTTGTTGAATTGTTTGCTCGTCTACATCGGTTGGGATTTGCAACTTTGCTTTTATCGAATAATAGTAAGACGAGAGTAGAATGCTTCAACACAGACTTAAATGCACATATCATATATGATGCAAGAAAACCTTCACCCCAATCTGTATACAAAGCATTAGATGTGATGCAACTTCTTCCCAATCAAGTGGTGCTAATAGGCGACCAAATCTTTACCGATATTTGTGCAGCTAATATGGCAAAAATTCCCAGCATATTGGTGAAATACATAGGGCATGAGAAATGTGAATGGAAAGGTTTTCGCAGATATTTAGAAACCCTCGTGTTGCTAACTTATAAGTTGAGTAAGAAATATCAAAATCGTTTATTTTCTGTTGAATCATGACAAAAAAGAAGAAATTGTTTTGTGAAATTAGCCCCACTACCTATAAAATTTCTTTATACAAAGAGATTTTTAAACGTCATCTATTGAACGTATTTAGCTCAAATAAATACGCAAAAAAAATAGCTGAGAAGAAACTTCCCATAGTTGTATCACGTCACGGCGGAGATATGATTAAGACTGGTCCTGGGATTGATATGCAACTACAGCTCAACAAAGCTGATAATATCAGATTGGCATGTAGTCGCTTCAATGGTTTGGTTATAAATCCAGGTGAGTCATTTTCATTTTGGCACTACGTAGGAAAAACATCCAAACGTAATGGGTTTGCTGAAGGTAGAGTGATAATTAATGGCAAATTGGTATCAGGTGTCGGTGGAGGTTTATGTAATCTAGCGAACACTCTGAACCTATTGGTATTGGATAGCCCCCTCACCATTACCGAGATACACCATCATTCCGATGCCTTAGCTCCCGACCCAGACGGATTGCGTGTGCCATATAGTGCAGGTGTATCTGTTAACTACAACTTTATCGACTATCGTTTCAGAAATGACACCAATCAGCCTGTCCAAATCTGTGCATGGTGTGAAGGTAATACGCTTTTTACCGAACTACGCACGACAGAAGAATTTCCTTATACTTATCGGATAGTTGAGGAGGATCACCATTTTCATAAAAACGCAAATGGAAATTATTATCGTATTTCAAAAATCTACCGTGAGACCATTGATAGACAGACTGGCAAGGTGGTCAATCGCGAACTAAGATGGGATAATCGTTCAAAGGTTTTATTTGACTACGTACTTATTCCCAAGGATTTGATAAGATAATATTCATCAGTTAAAATTGTGAATATAACAAACCCTAGGATTGTTTTAAAAAACCTAGACTTTTTTTCAACGAGACGTTGCGAAATTTGAAAAAGGTCTAGGTTTATTTTTTGTACTAAATTTGGCAAATTTATTCGTCAAAATTTAGAATATTGTAATCACAATTTCAACATTATTTAAAAATCTTAATTTTTATTTCACTTTTAACACTTGTTTTGTTATCTTTGCAGAGAAATTTTATTTATAATGGAACGATTGTATAAAATTAAGAAAGGATTAGACCTTAAGCTCAAGGGCGAAGCACAGCTCCAGGTGAAGTCTCTCGGGATGTCTGGTGTGTATGCTTTATTGCCTTCTGACTTTCACGGCGTCACACCTAAAATGGTAGTGAAAGAAGGTGAAGAGGTCTTGGTAGGCTCTCCCATTTTTGTGGACAAGGCTACAGAGAAAATTAAGTTTGTTTCACCCGTTAGTGGTAAGGTAAAAGCTGTGGTACGTGGTGACCGCCGCAAATTGCTCGCCATCCTGGTAGAAGCAGACAAGGAGTTAAAACATGTACAACACGAAGTAGACGGTTGGGCAGAATGGAATGCTGAAAAGGCACTTGAATTGCTTTTGCAAAGTGGTTTGTTCGCATTCATGAAGCAACGCCCTTATGACGTAGTAGCAATGCCTACACAGTCTCCTAAATCTATCTTTGTGTCTACATTTAGCAAAATGCCTTTGGCTGCAGACTTCAGCTTCGTAGTGAAAGGTAAGGAAGAGTACTTCAAAGCAGGTATTTCTCTTCTCGCTAAATTGGCAAAGGTACATGTAGGTATTTCTCCAGAACAAATCAATACACCAATCCTCCCACTGAAGGATGCTGAGGTGAGTGTATTTGATGGTCCTAACCCTTCAGGTAATGTTGGTGTACACATCAACCACATCGACCCAATCAACAAGGATGAAGTCGTATGGGTGATGGCACCTGAAATGGTTGTAAAGGTTGGTATACTCTTGGCTACTGGCAAGGTTGACTTTACTAAGGTTGTCGCTTTGGCAGGTTCTGAAATGGCTGCTCCACAATACTGCGAAGTCATCGCAGGTGCACCCCTGAAGGACGTTTTGGCAGGTCAAGTGAGCAACGAAGAACACGTGAGAATTATCAATGGTAACCCATTTGTAGGTTGCAAGGATACTCTCGCTGGCTATTTGAGTGCCACTGTTTCAGAAGTTTGTGCTATTCCCGAAGGTGACAATGTACATGAAATGTTTGGTTGGATTGCTCCACGCTTGAAGGACTTCTCAACCAGCCGTTCATACTTCTCATGGTTGATGGGTTCAAACAAGGAATACAATTTGGATTGCCGTATCAAGGGTGGCGAACGTCACATGATTATGAGCGGTGAATATGATAAAGTATTCCCAATGGATATCTACGCAGGTTACCTGGTTAAGGCAATCATCACTGGTGATATCGACAAGCAAGAACAATTGGGTATCTATGAAGTTGCTCCTGAGGATTTTGCAGTAGCTGAATTCGTGGATAGCTCTAAGTTGGAATTGCAAAGAATCGTGCGTGAAGGATTAGATATTTTGAGAAAGGAAAATAGCTAATTCCATAAATAATAATATTAATTGCATTAACAAAATATACAATGTTAAGAAAATTCCTTGACCGAATCAAACCTCATTTTGAGGAAGGAGGACGCTTGCAAGCTTTTCATTCTGTATTCGATGGATTTGAAACTTTCTTGTACGTTCCCAACAAGACCTCAAAAGTAGGTGTGAGCATTCACGATGCGATTGATTCAAAACGCATCATGTCAATTGTGGTGATTGCTCTTCTTCCTGCACTGCTGTTTGGTATGTACAACTTGGGTTACCAAAACTATGCAGCAGCAGGTGTGACTGGTACTTTCTTTGAAATGTTCCTCTATGGTTTCGCCCTTACACTCCCTAAAATCGTTGTATCTTATGGTGTAGGTTTGGGTATTGAGTTTATCGTAGCTCAATGGAAGAAAGAAGAAATTCAAGAAGGTTTCTTGGTATCAGGTATATTGATTCCAATGATTGTACCTGTGAATTGCCCCTTGTGGATGTTGGCTCTGGCTGTAGCATTTGCTGTAATCTTTGCTAAGGAAATCTATGGTGGTACAGGTATGAATATCTTCAACCCCGCTCTCGTTGCACGTGCATTCCTCTTCTTTGCTTATCCTACAAGCATGAGTGGTGACCAAGTATGGGTGGCTGGTGAAAAGTTCCTTGGCCTTGGTAATGACCTCGGTGCTGACGCTTTGACACAAGCTACTCCTCTGGGACAAGCAGCAAGCAATGTTGATATTACAGCTTCGGTTTCTGATATGTTTGTAGGTTTAATCCCTGGTAGTATCGGTGAAACCAGCGTTATCGCTATTGCTATTGGTGCAGTGATATTGCTTTATACTCGTGTAGCTTCTTGGAAGACTATGTTGAGCGTATTCGTAGGTGGTGCCCTCGTTGGTCTCTTGTTCAACTCATTGGGACTTGAAAGCAATTCAGTAGCCAACATGCCATGGCATGTACATTTGATTACAGGTGGTTTTGCATTTGGTGCAGTATTTATGGCTACAGACCCTGTGACTGGCGCACGTACTGAGCAAGGTAAATATATCTATGGTTTCTTGATTGGTGCTTTGGCTATCACAATCCGTGTGCTCAACCCAGGTTATCCAGAAGGTATGATGCTGGCCATCCTGTTCATGAACATGTTTGCACCATTGATTGACTACTGCTTTGTACAAAGCAACATCAATCGTCGTTTGAAGAGAGTACAAAAATAACTAACCATTAACGCATTTAATAATGAATACGAATAGTAATTCCTATACAGTAATTTATGCTTCGATAATGGTAGTTATCGTTGCGTTCCTCTTGGCATTTGTTTCTTCTTCATTGAAACCTATTCAAGATAAGAATGTGGAATTGGACAAGAAAAAACAAATCCTTGCAGCTCTGAATATCCGTAACGTTGAAGACGTAGAAGCTGAGTACAACAAAGTAGTTAAGGCTGATATGATAATCAATGCTAATGCAGATACATTGAAACTTGGTGAAAACAAAGACCAAGATGGTTTCAAGGTAGAAAACAAAGACTTGTCTCCTGAAAACCTTCCCTTGTATGTATGCGAAGTGAATGGTGAAGTGAAATATGTCGTTCCTATGCTCGGTCGTGGTCTTTGGGGTGGTCTCTGGGGCTACATGGCAGTAAATGATGACTGCAAGACTATCTTTGGTGCATATTTCTCTCACGAAAGTGAAACTGCAGGTTTGGGCTCACCAATCGCAGAACAACCTTTCCAAGAAAGATTCGAAAATAAGCAAATCTTTGCAGAAGGTGATTCTACTCATACTCAGGTTGCCCTCACAATTGTGAAGAAGGGACAAGTGAAGTCTAAATCTACAGAAGTTGATGGTTTGACAGGTGCTACTCTCACTACTAAGGGTGCAGCTGAAATGGTGACTAACGGTCTTCAGCAATATATCAATTTTTTCAATGCTAATGCTAAATAATCGATTGAAATAATATGAGCAAGTTATTTTCTAAAGAAAACAAAGCGGCATTTATGAATCCGTTGAACTTGGACAACCCCGTTACTGTCCAAGTACTGGGTATCTGTTCTGCTTTGGCTGTTACAGCACAACTTGAACCTGCTATTGTAATGGGTCTCTCTGTGACAGTTATTACCGCATTTGCCAATGTCATTATCTCATTGATGCGTAAGACTATTCCTAACCGAATTCGTATTATTGTTCAGTTGGTTGTAGTTGCGACATTGGTTACTTTGGTAAGCCAAGTGCTTAAAGCATTTGCATACGATGTCAGTGTTCAATTGTCAGTGTATATCGGTTTGATTATTACCAACTGTATCCTGATGGGTCGTCTTGAGGCTTTTGCGATGCAGAATGGTCCTTGGGAATCATTCCTTGATGGTGTAGGTAGCGGTCTTGGTTATGCTTGGATCCTCGTTGCTGTAGGTTTCGTTCGCGAACTCTTCGGTGCAGGTACGCTCCTTGGTATGCCTATCATTCGCGATCATTGGTATGCAGAAAATGGTGGATGGTATGTCAACAATGGTATGATGACTATGCCAGCTATGGCAATGATCCTCGTTGGTTGTATCATCTGGGCACACCGTGCTTGCAATGATCGTAATGCAAAGAAATAACACATACTAACTTTTAAAACAAAGAAAAATGGAACAAATGTTAAGCCTTTTCGTCCGCTCAATCTTCGTGGACAATATGATATTTGCATTCTTCCTCGGTATGTGTTCATATCTTGCCGTGTCGAAAAATGTAAAAACTGCTTTGGGACTTGGTGTAGCAGTCATCTTCGTACTTTGTGTCACTGTCCCTGTCAACTTTTTATTGCAAACCGAGGTACTCGGCCCCAATTGTCTTTTTGAAGGTGTAGACTTGTCATTCTTGGCATTCATCCTCTTCATTGCAGTGATTGCAGGTATCGTACAATTGGTAGAAATGGTAGTAGAACGCTTCTCGCCATCACTCTATGGAGCACTCGGTATCTTCTTGCCTTTGGTTGCTGTAAGCTGTGCGATCATGGGTGCGTCACTCTTCATGCAACAACGTATTGGTATGGATCCTAATAGCAGCCAATATATTGGTTCGGTATGGGATGCTCTCGTTTATGCTTTGGGTTCAGGTATTGGTTGGTTGTTGGCTATCGTAGCTCTTGCTGCTATTCGTGAAAAGATGGCCTACACTGATGTACCCAAACCTCTCCAAGGCCTCGGTATCACATTTATTACTGTAGGTCTCATGGCAATGGCATTTATGTGTTTCTCTGGTCTTAATATTTAATAGGAAAGGAAAATAATCATGGCTTTAATTTTATCAAGTATAGGAGTCTTTTTGGTAATTATCCTCCTATTAGTTGTTATTCTTTTGGTGGCTAAGACTTACCTCACTCCAAGTGGCAAGGTTAAGGTGACTATCAATGGCAAAGACACTATCGAAGTGAACCAAGGTGGTACTATCTTGAGCACATTGGCTGAGAACAATATCTACCTCCCTTCTGCTTGTGGTGGTAAGGGTAGTTGTGGTCAATGTAAGTGCCAAGTGCCTGAAGGTGGTGGTGAAATCTTGGATTCTGAAAAGGGTCAATTCACTCGCAAGCAAATCAAGGACAACTGGCGTCTCGGTTGCCAATGTAAGGTTAAGGGTGACTTGAGCATCAAGGTAGAAGACTCTGTGATGGGTGTTAAGGAATGGGAATGCGAAGTAATTGGCAACCGCAACGTAGCTACCTTTATCAAGGAATACAAGGTGAAACTCCCTGCTGGTGAACACATGGACTTCGAACCAGGTTCATACGCTCAAATCAAGATTCCTGCATTCGAAATCGACTACAACAAGGATTTCGACAAGTCACTCATCGGCGACCTCTACTTACCAGCTTGGGAAAAGTTCGGTTTGTTCGACCTCAAGTGTGTCAACACTGAACCTACTATCCGTGCTTACTCTATGGCCAACTATCCCGACGAAGGTGATATCATCACATTGACAGTACGTATTGCTACACCTCCATTCAAACCCAAAGAAGAAGGTCCAGGCTTTATGAATGTCAACCCAGGTATTGCATCAAGTTACATCTTTAGCCTGAAACCAGGTGACAAGGTGATCATGAGTGGTCCCTACGGTGACTTCCGTCCTGAATATGACAGCAAGCGCGAAATGATCTGGGTCGGCGGTGGTGCAGGTATGGCTCCTCTCCGTGCACAAATCATGCACATGCTCAAGACACGCAATTGTCGCGATCGCGAAATGCACTACTTCTATGGTGCACGTGCTATCGACGAAGTATTCTTCCTCGAAGACTTCCTCGCTTTGGAAAAGGAATTCCCCAACTTCCACTTCCACTTGGCGCTTGACCGTCCAGACCCCAAGGCAGATAGCCTCGGTATCAAGTATACTCCAGGTTTCATCGCTCCTGTTATGGGTGATACATACCTCAAGCAGCACGATGCTCCCGAAGATATCGAATACTACCTCTGTGGACCTCCTATGATGTCTAAGACTGTGCTAGATCTCTTGCATAGTCTCGGTGTAGAAGACGATATGATTCGATTCGACGACTTCGGTGGTTAGTCTTAATTCACCTCAATATAAAAAGTGGCGCAATTTGCGTCACTTTTTTTGTACTATTTTTTGCGAAAAATTTTGACAAATGCAATTGAAGAAATAGAAATATAATTCATGTTCTTCATTCGGCATTTGTTAAAAAGGTTAGATGTTTTTTTACAAAGTCTTGGATTTTTTTTACAAGACGGCGCGAAATTTTTACGAACCCTTGACTTTTTTCTTAATTTCATTGGGTCAAAATTTTGTAAAGGTGCACCATTTTTAATCAAATATTTAATTTTCTCAAGACTTTTGTTTAGTTGCAATAAAAATAGTCTATTTTTTAACCCTCTGTACGTTGCAAATTTTCAAACTCTGTTAGGTGTGTTAGATTTTAAGCGATTCTCGGCTTCAAAAAATGCGAAAAATTTTGACAATTTTGATATGAATTAAAATATTTGTTCTTATTACTATTGACCTCCTTTTGTAAACTTTAATCTATCAAAATAGTCTATAGAAAAACTGTGTTTGTCTAAAAGTGTGACAAAAGTGTGATATATCACATTTAATTCTTAAATTTGCTCAGTTTATAGAACTTGCCTATAGTCTTTTTTGCACATTTGCTATTTTATTTTCCATAGTTGTGTGCAGTAAGACCAGGAATCAATTAATAAGTTTCTTTACTAGAAATAATATAAACATCATTCATATAATTATGAACAAAAACATTTGGTGTAGGGTTCTTTTGATCCTTTTACTCTTTGCGCCTTTATTCGGTACAAAGACATTTGCACAACTCACGGAACTCGAAGTGGGGCAGGTGTATCATTTTACGAATGTGAATTACACCGCCAAGGCTTTGGGGGCAACTAGTCCTAACAGTGTAGGTGGTGTTACTGCCGACAATACTAATAAGGCACAGTTGTGGTATGTTGCCGAAAAGAACTCTTCGGGCTATTATGCTTTGCGTAACTTAGCATTCGGTAATTACCTCCAAGCCAATGGTCAATCTTCAGCTTGGACTTTAGCTACGACAACAGCATCTGAAAACACTTGGATGCAATTAGGCACTGCTAATAGTAAGAATGTCTTCAAAGGCTATACCCACGGCAACTATGGTTATGCTCATATTGATGGTAGCAGTAATATCGTAGGTTGGGAATCTGGAGCTGCTTCAACTCAATGGACCATTACGGACATGAATTGGACTTCTGAGCAGGTTAACGAAGTCTTTGAGCAGTTTGATGCAAGTAAGTACCAAGAGCATCTTGACGTCCTTTTCTCTGACAAGGCGTGTACAACTTTGAACGGTTCTCTTGATGAGAACAACGAAACGTTCAAGGCACTCCCCATTACTTTGCAGGATATGGTGCGCAAAGTAGCGGGCTTTACTTCTTGGGAAGAAGCGAATAAGGACAACACCAAGGAACGTTGGGGTGCTGACTATGCAAAGAAATATCGTGTGCAACTGTACGAGCCTTACAACGATGCGGGTGAAGCTGCATCTGCGTTGGGATTGAATGCGCACACCAACATGAACAACCCTACGGGTATCTTTGCCAATAATGGGGATGTGCTCTACGTGATGGTGGACGGTGAAATTAAGGAAGGCGCTTCGCTCTATCTTGCGTATTATAAAGGACACGATAAAGTTGGTACAAGTTCAACAGAAGGATATGAACTCAAGCAAGGCTTGAATGTTATCCCCGTATTCTACGATGAAAGTAATTTCTGCGTGAACTATGTGGTGCAGACTTTTGATACATCTGACGATAAGAAGGGTAACAAGGCGAAGGCACGCAAACTCTCTGATTACAAACCCATCAAGATTCACATTGAAGGCGGATATATCAACGGCTATTACAATAAGGTGGGTGACGAACTCTATGGTGAAGGCGACAAGAATGCCGATTGGGATTACATCGAAGCACGTGCTACGCAGAAGACCGTTACGGTATTAGGTAAGTACATGACGCTTCAATTCCCCTTATTGGATGAACATACCGTAGATACAGATGGCAATACCAATAAAGGTCTTGCCTCTTACTTCAATGATTTGGTAAAGATTGAAGATTGTATCAACGAATGGGACAACGTCATGCTTTGGGAGCGCCTTTTATTGGGTGTTCTCGGGGAAAACACAATCAACGCTGAAGCCAAGAAGTCTCCCTATTCAGATAAAGCAACTGTATTTGAATATACAGGTAGAGATGGTGAGTTTGAAAGTGATTACAGTGATTACTATAACATTCATGGTCTCTCTTTTGGTATTCCCAATAGTTATATGTATGGTGGTTGGGATCACTGTGGTTACAACTTCAATACTATGGGAGGGGTCATTCAAACACTTCCCACGAACGCAGGTTCACACTGGGGACCTGGTCACGAAATTGGTCACCAGCACCAGAACTTGCTTACTGTAAACGGTTTGACAGAAGTTACCAACAACCTCTTTGCCAATGTGGTGTTATGGTACTTTGGTGAGACAACCTCTCGTTACAACGGTTCGGAAGGTGCGTTGAGCAATGTGTTGAAACAGTTTAATGCAGAAGGCACCGATTTCTTCAGCAACAACATTTGGTCGCAAACCATCATGTACTACAAGCTCTTCTTGTACTACCACGTACTCGGTCACAACCCCAGGTTCTACCCCCGTCTCTTCGAAATGCTCCGTCAAGATCCTATGTCTACGGGTTACAATCAAGATGGCAGCAAGTGCTTGATGCATTTCTACAAGAAGTGTTGTTTGGCAGCCGAAGAAGACCTCACTGAATTCTTCCGAGCACACGGTTTCTTTGAAGTAATGGACAACCGCTTGGTTGGCGACTACTCAAACTCTGTCTATACACTTACACAGGAACAAATTGATGCAGCCATTAAGGAAGTTAAGGACTTGAAGTATGAGGAAAATCTCGCTGTGCTCTTTGTTACTGACGCTACAAGCGATGAAATCACGAGTCATAAGGGAGGCACACTTACTCCCTTTGGTACCGTTTGTGGTGAATATGGTAGTTATAGTACTTTTAATAATAATACAGAAGCAAACTACACCTACAACATTTCAGGTACTACAATGACCATGGAAGGTACAGGTGGTGTAGGTTTTTCCATCTTGAATGAGAAGGGTGAACTCATTGGTTTCTCGGACAAGAAGACATTTGAAATCTCGGCGGAAGCAGCGGCGGCTATTGCTTCAGGTGAGGCTTCTATCGTAATGCTCAAGGGTGATAACACCCAAGTTGCGACAACCAACGTAATGGATGCTGGCGACAATGAGACAAAATACGAATTGCTCGGCAACCTCTTGGATGATGCAAAGGCATTGCTTGACCTTTCTGATGAAACAGGTACGAAGGTAGGTTACTATAGAACTTCAGCTTTAACGGACTTGCAAACTGCTTACACCACTGCAAAGGGCGTGTACGATGCCAAGACTGTAGCAGCTTATAGTTCTGTTTACGATGTGCTCTTCCAAGAATATGCCAACCTCATTAACAACGAGTATGCGCGTATCAATATTACTGAAGGGTATGCTTATCGTTTAACCAACAAGGCATATCCTGGTCGCAGTATGTCTGTGAATACAGAAAACAATCAAATGTTTGGTATTGAAACAGCTGAAAGCGATGCTCAACTTTGGTATTTCGAATCTGGTGCAACAAAGGGAACTTACTATTTGAAGAACAAGAGCACCCAACAATATCCAGGTGATGTTAGTACAAGCGCTGTATTGTCTGCCAACAAATCTGAATCAGATAAGGGTAAGGATAATGGCGCTTATGCCTATAATCTCCAAAGTATGGGTAATGGAATCTTCGCCCTCGTCGGTTCAACAGGTTTGCACTGCTCTGCTTCTCAAAATTACAACATCGTAGGTTGGGGAACTGACGCTGATGCGACACAGTGGTACATCACAGCAGAAGTGGTAGACGAAACCCTTGAAGCACGCACGAAGTTGGAAGAAGTCATGAGCAAGACAGAAGCGCTCATCAATGAGATGGCTGATGTGCAAATTAAAGGGAATGCACTTGATTTGAGTTCCTGCACCATAACATCAAATACTCCTGAGAGTGGACACGAAACTCAATATTTGGTGGATGGTGACCCAAACACCTTCTTCCATACAAATTGGAAGGGTACTGCAATCAGTGCGAATCATAACATTATTATTGATTTAGGCGAGGGAAATAGTTTGGAGCAATTTGTACTCAACTATACCACGCTTCCCAGTTCTTCTAATAATGTAGATGCGCCCAAAGAGATTCATATCTATGGTAGTAATAATGGAAGCTCCTACACATGGTTCGCTTCCTTGACTGGTCTTCCCACTGAGAAGGGTGCCACATATACTTCCAATATTTTGGGTACTATAGGAACAGCTTATCGTTACCTTCGCTTTGATGTTACAGATGCGACGGGAGGTAAATTGGGAAGTTATTACTATTTTGGCTTGGCTGAACTCAGTCTTACAAATCCGCAACCCATATTCAAATCTACACTCCCTGCATATACTGAGTCAGAGACTACAATTAAAACTGCATGCAGCGCGTACTATACAGCAAGTCTTACGTACAACAACGGTTCTGCCGAAAAGGCTGAACTTGATGCAGCAACTACAACGTTGTCAGAAAAATATAACGACCTGCTCGCTGCGTACAACAACGTAAAGAACGCATCACTCAATGTTAAGAAGCAAGATCTTCAAAAATTGATCGATGATGCGAATACACTTATCCACGAGTGTGGTTCTGTAACCTATCAACCCGCAACATTTAATGGTGAAGCGCCTTTGCAAGTTAGTGATGCGGATTGTGATTTCTATGTTTGGACAAACGCACAGTCTGAACAGGAAGGTCCTATCTCAGGACTTATTGATGGCAATAGCACGGGTACAACAAGTAGCACTTACTTCCACACTGACTATAGCGGTAGTAATTCTTCAGATGGTCTTGACCACTATATTAACGTAAACTTGGGCGTTCAGACATCTGACTTTGAATTTACTTATACCAACCGTCCAAATACAGACTCCAACTATGCTACTGAAATGACTGTTTTAGGTAGTACAGATGGAACAACATATGAGGAGATTACTAGTTTGACGGATTTGCCAGCCCAAAACGGAGCAACCTACACCAAGCGCATCACGACAAATAAAGTGTATTCTTACTTGCGCTTCATGGTGACTAAGAACAGTAGCAATACCAAGAAGGGCGGGCACTACTTCTTCCACATGGCGGAGTTTGACCTTACCCTCCACGGAAAAGAAGAAAGTTATACTGTAACTATTAATCCTAATATGGATGAAGTGGATGAGGCTCTGATGTTGGAGACCTACCACGAGGTTGCTGAAGCGCAGTCTGTTCAAACTTACGCAACTACAGAAGCACAGTTAGACAAGGCGATTGCTCAACTTCAAGCACAACACGACGCTTTGCTTGAAGCAAAGAACAATCAGTATGCTCAAGACCTCCAAGTAAAAATTGAAGAAACAGAAGCACTTATTGCAGAATGTGGTCGTATTGAAAATGGCGAAGTAGTTGAAGTGTTTGAAACTGCAGGTGATGCTACAAAGCAACAGATTCTTGACGCTTACAACCAAGTGGCAGAAGCAAATGAACTCATTAATGCTAGTGGTGCAACGCCAGAACAATACGTTGAAGCGACTAATGCATTGGAAGTACTGCGTGCTGCTTTAGCTACAGCAAAGGCGGGAACTGTTAAATCAACTCTCCGCACATTAACTAATGATGTTGCTGCGCTTATTACGCTTTGCGGAACTACTCCAGGTGATGTCAGCGAAGTGATGCTCAATGAATTGAGTACAGCAAATCAGGAAGCGCTTGAATTGCTCCAAGGAGATAACCTCACTGCTATTGCTGAGAAGACTACTGCATTGCAAGTACAATATACAACAGTTGCCAACGCACAACAAGCTACTAGTAAATCTACTCTAAGCAGTTTGATTGCAGATATGGCAACTCTAATCGATGAATGTGTTGAAAATGGTGAATATGTGGGAGACGTGACTGAAGCTTTGTTGAACACTAGCACTCAAGCAAAGGATGCTGCACAGGCTGTAATTGATGCAAATAATACAACTACAGCAGATTTTACCGCGGCAACTGAAACATTGCAAGGACATTATGATACGCTTCTAGCTGCTAAGAATTCTACGGCTAAGGCTGAACTCCGTGCAATGATTTCAGATTTGGCGGAACTGATTAAGAAATGTCGTATCACTGTGACAAATACAGTTACTACCCCAGAGGAGTGTGGTTTGCAGACAACTTCTGAAACAGGTGATTTCTACCTTTCAACCAATGCTGGAACCGCTGAAGGTGATTTAGCATATCTGGTGGATGGAGAAGCGGATACATATTTCCAGACTGCACGAAGTGGTGCAGGAGAACAATACCTTTTGGTAGATGCAGGTGCTGACAATTCGTTGAAGAAATTTAGATTCTCTTATCGAACCAAGATGAGTCCCTTCCCTTATACGATTAAGGTATATGGTAGCAACGATAAATTTGTCTTTGATGAACTTTCGACTTTTGACAACTTGCCTGTAAGCACTGACTCACTTTGGACTTCTACAGATATTAGCAGTGAAACAGCTTACCGCTACTTGCGTTTCAATATAGTTGAGCCTAAGGTTGCATTGAAGGTTGACGAAGATGAAGTTGACACTTCTAACGGAGAACAATATACTAACAAGTTCAAGAATTCTTTATACACTGCCACCCCAGCTGAATATTGCTTTGCGATGTCAGAGTTTGGCATAACAAATATAGTTGACGAAGAACAACAGACTGAAATCCTTGCTGGTACAGTTACTGAAAAACAATTGACTGACGCGGAAAAAGCTAATGGAGAAGCTAAGACGCTTGCAGATGAATCTGCGGACAGTAAAAAAATGAGTGAAAAGGAGGTCCAACTTCAAGCACATTATGATGCGCTCCTTACTGCTGCATATCAAGTGAGTCTTACCACTACAAAGGAAAGTGATACCCTACTTAAGAATATTGAAGTAGGTAGCACAATTGCTACTTTCAGTGCTCCTTATGCAACTGATGTACCAGAAGGTGTAACTGCATACTATGCTGAACAAGCTACAGAGGGTGGTGCGATTAGTCTTACTGCTATTGAAGAAGGTAAGACAATACCTGCAAATGAAGGTGTTATTTTGATCGGAAAACCTGGAAAGAACACAGTCATGATGTTGCCTGCTACATCAGAAGAAATTCAGAATATTACAAATGTCTTCGTTAATTCTGCTACTGGTCCAGTTACTATGGGTGTATCTAACTATATTTTGGCAAATAGTGAACAAGGCATTGGTTTCTATCAGGCGACTCCAAGTTCTACACTTAAGAAAGGTAAAGCTTATTTGCACTTTGATAATCCACAACAAGCAAAAAGTTTTGTTTTGAACTTTGGTGGTATAAGTACAGACTTAGATAATATGCTTAATCGAGATACATCGGACCAAGTACAGATCTTTGATTTGGCGGGTCGCCGAGTGAACGAAGTGAAGAAGGGTGGTATTTATATCGTTAATGGTAAGAAATGCTACATTAAGAAATAACTATATAGTTAATATCAAATCAAGGGATACTGCATATTTGTGGTATCCCTTTTTTCCCCTTTCTTTCATTTTTACCTATGATTTGCTAATATGCATTTAGAGCATTTGATAGGTATATTTGTCATATAATATTATAAAAAACTTTAAAGGGGGATATTTAACAAGGGAAAACTATTTCTTATTAGAAAGTTTTTAGCGAAATTTGCAGTTTGTAGTTTGTGTAGTGCTAAATCTACACTTGCTCATTAGTATAGAAAATTAAACTATAACGGAAAAGTATATTATTATGAAGAAAATTGCTTATCTTTTAATGGCAGCAACTATGGTTGCTTGTAGTGGTAAAAAACAAGAGATGCCAGCTGCTTCAAATGATTTTGCAGTAGTGACATTGGTATCGGATACTGCGGAGTTGACTACTAGCTACCCAACTACTCTCAAGGGGGTGGAAGATATTGAAATTAGACCTCGTGTGGCAGGACAAATTACTAAGGTGTTGGTTGACGAAGGCGACTTTGTACGCAAAGGACAAGTGCTCTTCCAAATTGATGCTGTGCAATACGTTGCTGCAGTAAAGGCTGCGGAAGCCCAAATCAACGTGATCAATGCTAATATTGCGACTTCGGAATTGACGCTGAAGAACAAGCAAATGTTGCGCGAACAGGACATTATCAGTCAATACGACTTTGAAGTGGCGCAAAATCAATTGAAAACTTTGCAAGCTCAATTGGCGCAAGCTCAGTCACAATTGGTCAATGCTAAGGAAAATTTGAGCTATTGTACGGTCAAGAGTCCTGTGGCAGGTGTCGTTGGTATGATCCCCTATCGTTTGGGTAGTTTGGTCAGTGGTCAAAGTGTTCAACCCCTGACTACCGTTTCAAATATTTCTGAAATGTATGCTTATTTCAGCATGCCCGAAAAGGAATTGTTGAAGATCACCAAGGAAGGCGGTGTAGACAAGGCTATTGGTGAAATGCCATTGATTGACCTCAAGATGGCTGATGGTTCTATCTATGATATCAAGGGCAAGGTGTCTGCTATCACTGGTGTGATTGATGCTTCGACAGGTTCGGTACAGATGCGTGCTACATTTGCTAATACTGGCAATATCCTTCGTTCGGGTGGTACTGGTACTGTGATCTTCCCTTCGTATAATACTAATATTATCAAGGTGGCTCAAAAGGCTACATTTGATATACAGAACAAGAAGTACGTCTATGTCGTAGCAAATGACAATACTGTAAGTACAAGAGAAATTCAGGTGCATACCCAAAATGATGGCAAGAACTTTGTCGTATTGTCAGGTTTGAACGCTGGCGAACGTATTGTGGTGGAAGGCGTCAATCAGTTGAAGTCGGGTATGAAGATCAATCCTATCACGGTGAAGCAAAGCGAGGAAAACCGCAAAAAGGCTGAACAGGCTTTGAAGGAAGGCAAAATGCCAGGTCAAAACTAATGCGTGTGTTTCTACTTTCATAAGAATTTTTTTAGGGGTGCTTAGGTCAAGGTGTGCTTTAATTTGAATTAGATTTACTCTTGTTTCACCTGCAATAAGGCATGTTGCTAAGCCACCTCAGATAATCAATAAATATTTTCACAATATGACACTTGATAGATTTATCAATCGCCCGGTGCTTTCTACGGTTATCTCGATCGTAATCGTTATATTGGGTACATTAGGTTTGCTTTCGCTGCCTATTACTCAATACCCCGAAATTGCACCTCCCACCATCACGGTGAGCACTACATATCAAGGAGCTAATGCTCAAACTGTATTGAACTCTGTGATCCAACCATTGGAAGAGCAGCTCAATGGTGTGGAAAATATGGACTACATGAGTTCTACTGCAACAAATACTGGTAACGCTACTATCTCTATCACCTTCAAGCAAGGTACTGACCCCGATATGGCGGCTGTCAATGTGCAAAATAGTGTAGCCAAGGCTACTGGCCTTTTGCCAGCAGAAGTGACAAGGGTGGGGGTCATCACTCGTAAGCGTCAGAACTCAAACTTGCTCATCTTCTCTATTTCAGATGTAGCAAATAAGTATGACCAACAGTTTATCGAAAACTATGCCAAGATCAACATCATCCCACAGGTACAACGTGTGAAGGGTGTGGGTGAAGCCAATGTAATGGGTGCAGACTACTCGATGCGTATTTGGCTGAATCCTGAAAAGATGGCCGAGTTCAACCTTGTCCCCACTGATATTGCAGGGATTTTGGCAGAGCAAAATATCGAAGCAGCACCAGGTAGCCTGGGTGAACGTGAAAATCAGTCATTCCAATATACCCTGCGCTATCGTGGACGTTTGCAGGAACCCGAGCAATTTGAAAATCTTGTGATTCGTTCCAACCCTGATGGTACAATGTTGCGCCTGAAGGACGTGGCTCGTGTAGAGTTGGGTCGTATGGTCTATTCATTTGCCGGGAAGGTGGATGGCAATAAGTCTGTGACCTGTATGGTCATGCAGACAGCTGGTTCAAATGCGACTCAGATTATCAAGGATATCGAAGCCCTGTTGGATGAATGTAAGAAAGACTTGCCCGAAGGTTTGCAAATCAATATTGCACAAAATGTCAACGACTTCCTCTATGCTTCAATTCATGAGGTGATCAAGACATTGATTGAAGCATTTATCCTAGTATTTATCGTTGTGTTTATCTTCTTGCAAGATATGCGTTCGACGTTGATTCCAGCGATTGCTATCCCTGTCGCTTTGATTGGTACTTTCTTTGTATTGTATATCCTCGGCTTCTCGCTCAACCTGCTCACACTCTCTGCGATGGTATTGGCTATTGCGATTGTGGTCGACGATGCTATTGTTGTCGTCGAAGGTGTGCATGCTAAACTTGACCAGGGCTATACTTCTGCCAAGAAGGCTTCTATCGATGCCATGCGTGAACTCGGTGGCGCTATCGTATCGATCACATTGGTCATGATGGCTGTGTTTGTGCCTGTAAGTTTCATGTCTGGTACGAGCGGTGTGTTCTATCGTCAGTTTGGTATCACTATGGCTGTTGCGATTGCTTTCTCGGCGATCAACGCTTTGACACTGTCGCCAGCGCTTTGTGCTATCCTTTTGAAACCACACAACACAGACACTACATTGAAGGAACGCATGGGTGTGGCTTACAAGGAAGCACGAGCAAGCTTCGTACAGCGCTATGTAGAATCGATTGGCAAACTGCTTCACCCTGCTGTCACTTTGATTTTTACCATTGTGGCTATTCTTGGTATGATCGCAGGTGGTTTCCACTTCTCAGACAGCATCGTGCAAAACCTCGTTGCAGTGATTTTGATCGTCATCAGTATCCTGGCTTTGATAGGTCTCTCTACAAAGAAATTCAAAAAGGCGTTCAACAACGCTTATGAAAATATCCTGAAGAGCTACAAGAAGAAGGTGTTAAAGTTCATCCAACGTCCAGTACTGACGATGTCTATTGTCGTAGCAAGTATCGTCGGTATGATTTGGTTGATGAATATCACGCCTACGGCTTTGGTGCCCTCGGAAGATGCTGGTTCTATCATGGGTATTGTGACCATGCCTCCGGGTACATCTCAGGACGTGACCGAGGAGATGCTGGCCAAGGTAGATAGCATGGTGCGTTCGGTGCCTGCTGTAGAGAGTTCTACGCTTATCTCAGGTTTCAGCTTCATGGGTGGACAAGGTCCTTCATACGGTTCGTTTATTGTGAAGTTGAAGCATTGGGACGAACGCTCGATGAAGGAAAGTGCAACTGTCGTATTTGCCAATCTGTATCTGCGTTCGCGTGATGTGTTCAAGGATGCTCAGGTGTTGTTCTTCCAACCTCCTATGCTCCCTGGTTATGGTGTGTCAAGCGGTTTTACATTCAACCTTCAAGACCGTACCGGTGGTGATATCAACAAGTTCTATGAAGTTGCTCAAGACTTCCTGGCCGAACTCCAAAAGCGTCCAGAAATTGGCTCTGCGCAAACCATGTTCAATCCAAACTTCCCCGAGTATATGATTGACATTGACGCAGCTAAATGTAAGCGTGCAGGTATTTCTCCAGCCGAAATCCTTACCACCCTTCAGGGTTATTACGGAGGTCTTTATTCTTCAAACTTCAACCGTTTCGGTAAGATCTATCGTGTCATGATCCAAGGCGAACGCAGTCAGCGTACAAACCTTGAAAGTCTGAACAAGATCAAGGTGCGCAATAATCGTGGCGAAATGGCTCCTATCACAGAGTTTGTCACAATGACGCCCTCGTTTGGTCCTGACAATATCACCCGCTTCAATATGTTCACCTCAATGGCGGTCAATGGTAACCCTGCTGAAGGCTATACCAATGGTCAGGCTATTCAAGCTATTGATGAAGTTGCCGAACAATACTTGCCACAAGGTTACTCATTTGAATATTCAGGCCAGACACGCGAGGAAGCAGCTGGTGGCAGTACCACAGCCATCGTGTTTGTATTGTGCTTCGTCTTCATCTACCTGTTGCTTGCTGCGCAATATGAAAGCTACATTCTGCCCCTTTCCGTAATGTTGTCTGTACCATTCGGTTTGCTCGGTTCATTCGTATTCCTGCATGCTATGGGTGCACTCAACTCGATCGTGCCTATCTTTGGTGCTGCCAGCAACAATATCTACGTACAGATTGCATTGATCATGTTGATCGGTCTTTTGGCAAAGAATGCTATCTTGATCGTAGAGTTTGCCCTCGAACGTCGCCGTATGGGTATGAGTATTTCCTGGGCAGCAGTGCTTGGTGCAGGTGCACGTCTGCGTCCTATCCTGATGACTTCGTTGGCTATGATCATCGGTTTGTTGCCAATGATGTTTGCCTTCGGTGTAGGTGCTAATGGTAACCGCGCCCTCGGTACCACAGCTATCGGTGGTATGTTGATTGGTATGATATTACAAATCTTCATCGTGCCAGCCCTGTTTGTCATCTTCCAATACATCCAGGAAAAGTTCAAGCCTATGGTTTGGGAAGACATTGTAAACAATGAAGCAGAGTCAGACATACATCAATATACAAAGGATTAACCCCATTATCTCGTGTCCCCCTCCTTTTATTAAGCTATTTATGAAAGGTGGGGCGATGCGATGATATTATAAAAATAGATGTTTACCATGATTAAGAAATTGTTTTATATATTTAGTTGCGGACTATTACTCAGTGGATGTCACCTTTATACAAATTATGAGCGCCCTGAGTCTATCCAACAAATTGATTCGCTTGCACTATATAGAGATATAGTTGCTGCCGATTCGGCTAATTTTGCACATACACCCTGGCGAGAAGTATTTGTTGATACAATTCTTCAACGTCATATAGAAAAGGTATTGGAACAAAATGCTGATATGCGCAAAGCGCAATTGACAATCGAAACTGCTGAGCAAGTACTAAAGATTGCTAAATTAGCATATATACCTTCTCTCACCTTTACTCCACAAGGTTCTTCCTCATCATTTGATTGGAGTAAATGTTCCAACACATATACATTGCCTCTTACAGCCACATGGAATTTTGGCAGTATGGGTACATTACGCAATACATTGAAGTCTGGCGAGGTTACCTTGACTCAAACTCATGTTGCAAAACAAGCTATACAAACTGCGCTTGTCTCGGCTGTGGCTAATATGTATTTCACCTTAGGTATGCTTGATGAACAAATGAAGACAACTCAAGCTACACTCAAGATATGGGATCGTAATGTGGAAGTTATGCAAGCGATGAAGCAGGCCGGTATGGTTAATGATGTAGCTGTTTCTCAAGCAAAGGCTAATGTTATTGAATTGCGCACATCAATACCTCAACTCCAAAATAGTATTAGACAAGTTGAAAATGCACTTTGCACATTAGCAGGTGAAGCGCCTCACGCTATTGAAAGAGCGCCTTTCAATGTACAAGGTATTGCGTATACACTTGATACAGGCCTTCCCATCCAATTGCTTTCAAATCGAGCGGATGTCAAGATTCAAGAGTTGAATTTAGCTAGTAAATTTTATGGTGTAAACCTTGCACGTGCTTCATTCTATCCATCTCTGAATCTAAATGCTACACTTGGCTTTACTAATAGTGCTGGTTCGATGGTTATCAATCCTGGAAAATTCATATTCAATGCTGTTGCATCGGTAGTACAACCCATCTTTGCAAATGGACGTTTGAAGGCAAATCTAAAAATTAGCCAAAATGAATACGAATCAGCATTGATTGATTTCAGTCAATCGTTGGTGACAGCTGGTACAGAGGTTAGCGATGCCCTTGACGCATATAAATTAGCCGAAGAACAACTGAAATTACGTCAGGAAGAAGTGGTGATATTGGAAAAAACAGTTGAAAAAGTAAATACACTGTTCAAACATTCCAATACGACTACCTATCTGGAAACTCTTACTGCTCAGCAAAGTTTGCTTTCTGCACAATTACAATTAATCAATGATAATTACAACAAAGTGCAAGCTGCTATTTCTCTCTATCAGGCTCTAGGTGGTGGTTGGAAATAACTGAAAGAAATAATCGCTAATTTTTTATTCTTTACTAATTAAAACCTTTATAACAATGATAAGCGAATTAGCATATGTGCACCCAGGTGCAAAAATTGGTAAAAATGTAGAAATCTGTCCATTTGCATACATAGAAGATGATGTAGTAATAGGGGATAATTGTGTAATAAAACCTTATGTAAGCATACTGCGTGGTACAGTTTTAGGTAGTGGAAATATTGTTTATCAAAATGCTGTAATTGGCGCTACACCACAAGATTTTCACTATGAAGAAGGTAATCCCACACATGTCATTATAGGCAATGACAATAGAATACGTGAAAATGTTGTTATTGCAGGTGGTACCAATCCTGATACTGCTACTATTATAGGCGATGGTAATTTCTTGATGGATAGAGTGCATATTTGTCATGATGTCAAGATACACAACAAGTGTGTAATTGGTATAGGTGTGAGTATTGCTGGTAATTGCATTGTTGAGGATTGCTCAATTCAAAGTAGTGGAGTTGTGATTCAACAAGATGTACGCATAGGACGATTCTCGCTAATACAGAGCGGCTGTCGTGTACAAAAAGACGTCCCCCCTTACATTATTCTTGGAGGTAACCCAGCTTGTTACCATGGCGTAAATAGCTATGTCCTTAAAAGTATCAATGTAAGCGAACGTATTCTGCGTCATATAGCTAATACCTATCGATTGATTTATACCGCCAACTTCAGCCTCGAAGATGCTGTAATTAAGATTCCTGAGCAAATTCCAATGAGTGAAGAAATTGAGAATATCCTTGTATTTATCAAGGATTCGAAACGTGGTATAGTTAGACATATTAGTGATTAATATTCATAACAAATATATTATACATGCGACAATGTTATCAAAGCATTGTCGCTTTTTTTATATATAATATTGCATAATAAAAAAAACTTAAGCTTTGTTTTATTTTCGGAACGTCTTGTTTAAAAAAAGTTAGACCTTTTTTAAACTTTCAGTAGTATTGTTCATCTACTATTTTTTTAGCATTATTCGAGATTAATGATTCAGATCAAAAACTCCATTAAAAAATTAGAAATAATCCAATTTGGATTTTAAGCCCTATTTTCTTACGAAATTTTTATTTTGGTTTACTGAGCGAGTAACTGTCGGTTTGAGATACAAAATGTCTAAAATCAACTAAAAAAGCATAAAAATCAATTTTATAGGGTTTTCTTTTCAAAATAAAACCGTGTTATTAGAAGATAAAATAGTAAATTTGCAAGTAAATACATATTTACATAATTAATAACATGACTAACGAAGACAAAATCATTAAGATTAATATCGAGGAAGAAATGAAGACCTCGTATATTAACTACTCAATGTCAGTTATCGTGGCACGTGCTTTGCCCGATGTCCGTGATGGATTTAAACCTGTGCATCGCCGCATTCTGTATGGAATGCTTGGTTTGGGAAATACGCATGATAAGCCGACACGTAAATCAGCTCGTATCGTCGGTGACGTACTTGGTAAGTACCATCCACATGGTGATAGTTCGGTATACGGAGCATTAGTGCGTATGGCGCAAGATTGGAATATGCGCTATACTCTAGTTGAAGGTCAAGGTAATTTTGGCTCAATGGATGGAGACTCACCTGCTGCAATGCGTTATACTGAGGTGAGGTTAAGACAAGCGGGAGAGGCCATGATGATGGATCTGGACAAAGAGACAGTAGACATGGTGCCCAACTTTGATGACTCTTTAGTTGAGCCTACTGTGATGCCAACTCGCATACCAAACTTCTTGGTGAATGGTGCTAGTGGTATTGCTGTTGGTATGGCCACTAATGTACCCACACACAACCTTGGTGAAGTAATTGATGGTTGTGTTGCATATATTGATAATCCCGATATTGATGTCGATGGATTAATGAATTATATTAAAGCACCAGACTTCCCAACGGGTGGTTTTATTATGGGTATGCAGGGCGTACGCAGTGCTTATGAAACAGGTAAGGGTAGAGTAGTGATGCGCGCTCGCACCGAGATTGAGACAGGTGTGCTTCATGACAAAATTGTAGTAACAGAAATCCCCTATGGCGTAAACAAGTCAGATTTGATCAAATCTATTGCTGAACTTGTCAATGAAAAACGTATTGATGGCATCAGCAACGTCAATGATGAAAGCGACCGCGAAGGTATGCGAATTGTAGTGGATGTAAAACGTGATGCCAACGCAAATGTTGTGCTTAATAAACTTTTTAAGATGACCTCTCTGCAATGCAGTTTCTCTGTAAATTGTATCGCACTCGTGCATGGTCGTCCTAAGCTCCTTACTCTAAAGGATTGTATCTCTAATTTTGTTGACCATCGCCATGATGTTGTAATTCGTCGTACACAATACGATTTACGCAAAGCAGAGGAGAGAGCACACATTTTGCGTGGACTTATCATCGCCAGTGATAATATTGATGAAGTGGTAAGTATAATTCGTGTATCTAGAAATCCTCAAGAAGCAATTCATGGGTTAATGCAGCGTTTCGCTTTAGATGAAATACAAGCTAAGGCTATTGTTGATATGCGCTTAGCTCAACTCACCAATATACAACAAGAAAAGTTGCGTCAAGAATTTGATGAGATTCAAAAACGTATTGCCTATCTGCAACAAATCCTAAGCGATGATGAACTTTGCAAGAAGGTCATTAAGGATGAACTTATCGAAGTTAAAGAAAAATTTGCTGACGAGAGACGTTCTGAAATCCAACTGTCAAGCGAGGAGTTCAACCCCGAAGATTTCTATTCTGACGATGACGTAGTGATTACAATTAGTCGTATGGGATATATTAAACGCACACCATTGGCAGACTTTAAGGTACAAGGACGCGGAGGTGTCGGTGCTAAGGGAGGTTCTACACGCGAAGAAGATTTCATTGAATACATCTATCCTGCAACTATGCACAACACGATGTTGTTCTTCACAGCTAAAGGCCGTTGCTTCTGGTTGAAAGTATATGATATACCTGAAGGCAATAAGAATAGCAAAGGACGAGCAATACAAAACATGCTTAATATTGAACCAGATGATGCGGTAAATGCTTGTTTACATATCAAGAAGTTGGCTGATCCAGATTTCTGCAACTCACATTATGTAATGTTTTGTACAAAGAATGGTATCATAAAGAAGACCTGCCTAACTGAATACTCACGCCCCCGTACGAACGGCGTAAATGCAATATCTATCAGAGAAGACGACCGTGTGGTAAGCGTTTGCTTGACAAATGGTAGTGATGAAATTATTTTGGCAAATCGTAATGGTAGAGCAATTCGTTTCAACGAAGACGCAGTTAGATGTATGGGACGTATTGCAACAGGTGTGCGTGGTATGACGCTCGACAATGATGGTCAGGATGAAGTGATTGGCATGATTTGTGTAAATGATATGGAGCGAGAAAATGTGCTCGTCGTAAGTGAACAGGGTTATGGAAAACGCAGCCTTGTTGATGACTATCGCAAGACAAATCGAGGCGGAAAAGGTGTTAAGACACTTAATATTACCGACAAAACAGGAAAGGTTGTTGCCATCAAAGCAGTTGATGACGAACAAGATTTGATGATAATCAATAAGAGTGGTATAACTATCCGTTTGAAACTTTCTGAAGTACGTGTAATGGGTAGAAATACTCAAGGAGTAAAACTCATCAACCTTGGAAAACGTAATGATTCTATCAGCAGTGTTTGCCAAGTTAATGCTGAAGAGGAAGATGTGAACCTTGAGAGCGAAGAAGGTACCATGAACACAGACGAGAACAACCAATAAAACATTAAGATTTAAATTTATCAAATTAATTAAAACTTAAAATAGCTAATTATGAAAAAGTTTTTATTTAGCATCGCCTTAGTGGGCGTAAGTATGATGAGTTTTGCACAAAATAGCATGTACTTTAAGGCACAAGATGCTATGAATGCAGGAAAATTGGATGAAGCTCTTTCGATGATAGAAACAGCTTTGGTTAATCCTAAGACTACAAAAATCGCAGATCTTTATAATTTGGCTGCAGAAATTCATGCTATGAAGTTAAACCCTGAGTTAATGAATGCTGCAAAAAATTTGCCTTTTGATACAATTAAATTCTGCACAAATTTGGACAAGGCTATGAGTTTCTATCAAAAAAGCCATGAAGCAGATGTAACTCCGGACAAAAAAGGAAAAGTTAAACCTAGATTTCTTAAGCTAAATCATGATAGAATTCTTTCTATGATTGATTATTATAACTATGCTGCAGTATTTGCAAATAACATGGGTAATCAAGATCTTTCATTAGACTATTTTGCTAAATATCTTGATATGCCTAATAGTCCTGTTTTCTCAGCAACAGAAAAGGACTCTTTGATGCAAGTAAAAAAAGTAGCTTATTTGCAGACTGCAAAGAATATGGCAATCCTCCACTATGGCAAGAAAAACCATAATGAAGCCTTGAAATATTCAGAAATAGCACTTCAAGACACTGAGGGTCTACGAGATCTATTTATCATTAAGATGCAATCACACTTGGCATTAGGCGATACTACAGCTTGGTTGAACACGCTTAAAGATGCAGCAGAACGTACTGGTGACTTCGGATTTATGCAAAATATACTTTATCATTATGTCACTACAAACGATTTAGCAGGAGCTCAAAAGATGTCTGATGATATGGTTACTTCTGCTCCAGAATCAAAGAATTCATGGTATATGAAAGGATGTGTAGATTTGAATATGACCAAAAACTATCCAGCAGCACGTGAAAGCTTTGCTAAAGCCTTGGCAATAGATCCTAATTTTGTGGAAGCTAATACTAATATGGCTTATACATATATTAATGAAGTAGTGACCCGCAAGCAAAATGGCGAATTTAAATATGTTGGTACTGGTAAGAATATTAGCCAAAAGGAATTACCCAAATACCAAAAAGAGTTGGCTACAGTTAAGAAGTATTACGAAGATGCACTACCTTACATGTTGAAGGTACGAGAACTCAAGCCAGAGTCGCCAAAGGATTGGGCTTATGCATTGCAAATGATTTATGAAAACCTTGTAATGAAGGCTGAAAAGAAAGAAGTTGATGCAATCATTGAAGGTATGAGATAAATACCTTTTCTATAAGTTAGATCTTTACAATTTGCAAATGATTCTCGACAAATTTGAGAGTCATTTGCAAATTAAAAATATTTTATTAAAATTCTCAATCAACTACTAGACGTTTACAATGAAGCGCATTGTTTGTTTATCTTTATTATTAATTTTATCAGCTCCTTTTTCTCTAATATTATCGCAAAAGGCCTATAAGCCTATTCGTACTTTATTAAAAGAGAAGAAGGGAAAAGAAGCATTGACTAAAGTTAAAGAATTAGAGATTGATAGCGCTTATAAAGACGATCCCAAATTATACGACTTAGGTAAATTGGCGAATATGCTAATTTATGAGAAAGAGAACGAAAAACTCTATTTAACAAAACAATGCGATACCATATCTTTCTTTCAATCTATTTATGGTATTTACGATTATATTTTGAAATGTGAAAGTAAGGAAAAAATGCTTTTAGAAAAAGAGCATAAAAAACCTAAGTACCGAAAGTCTAACCAGTCTATTATACATACTTTCTATAAGAATATAGGAGCTGGTGGAAGATATTTCTTCAAAAAGAAGAATTTTGAAGAAACTATTAATTTCCTTGATTTTTATCTTGAAATTACGAATTCAGAAATATGGGGAAAAAGAGATGATTTAATTTCAAAAAAAGCTGTCGTTCATAGTGCTTATATGTATCAAAAGAGTGCATATTTAAGTGGTAACTATGACAAAGTTATTCGCTACAATTCTTTAACATTAAATGACTCTTCTTTTAGAAAACAAGTTATTGATTTATTAGCAAAAACTTCAGAATGCACTCACGATACGATTCAAATGCTAAAGTATTTGAAGCAAGGTATTACAGAGTATCCCGATGACCCCTCTTTTTTTAATAAGATATACGATTATTACATAGCTGTACAACAGAATGACCTTGCGTACACACTGGCTGATTCATTATCGACAATCTATCCTGATTCAACTTTATACAATGCAGCAAAAGTATTACCATTAGTTAGGATGGGGAGGTATCACGATGCTATTGAAGCAGGCGAACAGGTCTTGGAAGTGGATACATTAAATGCTGATTTACATTATTATGTAGGACTGTCGTATTGTGTAATGGCAGACTCAATAAAGTTACCGACAAGCATAAATTCAAAATCATATAGGACAAAAAGTAAAGAAAAAAAAGACTATTACTTAAAAGCTCTGCCGCATTTGGAACAATATAGAAATAAATATCCCGATGATGTTGATAAATGGGGGCAAATGCTCCACGATGTATACTGGGGATTAAACATGGGAAAACAATACGATGATATTCTAAAGATTTTAAAATAACAAGACAGTACGGCTTAATATATGAATAAATTGCTTTTTGACTTTGCTACGATTCATCAATCATATCCATTTCAAGAAATTTCACCTTCTGATATTGAGGAAGCTATCTATATTGGTATTGATGAAGAAAAGATATGTATTCAGGAGAT
>JAZQSL010000025.1:0-59906 GCA_045630125.1 Alloprevotella sp. | reverse complement strand
AATGTATCTCCCCTACACTTTAGTTTTGGGAATTTACATTTTCTCTAAAGATGGTTTTAAAAACTCTTGATCGAGAAAAAAGCCAGATTTGTTTTTTATCTTTTTGAAAGCATCTTAGTGCGACAAAATCTTCGCATCATTAAAAAAGTGACAGTCTTTTTTAGTACAAAATGAAGTTCATCAATTCATCCATCAACTCGCCGTTGGAAGTATTTGTATTCCCTACCCCTTTGGATCGTGCATCAATTTCGCGGATCTTTGAGAGAATTTTCATCACCTTAACTCCATTGTAATTTCTCATTGCTGGAAGGATACTTTTCTTTACTTGCCATTCGTTCACTCCCAACCAGGCAGCAATTCCTCGTTCTGTTTTTTCTGGAGAATAATACGCCATCATCAAATTTGAAAAGAACTTAAAAAGGACAGGAAGGTTCTTTTGAATCGGATTTGCCTTAGGATTTTTGTCAAAAAATTTCGCAATTTTTAGAGCTATAATTGCGTTCTTTTGAGCAAGCGCATCCTGGAGTTCAAAAATCCCAAATTCTTTGGTCTCTCCGACGTGTGTTTTTACCAAGGAAATTTGAATATTTTTTTCACCTTTGGGCAGTGACAAGATAAGCTTTTCCAGTTCGCCAGCCATTCGATTAAGATCCGGGCCAACAAATTCTCCCATCAAGACGGCTGCTTCTGGTTCGATGGTACAGCCCTTTCGTTTCAAATAGTCTTTAATAAAAACCGGCAGCTGTCCATCTTTCACCTTTGAGGATTCATATAACACCCCACCCTTCTCTATCATTGCGGCCACTTTCAACCTACGATCGATCTTGCCGTTCATGTGGCAAAATATGACAACGGATGTGGATTGAGGTTGCTTGAGATAAAATTCAAATTTATCTAAATCCGACAAAGCTTGCGCTTCTTTCACCAAAACGACCGTATACTTTGCTCCCATTGGGAAAGCCTTTGCAGCCATAATGATTTGTTCAATCTCTGCATCTGCGCCAAAGAATGTGACTAGATTGAAGTCTTGTTCTTCCTTTGTAAGGAGAGTGTCGATGAGGAATTCGGATATTTTATCTATATAGTATCCTTCTTCTCCCATAAGATAATATACGGGACGAATATTACCAGCTCTGACATCTCGCACAATGCTTTCGGGGGTGACAGATGGTTTCTTAGAAGAATTATATGAGGCCATATTATTTTTCTATTTTACGAAAAGTCGTTTTACTATTCTTTATTTTATAATAGTGATAATATTATGGTGTATCCACAAGGTCCACTTGCGCACTTGACATGAATAAATCCATCGCGCTGTACCACAAGTTGGATTTCCCCTTCTATACAATATCTGAGGAGACCCAACACAAAAAGCACAAGTATCCCTACCAATCGAACTTCAGATGTCGCACGGTCTTGCGGTCACCTGTGATCAATTTCATCGCTTCGATACCGATTCGTACGTGTGTTTCGGCGAAGGATTGCGTCACCTTGTTATCACTTTCTTCGGTCTTGATACCTTCGGGTACCATAGGGTTGTCAGAGACAAGGAGCAGAGCGCCGGTGGGAATGTGATTGTAGAAACCACAAGAGAAGAGTGTAGCCGTCTCCATATCTACCGCCATCGCACGCGTTTCGCGCAAATATTGTTTGAAGCGTTCGTCGTGTTCCCATACTCTGCGGTTGGTCGTATAGACCGTGCCTGTCCAATAGTCGCAAGTATTGTCGCGCAGGGCTGTTGACACTGCACGTTGCAACATAAATGCAGGCAGAGCCGGCACTTCTGGTGGGAAATAGTCATTGGACGTACCTTCACCACGAATTCCTGCAAGTGGCAGGATATAGTCTCCCAGATGTGTCTTGTCCGATATGCCGCCACACTTACCCAGGAATAGGCAGGCTTTGGGGGAGATTGAACTGAGCAAATCCATAATCAATGCGGCATTGGGGCTACCCATTCCGAAATTGATCATAGTGATATTTCCTGCGGTAGCAGCTCGCATATTGGCATCGAAACCTACGGGTTCGACACCGCTGAGCTTGCAGAAAATATCTACGTAATTATTAAAATTGGTCAGCAAAATATGCTCGCCAAACTTATCCAGCGGCATTTTCGTATACCGTTGCAACCAATTGTCTACGATTTCTTGCTTCGTCTTCATAATCTTCGTAATTTTGTCATCATTAATGCGGCGTCTCCTTGCCTACTGCGATCAACCGCGGAAGCGGAGCGCTGCAATTCGCTTACCCACGCCCGCTATTAGTGCAAATAAAAAATCTGTATGCACAGATGAACGAGCCGAGGTATAGCATCTCAATTTGCAAAAATAAGAAAATGATTCCATTAAACCTACCCACTTTTAACATAAAAATAAGTCAAAAAAACGGGCGGACTCATATTTTTGACATTCTGCGCCGCCGCTACATCACGTTGACGCCCGAGGAATGGGTGCGCCAGCACTTCACTAACTACCTAATCAATCACCTGGGATATCCCGCCCCACTGATGGCCAACGAGGTGACTATCAACGTGGGCGGAGTGAGTCGTCGCAGCGACACTGTGCTGTATAGACGCGAGGGTGGCACACCGCGGATGATCATAGAATACAAGGCGCCCGACGTGGAAATCACTCAGGAGGTATTCAATCAGATTTCGTCGTACAACAGTGTCCTGCGTGCAGAGTATTTGGTAGTAAGCAATGGCCTGCGCCACTTTTGCTGCCACCTGGACTACACGACTCAGCAATATCGTTTTTTGCCAGAAATCCCTGCTTACTCGGATTTATAAAAAACGAAGATTGCGACAGCGCGACATTTATCATAAACAAAAACACCACTAATTTCAACCGCAAATTAGTGGTGTTTTTTTTGCCCAAACTTCACCGAAATGTTCACAAATATTATGCCTATTTTCGTGGAACAAATGTTGCAGAAATTTTGACAAATCATTTTGACGAAATAGAACGAATACTTTTACGCAGAATAGGGCTCGGTGAAAAAAGTCAAGGGTTTGTTGAAAAAAAGTCTAATCTTTTTTAAAAAAGGTCTTGGAAAGTTTCAACAAACCCTTGATTATTTTTTTAGCACAAAAACTTGTGAACAAAAATATTAACTCATTTTTCACTAAATTCCATTTTTATTTTACTGATAATCAGCAGCAAATAAAAATACGCCCTGCTGTTTTTGCCCATTTTTCATGCATTTTAACCGCTTGTGCTTGCGCTGTAGCGTACCAAAGGTCAAGAAAAATTTTCTACGCGATTCTCAGCGATTAGATTTTGTACTTTTTTGATGTTTCACGGGCTCAAGTAAAAAAAATATTACCCCAAAATTGAATTTTCAATTGAACGTGACTATATATCACTTGTGATAAATTACCAAGCACACAGTTTGGTGTATAAGGAACAAGTTTAACAAATAAATTCAGAATAACATGAGTACTGTAAATTGGACATCTGTCTTTGAACATTTAACCACCACCAACAGAGAACGAATACTTTGGTTTAACATCAAAAACATCGTGGGCGAACTGATAATGCTAGCCATCATTCCATTGGGGATGTGGCAGATATTCGAGCACGATTTGTCCGCACAACCTATCCTACCGCTTTTTGTAGGTTGCGCTGCGATTTATCTATTAAATCGCTACGTATTTCACCCCTTGTGCGTATATAGTTTCGGTCGGCACAATTCCTTTGGGCGTAGTGCAATACTACCCGAATACAGTGGTTTTAATGGATTCCTATGTTCCGGGGAGATGTTCTTGACCTCGCGCACCAGGCTTAGTAGTGTGTCTGGCATGAATGAAAATATCACTTATCGTTTCATTACGCTACTTTATCTGCCGATATTTCCATTTGCATGCTGCAAAGACCCCCAAAAAATGAGAGATGGCATCAACGACGGCTTAATTCGTTACTACAAATGTAAGTGGCGCTGGCAAGAAGTGATCTATATCTATCTGAGAAATTGTAGCACATTTTTTATGGTATTTTGTACACTAATGATGTTGGTAGACTAAATCATTCTCGCAATAAATAGAAGAAAAAAACAACAGAGTACGACGCTGACACGCTATACTCTGTTGTTTTTTATATTATTTCCTAATTATCTATTTTCTAGGCCTATTATTTCATTCTCAAGGTCAAGATCAGGGGCAAATGATCACTGACGCCGCCTTTGTAGAAATTACCCAAAAACATACGACGCGGTTGTACGCCCTGCCACTCGTTCGGATCGTTTGTCAAAAGGAAAGGAAGGGTGAAAATTTGGCAATCCTGCGGCGAAGTGTGAAGCGAATGTGAGGCAGAAAGCATGGACGAGTGGACAATAATATGGTCCAGGCGATTCCAATTGCCTTGATATTTATAGGTACCTTTCACCTTGCCATCACAGGCCGAAAGGCAGTCGGACAATATCGTATATGGCGACATTTTTTCTTTGACAGACGCGGCGGATTGCTTTGGCTTTCGGGGCGAAAACTGCTGAGCCGATTGTGCGCCAATCACCTCGGCAATGCTTTTATTTTGAGGCTCATCGTTGAAGTCTCCCGTTATTACGACAAGTGGAGTCGCACGATGACGCACGATACTGTCTGCGGCATTTCTCAGCACTTTTGCAGCTCTGCAACGATACGCTTCTGTGGCTTTAGCCCCTCCCCTTCGGCTGGGAAAGTGCACCACAAAAACGTCCAGAGTATCCCCATTTTGCAGACGTCCTGTAGCATGTAGAATATTTCGTGTGGGACGCTCTTTCTCGGAATCATAGGGCACAGACATCTCACGCCACTCCAACAGGCCGAAGCGCATCGGCTGATACAACAGGGCCACATCTATGCCGCGCTCATCATTACTTTTTGTCACCACATATTCGTAGCCCAAGCGGTGTAGTCGGGTGCGCTGGGTCAGGGCTGTGAGTACGGAGTCGTTCTCCACTTCGCACAGAGCGACGAGGTCCACAGGCGTAGCCCCGCCTGCTGCCATAATGATTTTAGACAGATCGGCCAATTTCTTGCGATAGCGCAACGTATCCCATTGGCACCTGCCATCGGGCAGGAAATCTTCGTCACTAGTTCCGACGTCATCTTGCGTATCAAAGAGGTTTTCCACATTATACTCCATCACTCGAAATGGTTGCTGTGCCATCGTTGGCATAGCAATAAAGAGCAAGAGCAGCAGGACAAGGATTCTACTCATGATGATAGGGTTCGCCACGCATGATGGTCATGGCGCGATACAATTGTTCTACGAAAAAGAGGCGAACCATTTGGTGCGAAAACGTCATGCGAGACAAAGAAATTTTTTCGTTTGCTTTGGCATAAATCGAAGGAGCAAATCCGTAGGGACCGCCTACGAGGAAGACCATCCTTCGAGGCACCGTCTGCTGTCTTTTTTGGATATAATTCGAAAATTCCACCGAGCGAAATTCCTTTCCCCCTTCATCCAGCAACACGAGCCAGTCGCCATCCTTCAGAGCCTTTAGGATCAGTTCTGCTTCACGCTCCTTCTGTTGCTGTTCGCTCAGGGCTTTTGTATTCTTCAATTCAGGGATTACTTCTATATCAAAAGGGATGTAGTGCCCCACCCTTGCGGCATATTCACCCACCAAATCATTGATGCGTTTGTCCGTCGTTTTTCCGACTACGATTAAGGTTATTTTCATGCGAGTTTTGACGCTGTTTTGCTATTAATTTCAACTATTCTCCACACACATCGTCCTGTCCATGCATAGCCATATAAAAAACACTGCCCCTGTGCTCGCCTGGGAAACACAGAGGCAGTTATTTCATTGAGCCGTGCTATTACGCCTTGAGCGTGCGACGCAAACGACGCTTTGGCTTTTCTTCTGCAGGTTTGTTTACTTCTACACCAGCCAATTCGGGGTCGATCATGATACGTCCGCAGTATTCGCAAACGATGATCTTCTTGCGCATACGGATATCCAATTGGCGCTGAGGTGGAATCTTGTTGAAGCAACCACCACAAGCATCACGTTCTACGTATACGATACCCAAACCGTTGCGCGAATTCTTGCGGATACGCTTGAAAGCAGCGAGAAGACGTGGTTCGATAGTTACTTCCAATGCCTTAGCCTTTTCGCGCAACTTTTCTTCTTCTGCCTTAGTTTCGCTGATGATCTCATCCAATTCCGACTTCTTTACTTCCAAGTCCGCACGACGATTTTCCAACGCTTCGCTTGCTGCTTTAGCATCATTTTGCTTTGCTTCGATAGCGCGGTTGGCTTCGTTGATACGTTTGTTTTGCAATTCGATTTCCAAGTTTTGAAATTCGATTTCCTTGGTCAACATATCATACTCGCGGTTGTTCTTCACATCGTTCAATTGACCTTGATATCTTTCGACAGCAGCTTTTGCTTCATCGATTTTGATGCGTTTTTGCGCGATGTCGCTTTGCAACTTTTCGATATCTTCTTGGTACTTTTCTACGCGGTGTGAGAGACCTTCGATTTCGTCTTCCAAGTCTTGTACTTCGAGTGGAAGTTCACCACGGAGAGTCTTAATTTTGTCGATTTCCGAAAGCATTGTTTGCAGTTCGTACAATGCTTTCAACTTTTCCTCTACCGACATGTCTGCCAAATCTTTTTTTGTTGCCATATTGATAAATGATTATATTGTTTTACTATTTTCGTGACTTATATTATATATTGTATAGGATTGGTGGAGAAGGATACTTTTTCCACCCTCAAATCGGGGCAATCTCGGCGCAGAATTTCTGCCATCAAGTCGATGGTGTATTGTTCACTTTGGTAATGTCCGAGCACACCTATCCAGATTTCGTCTTCGTGTCCGAAATAGAAGTGATACCCCATTTCTCCTGTCAGGAAGACGTCGGCGCCTTGAGCGATCGCGTTGCTTAGCAGAAAATCTCCAGAACCTCCACAAAGCGCTACCTTTTGTACTTTCTTTTGCGGCCCGTTATTGTGCATCAAGCACTCTACGGCAAATTTTTCTTTTACAGTACGCAAGAAATCCATTGCATCCACAGCCTGAGGCAAATGACCTACGACACCACTTCCACCCTCGCCTTGTGGTGAAAGAAAGGCCACGTCTTGCAAGCCCAACACTTCAGCGATTTTATAATTCACTCCGCCCGCAGCATTGTCCAGATTGGTGTGCGCTGCATAGATGCATATATTATTAAGTATCGCGGCACGCACACAACGTTCGACCTGCGTAGCATCACTCACACACTTGAGTCCACGAAACAAGAGAGGATGGTGTGCAATAACGACATTGCAACCTCGCTCTACCGCCTCGAGGATTACAGCCTCGGTAACGTCTAGACACAATAAGACCCCTGATGCTTCCGCCTCTGTTAATCCGATTTGCAAGCCAGCATTGTCGTAACTTTCTTGCAAGGGCAGAGGCGCGAACCGTTCAAGGGTCAGGGCGACTTCCTTTATTTTCATATCTTCATCAGATGCGCAGTTTTCTTCAAGTCTTATACGATCAAATTCGACTGACGTACACACTTGAATACGCTTTCCACTGCAAAATTACTACTTTTTATCAAAACTTACAGTATATTCCTATTTTTTTTACCAACAACCTATTCTTGCAGACCTGCTTCACCAATGACAATTTATAGTTTAGAAAGGATTTTGTCAAGACTGGTTTGCAAACATCATACAGAAAAAAGAAAAGTATACAGAAAAGCATACAAAACCCTTTCACACACATAAAACTTTGTCTAATTTCGCATCAAAATCAATCGGAGAATTCAAAAATCCCGCACGAAGTGATTCACAGAAATCGCTCGACAACACAAAAACAATAGATAAGACCAAACAGACCATCTGTAGATTTAGGTATTAAGGTTAAAAAGGGTCTGTTATTTCTAAATGATAGTTTCACGCTATCAGGATTTTGAATTAAAAGGTTTAGGTTAATTGGGAAGTAAGATGACTTCGGTTGATGCTATGGATGATTTCTGACCAGAATTCAGCATGGCAACTGAAGGGCACCATGCCCTTCTTTTTTTTTACCTAACGCACGTAGCATTGGCTCCTTGAGCAATCCTAACGATACATCCCTATAATTAAAGAAAAGCGCACTTGAAAGATTCTTATTGTATCTTCCAAGTGCGTCTTTTGTTTATGGTAATCCAACGATAAGCATAGAGACATTCTGCATTTACAACTATCGCTTATTCATCTATCGTATGTTTAGCCTGACGTATATATTCTCTAATATAGGGATGACATTTAAATTCTTCTGGAGCGCCATCAAGGATACTCTTTATCTGCGGTGTAATCACTGGGACCGTATATTGACCAAAGAGCCATATAAAGAATCCAGGTCCTAATGTATTGTCATAGTTCTCCTTTATAAATTTCGTTTCAAGCGCCTCTAATTTTTTCACCAACTTCAATGATGGGACAGTTATCTTTTGGTATATTTCATCTTCGTTGCTACCATTATACAGCATAACGATGCATTTTCGTCTCAGTTCATCCTGCTTAGCCAATATTCTGGTTCTTTCCGATAGCAATTTATTGAGCTTTTCATTCAATTTGCTTCCTCGTAATTTCGTCCTCATGTGACTCACCTCGATAGTCAGATTTCCACCCTCCAATACGACTGGCATCACTCGTTCCGTCCCCATATACAATCCCACCAACTGTATGGTATCCGTATCACCATAAAAAGAGAACGTACCATGCTCTACTCGAGAAGAGTCTATGACAGCAATACTACTCTGAGAATACGCTTCCCTGAGATAAAAAGTCTTACCATCATGAGTCATAACATCGGAATTACCCTTTATCATATATTCCTGACTACACGACGCAAAACATAATATAGATATTAGCAGCAGACATTGTCTCATTATCATAGTTTGCTCCACTTAATTAACAAATAAAGGTTGCCTAAATATCAGCCTTACCACTCAAGACACCACAAAGATATAATCTTCTGCTATGATAACAAGCTAAAGAAGTGTTAGAAAAAATTAATATAACATTCTTTCACTTTTTAAACGTCAAAATGTCATCTCTAACCATCATTTTTACTTATCAAACGACCACCAACCGAAATTACAGAAAACAGGAATGGCCTCTATATGCATTCAGCCATTCCTGCAATCTCTCTATCAAATAAAGATGAATCCAAATTTTATATCTATACTCGTCCCTTTCTATTAAAATGATTTTCAAAAAAACATTAATCTTGCACATCCTCTTGCTTAGGCATCCTGAGCGAAGTGTACAATTGCATGAACGCGCCAATAGCCAAAGCCAATTTCCACTCATCACCAGTGCAGGGAGATATGTGATATTTTTTCATAAACATCATAATTCCCGCCACGACAAGAATGCCGCAACTCAACACTTGTTGCCTGCGCAACCGTTTCAACACCACATCTGTTTGTTCCTTGCTTGCCGAAATTTGCACAGCAGCAAATAGCAAGGCACCAATAGTATAGACCATTGGCGCATAAGGTTCCAACCCCGGGAATACAGGAAATGCTGCTCCTACGACGAGCAGTGATCCCCCTATATAATATAATATGGCACGAATATTCATTTTGTTCATAGATTTCAATATTATTTTTTATCAACAAAAATCATCACATCATCTGTGTTATTCATTGATGATATACACATCCTCATTCGAGCGCTTCATAAAATAGATTTCTCTCGCCACACGTATGATTTCATTAGAATCATTTTTCAGTTCTTCCAACCTCGCACTATCTCGGCGACAAGCCTCTTCCAATTCCGCTATTTCACGACGGAGTTCATCATTTTGCGATATAAGTTCCCGTTTACTCCAAAGGCTATTACTATCTATGAATAGTATAATCGCAACAAACAAAATGATTGTTACTATATATTTGTGCCTAGCGATATGAGCAAACACCCGCTTTAAGATGCGTCTTACTATACCGTTTTTTTTAACTGTATTTTGTTTCATCCGTTATCTGTATTATTGCTTTAGCGTTACAAAATTACGGTTTTATTTGTGGGTAAACAAATAAGGGTTCTTAATTTATTATTTTTCATACAACAAATGCCATCCTGCAGCCTTGCTCCACGCCGTTTCCAAGAAGGCCTCATTCAAATCCCCCTGAGGACATCTTGTAGCATTCTTCGTATAGATTTCTTGTGGGACGAATGCTGCCACCCCACAGTAATTATCTTTATCCACATCTATATAACTATAGTAAGAGGGGCCTGCCCAGAACCTTGAAGTGGCTTCCTGCCATACCACAGCCTTACTCAAAGCCTCGTCGTAGATAGCAAAAGCCTGCGGTGTCAACAGATATTTCATCGCTATGCGAGCATCAAAATAGTGAGGCCGATAGCGAAATACTGAGCTATACGTATGATAATGCTGTAAGCCTTCTAAATCTGGAATGCTATCTGCTGACAGATCGGACAACTGCAGAGCCATCTGTGTGGCTTGTGCCAATTGCTCCAAAGCATCGGTACGCACCACAGCAAATACAATACCCGAATCCGAATAGATGTTTACTTGTTGCGGATCGGTGATGTCTGCAT
The DNA here is from genome assembly GCA_045630125.1 of Alloprevotella sp. Lineage (GTDB taxonomy): Bacteria > Bacteroidota > Bacteroidia > Bacteroidales > Bacteroidaceae > Alloprevotella. The sequence goes on along the minus strand of JAZQSL010000025.1, from coordinate 49,382 downwards.
GATAAGTCTTGACGATTTGCTCTACACTATCGGCAAATAGTCCTCGTTCCAGCTGGTGAGTATAGTTAGCACCATATGCTGTAATGGCTATGGGCGAAGCCACCACATAATCGGCTGAATGGCGCAATGCATAAGCGACTTCGAGCGACTGCATCAAGCAAGCATCAAAAAAGATGTATTTCAAATGCATACCACTCTGCTCTATCGCCCAAGCCATATCCTCTATATCCATCTGCGATCCTATTTTCCCATCAGCGCCCTTATCTGATGAGAGGTTTCCTCCTGCACCGACATCGATTCCCCATGAATAGGGCGCCACACATGCATTCTGTCCGTCAGCAGACACTGCTTTTTGCGCAGGTATCCACCCATCGGCATGCGACCACATCACCAAACCATATTCTGCTGCGGGGAAATACTCTGCTGTCCACGCTAATATTTCGCGCATTGTATCGGGTGATGTTGAACATAAGTCTTCGCTCCACGATCGTTTCAGCACAGGGGCTTCATGTTCAGCATCTATTTGATAGAGTCTAGGATTTTTGTTGTCATCAATATACATCAGCAATCGGTCTTGAGGATCGATGTACGCTCTACCTTTCACTATCTCTGCCGAATCACTCAGATGATAGCGCGAACTGCCCAAACTATTTTCTGCACACATATATATCAGTACGGTGCGCCGTCCCTTGGAAGCTGGCTTTTGTATATCATCATCGGGGTCTGCGTCACATGCAGCAAAGCCTACACTCAGACAGAATACAAGTATTATATATAATATGGTATTCAACTTATTCATAACAGAGATAAAAATTGTGAGGCAAAAATACTGAAAAAGCGTGACGAAACCGCATAGTTTTATGCGTTTTTCTTGTGTAAACCAATGGGTTTTTGTTAATTTGTACCCCAAATAGGTGTTTCGTCAAAAAAACAGCACCGCTATTATCAAAAATTATGTGGAAAAAACAAATGCTATGGGTAGGTTGTTTGTCGCTACCCCTCTTTTTTGGCAATTGTAGTGGAAGCAATGCTAATGCTGATTCAGCCAACAAGACAGACTCGCTCAAAGAAGAGCAACATTCAAATCAAACTCGCACATATGGCACCGCCGAGGTTACAGACACTGCAAAAATCGGGACACATATCTACACCTACAAAGTCGTATGCTATGCCGACACTGCACAAGCTGTATTCAAGGATAGTTTTGGCGACGTCTATTATCAAAACAAGGTAGACTTGACATTGTGGAGAGACGGCGAAAGCGTGGGAACAAAGCATTTTGTCAAAGCTGACTTTATGAAAAATGTATCCAACGAAGTACGCCAACAAATGGAAGAAGCGCTTCTCACTGGTTTTATTTACGAACCAGCCGAGAGCGATGCGGGACGTCTCTGTTTCCGCACCACCATCGGTTGGGGCGGCGAGGGACCAAAGTTCAAAGTCTATATCGCCACAGACGCTAGTGCCACATCTATCACCTACGACGATGCCGACGCGAATGCCTACGAAGCACCAGACGCATAACAAATCACATATAAGAACACAAACAAATTGTATATTAATATGAAAAAGTATTTGCTAATAGCATGGGTAATCCTGTTGAGTTGCAACATCTGCCAAGCTCAAGATGGCCCATTGAAACTGAAAGACGCCGTGCGCAATGCCTACGCAGCTCAGCATGTGTATGGCGTACGCTCAATGAATGATGGCGAGCACTACACACAGCTTTCGCCCGACAACAGAAAGGTTGTAGTATCTTCGTTCAAGACAGGAAAAGAAGTCGCTACGCTCTTCGATGTCAACGACATCAAGAAGGGACCAAAATTGCACTACATCAGCGACTACATCCTCTCGCCCGATGAGCGAAATATCTTGATCCAGACGCAGACCGAGTATATCTACCGCCGTTCGTTCACTGCGGTATACTACATCTACAACATCGCCAACAAGACACTCGAACCACTGTCCGACGGCGGCCCTCAGCAGGCGGCTAAGTTCTCGCCCGATGGCAACGTGGTGGGCTTCGTACGCGACGGCAACTTGTTCTTGGTCAAATTGCTCTATGGCAATGCCGAAACTCAAGTGACCAAGGATGGCAAGTTCAACGAAGTGATCAACGGCGTCCCCGACTGGGTGAACGAGGAGGAGTTTGCGACCAACTGTTCATTCGATTTCTCTGCCGACTCGAAGATGCTGGCTTGGGTACGCTACGACGAAAGTCAAGTGCCCATCTACCGCATGCAGATGTGGAAGGGCGCAGCACCTGCCAAGGCTGAAAACGACGAATATCCAGGCGAATATGCCTACAAATATCCCGTAGCAGGGGCGACCAATTCTAAAGTCACCGTACACTCGTTTGACATCAAGAACCGCGTGACGCGTACACTCAAAGTGCCCTTGGACGAAGATGGCTACGTGCCTCGCATACACTTCACCGACGACCCCGAGAAGTTGGCTGTCGTGACACTCAATCGCCACCAGAATCAAATGGACATCTATATGGTCAATCCACGTTCGACCGAAGCAAAACTGGCCGTACGCGAGACCAACGACAAGTACATCCGCGAGACAGCCTACGGCTCGCTGAAGTTCTACAAGGGCCATTTCGGCTACCTGTCCGACCGCTCGGGCTACCAACACCTCTATTGGTATACCCTCAATGGCAAATTGGTGAAACAAGTGACCAGCGGCGACTTCGAAGTGACTGATTTCTATGGCTACGATGCTACATCGGGACAATTCTACTACGCCGCTCACGGCACAAGCCCTCTGCGCAAGGAAGTTTACTCTACCACTGGCACGGGCAAGCCACGCCTCTTGACCTCACAGGTAGGTACAAACGACGCCACCTTCTCGACCACGATGAAGTACTTCCTCAATGTCTATTCTTCTGCCCAACAGCCTCCCATCACCACCCTGCGCAATGCTTCAGGCAAGGTATTGGCTACGCTTTTGGACAATGCTGATTTGAAGAAGAAGGCAGACAGCACTTTGGGCCAAAAGGAATTTTTCACCTTCACCACTTCCGAGGGCGTCACGCTGAATGGTTGGATGATCAAACCACGCGACTTTGATCCTGCAAAGAAATATCCCGTCATCATGTATCAATACAGCGGTCCTGGCTCTCAGGAGGTAAAGGACTCATGGAACATGGGCTTCTTTAGCGGTGGAGCGTTCGAAAGCTATATGGCTGAACAGGGCTACGTCTATGTCTGCGTGGACGGACGCGGTACTGGCGGACGTGGTGCAGAGTTTGAAAAGTGCACCTACCTGAACCTCGGTTTGCTCGAAAGCCGCGACCAAGTCGAAACAGCCCTCTACCTCGGCACCCTGCCCTACGTGGACAAGACACGCATCGGCATCTGGGGTTGGAGCTTCGGCGGTTTCAACACACTCATGGCGATGAGCGAAGGCCGTCCCGTATTCTGCTGTGGTGTAGCTATAGCCGCACCAAGCAGCTGGCGCTACTACGACACCGTATATACTGAGCGCTACATGCGCACGCCTAAGGAAAACAGCACAGGCTATGACCGCAGTCCTATCAATCAGGCAAAGAATCTGAGTGGGCACTTGCTCTTGATTCACGGCACAGCAGACGACAATGTCCACGTGCGCAATGCTCACGAGATGAGTGAAGCGCTGGTGCAGGCAGACAAGCAATTTGACATGCACATCTACACCAATCGCAACCACAGCATCTATGGCGGCAACACACGCTATCACCTCTTCACACGCATGTGCAACTTCTTCGATCAACATTTGAAGCCATAATACAACAACCACACTAACCGCCCCGCAGTTCTCATGGCTGCACGCGGTCGTAATATCCACGGGATTTGCATCTATCTACTCCTGATGCAAATCCCGTTTTTCTTTCCTCGTATCTTCAAAGAATACACTGAAATGCGCACGAATACTTTTAGCCGATACAAATATCGTATTTACCTTTTAGTGATTTAATTAAAAGATAAATACTATTATATAGAGCACCCAAAAAGACTCCAAAAAACGAGCAGTAGCGCGGAATTTCTAAATACACATTTCATCAGTCGAACTCAGACAAAGCGAAGTTTCTCAACTCGCACCCCCAAAAAAGAGAAACCCCAACGCAACACATCCCCCTTACAAATTTGCTGATATAGAGGACAGGAAACGAGGGAAAAGAGAAATTGAAAAGAGTCTAACCTTTTTCAAAAAAACCGTTCTGGAATTTAAAAAAGGTTAGACTTTTTTTCAACAAGGTCTTGAGAAATTTTGGCACTATAATTTTCTAAGCGCGAGATAGCACTTTCTCGGCATTTACCGCTGCACCTTTGGGGGATTGTAACCCACTAATTAAAAAAATAAGGGCGAGAAACTATCAGAGAGATAGCATCTCGCCCTTGTAGTAGGGTTTATATAAGTCGGATGACTTAGTCGGTTGCGTTACACTAAACCGCGACCGTGACAGTTCTTAAACTTCTTGCCGCTGCCACAAGGGCATGGATCGTTGCGGCCTGGTTGCTTGCTCTTGATGATAGGTTGTGTGACTTGTTCGCGAGTGTCGCGTGCTGCCGCCTTAGCCATCTCGCTACGATCTTCGTCCAAGTTTTCCTTTGACTCAGTGTACTGTTGCTTTGGCGCTTGTTCTGGAGCCGCTTCGCGTACCTCGGCGGTTTGCTCTGGCGCATAGATTTGTCCGCGCAACAGAGTTGAAATGGTCGAGTTGTTGATCTTGTTGACCATAGTCTCGAAGATTTTCGCACTTTCCAACTTGAAGATCAAGAGAGGATCCTTCTGTTCGTAGCTTGCGTTTTGTACAGACTTCTTCAATTCATCCAATTCGCGCAAGTTTTCCTTCCAAGCGTCGTCGATGTTGTGCAGGAGGATCTTCTTTTCGAACTCGCGCACCACGGCTTGTGCCTGCGTATCGTAAGCCTCCTTCAGATTCGTACGGATGTTGAATACGTGCTTACCGTCAGTGATAGGCACGAGGATGTTTTCATAGATTTCGCCTTGTTCCTCATACACGCGTTTGATCACAGGATATGCAGTTTCGACGAGACGTTCCATCTTGCGCTTGAAGTGAGTCATCGCTGCTTGGAATGAAGTCTCAAACAAATCTTCGCGACGCTTGTCAGAGAATTGCGCTTCGGTGAAAGGCACTTCCATAGCCATCACTTCGAGGAATTGCTCTACGCAACCCTGATAGTCGTTGTTGCTAATGATAGTGACTACGCGGTCCCAAATCATATTAGAGATGTCCATACCGATACGTTCGCCCATGAGTGCGTGACGGCGCTTTTCGTAGATCAGCGTACGCTGCTTGTTCATCACATCGTCGTATTCGAGAAGGCGCTTACGGATACCGAAGTTATTTTCTTCCACCTTCTTTTGCGCACGTTCGATGCTATTATTAATAATAGGTGCCTCGATCATATCGCCCTCCTTGAAACCGAGCTTATCCATGACCTTCGCAATACGTTCGCTAGCGAAAAGACGCATCAAGTTGTCTTCCAATGAGACGAAGAATACAGAAGAACCTGGGTCACCCTGACGTCCTGCACGACCGCGCAACTGACGGTCTACACGACGGCTCTCGTGGCGCTCAGTACCAATGATAGCGAGACCACCAGCTTCCTTCACCTGTGCTGTGAGCTTGATGTCGGTACCACGACCTGCCATATTGGTAGCAATAGTTACGGCACCGAGTGGACATTCACGCTCCTCGGTAGTACCATCTGCATTCTTGATCGTAACATGTCCCACTTTGCTTTGACCAGCCAAAGCCACGATGTCTGCTTCCTTTTGGTGCAACTTAGCATTGAGCACTTGGTGTGGAATGCGACGCATCTGCAACATACGGCTGAGCAATTCGCTGACATCAACACTTGTGGTACCAACGAGAACAGGACGGCCGCTGACACGCATACGTTCGATTTCTTCAATCACAGCAGCATATTTTTCGCGCTTAGTCTTGTACACGCGGTCGTTCATATCATTACGCAAGATAGGACGGTTGGTAGGAATTTCCACCACGTCCAACTTGTAGATATCCCACAATTCGCCAGCTTCAGTAATCGCCGTACCGGTCATACCAGAAAGCTTGTGGTACATACGGAAGTAGTTCTGCAGAGTGATTGTAGCAAAGGTTTGCGTTGCAGCCTCAACCTTGACATGTTCCTTAGCTTCGACAGCTTGGTGCAAACCATCGCTCCAACGACGGCCATCCATGATACGACCTGTCTGTTCGTCGACAATTTTCACCTGTCCGTCCATCACAACATACTCTTCGTTGATGCGGAACATGGTGTAAGCCTTGAGCAATTGTTGGATGGTATGTACACGTTCGCTCTTGATAGCATAATCAGAATAGAGTTCGTCCTTCTTTTGCAATCTTTCCTCTGGGGTGAGCGTAGTATCACTTTCGAGCGCAGAAAGTTCGCTGGTGATATCGGGCAATACGAAGAGAGCATCATCCTTCACCTGCTCAGCAAGCCACTTATTACCCTTGTCGGTCAAGTCGCAAGAGTGCATCTTTTCATCCACCACAAAGTAGAGAGGATCAGTAGCCTCGGGCATGCGGCGGTTGTTGTTTTCCATATAAATGGCTTCAGTCTTGAGCATACCCGCTTTGATACCTTGTTCAGAGAGGAACTTGATGAGCGGATTGTTCTTGGGCAATGCCTTGTGGCTACGGAAAAGTTGGAGGAAACCTTCTTCTTGCTTTTCCTTATCCTCTGAAGCGATCAGAGTCTTTGCTTCTGCCAAAAGTTGAGTAGCCAACTTGCGTTGCACTTCAACGAGGCGTTCTACGAGAGGTTGATATTGTTCAAACAATTGGTCGTCGCCTTTGGGCACAGGACCAGAGATAATCAATGGAGTACGGGCATCGTCGATCAATACGGAGTCGACCTCGTCGACGATAGCATAGTTGTGACGACGTTGTACGAGATCCTGAGGACTCATCGCCATATTATCTCTCAAATAGTCAAAGCCGAATTCATTGTTCGTACCAAAGGTAATATCAGCTCGGTAAGCACGACGGCGAGCATCTGAGTTGGGTTGATGCTTGTCAATGCAATCTACGCTCAAACCATGGAACATGTAAAGTGGGCCCATCCATTCGGAGTCACGCTTTGCCAAATAATCATTGACAGTAACGACGTGCACACCATTACCACTGAGCGCATTGAGGAAGACTGGCAATGTAGCCACGAGGGTCTTACCTTCACCTGTCGCCATTTCGGCAATTTTACCTTGGTGAAGTACTGTACCACCAAACAATTGGACATCGTAGTGTACCATGTCCCACTTCATTTCATTTCCACCAGCTACCCAGTGATTGTTGTAAATCGCCTTGTCGCCTTCAATAGACACAAAATCCTTGGTAGTAGCCAACTCGCGGTCAAAGTCAGTTGCAGTGACTTCGATAGTGTCGTTTTCTGTGAAGCGGCGTGCGGTTTCTTTAACAATAGCAAAGGCTTCTGCTTGAATCTCGTTGAGCGCAACTTCGATACGTTGGAGTACTTCCTTCTCGATCTTGTCGATTTGGTTGAAGATAACTACACGGTCTTCCAATGGAGTTTCTTCTACCTTCGCCTTGAGGTTTTCGATCTTTTCCTTCAAGTCGTCTGCCGAATGTTGCACTTTGTTTTGCAACTCTTTCGTTTTAGCACGCAATTCATCGTTGCTGAGTGCTTGGATAGTGGGATAAACTTCTTTCACTTTCTCCACGAGAGGGCCAATAGCCTTCATATCTCTTGTGGACTTGTTGCCAAAAAGTTTGCTTAAAAATTTATTAAAATCCATATGTATTTTGTTTTTGTTTCGATATTAATGATGCTTGTTTTATGTCTTACTTTTTGCCACATTTCAAAACAATGGGCGCAATGAACAAGCATTCGGGGCGCGAATGCGCATTGCCCTGGACAACGTAGGTGCTATATAATCTACTGTTGTCGACATATTGTATGTTGCTGCAGAGACACCTTTGCCATAGAAGATAATGGGGAAGGGCACATACGAATCCCTGACCATTTGGCGCTGATTTGTATCAGAATTATAATAAGTCCAGCCTGGTGAAACCTCTATCAAAATATCTCCTGAGAGATGGGGAGCAAATCCGCCACGTATCTTGCTAATTTCAGGAGTCCATGCGCCACCAATCAGGCGTGCCGAAGTGTAAACATCCTTTACTCCACTCATTTGCAACAATAAGTCTTGTGCACGGAGTAGGAGTTCTGAAAGGTTTATTTGTCGCTCTTCGATGAGCTTTTGATTCAGATAAATTTGCGTACCATAAGTAGCCTCGACATATTCCCCTTGACCATAAATAGCAACCAGGTACATATTAAGCAGAGACGAAGCACGCTTAACATCAAATACGCCCGTGGGAATACGATACTTACTCAATTCCGCATTTTCCTCATCTACGTAACCGGTTGAAGTCAGGACGTAAAGCGCATTGCCTGCACCGACCTTGCGCTCTACACTTTTGATAAGTTTCTCCAATGAGCGATCCAGACGAACATAATTATCCTGTGTCTCGATAGGTACATCATTGTGAGGAAGGTGCTTGAAATTACCAGCATAATAAGTCAAGGACAAATAATCCGTAATGCCGTCTGTACCAAAATTTGACTTTTCAATACAAGCCAAGGCCATATCAGTCACTTCTTCATTGACTAAGGCACTTGTTTTGAATTCCACAAAACGACTATCACCCTTAAAATGATGCTTGAACGGACCATGCAATTCTCCCGATAGAAAATAGTTGAAATTACCAACTAAGTCCGAATAGGGCTCCCAAACGATGCTACCCAACCTTTCTGGCAATGCGTGGTATTGATTGTAAGCTTCAGCCCATGTAGGAAATACATTATAATATGAAGAACTGCTCCAAAGTCCCGTTGCATTATCTATCCAAATCGCAGCATCCGCAGCATGACCCGCCGAAAAGATTGCTGCTTGAGGGTCTGGAGCTATAGCATAAACTAAAGATTTACCTCCTGTCGTTACCTTCAACTCATCACTAACTGTCGATACCAACAGATGCATGGGCGACATGCCTTCTTGCCCACCTCCCAAAGCACTATATTGTCTATCAGATACGCAAAAAGCAGGACGTAGGGTCTTGCGATCTAACCATCGCTCGGCCACCACACCATGACGAGAGGGGACTGTGCCTGATGCTAGTGTCGCTGCAGCGTTGGCTTGGTCAACGTGAGCATGTGGGTATTCGCCTTGGGTATATACGCTCCCCTCTGTCATCATCTTTTTAAAACCACCTTCGCTATACAGAGGCATAAAGGCAGACAAATAGTCTGAGCGCAATTGGTCTATCATAATATTGATTACAACCTTAGGCACTCCGCTATCTGCAGCATTTGCTTTTACACCATGTGCTCCCACCATGCTAACCATCAGCGGCAGCAATAGCAGAAGAGCATAATGTCCTTTATCCTTATTATATATAGGATATACGGGGTGGATATATTTTCTCTTTTTATTTTTCATTCTTATAGGAGAGTTTTCCCTTTCCTTTATTTGTCTACTTTAATGTAAGTTTTACAAAGTACTTGATAAGTCATCGCTCCTCGCAGAGCAAATGTTGCCAAAAGTACATATACCATCATGGGCACCACTTGTGGCGAAACAAGAAGCATCGCACCAACCAACATTGATTCTATCAACATTAAGCGCAAATATCTCAGATGTTTTTCTCTGCGGTTGCCAATCATTTTCCATACCAGAAGCAGAAGTGGTAAAGGATTGAAGAAAAGTATCAGCCAGTTGCTTCCTACGGCAGGATGTTCGCTTGCAAAAAATAATATAGCAACAAGTATGCCAAGCACACCACGAACCGCCAAAATGACATTATCTAATGCCATAATCACCTTACCACGTTTCATTTCCCACAATCCTATCATCAACCATAACACAGCAAACACGCTCAGCACAACCATTGGTGTAAGTCCACCGCCATGTGTAACAGGAGTGGCTACACAAGACATCACAAGTGGCGCAGGTTTATTGACAAGAGGTCTTGTCTGACCATCTACTTCGCGTACTACAGCTTCGCACACGTAGCGTTCTGCATAGATAGGCGAGAACATTTGCTGATGTATAGTCAGTGGCACATCAACTTCAGCACCCAGGATCAAATCTTGTCCAAAGCAATTCCAAGGACTTTGCACCTCAGTGCTTTCGTGCAGCATATCACGGAATGAACGTTTGCCTTCTTCTGCCACAGGCCACTCCACTTGACCATCCACACAATCCTCAATCATGTGAATCAATCGCGTCACACAATTATCATATAGAAAATTGTATCTGTATGACCACCCTTCTGTCGAAGCATGCTGCGTCACAACGTCGAGCAAGCGTGCTTCTTCTGCAGGCGTCAAGTTGAGCACTTGCTCTGTCACCGCCCTACCTTCACGACGATAGGCATCGCAAAAATACAAGTAGGGCACACCTGCCACCGTATAGTCAGTTTGTCCGAGGACAAATCGCCACATAAAGTGCGGTGCCGAGAAATCGAAGATACCATAATTGAACACCCAGTCTGCTCCGTTATTAAGATGCTGCACACGCAATGCACTATGCCCGTACAATTCGTATACCTCGGCACCCGGTGCACAAGTCAAAAGACTTAATTGCAACGTATCTTCCACTTCCTGCACGCCCTTTGTTCGCTTTTCTGTTTGAAGACCATCCGCATCCTGTGCATTCACTATAGCATCCCCACATCCTATTGAAGCGAGAAACGAGGGCAGAACTATCCATAGTCCCACCATCAGATACATATATTTCAGCACACTGCGCATACGAACATAAATTTTGCCTTGCAAAGTTACAGTTTTTTTTGGGGTTAAGCGAATAATTATCATAAAATCCTCGTTCACATAAAGCACTTGAGCACTCAACACTAAGAAGCAGACCAATTGCGCAAAAATTAATGGAAGCACTGTCTCCACAGGCTTCCATTAACCAACACAAAAACTAAACTAGACTTAACTAAACTATATAAATACGTTATCTCACGACAACTGATAGGGCAAATATAGAAAACGATTTTATAAATAACAAAGTTTTTTTTCGTTTTTTTCAGTTTTTTTTTCGTTTTAACACTTTCTTGTGTTATTCAGCATATAATTATCTAATATTACCATTGCCGCCATAGCCTCAACAATAGGAACAGCCCGAGGCAAGACACAAGGGTCATGTCTCCCTCTCGCTTTTAGCAAGACGTTCTCTCCATCTCGATTGATTGTAGATTGAGTTTGCAAAAGCGTGGCTACAGGTTTGAAGGCTACTCTGAAATAAATTTCTTCACCATTTGAAATTCCGCCCTGCACACCTCCACTTCTGTTCGTGGCAACTGACACCTTTGCATATTCATTTTTTTGATTGTTTGGAACGAAACAATCATTCTGCTGACTGCCTCGCTGAGTTACACCATCGAAGCCCGTTCCATAATCAAAACCTTTGACGGCATTAATCGAAAGCATCGCTGCGCCCAATTCTGCATGCAGTTTACCAAACACAGGTTCACCTAAACCTGGTGGACATCCTTGTATCAGGCAAGTGATGACACCACCAATGGTATCCCCCTCTGATTTTACTTGGGCTATCAATTGCTCCATAGCCTCTGCATATTGTGGGTCAGGGCATCTGACAGGATTCTTTTCTATTTGAGTAAGATCAAAATCTGCGGGATATGGTGGCAAAACAATATGACCTACCTGCGAAGTATAGGCTGTGATTTTCACCCCCAACTGACGCAGAGCAATTTTAGCAAAAGCACCTGCAACTACACGAGCAATAGTTTCGCGAGCAGACGAACGTCCTCCGCCACGATGATCTCTAATGCCATACTTAGCTTGATAAGTATAGTCGGCATGACTGGGACGGTAGACATCTTTCAAGTCATCGTAGTCGGCAGAATTTTGATTTTCGTTACGTACGACAAAGCCTATGGGCGTACCCGTAGACTTCCCCTCAAACAAGCCTGAGAGAATTTCAACTTTGTCCGACTCCTTACGCGATGTAGTGAGATGGCTTTGCCCAGGGCGTCGACGATCTAATTCTGCTTGGATAAAATCCAGATCTACTTCTATACCTGATGGGAACCCATCTATCACCCCACCGACAGCAGCGCCATGACTTTCGCCAAAGGTCGTAAGGCGAAATATTTTGCCAATGCTATTGCTCATCGTATATTATATAATATATATTAATGGCAGTGTCCGCCACAGCAACCTTCGCCTTCGCCATGATGATGTCCACAGCAACCTTCGCCTTCGCCATGATGATGACCGCCGCAACCGCCTTCACCACAACCGCCTTCACCACAGCAACCACATCCTTCGCCGCTGAGCATGTTCAAGAAACCCTGAATCTCTGCATCGGTAGCAGGGCGAGACTGTACGACGTGGCCTTGGAAATGCAATGCGCGTCCTGCCAAGAAGTGATTCAAATCTACTACAACAGTGTTGTCCTTTACCTCGACGATCACGCCATCAAAGCGCATGCCGTCAGCATTGGTCAAAGGGATAACGTTGCCTGGATATATATTATCTTTATCGAAGCGGCCGTCGATACAAAATACTTGCTTATCCAATTCGATCACATGCTCTGCGACGTATGGACCATACGCATCGTCTACAGCCAGAGTAAAGTCAAATTTGTCGCCTTCGTTCAGGGGAACAATTTGCGCTTCAAAGGCTTCGAGCATAGTACCGAAACCAGATATAAATTGCAGTGGATGTTCTTCGTTTGTTTGTTCTATTAACTCGTGCACGCCTTCTGCATTGTCAGAGAAAAGCGAATAAGCCACTGTCACATACTTGTGTTGATTTTTTTCCATTTGTATAGGGTTAAAATATTTAAGGATTCAGGAGTTTCCTCCCATTTAAGTTAATTCTAATTTCAAGGCATTTCTTAAGCTTCGCAGTGCTGCACTCTTTTCCAACATCAATGCCAATTGTTCTCTCTTGGTGTATGCTCTGCGTTTTGTTTCTACCTCCTTCATCATTCTAAAGTGCAGGTTAATCTCTTTGTTGCGCAGATTCTCACGCAAGAAATTTTGCAAATATGGCAAATGTTCGTTCATGTAGATTAGCACCTGCTCATTTTCCACAGGTGCCTCCACACGCCATCCGTCCATCAGTATTGGTCGTATATTCTTCAGTCGACCAGCCACAGCGTTCTCCTCTGCAGGCAATTGCATGGCATACCGATACCACCAAAAACTGAGTTCGCTAAATTCGAAAGGTCTAACCTCTTGCACTTCCTTGACTACTGGTGCCTCGACAATGTTGTTTTCTGCTTTCTGAGCGCTAACATTATTTTTTAGCTTTATAGACAGGCTACGTGAAGTTTGTCGCTTCGGTGCTGTTTGGAGGTTCCTTGCTGGTGTTGCACTTACCGACGCAGGGACAGTTGTAGCCGATGCCATTTGCTCATTTGATGCAGCTGTTCTCACATCTGCTACTGCAGCTGCTACTTGAGGTTTTGCGACCTCAGTCACCACTTTTTTGATTGCGGCGAATAGGGGTTTCAATATCTTCTTAGGGCGACGCCCACAACCTGCATCATCTTCGTCCAGCGCCTGAGCCACTTGAATCATCGTCAGTTCTACGAGCAAACGTTTGTTGCTTGCAGCACGATAGTTCAAGTCGCAGTCGTTGCAGAGCTTCAGTGCGCGATACAGGAACTTCGCATCACAGCGTTTAGCCTGTGCTGCATAGCGTTCCTTCACACTCTCTGCCACTTCCATCAAGGGCAAGGTGCGCTCATCTCGGCACATCAGCAAATCTCTGAGGTGAGATGCAAAACCGCTGATAAAGTGTCCACCCTCGAAACCCTTGCTTAGGATCTCGCCAAGGGTCACCATTACCTCGGGCACTTTATTTTCGAGGATTTGATCCATCAATCGGAAGTAATAGTCGTAGTCCAATATGTTCAGGTCCTCGATTACTTTCTTGTAAGTAATATTTCCCTCTGCATAACCCGCCACTTGGTCAAAGATAGACAGCGCATCGCGCATACCTCCATCAGCCTTACGCGCTATCACGCCCAGGGCTTCTTCTTCGTAGGTATAACCTTCGTTTTCTGCCACGCGCTTCAGATGTCCCACGATGCCTTCTATTTCCATACGATTGAAGTCGTAGATTTGACAGCGACTCAGGATCGTAGGCAGAATCTTGTGTTTCTCGGTCGTAGCCAGGATAAACACAGCATGCGCAGGCGGTTCCTCGAGAGTTTTCAGGAAGGCATTGAATGCAGCGATAGAGAGCATGTGTACCTCGTCTATGATAAACACCTTATATCGGCCTATCTGTGGCTGCATGCGTACCTGTTCGTTGAGCAAGCGAATATCTTCGACCGAATTGTTTGACGCTGCGTCCAATTCATATATATTATAACTGCGTCCCTCTTCGAAAGCCTTGCAACTCTCGCACACTCCACAAGCATCGCCTTCTGCTGTTGGCGTCAGGCAGTTGATCGAGCGGGCGAAGATACGTGCACACGTCGTCTTGCCTACTCCACGTGGGCCACAGAACAGATATGCATGAGCCGACCTGCCCGAAGTGATAGCATTCCTCAATGTTGTGGTCAGCGCCTCCTGACCCACCACGCTTCCCCAAGTCATTGGGCGATATTTTCTAGCGGATACAATATATTTTTCCATACTGATTTTTATAGGAAAATGCTTTCGCCCTTTTCGCAAGGGCAGAAACCTGCAAGTTATTTTTGCAAAGATACGAATAAGCGAGCGAAATAATATGAAGTTTACTTCAATATTTTTCACAGCGAGCGAAAGTATCTTAAAGTTTTATTCTAAAAAAACACGAATAAGCGAGCAAGAAAAAAAGGTTAGACCTTGTAAAAATTTCGCAACGTCTCGTTGAAAAAAGGTCTTGGTTTTTTCAAAAAAGGTCTAATGTTTTTTTCAGCGTGATTTTGCTAATGTCTCGCACACTATTGGCTAATGGCAGAAAGTTTAAGTCTGAACTTCGTAGAAACAAGCAAAAAATAAGTCCGAGCGGCTGATTCTGGTGCCACTCGGACTTCGTTATGATTAGGTTTAGGTTAGGGGGTATCAGATCTCTGTGCCATCTTCGCGCACCTTGATTGTGCGGTCCAGGCGTCCGTCACGCTCTAATTCGAATTGGTAGTAGTTGCCCGTAGGTGTTTCGACCCACTCCACGCTGTCTATCTCGTAGCGAGCATATTGGGTGGCGATCAATTGCTGTACGGGTTCGGGCAAAGTACCGCGGAATTCAAACTCAGTGAGAATCCAGTTGCCGCCCTTGTCAAACCAAGCCTCGGCTTCGCGTCCGTCATAGCGGAAATCTGCCTTATACTTTGTGCCCACGCGTTCCCACTCGGCATAGGTAGCATCGGGATATTTTTCCTTGAACTCCTGTATTACAACTGTGGGGACTTGGAATTCGAGCAAATCTTGGTCTTGGTCGCAACTAGGCAATACGAAGAGTGTAGCCAAAAGTAAGGGAAGGATATAAAGTGCTTTCATGTTGTTGTCGTTTTTGGGGTTAGTATTTATTTAATTGTGAGATTTAGAAATCGATGTCAAGGACTTTGAAGTTAGAGTTAAAGGTCAATTCTACACCACCTACAAGTTTTACTTCATAGCGACCATGTTCTTTCTCTATCTCCTTGACGGCTGCGCCCTGATGGTGCTGGTTGATATAATTGGCGATGGGGCGAGGGATCAAGGCCCGGGGTACTGAGGTGTATTTGCAGTCCAGTGATTTCCATGCACCGCTGCGGTCAAACTCGATCTTGTTGCCGTTGGCCAGGATGACGTCGTAGGACTTTTCGATCAAGCCATTTTCATATTTGGCAAGGGATACTTTTTGTCCGGCGAAGTGTTTATTCAAAATCTGCTGTGCTGCTGCAGGCAATTGCTTGACTGTGATGGGGCGCTCGTTGTCGGCTACGGCGAATTGTACTGTAAAGAAGCATACCAAAGCGAGGAATAATTTTTTGAAGTTAGTTTTCATATCGATGTCGTTTTAATTGTTAATATTCGATTTGTTTCCTTTTTACAGAGGCAAAGTTAAGGGGCGATTCTGAAAAGATTCTGAAATCGCCCCTTATCGTATATTTTTTAACTTCTATTAATATTTCACCCTTTATTTCTTATTGTTTGCTCAATATTAAACCATAATCGTTGATCATTAAACATCACACCGTCACCTCGAATACATGTCGGCCGTCTCTGTGGTGGTAGGCTACATCCAGCTTGTAGAGATTGCAAATGGATTTGACAATCGAGAGCCCAAGTCCTGTGGATTGCGCATTGCCCGAAGTGTGGTAGAAACGATTGAAGATGAGCGAAGCGTCGAGCGGACCATCGTGGGCCGTATTTTCTACCGTAAATCCACGATCTGAAATGCGCAAATACAGGGTATCGCCCTCGGAGGCATGAACAAAGGCATTCTTGAGCAAATTGGTCAACAATGCGACTGCCAAGGACTCGTCCATTTCGATGACCAAGTGGCCTTGTTCCTGCACTTCTACCTCTATGCCGCGGTGGGCGTAGACTTGTGTATAGTCGGGCAGGTAGCGCTTGGCCAGTGCATTGATATCGATTGGCTTTCGCTCAGAGAACTGCGCACCATCAATTTTGCTCAATAATAATAGTGAACGGTTCATGCGCGAGAGGTGGCTGAGCGTGTGATGTACCTTAACCAATTCGCCCAATTGCTGTTCGCTCAATCCGTCGTCGTCCATCATCATTTCCAGACGGCCTATGCTGATGGCGAGGGGCGTTTGCATCTCGTGCGAGGCATTACCGATAAATTGCTTTTGCTGCTGGTGCAATTGCTCGCTGCGTTGGATAGCAGACTCGGAGACTTCATTGAGCCAGGCGAACTCTCGGATATTTGTAGGGTTGTCCAATGTCGTAACTTTGTCGCCTGGGCGATATTGCTCGAGCCAACTGAGCAATTTGTGAAGGGGGCGCATGCTGCGGCGAACGACGGTGAAATTGAGCACAACAATAGAGATGATCAGTGTCAAGAATAGGATGGCTATCGACACGGCGATGGCTTCGCGCAATTCAGCCTTTTCGATGGTAGGCGTAGAGACTTCGATTCTACCCCAGGTGCCATTTTCACGTTTATATATATAGGTCAGAACACGCGCTGGTTCGGTCTCGTTCTTGGCTTCAACGAATACGTCGCGATCCTCATATTGTACGTGAGGGTGGGACTGGGCATATTCGGCGGAGACCTCGGTCAGGAAATATTGGTTATTCATCCCGCTCGACACCGCAGGCAATGTATCGCCCGCCAAGTCGCGCACGATGATCTCTTCGGCCAGGGTTTCCAATTGGTCGTCGGTCTCGTCGTCCACTTCCTGTATCACGACCGAATAGAACAGTACTGCCCACAACGACATGACGGCAACTGCGACAACGGCCAGACGGCGAGTGAGCTGGGTAACGAGTTTTATGCCTTTTCTCTTGTTCATGCGTAAAATCAGTTTGCTGTGTGCCTATTCCTCGACGATTACTTTATAGCCAAAACCATATACGGTCTTGATCTCAACGTTTGCGCTTGCTGCCTTAAGACGTCGGCGCAGATTCTTGATTTGTGCATAGATGAAGTCGAAACTATCTGCGCTGTCGATATGGTCTCCCCATACGGCTTCGGCGAGCATTTGCTTGTCGATGAGACGTGCTGGACGATTCATAAAATAGACGAGTATGTCGAATTCCTTGCGTCCCAAATCCAAATCCTTTTCTCCTACCCTTACGCCGAATTCATCCAAATCAACTACGACGTTACCCAACGTCAAGAGATTCTTTCCATCACGCATCTTGCGACGCAGTACGCTTTTCAAACGTGCATGCAATTCTGCAATATGGAAAGGTTTTGCCAAGTAGTCGTCGGCGCCAAGATCCAAACCTTCGACCTTGTCTTCTATTGAGTCCTTGGCCGAAAGAATAATGACATTCATTTGCTTGCCCTTCTCCACAAGTTCGCGCAGTAGATCCAAGCCACTACCATCAGGCAGCATAATGTCCAGCAACAAGGCATCGTATTCGTAAATCAAAGCCTTGGCGCGAGCAGCACGCAGATCGGCGGCCGTCTCGACGATGTATCTTTCTTTTTGCAACGAGGTGGAGATAATTTCTCTCAAATCGGCATCATCTTCTACGATCAGGATTTTCATAGGACTGGAGTAAGGAGTATGGGGGTTGGTCTAATTGTAACAAGGCGTATGGAAATGCTATTCGCCCAGCACGACATTAATCTTAGCCAACGTCGTGCCGCTTTCATTACGCACCTCGATGCCACCACCAGTAGCCGTGAGTTCATTGGAAAAGAACTGCAATTCATCACCACACATCCCCTCGGCAGCATATCCCACTTCGACGCGCTGCACACGGAGATTTTGCTTATAAATAAACTCGCTCAAGCAATCAAGTGCCATCTGGATATAACGTATTGAATTGACGTGGCCATTGATATCAAGGTCTGTGTATGCAGCACGGTGGGTAAATAGCGGTGCATCACTTGTGATGCGGACGCGAGCAGGCGAAGGAATGGGCGCAACTTCGTCTATGACAAAACTAAACAAAGCATTATCTTTCATTCCGGTGAGGTCAACCGCACTACGTGAATCCAAATTTATCAATGCCCAAGTCGATGAAGCATAACCATAGACTTTGCCATCCCTGCCGACTACTGCAAATTGACGGTCGGTAAACTGACGGTAAACTTTAGATACCCAAGTTTGTATTTCATATTCGCAACCGGTCGTTGGCATTTCATCCATATGAATGGATAGGCGCGAAAGTACCCACACGCGGTGATCGCGCACCATATCTTCGTAACCAAATCCGTGGCTTCCGGCATGTAGGCTTGCACATCTGAGGAGTTGATTGCCCAAGATGCCCCAAGATAGGCGGCCGGCGTAGTCTTCGCTAAAGGGTTCCACAACAAAGTGTGTGGTATGTTTCATTTGCATAATTATAGTCTTTAGTATTTCTGAACGAATAGAATTGAAAGATAAACGAGGAAAGATTAAAGATCAACAAGAAATATTGAAGACTGAATGCTATCAAACCTCTGTTATTCTACTTCATCAATTCATCAAAGAAGGTATCAAGGTCTTCGCTCAAACCTTCCATCAAATCATCGTTGACCAAGAACAAATCGTCGTCGACCAGATATAAATCTGTCAAGGTCTCACGATCTTCTCCCATGAGTACGAAACTATAGGGTTTGAGAATAGGAAGGTTGTCCCAAGTCTCTTTGAGAGTTTCTACTGCAGCACTCAAAACGGGTGGCAAGGTAACGTAAAATTGCTCGTCTGTATTGCCAATCCATTCTTCGACTACACAGCGTGTCAATTCATCGCCGTCGTCGTTGTAGACCAACAACTCTCCGCTATCTTGCTTCACTTGCAGATAAATATCTGTCAAGGGCATATTGTCGGGCGAAGCGGTAAATTTTGACGCAGTCTTGCGCAATGCACGCTGGATTTGATTCTGTGTTTGTTCGGTGTATTTCATAGTATTCTGATATTAGTATGGTATATCCCCGCCCTCATATATATATTATAGGAGGGCAGGGAGAAAATTATTTCACAATGATCTCGTCGACAAAGATCCAACCACCGTGTACCACGGGGTCACCTTGCAAACGAATATAGCGTGCTTTGGCTTTGCCCTTCCAAGACCACCATTCCGTTTTGTAGTAGGGAAAATTCTTGTCTGGGTTCTTCTTTTCAAAAAGCGTCTTGTATGTTTTGCCATCTTCAGAAGCAGAGATGGTGAAGGTGCCGGGGAAGTAAATCCATGGACCGGTGCATTGCAAAAAGTCGGCGCTGACTTCGCTAATGCTTTGTACTTTTCCCAAATCAATGGTCATGTCGAAGCAATCCTTGCCCAGGAAACCGAGCCAAGGTTTATCGCCATAGTTCCAACCTCCCAGTTTGCCGTCAGTAAGTGTAGTGGGACCATTGCCAGGATAAGATCTATGGTATTTTTTATTCCATATTACTGTTGCACCGACTGCTTTGTGCTTAATAGCACTTTGCACACGGTCGCCCTTCTCTTTTTTCAAGTCAAAAGCATTTACACCATTTGCGCGCAGGTATTGGGTTTCGTTGACTGCACGTTGGTGAAATTCGTCGTAGTCTTTGTATTTCGTACCATTCCAACCGATTTCTGAAATAGCCAAAAGGCGAGGCCACATCATATATTCAGCATGTGCAGCCGAGGGTACATGTTCGGTCCACAAGTTGGCTTGTACGCCGACAATATGAGCGCGGTGTGCAGGCGACATATTCTCGCCAGGCACGAAACTATACACCTTCTTCAAAGGCAAGTAGGCACCCATAGCCTCGGGTTGGTCTGCGGGAGAATCCTGGTAGGCATCGATGTAGCAATATGCTCCTGGCGACAGAATGACATCATAGTCATGCGCTGCAGCACGTGTTGCATTTTCCAATCCGCGCCATACCATTACGGTAGTTCCCTTTTCCAAGTTTCCGTCGATTACTTCGTCCCAGCCGATCAGGGTACGTCCGTGCGATTTCAAGAAGCGTCCCATGTGCGCAATCAGGTGTGTTTGCAAATCGTTCACATCTGTTGTGCCCAGTTCCTTCATTTTTGCCTGACATCTGGGACATGTGGGCCACGAAGCCTTGGCTGCTTCATCACCACCTACGTGAATGTAGGCAGAGGGGAAGACGTCCATCACTTCTTTCAAGACATTTTCCAAAAAGTCGTAAGTCGATATGCTACCAGGACAGAAGTCTGCTTGTTTGTAAGGCTCGTGCGTACAAGAGAGGCAGGGATAAGCTGTCAGCACTTCTTCTGAATGGGCTGGCATCTCTATCTCAGGAATAATAGTAATACCTCTTTCGAGAGCATAGTCTACCAAATCGCGCAGTTCGCGTTGTGTATAATATCCGCCATAAGCTCCAGGAGTACCTTCTTCTACATATTTGCGCTCGCCATCCCACCAAGTCTTCCACAAACTATCGGTGCGCCAAGCTGCAAAGTTGGTCAAGCGAGGATAACGCTTAATCTCCATTCTCCAACCCGCCGCATCGGTGAGGTGAAGATGTAGACGATTGAATTTATAACGTGCCAACAAGTCCACTTGCTTCTTGACAAATTCCATGGGATAGAAGTGGCGCGATACATCGAGCATAGCACCACGGTAACGATAGGCGGGGCTGTCGCTGATCACTACGGCGCGTGTCTTCGTGCCATCAGCGGTGAGTTGCGCCAGTGTAGCACGTGCTGCGAGGAAACCTGCTTCGCCCTTTGCACCTACTTTCACAGTGTCGGCTGATACGTAGATTTGGTATTCCTCGTCGCCCCATGCAGGGTTACCTTTTTCCAGGATCACCACACGCTTGCTGTCTGTCGCTACGGCCTTTGTAGGCATCCATTGTTGCACGGGTGCCGAGGTTTCAGCCACGGCTTGTGAACATTCCATTCGATATGGCTTTTGCCAGTCAAAATAGCCTTTCTTCCATTCCACTTCTTGTGGTTGAGGGAGCAATGTTTGTGCTGCTGCAGGCAGGGCCATTGCGCACAGGCCTACGAGATAATGTTTCAGTTGTATTTTCATTTTTATTTTGGTTATAGGTTGAATAATACTTTAACGAATTCGTTCAACTTTAATCGCTTTGAGCGATGAACAGTGAGCTCCGAGACCTGGGCGTATCGATTCGGACGAAGGTCGAACCGATTGGAGTGGTTGGGCAGGTTTCGAGGAGCGCACACACCGCCTTGCGGCAGCTGGTCAAAAGCATTTATTTTAGACAAGTCTAGAGAATCTCATACTACCAAATATCTCATACTCCTTATTTTCTTGAACGAAATGATAACACATGACATTAGGAATATACTGTGCAATAGAATCAGATGGTAGTCTCTCCCATGTGGCATTCTCGTATGCTTTCCACCATTCATTAATTATATAAACATTATCTTCTGGGTACGAAAAGTTTATTTTGTTTAGCAAAGATTCTCTTCCCAGAAATTCATCTAAATAAGCAGTGAGTACTTTCTCTACTAATTTAACCTTAGGTTCATTTACACCACGAATATTGTCAATTTTCCCGATATAAATTTCAGAGATTCTATCCTCTATTTCGTTTATGCGATGCCCTTTATCTTTGAACCTTTTAGAAGCTCTTCTTTTTGTCATGCCACAATAAACGAAATTCTTAGTCTTCGCATTTTTTTTCATGCCTCGTAATAAATATAGGTTGCAAGCGAAGTTATCTTTCTCCCATTTCTCAACCTCTTCTCGGGAACTAAAAGGTCCATGCCATTTAATTAGATATACATTCTTCTCCATTATCAGATGATTTTATTTTTCTAGAGTTGTCTTGCAAAATTAAACAAATTATTAGACATCAAAGGTGATAGGCAACAGCACAGTCTCTTGAGGAAATCGTTCGCTAGTCTAAAAATCTTTTGGTCAAGCCTTCGAAACATTCGATGCGACGGTCGCGCAAGAAAGGCCACCAGCGACGCACATTTTCTGAACGCTTCATGTCGATTTCTACGACTGTTGCCACTTCTTCATCAATAGGTGCGCGATAGAGCATCTCGCCCTGTGGTCCGCTCACGAAGGAGCTGCCCCAGAACTGTATACCGCGTGTTTGCCCCGAGGGATCTGGTTCGTGCCCTGTACGGTTGACTGCAACGACGGGCAAACCATTTGCTACGGCATGACCGCGCTGCACGGTGGTCCAGGCTTCTCGTTGACGGCTTTGCTCCTCTTCGGTGTCGCTGGATTCATAACCGATAGCCGTGGGGTAGATTAAAATTTCCGCACCGGCGAGGGCCATCAAGCGCGCGCCTTCTGGATACCATTGGTCCCAACATACTTGCACACCAAGCTTACCTACGCTGGTCTGAATCGGATTGAATCCCATATCGCCTGGGGTAAAGTAGAACTTTTCGTAGTAAGCGGGATCATCGGGTATATGCATCTTGCGATATTTGCCTGCTATCGTACCGTCTTTCTCAAATACCACGGCTGTATTGTGATACAAACCTGCCACACGGCGTTCGAAAAGCGAGGTGACCAGTACTACGCCACATTCGCGAGCTATGGCACCATAAAATTCGGTAGAGGGTCCGGGGATGGGCTCAGCCAAATCGAACAATTCGGTATTTTCCGTTTGACAGAAATAGAGCGAATTGTGCAATTCCTGCAAGACTACGAGTTCGGCGCCCTGAGCTGCTACTTCCTTGATACTACGTGCCAACTTCTGCATATTTTCTTCGCGATTGGCGGTGCAGGTTTGTTGTATGATTCCTACTTTCATTATTGTGTCTACGTTGTTATTTTTATATCATATATTGTCTGCTGGGCAGACCTTTTATTTCACTTTTTCCGAGTCAACGATTGGCAGAGGGGAGCACTGATATAATCGCAAAAAATCAACATCATTTTTACCTCGTCCCTACCTTTTATATATAGGACAAAAAGCATCAGAAAAATTTCGCGCCGTCTCGTTTAAAAAACCTTGACCTTTTTTGAAAAAGGTTAGACTTTTTTTTCGCACTATTATTTCCTGTATTTTTCCGCTCTTCTTTTTCACACTCCGCCCTACCCTTTTTATTTGATTTCTCAGTCCTTTTTGCTGTGAGGGTAATCACTATCACTCGGCTTGCTCGCCTGTGGGAGATACCACCACGCCACGAGGATATTGCATCGTAGCACAGTGCAACGAACCGTGCTGATAAATCAGCGGTGTGCAGTCTACGCCAACAATGTCGTAACCCTGAAACGCCTGAGCTAATACTTGAGCAGCCAGTTCGTCATTCTCCTTTTGGCCATAAGTGGGATAGAGCACCGCACCATTGACCACCAAATAATTGGCATAGGTCGCCGGCAAGCGTTCGCCCTCTTCATCATAAATAGCCGTAGGCAATGGTAAAGGCAACAAGCGATAGGGGCGATCATCCATAGTGCGGAAAGTCTGCAACTGCGCCTCCATCCGACTGAGTTCTTCGTAGTGCTCGTCAGCCTTATCCTCTGCCTTGACATAGACAATTGTATCCTTTGGGCAAAGGCGTGCCAGGGTATCGATGTGACCATCAGTATCATCTCCGGCCAGGTTGCCATGATCCAACCAAAGCACACGCTCTGCGCCGAGTTCTTCGCACAAGCGCGCCTCTACTTGCTCTTTACTATACGTAGCATTACGATTGGGATTGAGTAGACATCCTGAGGTCACAAGCAGGGTGCCGCGACCGTCGCTCTCGATGCTGCCGCCCTCCAATTCGAAGTCCAGGCAGTCGGTGTACTTGCCTTGCACCACGCCTTGCTCCCACAATTGTTTATTGATAGCATTGTCCAAACTGGCCTCGAACTTTCCACCCCAGCCGTTGAATCGGTAGTCCAAAAGTTCAGCTCCACCAGGGCCAATCACTGTCAGGAAAGCGTGATCGCGTGCCCAGGTGTCGTTGGTGGGACAGGCGAAAAATATGATGTGCTGTACGAGTTCCTTAGGTAGGTGTTGCTGCAACAATGCCTTGATACGCTCCACCTCTGGGGTAACAATAATGAGCTTCTCGCGCTTAGCGATTTCATAAGCCAAACGGATGTAGCAGCTTTCTACTCGGTCGAGCATATAAGCCCAGTCGGTGCCAGCATGAGGCCAAGTCAATTGCACCGCACTTTGGGGAAACCATTCGCTCACCATAGTGCGCTTGGTGCGATGCAAGCCGGTATTCATATAGTCCGAGATGACGAGCGCATCGCCATCCGACAATTCGTATACAGATTTAGGAGGGTGAATAAAATGTCCCATTCTATTTTTATTGCTTCAAATTAGAGAGATAATCGATGAATACATCTGTAGTCGTGGGCAGGGTATGAGTCGGTTTCACTTCCACCTCGTCTGGGAAAAGTGAGACAGGATAGCCATCACCTCCGCGCACGATATAATCATCTACGACTACGTAGTATTTTTTCTTAGCTTTTACCTCTTGAGGCTTCTTGCCCTTGGTATAAAATAAGCGCAACAATTCTCCGCTCTCTTGATCTCTTTCGTAAGACAAATAGGACGTTTGGATTTGTCCAAACCGCTTATTCTTCAAACCAAATGCGACGAGGTCAAATAGTTGCTTGCCGGTCATGTGGTAAACGCGAAGTGCATTGGCAAAAGGCAAAGTTTCGCCGACATCAAGTACAGAAATATCGCCAGCAGGGAATCCGGCACGAATACTACCGAAGTGGCTCACACCGATTACCAGCGCTTTGTCCGAAAGGCCTTCATTCTTGCGATAAGTTTCGGCAAAGGATTGACACACCAAGGTGCCGACCTCAGTTTGGCGGAACTTGTTGCGACGATTGTGCTCCAGAGGAGCGTCGAGATGCATCACTAGCTTTCCGAGAGGAGTGCCCCCCTTCGTCTTATATTGTGCCAAAGTTTCTTCGATTTGCTTTTGCAATCGCGCAGGCTTTTCTTCGAGCACGGCCTTAGGATAAATACGCACCAGGCGAGGTGTTATCTCGCCGACACGACGGGTCAGTGTATCAAACTTTACCTCGAGCATGCTGATATAGTTGCCATGGCTCAAGCCCTGAACGACTGGATAACAGCGGGCGTTGATATGTGAAGCTACCATCTCGTGCGTGTGGCTGGTGATTAGACCGTGGATCGAGGGGTCGTCGATCTTTTTCAGATTGTCCTGATTGCCATCAATCCAGAAAGCATCTTCGCCCTGCTGTGCAGTACCCAGGTGCGACAAGATGAAGCGCAAATCAGCTTTTTCCACAACCTCATAACCCGGCGTCTGCTTCAAGGAGTCAAGCACCTTGGGATAATTGCCATCAAACGAGAGGCCCTTGACATTTCTAGCACTGGTTTGTTGGGGTGCATCAGATGTAGTGAGTCCTATGAAAGCAACTTTTATGTTTTGGCCTTGGGGCAATACTATTTCCTGTACTGCATACGGACGTGCAAAGGAGGGGCATTCACCTTTGTCATTGCGAATATTTGCGGCAACATAGGTAAAGTTCCAATCATCGGGTCTCAATTCTGCACCCTTCCACTTAGCAGCCAGTTTCTCTTGGCCTTCATCAAATTCATGATTGCCCAGAGCGGAGATCTGTATATTCAAATCTCTGAAAAGTTGGGGTACGAGTCCTTTCTCACGGGACATGCTATAAAGATAACTTCCCCCAAATGTATCGCCAGCATTTACAACTATATGATAGGGGTAAACTCTGCACAGAGAGTCCATCGTTTGCACCAAAGCAGGGGCACCCGGCGTATGCTTAGACTCATTTCTGACAAAGCTGGCATGAAAATCATTGATAGCAAATATGCCGAGTGTGATTTCGTTGTCATTTTTAGTTTCTGCAACGTTATTTTGCGCAGATGCATTTACTCCGCCAAACAAAGATAGGGCTGCTGCCAAAATAAGTGCGGGAATTTGATATTTCTTCATATTTATATTCTACTTCTATTCGTAAGGTCAAATTTATTAAGAACGGCTCACTTGCAAGCCCTTGGCTGAAATATCCATATTCACAAATCGGGCATTGGGGCGCAGAGGATTTTCTTTCAGCATCTTCTTGATTCTTGCTGCAGCTTCGGCGTCTTTTGCCAACATATACAAGAATCCACCGCCACCGGCACCTGGTAGTTTGTAACCAGCACAAAGGTCGTCCACACGAGCGCAGAGTTCGTCGATAATCGGAGGATTTGTACCTGCATCAAGACGTTTATTTTGTTCCCAAGTCTCGCGCAACAATTTGCCGTAACCTTCAAAGTCGCCCAATTGAATGCGGTCATACATCGCAAGGGCATGTGCCTTCATTTCGTCGAGTAATGACAAATGAGAATTACTATTGAGGAACATACCACGGACTATTTCGGCCAGAATATTCTTCGCCGTGCGTGTGACACCAGTATAATATAATAGGTGGCAAGGCTTAGTTTGCGAATCAGTAAAGATATTATCTGGCAACCAACGAGGCGTAGCCATTTGACGTATCCCTGGTTCTGTTTGCAATAACTTAATACCATGCAATACGCCGCCATATTGGTCTTGCCAGCCGCCACCTGTTGTCAACAATTGTTCCAGAATCAAGGTACGTTCTGATATTTCATTTTTATCCCAACCCAATGCGCAGAAATCGTTGAGTGCGCCCAAAACAGTAGCAGCAAGAATTGAGCTTGTGCCTAGTCCTGAACCCGCGGGAATTGCCGAGAGCAACGTAATCTCAATACCACAGCCGAAGGCTTCGAGTTGTTCCTTCAAGGTCTTATAATGCTGACCTGAGAATCTAGGCAAAAATCCCGCCAACGAGAGTGCTGCCTTAGGAATAGAGAAGGGAGAACCCACTTTGCGATACTCACTCAATTCTTCATAAGTCTCAATGCATTCAATAGCACCGAGGTCGATAGAACGACAAATCACAATTGGGCGATCACAAGGCTTGACATAAACTTGCAGAGGTGGTTGCCCATTTAATTCTATTGCCAGATTGATCACATTACCTCCATTGAGCAAACTATAAGGTGGAGTGTCTGTCCAACCGCCGGCTACGTCAATTCTGACCGGACTACGTGCCCACACGATTTGATCACTCAGCGTATTCATCTTGGGGTTGCACTTTTCGGTCTCAGCGCGTTCTGTCAAGGCTTCTCTCAGCAGCGAGAAGGCTTTGTTTGACATCTTTTCTGCATCACCTTCTTCTCCCTGCAGTCTGAGGATTTGCGAACGAAACATTGCATCGTGCACACGAGTCATCAGCGCTGTATCTTGAGGCAAAGGCATGGGCAAAGGCAAATGCGCCTGATGGAAATGATCCGCCATATCTTTCAAATCGGATTGATAGAATACGCTCTTCTTCCAATTGCTCGCCAAAGTCTTCAAGTTGTCCGCACGAAATTCTGCACGTTGCGCTGCTTGTCGGCAAAGGTTTGCTTTTGCTGAGATTTCATCTGCAGAAAGTCGAGGTAGGTTTTTCCACAATTCAGTAAGGCTTGTATCTGGTGTATCGGACAGGAACCAATCAAGCAATGATTTCAAAGTTGCGAGATCTTCGCAAACTGGGAAAAGTCGTGCTGCTTGCATATCGCAGTCTGCTCCCAATAGCGCAACATCAATCTTTCTTTCCTGCAGCCATTGTGTGATAGATTTTCCCAAATAGGTCGTTTCGCTCACACCTAATTTACCACGAAAAGCATCTTCGTAACCATATGGGCGCAGAGCGTAAGAAGTTTCTGCGATAGGGATAATATCTAGGCAGATACCTTCTTTTAAAGTTATCTCCCAATCATTCTGAGGCACCCCTGTGATAATATTATTTTTATAATACTTCCAACCATTACCTACGTATGAGTTTTCTATCCAAATATTTTCATTCTCCGCAGTAGGTCTTGCATTGACAATAGCATTCTGTGTGAAAACAGAAGATTGCTCTTTGATACCGCGCTTAATGATAAATCTTTGGTCTTTTACCAAGTTCTGAATGCTTACGGTCGAAGATATCAGTTCTGGCGCTGTACCGAAGTGATAAAATTCTCCGCCGGGGAGTGGCAAAATAGCTACACTCAGTTCTGCAAGTTCGGGATCTGGTTGAGAAGGATTCTGACCTAATGCACAACCAAATTCAGAATAGAGATCGTAGGCTGGATGTTGTGGACACAAGGGTTCATCTCCTTCTCCACCGGCAAAGGTTGGTGCAAACGGCGCCTTCTTTTGTAGCAACTTCACAGCTTTGTCTGAAAGCAACCACACACCAATATCCATCAAAAGGAAGTGAGTCTGTGCATAGCGTGACTGAGTGGCAGTATCAGGCTTTTGCAACATAAAATCTAGCTTCGTCGGGGTCTCACGGTTCATCAGGAAAACACCATGATGCGACGTCGTCACAGGATCTCCCCAAAGTCCGTAGCAAATCACATCAGTCTCGGGGATTTCTTGCAATTCCTCGGTGCAACGCAAGTAGACATCGCCACTCGCCACCAAGGTATGTATATTTGCCGGTGCCTTGTGCATGATTTTTTCATACAGCGGCATTTGCAGATCCAATAGGTTTTGAGCAATTCCTTGACCGCGCGCCCATCGGAAGATAGGCACAGGAGTCAGCACCTTACCACAAGCTGCATATGCTGGAAGTCTTCTGCTTTGTCCCCCTGCATGTAGCAAAATGCGCTTTTCTTTTGCCAACCATTCTTCAAAATTTATTGCTGCATCTTCGGCATGATGTGCGCAGTTCAGCAACCACGTTGTACCGCCACCAGAACCTAATTTTCTATCTGCAGGGTCTGATGTCGCATAATATTCTGATCGTGGATAATCCGTGAAGTCGTGAAAGTTTTTTGCTGCGTTTGCTGGCAAGGAGAGTAACTTTTTCATGTTTTATATCTTGTTTTGTTTTAATTCTAGTACGATCTGTCGCGCTACACTTTATATTATATTGTAGTCAATGAGGGGCGGTGTGAAATGTGATTAGGCGATTGTACAAATAGTTGCACATCGTATACACTACCATTCCGATGGTTTGTGCTGCAAGTTCGGGACAATATTCCAGAGCAAGGGTAAAGACGACCCACTGTATTGCCCAGCAAATTCCCAAGCCAAGAGCAAAGAGCAATGCTTCCTTAATCCAAGCTGAGCCTTGGGCTTTGAACACCCAGAGTTTGTTACAGACAAAACTATTAATGCCGCCGCCGATATAACTCAGCACATTTGATGTATTCAGCCCCACCCCTATCGACCGCAGTCCCCAAAAGAGGAAAAAGGTCAAAGCGGTATTAAGCACACCCACACTACCAAATTTAACGAGGCGTATGATTTCAGCTTTTCCTGCTTGGGCATTCATCATTCCACAGACTTCTTGTAGACATTGGTCTCTCTCTTTTCAAACCCTGCGCGCTGATAGAGGCGGTTGGCCGCTTCTCGTGAGGGGCGCGAGGTGAGGAGTAGACTTCCGCCGCCATGATTGTGTACTTCTAGGGCGGCATTTTCGACCAAGGCTTGACCGATGCCACATCCTCTGTATCGCTCGTCCACCACAACGTCTTCAATCCACCATTTCCTGCCGGTTGGAGCAAGATAGGAAGCGAGAGTAAGCATACCTGCCGCCTTACCTTCCTTATAATATATATATAAGTGTGTATCGGGCGAATCAATGATTTGTTGTAGTATGGTAACGTCTATTTGAGGTTTACGCGTAGAAAGTTGTGCCAAGAGATTGTTGACCTCTTGTATGAGTTGAGGAGTAGCCTCTTTCACCTCGATGATATAGGAACTTAGCATAGGGGTAACAGGAGTTATTATTGATCCTTATTTTCTACGTAGCCTTGATGTCTTTCGGGAAGTGCTGACATAATGGCTTCGTATGATTTTTCCATTGTCTCTTTGAGCACTTCTGGACCATGACCATTGGGGAAGATGGGGTCATGGATGACCAAGCGCATCTTGTGATGATTGACAAAGTTGAAACCTGCCATACGCGTGAGTACATCGAATGAGCCGTCGATAGTCACTGGTACTACGGGCAAGCCGATATCGTCGGCCAACTGGAAGGCGCCTTTGCGAAACTTGCCCATGTGTCCGGTGAAGGAACGAGATCCTTCGGGAAAGACAACGAGTGATGTACCGCCTTGCAGAGTTTGACGTGCATTCTCGATAGTTTCCTGAATTTTCTTCGGACCACTTTTGTCCACAAAGATATGTCGTGCTTTTTCGCAAGTATAACCGATCAGTGGGGTCTTGCGCAATGCCTTTTTCATCATCCATTTGAAGTTGCGGCCCAGGTAACCGTAAACCAAGAATATATCCATTGGCCCTTGATGGTTGGCCACGAACACATAGCTCTGCTTCTTGTCAATCTTTTCACGACCTACAACCTCGATGGGTAATAATAGCAGGCGGCAGATGATTTGTGCCCAGATTTTACCAGGATAGTAACCCCAGAAATGAGCACTGCCAAGCAAACTGCCAATAATGATAATGAGGCACGTCAGGACTGTCGCGATCAATCCCAGAGGGAGTGCGATGAATAGCTGATAGAGTCGATACAAGATTTTCATAATCGTTATATATTTTTTGTATAAAATGCTTTTGGTTTTACTCTCTGAGTTTCTTCTATACTTTTTTTGTTAGTGCTTGAGATATCTGCGGATGTCCGCTAATGTCTGTCCTCTGTGCGAAGCATAATCTGCCAATTGGTCGTCGCCTATTTTTCCCACGGCAAAGTGTTGTGCTAAGGGATGGGCAAACAGCAGTCCCGACACCGAGGCTTGTGGCGACATCATCCCGTTTTCGGTGAGTGAGATGCCGATTTCGCCAAAGTCTATCACACCGTCCAGGTCGAAGTTCAGACTTAGATCGGGCAGAGAGGGATAACCGACTGCGGGACGAAGTCCTACGTACTTTTCTGCCAAAATATCTTCGGTGGAAAGTTGCTCTGTCGGGGTATATCCCCAAATTTCTTTTCGCACCACCTCGTGCATTTTTTCAGCACAAGCCTCGGCTAATCGTTGAGTCAAGGTTTCTATCATCAAGGCCTGATATGCGTCTGCCGTTCCCTTGATTTGCGCTGCATGCACCGTCACTGCGAAGACGCCCATGGCTGATGCTTGCAGCAGGATGTCTTCTTGTTTTTCTTTTGCTGGAGACATTGGGAAGACGACATCTAGATATTTGCTCACCGCCTTTGGAGCAATGTAATCTGCCAGGCAGTAATTGGGGTTTTCGGAAGACGAAGGGTGCTGTTGGCGTAGGAAATTCAATCGCATTTCACCTTCTTTCGTTACGAGGACTACATCTTCGCATTCGCTCCAAGCGGGAAACAATCCCACCCGTGCTTTTGCCACCACTTTGGCATCTGCCATTTGCTGCAAGGTCTCGCGAGCATCGTCGTAGAGTTTGATGATTTCCGCCGCCCTCAGCCTATCTTCCTCGGGCATCGTTGCGATCCACGCATTTCGACAAGCCGCGCATTTATGCACTTGGGCCACGGAGGCAAATCTCGGCGGGAATCCCCACGCATGCAGGAAGTACACCCAGTCGATATAGGGCACCAATGTGGCTATGTCAAAGGTCAGCGTGCGTATCATCTATCGTAGGTCACCGCCTCGCCAGTGTGGTCGTAGTCGGTGATATGTCCGTTGTTGTAGAGCAAGAAGCCGTTGACGAAAGTCTTTTCCACACGATGGCGGAATACACGTCCCTCGAGCGGACTCCAGTTGCATTTGCTTTCTATCTGATTTGGTGTGAGTGTCCAGGGAGTATCGGGGCGCACCACGACGAGGTCGGCTTTGTAACCTTCGCGCAGGTAACCGCGATTCTCGATTTGGAAGGTTTCTGCGGGATTGTGACACATCAACTGCACGAGGCGTGCGATGCTCAATACACCTTCGTCCACCAATCCAAGCATTGCTGGCAATGAGAACTGCACCATGGGCATGCCCGATACGGCACGCGCTGCACCACCCACCTTTTCGCTGAGCAAGTGTGGCGCATGGTCTGTACCCACCGTTGTGACGATATCGCCATTCAGGGCTGTGCGCAATGCGTCGCGGTCTGTCGCTGATTTCACGGCTGGGTTGCACTTAATGCGAGTACCGAGTCGGTCATAGTCGGCGGTGGTAAAGACGAGATGAGGCAGACACACTTCGGCTGTGATGTGCTTATCTTCGGCTGAGAAGAGTTCTAATTCCTTCGCCGTCGAGATATGTGCCACATGCAATCGGGTACCGCATTCACGAGCCATCTTCACGGCCAGCGCTGTAGAGCGGTAGCAGGCCTCGGCCGAACGAATTTCGCTATGTTGTGCCACCTCGGGGTCATCGCCATAGGCTGCCTTTGCCGCCTGCATATTCTCGGCGATAGTGACCGAGTCCTCGCAGTGTGTCACAATGGGCAAACCTTGCAGACTGAATACGCGGCGCAATGCGGCCTCTTGGTCTACGAGCATATTGCCTGTGGATGAACCCATGAAGACCTTGATGCCACAAACGTGGCGCGGGTTGATTCTGCTCAACTCTTCTGCATTGGTATTCGAGGCTCCGATATAGAAACCATAGTTAACCAAACTCTTTGCCTTGGCCAATGCCATTTTTTCCTCCAGTGCTTCGAGGGTCAGTGTCTGCGGCACCGTGTTGGGCATATCCAGCACTGTGGTCACACCACCTGCTGCCGCTGCCGCAGTCTCGGTGCGCATGTCTCCCTTGTGCGTATAGCCTGGCTCGCGCAGGTGTACATGGCTGTCGATCACGCCGGGCAGGAGGTAGGCCCCCTGGGCATCTATCACCTGGTCGGCGGGTTGTGTGGGCATAGCGTCGCTTCCGCGCAACACCTGTTCGATATGATGGTTTTGTATCAGCAAAGCGCCTTCATACACTTCGCCTTCGTTCACCAACACGGCATTCTTTATCAGCGTCCTTTTATGCATAATCTTGGAGGAGTTGAGGATGAAAAATAGCGCTTTACTTCTTCGCTGGCTTGATCTTACCAAACATTGCAGCGAGTCGAAGTTTCATCACGCCGAAGAGGGCTTCGCTGAAGATACCGCCACTCATTTTGCTGCTACCCAACTGGCGGTTGACAAAGATTACGGGCACTTCTGCCACCTTGAAACCGAGTTTGTGCGCAGTGAATTTCATTTCGATCTGGAAAGCATACCCCTTGAAGCGGATAGCATCGAGGTCGATAGTTTCCAACACCTGGCGGCGATAGCACTTGAATCCCGCAGTCGTATCATTGATGCGTACGCCCAGGATGAAGCGCACGTATTTCGAAGCAAAGTAACTCATCAACACGCGTCCCATTGGCCAGTTCACCACATTGACGCCGCTGATATATCGCGAACCGATACTCACATCTGCGCCGTCCTTGGCACAGGCTTTGTATAGGCGTGGCAGATCCTTAGGGTCGTGGCTGAAGTCGGCATCCATTTCGAAGACGTAGTCGTAGCCATGCTCGAGCGCCCACTTGAACCCTGCGATATAGGCTGTGCCGAGTCCCAGTTTGCCGCTACGCTCCAGGATATGCAGACGACCAGCAAATTCGCCAGCCATCAGATCCTTGACTATCGCAGCCGTACCGTCGGGCGAGCCGTCGTCGACTATCAAGATATGAAAACCATGTTCCAGGTCCATCACGGCGCGGATGATGTTTTCGATGTTCTCGCGCTCGTTGTAGGTGGGGATAATTACGATGCTATCAGAATGTTGCATAATATGTGTTTTTTGATTTAAGTTGCCGTATTTGTTAAACTTTCTTAGGTACCAAATCTACGCGCTCACGCGTACGGGTACCTTTTAATCAGCAAAGATAAAAAAGAAATGCTGAAAAATGCAGTGTAAAACCAAAAAATGCTTAAAAAAAGTTTTGCTCGCCCTGCACCACCCACCACACCGAATGTTTTGTGGGTAGTAAAATCAAGTTTGCAGAAATAGAATTTTGTCAAAATTTTTCGCATTTTTTGAAGCCAAAAATCGCGTAAAAATCTCCACGCCACCAGATAGTCGGAAATATCGCCACCACAATGTTAGCAAGTGTTAATATTTTGGCGATTTTTGCCCCAATATCATGTTTTTTGGGCCTTTTTCTGGAAAAATCGAACATTTTTTAGCTTTTCAGACACTTATTGTTGGTTGAAAAAAGTAAGACTTTTTGAAAATTTCGCGACGGCTCGTTGAAATTTCCTTAGACCTTTTTCAAACAAGGTCTTGACTTTTTCATAATAGCCCTAATCTATTCGCATTTTTGTCTTCTATTTTGCCCAATGCATTTGTCAAAAAATTTCGCATTTTTTCAAGGGTGTATTTTTCGCCATTTGGAGTAGGTGTGTGACGTACCAACATCACGCAAACATCTCGCACCTATTTCGCACGCTCGCACCGCACGCGCACACGCCTTTTTGAGAAAAAGTCTTTGTCAATTGCGCAAAAAACATTTCCTTTGCTCTTTGGTAGTCCTCCACAACGAGGATAATGTGAAACTAAACAAAATCAAACGATATGAAAAGAAACATTTTGACTATGTGCCTGGCGCTCGCTTCTACTGCGCTCATGGCACAACAATATCAAGTGAAGGGCGTAGCGCCCGAAGGTGCTAAAAAAGTATATGTGAGCTATTTGGAAAGCAGCGCTACCGACTCGATGGCGGTGACTGGCAAGGGTAAATTTGTCCTGAATGCGGATGCGACAAAGGGGCTCTTTGCAAAAGTATATACAGACAATGGCAAGGATGCATTCGTATTGCTTGATGGAAATGTTGAGGTCGATTTCAATGTTGGGGCGGCTAAGGGTACAAAAGAAAACGATGGACTCTACGCTTGGGAACAACGTTTGCAACCCACAGAAGAGGAGATAAAAAAACTGGTCACTTATTTCAAAGAACTTCAGAAGAACAATACACTGACACAGGAGATCCAGAGCGAGATCTTTGCGATATATGATTCGCTTCAAGCTATCACGTTGGCAGAATATGAAAAATGCTATGCAGAAAATATGCAGGCTAAATTTCCCGCCATCTACTTCGTTCAAACGATGTCGCACATGCCACGCGAGAAAGTCTTGGCATTGGCAGATCAAAAGCCCGAATTCATGAACGTAAAGTTGGCGGAACGTGCCTGGGGTTATGTCGAAGCATGGCGCCGTGCCGCAGTTGGTGCGACTTTCACAGATTTTGAAATGAACGACCTTGAAGGCCAACCCCGTCGCTTGTCTGAATTTGTAGGTAAGGGTACATACGTTTTGATAGACTTCTGGGCATCATGGTGTGGTCCCTGCCGCAAAGAAATGCCTGAAGTAAAAGCGCTGTATGAGAAATATCACGCTAAGGGCTTTGATATCGTCGGCGTATCGTTCGACAATAAAGAAAAGGCTTGGAAGGACGCTGTGCAAAGCATGGGCTTGCCCTGGCATCATATGTCTGATTTGAAAGGCTGGGAATGCGCAGCAGCAGGCATCTATGGTATCAACAGCATTCCCGCCACCCTGCTCGTAGGCCCCGACGGCAAAATCATCGCCAACGGACTTCGCGCTCACCAATTGGCTGAGAAATTGGCTGAAATATTTGGCGAATAAGTAGACGAGTGGACGAGTAAACAAGCAGACGAACTATTAGGTCCTAAAATACAACTTTGCACCTTGCCATAAAATGGTGGGTGCTTTTTTTTATTAAGTTTCGCTGTAAATCTCCCTAACAATAAATAAAACAAAGAAGAACGAGAATACAACAAAAAAAGTGTACCTTTGCGGTGATATACGTCCCCCAGCAAAAACGATAATGCCTGAATGATGTCGTTCCCTCCGCCTTTTGCCGATAGCAGGGCGATGCGGCACCACCGATTACCCTTCGTCCCTCGTTGCGACTGCTTTGGGAAAGTAAATGGGATAGTTTTCACAAAAATGCTATCATCACGCATCTCGCATAGGGCAATGATTAAACAACACCATACTACGATGAAATTTCGCCTATATCCGCTATTAATTCTGCTCGTCTGCGCCACACCAGCATGGACACAAAAAAAACAATACTCAGGATTGTGTGACACACTCAACACCTATCTGAAAGTCTACAAAACGGGGAACTACCGCCCACACTTTGCTATGAAAGTAGATAGCGCTGCCTTGAGCGAAGATTCCACCACGCTGACGCTTTATGCCAACGAGGCGATTTGCGGACAAGCCTTCACCGAAGCATCTTTAGGCGACTTCACAAGAAATGTGGAAAAGCAAATCCCCGAAACTTATCAAAAATACAAAATCCTTTGGAAAGACAAATACAAACGTGACCTAAGCGAATATATCCCCAACTATGCACGCACAATGGCCCTGGACAGCACCCGCATGTTGCCCAGCAAAAGATACGATGGGGCACCCTGGGTGAAGCGTGTCGGACCACAGAATGCGATCCTAAAGGGCGGAGTGAACGGACGCCACCTGATGGTAAATGCCAGTCACGGCAGATATTTCGACACAAAGAAGTGGTTGTGGCAACGTCCCTACCTCTTTTGCACTACCGAGGACCTGTTGACACGAAGCTTCGTTTATCCCTACTTGGTTCCTATGTTGGAGCGATCGGGTGCTGTGGTGCCCACGGCATGCGAACGCGATATGCAAACAGAAATGCGTATGGTGGACAATGACAAAGCCCATTCGTCACAGCATCATGGCAAATACGAAGAGCGCAGCACGGGCGAGCACAAATGGCACACCTGTGCAACAGGGACTAAGGGTTTCGCGATGCCCTATCTACCAATGAACGGTAAATCCAACCCCTTCGAGGCTGGAACATACAGACAAATCACTGCTACAAAACAGGGCGATGAAGCTTCGGCCACATGGACTCCACGATTCAAAGCGGGAGGGAAATATGCCGTTTATGTCAGCTACGCCACCCTACCCCAGAGCATCAGCGATGCCCATTACATTGTCAAACACAAAGGGCAAGAGACACACTTCTTGGTCAACCAAAAAATGGGTGGCGGCACATGGGTCTATCTCGGCACCTTCGATTTCGGCAAGGATTGCCCCGAGGGCAATTGCGTAGTGCTAACCAA
This sequence comes from Alloprevotella sp., assembly GCA_045630125.1. GTDB lineage: Bacteria > Bacteroidota > Bacteroidia > Bacteroidales > Bacteroidaceae > Alloprevotella. The sequence continues at coordinate 11,832 of JAZQSL010000025.1, read as the reverse complement.
CGAAAGCCAGGAGGAAGGCATCGTGACCGCCGATGCCGTGAGATGGGGCGGCGGTATGGCGATGCACAATCGTAATGGATTTGGCACGAGTGGTATGCCGCGATATCTGGAAGCAGCTACATATAATGCTTTGTGGAGTGGTGTGCCCTACGACCTTTTTAATATGAAAAAGAAACATACGGACTATAGCGACGATATCCGGGCACGTGGCGCTATGGCCAATCATCTGGCGGGTGGCAGTACATATCTGCCCGACTCGGCAGGACTGCGTGTGCCATTGGATGCAGTGGTGGCGGTACACTCAGACGCAGGGGCAAAAGATGCCAAGACCATCATCGGTACATTGGGTATTGCTACGACGGTGAAGCCTGGTGGAGTAGCAGATTTCCCCTGTGGGATGTCTCGAAAGACTTCGCTTGATCTCACAACATCAGTGGTCACATCAATTTCACAAAACCTGTCGAAGCAATGGCAAACGGCCTGGACACAGCGCGAAGTATGGGATCGCAATTATGGCGAATGCCGTACACCGCACGTGCCGTCTATGATTCTCGAAATGTTCTCGCATCAAAATTATACCGACTTCACCTTGGTACACGATCCGATGTTCAAGGCATCGATGGCACGTGCAATTTATGCAGGGATACAGCGATATGTCAGCGCTCAATATGGTGAAACAGATTATACTATTCAACCCCTGAGCATCCGTCGCTTTGCGGCTCGGCTGTCAGACGACCAACGCACTGCATGCCTATCGTGGCAACCGACAATAGATACCTTGTATCACAATGCAATGCCTACGGGATACATTGTTTATACTCGCATCGATGATGGCGACTTCAACAATGGTGTATACGTCGCAGAACGGACAACATACGAATTGCCCATCGAAGCAGGCAAACGCTACGATTTCAAAGTCACTGCTATCAATCAAGGAGGTGAAAGTGCCGATTCGGAAATCCTGTCGGTGTACGCAGCAGAAGGCGCAAAGAAAAAAATACTCTTGGTCAACGGCTTCTACAGACTAAGCGGACCTGCACGAGTTGAGACCTCGACCGAATTTGGCTTTGACCTCGACCAAGACTTCGGCGTGCCCGACCACTATACCGCTGCTTTCGCTGGCCGACAACTGTGCTTCGACCGCTCAAAGTTCGGCAGAGAGAAAGAAGGAGCCTTGGGATTTTGCGGCAACGAATTGGAGGGGAAAATCATAGGCGGCAATACCTTCGACTATCCCACTCGTCACGGCGCAGCCATAGCCGCGCTCAACGTTTATTCCTACGAGTCGGCATCGCGAGAGGCATGGTTGGGCGGAGATATGGATTTGTCACAAATTGCCGCCATAGATTATATAGCAGGTGCCGAGTGCGATGCACCTCAAAACCTCTCGCCCTTCAAAACCTTTGATGCTGAGACACGCCGTGCTTTGACCTCATACCTCAACGACGGCGGCGCTTTGCTGGTGAGCGGATGTTATCTTGGTAGCGACGCTAAGACGACAGAAGAGAAAGCCTTTTTACGCGAAACCCTGAAATGCGAATTTGCAGGTACGGCTCGCTGTGACTCCACTGAGATGGTCAACGGTTTAGGTCTTGAAATACCCGTATACCGTGGCATCATATCCGAATGTTATCCCATTCAGTCGCCAGATATTCTGACCCCGACGGATTCTCTCGCCTTCCCAGCTTTCGCATATTACGGCGGTGGCAGCGCAGGCGTGGCTTATGCTGGTGCAGACTACCGATTGGTGGCAATGGGTTTCCCCTTCGAAAGTATTAAGGACAAGAAAATTCAAATACAAGCCATCAAAGCAATATTAAGGTTCTTGACAGAATCAGAGGAATAGACCTTTTTCACACCACACTTACCATAATATATAAACAACAGCGCCAACTTTTAACATTATCAGATATGACACACACAATACAACTCAACGAAAGCGGCACACATCACCTCGAACTCAGCGAGATTCACCTTGAAACTTTTCGCCATTACCAATTATTGGACCATCTCCTGGATAGTACGGGCTATGTGACCGAAGATACACTTGATCGTTTGAAGATGCAAATCCGCGCCTTGATAGCATCGTCCACAGAGAACACCAAAGATTTGCTGGACCTGTGCATCGACGTCATATATCACCACAAGATGAAAGCCTACGGTTTGCGCGAACTCATTGCAGTATATCAAGAATATTTAGCAAAGATACAGGAGCCATGCACCGAAACTGTCGACGCGCAATAAGTGCCTCTGTCTGCACGAAAGGTTGATATTAGTACATTTCATTAGTTGCCAGCAAAACACCTCTTATGCAATTTCTACCGACTACTAAAAAAGAGATGGAGCGACGCGGTTGGGATCGCGCGGACATTATCCTATTTTCCGCAGACGCTTATGTGGACCACCCTTCCTTTGGTGCTGCCGTCATCGGCCGTTTGCTCGAGGCACAGGGGTACCGCGTGTGTATCGTTCCTCAGCCGGATTGGCACGGCGACTTCAGGGATTTTAAGAAATTAGGTAGACCTCGTATGTACTTCGGTATTGCTCCGGGATGCATGGACTCGATGGTGAATAAATATACGGCGAACAAACGTCTGCGCAGCGAGGATGCCTATTCGCCAGATGGTCGCCACGACATGCGCCCCGAATATCCCACGATTGTATATACTCAGATTCTGAAAAAACTATTTCCCGACGTGCCTGTGATCCTTGGCGGCATTGAAGCTTCGCTACGGCGTGTGGCCCACTATGACTATTGGCAGGATCGCCTGCGCCCCTCTATTTTGGTAGACAGCGGTGCAGACATGATCATCTATGGCATGGGCGAATTGCCTACTCAGGATTTGTGTAAATTGCTCGAGGAAAAATTGCTGCATGGCAACACCGAACGCGAAGTAACTCTGAAGGATTTCCGACAAGTCGTGCACAAATATCCCGTACGCCAGACCGTCACACTCGAAGCCCAGGATGACGTGCCACGAGGAATTACTGCCGACGATATACTACTGCATAGTTACGAAGATTGTTTGGCGAACAAGCGTCTGCATGCTGAAAACTTCCGACATGTCGAGGAGGAGAGCAACCGACTCACGCCCCAGCGCCTACTGCAACCCACTGCGGACCGAATGGTCGTAGTCAATCCCCCCTACCCACCGATGACCACAGCACAGATCGACCAATCGTTCGACCTGCCCTACACCCGCTTGCCACACCCCAAGTACAAGGGCAAACGCATCCCTGCCTACGACATGATCAAGCACTCCGTATGCCTGCATCGCGGTTGCTTTGGCGGATGTGCATTCTGCACCATCTCGGCGCACCAGGGCAAATTTATCATGAGCCGTTCGCCCGAAAGTATTTTGGCTGAGGTTAAGAAAATCACACAAATGGAGGATTTCAAGGGGTACCTGAGTGACCTGGGCGGTCCCTCGGCTAATATGTACGCCATGGCGGGTTGTGACCAATCGCTGTGTCAGCGATGCAAGCGTCCCTCGTGCATTCATCCCGCGATCTGCCCCAACCTCAACACAGACCACCGTCCGCTGTTGCAGATTTACAAAGCTGTGGACAGTTTGCCGGGCATTAAGAAAAGCTTCATAGGCAGTGGTGTCAGATACGACTTGTTATTGCACGAAAGTAAGGATGAGCGCATCAACGAAGCGGCTCGCCAATACACGCGCGAACTTATCACACGCCACGTCAGTGGTCGCTTGAAAGTGGCGCCCGAACATACCTCGGACGCGGTGCTTCGCATCATGCGTAAGCCGCCCTTCCGTCTGTTTCACGAATTCAAATCCATTTTCGATCAAATCAATCACCAGGCAGGTCTGCGCCAGCAGATCATCCCCTACTTTATCTCCTCGCATCCCGGTTGTAGCGAAGAAGACATGGCCGAACTGGCGGTCGAGACCAAGTCCCTGGATTTCCAGCTGGAGCAAGTGCAGGATTTCACCCCCACGCCCATGACCGTCTCCACCGAGACGTGGTACGCAGGTGTACATCCCTACACCGGCGAAGATATAGCGTCGGCTAAGACCCAGCGTGAAAAGCTACGCCAACGCATGTATTTCTTCTGGTACAAGCCCGAGGAGCGACGTCCTATCACCGAGTCGCTCACAGCCATGGGGCGCCGTGATCTGCTGGAACGTCTCTACGGCAATGCAGAGGGAAGAACGTCACGACAAGGTACCTCGCAAAAACGAGGTAAGCCCACCAACAAAAATAAGCGCAGAAGATGATGAACAGAATAGGTGCGAAATAGGGCATATAAAAAATGCGAAAAATTTTGACAAATGCCTTTGAGTAAATAGAAAAGCAAATTGCGTTTACGATAGACCTTGTAAAAAGGAAGTGAGGCTTTGTGAGAAAAAAGTCTTAGATTTTTTCAAAAAACCTAAGGAAAGTTTTCACAAAGCCTCACTTTCTTTTGTATTTTCAAAGGGGAATTTTATCAAAAAAACCACTCATTTTTCATAAAATTCAACGCAAAACACTGCGATTTGCACTTAGCAGCAACAAATATCCTCAAAACAAACCGTCTGTGCTTGGCGTATTTCCAACCATTTGCCTGATGAAAAATTCTACGCGCCATATACCCCTCCGAAAATGCGAAAAATTTTGACAAATACGACAAGGCCATCAAGGGTCTATGATTGGCAAAATTGCACCAAACATTGATGGTGCTCCCTCTTATTTTAGTTCACTCAGGGCAGACAGGATATACTGCTTCATCATCGTTATGGCGCGTTCATTGTCTCCGCCATTGGGGATGATAATGTCTGCAAATTGCTTGGTAGGTTCGATAAATTCGTCGTGCATAGGTTTGAGCACATTGCGGTATTTTGAGATAAGCATCTCGAGGGGATGTCCGCGCTCTGCAATATCTCGCACGATGACGCGTAGCAGGCGTTCGTCGGGCTCAGCATCTACGAAGATCTTCAGGTCCATCTGGTCGCGCAGTTTCTTGTCGTAGAGCGTCATGATGCCCTCGACGATGATCACATCGCGGGGTGCGACATGCACCGTCTCAGCCAAGCGCGTGCAGGTGATATAGGAATAAGTAGGTTGCTCGATGGAGCGCCCCGCTTTGAGATCTTCGATTTGCTGTGCCAAGAGTGGCCATTCGAAAGCGTCGGGGTGGTCGAAATTGGTCTGCTTACGCACATTCAAGGGCAGGTGCGACTGGTCGTTGTAATAGGAATCTTGCGGAATTACCGCCACCGAACCATCTGGCAAACTCTCTACTATCTTTCTAACTACGGTGGTCTTACCCGAACCCGTACCTCCTGCGATACCTATGATAAGCATATATTTTCCTGATTTTATCGTTCTACAAATGATATTATGGCAAAATTAGAAAAAACTTTGGCTCGGGCAGGCATACACGCTGCTATTTTTCCCACAAAAGTGAAAATATCCACTTTTCTGTCCAGACAGTTGAGCAGAAAGTCTTATTTTTGCTTACATGAACAGATTGAGCCTGGTGCTCATGTATGAATTTACTTTTATCCCAACGCTTTTTCCCCTTAGAATCTTATGCCATCTCCACTCGAAGTCATCCTGAAATATTATCCCGAAGACAGCGAACTGCGTCGCCTGCTCATTCATCACAGCACTCAGGTGGCAGCCCATGCGCTCGGCGTAGCGGCACGACACCCTGAGCTGAATCTAAATACAGATGTACTCTATCGCGGTGCAATGCTTCACGACATCGGCATCTGTCAGACCGATGCGCCCGGCATCCACTGCCATGGCACACTGCCCTACCTATTGCACGGACGATGCGGCGCAGAAATGCTACGCGGCGAGGGCGACGAGGCCATGGCACGCATCTGCGAGCGACACACTGGCACTGGGCTGACAGCAGCACAAATCCAGGAGCGCGGACTTCCCCTGCCGCCTGGAGACTATTGCCCCGAAACATTAGAAGAACAAGTCGTGTGCTATGCAGATAAATTCTACTCGAAGAGCCATCCCGACAAAGCCAAAAGCATCGAACGCGTGATCACAAGTTTGGAGAAATTTGGCCATGATGGTGTAGAGATTTTTCAAAAATGGCACCAGTTGTTCGGTTGACCCGTACTAAAATACCTTAAAGAGCAAAGGGAATCAATATTTTTGCGTATTTTTGCGGATTGTAAATAAACAAGTAAGGAATATCATCTTGAAAGGTAAGCTCCTATTCTTCCCTATATTGCTCATAGCCTTCATGCTTTCAGCTGTCGTCTTATCTGCGCATACCACTCCCGTCGGTATGCGTCATAGTCGTGCCTTGTATACGACGAACGATAGCCTGTCTGCCGACTCTGCCATAGCGAAGATGCCACCAGCCAATGCGCCTACAGATTCTGTCAAGACAGACACTATACGACGTCGCAAGGCGGGTATCGATTCGCCTGTAGAATATACTGCAAACGACTCGTTGGTGTATGAAGCTGGTACCAACTTTGCCTACCTATTCGGACAAGCCAACGTGAACTACCAGGGGATGAAAATAGATGCTGCAAAATTGTCGATGAGTATGGACAGCAGCATGGTACACGCCGAGGGCTATCGCGACACCGTCAAGAATGTGCTATTGGAAACGCCCATTTTCAGACAAGGTTCTGAGGAGTATAAAAGCGAGAAGATGTCCTTCAACTTCAAGACCCAAAAAGGATATATCACCAACGTATCGACAGCACAAGGCAACGGCTTCTTGAAAAGCAACGAAGCTAAACGCGGAGACGATGGCACCCTCTATTTCAAAGATGGCAAATATACCACCTGCGACGCCGAGCATCCTCACTTCTACGTCCACTTGACACGCGGCAAGGTCATCCCTGGCAAAGAATCTTACTTTGGTCCTGCCTACCTCGTCGTCGCAGACGTACCACTCCCATTGGCCGTGCCATACGGATTCTTCCCAATGACAAAGAAATACTCGAGCGGTATCATCGTCCCCTCGTTTGGTGACGAAACCCTGCGCGGATTTTACGCACGCGACGGGGGATATTATTTTGCTATCAACGACTACTTAGACTTCAAAGCCCTGGGGGAAATCTATACCAAAGGTTCGTGGGGGGTAAGCGGAGAAATGAATTACCGCAAGCGCTACAAATATAATGGTAACTTCTACGCCAGCTTTATCCGTACCGTCGAGGGCGAAAAGAATATGCCCGACTACTCGGTAACCAAGAGTTTGAAAGTGCAATGGTCGCACTCAAAAGACACTCGGGCAGGTGGCAACACTTCCTTCTCTGCTCGCGTCAACTTTGCTTCGGAAAATTATGAGCGCAAGAACCTGGAGAGTATGTACAATCCACTTTCCTACACACAGAGTACACGTGCCAGTTCGATCAGTTTATCTCACACCTTCCCTTCTATTGGTCTGAACATCTCCGCTTCGACCAATATCACACAAAATATGCGAGATTCTTCGCTTTCGGTGACCCTGCCCGACGTATCTATCTCGCTGAATAGATTCTATCCCTTCCGCCGCAAAAAGCAAGCCGGCAAAGAGCGTTGGTACGAGAAGATTTCGATGTCGTATACTGGACAATTGTCAAACAGTATCACGACGAAGGAGAACCAACTATTCAAATCAAACTTTATCAAAGATTGGCGCAATGGTATGCAGCACCGCATTCCTATTGATGCAAGTTTTCAGCTGTTCAAATACATTAATATTACGCCCAACTTCAATTTCCGCGACATCATGTATACGAGTCGTGTGAAAAAGTCGTGGGACGAGAAAGAGATGGTGGAACGCGTAGACACGACCTACGGTTTCTACAACCTCTACGAATGGAATGTGGGCATCTCGGCCAATACTACGCTCTATGGTTTCTATAAACCTTGGCGCAAACTCTTTGGTGATAAGATACAGATGATTCGCCACGTGATGAAGCCCTCGATCTCTCTCTCGTATGCGCCAGACTTTACCGCCGAGCGCTATGGCTATCAAGACAGCTACGTACGTACTGACCAATATGGTAATGTGACGACGGTACAATATTCGCCCTATCAAGGCGCGCTGTATGGTTATCCTACGGGCAAGCAGCAGGGGATGCTATCAATGTCGCTCTCGAACAATCTTGAGATGAAGGTGAAGAGCGACCGCGACACTACGGGTGTACGAAAGATTAGTTTGATTGACGAATTGAGCGGAAGCCTTTCATACAACTTTGCCGCAAAGACACAACCCTGGAGCGACTTGTCTACACGTGTTCGTCTGAAGTTGACCAAGAACTACACCTTCTCGCTGGCCGCCGTATTTGCCACATACGCCTACGCCTTCAACCAACGAGGTCAGGTCATCCGAAGCGACCGCACCGAGTGGAGCTACGGACGCTTTGGCCGCTTCGGCGGAATGTCTCAGAACCTGTCATACACCTTCAACAATCAGACATGGCAAAAGTGGATGGACAAATTGAAGGGCAGAAAGAGCACTCTGGGCGAGAGCAAAGCCACAACAGACGACGAGGACCTCGACACAGAAGATGCAAATATCGACCCAGACCTAAAAGCATCGCAACAAAGTGTGAAGAAAAAGCAAAAAGCCAAGGTTGACGAGGACGGATACCTCACCTTCTCACTCCCCTGGTCCTTGACTGTATCCTACGGTATCACTATGTTTGAAGACAAGGCTAAGGATATCAACGTACGACGTATGCGCTATCCCTACTCTTTCACACAGACACTCAACTTTTCGGGTTACGTACGCATCGCAGATGGTTGGAACATCACCTTCTCGTCGGGATATGATTTCAAGATGAAGCAACTCTCGATGACCACAGCCTCGCTCTCTCGCGACTTGCACTGCTTCGAGATGTCGTGCAACGTCGTTCTGCGTCCCTACGTCTCCTACAATTTCACCTTCCGTGCGAAGTCAAGCGAATTGGCCGACGTCTTGAAATGGAAGAAGCGCAGTTCGTACAGCAGCAACATTGAGTGGTACTAATCCACCATACATATATATATTATATAGTACTAACATTTAAGAAACAACTCTACAAAGATGAAATCAACTTTCACAAAAATCTCACTTTGCATGGCATTGATCACAGCAACAATGACATCGTGTCTCAACGGCGAGAATGAATATCACGAAATCTACTTCTATCCACAACGCCCCGAGGGCATCGTCCTCTATGCCGACCAAACGACAGACACAACCACACTGGTTTCCTACGACTCATGGACTATGACCAAAGAGGGTGAATGGTTCGATGCATCACCCAATAGCCAAGAGATACCCGTGGGCAGTTATGGCATCACACGTATCGGCATCAGCACTACGCCAAATACGACTGGACAAAATCGATCTGGCCGCATCAGTATCAACTCTTACCTGAGCATCTCTACACCCATCTATCAGGCTGCATGGTTGAACATCATTTCACCACAACCCAAATACACCAATACCGATGCCAACGGTAGTTTCAATAGCCTTAAAGCTAGATTTGAATTAGAACTACTGGCCAATGCCACATCAACGTCGGTGCATTTCTACACCTACGGCAAGAGCGCCACTCTCACATCTGATGCAGAATGGCTAAAGCCTCAAATCAGCACCTATATGAAGGGAGCACAAATGGCACTCATCAATGTCGAACCCAACGAGACATCCACCGCACGCCAGGCACAACTCTCGCTCACTTCCGAAGGTGTCACCACCATCATCTACGTGAAACAAGAAGGCAAGAAAAAGATCTAAGGCACATATCAAATACCGCCCAATATCCAGGGCACCCAGTGTTCAACATACGCCCCACCCGCTACACGACGCAAAGCAGGTGGGGCGAATTGTATCACCTCTGTCACACGACATCCCTATTCTCACGCACAATATTTGTGCTCCGCGAACATCAAAGAAGCCACAAAAGACATTGCAACAATATGCCAGTACGTATGTAAAAGGTAAAAATAAACTACGCCCTCCTTAGTGGAGAGCGTAGCATTTTGAGGGTAGTATGTATTACAAACAGCCTATGCCATCAAAAATTATCTCAGAGATAACGGTATCTTTATACTTTGTGCCAGGATATACATCTAATATCTCAAATCTCAACTTCCAGGCATTATACTCATTGCCCAAAGTACCTACGTTGAATATCTGCATCGAGCGACTATTCTGTAGATCAAGAATACATACAGCTTTACCATTATAATAAACCTTGAGGCGCTTCACTCGTGCATTCTCGTTCCATGCCTTATAGCTCTTGACATATCCATTGAGTATTTTTATCTTTGTCACCTTGGTTTGTTGAGCAGGGAAACGATACTCCACCCATTGACCAACGCCATAGCCACTTACACCCTCAACCCATGCTGTCTCGTGATTAAAATCGTGAAGATGGCTTGGCTTATAGCTCTGTGATCCTTGCGAACTCAAATAGCTTGATGCTACGGGTGTGCCTACGTCAGCACAATTATACCAGTTATCTCCAGGGTCGTACAATTCATTAAACAATTGGGAACTGCCACTCTCCATATAATAGTCTGTATTTCTCTCATACGTAGCGTAGCTGATATCCGGAACCTTGATCACCTTCGATGGTTTGATAGTGCGCAACTGTGCCTCCGCCGCAAAGCAGCTGACAAATGCCAAAATAATTACCAATGCTCGTTTCATACTTTTTAGATATTAAAGTTAATATTACGACAAAATTAATAACTATCTCTGGAAAATTCAAACAAATGAGGGGGAATAATGATGACATGGTGATAAAATACTCATGAGGCGTTATGTTGAAGGACTCACCTACTGAAGCATTCATAAATACATACAAAAACCTCTGCACAATTCCAACAGAAAAAAAGTCTAACCTTTTTAAAATTTCGCGACGTCTCGTTCAAAAAAGGTCTAAGGAAATTTCAAAAAGGTCAAGGTTTATTTTCTGCACATTCTCTTCCCTGAATAGCACATCAATCAATACTCCCCCATCCTACCACGCCCTAAAAATGCCCCTGCTCAATCAAAAAACAGGAAAAACATCATTTTTTTTCAAAAAAAGTCCAGAAAATATTTGCCAAATAAAAAATAATCCCTAATTTTGCACCCAGTTAATGAGACCTACTCATTAGGAGAGATGGTAGAGTGGTCGATTACAGCAGTCTTGAAAACTGCCGTACCGAGAGGTACCGGGGGTTCGAATCCCTCTCTCTCCGCGCTAAGAAACCTACAAGATATTGATTTTCAATCTTGTAGGTTTTTTCTATGCCCAAAAAGATGCACCAAAAATGCACATACTCCTCTCATACACAGTTAATTTTTTTAAGACAGATGCTGGCGAAAAAGAAGAATGAGTATCTTTCTCTTTTCGTCAGCATCTTTTTTTAGTGCTGCCCAAGCGAAAATAGGTTTAGTCCGTTTTGGGTATATAGCCAATGGAATAAACTAAACCTTATTATATAGTCAGCCGATGGCTGGCGAATTATTGTAGTACATTCAATTGCAATAAGCCTATTCTGTCATCACTAATTTTTTATTTAATATAAGGTGTGAATATGGATTAAATTCGCTATCTTTGCCAAATAATGTCAAGACAAAAATAAGTAACATGCTGTTTACAGAGAAAATAAAAGAGTTACGCATTCAAAACCAAATGCCTCAAAGGCAGATTGCTGCAGCTCTTGATATAGACACGGCAACATATTGTAAGATAGAAAAAGGTGAACGCAGAGCCAAGAAAGAACAAGTCGCGATATTGTCGGAGATGTTCCATGTAGAAATGACAGACCTCCTTACATTGTGGCTTGCGGATAAGGTAACTGATATGGTATCTAATGAACATATTGTTGCATCAGAAGCTCTTTTAATGGCTGCTGAAAATTTAAGAAGAATAGGTT
>JAZQSL010000024.1:0-49584 GCA_045630125.1 Alloprevotella sp. | reverse complement strand
CCTTTTTTAAATTTTGCGACGTCTCGTTGAAATTATCTAAGACTTTTTTACAACAAAACGTTGCATTTTTTTAGCACCTCCTCGAAACATTTGCATATTTCGTATAGTCTACAGAAAAATCCTACTAAAATAGCATCGCTCACAGGCATGTTGATTCAGATATAATTACTTGATTTTTATACCGAACTCACGTTAGTAAATAACAATCTCTGTTATTAAATATTCGTTGTAGCCTTATTCGAAATACAGGCTTAGCACCACCATATTTGCCACGCCGCCGTTCAGACTCTCGGTGAATACCTTTTGCGTGGGGTCGAGCAAGTCGGTGCGTTTCTTATCCAGGATATTATTCAGTCCGAAGCAGAATTTCAGTTCGGGAATCAATTTGAAGAAAGGCATATAGAGGTCGCAACCAAAGCCTATCTCGAGCATCATATTGAACGGCTTGACTCTTACTTTGGAGTTCTTGCCAGTGGTCAGGTCAAACATCGGCGACGCACCGCCTATGACATAGGGGCGGAAGTTATTGTAGCGCGGCGCACTCACTTTCAGATTGAGCGGCAGGGCAATGTATGTAGATTTCATGTTTTGACCCGCCGTCGTACCGTCAGCCAGATTGCGAAATCTCAGGTGCTTGCTGCCAAAGTGCAGAGAGGGCATTAGTCGCAGGCCTAAGTATTTGTGCATGCGCCATTCGCCCAGTACACCCACGCTGAATCCTGGTCCGTGCTGATCGTTTTCCACCAACCACTGCGCGCCGGTGGCGGGATCAATGTAGCCATTGTTTTCCAACTTGATGCTTTGGTCGTGCATACCGACAAAGAAGCCGTAGTGAAAACGTCTCTCGTCGATGAAGGGCTTATACTGCACCTTGCGCTCCTGTGCCCTTGCCATGCCACCAAGGCACATCAAGAGTGCAAGTACCAAAGTCCATTTGCTATTTAGTATTCCCTTCATCATTTTTGTACAACTGCTTTGTGAGCATTTCCTATTGAAAACGCAAAATTACGCTTTTTATTGTATTTCGTCCCTACTTATCTTGTGAAAATGTGTCGACTAGGCTCTGTTGTAGCTTTCCCATTAGTAAAAAGACAATTTTGTCAAAATTTTATTCCCCACCGCGAATATCTTCTATCCACTGCTGGTAGCATTCCACCAAATCCGGGCGTTCCTTTGCCAAATTCTTTTTTTCCACAGGGTCCTTTTTTATATTATACAATTGAGGTTCGGGACTATTTCCCGTTTCAATGCCCGTACCCCATGGGACGTGCGAAGGACCGACCTTTGGTGGGATGTATTTCCAATTATTTGCGCGTAAGGAAAGTGTATGGTTGTACGCCATCTTTATCGCAAAGGGACGATTTGATTTACTTTTGCCCAACCATGTCTTGAGATGATTTTGGCTATCTGTATTTGTTGCAAATGATAAGTCTTGATTCGTTAGCTCAGCCATAGATACCAAGCAATCGATGTGTGATATAAGCGCATCACTCACTTTCCCTTTGCCTCGACAACCTACCCCTGATACAATAAATGGAACTACCGTCCCCGCTTCATAAGAACTATATTTCCCGCCTCGCCATGGTCCGCCAGCTTGGTGACCATTTGCCAATTCTTCCGCTTGGTCTTCGTATCCATCATCAAGCACTGGCCCGTTGTCGCTAGTCAGAATGATCAACGTATTATCGGCAATACCCAATTCGCGTAGGGCTTGTGTCACTTTCCCAATGGTTTCGTCAAATTGCAGTATAGCCTCACCTCGTAATCCCATCGCACTTTTGCCGCGGAAGCGTTCGTGTGGCATTCTCGGCACATGTACATCATTCGTGCATAGGTAAAGGAAGAAAGGAGTAGAGGCATTCTGCGAAATAAACTCGACAGCGTGTGTCGCAATAGAGTCTGCAATATCTTCATCCCTCCACAAAGCTGCGCCCCCGCCTTTCATATAGCCGATACGGCTTATTCCATTCACCACACTCTGGTCGTGTCCGTGACTGGGGCGTAGTTTTGTCAGCAATTCGGGGTTTTCTCGTCCTGTCGGTTCGCCTGCAAAATTTTGCTGATAACTGACCTCGATTGGCGCAGACGCATCATAGTTTGCCACACGCCCCTGCTCAATATACACGCACGGCACTCGGTCTGCAGTAGCCGCCATAATATAATGATAGTCGAAGCCCAAATCGGCAGGAGTCACATCCAAAGTGCCATTCCAGTCTTGCTGCGCAGTCATGCTGCCCAATCCTAGATGCCATTTCCCTATTGCAGCAGTGCGATAACCAGCTTGTTTGAATACGTCGGCTACTGTCGTTTGTTCGCTCTTAATAATAGACGCCGCATTGCCTGTAGCCACATCTGTGCCTCGTTGGCGAAATGGATATTGCCCTGTGAGCAGAGAATAGCGCGAAGGCGTACTTGTCGCTGCACAAGCATGTGCGTTGGTAAATCTGATACCAGCGTGTGCCAGGCTGTCTACATTTGGTGTTTTGATGAGCTGTGCGCCATAGCAGGACAAATCTCCAAAACCGAGGTCGTCTGCCAATATTAATATGACGTTGGGGCGTGAAGATTGTGCCTGTGCCGCAGCACCACAAGCCAGGGTAAGTGTACCAAATAAAACGGTTTTTTTCATATAGAACATATTGCGTTCAATCAAGGCCTGAGATACTGTCTCGCCGCCTCGATAATGTCGTCACAACCTCTTTCCAAGAATTGAGGTTGCAAGTCTACTTTGATATCAGGTGAGATGCCCGCTTCGATAGGTTTCATTTCTTTGGTAAAAGTAGGGCAGGCCGAGAAACGCAGTGTCCACCCGTTGGGCAATTCCGTAGATAATGGCAAGCCGCCCCCTCCGCCTGTGATGTCGCCAATTATTGTCGCGTTGTCTGCCTCACTCATATAGAGTACGAAGGCATTGGCTGCGCTATAAGTGCGACGGTTGGTCAGTACCGCTACAGGTTTCTGCCAACGCAGGCCTATGAATGGCGTGATTTCGATAGGTATGGGGGTAGAAAAGTCTTCGTGCCCGGGCCCTTCCTTATGTGAAAAATAACCGACGGTTTTGGCCTGGTTGAAAAAGATTGATGCCAGATGTTGTGCAGCTGTGACCATGCCTCCGCCATTATTCCTGACGTCAATAATAAGGGCGTCGCAGGGAGCCAGGTGTTGTATCATTACGTGCAGGTTGCCATCTCCGAATCCGTTGGCAAATGTCGAACAGCGGATGTATCCTATGTTGTCGTCGAGGATACGGTATTTCAAGCCTGCAGCAGTTTGATAATCTTCGGCACGTCCCAAATAAATTCTTTCCAGACTATCCGAGTAGTTCATGGGGTAATCATCATACCATTTGCCGTAGCGTGCCACGTCGTGAGCGGCTGAGAGATTGACGTGCCCGTCGCGCAGTTCGCACACCATGTTGCCGAGTAGTTCGAACAGTTGATGGTCGGTCATTTCCTCGTTGACCGAGGGCGAGTAGCGCTCATACACTTCGTTCCAATCCAGGCCAAATTGTTCCTGCTTTTGGGCAAAGAAGCAATAGCGTTGATCCAATTGTTGCCAGCATGCTTCGAAGTTGCCACGGCGTGTGTCCTGTGGTACATCCTCTGTGATGCATGATGTAAAAAGCAAGACCAACAGACAACCAACACTACTGCACAAGCGACGCATCAACGCAGAATGGCCAAATGTCGCACGTATCCTATGGTGAAATAGTGATTCCATGAGTGTCGTTTAAGGTGGTTAAGTTCGCTCTGCCTGATATCTCCCCAGTAGCCCAAGGATAGTTTGGCACGCCCCAAGGGGATTGATATCTGTGTGAATAGTCGTGCCGAGGGGGCGTTGATGGGATGCGTGAATTGAATGTTCTTGTTGTAATTGCCCAGTGAGAAAATTTCGTAATAACTTTGTCCGTAGTTGGGGGTAAACCTGGCACCGACGAGGGGCAAGTCCAGTTGTGCCGAGGCACTCCATTCTCTATTCCAAAGGCGGAAGGGTTGTTCGGCTATCAGACTCAGTCCCAAGTTCACGCCTGCTCGTCCCTGCGCAGGGTTGTTGCCGCCACGTGTCAGGTAGGTGAATCCTAAATCCACCTCACCCATGCCACCCACAGCCAGTCGTGTCTTGTGGGGCAAGTGGAAATTGTAGTGCCAGGCTACGGCTGCTGTCAAATCGCCACTATAAGCTCTGCCGCGGTCGGCGACAGATTCCAGCAGACCTACGTTGCCGCTATAGAATCCCTGCACGCTGACCTTGCCTGCGCCCCAGCGTGCCAAGCGTTCGGCGCGGTGCAGGATGCCCACGGCGGGACCAGTGTGCTCGATAGGGGACAGATAGGTGTCCAGTACGTTGGCGTGACCCACGGCAAGGTGTAGTTCCTTGCGCACTGGATCTAGGCTGTCGGGAGTCAGATGTCGCAAACTTTGTGCTTGGGTAGAAAAAGGCAAGGTGACACATAGTGCCACCCAACAAATACCTTTGATAAATATGTCTTTACTGCTATACAATAATATATATATGTAGAGTTTCTGACTGAAGTCCGGCTGATTTACTTGCTAGCCTTTTTGGTTTTCTTGTAGATCACAAATGCCAGACCCAACACCACGATAGCCAAGAGGGTATATCCTATCACGTGGCTATATTCTGTAGCAAGATTTGCCACATCTTCTGGTGTCTTGACATCTGGGAATATCTTATAGATAGCATAACCAATTGCTGCCATCACAATATTCCACACACCTGCACCGATTGTGGTGTAGAGCAGGAAGGGGCCCATTTTCATTCGCGCCAAACCTGCGGGAATAGAGATCAATTGGCGTATCACCGTCACCAGACGTCCGATGAGCGTCGATATGGCACCGTGTTTGCGGAAATACGCTTCAGACATTTCGATCTTCTCTTGACTGAGCAGGCAAAGGCGTCCGAACTTGCTGTTTGCGAACTTGTAGATGATAGGTCTGCCCAACCAGCGCGCCAGCCAATAGTTGATCAACGCACCCAAGTCGGCACCGATAGTTGCTACTATCACGACTAATATTATATTCATCTCGCCACTCTGCATCGCCATCCACGCTGCAGGAGGTACAATTACCTCGGAAGGGAAAGGGATGAAAGAACTTTCGATAGTCATGAATATCAGCACCACCCAGTAGTTGAGTGATTCCAATACCCACTGAATTAATTCTGCCATAAATGTGGTTGAATTTATATATTCAAATGAAATTAGTTCAACGTTAATCGTTCAACGCTAAACGTTCAAGAAATCTTACTTACCCCACTCGCTAGGGTTGCTTCTCCAGCTATTGAGCATTTCCACGTGCTCTGATTTGATGTAGCCAGTTTCCAGTGCCACGGCTACCACTGCTTCGTAGTTGGTCAGTGTGGTCAGTGTCACGCCTGCCTTTTCGAATGCTTCAGCTGCTACGGGGAAGCCGTAAGTATAGCTTGCTACCATGCCGATCACTTCGCAACCGTGAGCGCGGAGTGCTTCCACGGCCTTCAAGCTGCTACCACCTGTCGAGATCAAGTCTTCGATTACGACCACCTTCATACCTGGTTGCAAATCGCCTTCGATCAGGTTGGTCATACCGTGGTCCTTAGCCTTAGAACGAACGTATGCGAAGGGCAAGCCCAAAGCATCTGCTACCAAAGCGCCTTGTGCGATAGCGCCTGTAGCTACACCTGCTACGGCTTCGGCTTCTGGATACAATTCAGCAACGATGCGGCTCAATTCGAGCTTGACGAATGAGCGCAAGCCTGGGAAAGCCAAGGTCTTGCGGTTGTCGCAATAGAAAGGAGACTTCCATCCGCTAGCCCAAGTGAAGGGATTTTCGGGTTGCAACTTGATGGCTTTGACATCGAGGAGTTTCTTCGCAAAAATTTGTTCGAGAGTATTCATATTGTATAAAATTTTTAAGTATTTCAGTATAAATTGGTTTGAAGTGAAAACCGCAAATACGGAATCACGGCAAAGTTACACAATTTTATTCTTATTATGTGCTTTATGTACGTTTTTTATTGCAGCGCCTATGCTTGATTGAATTTTACCTTTTCAAAAAACGCTAAAAATTTTCACTAACGGACTGCGCGTTCCAGAAGAGGAACTTTGCACGATATCAGACCTCGGGTGAAAAAGTCAAGGATCTTTTGTGCGTTTCATCAATAAAGCCTTGACTTTTTTTGATGCAAAATTCTCTCTTAAATATATCAAAAAAAAGAAAGTTCCCAATATCTGCGACAGAAATTGGGAACCTTTTTTTCTTGTTTCTCTGATTGCAAATTATGCACCTGGAGAAATAGCGCCGCTTGGGCAAACATCAGCACAAGTGCCGCAGTCTACACAAACTTCAGGATCGATAGAATAGATTGAACCTTCAGAAATAGCGCCAGTAGGACATTCATCGATGCAAGTGCCACAAGCAATGCAATCTTCACTAATTACGTATGCCATAATACTTAGTTTTTTAGGGTTTAAATTCTTATTGAGATGGCAAAGGTAGTGAAAGGTAAGTGAAATGACAAATAAAAAATGATATTTTTTTGATTTGACATTGACGAGCCACTTTCTACCTTATAAAAAGTCCACTTATATTGTAGAATTAAAATAGAAAATGCCCGCGATCATTATGGTCGCAGACATTTCATTTATCTTTTCGGGAGGCAGGATTTACTTCATCCAAACCTTTTGTACTGTACCACCAGCCTTGACTATATATACGCCAGGTGCAAGTGAGATACGCGCTTCAGCAGTTTGGCTTTGGTGCAGGATACGTCCGTCCATGCTCACAACCTGAATAGTTTCTGCCTGTGGCATACGCACTGTCAGCACACCATTTTGCTGAGTGATTTCGGCAAGTGTAGTACCGACATGCTCTACACCTACAGGTGTCTCGGTGACGTGCAATTCGCTGACATAAATATAGAAATGTGTACGCGCTCCGCCGATATGCAAACCGACGTGGTAGAGTCCGCTTTCCTTCACCTGGAAGGGATCAGAGTGGAGGTACTTTTCTTCTGTATAGTCTACATCCTGGCTCTTCATAATCTGAGTGGTGAGTGCTGTGGTATCAGCCGCTGTGCCGACCCATGCTGAGATTTTGCCGGCATATTCGTCTGCTTCACCTCGCACGGCGCAACGCATGGTGTAGTCCTTGCCCTTTTCCAAATAGAGAGCGGGAGAAACGAGCCAGTCGTCGTTCTCGGGTGCAAGTCCCCACAGATAGGTAGCAGTAGGTGAGTGTGTGCCTTCCTCGGGATAGACACCCCAAGTCCAGTAGCAGTCGTCGCCGTTTGCATCGATTGAAGTATAGAGAATATAGTTCCACACGTCCATCAGATCACTCTTGTATGGCAGGTTGAAGTAGTTGCCAAGAGTATCAATATTCGACTCCGCCTTTTCGCTGGTATAACCGTTGACTTTTGCTTTGAGTTGGTAGTAATAGGGTGTGATACCTTCGACTGGAAGCTCTTCCGAGAAACTATTTCCCTTGAAGTCTGCAGCCACACGTACGCCTTCGGGCAAACGAATGATTTCGTGCGTCAGATTTGCATTATCTACGTATCCACCATTCACACCACGTTCGAGCGTTTCCCAAGTGATACTGAGTTTACCACCCTCTGCTGTGAGGCGGAGGTTTTGAGGCGCTTGTGGTTGGTCATTGCCAATATAGCTGTCCAGGAAATGTGGTGCCGACTCGCCTACTTTGTTGGCCACCTTGATAGTGAAGCGATAATTACCGTCAGCCTTGACACTACAATCTGCTGCAACTTCGTCGCCGGGCATACCCTTGCCTTGCGCCAAGAGTTCCTTTTCTTTGTGAAGTGTCCAGGTCAATTCGTCGGTCAATTCATTGAAATCTGTATCCATCCAGGGCAATGCGAAGCGGATCTTACCTTGCAACGCACCACCTACGAAGTCTGCACGAGAAGCCTCGACAGCTGCAGGCGTTCCTTGAGCCTTTGGCGCCGCCTTGAGGAAGATGCCAGTAATCTGTTGACCATTGGGATAATTAACAAGGAGTGATGCTTGAGCAGTAGTGACGTCTACGACATAGAGTGCACCGCCCGCATCAGTATATGCCGACCAGTAGAGTTGACCCGTAGCGGGGTCGAAAGTAGCCGAACAGTCGCTGGTAGGCACTACGCCAGTCGAGCCAACGAGTTGGAGCTCGGCATTAGTCTTGTCCACCTTGTAGAGCTGGCCCTTCATATCGATACCATAAAGTTGGCCTTTGGCGTCAGCAGCCAAAGCACATAGGCGCTCAATAGGCGCGATGGCAGTCTTTTGCGCCGTCTTCAGATCCATTGTACTGAGCACAAAAGAGCCATCTCCTTTGCCATTCAAACTACATGCATAGACGTTGCCCGTAGTTTCATCATAGGTCATATCAGATGCGATGTAGGAGTAGTCGATCATAATCATTTCGTCACCAATGCTCTTCCAGGTTTTTGTCTCGGGGTCGGCGGCTACATAAGTTGCAGCCAACATGCCAAAGAAGTCCATAAACGAGAGCACATAGTACGTGCCGTCCACATACACCGCACCACCCGAGCCAGTCAGGACCATATCGTTGTCCTGCCAAATCAGTTGTGGGTCAGCATCAGCATTTGCATCAATTTGCATCAAACCATATTTTTGCACATCGTCATTGGAATAACGCAGCGCACCATAGATAGTGGGATGTGAGATTTGCGAAAAACTGCACAAAGCAGTAACAAATGCTACGACCAGTAGCATCGCACGTCTGGCGAGTATCTTTTTCATAACAGAATAGTTTTTGTGTTTACATTTGTTTGCAAATTTATAAAAAAGTATTACAACTACACACTTTTATCGTTTTTTTTCATACAAAAGTGCATAGTCTCTACGACAAACCACCTTTTTCATAACATCCCATGAAAAAGGCAAAAAAAATTTTGCAACGGCTCGTTAAAAAAAGTCTAACCTTTTTTAAATTTCGCGACGTCTAGTTTAAAAAAGGTCTAGGTTTTTTTCAAGGGTGTAAAATGCCTGTAAAATGGCGGTCTTCTATTTTTCAAAAAAGTAAGGATAAAAAAAAGATTGGAGCACTCCAAGGCACTCCAATCTTTATTATTTAGAACACGACATCAAGTCACCGATTCATTATTGAGCTGTCACTTCGAGCGCATATTCGTGGAAGTGGCGAACGCTCTTGAGCAAGCGGCGCAATTCGACGATGATTTGCTCGGTCTCCTGCACTGTGTGCAAATAAAGGGTAGCTGATGTCAAGTTGACGTCCTCGGCATGCATCGCCTTGATAAAGGCACGGCGCAAGGCAATAACTTCATTTCTCAAAGCATCACATTCGCTACGCAAAGGTTCAATTTCGCTGACACGTTGCTGACGAAGCGCATCGACTGCACGCTCTGCCAAATTGCGGAACTTATCACGTATTGGCAAATATGCCTGGATATCTGCTGCAGGGATTGGCGTAAAGTTGTTATCCACGTGTTCGAGCGCAGGTTCATTGACGCGCAATAGTGCAAAGTGCATTTGGCGGAGCGAATTGTGAGCCAAATGGAACGCAGTGCTCAGGGTAATTGCTGTCGCAGGTTCGGTGCGGCGCAAGCATATCATTTCGCGACGGCGCAAGTTCTTGAGTTCGCGCTTATTTTCAGCCAAAACTTTTGCCGAACGACGGATGGGTTTCAAGGACTCGTCGAACATACCGCCCACGGTATCATCGAATGCCTTCGAATAAACGGACACCATTTCGCTGGTGGCTACGTTGAAGTGGCGTTCGAGCATCTTGACCAACTCTGTCTTGTCTTGTGTCTGCAACATTTGGGTGAAGAGTACATCGCCTTGCTTCATTTCGGCTTGTTTCTTCTTGTATTTAATTTGGCTATGAATCAATGCAAACACGGCACCTGCGATAATCAGCAAAGATACGACTACACCGCCATAATACATTGCCAAAGCAACAAAGAAACAAGCGGTGAAGGCTACACCAGCAGTGATCAACCATCCACCAATAACGGTCAATACACCAGTGATACGGAACACAGCGCTTTCGCGACTCCACGCACGGTCGGCAAGGCTCGTACCCATCGCCACCATAAAGGTGACGTAGGTCGTAGAGAGGGGTAATTTCAACGAAGTACCCAGGGCTATCAACAAAGCCGCCATTACCAGATTGATAGAAGCACGCACGAGGTCGAATGTCGCACCTTCTACCTCCTCTTGTTCAGTAGGAGCCTGGAAGCGACTATCTATATAATGACGCACCTTGGCTGGCGTGATACGTGTCATAGTCTCGCCGACAGAGTTACCCCAGCGCACTAGACTACGTGCTACGCGCGACGAACCAAACATTTCTTCGCCTTCATCCTTGCTTGACAAGCTGATGGAAGTCTTTACCACATTGTGTGCTTTCTTAGACGTAGCCAAAGCGATGACCATGATAAATCCTGCAACATAAAGGAAAATAGGATGAGTGTCTGCTGGTCCATTGAGTTGCTCCATTGTAAATTGCGTAGGATCTGCAAAACCTGACTCGGCCCAGTATCCATAAGAAGAAAGACCTGCCAAAGGCACACCGATGAAGTTCACCAAGTCATTTCCAGCAAATGCAGTAGCCAGAGCAAAAGTACCTATCAGTACAACTATACGGAGCACATTCACCTTCAAGAAGTGCAAAATCTGCATCAATATGGTGAAAACCACAAAACAGCCACCGAGGAGCAACAAGACGTTGTTGTTGACGTAATCCAATACTTCTGGTGTCATGAACGATAGGTGCTTCATGCCCTTAAACAACATGAAGTAGACAATAGAAGTAACTGCCAAACCACCGAATATACCTATTTTCCAACGCAAGCGCGAACGGTAATTAAATGTAAAGACGATGCGCGCCAGATATTGCACCAAGGTACCAAAAACAAAGGCTATAGCCACAGATAGGAAGATGGCGACAATCATCTGCAAAGCCTTGTCTGTGTTCATAAAGTCACCGTAAGAAAGACCCGCTGCAGCCGAGTCAAGCATCTTGAAGAAAGTTAGCGCAAACGTAGCCCCGAGCAATTCAAACACCATCGAAACGGTAGTAGACGTAGGCATACCCAGCGTGTTAAAGACGTCGAGCAGCACAATGTCTGTGACCATCACCGCCAGGAGAATGTACATAATTTCTTTGAAATAGAACATTTCTGGTCGGAATACACCGTGGCGCGCAATGTCCATCATGCCATCACTCATCACTGCTCCACAGAACACACCAATAGCTGCAATAATCACGATAGTACGGAATTTTGCAGCTTTCGAACCAATAGCGGAATTCAGGAAGTTCACTGCGTCATTGCTCACACCGACCCAAAGGTCGAAGATAGCCAGGACGAACAGGAAAATCACTATTCCTAAATAAATTGTTTCCATATAAAAAGGGTTAGTAAAAAATTAATATGCTTACCAATAATCGTTGGCAAAAATATTAACCTTTTGTTACTAACCCGTTAAAATGTTGTTAAGTTTTGGTTAAGATTTCTTTTTACGTCCTTACTTTAGATATTTACGATATCAACTTAAATATTTGCTACACGCATTATATCTGCAAAAACACCTGCTGCGGTAACATCTGCCCCTGCTCCATAACCCTGGATGAGCATAGGATATTCGCGGTAACGTTCTGTGGTGAGCAATATAATATTATTAGAACCTTCGAGATCATAGAAGGGGTGGCCGAGGGGAATCTCCTGCAATCCGACACTAGCCTTTCCTTCTGCCCAGGTAGCGACAAATCGCCATTTCTTGCCGTCTGCTACCAAGCGTTGGCGTTCTTTTTCAAAATCAGCGTCGAGTGCGGGCAATTTTTCCCAGAATTCTTCCAACGAACCTTGGAACAATTCCGACGAGATAAAGTCTCGGCGCTCCACATCCTCTGCTTCGAGCACATGTCCGCTTTCGCGTGCCAAGATAGTCAGTTTGCGAATCACATCCTTGCCGGAAAGATCGATTCTAGGGTCGGGTTCGCTATAGCCTTGCTCTTGTGCTTGCTTCACGGCCTGACTGAAACTTACTTCTGCCGAGAGATGATTGAAGATAAAGTTGAGTGTGCCGCTCAATACGGCTTCGATGCGCAAAATGCTGTCGCCTGATGAGCGCAGGTCGTTGATGGTATTAATAATAGGGAGGCCTGCTCCAACATTGGTCTCGAACAAATATTTCACACCGCGTTCGCGAGCAATATGCTTCAAACGTGCGTAGTTTTCATAAGCGGATGATGCCGCCACCTTGTTGGCTGCTACGACCGAGACGTTGTGTGCGAGCAACGTCTCGTAGCATGCTGCCACCTCTTCGCTAGCTGTACAATCCACGAATACGGAGTTAAAAATATTCATCTTGATGATTTCCTTCACCATCTGCTCTACCCCACCCTTTTCGCCGTGTTGCATTGCTTCGCGGTAGTTTGCTGCGTCTATTCCGGCGCGATTGTACACCGCCTTGCTTCTGCCACACACGCCGACCAAGTTTAATTTCAAACTATGCTCCTTCATCAAGATCTCGCGTTGAGCTGCGATTTGTTGAAGAAGACTTCCACCGACAGTACCCGTACCACAGAGGAAAATATTCAACTCCTGGTACTCACTCAGAAAAAAACTGTCGTGCAGAACATTGAGTGTCTTGCGCAGACAACTTCTATCGACGACGAAAGACAAGTTCAACTCCAAAGCGCCGAACGCCATGGCGTAAGTGTTAATACCATTTCGGCCTAGGACACTAAAGAGTTTTCCTGCGATACCTGGTGTATATTTCATACCCTCACCTACGACGGCTACGGTAGCAATATTTTCTGCCAGCAGAGCTTTGTTCATCGCCCCGTCCTCTATTTCTTTGGCAAATTCGCGGTCTAAAAGTTCGCAAGCTCTTGGTCCTTCGCTCGGCGTAACACACATCGAAGTACTGGTTTCAGATGCTGTTTGTGCCACCATAAATACGCTGATGCCGCCGGCTGTGAGTGTCGAGAAGATGCGGCGGTTCACACCGATGACCCCTACCATCGAAGGTCCGCTGACAGTCACCATGCTCATTTCGTTGACCGAAGAAATACCGCGAATAGGTCTTTCGCTTGGTTTGGCCTTGCTGCTGATGACGGTGCCTTTGCCTTGTGCATTGAAGGTATTCTTGACAAGAATGGGGATATTCTTTGCACAGACAGGGTAAATAGTTGGAGGATAAACGACCTTTGCACCGAAGTTGCAGAGCTCCATGGCTTCGTTGTAGGAGAGTTCGTCTATCGTATAGGCACTGGGAATAATGCGCGGGTCGGCGGTCATGAAACCATCCACGTCGGTCCAAATTTCCAAAGCCTCGGCATCGAGTGCTGCAGCCAGGATTGCCGCAGTATAGTCTGAGCCTCCACGGCCCAAGTTGGTAGTTGCACCGCTATTGAGGTCTGAGGAAATAAATCCGCCCACTACTATAGTTTGATTGACATTTGTGAATGTTTCAAGTATCAATCGGTTTGTCGAATCGAAGTCTACCAAATGCTTGTCTCCAGACTTATTCGTTTTGATAAAATCTCGCGAATCAAGCAGAAGGGCATTGCTAAACAAAAAGGCACAAATTGTAGAAGAAAGTCGTTCCCCATATGCGACAATAGCGTCTGCCGTCTTAGCTGTCAGGTCTTGGATCAATGATACGCCATACAGGATACTGTCCAGATCGTCTACCAAACTATCCACCTGACGCAGTACTTGTTCCTGCAACTCAGGAGCTATGACCTCAGCAATCATATCATGATGGCGCTGACGCAAGGCTTCGACGCCTTGACGGTAAGCATCGCCACCACAAGAGGCTTCGTGCGACAAGTCTATCAGTTGATCTGTCACGCCACGCAGTGCTGATACGACTACGATGACAGGATATTGACATTTTTCTACAATATCTTTGACACAACGAATACTCTCTGGTGTGCCCACCGAACTGCCACCGAACTTCAACACGTGCCCACCGACAAAGTGGGTTGGGGTTGATGTAGCAGAGGTGCTAGATACGTTGTTTGTGCTCATTATATATATTATTGAGGTTTCAAGTTTTTAGTCACGGGGCTAAAGATTGGGTTCTATTGCCTATGACAGAATACCTATGCTCTATGCTCTCTATTTCGATTAGAGCTTCACCTTCACAGATACGCCTGAAGATTCGTTTTGCAAGCGGTCTAGGGCTGTCACGACGTAGGTGTATTTAGTTTTGCCGTTTTCGTAGGGCAATTTGTACATTGTGCTTTGTGTCAATGTCAGCAGATTGCCGTTATTCCCCAAATCTACCTTCTCGCCCTTCTTGAATCGATAAATCGCATACCAATTGGCTTTATCCAGTTCATTCTTTGCTCGAGGCGCAGTCCAGAAGAGATAGTAGCCATCGGGCATCCACATCGCCTTGACGCCGCGTGGTTTGCCTGGTGCCTTATCGTCGATGTGCTTCATCTTAGGTTGCAGCGCAAGGTTGCGATGATAGTTTTCCTTCAGTTGGGTAGCATATCCGCCCTCGTTGCGCACTACGGCTGCCGAGTACCACAAGCAACTGCCCTGCACGCCTGGTGTGGAGCGTTGCAAGCGGAATTTTTCTGCCATTTGATTTTGAGAGGGGTCTTTCAAATCCTTTGCTCTGACAGTGCGTTCCACGTCTTGTCCGATGTAGAGTGGTCGTGCCGAAGCATAATCTGCCCACCATTTCACGAGTGTCTCGTGGTCGGCGGCCTTGTGTCCGATTTCCCAGTAGAGTTGTGGTGCGGTATAGTCTACCCACCCCTTGTCTATCCAGTAGAGTACATCAGCATAGAGGTCGTCATAGTTTTGCAAGCCATTAGTCTTGCTACCGGGCACTGTACTGCCGCTCTTCGCATTGTGATAGATACCGAATGGCGAGATACCAAACTTCACCCAAGGTTTAGCCGCATGTATCGAGTCATTCAGCTGACGTACGAAACGGTTCACATTCTCGCGACGCCAGTCGTTGATATCAGGAATACCATTGCGATGCGCTTGATAGGTCTTTTCGTCGGGGATAGTCTTGCCCGCTACGGGGTATGGATAGAAATAGTCGTCGATGTGAAGTCCGTCCACGTCATAGCGGCGTACGATATCGGCTGCTACACGGCAGATGTATTCACGATTCTCGGCCAATCCGGGATCGAAGATATAGAGGCCGTCGTATTCGAAGAAGCGCTCGGGATGCTCGGAATAAGGGTGTGTTGCCGCAAGCTTAGTGGTGCCCTTAGTCTTCGCACGGAAGGGGTTGATCCATGCGTGCAATTCCATACCACGCTTATGACACTCCTGTACCATCCAAGCCAAGGGATCCCAATAGGGGTTGGGCGCCACGCCTTGTTCGCCTGTCAAGTAGCGGCTCCAGGGTTCGTATGGACTTTGGTACAGCGCATCGGCCTCGCCTCTGACCTGGAAGATAATAGCATTGACACCGCACGCTTGCAGTTCGTTCAATTGATTGGTCAGATTGGCTTGCATCGCATCGCGTCCCATTCCTTGGAATTGTCCGTTGATGACCTGAATCCAAGCTCCACGAAACTCGCGCTTGTGTATGTTGGTTGGTGTCCGATCTGCTTGCACTATCCTACAAGACTGGAAGGTAAATAAAAGGGAGAAAGCGATCAAGCTCAAGAATGTAGAAAGGGATAAAATGGACGATTTTTTACGCATTATTTAGTTTATTTGAGTTGTTATACATTTTATTATGCAAAGATAACACTTGGATGGGGTTGTACAAAGTGAAAGAATGAAGAATTTTGTTTTAATATCAAAAATTGCGCCTTAATCGGTTTTTCACCTGCGTCTACTTCGGCCAGACAGGAGAAACGCTTCATGGAGTCCCCAACAGCATTTACTACGCACGAGCATTGTCGTCTGAGGAAGGAGACTTTTAAGTAAAACACATTCTACTTATCCCTGGTTCACACATCATTTTTGTCAAAAAAATTCGTATTTTTCAGGGGGCATTTTTCGCGTTTTTTCCACCACTTGACGAGTCGTATGATTCTGAGCGATTCTCAGAGGGGTATTTTTTAGTATTTTTTATGAAATTGCAGAAAAACATTAGACCTTTTTGCTTTTTTACGCAAAAAACAGAGGAAATGTAGAGTTTTTGATGTCGCATTTTGCAGAAAAAAAGTGAGACTTTGTTGAAATTTCGCAACGTCTCGTTGAAAAAACATTAGACTTTTTTTCAAAAAAGCTTAACTTTCTTCGCACAAGAGTAAATCAAATCCTATTATAGTTCCCTATTTCACAATATTGATTTGTCAAAATTTTTCGCATTTTTTTATTCAACCTGGCGACATTAAAAACAAAAGACTATTTGCGAGTTTATGCAAAGAAAATGACAAATTTACACGATATATACAATTATTCACAAGATATTGTCTATATTTGCAATAATCAAGGATGAGGTATAATTACACCTCCCAATATTTATAAAACTTTTCAAAAAAGCCCGAATACTATGAGACGACTCCTATTGTTCATCTGCATCACACTAATCAGTCTCAACGCCATGGGGCAATACGCTCCCGTGGACACCGTCAATCAGAAGCCTATCGACATACGTGGCAGCAGGGTCTTTGTAGAAAATATGCAATTAGAGAAGTCGGCGGCAGCAGCACGATTCTCGTCGCTCGGAGGCGTGGACAGAAGCATGGACTACCTGAAATACAGAAGGGGGTATAAGACTGGGCTGGGACTGACCATCGGCGGTGCATCCCTGGCTGCTGTAGGATACGGTATGTCACTTGTTGGACTCGTCGGAGCTATAGGAAATGCTTTCAACGAAGACACTCACCGCTGGGGAAATCCCATTTTTTATCTTGGGGCCACCTCATTTGTCGCAGGCTCACTTTGTCTTCTCTCGGGCATTCCCACCCTTTGTGTCTACAAGACCCGCCTCAACCGCTTGGAACGAGAATACAACACCTCATTAAGCGTGGGCGCTTCACCCAATGGGCTTGCACTGACGATTAACTTCTGAATACCCCGATTAGCAATTGCTATACGACAAAGGAGCGGAATAGCCCTTACATTCCCCCTCCGCATAAACTCAACCCAAGGAAGATGCTGCAAGCCAAAATGGCAGAGATTGTAGACAGATTTGCGGATTTCAGAAAATTTGCGACACATCACGAAGCAAAATTGCACAACTTTGGCGTATCTTTGCGGAAGATTTCATAGTTTGGCACACTTGTTGCATGATAAAATACGACAAATGGTCGATGGCAGGCGCTTCATCTTTTGCCGAAAGCAGTACAATCTGCACGTCACACGACCTCATCGACATGACAAATATTAATCACACAATAAAAAAGAAAGGAAAAAAACTAATGTACCTCGTACTCTTTATCGGTATTGCACTGATCAGTTGGATTGTTCAAAGCAATCTGCAAAGTAAGTTCAAAAAATTCTCGCGCATACCCACGGCCAACGGCATGACTGGTCGCGAAGTAGCAGAAAAGATGTTGCGCGAAAATGGCATCTACGACGTGACCGTAACCAGCACACGCGGCCACCTGACCGACCACTATGACCCAACTAAGAAGACCGTAAACCTGAGCGAAAGCGTCTACCACAGCAATTCCATCGCTGCCGCAGCCGTAGCCGCTCACGAGTGTGGACATGCCGTGCAGCATGCTACAGCATACGGCCCACTGACCCTGCGCTCGGCTCTGGTACCGGCGGTATCATTTGCCTCAAATTGGGTGCAATGGATATTGCTGGCAGGTATCCTTATGGTAGAATCATTCCCATCTATCCTGCTTGTAGGTATCGGCCTGTTTGCACTGACCACATTGTTCAGTTTCGTCACACTGCCTGTTGAAGTTGATGCCAGCCGTCGCGCTACAACCTGGTTGTCGGGTGCCGGTATTACCAACTATCAGACCCACCCCGCTGCAGTAAGTGCGCTGCGCTCGGCAGCCTACACATACGTCGTAGCAGCACTCAGTTCGCTCGCCACATTGGTATATTACATTATGATATTTTTGGGAAGTAATCGCGACTAAGTTACGAATACAACAGTTCGTTCAAACCCTATAAATAATGCGAGACACCCATCATACGGGACGTCTCGCATTTCTTTGTATATCCTTGCTGTTTCGACACACATCACTGCTTGGTCAGCCTTGCCACCATCTCGCGTGCAGCATGCGTAGGTGCGCCAGCTTCGCCCAAACGACGACGCAAGTCTTCATAGTCCGTCAGAATTTCATCGCGACGATCCATCACCTCGAGCATTGTGCGTCGCACATTTTGCGCATTCATCTTTTCGCCAATCAATTCGGGCACGACTTCTCGCGCACAGATCAGATTGACCAGAGATATATAGGGAACCTTCAGGAAATGACGGCGCAGGAAGTTCATCACACGGCCGCACGACAGATAGTAGCAGACGACTTGCGGCACGTCGAAGAGCGCCGTCTCGAGAGTAGCTGTGCCCGACGTCACCAGAGCCACATCGCTATGACGCAACACCTCGTAGGTGCAACCACGCATCACCTTGGCATGACAACGATTCTCGACGATGATTTGCGAATATATTGCATCGTCCATATTAGGCGCGCCACAGATCACCACCTGATATTCCGCATCCGACATATCACGTACGGCAAGCAGCATACGGCTCAGATTGTCACGAATCTCTTGCTTTCGACTGCCGGGCAGCAAAGCGATGACGCGTTTCTTGGGATCCACACCATACGTCTCGCACGCAGCATCCCAATCCACAGGCTGCGCAGCGATATATTCTGTCACTTCATCTAACGTTGGGTTGCCTACGTATGAAATGGGATACCCATGCCTTTTCTCGAAGAAATCAACCTCAAAAGGCAGGATAGAGAACAAACGATCTAGGTCACGACGAATCGCTTTGATACGATATTCCTTCCAAGCCCAAATCTTCGGGGAAATATAATAGTAGACAGGGCATATATTTTCCTGCTTGACAAAGCGTGCAATTTTCAAATTAAACCCAGGATAGTCCACCAGTATCACGACATCTGGTTGCCATTCGCGGATAGCAGACTTGCACTGCGAGAGGCCTTGCAAAATAGTACGTGCATGAAGTAGCACGGGGATGAAACCCATGTAGGCGAGATCGCGATAATGACGCAGAAGTTGTCCACCCACAGCTTGCATCAAATCGCCCCCATAAAAACGAAATTCGGCGGCGGGATCTTCCTGCAAAATGGCTTTCATCAAATGCGAAGCGTGCAGGTCGCCACTTGCCTCGCCCACTACTAAAAAGTACTTCATTCTATTAGCTTATGAAACAAAATCAAGCCAATCCAGCACGCTGGACCAGCTTGACAACAATTTCCTAATTTCACAATACGCCCGAGAGCACATCTATCAGACCATACGCTGTATTGTCGAGCGTGGTCGGTGTGATGGCTACATAACCATTAGCCAGCGCCCAACGGTCGGTGTCGGTCGCTTCGGGTTCGAGTTCTTCGCAATGTCCGACGAGCCAGTAGTAGTCGCCGCCCCAGGGATGCTCACGGCGCGCCGTCTCCTGTGTCCAATGACTCTTGGCCATACGACAAACCTTGACCCCCGCAAATTTTTCCCTATTAGGAAAATTCACATTCAAACAAGTAAACGGAGGCAAACCAACACCAATCGCTTTGAACACCAAGTCTATGATATAAGGGCGAAGGGGAGAAAAGTCAGCATTCTCGGAATGATTGCACAAAGAAAAGGCGATAGAAGGCAATCCTTGGAGTGCGCCCTCGGTAGCTACACCCATCGTGCCCGAATAGTGACTATTGACCGAAGAATTATCACCATGATTGATACCACCAATCACTAAGTCGGGATGACGCTCCACCAATTCGTTCAGAGCCATCTTGACGCAATCCACGGGTGTACCGGTACATTTATAAACCTTTAATCCAGGTTCGTTGCGCACTTCCTTAATGCGCAAAGGGTGTATGGGCGTGATCGCACAACTTTGTCCCGAGCGTGGACCATCAGGAGCCACGACCAAAATATCAGCCATCGGAGCAAGTGTCTCTATGAGAAAATTGATGCCACCAGCAAAGTAGCCATCGTCATTAGAAATCAGTAAATAAGGGCGTGTAGCCATATCTAAAATCAGTCTATATTGATACGGAATATCAAGTGAAAATCAAAAAAGCATTATTTATAGATGCAAAAGTAGCAAAAAAATGTATAAAACATTATTGGACGCAGAAAATTTATTATCTTTGCAAATTGAAGTAGTAACATCTGAAACAACTTGGAAAAGCATCGTAAGACGCTCACCAAACACAAAAATATAATATGGGTAAAATTATTGCATTAGCCAATCAAAAAGGTGGTGTAGGTAAGACCACAACAGCAATGAACCTTGCTGCCTCGCTGGCTACACTGGAAAAGAAAGTACTATTGGTAGATGCCGACCAACAAGCCAACGCTTCGTCGGGATTGGGCGTAGACACAAGCAAAGTAGATGTATCTGTCTACGATTGCTTGATTCGCCAAGTCGACCCTAAGAGTGCCATATACACTACAGATATAGAAAATCTGGACATTTTGCCCTCGCATATCAACTTGGCAGGAGCAGATGTCGAAATGATGAGTTTGCCAGATCGCGAAAAACTCTTTGCAAAGATGCTCGCGCCCTTGAAGAATGATTACGATTTCATTCTGATTGACTGTTCACCCTCACTTGGTGTGATCACAGTGAGTGCCTTGACCGCTGCAAACTCCATCATTATTCCCGTGCAATGCGAATACTTTGCACTCGAAGGTATCAGCAAATTGCTTCATACTATTAAAATCATCAAGAAGAAGCTCAACCCCGAACTAGAAATCGAAGGCTTCCTCTTGACAATGTATGATTCTCGCCTTCGCCTAGCCAACCAAATCTATGATGAAGTCAAGAGACACTTCCAGGAATTGGTCTTCAAAACAGTCATTCAAAGAAATGTCAGATTGAGCGAAGCGCCCAGTCACGGTCTGCCTGCGATTCTTTATGATGCCGACTCTATCGGTGCAAAGAACCACTTGGCTTTGGCGAAAGAAATCATTCAAAAGAATAAGTAACAGTAAAATCCTATAACATTAGAACAGAACTAAAGGTGTCGTTAGCAGTTTCAGATACTCCACTATAAAAACGAGGAAACACTCTGCGAAATAGACACGAGATTATTTGAAAAACCAAATCCATCAATGGCAGCACAAAAGAAATTTCCCGCATTAGGCAGAGGACTTGACGCCCTCATCTCAATAGAAGACGAAGTTCGCACAAGTGGCTCTTCGTCGATCAACGAAGTTCCCATTACACAAATCAAAGCAAATCCCAATCAGCCTCGCCGTGAGTTTGATCCCACAGCATTAGAGGAATTGGCAGAAAGCATTAAGCAAATAGGCATTATCCAACCCATCACACTCAGAAAGATGGAGGATGATACTTACCAGATTATCGCTGGTGAACGCCGTTGGAGAGCTTCGCAAATGGCAGGTCTTGACACAATTCCTGCATATATTCGCACAGCAGACGACGAGAAGATGATGCAAATGGCGCTCGTCGAAAATATTCAACGCGAAGACCTCAACGCTATTGAAATTGCTCTAGCCTACCAAAATCTGATTGAACAATACGATCTGACTCAAGATAAATTAAGCGAAAAGGTGGGCAAGAAGCGCGCCACCGTTGCCAATTACCTCCGCCTGCTCAAGTTGCCTGCACAAGTTCAGGTAGCTTTGCAAAACCGTGAGATGGATCAAGGACACGCTCGTGCATTGTTGGGACTGAGCCAACCCTCGCTGCAATTGAAAGTATACAACGAAATCAGAGACAAGGGTTACAGCGTACGCCAAGTAGAGGAAATCGTAAAATCCATCAACGACGGCGAAGAATACAAAGGTGCTAAAAAAGGAGGAAAGACACAAAGCGAACGTCGCTTGCTCGAAGAGTATAATATCCTAAAGAGCAAACTCTCCGACTTCTTCCAGACAAAAGTCCAAATGACCTGTTCAGCACAAGGCAAGGGGAAAATCACAATACCTTTTGCTAACGACGAAGAACTCGAACGCATCATCAGTTTATTTGACAAGATGAAAGGATGAATCATAGACGACAAATCCTCTATCTAACGGCAACGCTCGTCACTTTGATTTGCTTTGCTATTGGAGAGTGTCAAGCAAAGACATTACTCTATTCCCCGCACGACGGGGATTTGTCGTCTATTGTCTCAGAATACACTACTGAAATAACATCAAGCATCAACGACACACCTCCCCGTAAAGCAAAAGCATCTTCTCAAGCAAAAAGAGATAGTATCAATAAGGCTGAGTTAAAACGAGAAGCAGATTCACTCAAAGTATCAACTCCAAATCAAACCTCAAACGACTCCACCGCAACAGACTCAACCATCACTGCTGACGAGTCTGACTACATTGACTTCCTCCCAGGCGACACCATCAATCTAAGTCCCATCAAAGCTGAAAAAGTATTTGAGGAAGAATTAAAAACTGTTGGAATACAACAAAAACAATTTATTCCAGACCCAGGCAGGGCACTTTGGTTGTCGGCAGTCTTCCCTGGCGCTGGACAGATATACAATCGAAAATACTGGAAGTTGCCCATTTTCTACGGAGGTTTCCTCGGATGTACATACGCACTGCTTTGGAATCAACAGATGTATATGGATTATTCCCAAGCCTACTTAGATATCATGGACGACAACCCCAATACGAACTCACACCTTGAGATGTTGCCACCAAGATACGACATCACGGGAAAAGAAGAGCGTTTCAAAACAATTTTTAAGAACAAGAAGAACTATTATCGTAGATATCGAGACCTCAGTGCGTTTTGCTTTGTTGGCGTCTATCTATTGTCTATTGTAGATGCCTATGTAGACGCACACCTATCCATATTTGATATTTCGCCAGACCTAAGTTTGCAACTACAACCTACAGTAATTGAAACAAAAAGTACATTCCAACACAATTCCTATGGTGTGGGTTGCTCACTAAATTTTTGAAAATTATGAAAACAACACATTTCTTTTTTCAAACGCTATTAAATGTTGCATTTTGCCTACTAACACTGAGCCCACTAAGTAGCTTTGCACAAAATTCAAAAATCGACTCAAGCAAAATCTATTTGCCCGAAGCGATGACCATTAACATGGACTCGTTGCTGAATGAGTGGAAAGCTCAAAATTATATCTATCCTGACACAACATGTGCTCAGCCAAACATCAATCCCACCTTTGACTCCGCTGTATATATCAAAAGGCTATCACGCATTCCTGCTGTGATGGAACTCCCCTACAACGAAATCGTCAGGAAATACATTGACCAATACACCAACAAGCAGCGCAGTTCTGTCGCATACATGTTGGGGGCTGGCAATTTTTATATCCCCATATTCGAAGAGGCCTTAGACTACTATGGTCTACCCTTAGAATTAAAATACCTTCCCGTCATAGAATCCGCACTCAACCCTGTCGCAAAAAGCAAAGTAGGTGCTACTGGTTTATGGCAATTTATGCTCGCTACAGGTCAACGTTACGGACTTGAGGTAAATAGTTTAGTCGACGATCGTTGCGACCCATTGAAATCAACTTGGGCTGCAGCAAGATTCCTCAAGGATTTATACAAGATATATGGTGATTGGAACCTTGTGATTGCAGCCTACAATTGTGGTCCAGGCAATGTAAACAAAGCTATCCATCGCGCTGGCGGAGTGAAAGATTACTGGCAAATCTACCCTTATTTGCCTAACGAGACGCGAGGATATGTGCCAGCATTCATTGCAGCCAATTACATCATGAACTACTACTGCGAGCACAACATTTGTCCAATGAAGACAAAGATCCCCATCGCGACAGATACTGTTGTCGTTTCTCGCGATGTGCATATTGACCAAATCACAGCCTACTGCAAAATAGAAAAGGAATCTATTAGATCCCTAAATCCACAATTCAAAACGGACATCATTCCTGGTAATAGCGAGCCACGTGTACTTAGAATGACACAACAAGCTATTCTGGAATTTGTAGAAAACGAGGACTCTATTTATGCATACAAAGCAGACGAACTATTGACTCGTCGTTCTACAGTTGTTGCAAAACAAGGTACAACATCAAGCAAAAGTTCTTCATACAAGAAGAGTTCAAGTTATAAAAAGAGTTCAAGTTATAGCTCTTACAAGAAAAACTACTCTAAGGGGAAAAGTACTTATTCAAAAGGAAAGAGTACCTACTACAAAGGCAAAAAAAGAAAGAGATAGTCTTTCATCAAAAAACAATAGAGAAACACATACGTTAGAAATAATAAACCTTAAATCATTGGGAGGAAGTAAAGATGAGCGAAATAAATACCCACGCACTGACTCCACAGGAACTGAAAGACGAAGAAATGATCAATGCCGCTTTTCAAAAGCTCATTGACACCTATCTTGCATCTAGTCATCGCCGCAAAGTGGATATCATAACAAAAGCATTCAACTTTGCCAAACAAGCACACAAAGGCGTGCGCCGCCTCTCTGGCGAGCCCTACATCCTTCACCCTATTGCCGTAGCGCAAGTGGTATGCGAAGAAATTGGTCTAGGTTCGACATCAATCTGCGCAGCCCTACTTCACGACGTCGAGGAGGATACCGACTATACCAACGAAGACCTATCAAACCTCTTTGGTCCCAAGGTGGCAAATATAGTTGAGGGGTTGACTAAAATATCCGGCGGAATCTTTGGCGACCGCGCTTCAATGCAGGCAGAGACCTTCAAGAAATTATTGCTCACCATGAGCGACGATGTGCGCGTGATACTCATCAAGATCGCAGACCGCGTGCACAACATGCGCACCCTGTCGAGCATGCTCCCCAGCAAGCAGTACAAGATCGCAGGCGAAACGCTCTACATCTTTGCTCCCTTGGCGGACCGATTGGGTTTGAATAAAATCAAGACAGAACTTGAAAATTTAAGTTTTAAGTACGAGCATCCAGAAGAATATGCTCAGATTGAAGAAAAACTTGCCGCTACACAGCCCGAACGCGATAATATCTTTGAAAACTTCACTGCTCCAATTCGCGAAAAATTGGATGCAATGGGTACAAAGTACACCATCAAAGCCCGCGTCAAGAGTCCTTATTCAATCTGGAAAAAGATGCAAGCCAAGCAGATCCCATTCGAGGAAGTTTACGACCTGCTTGCTTGCCGCATCATCTATACGCCCAAAGACCGTAGTTTGGAGGAGGAAGAATGCTTCGCTATCTACGGATCACTTACCAAACTCTATACACCCCACCCCACTCGTCAGCGCGACTGGGTAAGTAGTCCCAAGGCGAATGGCTATCAAGCGTTGCACAACACCTTTATGAGTAAGCAAGGTGGCGCGGGTAAATGGATTGAAGTACAAATTCGCTCCGACCGCATGGACGATATCGCCGAACAAGGGTTCGCTGCACACTGGAAATACAAGGATGCCAATGCCGAATACGACGAAAAGGAGCTGGACCGTTGGCTCAATTCCATCAAAGAGATATTAGACGACCCACAGCCCGACACACTCGATCTGCTGGATACGATCAAATTAAATCTTTTCACTTCCGAAGTGCTCGTCTTCACCCCAAAGGGCGAACTCAAGTCAATGCCTGCAGGTTCTACAGCTTTAGACTTCGCATTCAGCATTCACTCCTTCCTCGGCAGCCACTGTTTCGGTGCAAAGGTCAACCACAAATTGGTGCCTCTATCCTACAGATTGAAGAGTGGCGACCAGATCGAGATCATCACTTCGCGCACTCAGCACGTACGTCCCGAATGGCTCACATTTGCTACTACTGCCAAGGCGAAAGGAAAGATTGAAGCCATCCTGCGTCGTGAGAATCGCGAGAAAAGCCACAAGGGAGAGGCGAAACTCAAGGATTTCTTCGCAGAAAGGGGATTGGAATACACTATTCCTACCGTTGATAAATTGGTCAACTATTACAATCAGCATAAACGCGAAGAACTCTTCCTCAGCATTGGTGAAGGAAAAATCACACTTGACGACACTCTCGTCAACTTTATCAAGGGCAAAAAGGGTAGTTCGTGGAAGAGTTTTATTCCATTCCTTGGCAAAAAGGACGAGAAAGTTGAAGAAAAAGTTGACACCGACTTCACAAAGAACCTAAACCGCAAGAAGATACTCGTCCTCAACGAGGAAGTGCTGGGAAAGTGTCAAATCGCGACCTGTTGCAACCCTATCCCGGGCGACGATGTCATGGGATACATCAATAGTCACGGCGAACTGGAAATTCATGCCCGTAGCTGCGAGCATGCCACTAAGCAAAAGACGCGATTCGGCAACAACATCATCGCCACAAAGTGGGACACACACAAAGTGCGCCTGTTCAAAGCCTGCATTGGTATTCGCGGCGTCGATAGCCAAGGCGTACTCTATGCCATCGCCGACGTATTGCACAAACTCAAGCAATTCGTCATCAACCGCATCACCCTCGACACCAACGATGGTATCTTCGAAGGCAAAATCGACCTACAAGTCTACGACACAGACGATATCAAATTGCTCTGCGACGCACTTCGCCAAATCGAAAACGTGACCAAAGTGACACGCATCGATTCCGCTCACCAACTCAACTAAGGAACGTACCTATAATATAACGCGTGCGCGCGAGGCAGAATGGGTAAAATTCTGCGCTCGAAAACCTCAAAATAAAAAACCAAGACCTTGTTGAAATTTCGCGACGTCTCGTTGAAAAAAACCTAGACCTTTTTCCAACGAAACCTCGCTTTTTTTTACCCACATCTTAATCATCTCAAAATACATCCTTTGAAGCAACTCTTATTGCAGGCCTACTCCCCCTCATCAATCCCTATTTTACCACCAAAGAAATGACAAAATCGTGCATAACTTCATTTTTTTCAGCAGAAAAAGTGAGTAATATATTTCTCAGTCAAAAAAAATGTAGTAATTTTGCCACGATTTTGAGTCCGAAGGGGCAGAAGAAGCGGACGACGCATGATGCGCATTCAGTCCCGCCTCCCGGAAAAACCGTTTAAAGTATTAATTAAAATGTACGCAATCGTAGAGATTAACGGTCAACAGTTCAAAGTAGAAGAAGGCAAGCGCCTCTTCGTAAACCACATGCAAAACGTTGAAGGTGGTCAAACTGTTGAGTTTGAAAAGGTGCTGTTGGTAGAAAACAACGGCGAAGTTACAGTAGGTCTTCCTACAGTAGAAGGCGCAAAGGTAGTTTGCGAAGTTAAGAGCCCACTCGTTAAGGGTGACAAGGTTCTCGTATTCCACAAGAAGCGTCGTAAAGGTTACCGCAAATTGAACGGTTACCGTCACCAGTTCACAGAACTGACAATTAAACAAGTTATTGCTTAACCCTAAAAAAGTAGAAGAAAATGGCACACAAGAAAGGTGTAGGTAGTTCAAAGAACGGCCGTGAATCGGCTTCACAAAGATTAGGTGTTAAGATTTGGGGTGGTCAAAACTGCATCGCTGGCAACATCATCGTTCGCCAACGTGGTACAGTTCACTATCCTGGTAAGAATGTAGGTATGGGTAAAGACCACACTCTCTATGCTCTCGTAGATGGCAAGGTGGAATTCCGCCGTGGCAACCGCGACCGCAGTGTTGTAAGTGTTCTTCCCGAGGCCGAAGCTTAACCCCTTCAGTAACGAACAAACTTTTTTCATACGGGCGTTCCGAAAATTTGGAACGCCCGTAGTTGATTAATGTATCCGACCCACTGAATAAAAAAAAGGATACATACCTCTTGAAACAGAAACGACACAACGTATGATTTCAGTTTGCATTGCCACATACAACGGCGAAAAATATTTACGAGAGCAATTAGACTCCATTTTACCCCAACTGGCGGAAAGTGACGAAGTCATCGTCTCTGACGATGGCAGCACAGATGGGACAATAGATTTAATTAGCTCGCTCAACGACCCACGCATCAAAATCGTGTCCAACTCTGGACGCAAAGGATATGTCGGTAATTTTGAAAATGCTCTGAAACATACCACAGGTGACTACATATTCCTCAGCGATCAAGACGACATTTGGTATCCCAACAAAGTTACGACTTGTGTGGATTTACTGAGAAATCACCTTGCCGTTAATCACAATTCATTGTTGGTCAACTCAGAAGGCAAATCATTGGGCAAGGACTTCTTTACCATTCACAAATCTTCAGGAGGCTTTTGGCAAACACTTTTGCGCAACTCCTATTCAGGTTGTTGCATGGCTTTTCGAAAAGAATTATTGCGCTATGCCCTCCCCTTCCCACCATCAATTGCTTCGCACGACATTTGGTTAGGACTCCTCGCCGAAAAGCACGGCAATCCTATATTCCTGTCCGAACCACTGCTTTACTATAGACGACACGAATCAAATGCCTCTACAACCGCAGAAAAGTCTAAAATTCCCTTTGCGAAGCAACTGCAATACAGGCTGTATATGTTTATGCACTCCCTAATCAGATAATCAGGTTTCTCATGGAACGATTTTTAATTCTTGGCGGCAGTGGTTTTATAGGCACAAACGTAGTGGAACATCTTGCCAACACTGGCAAATATGAAGTGCTTAATATAGACCACGCAACGCCGAAAAATCCACAGCACAACAGCCTTTGGAAAAAGGTTGATATTTGCAATGCACAACAACTCAAACAAGCAATTCACGAATTTAACCCCCACTATGTGCTACATTTGGCAGCACGCACAGACCTGATGGGAAATTCTGTGGAAGAGTATTCCGCAAACACCAATGGCGTAGAGCATTTGTTACAAGCATTAGACGAACTCCCACAATTGAAAAGGGTCGTATTCACTTCGTCTATGCTCGTTTGCAAAGTCGGTTATCAGCCTACCCACGAACAGGACTACGCTCCATCTACCTTTTATGGAGAAAGCAAGGTAATCACTGAGAAAATCATTCGCAAACACAATCCTGCCTATGAATGGGCAATCATTCGCCCAACATCAATATGGGGTCCCTGGTTTGGCGTACCCTATGCCAATTTTTTCAAAATGGTGCTTTCGCACACTTATGTAAATTTAGGCAAGCATGCATGTACAAAGACCTATGGCTACATAGATAATGCCATCTATCAAATCATGGCCATTTTTTCTGCTGAAGCGATAAACATTCACCAACGTATGTTCTATATTGGTGACTACGAACCTTACAATATTTCAGACTGGGCAAAAGAAATAGGCAAGGAAGCGGGGATATTCATTCCTACTGTCCCTTTCTTTTTACTACGTCTGGCGGCTTGGACTGGAGACATGTTGTCAAAAATAAAAATCCCATTCCCTATGACATCCTTCAGATTGGGAAACATGACAACGGATAATGTCATTGACACACGAGCAACCGAAGCGATTGCACCAAATCTGCCAGTAAGCAGAAGAGAGGGTA
This sequence comes from Alloprevotella sp., assembly GCA_045630125.1. Lineage (GTDB taxonomy): Bacteria > Bacteroidota > Bacteroidia > Bacteroidales > Bacteroidaceae > Alloprevotella. The sequence goes on along the minus strand of JAZQSL010000024.1, from coordinate 20,175 downwards.
TCATCACTACCATTGAATGGTTGAGAAATAATAAATAGAAGACGGGGTAGGTCTGCTGCTGCACAATATTGAGTGGACATGATATCGCATTAAACCTACTGATTCCCTAAGGTCACAATACAACCAACAAAAATGAGCCACAAAGCAAAATTTACATTAGTATTTATTGCCATTTCCTCACTTCTCCTAACAATAGGTTGTGGGGGGAACAAAACGGCACAAAACGGCAGTGAAAATACGGACACCCTCCAGAGCACAGCGTCAGTTGTCACAGAAAAGACTATTGAAGTTTTGCCCGACACAACTTACCCCTCTATTAACAAGGTCAACTATCGCATAGAAAAATGCGATGGTTACTCGGATTCCCTAATTGACAATTTGACCAATGTCTATGCACAGGCACAAGGCATCTACACGTTTCGTGGCGACATAAACCGTCAAGCAAATTATGGTGGGAAAGTCTCAGGACGTCCCGATACAATAATCATAGATTGGGAGTTTCACACAGCATCCAATCCACCAAATTTCAAACAAGGGAAATGGGGCGGTGGCACAGGATGGACGGGTCAGCCGCTTTATGTCAAATGGTCTAAAGACAAGTTAAACGCTTTCGCTGCAAAAGGTCTGACCAATGCAGAATTTAGCGGCGAAGAAATCATCGTAGGTTCGCTCTGCCACACCGTCTATTTTATAGATTTCAAAACAGGCAAAGCATCGCGCCAACCCATTGACGTGGGCAATCCTATCAAGGGAACACCATCGTTAGACCCCACTCTCAATGGTAACCTATACGTTGGACAGGGTATACCCGACAAATCACCCTTTGGCAACCTGGTCGTTGACCTAAACCAAGGGAAAGTGTCACGTCAATTCTCCCGCGACGCCAAAGCACAACGCGGTTGGGGCGCATTCGACTCCTCACCTATCAGAGTCGGGCAATTCTTATTTTGGCCCGGAGAAAATGGCACAATATATAAATACCTTTGCACAAACGGCAACCTTGTGCCCCACACAGCACTGCGCTACACTTGTGGCGGTGTGGCTCCTGGCATAGAATCCTCTATCGCCGTATACCACAACTATGGTTACACTGGCGACAACCATGGCAACGTGCTATGCATTAACCTCAACACGATGCAACCCGTTTGGCACTTCAACAACGGAGATGATACCGACGCCACAATCATAGTGGCTGAGGAGGAGGGACAACCCTACATCTATACTTGTTGCGAGGTGAATCGCATCAACAACAATTTAGCCTACCTCAGAAAACTGAATGCGCTGAATGGAGAACTCGTTTGGGAATTCTCTTCGCCTGGCAAAAGATACGAGAACAACAAGAAATATTTTGATGGTGGTTACTATGCGACTCCCCTGTTGGGCAGAGGGAATTGCGAACACCTGATTTTCTGCAACCGAGTGAACAATTTGAAGGAACAAGACGGCGACTTCATTGCTGTAGATAGGACTACAGGGGAAATTGCCTACACTATTCCGCTCAAGCACTACGCATGGTCCTCGCCCGTAGGCTTGGAAAATGAAAATGGCGAATATTTCATTTTCACTGGCGACACCATGGGAAATGTATATCTGATTGACGGGGAAAATGGTAAGATTCTGTATACCCAGCACGTGGGTATGAATTTCGAATCCTCGCCCATCGTCATCGGCAATCAAATTGTAGTCGGTTCTCGCGGACGCAGTATTTACAAAATTTCAATCCAATAATATTATGAGAAAGTCTCTATTCACATTTTTATTCATCTCGTTGATAATAGTCGTGCAGTCGCAAGCCCAATCCTTGACCAGACAGATTGGCAAGGTAAGCGGAGCGTACAATTTCTGGCTTTATGAGCCTGCCAAGGTAGACACACTGAAACCATTGGTAATATTTCTGCACGGCAACAGCCTTTGTGGCCGCGACTTGAATATGGTGCGCAAATACGGCACTATTGATGCTATCGAAAAGGGTAGAAACCTCGACGCCTACGTCATTGCTCCTCAGAACCCAGGTGGTGCTTGGAAGCCCGAGAAGGTGAAGTTGGTGGTGGACTGGGTGATTAATAATAAAAAGATAGACACCAACCGCATCTATGTCCTGGGGATGAGCCTCGGCGGCTACGGCACTATCGATTTTGCAGCCACTTACCCCAACCTTGTCGCTGCAGGCATTGCAATGTGCGGCGGTGGCACGCGAAAGAGTTACTGCGGATTGACCCAAGTCCCCCTATGGATTGCTCATGGTACAGCCGACAGAGCTGTGGGCGTACGCGAAAGCGACAAAGTAGTTAATGCCATGAAGGCTTGCGAAGGTGGAGCACCACGTTTGCACTATGATCGTGTGCCTGGCATGAATCATGGAGCGCTGGCAAGGGCATTCTATAAAAAGGAGACCTATGAATGGTTGTTCAAGCACAGTTTGGCCGAAAAAGGACGTCCCGTGCATCCCAAAACCTATACTATGTCCTACCCTGCATTCCAAGGTGTTTACAAAGGATTAAGTTCTAAAAAACGCCCTGGATTGATCAAATAAAAAAATTGCGACGTCTCGTTGAAAAAAACCTTAACCTTTTTTTAACGAGACGTCGCGAAATTTAAAAAAGGTTAGACTTTTTTTTCAGGAGGTTTTTTCTCGTAACATCAACCTTTGCTCAAACTCTATCAAGACGGCTATTTATAAAAATCAGCTAAGTCTCGTTTTTTTATTCCTACTTTTCCATAAAATAAAAAATAAAATACATATCTTTGCCGATAAGAGATAATCTGTAGCAAATTGGACCTTTGTGGGTTTGACGCAGATATCTTGACACACGTTTCACTTATAAAACATTATTTTTATGAAGAAATTTATCCTCGCTATGGTGCTTTGCGTAGCATCTATGGGTGCGTTTGCACAAAAGACTCCTCATGCTGTCGGAGTATATCTCGGTGGTAACATTGATTTGGCTTATCAATATCACTTCAACAACAAGAATTTCGTTGACGCAACTTTGGGTTACTTTGCATTCGACGGTGTTTCTGCTTCTGCTACTTACAACTGGAACATCCAGGAATGGAGCGACTGGACACCTAACTTCGGTACTTGGAAACTCTGGGGTGGTGTTGGTGCAGGTCTTGGTCTTTTCCAAGAAGCCTTCGTCTTGGGCCCTGTAGGTCAATTGGGCTTTGGCTTCACATTGAATGCTGCGCCAGTAACTATTGGTGTCAACTATCGTCCTATGATTACTTTCGGATTTGGCGGTGACAAACATTTCCACGCTAATGGTTTCTACAACGGTGGTTTGTCAGTAGTTTACCGTTTCTAAGAGACAATAGAAGTATTTTTACACAACAATTGCCGATAGCAAGATGGGCTATTCCCCCCTCTACTTGCTATCGGTATTTTTTTAACATTATTATAATATGGATGCATCGAAATTTGCGCGAAAATACGTAACTTTGCACCAACTAAACTTAGACAATATATTGTAAAAATCAACCGCTATGGTAAAGATTACAAAAGAGGCAGCCTTGAACTATCACTCGCAAGGCAAACCAGGGAAAATCGAAGTCGTTCCCACCAAACCCTATCGCACACAGACAGACCTGTCACTGGCCTACTCGCCCGGTGTAGCAGAACCCTGTCTGGAGATACAAAACAACCCCAACGATGCGTACAAGTACACCAACAAGGGCAACTTGGTAGCTGTGATTTCAAACGGTACCGCCGTGCTCGGATTGGGCGACATCGGCGCAATGAGTGGTAAACCCGTGATGGAGGGAAAGAGCCTCTTGTTCAAAATATATGCCGGCGTAGATGCCTTTGATATCGAAGTGGATGAAAAGGATCCCGAGAAATTCATCCAAGCCGTCAAAGCCATCGCACCAACCTTTGGTGGTATCAATCTGGAAGACATCAAGGCGCCCGAATGTTTCGAAATCGAACGCCGACTCAAGGCAGAACTCGACATTCCCGTGATGCACGACGACCAACATGGTACTGCTATCATCTCGGCTGCCGGTTTGATCAACGCATTGCAAGTGGCGGGTAAAAAGATCGAGGAAGTAAAACTCGTAGTCAACGGTGCCGGTGCAGCAGCCATTTCGTGTACAAAATTATACTGCGCTTGCGGTGTGAAGCACGAGAACGTAGTAATGCTCGACTCTAAGGGTGTGATCTCGGTAGAACGTCCCGACCTGAACGAGCAAAAGAAGGAATTTGCTACAACTCGCACAGACATCCACACCCTGGAGGAAGCTATGCGTGGCGCAGACGTATTCGTAGGTTTGTCTAAGGGCAACATCCTCTCACAAGACATGGTGCGTTCGATGGCTGACCATCCAATTATCTTTGCTTTGGCAAACCCTGTGCCAGAAATCTCTTACGAAGACGCCATGGCGGCTCGTCCCGACGTATTGATGAGTACTGGTCGCACAGACTACCCCAATCAGATCAACAATGTGATTGGTTTCCCCTACATCTTCCGCGGTGCGCTCGATACCGCAGCCTCTGCCATCAACGAGGAGATGAAGATGGCCGCAGTTCGTGCTATTGCAGACTTAGCTAGACGTCCTGTGCCCGATATCGTCAACCGTGCTTATCATGTACGCAACTTCACCTTCGGTCCCGACTACTTTATCCCCAAACCCGTAGACCCACGCCTCATCACCGAGGTATCTATGGCAGTGGCTAAGGCGGCAATCGAAAGTGGTGTAGCCCGCCGCATCATCACCGACTGGAAAGCTTACCGCCAACAGTTGCGCGAACTGATGGGTCAGGAGACCAAGTTCACACAAAACCTCTACGACACAGCACGCCTTGCCCCCAAGCGCGTAGTCTTTGCCGAAGGTACACACCCCAACATGCTGGAAGCCGCTATCCGTGCTAAGGAAGAAGGCATCTGCCACCCCATTTTGCTGGGCAATGACATCCAAATCCGAAAGATGGCTGAAGATATGCAATTGGATTTGGAAGGCGTAGAAATCCTGAACTTGCGCAACGACAATCAAGTCGAAACACGCAACAGATACGCACAGATTCTGGCGAAGAAGAAGCAACGCGAAGGCTACACTTTGCAAGAAGCTATCGACAAGATGTATGAGCGCAACTACTTCGGTATGATGATGGTCGAAACCGGCGACGCTGACGCATTTATCACTGGTCTGTACACAAAATATTCGAACACCATCAAAGTAGCTAAGGAAGTTATCGGCATACGTCCCGAGTACAAGCACTTTGGTACGATGCACCTTGTCAACTCTAAGAAAGGTATCTACTTTATCGCCGATACGCTGATCAACCGTCACCCCAACAAGGAAGCCCTCCTTGACCTGGCGAAACTCAGTGCTTCGACCGTGCGTTTCTTCAACCGCACGCCTATTATCGCCATGCTTTCGTACTCAAACTTCGGCACCGACACCGTAGGCAGTCCTGCTATTGTGCACGAGGTCGTCGAACAAATGCACCGCGAATACCCCGATTTGGCAATAGACGGCGAAATGCAGCTCAACTTCGCTATGGACAAGGATTTGCGCGATGAAAAGTATCCATTCACCCGCCTCAAGGGATTAGATGTAAACACGCTGCTCTTCCCCAACCTGACCTCGGCCAACGCCTCCTACAAGATGGTAAAATCTATGGTGGACGAGGGCGAAGTAATCGGTCCTATCCAAATGGGATTGAACAAGCCAATTCACTTTACCGACTTCGAAAGCTCAGTGCGCGACATCGTCAATATCACAGCCGTTGCAGTGCTCGATGCTATCGTTCAGGAAAAGAAAAATGGCAAATGATAAAAGTGCTTAAAGTACATCTATTTCTATCAATAATAAGAATGCTCTACCGCAATGGTGGAGCATTTTTTGCAAGAAAAGATTTGTAGAAAAAATAGTTTTAGTAATTTTGTAAAAAATCTAAGATTTCATACGCTAATAGTGGCTAAGGCGACATTATGTTTTAATCTCACTACGCCATAATAGACCTGCAGCATGTCAACCTACGAAGACCATACATACGCCGAGCAACACCAGGAAATATACAACCGCGTGTTGGACGTTGCCGAACGCGAATTTCAAAAACATGGGATTCGCGCTGTACGTATGGACGACATCGCGCATCAACTCAAGATGTCAAAGCGAACACTCTACCAGTTTTTTGCAGACAAAGAAAGCCTGCTGCTCGCCACAACTAAGCGCACATTGGAGACTGAACAGCAAAAGTTTGAGGAATACTTACAAAAGGAATAAAACGTATTAAATCTGCTCTTCGTCATACTGGAAAATCACCTTAAATATTTAGAAAGAATTTCGCCAGTTTTCTTTTCCGAATTATCTCGCTACCCTTCTGTTCACCAGTACGTAGAAGAAGATAAACAACGCAGGTTTGACAACGTCACAGACTTTATCAAAAAGGGAATTGAGCAAGGTTGTTTTCGCAAAGACGTTGATTTCAGAATCGTCAGCCAGGTTATCCAGGCCAATTCACAGAAGACAATTCGCGCGCTACTATTGAAAGATTTTACGCTGATAGACGTTTTCATCAATTTCGTTATTACCTACTTCCGCGGATGTTGTACAGAGAAAGGTATCACTATGATTGACAAAATGCTGGAGGAATATCGCAATAGAGAGATACAGTAAATATTAGAGTTGTCCATTGTGGCAACTTTTTTGCTTTATTAGTGTGCTCTAACACAACACTTTTTTGTATATTTGCAACGTATTATAGCAGGAGATTCAAACTATTGTTCACCGACATTAGGGCGAACATAGATGAATCCCCTGATTTTATCCGCAAAATCAAAAACAAAACATATGAAGAAAACTCTACACAAAACACTCTGCTGTCTTTTGACTTTCACAGCAGCACTAGGACTTTCTGCTCAAACCAAAGTCGTAACTATTTATACGACTGGCACAGAAGGCGACTTAGCTAATCTCTATGCAGGCGGTACTTTTTGGGGCATTTCGCCTAATGGTGAATACGCCACAGGCAATGCTGAAGGCTATGCCGGCACATCTTTTTTGTGGAACCGTACCACAGGCGAATTCACTCAAATCACAAGCGAACATGGCGAGGAATGCTATGCCTATGACGTATCCAACGATGGAGTAGTCGTAGGTTGCTTCGCACACGACAACAACGGCGAAGTGAAAGAAGGCACCGAGCCTTATATCGTACCCGGCTACTGGAAAGATGGTGTATGGACCGCATTGGAAATACCCTTTGAAATCCAACGCACCGACATGAATGGTTATGCCAGAGCTATTTCGGGCGACGGACATACTATCACGGGATACGTATACGACACTTACGACCAACATGACTTCAACTACGCCACAGGAAAGTGGAGCACCACGACAAGAAAAGTGCGCAAATTGCGCCCAGCCGTTTGGATTGACGGCAAATTGCAGCCCTACGAAAATCTGCCCTTTGGCGAAACAGTCGGTCAAGGTATGGTAGCCAATTATATGTCAGACGATGCTAAAATCCTCGGTGGTTTTGCTGAGCACGACAGTGGTAGCCGTTCGCCAGCGATTTGGGTAAATGGCGAGATGACTCGTATTTATGGCAAGCAGGATATTGATATCAACAAAGACCTCTATTTCTATGCAGGCTACGTCTATAGCATCAGCCACGAGGGCAAATATGCAGCTGGCCAATGGTGTCCTCAGGGCGACGATGGTTATACCAAGACCTACGGTTTCGTATACGATATCGAAAAAGGCACTACTGAAGAAATCGATGATTGGGCTGCCTGCACATCAATCGTAGACGATGGCACAGTATTCGGCTATACAGGTTATTTGGGTCAAGCATTGATTCGCAAGGGCAACTTCAATGGTCTACTTTCAGACTATATTGCACAAATCACCGGCGCTGCGGCTCCAAAAGATTTACCCAGCACAATTATTTGCAACTCGCAAGACGGCAATGTATTCTGTGGCTACTATGTACACAACTCAAACATGGGCCCTTTGATGGTGCCAAGTCTTGTTGTAATAGGCGATATTCCCGATGGCATTAACAACGTCGAAGGCCGCCGAGACATTACAATCAAGGGAGATATGGTCTATGCCCCCGAAGCTAAGGAGTTGGCAGTGTATGACGCATCTGGTCGACTCATCTCAAGCGGCAAGGGCGACGTCCTCTCACTTGGTGGTGCCAAGGGAGTAGTCGTGGTGAAAGCCTCATTTGGCAAGAGTGGAAATGTCGCTTCACAATTTATAGTAAAATAAGACACAGATAATCTAAGCAAATGCTGCCGGCGCAGACCTCAAAGGACTGCACCGGCAGGCGTGCTAAAAAGGAATAAATACCAACCCCAAAGAAAGCGCATCTAAATAGTGGCAAAAAAAGGTCTGACCTTTTTCAAAAAAACCTAGACCTTTTTTAAATTTCGCGACGTCTCGTTAAAAAAAGGTTAGACTTTTTTTTCAAGGGTTGTTTTCCAACAAAAGTAAATCAAAATGTACAAGAAAATTTTTATGCTCGCCGCTATTTTTAGTGCGATGATAGCAACACCATCCGTTGCACAAACGCCAGATTTCGTTGATGGCAACAAAGACCTTTACCTCTGCGACTTCCAGGATGCTTCTGCCAGTTATCAATTGGTCACCTCGTACGATTTGGCCAACTTGGAACCTTCATCTTTCATGAAGAACGTCGGCTTTTCAGCAGGCCGCCCATGGCTTTACAAACTGATGGACGACATCAATTCTGTGAATAGTTTCGCCGGATGTTGCTCGGAATTTGCTACACCTGCTGCGGCGAATGCTTGGTTGGTCACTAAGCCTATCTACATCCCTGGAAAATCATGCAAACTCTCATGGAAATCGGAATCTTTCAATCCCAACAAATTGGATGGTTTGAAAGTTTTCATTTCTACCGAGGGCGGCAATCCCGAAACGCACTTCTCGACCACTCCCGTATGGGAAAGCGCAGCAGAACCAGCGGGCAAATCTGAACTGCTCGACGGCGAATGGAACGAGCACGAACTGTCGCTCGACGAATATGCCGGCAAGACCATCTGGATTGCTTTTGTCAACCAAACATACGACGGACAAATCCTCTGCCTGGACGACATCCGCGTCTACTTCGACGGTGCCTATATCGTTTCTGAGGACATGCCGCTGATGAGCACAGACGGCAGTGCACAAGTGAAAGGCCATTTGACAGCAAAGAATAAAGCTATCAAAAAATTCACAGTACACTATCAAGCAGAAAATGGCGACACTGACACAAAAGCCTACGACAATCTTGACGTTCAGCCTGGCGAAATATTCCATTTCAACTTCGACAAAGCAATGACATTGGGCAATGCTGGCGAATTTCAAACTTTCCAAATCTGGGCAGAGGTCGATGGCGAACAAAATGCAGGTGTCACAGACTCTATCGCAAGGGTAAACTTTATCCCCCGTCGCAAAGTGGTGCTGGAAGAAGGCACTGGCACATGGTGCGGTTACTGTCCGATGGGCGTCCTTGCTATCGAGCACCTGAAGGAAACCTACGGCGACCAATTCATTCCTATCGCCGTGCACAACAATGATGTGATGACCGTGAGCAAATATGATCAGGGCCTTAGATTTGCAAATTTCCCTATAGGCCTTGTGAACCGCACACAATTGTGCTACCCTATGCTGGAAAATGGTGGCAACTATCGCATGGACGGAGCCGGCACATTTGTGGAAGCTGTGGAAAAAGCTATGCAACAAGACCAATTGGGCGAGATTCGTATTAAAAGTGCAGAATTATCGGACGGTCTGCTCAATATCTTTGCAGAAATAGAATTTGCCCTTACTCCTGCACAGAGCGACTATCGCTTAATTTACGTTGTGACCGAAAACGATGTCATCATCCCCAATGCTTATCAATCCAACTATTTGGCCTCTTACACACAACCCATATTTGGCGAATTCGGCAGCGGCGGCAAGTATGGTCAAACGTACCTCACAAATTATCCATTCCAGGAGGTGGCACGAGAAATCTACCCCTCATTTGAAGGCAGAAGCGGAGAATTTCCACACAGTCCTGAAGCAAACAATAAGTATGAATATGGCGAATCAATTGTGATGAGCAATGTTGCAGTAGCAGACAGTGCGAAGCTCGAAATGGTAGTGATGCTCGTCGATGGAGTGACAGGCAGCATCGTAGCCGCCGACAAAAAGGCAGTGCTCTACACCGGCATTGGCGAAACAGGCATTGGCGAAATCACAGGCAACGCACTCGACCAACGTCCCCAATATATCTATGATTTGCAAGGCAGAAAGCGCGAATACGACGCTACTCGCAGGGAAGAGCTACCCGCTGGAATCTATATTATCAACGGCAAGAAAGTGGTAAAATAAATCCAGAAAAATATAAGTCATATATTTTACTCACAAGAACTACTATAAATACAAATCTATGAAACTACGTATCTTTTATATCTTGGCATTATTCACATGCATCTTCGGCCATTTCACCTCAGCTTTGGCTCAAGGAGACGGCACTGCCGAAAATCCATTTATCATGGAGAATGGTGGAAAATATCCTATCAAAATGTACGACGATTTCTATGGCAAATTCATCGTACCCGAAGATGTGACTGAAGAAGATATCACCCTCTCGCTCAAATCCAATAACGTGTTTGATATCTACACTGATGCCAATATGACAAAGTTAGTGTCGACTGTAGAAGGCAATTTCTCGCCCTACACCACCCTAACTACAGTGCGCAAAGGCACTAAGAAAGGCACAGTTTACTACATCTTCTGTTCATTTCCCATGAACGGCGGGGATGTAGAGGTGACCTACGGCAAAGCAGTACCCGTAGAATTGAAAGAAGTCATTCCCGCAGCGGGCAGCGAACTTTCGGCAGCTGAAAGTTATGTAGGTATGGAATTCACAAAAGCTATTTTTGCAGACGGTTGCACGCTGAAAGTAGGCGATATCGAAAAGGAAATCGAAGCACACATCAATGATCGCTTTGTCTCTATCGAAGCAAAGGTGGAAATGCTGGAACTTTATAACTCCGGTGCTTTGAAAAAGGGCGATGAAATCACCTTTACCTTGAAAAATGTCACTTCCGCAGATGGCAAAGATCAATTGGGCGACGTCACCGTAAAATACATTGCAGCACAAAAGCCTACGATGGTGATCAGGGAAGAAAGTACACCTGGCAATGGCATGGATGTACTGAAATCTTGGTTACCCACAGAAAGCACAACGGGATTAGTAAAGATCACTTTCAATGAGGCGCTCAATCCAGAGGCTACTATTACAGCTACACTGACTTATGGTGATATGGAAAGCGAAGATGCCAATGGTTATTATACAGAGAACCTGACTACTACAATTGAGCAAGATTCTATACTCTGTATCGACCTTCGAGGCAAACTTCGTACGCCAGCTACGATGGTAGCTTCTGGTAAAATTTATCCAACTGCTATGCTCATGATCAAAGGTGTGGAAGACATCAATGGTTATATGACGCTGTCGGAAGAGTTGGGCAATGCTGGCTCTTACTTCTATAATTACACCTACGAATTGATTGAATACAACATGATGACGGAGTTTACGCCTGCATCAGGCGCAAGCATCGATGGTGTGAAAGAGATTGAGATATGGATGCAAGAGACTGGCGGCAATATTACATTTGATGGTGTAAAGTTCGAATACACTTATCAGAATGAACCTGCTGAAATCGTAATTAGCAAAGACAAATTGTCTGTTGAAGCAGACCCTGAAGATGAAACAGCAAGTATTATTCTCATCACAGTACCCGAATTTGAAAGAGATGCTGATTGCGAAGTAAAATTGTCTCTCACTGGCATTATTTCACCTGATGGCATTGCTCACGATGAGTACTTGACTGCCGTTTATACTACTAAGGGGCATCCTGACACCTCGGGTATTTCAAACGTTGCAACTGCGACTAAGAGGAACACCATTTATACTATCGACGGCAAGAAGGTTCCTGCGAACTATCTTAAAGATAATACCAAACAGGCAACGCCTCACAAGATCTATATTTTGAATGGCAAAAAGGTAGTGAGATAGGAAATATCAGACCTCTTCAACAAATTAATACAAATCATTTCCCTATTTATTCTCATGACTATTTTCAAAGAATCCCTCCTCTCTATATTGTGTTCGCTCTTCGTCTTTTTTTATGGAGCAACATCTTTTGCACAGGAAAGTTCGATATTGTGGCCTTATAATATGAATGATGGTTCGACCATCCATAGTATGAGCGACAATGGCAAGTGGGCTGTAGCATATGGTGTGAACGATGCTACCTCTACTTATTGCTATCCCAAGTTGGTAGACTTGACAAAGCACACCTTCTCGGAGATTTTTACTGAAGACGAGAAAAATATGGGCATAGAAAGCTATGCTAACGACGTGACCGATGATGGTAATATCGTAGTAGGATGCTATGATGGCAAACCTGCTTATTGGACAGCTAGCACCAATAAGTGGACTATCCTTCCATTAGCCAATGGGAACGTCGGCGGACACATCGAGGCGATTACGCCCGATGGAAAATACGCTGTCGGTATCTGTACTATGGGCGGATTTGATGAAGTGCCTACGATGTGGGATATCGCATCAAATAGTATTATCACACTAGCAGGTCTGCCTAACTCTGACCTTTCTGGCTACTACCAAGACATGACACGCCTTACTGGAATTTCTGCTGATGGTAGATATATTGTAGGCTGTGTCAGCTATAGTTATCCTGCAGATATACTTTATTTCCTCTACGACAGACAGACGGCGACTTGGGACGCACTTGCTTTCGACTATAATAAGGAAACAGACCAATATACCACTCGCGACGAAAGTGTCCGTACACTCGACGGCATCTGCATCAGCCCTAACGGCAAATGGGTGGGAGGTATTGTCTACTCCGTGGATGATGTAAGGAATCCATTCAGATATAATATTGAGACCAAAACGTTTGAGAATTTCAACCGTCCGGAAGATTTGGACAAGGGTTGTGTAGTCATTGACAACGAGGGGACACTCTATGCAGCGACGCCTGCCGTGAATCCAACACGCTCACTCTATGTGCTACACGATAAATATTGGTATGGAATAGATGAGGTCTTGAAGCAAAACTTCAATGTAGATTTTTACAAGAAGACAGGTTTTTCTGCCACAGGTTTGGCGATTGGTCTATCTTCTGACTGCAAGACCATGACTGGAATTGCTTATATCAGTCAAGAGAACTATCAAATCACACTACCCTACACTTTCGCCGAAGCATGTTCCAAGGTAAATTTGCTAGATAGTTATACGGTATCGGTGCGCAACGGTGCGACAGTACAAAAACTTTCTAATATTACACTGAAGTTCAATCGTAGCGTAGATGTGTTGGCCAAAAACACCGACATCGTATTGCGTGACGAATCAGGCAATGCTGTGCGCTGTGCGCTCAAGTTTACCGTCGATGCAACCGCTGACAAGAATGTACTAATTGGATTCCGCACCACTACATTAGAAGCTAGCAAGAAGTATACCATAGAGATTCCTGAAGGCGCAATTTGTATAAAGGGCGACGATAAACACAAGAACAAAAGTATCGTACTAGAATATACAGGATGGGGCGAAAACACTATAGAAATGGTAGGAGTATCGCCCACAGAAGGTAGCGAATTGGGACATCTCGACGTCAACACCAACCCTGTCATTTTTTCATTCAATAATGATGTCATCTTGTCAGCAGAAGGCAAAGCTTGGCTATACAAAAACGAAGAACAGGAGCCCATTGCTGAACTTTTGATGTTACAAGGTAACACCTCGTCCAACTACAATCAAATCTTAGTTTATCCACCCAGCACGAAGTATCTCTACAAAGGCAATACGTACAAAGTTGTCATACCTCAGGGCGCACTGACTGATGCTGCAGGATATGCTACCAACGCAGAGGCAAGCGTAACCTACCAAGGTTCTTACGAACGTGTTGTCGTGTCGGACAATGCTCACATCTTCATCGAAACTTTTGCAAATGGTGTTACTGGCATGATGCTGTATGATGGCGACGGCAATACACCTGGTGCAGAAATGACAGCATGGAATTTCTCTGACAGAATACCTTGGATTCATGCAGCGGACGATGATTACTCCAACCCTTGTGCTGTATCGCACTCTATGTACTCTCCTACGGGCAAATCAAACGACTGGATGATGACTCCGGCACTTCGTATTCCCGATAGCAAATGTACATTAAATTTTCAGGCGCAAAGTTACCGCAAGGCAAAGAACGATGTGCTCAAAGTTTGGGTCTATGCTAGCGAAGAAGCCATTAACGAATTGAATGCAGAAACTGTAGAAAAGATACAACAAGAAGGCGACTTGGTAGTCAACGAAAGATTGTCACCAGGTAATGCCGAAAACACGCTCGGCGGCGACTGGACAGATTTCAAAATTAGTTTGGAGAAATATGCCGGCAAACAAATCTACATTGCCTTTGTGAATCAAAACGAAGACCAAAGCGCTATCTTCGTAGGCAACGTCAATGTAGCTCACGATACAGATTTCCAAATTTCATTAGTAGGTGTGCCTGAAACAACCGTTGAACAGACCTCACAACCTATTAAGGGAGCGATAAAAATCCTGAACGAATCGCAAACCTATCAAAATATAACTATCGAGCTCCTTGATGGACAAGGCGTCGTCGTTGAAAAGATTCAAGAAAGTGGACTCTCGCTCGCCAAGGATAATATCAAGGAATTTGCCTTCAAAACCCCATTATCACTAACCAAAGGTAAGGTTTGCCAATTCGCCGTTCGCGTCAATCTGAACGATGGCGAAAGCACAGACCAACTGAATGCAAGTATCAAGAACCTTGCTTTTGTACCAAAGAAGCGCGTCGTATTGGAAGAAAACACCGGTATGGGTTGTCAAAACTGCCCCTTGGGACATCTTGCTATCGAACACTTGGCAAATACCTATAAGGACGCTATACTTCCTATTGCTTATCACACCTATACAGGCGACAAACTGGAAAGCGGCATGACCGACTATGCACAATACTTCTTGGGATTGAATGCTGCTCCTACTGCGATGGTACACCGCAACGGCAGAGTTTCTTCGCCAATGGTCACTTACACTGAAAATGGCGTGACAGACTACACCTTCTCCTCAAAGACAGGCGACACATGGCTTGATGAGGTCAACAAAGAAATGGGTGTATATGCCGAAGCAGACTTCAACATCACAGCGTCTTATAATGAAGAGAACGGAGCAGTGGAAGTGCCCTTCACAGCCAACTTTGCCGTAGAATATCCTTCAGCAAATATCGGTTTGCTCTGTATTGTGACAGAAGACGGTTTGGTGGGTTATCAGACCAACGCTTTCTACACCGTCACCGATTCGGATCTCGGCGAATGGGGAGCAGGTGGTACTTATGCCAAGACACATGTTTATCCCTTCACCTTTGATCACGTAGCCCGCGCCCTCTATCCTGCCAATGCCTACAATGGTCAGACAGGTTTGTTGCCCAATAGTATCTCGTGCGAAAAGCCTTATACTGGCAAGATCAGATTTAATCTGTCACAAGATGCACCCCATGTCGAAGACATCAACAATTGCCACATTGTATGTCTGATGATTGATGCCAACACTGGTCGGGTGATCAATGCAGCTAGTGCTAAGGTTCAAAATGGCACTTCTGCAATTGAAAACACCACTGATGCCAATGGCAGCGTTGAAGTAAAGGGTACAAAAGGAGGCGTCATTGTCTATGCAAAAGAAGACGTGCGCGTCTCATTGTATGATACTGCAGGCAGAATGCTTCACCAAGCAAATGGCAAGGGTAGTTTGTGGTTACCCACATCTCACCAAGGTGTCATCGTGGTGAAGTGTGAAACTGCCGACGCCGTATCTACTCAAAAGGTAGTTTTATAACCATGGATTTCCCTCTCAAGATTGAATCACTCAGCACGGGTTATACTTCAGGAGGCAAGGCGCATCCCATCTCTAACCACATCTCTGCCCATCTACCCCAATCATCGCTCACAGCATTGGTAGGGGTGAATGGCGCAGGCAAGAGCACCTTACTCCGCACCCTATCTGGTCTGCAACCAGCACTATCGGGAGAGACCTTCATTGAGGGGAAAAATCTATCAGACTACACCTCGCAGGAACTGGCCCAAACTCTGTCCGTCGTATTGACTCAACGCGTGGAAGTGGAATACCTCTCGGCGCGCGAAGTCGTTGAGATGGGTCGAATGCCCTACACCTCGCTCACCGGGCGCCTATCTGCTGAGGACAAGGAAAAAGTTGAGTCAGCAATGCGTCTGACCAATACCCTACGCTTTGCCGACAAGAGTGTAGACCAATTGAGCGATGGCGAACGGGGTCGCGTGATGATTGCGAAAGCCCTGGCACAAGATGCACGCATCATGCTTTTGGACGAACCCACCGCTTTCTTGGACTTTCCCTCCAAGGTCGAAATGCTCCGCCTCCTCAGTTCCTTGGCACACGATAAGGGTTTGTCGATTCTGCTCTCCATCCACGATTTAGAACTAGCACTACAATTTGCCGACCATCTGTGGTTGATGAACGAAAATGGGATATCGCAAGGCGCTCCCCAAGCATTAGCGCAAAGTGGTGAACTCAGCCGTCATTTCTCTGTACCCGGAATTACATTGGACCCAGATACATTGAAATTTAATATTCAATAGTGAGACGAAGATCCACTTTATTCCACACCACACGAAGCATTAGTGTAAATTCGTGTCGATTCGTGGTTAAAACTAATTTAGTGGTAGAATAATACATTTGTGTTTATAGTTCTGCCCTACTTATAAAATCATTCAATAGTAACTCCACACCTATATATATAATAGATGAAAGTTTGTATCGCCGAAAAGCCCAGCGTTGCGCGTGAGATAGCTCGCGTGCTCGGAGCCACACGTCAATGTGATGGTTTTCTGGAAGGCAATGGGTATCGTGTCACATGGACTGTGGGACACCTATGCGAATTGAAATACCCCGAAGACTACACGCCCCTTTGGCGCGCGTGGAGCCTGGCACAGTTGCCTATGGTTCCGCAACGTTTTGGCATTCGTTTGAAGGACGACAAGGGCATCATCAAGCAGTTTCATGTCATCGAGCGCCTCTTTGCCGATGCCGAGGAGATTATTAACTGCGGTGATGCCGGACAAGAGGGAGAATTGATCCAACGATGGGTGATGCAAAAGGCTGGCGTGAAATGTCCCGTCAAGCGTTTGTGGGTATCATCGTTGACCGAAGAAAGTATACGCGAGGGTTTCGAAAATCTGAAGCCTCAAGATCAATACCAGGGGATGTACGAAGCCGGTCTGTGCCGTGCCATCGGCGATTGGCTCCTTGGGATGAATGCCACACGCCTTTATACCCTACGCTATGGTCGCCAGGAGCGTGGCGTGCCACCATTGTCTATTGGTCGCGTACAAACACCTACGCTTGCTTTGATCGTAAAGCGTCAGCAAGAGATAGAGAACTTCAAGCCTGAACCCTATTGGGTCTTGACCACACGCTACCGTGACGTCGTCTTTACCGCTAATCCCAAGACCGAAAAGGACGAGGAAGGTGAAGAAAGCGAAGCCCCAAACGCACCAAGCGGCGCAGGCGATCGTCGATGGGCTTTTGCGACGGAAGAAGAAGGTCGTGCCGCGTTGGACAAAGTACGCGAAGCCCCATTTATCGTAGACAGTGTCACACGCAAGAATGGTACCGAAGCGCCTCCACGTTTGTTCGACTTGACCGCCCTACAGGTCGAGTGCAACAAGAAGTTTGGTTATTCCGCCGAACAAACTTTGCAGTTAATTCAGAGTTTGTATGAAAAGAAATACACCACCTATCCGCGTGTAGATACGACGTTCCTGAGCGACGATATCTACCCCAAATGTGCCGGCATCCTGAATGGCATACAGGAACAATATGGCGAACTGCTCACTCCCCTGCGCGGTGCGAAATTGTTGAAGCGAAAGAAGGTTTTCGACAATTCCAAGGTGACCGACCACCACGCAATCATTCCTACAGGCGTTCCGGCAAAAGCCATGACCGATATGGAACGCAATGTCTACGACCTCTTGACACGTCGATTCATTGCTGTATTTTATCCCGACTGTAAGTTTGCCACTACAACTGTACTGGGACAAGCTGCCGAGATACCTTTCAAGGCAACGGGTAAACAAATTCTGGAACAGGGATGGCGCGCAGTCTTTGCACAAACTCCTGCAGCGAACACAGAAGAAGACAATGACAAGGAAGGCGACAAGGAACGTGAACTCCCAGCTTTTGTAAAGGGGGAAAGTGGCCCACACTATCCCGATTTGGCAACGAAGGAGACACAGCCGCCCAAGCCTTATACAGAAGCAACCCTGCTCCGTGCGATGGAAACGGCGGGTCGTATGGTTGACAACGAAGAATTGCGCGATGCACTCAAGGAAAATGGTATCGGCCGCCCCTCAACTCGTGCCGCAATCATCGAAACATTGTTCCGCCGCAAGTATATTGAGAAAAAGCGCAAGGCTCTATATGCCACTGCTACGGGAGTTGAATTGATTGGACTGATCAAGGAGGAATTGCTCAAAAGTGCCGAACTCACTGGCCGCTGGGAACGCAAACTGCGCCAGATCGATCGTGGCGAATACAGTGCTAAGCAATTCATCGGCGAACTGAAAGAAATGGTCAGCGACGTGGTGCACCAAGTGATGAGCGACAATACCAACCGCCGCATCACCATCGATCCATCATTGCTCGACAAATCCCTGCCCCCCGTACTGGAAAAGGCACGCACCGCTGCGCAAAAGGAAGAAGCCGAGCGCCCCAAGCGAAAGGTCATTCGCGCCGGTAGCAAATGCCCAGTTTGCGGCGAAGGCAAGGTAATTAAAGGGAATACCGCCTTTGGTTGCTCGCGATGGAAAGAAGGATGCGACTTCCGCAAACCATTCAAATAAGGGGAATGATATAGAAGCCCCCCCTTAAACAACAATTTTTTTCAGCCAATATTAACGAATAGCCCTTCAGGCTTTTTAATCGCTTGCAATTATTCGTGTAGATTCAACAAAGATTATAGACAGAGCATTTACAATTTTTTTTGTATCGACTTCAATTCGTGCAAACTTAGAGAGTAAAAACGAGATAATCAATGTTTATACAAAACTTAAATCAATTTCTATATCATTCACTTAATAAGAATAGAAAAAAAGTAACATACGAATAAAGAGAATAAAAAGCTCACCCTTTGGTGCAAGGGTGAGTTTTTTAGTACTATTATTTATAAGGAGTCAATTGTTTTTCAAACAATCTTAATCTTTGGTTTTTCTGCTTAAAAGCGCTATCCTTAAGAAGGATACTTTTAGTTTAATAAACTTCATGGTTATCCATACCGTAATCAAGGTGATAACATTCTCCTCTTAAAAAACAAAAGTCGTATCTTTTAATCAAATAATCATTATCAGTTATATCATAGCAATAAATGTACGGAGGGCGGTACACGTATCTATATGAATGGTTACTTATAGTTTTCCACTTCTTGGTATCTTTATGTTTACCCGTATACTTAAGATTGAAATAATAATCTGAATTGAAGTGATATTCCATGAAAACTTCAGAATAATACCTCCACAGCCCTTGATCCTCACAAGAAATATCAAATCCAAATAAAGATCTTGCAGGTGTTTCAGTTTTACTTCTTATTAATTTAAAAGACACATATTTTTTTTCATCAGAAAAGCCAGGGATAGGTTGTAATTGTCCACCTATAGATAAAACACTTTTGTCGCTACCAAGTGAACAACTCATTTTATCAGTTACATGAGAATAACCATCTGTAAAAGAAATATCAGAACCACCTAATTCACATATCCCAGAACTAAGGATATAATCAGAGAAACAATAAGAGTATCTACCATCTGGATAAATCGTTAAAAAAAATTTATCGTTGGTATAATCTATCCAAACTCCACTTATATCGCTTATCTTTAGTTCATCTTTCTCTGTTGGCCTATTTGATATTGGAAGATCTGTTTCACCTGTTGGAAGTTCTGTTTCACATGCAGTAATGGATAATAAAAGCAATAAGAATCGACAAATACGTAAATTTAAACACTTCATAGTTATAATCATTTATATTTTTTGCAAAAGTAATAAAAATATATAAAATATACTTTTAAATTTTATTTTTGAACTATACGCTGTCACAAAAACAAATATTG
>JAZQSL010000023.1:0-12701 GCA_045630125.1 Alloprevotella sp. | reverse complement strand
TTAGTAGGATTTTTCTGTAGACTATACGAAATATGCAAATGTTTCGAGGAGGTGCTAAAAAAATGCAACGTTTTGTTGTAAAAAAGTCTTAGATAATTTCAACGAGACGTCGCAAAATTTAAAAAAGGTAAGACTTTTTTTTTCATCATCCTTTGAGAGATTCGCTGTCATGGATTAAATAACATAGAGCTCATACCGAACTCACGTTTACTAAGTAAAAAAATGCTTATGACTGCTAAAACAACAAAACAGATAATCAGAGCATTAGCGAAACGTACATCAAGTTATGTGGGAATTGTTTGGATGATTTATGAATTTGGGGATTGTATTAATAATAGAAAATAAACCTGCATGAAAGATTTGAAAGAATGGTCTTTTGACTTTGGGGTTTTATTTATGGTCATCTCTTTCTCCACTGAAATCTATTGGATAGACATAGTAGCCTACGTCCTTTTCAGTATATATACCATAAGCACTACATATTTATTGTGGAGGTATATAAAAAACGAGAAAATAGGTCTCGTATATAAAAAATTCATATACGACTTATTTTGGATTATACTTGGCATAGTCAAACTTTGCACGCAATGATTAAATCTCCATTCACCATATCAACTTTTTAGGTATAGATATATTCTAAAAAGTTTTTTCTATAATTATCTGGACTTTTTTCTACATTGCATTAATCTGTGCATCCAACCATTTCAGCTTATCTGCGTAGGTCTGCTTCATGCGTGCCACGGCTTCATCAAAACTCATCGTCTCGTCTCCATTCTCTCTGGTGGCAATGGGCCATAGAGCGATATTCATTTGGTCTGAATTTTTCAACTTAGCTGCTTCCTGTTCGAACACATCTATCAGTGCCTCATACCTTGGTTTAGCCGTTTCCCATCTCTCCTTGACCTGCTCTACAAAGTGATAACTGCGGAACAGATTGCTGTAGTAGAGTGTGTTTCTGACAGCGTATTTTTCTGTCAACTCGGGACGGAAGGTTCCCCAGTCAAAATCCCACATAGGTCCGGCACAGAGCAGACCATCTCGGTCCTTGTACATAAAGACTGACTTGGGATGGCTCGGCTCGGAATTCATCGTCAACTCTACCGCCAGCCAGTAATCAATGAATGAATTGATGTCGATATAATCCAAATATTTCTTTGTCGAAAGATTGTAGATCAAATCATATTCATAGTCGTTGATGTAATTCTCGATATACGTCTTGTGCGCAGCCGTGATAACTTCGTCCTCGGGTGCCTGAATCATAAAAGGCAGTTTCTTGTAGGCAGATGTAAATTTATGGTCCTCGTCAAAATATTTGTCAAGTTCCAACAAGAAACCACCCGTAGCAGTGCTATCCTCGGCAGAAATTTCATGGATATTCACA
Source organism: Alloprevotella sp. (assembly GCA_045630125.1). Lineage (GTDB taxonomy): Bacteria > Bacteroidota > Bacteroidia > Bacteroidales > Bacteroidaceae > Alloprevotella. Next base: position 11,320 of record JAZQSL010000023.1, on the reverse strand, counting down.
CGATTTTCACCAATCTTGATTTGCTCGCACAGATAGTAGTTGCCGATGTGCTTACCATTCATCACCACTTCGACAAACTGCCCCCTCGGCGTGTAGGGGAGTCCACTTGCTTCGCCAATCTTAAACGCCATGTGATTGCGCAGTAGGGTGCGGTCCATATAGTTGGCCAAAAGTACCCAGCGCTTATGGGCTGGCATGCCCAGGATTTCGGATGCTTCGTCCAACTTCAACGCATAAGGTTTCTTTGGATAGTTCCATGATGAATTGCCACGCCCCCTGATTGACGTTTTGCCTTGATAGGAGGTGATACCATCCGACCCCTGAATGCTGAGATCTGCATGCTTTACCCACACTTCCTTACTGGTGATCTGGGTTCCCTCGGGCGTATTGATATAGACGACGGGGAGACCGGAATTGATGACGGACACCTTGTACTCGTTCCACTCGCCGTTGTCGTCCACTATACGATAGATGACGGGGGTGCTGAAGTCATTGGCCGTGATACCGCTGAATTGTTCGACGCCGTTCACAAAAACCTTTTTGCCGTTGGTCTTGAACGACGCAACGAGTTTCGTGGGCGAATTGATAAAAAGTGAAGCGATTTGTATGTTGTTGCCGTCGATGTGCGCTTCGGCATCTTGATGAAGATTGCCTTCATTGTGCTGCTTCAAAAAGCCAAATGCGCTGAAGGTGTTGCCTGCGTATTTCAACTCGACGGCTGATGAAGAAATCTCTACTTCCTCGCCTGCCTGATTCTTGGTGCGTATCACCAAGGCTACGGCATCGTCGTACGTAGTGCTTATCTGTTGATCCTTAATATAGGCACGGAATTGCCCACGCTTCATCACGCCCTGCGCATCATAGGTCTGCTCGATACGCACCAAGTGATAGTCGTTCGGCGCAGTGATATAGCTGCTACGAAGCTCAGCTACTTTGTCCAGGAATATTTCACAATTCGGATCTTCTACATTATAATTGAACACCGCATTTGAGGGATTGACACGAAACTCAAATGAAGTCACTTCGCCGGCTCCCATCCTGAGTGGTTGGGTACGCAGCATGGCAATACTGGTAGGTGTGCGTGGCGTTTGGTTAAATGTAAAACTTTTTCCATCAGCCATCGTGAGTGTGATCTCACGGGTATTGTCGTCCTGAGTAATACCATGAAGCACTTTGGATTCGTCAGCGCTAAAGGCAGTCTGAATACTTTCCAACACAGTGTTGGGATCGGCAGGATTATAGACTTCGTAGACGTAATAACCATCTTTTACTACGACGCGAACACAGTTGCCATCTTCTCCCTTCTCACCCTGTTCGCCTTTGTCGCCTTGTTCTCCTTGTTCTCCCTTGTCACCTTGTTCTCCTTTGTCTCCCTTATCTCCCTTGTCGCCTTGTTCACCCTTATCTCCCTGTTCGCCCTTGTCACCTTTATCTCCTTGCTCTCCTTTGTCTCCCTTATCCCCCTTGTCACCTTTGCTTTGGATGAATTCCCCATTATCATTTTGCAGACGAGTATAGGTGGTACCTCCGTCGTACGAGATAGTCCAAAATCCATCCATATCTATAAGAAGGAGCGGCGTGATAGCATCTATACCATTGTAGATGTCGATTGATGTGTTGTCTGAAAAGGTTACTTTGAAACCAGTCTCGGTCTTTTCCACCTTTGTGATTAAGGCACCAGCATTGATAGCATCTTGCAGTGCTTTTGTCGCATCTTCAAGGTTGCTTACTCTTTGTTCCAATTGTTCGAAACGTTCATCAATTTCGTCAAACTTTTGGCATTGAGTTTGTAGAATAAGGGTTACAAAAAATAGAGATAAGTATAGAAAACGATTCATAGGCGATTTTTTATTTTGAAAGCGCAAAGTTACGCATTTTTATGACCTTATGGCGAGTGAGTTTATGTTTATTTACCGCGTTTGAGCGTAAATAGAAATTCTACGCCTTGGTCGAGCAGGTTTTTTACAATAATATCTCCCGAATGAAAGTTGACGGCATTTTTGACTATAGACAGTCCTAAACCTGTGCCGCCGCAATCTCTGGTGCGCCCTTCTGTGATACGATAGAAGCGTTCAAATAGTCGCGGCAAGTGCTCCTCGGGAATTTGTACGCCGTTGTTGTAGTAGCGAAAGAAGAGGGTATCAGAATTTTTCTTGTAACAAGAAATTTCAACCTTAGTACCCTGTCCTGCATATCTGATAGAATTTTCCAAGAGATTGCGGAAGATGGAATGCAGCAACGAGTAGTTGCCATAAATCGTACTTTCCGCTGGAATATCTACGTGGGTAGTCATACTTTGTTTTGCCAATTCGCCTTGCAATTCTTCTATTGTTTCCTCTACGACTTGTTTGATGTCTATTTCTTCTCGAGGTAGAGTTGCGGCAGCTTCTTCTATTTTCGAAATCAAAGCGACGTCACGAATTAAGTCTGATAGCCTTTCGACTTGCAGTAATGCTCTTTGCAGGAAGTCTCGTCTGCGTTCAGCGCTCAAGTTCTCGCAACTGATTAGTGTTTCCAGAAAACCTCGGATACTACTTACTGGAGTACGCAACTCATGGCTGATGTTATGACTCATTTGCTGTTTGAGCAGACGATTCTTCTCCGTTTTTGTGATATCAGATAACGTGATTTCGAAACTGCGGTCGCTATACACTACTACTTGTGCAGCAAAATGCGAACTACCTACACTTAGCGTTTCGCGATACACCGAAGTGTCGGCACTCCATGCACCACGACCCTGGTGCTGGTCGAGAAATTCTTGGATCGGGCGAAATGATTCTTCAGACCATATTGCATCAACAGAGGAAGTCGTGATATCAAGAATCACATTGACATATTGTAGGAAGCGTGGGTTAGAATACACCTTCTGTCGCTGTGCAGAGAAAATAGCAATACCTTCTTCAAAGTAGTGAAAGTGTTTCATCAATCTTTCCCTTTCCAATCCCACCTGCAACGTCTTTTGTTCCAAGTCCTGGTACATCCTGAGCACCTTTGAAGCGATATCTCCTAATTCGTTGTGGGGAAATGAAATGTTGCCGTAATCCATTAGTCCTCGCTCGGCGGAGTCGACAAAATGCTGCAGACCTGCTATAGCGCGTCCAAAGCGTCCGGAAATATAGATCAGGGCTACGATGACAATGGGAAAGATCAGCAGCGTGAACCAAAGGAAGATATTGCTTACATGCATGAAGTTCTTGATTTCTGCATTATAAGGTAACGCCACGCGTATGACATTGTTGTGATAAACTTTAGCATAATAGAAATAGGGTTTCTGCAAAGTTTCACTCTCTCTAATATCGATGCCAAATCCTTTGGTCAATGCGGACTTTACTTCGGGGCGCTCCCTGTGATTGGAGATGTTGGGCAGACCATCCTTGTCGGATTCATAACTCACCATTCCTTCCTTTGAAATAATCGTAATGCGCAATTCCTGAGGTAGAACACTACGAAGTGATTGTAGTATCTCTGTTGTTGCGCTATCTGGTGATTGTCGAATTTGCTTTTCGATAATATCAGCAAAGCTTTCTAATCGTACCTCCAGCAATGCTTTGCGATTTTCGACCTCACGGTAATATTGAAATCCCAGCAGGATAAAGGCAAAGAGTACGAATATGATACTAAAGTTGAGCAGTAGCCTGGCTCTGTATGATAGTGTCTTCATAACATGTGTTGTAGGGCGTGAGAAAAGGTGAAGTGATTATAACTATTCCAAACAATAGCCGTATCCCTGCCTGTTGTTGATTCTTTCGCCTTCCTTGCCTAATTTTTTGCGTAAGTTGGCAATGTGTACGTCTATCGTACGTCCACCTACATAGCTTTCACCTCGCCATACTTCGGCCAAAATTTCGTCGCGCGAGAACACTCTGCCTTTGTGTGTTAGGAGTAGTTGTAGAATGCCTAATTCTTTTGGCGAAAGGCGTATTACTTGCTGATTGACTACAACGATTTTGCGCAAAGTATCCAACTGGATACTGTCTTCGGATAGGACAGCTGGTGCAGCCTTGGCCATTTCTGCTCTACGCAAAACGGCGCTAACACGAGCTAAGACCTCTTGCAGTGAAAAGGGTTTTGAGATATAATCATCACCACCGACTGAAAACCCCGTCAAGATATCGTTCTCTGTATCTTTGGCTGTTAAAAAAATGATTGGGATGTGATTTTTTTCGACTTTCCTCAAACGTTCTGCCATTTTATAACCGGACATGCCTCCCATCATGACGTCCAGTAGAATTAAATCGTGCTGTGGTGAAAGGAGGGTGAGAGCCTCTTCTGCTGATACGGCTGTATCGACAATATAACCGGCGTTTTCGAGGTTGCATTGCAGGATTTCTCTTAAGTCGATCTCATCGTCTACTACCAAAATATGCTTTGTATTGTTCATGGTCAATCAGTACCCAATTTTATTTGTATGCAATATTACACATTTTTGGTGTGAGAAAGCAAATGTTCTGTCTACTTTTTTACTATTGGGAAATAAATTTGAATAGGAATATTGCAACATATATATGATTATTTGATGGCAAAATAAAGAAAAACTCCTGCTCAATTATATTCGAGCAAGAGTTTTCAATGTGTTACTTTTTGTGTATAGATACTTGTCAAATTTTATGCCAAGTCACCTTATTTTACCAAAATTTTTTTACCATTCTTAATGTATACTCCCTTAGGCAATTTGTGTGTGTTGTTGATGCGACGACCATCAAGTGAGTATATTGTTGCGCTTTGTGAACTTTCGACAGACTCAATACCTGTAGCTTCACCCACACAGAGGATGGCGTCTACGATGAAGCCACCATTGGCGATGATACCATTGCTACCTGTCGGTGTACCGTCTGCTGCGAGTTGGCCGCCTGGGTCTATGCTATTCCAGTCCACCTTGAAGCGAATGCGATAGTTGCCCGATTCAGTAGGCGCCTGGAATGCAGGACAAGCCATAGTGTTGCGGCGGTCGCCCGAGAGAGCTGTACCTGCAGAGTTGTATCCGCTGGCATCATTATTGAAGTCGCCAGAGTAGAAGCTGAAGGATTTTACTTCAGTACCTTCTTGCTTAGTATCGCCTTCAGTGAATGAGAACTGCTTGTCGTTGTTTTCGTCCACAAATACGTAGCCATGCATCCATGTACCGGTATATGAAAATTCCGCAGTCAGCGTTTCGCCTGGCATACATTTCAGGTAGTTGCTTTCCTTTGTAGTCAAGTCGTTGTAGACCTTGCCACCGCCTACGCTCAACGTTTGCTTTTCGCCACCAGCTGCGGTCAAAGATACAGCGTTCAACTTGCGGTCTGTGCGAGTCGCCGTAGTGTTCTTTGGGAAGTTGACGGGATAAGTACCATCATCCTCTACTTCGACCTCGCCCTCAACTGTAGCAAATACAGCCACAAGGTTTTTGTTTTCGGTCATAGTAGTTGTATATTCTGGCTTATAGGAAACGATAGTTCTGCCCTTGCGCCAGCCGTGGAAGTAAAAGCCTTCTTTCACTTCAGCCACGACTGTGACTTCTGTGCCAGGTGCTACGTTCAACACCTTCTCGTTTGTACCCTTGATGCTCACTGTGCCGCGGTCGGCAGTATTAGCTGATACTTGCAGGGTACGTTGTGTTTGTACTGCACTCAGAGTGAAGGGCAAATCATACATTGTGCCATAGAAATCGGCATTGGGAGATTCGCCACCGCTTTGATCCACGCGGATGCGGAAGCGACCATTTGTAGCCTTGCCTGCAGGTACGGTGAATTCTGCTTCGAGCAATTCGTCCAAGGTCGGTTTTACGCTTTGTTCAAAAGTGCCGTCTCCGTTGAAGTCCGCCCAAACAGTCACCACCAAACCTGTTTCGCTTGCGCCCACCAGTTTGGCTGCCAATTTCACCTTGCCTTCGTGCATCAACTCGGCACGTTCTTGGGTATAGAGTGTATAGCGGCCAGTAGTCGAGGGCTTGTAGTGCAATTCAGTCAATACGCCGTCGCCAGTAATGTCCACTTGAGTCAAACGCGTCTTAGCCGAGTAAGTACCACATGGCAGACGATAGGCAGCGATAGTAGAGCAAACGTCGGGATCTTCGTCTGCGGGAGGTTCTGGAGCAGTCGTATTGTAACTCGTTTCCTTTATTTCCCAATAAGAGTTGCCACGACCTGTCTTCACATAGTAAGCCACTACGCCAGTAGCACCTTTGTTGAGACCAAGAGTCGCATCGTCGTTATAGTTGATAGCACCCTGGTCATTAGAAGCCAGGAAATAAGTCGTGCCACTACCTGTCGTTCCAGCACCGCGGCTTACATAATATTCCACAGGTTCGTTGCCCAACTGCACATTCGTACTGAGGGTGATATTGCACGTCTGCATATAGGTATCAGTCGCTACGTTTTTGATGTAGTAGCAGTCTGCCTTGCCTGTGGGGATAAACTGCCACACATAGGCACCATTGTCAGCATTGAGCGCACCAGTCTGCATCACGCCATCTGCGGCGTAGATGTACGAACCAGTCTCACCATTGCGATTGATGGTATAGTATTTATCTTGTTCGAAAGCCCAACCTTGAATGGCTACGACCAGCAACAAGCATAGGGTGAATATCTTTTTCATAATTGTATATATTAATATATTGTATGGAGGGGAAGCGTCGCAGTATGCCTTACATGCAGAGCACACCAGACGCTTAGCAGAATACCATCATTATCTCTTAGTAGATTCTCCTGGCATAGTCACCTTGAACAAATCGCTGGTGGTGTGCTCTTGGTTGATGATTTGCACCATCTTCTTCACCACATCAGGATTTTCGGCTGCTACGTTGGTATCTTCGTGCACATCGACAGAGAGGTCGTAGAGTTGAGTCGCACCATCCTTGACTACCAACTTCCAGTCGCCCATACGCAGCGCCATCATGTTGGTTTCGTGGAATTCCCAGTACAGGAATTCGTGCTTTTCCTGTGCGGCATCATTACCACGGAGCGTATTGTTGAATGACACGCCGTCCCAGCGCTGTGTAGCTGTGCTCGCCTTGCGACTGTAAGCATCGCCATTGAGTCCTGCATAGTCGAGGAGCGTAGGCATCAGGTCGTAGAATGCCAATTGGTGATCGTTCACTGTACCTGCGGGTACACCGGGACCCTTGCAGATGAAAGGTACGCGAATACCGCCTTCGTGTGTAGAGCGCTTTGTACCACGCAACATACCATCGCGGTTGAACCATGCGGGATCTGCTCCACCTTCTTCGTGAGGTCCGTTGTCCGAAGTGAAGATCACGAGGGTATTGTCAGCGAGACCCTTTTCTTCGAGCTTTTTGAAGATTTCACCCACCTGAGTATCGAGACGTGTGATCATCGCAGCAAATTGCGCATGACGGTTGGCGTTCTTGTAATACCATGAACCGAATGCACCACCAAAGCCGCTGTCGTCGCAAGCAAACGCCTGGGTGTACTTTTGCAAGATGCTATCGTTGGGTTGCCACAACTCTGCGTGAGGCAGTGTATAGGTGAAGATACCGAGGAAGGGTTTGTCGGCTTCCTGACGGTCTATCCAGTCGAGCGCATATTGGTGAATGAGGTCGGCTGTGTATTGCGCACGATTTTCATAGTCAGGATTACCCGATGATACGTCGCGGTGCTGGATATTCTGCTTCAATGTATCCACAACGACGTGCTTGTCGCCATACTTTTCGGGGTCGTAGCGATTGAGGAAGTTGGGGTAATAAGTGTGTGCCTGGAATTGGCAAATAGGTCCATAGTAGCAGTCGATACCACGCTTGTTGGGCAATGAAGCCGAACTGCTGGTGCCAGAAGCACTGGTGATGGTGTTGCCCTGAGCATCGACCTTGTAGGTATCGGGGTACTGCAGGTTGTAGTAACCACCTGCCCACTTGCCAAACATACCAGTGCGGTAACCAGCTTCCTTGAACAATTCGGGCACAATCTTGTGCGTATTCTTATAGGGTTCCTGACCGATGATGCGATAGTCGGGGTTAGAGCCAAACATATTTTCCTGGCGTGCACTTTGCCAGTACTCGCGGTTACCACGTACGTGCACGTGACCTGTGTGTTGACCTGTCATGAAACTTGCACGCGAGGGCGCACTCACAGGACTACCAGCGTAGGCTTGAGTAAAGCGCATGCCTTCGGCAGCCATTTTGTCGAGGTTAGGTGTCGAGATCAATTGCTGACCATAGCAACCCAGGTCGCCATAACCCATATCGTCGCACATAATATAGATGATATTAGGGCGATCTTGTGCCGCCGCCAAAGCTGGCAGGGTACCGGCGATAAGCATTAATGCATTCTTTTTCTTCATAGATATTTTAGGTTTGTATTGTCCTATCCGCAAATATAGTCAATATAAATTAGATGGAAAAGAAAAAACTTATTTTTCATAGAAAAATAGTGGGGGTTAGTGGAATGAGATAAACTTCGTTTTCTGATGTGTCAAATTGTGAATATTCTTTGTGCTGTAATGCGTGTCCGATTCTCTCTGTTGGATGGCCTATTTTATCGCTTAGACCTTTGGTCCTGATGAACCGATTCTGGTTGAATTTGGACTATTGTGTGTTGTCGGGAAGCGGATTTTCTTTAATTTTGCAGTTCGTAAATTCAATATATCCTATGATACGCCCACTCTTACTATCCGATACGCCGCAAATCCTAAATATTTATCGCCATTATGTGGAGGCGACCACCATCTCCTTCGAATTGGTGCCGCCCACTCTCGAGGAGATGCGTCAGCGCTTGGCTTTGTTCTTGGAACAAGGTTCGTGCTGGGTGTGCGAGGAACAAGGTGAGATAGTGGGTTACTGCTACTCGCATCCATGGAAAGAGCGTGCCGCCTATCATTTGACTCAGGAAACTACCATCTATCTTGCTCCGCAGTGGCAGGGCCGAGGGCTTGGTCGACAACTGATGCTTCGCTTGATAGAGTCGTGTAGACAAAGGGGGTGCTGTGCACTCATCGCTTGTATCACAGCCAACAATCATGCAAGTTGTCGTCTGCACGAAGCATTAGGGTTTAAGAAAGTGTCGCATTTCGAAAGGGTAGGGTACAAGTTGGGGCAATATTTGGATGTGGTGGATTATGAATTATTGCTCTGATTGACCCTTGATTTTTAAGTCTTTAGTAGATCTGAAAAAAAGTCTAACCTTTTTTGAAAAAAGTCTTGTTTTTTTTGAAAAAGATTAGACTTTTTTTAAACCATGCTTCGTTTTTTTACATTGACGATCTCTGCTCAAAAAAAATGGCCCGCTACTCACGTAGAAGGCCATTCAATTAAAAACTTGCGTATTATTTAAAAAGATTACTTTTTATCGGGATAGTCCCAATGCGTTTAATTATTCCCAAGGACTGCTGCCCCACTGATTTTCGCCCCACATGCCTTCTTTCTTGTTGGACAGTTGGACGCCTTCGTCAGACGAGTTTACTCTTTCGTCGTTCAGTCCCATAGACACTGCGAGCACTTGCTCTGCTTCTATTCCAATAACCTCAGTATTGGGCTTGATATATACTTTCTTCATGATATGTCGATTTATGATGCGTTATACCTATTTATTTCACCATTACCTTTTTGCCATTGATGATGTATACACCTGCAGTAGTAATGCTATTGATGCGGCGGCCGCCGAGGTCGTAGATAACCTTAACACTTGTGTTACCAGTTGCTACACCTTCAATTTCAGTTGAAGTAAAGTCGCCAAACTTGAAACCTTGAACTTGCTGAGCAGCTGGCACTGCAGAAGCAGGCAGATAAGCCTTGCCGCCATTGTTGAGGAATGCGGTGTTATCTTTCTTGTTCAATTCGACTTTATACAGACCTACGCCAGACGCAGGATTAGACAAGATATAGGATTCGCCTACGACGTTAGTATTGACAAATGTACCTTGCAGGAGATTGCCATCTAATGCAGTACCTTCTCCTGTAGTGTAGGGCAATGTATATTCGCCAGCGCTTTCTGCATAAAGAATGACAGGAGTGTAGGCTGGAATAACGTTGGATTCAACTTGTGTGAGAGTCACATAGCCTTCGTTTTCAAAACCATCATTCTTGATATAATATGCCGAAACGCCTTCTGCTTGACTCAAATCAACACTGTATGTGGTGTACATTGTAGAATATTTCGCAGCCGAAATGTTTGCTTTGAAACCTTCTACCTGTTCTAATTCGTAGACATAATGAATGGTCCAACCACCTTCTCCTGTGTTGTACGTAGGAGTACCTGAGTCACCATTTTGTACGTTTATCCAGTTGCTTCCTGTAACAAAGCGTACCAATTTGGAATCATCACTGCCTTCAATATAACTTTGCGAGTCGCCATCTCCATTAAATTTAGTACTACCACTACCTGCAGATGTAGGATTAGTTGTAGTAAATTGTGCAGCATTGTCTATCGTACCAAAGTCTTTAGGTGAAGAAGTTTGCATATATGTGCCATCCAACTTTTTCAGGTAGTAGCTACCAGCTACGCCTTCTGTCACAGGTTCCCATACAAAGATTGCTGCTTCTTCATAGGCAGCTTTCGAATAAGGTGCAGCACCTGTATTACCTACAAACCAATAGTTGTTTGTTGCAGAAATGTTTTTGATTGCGATATACATTGGTGCAGTAGCCGCCATCAGTTGAGATGAAGTCAAATTGGCGCCTTTGAATTGGTATGTAGTGGGAGTTTCAGGTTCGGGCATGTCTCCTACACCTAATACAATTTCGGCAAGACCGAAGAAGCAACCTGAGTTATTAGTACCCTTGGTAATGGTCAGTACAAAGGTGGTTGGGTTGGTAATTTCACATGGGGTCTCGTTTGCTACTTCGTGCACCTTGTGAGTCACGCCACCCGTATTACAACCTTTTGCAATTTCAAGATCTGTATAAGAAGCAAAACCGTTATTATTGACTTGCGCTTGAATATTCCAGTGACGATCGGGTTCATCACTACCATTCAATTGGTGATTTCCACCCCCATTCATTGCGTGAATATCCAAGCTCAACTGATTTGCCATCAATCTGCTTAAGCCATTAATGGTAAAGGTCATTGTAATCGTTGGATTTGTGTTGGCATTAACATCAGGGCAAATGATATTAGTCTGAGTTGCCAGTTCGCCAACACTTTTCCAAGTTGATGTAGAACCACTTAATGCAACGGTTGCCGAAGCACCGGAAATTGCATTTCCGTCTTGATCATTTACCGCAATAGAGATGTCTTGTCCATTGCGTGTGAACGACAATTTAACAGCCGTAGTCTGTGCCCATGTAGCCACAGCAAAAGTACATAATAAAATAGAGAGTAAAATCTTTCTCATAGTTTCTGGTTTTTGATTTTATACAATTCGGTTGCAAATCTAGTCAAAAACTTTT
>JAZQSL010000022.1:0-2140 GCA_045630125.1 Alloprevotella sp. | reverse complement strand
AAAGAATGGTCTGAGTGAAAAGGTCTGGCAGTACTTCATCGCTGTCCCCGACATCAAGAGCGTCGGTGTGAAAGACGAAAGCCGTTACGAAGGCTGGCCTGCTATTATCCGCGCTGTCAACACCAAGGATGCTATGACCGCAACCATCGAAGAGATCCCCTACGAGATCCTGCACAAGATCACCTACCGCATCACCCACGAAGTCGAAGGCATCAACCGCGTCCTGTTGGATCTGACGCCCAAGCCCATCGGCACCATCGAGTGGGAGTGATCCCACAGGTCTAAAAAGCCCAGTCAACACTGGACTTTTTAAGGATTTGAGCCATTCGTGGCAACGAAATGGCAACAAAACTTCATTATTCAACAATAAAGAGCTAACTGATTTTGATTAAGTCAGTTAGCTCTTTTTATTATTGCTGAATAATTAACCTATCCAGTAATGATCGGGATCTAATATAAATTCTTCGTTTGTGATGTCGAGCCAACTGTTACAGATCGAGATTAATCTATATATTGTCTCAGTGAATGCTGTTACAGATGCCTCTTTGATGGCGTAGCATTTTCTAAGAGAAGGTGCGTTGTTTGTTGGATACTGTGTGGTATTAATTACTTTTCCACCAGTAGTATCAACGTATTGCTTGCCATCTTTTGTTACTCTTTCCAGAATCAAAAAGGAATTTTGAGGGTTTCTGGGGTTAATAGATTTTCCGTCGATTGCAGCTATATTGGTGAACTCCTTGCCTTCAATTTGTACGAGAGGATAATCTTGGTTTCGTTTTGAAATCAGATAATTATATTCTCGAATCCACTCCAGTAACTCCAAAACTGTATACGCCCACTCTTTAGGAAAATAAGACGATGAAAACAACTCCCTCAATATCAACTTCAAATTATCTTCGGCTTCCGAAAATGTATTGAGAACGATAAAAGCAGGAAATTGTACTTGGCGCAAAGACTCCGAACACTTATTAGTTTGCAAATGAAGCAAATCATCTACATGAGCTAACCCTTCACTCATAGTTGTAGTACCAAACACCAAATTGGCCATTTGTTTTGCGATACTCAATATGGAGTGGTCAATCCGTCCTTTCATATAGTCATTTAATGGATTGAATAGTTTTCCATCCACATATAAGTCTTGGATATTTGTTGCGAGGATTTTCGCAATGCGTTCTACTTCGTTCTCGGCATTGGGATTAAATACGGTAACTCGCTTCTGTCTTATATCAAAAGGCAAGTCCTCTACATCACCAGTATTACTATCAAAAAAACAGATAATTCGATCCCAGCCAAGTTTGTGTATTGCAAAGCCAAGTTCAATTAGAACATTGGGATTTGGGGATTTTCTTTGATTGGACTCTTGGTTAATAATGCTAACATCACAAATAAACAAAACACTCTTCTCGATTTTGTCAAAAATGGTTGCTGTTATATCGGGACTTCCGTTAAGCCCTTTTGTATCTCTATCATAATCAACTACAACATGAGCTTCTTTTTTGACTGACTTAAGTGCCTTTTGAATGCACTTTTCAATAAAATTTCTATGTGTCTTGTGATCTAAGTCATTTTGCCATGAATAGAAAATTGTTCCTGCCATATTAGTATCTCTCCAAAAGCAGTTACTTATATTTTTTCCTTTAATTCTTCAACGAGCATATCGCTGAGTGCCTGGGAAGGCACCTTCACCCAACGCTGAGTGGTATCAAATTCGGGATAGCGATAACGCCAACGGTCGTATTCTTCCTGCGTGATCTCACCTGCTTTGAGCATAGCAGCAGCTTGTCTCCAAGCACACAGCATTTCGTGAAGCTGTGCTGCATCCTTGTTCTTGCGTACATCGACCTTCAAGCAGACTTCCCCATCGGCTTCGTCGATATGGAGTCCGTATCTGTCCTCCAAGGTGAACAGCGTGTGCATCAGACCGATATAGGAATCAATGTCCGGCACGGCGAGAGCCTGCGGAGATATGTCAAGGGTATCAGCCAACGCTGCAGTCAAGTCCGTTTTAGGAGTTCTTGTCCCTGTTTCGTACTGGGCAAGACGAACATCGGCAGACTTCTCCGGGAAGCCCACCTGCATACCAAGATATTTCTGAGTCATACCACGCATATTGCGGAAAAAGTTGATTCTTTCGCCAATA
>JAZQSL010000021.1:0-2632 GCA_045630125.1 Alloprevotella sp. | reverse complement strand
GGTGTTGCGTGCCGATACGGCATCGGGCGACTCGGTCTGTGCCATCTCGATGACCTCGGCCAGCGTCAGCGTGCGTCGCTCCGCCTGTGCCCACATCCCGAGGGGCAGCATCGCCACGGCAGCGATTAGGATTCGTTTACTCAGTTTGTTCATATCTGTATCCTGTTTTGTTCGTTTTACGCAAACAAAGTTAGAATACCCGCCAAACCTCATCACCAAGAAAATCATACAAAATGCTTTTTTCGACGAAAATTGTCTAATTTTTTGACACTTTTTGGATGTTCGTCCTCAAACATTAGTAGGAATTACGTACACCTGTACGCTATGATGAAAGAAAGTACAGACTTGTACCAAAAAAAGTACATACATGCACCACGCGCGGTACATGCATGTAATTTTTCAACATTGAAGACAAAGTATCAAAATTGTCGATTGTAAACAACAGATTTTGCATAAATTGTCGGTTCGCCATCAAAAAAAAGACAATCTGAGGACTTTATTTCTCCTATAAATCAGAGCCTTTCAATAAGAAAAAAGCCTTTGTCTGATAAATTTCTCAGAGCCGTCCGTTAGAAAAATCGGAGCCGTCTGATTTTTGAGATTCTTTTCTACTTTGTAGTCGTGGCAAATTTATAGACGTTCGCAGAATGAGCTCTGAGAGATTTTCTACTCCAAAGCTTTCAGAAGGTTTGCTCTTTGCACAGGAGATGTTCCTACTTCAATGTGAGTGATTCGCCCCTCTTCATTCAGTACTAAAGTAAAAGGATAGCTACTTACTCCTACTTGATTGCGGAGTTCCTTGTCATCGACCAATTGGTGGAAGTGGAACTTGTTTTTCTTGACAATATCCTTAATCTTCTCTGCACTCTCAAAGGTCACTGCTAAGAAGATGACATCGCGATGTTTCCTTACCCAACTGCCCAATTCTGGCATTTCCTTGATGCAAGGGCCGCAGCCTGTATACCAAAAGTTAATGACAACTTTTTTACCCTTTAAGTCTTTTTGGGTCCATTTTCGACCATTTATATCGTATAGCGTAAAATTGGGAAATGAATCTCCTATGCCAAGATTGGACTTTGAAGATATGAACTGCGACTGTAAACCCCGAACATTCTTTGCTCTTTCCAGGATTTCCTTGCCATTTTTAATCTCTTCTACAGGTATTGCATATTTCTTCGCTGCATCAGACAACTCTTGTGGATAATTTAGTATCGGTATACCTCCCCATATTGAGTCTTTTAGCATCGATATAGTTATAGTTACTCCAGTCGGCACCTGCTCTGGTTTCTCGTAAAAGAACAAACCGTTGATAATTAACAACTTTTTAGTTGGTACTTTTTGACTCGCACACGATGTGCACATCAAGAGTAGAATTAAACCTAAAAGCTTTTTCATATCGTTATGTTTTGTCGTGAAATTGACCATAAGTTTGAGTTCTTTAGTTTATAGTGGAATTAAGGGGGTGAGGACAAAGTCCGATTTCTCCGCGATACCTGCAAAAGCATCAGAAGATGCACTCCTTTGGGGAGCTAAAGCTCCCGTCGTCGCAACCGACGCTAATGCTCCGCGTCGGCCCTCACAGGGAGGGATGGGGTGGCTCTCCTCCTACTCCTTATACAACGCCTCCACGGGATTCTCCTTTGCCGCACGCCATGAGCGAGCCAGTACGATGGCACTGGTCACAGCCAGTACGATGAGGAGGGCGAGAGCGAACACCCACCAGTAGAGCGGTATGTGGTAGGCGTAGCCCTGCAGCCAGCGCTGCATGATAAGAAAGCTCACAGGTACGGCAAAGAGGAATGCCACGAGCACCATCTTGGCGTATTGCCCTACGAACATCTGCAATATCTGCGCAATCTTTGCTCCATGTACGCGGCGTACGGCAATCTCGCGGCGGCGATACTGCGTCTCGAAGAACACAAGGCCGAAGACTCCCATCAGCGAGATGCAGATGGAGATGAGAGCAAAGATGGTAATCAGGCGATTCAGCTCGCGCTCCTTCTCGTATTGGCGTCCCAGCTCTTCGTCGAAGAACTCGATGGTAATCTTGTCCGCATCATCGCCCATCTTAGTGACACAATCCTTGATATGCTTCTCCACGGCTTCAATGTCTGCATTTGCTGCAGTACGCACATAACAATGCTTCATATACCCTGTATGCTCTCTTACGCAGAAGGCAAAGGCCGAACTTTCATATTGCAGGGAGCGGAACTTGAAGTCCTTGCAGAAACCGATGGCAGTGGCCCCGTTCAAGTCTTCATTGACCTTCAGGCCAAATTCTTTCTGTGCCGTTTCGTTAAAGATATAGAGCTGCTTGTCGTCTTGTTGCTCGTCTTCGGGCATATAGTCGCGTCCCTCAATCAATTCGATTCCCATAACACGAAGGAAGTTGTGTGTCACGGAATAGGCTTGGAAGAAGATGTTGCCCCCCTTCTCCGTCACTCTGTTATGCGTTGAGCGGGTGTCTGCGATAAAGTTTTCCGATCCAAAGGCTGCATCTACAATCATCGGATTGGTCTTCAGTTCATTGGTGAACTGCTGTCGCGCATTGAAGTCCCACCGCGATTTGCTGGCACTGCCGAGATTGACCCCAAGCACGTTCTCTTTGTTGAAGCCCATATCGTAACGCATC
>JAZQSL010000020.1:0-235486 GCA_045630125.1 Alloprevotella sp. | reverse complement strand
TGCCATAAAGTTTAAACTTTTGTTGAGAATGTTTGCTGTTATCAAGCGTGGCGAAGTGTTCTGGAGGAAGGCAGAACATCTAATTTGAGAAAATAACAAAAATAATTGCAGATTTATTTGGTTATATCCTATATTTCAGTTTCGCAAAAAAATACTCGTCGGAAGCAAATTTAGCAAACTCTTTAGAACTACGTCCATCTTTCCATTGAGTTTCTTTTTTAGGTTTCCACGATGCTTCCCAATTGCTATCATTGATAACTTCACCTTTCTTGTTCTTAAATGTTATTTGCATAGTTATAAATTATTTAGTGTAACGTAAAATACTCTCTTCTAATCTTCTCTTTACTTCTTCTCTCAGTTCTTGTGGCTCTAGCACTTCTATGTTTTCTCCCATCGCCAATATTTGACTTGATAGTTCTGGAGTCAAGCATAACTTATATTCAAACACACTAAACTCGCCATATTTTGAAGATGCCTCGCACTGTGATTTATGCAATGGTAAAGAACGTAAGTATTCTATTTGCTTTCCGTATGCTCTGAGTTTTACTTTTACAGGAGAAAGGTCTTCATTAACAAATATCCCTACTGTATTTTCATAATATTTCGCAGCATTAAAGTTTTCGGGAAATGAGAATGATTGTTCTTTAATTGTCATTTCAAGCAAACGGTCAAGTGCTATATTACGAATAGCATTTAATTCCTTTATAAAACCAAGTACATACCATCTCTTATGATATGCTTTCATTGCGTAGGGTTGAAGGGTGTATGTCGTTCTATGACTATAAAACGGTTGATAGTCTAATTCAAGTTCTTTCGATTGTTGCATCGCATCTATTATAGTTTGTAGATACTCTGTACCACGAGGAATATCTTCAAACAAGATTCTGTCTTTCATATTGTGCCCCGCAATTATCATATTCGATAGATTGAAAGAGTTCAATAGCCACTTCCTAGTCCGATCATTTCTCAAAACTTCAGGATTGGTTATATAGTACTTGTATCCATTGGATGGATTGCATTTGATTTCTACACCAAAAAGTTCTTCTACGGCAACACGATGCTGATGAAAAGTACGCAAAGGCAGGGGTTTATTGTCACCCAGATTGCTTTCTTTCCAGCGTTTGCTGATTTCGTCAAAGGTCATCTGCTTTTCCTGTAAGAGAATATTAAGCAGCCATATATATCGATTGAAAGTTTTGCTTATCATAACTAATTTAAATCGTCAACGGATTCTATATGCAAATGTATAAATTATCTATGCTAAAATATTGCATACCTAAAGAAAATCATACATTTATGGAAATTTTGTTTATATCACGACTGAATACACTCCACCTTGTTTGAAATTTCAATGCATTTATTGCACTTTTTTTCTTTAAGGCATCTTTGCGTTTTTTGTCTTTCTTTTTAGCCATATTAATATTATTGGTCCTTTATATATTATACGATGCTTTTTTGTTATTTCCTATAAAAAGAATCTATTGGTGTGCAAAATCATTGCATAGTAGTGAAAATAATTTTATCATCTCACTATAAATTCAAAGTTTATGTCTTCAAAAAAATGTATTTAAAATATAACCCAACCAATTTGAAACTTTATCAAAATAGTAGTTTTAAAGTAAAAATTAAGTATATACTGATAATTATCCATTATATTGCGTGAGGTCGGAATAACGCTGGTGGCAACACTTGCAAACAAGATATAAAAGGACAAATCAAATCGTTTTTCCCATTTTTTTCAGTACCCCATGCTTATCTCAAAAAAACTCATAGGATGAGATAAAAATTTCATGGGATGAGACAAAAATTTCATAGGGTGAGAAAAAAATTTCATAGGATGAGAAAAATGTCTCAAGGATTGAAATATTTTTTGAGACACTTCTGTCTCAATTATAAGTTTGGAAAAGTGAGTAATATAAAAGGTGAAATCTCTAAAGGATAAGTTTGGAAGAAATATGAGTGACGTGTAGAATCACATTCTTATACCGAACCAACCTACTATATCGAGTTACCTTCTAATAGTTTTGGATATTGAGGGATGTAACGAAAATTGTGTTATGCACATAGCACCGCCTCTCTTGTTTTGTATAAAACGGCAGTTCATTAACAGATTCTAAAAATACTCAAATAATATTGCTGAGTGTTCTAAAATGGGAAATATATTGTATTTTTGTCTTTATCAATGTCAACCACCTAAAGATATCAACAATTTTAGAACTCTGAATTTCTCAATATGAAGCATAAAATACTCTTTTTACTCACATTCGCTCTATTTGCCAGCACGGTCGTTGCTGGTCCTATCGACATAGATTTGGCACGAGGCAAAGCCATAAAGTTTTTGCAAAAGCGCCATCCCAATGCCAGACTAGAGGAAGATACACCAGCCTATGCACCAGTACAAAAACGCCTATTGAAAGGTGGTAAAATGGTGGAATCGCCTGCATACTATGTATTCAATGCTGAGGACGATCAGGGATTTGTCATTATCTCGTCAGACGACCGAACAGACGAAGTGTTGGGTTATAGCACGAATGGCAGATTTGATGCAGCAGAGATGCCTGATAATCTAAAGGCATGGTTGCAAAGCTATGCTGACCAAATGGCACAGTTGAACACATATACATTTGCTGCAAAGGACGCGACGTCTACTCGCCCTGCCATCTTGCCCCTGCTCACCACAAGGTGGAATCAGGATGCGCCCTACAATCGTTCGTGCCCACTGCATGGTTCGAGCCGCACCTTTACAGGATGTACGGCCACTGCTCTGGCACAAGTGATGAAATACCACGAATGGCCGAAAGAGGCGACGCCATCTATCCCAGCCTATACCACTGCTACTGCACAAATCTATGTACCCGAACTGCCGCCCACTACGCTGCGTTGGGACGAGATGTCGGATGATTATTCACACACGGATTATGCACCAGCCGTAGCCGAACTGATGCTCTATTGTGGTCAGGCATTGCAAAGCGATTTCACCAGATATTCCACATCAGCCTATTTGACCGATGCACCAGCACTGCTTACCCAATATTTTGGTTATGATGAGAATATAGAATTCCTCTATCAAGCCAACTACCCCATAAGTCAGTGGGAAGAAATCATCTATCACGAACTAGAAAGTGGGCGTCCTGTGCTACATGCAGGCACCTCATTGGGCGGCGGACATGCTTTCGTCTGCGATGGTTATGATGGCGAGGGAATGTTTCACTTCAACTGGGGTTGGGGCGGTATGTACGATGGTTACTACAAACTCTCACTGCTCACCCCCGGCACAGATGGTATCGGCGCTGGCACCGAGGACGGATTTAGCGCCAATCAGCGCATCGTCGTTGGGGTGCAACCGCCTACGGGTAAGATAGCCGCACTCAAAGCCTTCACCTCGCTCGATCTGCAACAAAGTGGCACGAATCTCTACTGCAATTTCAATAATCCCAACACCAAATCGGCAACTATGCACGTAGGGTTTGGGTTGATAGACGAGACTGGCCACCTGTTGCGCGTACTGAAAGACTGCGGCGCAATGACCCTGAAGGGTTATAATCTGGAGAAAAATTGGGCAGGCCTATTCATGGGAAATGGTGGTGAAGTGGATCTAGCGCCAGGTAGCTACCACATCGCAGGGATATGCCAGTTGGGAGATGGTACTTGGGTGCAAGGTGGTAATAAGCAAACCTATTTTGAAGTAAAAATAGGTGCGGATAATGCGCTAGAGTCTGTCGTGCTACATCCTATACAAAAGTTTGAAATCAGCGCCTTCGAATGCGTCAGTGGCAAGGTGGTCGGTACACGACAAAAGGTGCGCGTCACCGTCCACAACCTGGGAGATGATATTAACACCATGCTCTATTTCTATGCTAACCAGTCCGACCGCCTCGATGCTCCCCTGACACGCATACCCGCTCTGCTCCATCGTGGCGAGACGGTCAGCTATGGCGTCTATTTCAATGCTGAAAATACTGGCAAATATTTCCTTTTCCTGACCGACAACGATTACGGCATAGACCATCTGATGCGCAAAGAAGTAGAGATTGTGGCAGCACCCAACAAACCTGCCAATCTGGAACTGGTCCACTGCCAAATTGCGCCCGACTGCAGTAATGTCGTGGTAGTGGTGCGCAACAATAGCGACGAGACTTACTACCGAGAAATTGTGTTACAGCTTTACGAAGAACTCTACGACGACGGCAATTATTACTACATCAGAAGCAATGACCAGCCTGGCGAAATCGCTCCTGGTGCGACCAAGACTTTTACCTTCCCCTTAGACGGTATCAAGCCAAATCGCCAATACTATCTCTATATCGGCCACTATCATCTACATTCGGACGAATTCACTACCCAATTGGGAACTTCGCAATATTTTAGCCTGAACGTCACCGATATTCATCAATCTCCCACAACATCACAGCCTCAAGGCACTATCTATCGCATAGATGGCACAAGGGTTAAGGATTTGGGGCAAAAAGGTGTGTATATCATCAATGGCGAAAAGCGAATCATAAAATAGCGCTACAAAAATAATGAAACAACAAAGACTGAAAACACTGCTCTTCACAAATGGAAGGACAGTGTTTCTTTTGTATATCACAACCACTTTGTTTCATATCGCAGGCATGCCATGTGTTTAAGCAAAACGCTCCACCACCACGTCGCAAAGTGGAGTGATCTGCTCGGCGTCTAACGAACCGCACACACCATAGACGCGCGCACCACTATCACGTGCTGCTATCAGACCATTAACCGAGTCCTCAAACACCATACAACGCTCTGCTGGCACTCCAAAGTATGCGGCAGCGGCAAGATAACAGTCGGGGGCGGGTTTGGAGTGCGTCACACATTCGGCAGTAAAGATATGGTCAAATAAGTCGGGCAACCATGGCATAGCACGATACAGTTGGCGCATTTTGTCTTGGTTAGAACTTGTCACGACGGCCGTAAGCACACCACATTGGCGCAATCTGCGCACGAAGTCAAATGCACCGGGCAACTCTGGAAATGTCATCACTTGTTCGAAATCTGCGAGGCGCTGCTTGATGTCCTGCACTGCCTCGGGAGCATTGGCAAAATAGCGGTCGATGATTTGCACAAGCGAGCACCCCTTGATTTCTGCAGCAAAATGTGTGTTTGTGGGAAAATAATCTTGCCCCACCTTATGCCAAAAGGCGTAGTACGTGAGTTCGGTGTCTATCAGCACACCGTCGAGGTCGAACAGGGCGACGGGCAATAAGTCCCGTCCGGTGCCGAGTATTGTAAGTTTGTCAACAGGTGTTGCCATAGTTTTTTATGTAAGAGTAACATCAGGCAAAGTGCCAGCCAGAAAAGTCATACAAATGTAATGATCAAAAGTCTAGGGTCTAGGGTCAAGAGTCAAGAGTCAAGAGTCAAGAGTCAAGAGACTTCAGAACAAAGACGCAACAATATGACGTCTCAATAAGTCTCCGGCGTATCTCTCGTATCTGCACGTATTTGCTATATACCTGTGATACATGGAGAAAATATCTCGGGTATCTAATAGGACGTGAGTCCAAATCAGTAGCACTGGCCCCAATCGATGTCGGGACCAGCGCTCTGCTACGTTTTCATTACTTAACCGTTTTCACTTAATTATTCTCTGCCTGCGTATGTGTGTGTTTAATTTAATGGATTTTGAGATTATCTGCCGAAGGTGCGACCTGACGAAGCGCTTGAGCTCTTGCTTGTATTTCTTGTTGCACCAGCACGGCTTGACGTGGCGTTATTTTTTTGAGAAGTGGTAGGTCTTGCGACAGTTGTTGGACGACGTGTAGTGTGCGAGTTGCCTCTGCCTACGTTTGGATTTGGCTTTTCTACTTTTTTGTTATCTCGATTTGAGGGACGAACGACGTTGTTGTCCTTTTTGCCCATGTCTGCGTCAGCGTTTGGGCGGCGTTTGTCGTCATTCTTGCCTGGCTTATTGTATCCTCTGTCCACGGTTGGTCTGTCCTTGCCTGGTTTGCCATATTCTGGACGATAGTCGGGTTTTGCAGAGGGGCGCTTGCCGTTGTAGTTGTCTCTCATACCTGGGCCTTTGCGGAAATGTACATCTCTGAATGGACTCTTATCCTTTGGTCTGCGATTCTTCCACAAACCGCCTGTGTATGATACGTACACCTTTGGACGACTATAGTAGTAGTAACCTATGCGATATCTATCGAATATAGGGTAACGCCATCCACTGGTGATCCATCTGATAGGACGATAGAAGTATTCGAGAGTGGTATAGAGGTCGTATTGCCAATCAAAGAGGATGTATCTGAGGTCAGTATTGCGATAGCGCCAATAGCGACCGGTGCAGTCTGAGGGTGAATTAACTTGCAGGAAATATTCCAGGTTGACTTGATAGACCACATCATATTGCTCGGGGTTGAGATTGAGTTCGTAAGCCATCTTGTCGGTGAGAAACCATGCCCTTTCGCGTGCATCATTGTAACTTAAAGCATTTGCCGCGAGGCTGCCTGTCAGGACTAATAATAAAGAGAGTAATACACGTTTCATAACTTTTCAACTTAAAAGGGGTGAATAACTACATTTAACTGATGGCAAAGGTAAGAGGTTTCAACAAATATCGGAAGTAAATAAGCCAAGAATTTTACAAAATCAAGGTTTTTTAATCCAAATTCGTAATTTAGTTATCAAAATGTTAAGTATATTTTCCATTAGCAAATCTTTTTGATACATTTTCCTCCGTTTTTATTTCATAATTTTAATTTTTGCACTTTAATGTGTGCATTTTGATACTAAATTGATACATTTATATAACATTATATATACGTATAACGAAAAAAGATTTGAATTTTGATGAATCAAGGTGCCGTGAATCCTCAAAAAATCCTTAAATTTGCGGCACATGCCTCAACCTCGTCTATGGTCGCGTCTTGAAGCGAGCGGCGGAGATGATAGCGTGGGGCAAGCGAAATGTGCTAATACATCAAAAATCTCAACATATATGAACAAGATTGTAAGCAAAAAGCAATTTTCTGAGAAGGTGTTTCAACTGGTCATCGAAGCGCCACTGATTGCTAAGTCTCGCCGTGCGGGCCACTTTGTGATGGTGCGTGTGGGCGAAAAGGGTGAACGCATGCCCTTGACTATCGCCGAAGCAGACCCCGTGGCTGGCACTATCACTCTGGTGGTACAAACAGTGGGTGTATCATCATCCAAATTGAGTCTATTGCAACCTGGCGACAATATCACCGACGTCGTAGGACCTTTGGGCAAGGCGACTCATATCGACAACTTCGGTACCGTGGTATGCGCCGGAGGTGGCGTGGGTGTAGCACCAATGTTGCCTATCGTACAAGCACTAAAAGCGGCTGGCAACCGTGTCATCACTGTCTTGGCAGGTCGTAGCAAGGATTTGATTATCCTTGAGGAAGAGATGCGCCGCAGTTCCGACGAAGTGATCATCATGACCGATGACGGTTCGTATGGCAAGCAGGGATTGGTGACACAAGGCATAGAAGAAGTTATCCAACGCGAGAAGGTGGACAAGTGTTTCGCTATCGGCCCAGCAGTGATGATGAAGTTCGTATGCCTGCTCACTAAGAAATACGACATCCCCACCGACGTATCGCTCAACACGATCATGGTCGACGGCACAGGCATGTGTGGTGCCTGCCGCATCACCGTGGGCGGACAGACTAAGTTTGTCTGCGTAGATGGTCCTGAGTTCGACGGCCATCAGGTTGACTTCGACGAAATGCTCAAGCGCATGGCAGCCTTCCGCAAGGAGGAACAGCACGATATGGCCGCATGGGCTGAGCATCCACAAGTGGAAGTGAGCACCACAGCGGACACGCAAATGACAAATGACCCAGCAAATAGTGTGCCAGCAGAATGCGAACCTTGCGCCGATGGTAAAGTGAGCGACATCTGCAAAAGCCGTGATGCTGAATGGCGCAAGACGCTACGCAGCGCTATGAAACCAGCCGAACGTATGCAAATCAATCGCCACCTGCCCATTGAAATGGACCCACAGGTGCGTGCTCGCGAACTGAGCCAAGAGGTGAGCCGTGGATTCACCGCCGAGATGGCACAAGCCGAAGCCAAGCGCTGTCTGGACTGCAACAATCCTGGTTGCGTGAGCGGTTGTCCCGTAGGCATCGACATACCACGTTTCATCAAGCACATCGAGCGTGGCGAATTCTTGGCAGCAGCCAGCACATTGAAGGAAACCAGCGCACTGCCTGCCGTATGTGGCCGTGTTTGTCCACAGGAGAAGCAATGCGAATCTAAGTGTATCCACCTCAAGACGGGTCGCCAGGCTGTAGCCATCGGTTGTCTCGAACGCTTTGCTGCCGACTATGAACGCGAACACCAGGCACCAAATACTCAGCACACTGTATCAAAGCCCAGCAATGGCATCAAGGTAGCCGTAGTCGGTTCAGGCCCAGCAGGCCTATCATTTGCAGGAGAAATGAATAGCCGTGGCTATGAAGTCACCGTGTTTGAAGCCCTGCACGAAATCGGCGGTGTGCTGAAATATGGTATCCCTGAATTCCGTTTGCCCAACGCCATCGTAGACTTTGAAATCAACAACCTCCGCGCCAATGGCGTCACCTTCGTCAAGGACTGCATCATCGGCAAGACTATCTCGACCGACGAACTCCTGTCACAAGGTTACGCGGGCATCTTCATCGCATCGGGTGCAGGTTTGCCCAACTTCATGGGCATCCCTGGCGAGAATAGCACCGGCATCATGTCGTCCAACGAATACTTGACTCGCGTCAATCTGATGAGCGCTTGGCAAGACGACAGCGACACCCCTGTCACTATGGGCAAGCACGTCGTTGTTGTGGGTGGTGGCAACACAGCCATGGACTCTGTGCGTACAGCACTTCGTCTTGGTGCAGAAAGTGCAACTATCGTCTATCGTCGTTCTGAAGAAGAAATGCCTGCCCGACTCGAAGAAGTACATCATGCTAAGGAGGAGGGCGTGCGCTTCCTCACCCTGCACAATCCATTGGAATACCTTGCAGACGAACAAGGCCATGTAAAGGCCGTCGTGTTGCAAAAGATGACGCTGGGCGAACCCGATGCTTCGGGCCGTCGTAGCCCCGTCGCACTTGAGGGTCAGACCGAAACGTTGCCTGCCGACTTGGTCGTAGTGAGCATTGGTGTATCGCCCAACCCAATCCTGCCACAGTCAGTCAAGGGATTGGAACTTGGTCGCAAGGGTACTATCGCTGTGGACGACTCGCTGCAAACCTCTATTCCTATGCTCTATGCTGGTGGCGACATAGTGCGCGGTGGTGCTACTGTAATTTTGGCAATGGGCGACGGCAAACGCGCAGCTGCAGCCATGGATGAGGAATTGAAGCAGAAGTAATCACATTTCTCAGCAAAACACTACACATATCTTATAAGACGAGTGGACAAGTATTCAGCAGACTTGTTCACTCGTCTGTTTTTAGCCCCAAGTACGACCTCAAATATCCAAAGAAAATGCTGTTCTTCATCAATCGACGAGCACAGTAAATGCAGAGGAATATGAAAATACCATAAGAAAGATGTTTTTCTTTTCCTAAGACATACCGTTCCCCACTATTTAAGAATTTCTTTCATGCAATTGCTTGCGAAATGAAAATATAACAAAATTGACTAAGTTTTCACTTAATCGCAATCTCACATTGACCTTATAGGGCGCAGAATATGACAGAAAAATTCAAGAAATAGGGCGAAATTATAAAATAAAAAGAAAAATAAATAGGGAATTATAGAACACCCTATTGGGGGAATTTCTATTTCAACGCTTCGCGACGACCACGATTGCGGTCGGCTTCAAATAGGCTATCGCGCAGACGCTTTTGCGAAGCAGGGGAAGCAGGCTTGAATTGTGTGACAGGTACTTGCTCTTCTTTAGCTTTTTCCTTGGCCACATTATTTTGCAGCTTGGACAAAGGCACTTCAATCAATCCAGTACTATCCTTTGCCACAGGCTCGACCTCGGGACTGACTACAGGCACAGCTGGAGGATTAGGCGCAGAGGCATGGCGGCTACCCTTGAATCTAAGCAATGCGGGGCGCATGATGAAGAGCAATTGTGGCGCTGCATCATACTTACTGGTTTGATAGAAGAATCCTTTCACTTCCTGCAGGCCGTCGCGTGAGATTGTAGTAGAGATATCCTGTTTACCAGAGAGGAAGAAGCGTGTCTTGGTAGTGAGGATGGTGTCGGCATAGATCATAGCTACGACGGCATAACCCTCAGCAGGTGCATGCTGAATGGCTGGCCCGATGTTGGCAGTCAACCATACGGGGGTAAACTCCAGGCGCAGTTCGTCGCCTTGACGGAAGATCGTATCTGCCACCACTTCGCTCCACTCGGCCTCTACATTGTGCAGCGAATGTAGCATATAGGCTTGGGGCCCCGTCCAGATGTTGACGGTATCGCCCTTGGCATCTGTCATATCGGCATACGAGGTGGTAGTACTCTTCGACTTGATTTGTTGTCGCTCGAGGCGTTTGCCTATATTCACATACATCTCGTGCAAATCTTCGGCTCGGGTGCTATAGTAGGCCAACGAACTATCCACTTGTGCCTGTGTGACGCCATGTTTCTTGAGCGCTAGGGCGACATAATATTCGGTATAGTAGAGCGTGCTGTCTGTATGCGTTCCACCCATTGCCTTGGCTTGGGCATAGTCATAGAGCAAGGACTCCATGCGACTATGACTCAAGACGCCATCAGGTCTATCATCTGTACAGCCCACCAATAGACTAACAAATAACAGCAGTAAAGCACAGGCAAACCACCCGGCACGGCGTGTGAATATGTCGACAAAAGCGCTGGGCATAGGAATTATTCGTTCGTGGGGGAAGAGGGGTCGGATGTTGCGTTGGTATCCTCCTTCTTGTCAATAATATATTTATTATAAAATATCAATATCGCAACCGCTCCACAAGAAATAGCAGCGTCGGCAAAGTTGAACACAGCACCGAAGAAGACTTCTCCACCCACGAGAGGCATCCATTCGGGCCATGTGAAGAGGGGGAAGTAGAACATATCCACTACCCTGCCTGACATCATCTGTCCATAACCTTCACCCCAACCGACGAGGGATGAAATTTGAAAGGGTGTACTTTCCGAGAATATCATGCCATAGCAGAAGTTGTCGATGATGTTGCCCATAGCCCCAGCGACGACCAAAGAGACGCAAACAATGAGTCCTATGGGTAAACGGCGACGAATGATACGCACTAAAAGTACACAAAAGACGATAATGGCAATGATACGGAAGATGCTAAGGAATGTGGTGCCAATAAAGTCCATACCAAAGGCCATGCCACGGTTTTCGATGAAATAGATTTGAAACCAATCGGTCACCTCGATACTTTCGTACAGGTGCATGTTGGTTTTGACCGCTACCTTAATGATTTGGTCTATCACAAAAACAGCAAGCATTATACCCACAGCAACAAATGCACGGCAATTGCAATGACATTTCTTATTCTCCATATTTATCAGCCTTTATACCTATTCCTAAATTTATTTATCAGACAATAACGCGAGGGGCACCATTTTTTTGATGCCACTCGCTTTTAATTTTCTAATGTAGACAGATTACTTTTGAGCCAATTTAGCTTCGATAGACAATGTCGCATGAGGCACAGCGCGCAGTCTTTCCTTTGGAATCAACTTACCCGTTTGGCGGCAAACGCCATAGGTCTTGTTTTCGATACGCACAAGTGCTGCCTGCAAACCCTGGATGAACTTCTGCATACGTGCAGCGCTTTGTGTCAACTCCTCTTTGGTTTGCGTCATAGAGCCTTCTTCCAATACTTTGTAAGTGGGCAATGTATCGTCGACACCATTACCGCTACGATTGGTCAGCACGTCCATCATTTGATCGTAATCTCTTTTAGAGAGTTCAATCTTCTCGAGGATGAGTGCCTTGAATTCTTCTAATTCCTCGTCGGAGTAGCGTACTTTTTGTTCAGACATAATAATTTAGGATTTAGGTATTTATATGTATTAAGTATTAAAATCTTATTTCACTACCTTGCTGACACTGACAGTGGTGACAAAGTCCTTCAGGTCGAGCACTTCTCCCTCGCTGAGACCATCTACCATCAAGAGTTCGTCAGCCAGCACCTGTTCGCTGATATAGCGGCCAAAGTGCTCAACGACTGCTTCCACTTGTTCGTTCTTAGCCAACTTCACCACGATGCGGTCTGTGATTTCGAAGCCAGACTCTTTGCGCTTTGTTTGGATACGTTTCACCACCTCGCGTGCCCAGCCTTCGCGTCGGAGTTCGTCAGTCACATTGACATCGAGCGCTACGGTCAGTGCGCCGTCTGATGCCACAGTCCAGCCTGGTACATTCTTGGTGCTGATTTCGAGGTCGGCAAGTTCGATGACTGCTGGTTGACCTTCGACTTGCAGTGTCACGCTACCTTCGGCTTCGAGTGCTGCGATTTGGTCTTGTGTCATTTCGGCTACGGCTGCAGCCACGGCCTTCATCATCTTGCCAAACTTCTTACCCATCACGCGGAAGTTACATTTCACTTCTTTTTCGAAGGTGTTGTTTTCCATAAATGTGATGGCCTTGACATTGATTTCGTCGAGAATGATTTGCTGTACAGACTTCACGGCTTCAACCAAAGCGGGAGATGTGGCTGGGATAGCCAGTGTAGCAAGTGGTTGGCGCACGATGATTTCCTCCTTCTTGCGCAACGAGAGCGCCATAGATGAGGTCTTTTGTGCCAACTCCATGCAATATTCCAAGTCCTTATTAATAAGTGTAGCATCCGACTCGGGGAAACGTGCCAAGTGTACACTTTCTGCTTCGTTGCCCTGGGTCAAATCCAGATACAGGCGGTCGGCATAGAATGGGGCAATAGGTGCCATCAACTTAGCGACGCCGAGCAAGCAAGTGTAGAGGGTCTGATAAGCACTAAGTTTATCTTGTGTCATATCGCCAGCCCAGAAGCGCTTACGATTCAAGCGCACGAACCAGTTGGACAGGTTGTCCATCACAAATGTGCTGATCATACGTCCAGCACGTGTGGGTTCGTAGTCCTCGTAAGCCTCTGCCACATTAGCAATCAAGGTATTGAGTTCAGAGAGCACCCAACGGTCGATTTCAGGTCTTTCAGCGTATGGCACTTGTGGGAGCGACGCGTCGAAATTGTCCACATTCGCATACATCGCAAAGAAGTTATAGGTCTGGAAGAGTTTGCCGAAGAAAGTACGGCTAACTTCGTTCACACCATCCTTGTCAAATTTGAGGTTGTCCCAAGGTGCAGAATTGGTGATCATATACCAACGCAAGGGGTCAGAGCCATATTGCTGGATAGCCTCGAATGGGTCTACGCCGTTGCCCAGACGCTTTGACATCTTGTTACCATTTTTGTCGAGCACCAAACCATTTGAAATTACAGCCTTGAAGGCTACGCTATCAAATACCATTGTAGCGATAGCGTGGAGCGTGAAGAACCAGCCACGTGTTTGGTCTACACCCTCTGCGATGAAGTCTGCTGGATAGACAGTGCGATTGTCGAGGACTTCCTTGTTTTCGAATGGATAGTGGATTTGAGCATAAGGCATAGCACCACTGTCAAACCACACGTCGATCAAGTCTGTCTCACGATACATAGGTTTACCGCTTGGAGATACCAATACGATATCGTCTACGAATGGACGGTGCAGGTCGATCAAGTCGTAATTTGTCTTGCTATAGTCACCTGGTACAAAACCCTTTTCCTTCAAGGGGTTGTTTGCCATAAAGCCCTTTTCTACACTTTGCTCGATCAGGTCGTAGAGTTCTGCTACCGAACCGATACAGATTTCTTCACGAGTTTCAGCATTACGCCAAATAGGCAGTGGCGTACCCCAATAGCGAGAGCGAGAGAGGTTCCAGTCATTCAGGTTTTCCAACCATTTGCCGAAACGTCCTGTACCAGTTGATTCAGGTTTCCACAAGATGGTTTTGTTGAGGTCCATCATGCGTTCCTTGACTGCTGTCGAGCGGATGAACCAGCTATCGAGTGGATAGTAAAGGACAGGTTTGTCCGTACGCCAACAGTGGGGATAGTTGTGCACATGTTTTTCGATTTTGAACGCCTTGCCTTCTGCCTTGAGTTCGAGCGAGAGCACGATGTTCAAATCTTCTGCCTTTTCAGCAGCAGCGGCATCATATTTGCCGTCCTTATTATATTCGGGAGCGTAGGCATTCTTCACATAGTCGCCTGCATGTTGGCCGTAAGCCTCGGTGCATACGCAGTGCTCCACGAATGTCGCGTCGCAGTCCTCGATAGTGTAATACTTACCAGTGAAGTCTACCATCGGACGCGTTTCTCCCTTAGCGTTAATCATAAATAATGAAGGCACACCAGCAGCTTTCGCCACCTTAGCATCGTCTGCACCAAATGTGGGGGCGATATGCACGATACCCGTACCATCTTCTGTAGTCACATAGTCGCCTGGAATCACTCGGAAGGCTTCCGACGAAAGTTCCACAAAGGTATCATTACCTGCGGTGAAGCATTTTTCGGGATGAGCCGTAGCATAAGCATTGACAAATTCGGCAGCATTTTCGTCCACCTTTTCCAATGGCTTAACCCAGGGCATCAGTTGCTCGTAGTGCAAACCCACGAGGTCATTCCCCTTGTAGCGACCCACCACCTTATAAGGGATCACCTTATCACCTGCCTTGTAGTCCTCGAGGGGCAACTCAGCGCCCTCTGCTTTCAGATAGGCAGAAAGTCGTGACTCAGCCATCACCATTGTGACGGGTTGAGCTGTATAGGGATTGTAAGTCTGAACGGCTACGTAGTCAATATTTGGGCCCACACAGAGTGCAGTGTTTGAAGGCAAAGTCCAAGGTGTAGTGGTCCAAGCTACAAACACGGGCGTACCCCAAGCCGCCATTTCTGCCTTAGGGTCGACAATGCGGAATTGCGCAGTGATTGTGGTATCCTTCACATCGCGATAGCAACCTGGTTGGTTCAGCTCGTGCGAACTCAAACCCGTACCAGCGCCTGGAGAATAGGGCTGAATGGTGTAACCCTTGTACAGCAAGCCCTTGTCATACAACTGACGGAGCAACCACCAGAGGGTTTCGATATACGAGTTTTCGTAAGTGATATAGGGGTTCTCCATATCCACCCAGTAGCCCATCAGATGGCTCAGGTCAGTCCATTCCTGAGTGTACATCATCACATTCTTGCGACAACGTGCATTATATTCCTCGATCGAGATAGATTTGCCAATATCCTCCTTAGTGATACCCAATTCCTTTTCCACGCCAAGTTCCACAGGCAGACCGTGTGTATCCCAGCCAGCCTTACGCTTCACCTGGAAGCCCTGCATCGTCTTGTATCGGCAGAACACGTCCTTGATGGTACGTGCCATCACGTGGTGAATACCAGGGTGTCCATTAGCCGAGGGAGGTCCTTCGAAGAAAACGAATGAAGGACAACCTTCACGTTCCGACATACTCTTATGAAACAAGTCTGCCTTGTCCCAATCCTTCAGCACCTCTTGATTCACAGCATAGAGGTCCAGCTTTTTGTGTTCTGTATATTTCATATTTATTATTGATTATTCTAAATTTTATCATTATTTGGGAGGATAAAACCACATATTTTACTCCTCCGTAAATTTAAGTTGCAAAGATAGTGAAAGGTGAGCGGAGAACAAAACGAAAGTCGAATATTTTTATTTTTAACTCACTATAAATAGCTACTACAAACGCAATAGAAGCTGTAACGCCATGTCTGCGGAGGTTAAAACATAACGGTACCAGTGTATTAAAGAGGAAATAATACGAATACACCTAATTCTCACACTAAAAAGCATGAGATATTAAAAAACAATCACTATCTTTGCAATTATGACATGTAAAACGAGCACATCACTAAATCGTTTACACCTATTACTTATGAAAAGAGTCATCTTCATATTATTTGCGACAATATCATGTATTTCTCATATTCATTCTGCACATCACAATGACATAATCTGTAGTTCAAATACATTTGAAAACTTTAACAAAGAGTTTAGTTACGAATCTTTTTCATTGGGGAATATCACCCTACAATATCGCAAAGCGGAAATATATCTAAATTATTGCGATTCAACTCCTTTGATAATATATCTGCATGGAGGTTCAGCACGAGGCAAAGACAACACATTGCAGTTAAATGAGAGGGGCATCCAAGATATCTACGAATATCTCTCATCACGCAATATACCATCCATCTTGATTGCCCCACAATGTCCACCCAACGAAGGATGGACAAATCAAAATCGAAAGGTTATCTATGAACTAGCCAAAGACTTCATACAAAGGGGAGTAATCGACGCAAATCGAATTTATATCCTCGGGGGATCTATGGGTGGAACTGGCACTTGGTGTCAACTCAGTCATTTTCCTAATTTCTATGCTGGAGCCATGCCTGTAGCAGGCAACCCAAATGGTATGAATACAGAGAATATCGCTTCTGCACCGGTATTGACCGTAATGGGTTCTGCAGACAACATAATGAATCTCGAAGCTGTAGAATTACTACAACAAGAAGTCATATCTTTAGGTGGCACACTTATATTAGACATCGAAGAGGGATGGACACATGCCAATACATGTGAACAAAGCTATACCAACGAACGATTGGATTGGCTATTTTCTAAAAAACTCAACGAGTTGACAAAAATTCAATATACCAAAGGGACCTCTACACCATTTAGAGACACATACCACGATATGAGTGGAAGACCAACTGATACTCCATACAAAGGGATTTATATCAAAAAAAGGAATAAGTATATAGTAAACAAAAAATAAAATAGTATTCAGTAAAAATATCTATTTAAAAAGTGAAATAAATATCCTTCTCACAAACCTAGACCTTGTTAAAAAAAACTTAGACCTTTTTTAAATTATGTCTTGGTTTTTTCAAAAAACATTAGACCCTTTTTTCAAGCAGAAAATTTAGTGCTTTTTTACCCCTTGCGAGATAAAAAATAAGGCAGGGGCCCTGCGGCCACCTACCTCGATATACAGACTTTTGTATTTCAGAAACGGATATATTTATTGCTCTATTCCCTTCGGCTGAGACATAAGGGTTTGCATATCCAATCCCGTAGGATGCTGGAATATTCTCAATCCGAAGGCGGGCATTGTTGCAATCAACTGCTCCTGAATGAGCGCTGCCCTTGCTTCAAATCCTGCCCACTCGGTATGTGAAAGGTAAAAATATAATTCCAGGGGGACACCACTGGGGGTGGATTGCAGGAGACGAACTACGCGAGACTGCCCCTGATGCACCTCGGGATGAGAGGATAGGAAGCGCATGCAATAGTTCCTGAAAAGTGACAGATTGACTTGCGGAGTGGAAAGTTGCCTGTCTTCCTCGTTGATCAAACCTGAATCAAGGAGTTTTTCCAATTCATCAGTAGAAAGATAGCGCAGGGTATTGACATCTATACTAAATGAACGCTTCACTTGTCGTGCACCTTGCACGAAAACATTATCCCAGTTTCTAAAAGAATCGCTGACCAATGTATATGGAGGAACAGTAGAGATAGTATTATCAAAATTTTTGATTTTCACGGTAGTAAGCGAAACTTTCTGCACAATACCATCGATATTTAACTTCTCAATTGCCACCCAGTCGCCAGGCTTTAACATTTGGTTGGCAGAAAGCTGGATGCCGGCAACGAGACCGAGTATAGAATCCTTGAACACCAACATCAAAACGGTGGCAGCCGCACCAAGACCGGCTACAAGATTAAGGGGATTCTTGCCAAAGAGAAAGGCCACAACAATGATAGCACATATGAAATAGGCAATGAGTTTGATAAATTGCACCACCCCTATCAGCGTCTGATGTTGCGCTTTCTCCTGCTCTGTGGTATAGTGGGTAATTTTGTTCAAGAACGCACCAAGCCAGCGCACTGCAAACAATGTGATAATAATCTTCAAGCCTTGAGTGACTATAGTGTAACCGAGGCTATATTGTGAGAAGTCTGGTAGGAATTGGTAAAAGAGTGTAGCGCCCACGAGTTTCCAGAATGCGATCAACACTTTCTCGTCAAAGAGATAATCATCCCACAATGTTTCAGTGCGCTTAACTACCCGATTGATAATTGGGGTGATGAGCCGCTTGAGAACCATCACAAACAGACTACATACTGCCAACAACGTCAGAAGCGTAGTGACCAGGGCATAAACATTAGCACTACGTTCTGTGCATCCTACACTGACGTAAGTTTCCCTAACAAACTGCTCAAACAATTCAACCATACTTTATTGTTTTTCAAATCTCTAAAATATTACATTTACATTTCTTGTCAAAAACAAAAGTGATAAAACCAGACAGTATTGCATCGTCAGCAAAATCCTCTGATTCTATCACTTTTTTATTTCATCTATCAAGTCGAAAATTGACGACTTTTCGCTTTTTCAAATTACTTTGCAGAAACAAATTCTTCAAGGAAACGCACATCGTTTTCAGAGAACATACGGAGGTCCTTGACCTGGTATTTCAGGTTGGTAATACGTTCAACCCCCATACCAAAAGCATAACCAGTGTAAACCTTGCTATCGATGCCATTTGCTTCAAGCACGTTGGGGTCTACCATACCGCAACCGAGGATTTCCACCCAACCGGTGTGCTTACAGAAACTACAACCTTCACCACCGCAAATATTACAAGAAATATCCATTTCGGCACTAGGCTCAGTAAATGGGAAGTACGAGGGGCGAAGACGGATCTTGGTCTCAGCACCAAACATTTCGCGAGCAAAGGTCAGGAGCACTTGCTTCAAGTCTGCAAACGACACATCCTTGTCGATATAAAGGCCTTCTACCTGATGGAAGAAGCAGTGAGCACGTGCAGAGATCGCTTCATTACGATACACGCGACCTGGGCAGATGACGCGAATAGGAGGTTCGGTTGTCTCCATCACACGGCTTTGCACCGAGCTGGTATGTGTACGCAAAAGGACATCAGGATTTCTAGTTACAAAGAAAGTATCCTGCATGTCGCGAGCGGGGTGGTCGTCGGCAAAATTCATTGAACCAAAGACGTGCCAATCATCTTCCACCTCTGGGCCATCTGCTAATGTAAAGCCGAGACGTGAAAAGATATCGATGATTTCATTACGCACCAGTGTCAATGGATGACGTGTGCCCAACCATACAGGATAAGGAGTGCGTGTCAAGTCAAGGTCGTCGTGATTGTCCTCACGGCTACCAAGTGCAGCCTTCAATTCAGCCAATTTTTCTTGAAGCGCAGTTTTCAGTTCATTCAACTTCATACCCACTTCACGCTTTTGCTCGCCAGGAACATCACGGAAGTCTGCCATAAGGTCATTGACAATACCCTTTTTGCTAAGGTATTTGATGCGAAGCGCTTCGCATTCTTGCTCGTTAGCAGCTGTCAATCCACCAACTTCACTCAACAGAGTTTCAATTCTACTTATCATATCTTTTTATGCTATTATTCTATGGTTTGCATGGGGAGGACGAAGCAGTTCCCCTCAATTTTGACCGCAAAGTTAACGAAACAGAAGATAAAGGCAAAATGAATAGTAAACATTTTGCTACATCTTTACTCAAAAAATACATATAAATTCAAGGAGTACACCATAAGCAACAGTAAATGTTGCCCCATTATATAGAAGTGAATTCTATTTTTTCCAACTTTAGTTTTGCTTATATCTAAGCATTCATTATCTTTGCCCAATATTTTTCATCACAATAGCAATATAGGCACAAAATGCTATAATATATATACAACTACACATAATGCGTAAATTACCACTCTACATTTTATTATCTGTCATCATTTCTATCTTTGGCGCATGTCAAAAAGATGTGCCCAAGAATGTGATACAGCAAGATATTGACACTATCACGAAAGATACCATCGCAAGCCATGAGTCTGATTTTGACGATAGCGAACTACCAGATAGTGCAGACAAAGTATTCAATGATTTTATTGAACTCTTTATAAGCAGTAAAAAGTATCAAGCATCTCGAATCCAATTCCCCCTTAGTTATATTGTGGATGGCAAAGAAAGTAAAATCAGCAAAAACAAATGGAAATATGATCCTATGCACAAAGGCGAGGATGTATACACCATGATTTTTGACGGAACAAATACACTCAATAAAAATACAGATTCCATCCCAGGTACATTCTTGGTTGAACGAATTGATTTGGAAAATAGCAGAATCAAACAATATCGTTTCAACAAACTCAAAAACCTATGGATGCTAACGACGATCAATGAACACGACTTTGAAGAAAATGCAAATTGCGACTTTTATACGTTTTATCAAAAGTTTGTAGCAGACGAGAATTTTCAAATAGCAAGGATACTCAGTTCATTCAACTACAAAACTTACGATAACGAAACTGGCGAAATCATTGATGGAACGTTGGAACCCGAACAATGGCTAGACGTTTGTCCTGAACTTCCATCAGGTATTGTAACCAACTTTTCGTGCGGAGAAATCAATCCCAAAAGCAACAAAAGAACATTCTCTATTTGCAGCAGCTCCACGGAAATGAATACAATCATAGAATTTAGGCATTGGGGCGGAAAATGGATGTTGATATCATTGGAACAATAATACACAATCGTCAAAACCTGAGAAATACCTCAAAAAATGCTTTTAAAAGAAAATTTTTCATTACTAAGGCACAATACTTTTGGTATAGATGCATATTGCCGTTTATTTATTGAATATAGTGATATTAGCGAACTAAAGGACGCACTTAAAAAAGTAAAAGAGATGCACATCCCAATGTTGCACATTGGAGGAGGAAGCAATTTACTCTTTACTAAAGATTATGAAGGTGTTGTTCTTCATGCAGGAAGTAAAAACATAAAGATAATCAAAGAAACAGAGGATAATATATATATCGAAGCCGATGCAGGGGTCGTGTGGGATGAGTTTGTAGAATGGACAATAAAGCATGGTTCATTTGGCTTAGAAAATCTTTCACTAATCCCTGGAGAAGTTGGTGCTTCTGCTGTACAAAACATTGGTGCATACGGCATAGAGGTTTGCCAACATATAGACAGAGTAAAAACCCTTGAAGTTGCTACTGAAAAGTACCATGAATTTAAAAACGAAGAGTGCAATTATGGCTACAGACATAGCATCTTCAAAGGAGAATTGTATGGTAAGCATATTGTCACCAGTGTTGTATACAAATTATCAAAAGTATTCACTCCACATTTGGAGTATGGTGCATTAAAAACACAATTAGAAAAGCACAATTTGAATGCGAAAGATATCACAGCACAACAACTCAGAAAGCTAATCATTGATATAAGAAACGAAAAATTGCCCAACCCCAACGACATTGGGAGCGCTGGATCTTTCTTTATGAATCCTATTGTTAGTGAAGAAAAATTCGTTGCACTTTATCAACAGTATCCCACAATACCTCACTATCCAGCAAAAAATGGCATAAAACTATCTGCTGGATGGCTGATAGATCAGGCAGGATGGAAAGGGAAAAAGTTTAAGAATGCTGGAGTTTATGAAAAGCAAGCACTCGTCTTGGTCAACAATGGTGGTGCCACAGGAGACGACGTAGTACAATTAGCCCAAAGCATTCAAAAAGACATATTGGAAAAGTTTGGTATAAATATCAAACCAGAAGCTATCTATATCTGATAGTAATATTGGTAAAATTTAATAACATAACGAAGTGGAATAGCTACCTAGGTTGTTCCACTTCGTTATTAAAATTAATCCATAGCATTCATGCCGTTTATTAAGACTATACCTTTTTCAAACCCAATATATAAAAACTTATATTCGAACACTTCTTTTGATCAAAAAAATTAATATTCATTTTGACTATCGCTCATGAATCACTATCTTTGTAGCAAAATGTATAATAACAAAAAAAACGATTTCATTTTCTAATTAAAATTATGAAAAGAAAAATGATTTTAGGAGCATGGGGTACATATATCGTGCTCGTAATAATAGGAATAATCACATTGTTTGGAATAAGGAATGGTGGTATTGGTTATATGCCATCGCTTGAACGACTTAAAAACCCTATAAACAAGTTTGCCTCACAAATTTATTCTGCGGATGGCGAGCTAATTGGTGTATGGTCAGGAAATGAAAATCGTGTTTTTGTACCCTATGATAGTATCTCATCACATGTATTCGACGCACTGATTGCGACAGAAGATGTTAGATTCTCAGATCACTCGGGTATTGATGGACGTGCTTTGGCACGTGCTATCATTAAAACTGGTTTGATGGGCCAAAAAGAAGCAGGAGGAGGTAGTACAATTACTCAACAATTGGCAAAACAACTTTATTCCAGCAGAGCTGAAAGTGTCGGTGAACGTCTCTTACAAAAACCCGTGGAATGGGCAATCGCTGTAGAATTGGAGAAACATTTTACAAAAAAAGAAATCATGACGCTGTATTTAAATTATTTTGATTTCTTGTACAATGCAGTAGGCATCAGGACTGCAGCGAAAGTTTATTTCAATAAGCACCCAAAAGATCTTACCATCAATGAAGCTGCTCTGCTTGTTGGTATGTGTAAGAATCCTGCATACTTCAATCCTGTAAGACAACCAGAACGAACTCTTGGTCGTCGGAATACAGTATTGGAACAAATGGAGAAAGCTGGATATTTAACATCAGCACAAGTTAGTAGCCTTAAAAAGGAACCCTTGACTCTTGATTTCAATCGCATTGACTTCAAAGATGGTGAAGCTACTTATATGAGAGAGTATCTCCGGCAAATCATGATGGCAAAGAAACCTCAAAAGGAAGATTATAAAGAATGGCAAAAACATCAATATTACACAGACTCTGTCCATTGGGAAGATGATCCTTTATATGGCTGGTGCAACAAGAATAAGAAAAGAGATGGTACATATTATAACATATATACTGATGGTCTAAAAATCTACACGTCGATTGATTCGCGTATGCAAAATCATGCTGAAAATGCAGTTAGGCGTCATATGAAGTATCTGCAAAGCGCTTTCAATAGACAAGCGAAAGGTTCCAAAAATGACCCTTATTCAAGTTCGCTTAGTCAGGAAAAAGTAGCATCACTTTTGAACAAAGCAAAGAAAAACAGCAAACGCTATTTGCTTATGAAAGAAAGTGGAGCATCTGATGCTGAAATAGACAAAGCGTTCAATACGAAAACACATATGACTGTATTTACTTATCGTGGAGATGTGGATACTGTCATGACACCTATGGATTCAATTAGATATTACAAACGTTTCTTACGTTCTGGTTTGGTATCTATAGATCCTAGCAATGGACATATTCTGGCATATGTAGGTGGTATTGACTACAAACACTTCCAGTATGACATGGCCATGATAGGAAGAAGACAAGTTGGGTCTACTATGAAACCATTTGTATACTCCTTGGCTATGCAAAATGGATGGACTCCTTTGGATTTAATTGTTAACAAAAAGCGTTCATATAATCTTGGCAATTTCACATGGAGGCCCAAAAACGGCAGCCATGCCATGTATGGTCAGGAAGTAACACTGAAATGGGGATTGACTCATTCAAATAACTGGATTACTGCTGAACTGATGTATAGAAACGACCCTACGGGTGAAGCTTTGGTAAACCTATTGCATGATTATGGTGTTGCCAACAATAATTTTAAGCCTTCTATCATCCTTAGTCTTGGCGCTGCAGAAATCACAGTCGGAGAAATGGCCAGTGGATATACTGCTTTTGTAAACAAAGGTATGCGCTGTGCACCAATATTAGTGACTCGTATTGAAGATGCACAAGGCAAAGTATATACATTTGCACCAAGAATGAATAGTGTGATAAGCGAAGAAAGTTCATACATGATGCTTGATATGATGAAGGGAGTTGTTGAACAAGGTACAGGACGCCGCATCCGCAACTATGGAATCAATGCACAAGTAGCAGCCAAGACTGGTACTACTAATGACAACGTTGATGGATGGTTCATTGGTTGTGTTCCCAAGCTCGTCACTGCATGTTGGGTGGGTGGTGAAGAACGCGACATTCACTTCAATTCCACATCTATTGGTCAAGGTGCTGCGACTGGTCTACCTATATGGTCATACTACATGAAATCTGTTTATGACGATCCTAAATTGAATTATTCACAAAGTGACAAATTTGTGTATGAAAGGACGTGGTCTAGGAACAAAGATGTAGACTCGGCTGACGGTTATGGAAAAGCTGGCTCAAATCAGTCTAACACAGGAGAAGCGAACACGTCGGATGCATCTGAAGAGTCTTACTTTGAATAGTCTTTTGATTTAAGACCAAACAAAACAGCCCACTGTATATCAAACAATACGTAAAAACGAATGTCAGATAAATTAAAATTTCTAGCTATCATACCTGCAAGATATGCATCGACAAGGTTTCCAGGAAAGCCCTTAGCTATTCTTGGAGGCAAGACTATCGTGCAGCGTGTATACGAACGTGTAAAGACTATATTCGAGCATGTATACGTTGCAACAGATGATACAAGAATAGCTGAAGAGGTATCAAAATTCGGTGGGAAATATGTAATGACTGGCTCACACCATCAAAGCGGCACAGACAGATGCTATGAAGCGTTGTTCAAACTTGGCGAGAGCAATTATGATGTCGTAGTAAACATTCAAGGAGACGAACCTTTCATAGACCCAATTCAATTGACCACAATCAAAGCATGCTTTGACGATCCACAAACGCTTATAGCAACTTTAGTGAAACCCTTTCCAAAGAATTCTTCATTGGATGACATCAAGAATCCAAATTCACCCAAAGTTGTCGTGTCTGACAATAATTTTGCTATATACTTCAGTCGATCGATCATCCCTTACTTCAGGGGTATGAATGAAAATGAGTGGGCTAAGAATCACACATACTACAAACACATTGGGATATACGCCTACAAGAGTGATACACTAAAGAGGATAACCTCACTACCCCAAGGGACACTTGAAAAGGTGGAATCTTTAGAACAACTCAGGTGGCTGCAAGCAGGATATAATATTAAAGTCGGATTTACTAATATTGAAACTATCGGTATTGATACACCAGACGACCTAATTAAGGCTGAATCTTTTCTACAACAACAAAACACAAATAACATATAAACTAAGAAAACAAATGAAGCGTTATATCATATTACCTCTATTGCTAACATGTATTTTGGATTTGCAAGTTTTTGCTCAAAAAGATGCAATCGTAAGTGGCACCTACGAGTTTCGCAATGGTGCTATCTATACAGGTGAATTATTTAGAGGAAAACCTAATGGTCGTGGTAGGACAGTATTCACAAATGGCGACATCTACGAGGGAGATTACATCAAAAGCAAAAGAGATGGCGAGGGTAAATACATCTACAAGAATGGCGAATATTATGAAGGCCATTGGACAGAAGATACGAGAAACGGGAAAGGCACATTCTACTCTAAAAACAACAACATCTATGAAGGTTTATGGTTTAAGAACAAGAAGGATGGGCCTGGAACCATGAAATATTATAATGGAGATGTATATGATGGTAATTGGCTAAATGACCTTCGTCATGGTGAAGGTACATACAAATATAAAGGTGGTGCCTACTACAAGGGTCAATGGGTGAACGACAGAAAGGAAGGGAAAGGTATATTTGACTGGAGAGACGGACAAAAATACGACGGAGATTGGAAGAATGATAAAAGGAACGGATTTGGTACCTATTTCTATGCCAATGGTGACTATTACCGAGGACAATGGAAGAATGACAAACAAGAAGGGAAAGGTGAATTCGTATCAAGCTCTGGAGACAAATATAAAGGAGACTATATTGATGGTACACGCACAGGCCTTGGTAAGATGACATTTGCCAATGGAGATATTTATGAAGGAGAATTCCTTAATGGAGACTTCTGTGGCAGAGGAAAATATCAATGGAAAGGTGTTGCTGTGTATGATGGTCAATGGGAGAAAGGGATGAGAAATGGTCGCGGACACTATAAGTGGAAAAATGGCGATACCTATTCAGGAGAATGGAAAGACAATGAGATGCATGGTGAAGGCACTTGGATAAAAAAGGATGGTGTAAAATTCAGAGGATCCTTCAAAAAAGGTAGAAAGCATGGCAAAGCCACAGAAATACATAAGGACGGCAAGCGTATAGATTGCCACTATGAAGAGGGCGTGCTGCACGGAAATTTTGTTGAATATGACAAAAATGGTAATATCACACGCAAGGGAACATACGAAAGAGGACTCTTAGTAAAATAGCAAATAGTAAGCTTTTGATATCATATCACACATGATATCAGGAGCTTATTTGCTTATATCAGGTACGACCAGCATCTTCATTGCATTGACTTTTGACAAAATCAACGCTCACTAAAAACAAGAGGCAAAAAGGCATTAAAAATAAACCGAGACCTTTTTCAAAAAAAGCCTAACCTTTTTTAAATTTGCCGTCGCGAAATTTCAACAAGGTCTTGGATAATTTTCAATAGGAGAAAATATAAAGAAATAGAATCATATTAAAAACAAAAATACCTAAATCTACACCGTATGAAAAAGGAAACAAAAAAGACGACTCAACCCAAGCGTTTAAAGATTGTGAAGAACGATCCCTGGTTGGAACCTTATAACGATGCCATTCAAGGTCGCTATGACTACGTATTACGTAAACTTCATGAACTGACTGGGGGCAAAAAGACACTTTCTGACTTCTCTGACGGACACCTCTACTTTGGTCTGCACAAAACGGCTAAAAATTGGTTCTTCCGCGAATGGGCACCCAACGCTACAGAGGTATATCTGATCGGTGAGTTCACCAATTGGCAAGAGAATGAGAAGTACAAACTTAAAAAGATTGCCGGCACAGGTAATTGGGAAATCAAGTTACCATTGAAAGCGCTCAAGCACGGTCAACTCTACAAGATGAAAGTCTATTGGGATGGTGGCTGTGGCGAACGTATCCCTGCGTGGTGCAATCGCGTAGTGCAAGACGAAGAAACCAAGATATTCAGTGCACAAGTATGGGATCCCGTTGAACCATTCGAATTCAAGAAGAAAAATTTCCGCCCCAAGCGCGATCCTCTCTTGATATACGAATGCCACATCGGTATGGGACAAGACGCAGAAAAGGTGGGTACATACAAAGAATTCAAGGACAACGTACTGCCCAGAGTTATCAAGGATGGCTACAACTGTCTGCAGATTATGGCCCTTCAGGAACACCCCTATTATGGTAGTTTCGGTTATCACGTCAGCAGTTTCTTTGCGGCAAGTAGCCGATTTGGTACTCCCGAAGACCTCAAAGAACTTATCGATGAAGCACACAAGAATGGCATTGCAGTGATTATGGACATGGTGCAAAGTCATGCAGTGAAGAATGAAGTAGAAGGTCTCGGCAACCTGGCTGGTGATCCCTGCCAATTCTTCTACACTGGTGGCAAGCGCGAACATCCAGCGTGGGACAGTCTTTGCTTCGACTATGGCAAGAACGAAGTGATTCACTTCCTCCTCTCCAACTGCAAAT
Organism: Alloprevotella sp.; assembly: GCA_045630125.1. Lineage (GTDB taxonomy): Bacteria > Bacteroidota > Bacteroidia > Bacteroidales > Bacteroidaceae > Alloprevotella. The sequence goes on along the minus strand of JAZQSL010000020.1, from coordinate 207,967 downwards.
ATTGGTTGACCGAATTCAATCTTGATGGTTTCCGTTTCGACGGCGTCACTTCAATGTTGTACTATAGCCACGGCCTCGGTGAAGCTTTCGGTGGATATGGTGACTACTTCAACGGCCATCAGGATGACAACGCCATCTGCTACCTCACATTGGCCAACTTACTGATTCACGAAGTGAAGCCTCACGCTATTACTATTGCCGAGGAAGTCAGCGGTATGCCTGGACTCGCATCACCCTTCAAGGATGGCGGATATGGTTTTGACTATCGTATGGCAATGAACGTACCCGACTATTGGATCAAGACTATCAAGGAACTTCGCGACGAAGACTGGAAACCAAGTAGCATCTTCTGGGAACTAACCAACAGACGTGCAGATGAACATAACATCAGCTATGCGGAAAGTCACGACCAGGCTCTCGTAGGCGACAAGACTTTGGTATTCCGCCTTATCGACTCAGATATGTATTGGCACTTCCGCAAGGGAGATGAGAACGGCACCGTACATCGCGGTATTGCCCTTCACAAGATGATTCGCCTCATCACCGCTTCTACTATCAATGGTGGATATCTCAACTTTATGGGTAACGAGTTCGGTCACCCCGAATGGATAGACTTCCCACGCGAAGGCAACGGATGGAGCCACAAGTACGCCAGAAGACAATGGAATCTTGTCGACAACAAGGAATTGTGCTATCACTACCTGGGCGACTTTGATGCAAAGATGATTGCCACAATCAAGAGTGTGAAGAATTTCCAAAAAACCAAAGTGCAGGAAATTTGGCACAACGACGGCGATCAAATCCTCGCTTATAGCAGAGGCGAATTGATATTCGTGTTCAACTTCAGTCCTACAAGAAGTTTCACCGATTATGGTTTCATGGTACCTGAAGGCGCCTACGAAGTAGTACTTAATACCGATGCTAAAGAGTTTGGTGGAAATGGTTTCACAGACGACAGCATCACACACTTTACCAACTTTGACCCACTATTGAAACGCGACGAAAAGGGTTGGCTCAAGCTGTACATCCCTGCTCGTTCTGCTATCGTTTTGAAGAAGAAAGATTAATTTTGACATAGAATTTTTATAACACATTTAGGGAGTTAGAGTAAATGGAAATAGCAACTTCTACCCTACTCTAACTCCCACTTTATAACTTTTTAAGCCCCGATCTATGCCTAAAGCCCTAGGAAAATCGCAGCGAAAGAAACCTATTCATCTGGTATTTCAAATATTGATTTTCATACTCTTATTTGTATACCTATATTTCTTACAAACGCCAAAACTTACTTTGGCGCAACATATTCTTTCCTGTGGCGAAACCAGATATTCACCCTTTATAAGTTCAGTGATACTTACTTCGGTTCTTACTTTTGTACAAGAATTGGTCAGTAGAATACTACGAGTTCAAGGCAGGGCATACCTTTTGACTGCATACCCTTCGTTTGCAATTTGCATCTTACTTACAGCATTTACTCCTACCCCCAATAAATGGATAATATCAACTCTGCTTTGCTCTACATTAATATTTGCTTTGCTTTGCATTATTTATTGGGATAGACAAAATAAGAGAGAAAAAGAAAAAAATAGTTTACAGTTATTCCGGCTACACAACCTCTCTATCCTAACAGGAATATTGTTTCTTGCAGGAATATGCAGCAACAATGTAGATACTGAAAATTACGAGATAAATGTAGCCAAATATATCTCAGAGGGCGACTACACAGAAGCAATAGAAGAAGGAAAATCATCACTCGCTACGACACGACGACTCACAGCACTCAGAGCATACGCATTATCTAAGTCTGATACTTTATTAGCAGAAAGACTTTTCACATATCCTATCCCAGCAGGAGGTGTTAGAAATTTACTTTTAGACATGTCTGATAATAAATATGTCATCCTTCACAGAGACACGATTTATGCACTATTAGGTGATAAGATCAAGAAGAAAGAGCAACCTTTGAAATACCTGCAACGTATGGCAGCAATGTCTGCAGATAGCACAAACAACGCTATTGCAAAAGACTATTGGCTTTGTGCTCTACTATTAGAGAAAGATCTCACAACCTTTGCAACCGAACTACCAAAATACTATGCAATCAATGATAGTATTTTGCTTCCAAAACATTACCAAGAGGCACTATTACTTACAGAAAATCCAGAACACGAAAATCACTCTGGCATAGATTCTACCACCGTACTTTCTTACACCGAATTTATAGATTTGGAAGCGACAGAACCTGTAGATGAAATACGCCGAGCTAATCAACTAAAACTGAAAAAGGGCGACACCTATTGGTGGTACTATAAATATGGCAGAAAAGAATAATTTTGCATATCTACACACTCCCAACAAACAATACGTATACTAAGTGGCAGGCATATACATACATATACCTTTTTGCAAGCAAAGGTGCATTTATTGTGATTTCTATTCTACCACATTCGGCGAAGAAATCAAACAAAAGTACGTTGAAGCTGTACAATCCGAACTCCGTATTAGAAGTAATGAGATACCTGACAAAAAAGTCCAAACTATCTATTTCGGAGGTGGGACCCCCTCTCTACTTTCCCCACTTCAGATAGAATTAATTCTAACAACGATACAACAATTGTTTCACGTAGAAAAAGAAGCAGAAATCACACTCGAGGCAAATCCTGATGATATCGATATTAATTATGTAGAAGCGGTCAAAAGGATTGGTATCAATAGAGTCAGTCTTGGCACACAGACTTTTTCTCCTGAACTACTTCGAATCTTACGTAGGCGCCACACAGCAGAACAAGCCAAAGAAGCAGTGATGACACTATTCTACAATGGCATCACAAATATTTCTATCGACTTGATTTATGGATTGCCCGGACAAGATTTAAGGACGTGGCAAGAAGATTTAGCTAAGGCATTCGAACTTCCCATCACTCATATTTCTTCCTATGCCTTGAGTTATGAACCAGGCACAGCAATTACGCAAATGTTGGAGGCGGGGAAAATAAAAGAGACCGCTGACGAAACTCTCACGCAAATGTATAGAGAGCTATGCGACACAACTCGACAAAATGGGCTTGTGCAATATGAAATCTCTAACTTCTCTCGTCCAGGTTACCACTCTCGCCACAATTCCTCTTATTGGCAATTCCTACCCTACTTGGGAATTGGAAGCGGCGCGCATTCTTACGATGGCAACCGAATCCGAAGAAACAATTTGCCTGACATTAAGGGCTACATCCAAAACCTATCAACAGGTGATGATGCTCCTTTTGAGTGTGAAAAGCTCAATGAAAGCGAACTCCTAGACGAATTTATCATGTTATCCTTGAGAACTTCAAAAGGAATATTGATTGTGGATTTAAAACAAAAATGCGGGGAAAAAGTATTTACTAAGGTTGAGAAATTAATCTTAAAGTACATCGACAATCAATACGGCGAGTTAAGCCAAGAGGGGTACTTCTATTTCACGACCAAAGGATTCATGATTTCAGATTACTTAATCTCTGAAATATTAAGCAAACTTGACGACTAAAGTCTAAAAAACGAAGGGGATAGTCACACCGTTTGACTATCCCCTTTTATCTATTTATTACTCTTCAAAACAATAGCTTTGATTTGCGAATATATTGTCTTCAATCGTTTTGTTCTTATTAGTTTTATATCAGAGATGGCAAGACGCACGGTTTTCCATAACTCATGTGCCACAAATGGTGCAGGCGCGACAAGTAACGTAGCAACAATAGCCCATTGCCATGGCAATAAAGTAAATGCTAAAACACCATAGACGACTACTAATAATGTCCATAAGACAAGATTGACCACAAACTTTATAGAATTACCAAACGCAGGGTCCTTAATCTTTGTACTAATAAATTGACTCAAGAGGACCACAGGACTTGCCAATATTGAAGCAGGTATGGTATAAGGCAAAGTACAAAGCGTAATGACATTTCTTGCCGTACGTGAAAGCAAAGGTTTCTTGACAGAAATGGAAGCAATATCAATACCTTTTTTCTGACGCAGTTGATATGCTTCGTTTGCTAGTTCAAAGAGTTTTGCTGCCTCCTCAGGATTGCTTTCTTTTAATGATTCAATTCGCTTCAAGGTAGCCCTATTTGCAAGCAATTGAATATCCAAAGCGTGCTTTGCTTTGTTTTCGCTACCAAGTTGAACTATTTCGTACGATTCGAGCGCCGCGCAAGTTTCAATAGTTGCGTTGTAGTTTTCATCATTAGGTACATAGAGGATTACAGAACGAAGTCGTTCGGTTAGCATGTCCTTCATGCCGTTCATTTGTTCAGACTGCGTTTGCTCTGCATGTTCCGCTATATATTCTCCTACATTTATCGGTTCTCCATATTCCAATCTGACAGAAGAGCGGAAACGGAAGAAATCTCCATAACGTATCCCAACAGGTACAATATAAAGTGGTGTATCAGACAACTCCTCGTGCGCCTGAAAAGCAATTTTGAAAATGCCTTTTGAGATAGGCAACATTGAGTATTTAGCTTGGTGTGTACCTTCGGGAAATATACAAAATGGCACTCTATCCTTTAATACATCTACTGACTTGTCGATAATTTCCTGATTTTGCTTAACTGCTCGAAAACCATCACGTAGACGCATGATAGGCATAATCTTCAGGAAAGTAAAAATCTTGGCCAAAACGGGGAACCGGAAAATATCCGCACGAGCCACAAAAACCTTGCGGTTCTTGTCCGAGCTCAACACCACCAAAGCATCCATCAAAGTATTTGTGTGGTTGGGCGCCAAGATAATTGCACCATCTTTGGGCAATTTTTCCCTACCTACACGCAGAATCTTGTTGTACGAGCATTTTATGAGAAAGTCCACATAGGGTTTCAGAATACTATACCCTAAATTGCGGTCTTGAATTTTGCTTTTTTGCTTAGCCATAATCACTCCTTTCTACGGAATATGAAGGCAATGGTCAAACCTGAGACAATATGCCAAATACCCCACCATGCAGTAACAAAGAGCATGCCGCCATATTGTCCATGCCAAATTTCAGGTGCAAAGATTGCAGGGTTGAATAGCAAGGCAAGACCTAAGCCTGAGTTTTGAATACCAGTTTCCATAGTAAGTGTCTTGATATTATAGCGTGACAAACCTGACCATTTCGCGCCCAAATATCCTGTACTCAACGCTACCGCATTATGCAGCAATACGATGAAGAATACATAGAAGATATTGTCGACAAAGATTTGGAAGTTCTGAGAAAATGCCACAATCACCATACCAAGGAACAGTATCACCGACAAGACCTGGGAAGGTTTGATGATGCGTTTAGTAATATTTGGGAAGAAATGTGCAAAGAGCAGACCCAGCACGATAGGCAAACCCAAAAGCAACAATACTTGTTCCATCATAGGTCCAAAGGGAATTTCCAATCTGGGAATATCATTGCGCATACTGACAAAACGACTATACATCGAGCCCCAGAAGAAGAAATTGAGCGGTGTAATGATGGGCGAGAAAGAAGTAGTAATAGCCGTCAACGACACTGACAAGGCGCCATTACCCTTTGAGAGCACAGAAAGGAAATTAGAAATATTACCACCTGGACAAGATGCTACGAGAATCATACCAAGGGCAACCATCGGTGTAATCAGAGGATTGAGCGCAAGTGCCACACCAAAGGTCAATGCAGGAAGAGCCACCCATTGCAGAATAATACCTACGACTATCGACTTTGGCTTCTTGACTATTTCTTTCAGCATTCGTGGCTTGATATCAAGCGCTACGCCAAACATTACTAAAGCAAGGATAATGTTAACCAACATTACGCCATCGTTACCAAAATTTATCGTAACTGAATTAAGCGATTCAAGTTGTTCTTTCATAATTTTTAGGTTTTATCCAGGGCAAATTTATAAAAATTGTTTAATTTGAACAAATATACTTAGGACTTTTTACCCCCCCTAATTAACTAAATACTTGAATATCAAGCCTTATAAGACAACGCAATAATACACAAATGGTATACAAAAAAGAGGAAAGTCGCAAAACCTTCCTCTTTTCGTGATTCCGTTGGGGCTCGAACCCAAGACCCACGCCTTAGAAGGGCGTTGCTCTAATCCAACTGAGCTACGGAACCAAAACCGAGTGCAAAAGTACAATTATATTTTGGAATTGCAAATTTTATGGTCAAGTTTTTTATACAAAATTGGCATTTCCACAAGGATTGATGGCAGCCTATATGACCTTGCAAAAAAAACATTAGACCTTTTTTAAAAAAACCTTGACCTTTTTCAAATTATATTAGACTTTTTTTCAAAAAGGTCTAGGTTTATTTTTTAAAGGTTAAAGATATAGGTAAAACTCATTATAAATTTTCGGACAATATGAATATAAACACTGAAAAAAGATGTTGTTTTCAGTATGGTTAAGATGATAGAGAGGAAGATTTGAATATTTTTTTGTAATTTTGCCGTATGAGTAGAATTTTATCTATTGACTACGGCAAAAAGCGTACGGGTTTGGCGGTGACAGACCCTATGCAAATCATTGCAAATGGGCTGACCACGGTGGATACGCACCGACTGATGGACTATCTGAAGGACTACTTCAGCCGCGAACAAGTGGAGCGCATCGTGATCGGTTGGCCTATGCAAACAAATGGACAGCCATCGGAAAATCTGAAGCGCATCGAGGCTTTTGTGAAAGCATTTGAGAAGCAATTTCCACAAATTCCCATCACGAAGCAAGACGAACGATTCACATCTGTACTGGCGCACCGCACTATGCTGGACGCTGGACTGAGCAAGTCTAAACGCAGAGACAAAGCATTGGTCGACGAAATCAGTGCGACAATCATCCTGCAAAGTTACCTTGAAACTCGATTTTAAGGAATAATCTCAAAATATTCAGAATAATTATTACAGAAGACAAATATGATTCTCCCTATTTACACATTTGGACAACAAGTGCTCCGCAAGGAGACTGTGCCCGTTACTCCCGACTATCCCGGACTGAAGGAGTTGATAGAAAATATGTTTGAAACGATGTTTCGCAGCGAAGGTGTAGGTTTGGCCGCACCACAAATTGGCCGCGACATCAAAATGGCGGTAATCTCGCTGGATTCACTGAAGGACGAGTTCCCCGAATACGAAAACTTCAACCGCGTGTACATCAATCCTGAAATTGTGGAATACGACGAGTCAAAAATGGAATCTATGGAAGAAGGATGCTTGAGCCTGCCTGGCATACACGAACCCGTGAAGCGCCCTACACGCATCCACGTGAAATATATGGACGAGAACTTCACCGAACACGACGAGTGGGTGGATGGTTTCTTGGCACGCGTGATGCAACATGAGTTTGACCACCTGGATGGTACGCTCTTCATCGACCGATTGGCGACATTGCGCAAACAAATGATTCGCAGCAAACTCACTGCCTTGGCTAAGGGCAAAGTGAAGTGTAACTATAAGATTAAATAATAAGTCTACGCTCATCATGAAGAAGCAAGAATACATTAAACTCAACAAAGAGTGGCTTGCAGAAAAGGCGCAGGAAGAAGGGGTAAAGCAACTGTCGAAAGGTGTGCTCTATAAAGTGATAAAGAGCGGCGCCAATGATGGCAATCACCCCACCCCACGCAGCATAGTGACTGCACACTACACCGGAAAGACCATCAACGGCAAAAAGTTCGACAGCAGTCTTTCGGGTGCTCCGATAGCCTTTCGCCTGAGCGACTTGATTGAAGGCTGGATCATTGCCATGCAACACATGTGTGTAGGCGACAAATGGGAAATCTACCTGCCTGCCGAAATGGGATACGGCAATTATTCACAACCCGGCATCCCCGCAGGTTCTACCCTTATCTTTGAAATTGAATTGTTTGGGATAGCGTAAAAAGCAATAAAGAAACTCCCCTGAAAGATATATACACCTTTCAGGGGAGTTTTCTATTTAATTAATACTTACCTCGAAGTTACTGCATCGAACCGCCTACGATATCCAACAATTCTGTTGTAATCGCTTGTTGGCGTGTCTTATTGTAGGTCAAAGTCAATTGACGTAACAGTTCGTCAGCATTATCGGTCGCCACTTGCATTGCTACAATACGTGCCGCATGTTCGCTGGCCAAACTATCCAAGAGTGCAGTGTAAACCTTCAAATGCAAAGATTTAGGAATCAAATTTTGCAACAGCGATTCTACTGATGGCTCGACTATATAGTTGTTGCGAATCGTAGAAACGGGGTGTTCTTCTGACTGCACAGGAGTATTATCCAACTGCACGGGAAGGAAAACCTCCTCTGTCAGGACTTGCTTGGATGTGCTCTGGAAATGATGATAAATCAAAAGAACTTGGTCATAAATACCTTGTTCAAACTTGTCCATCAACTCTGCAGCCAAAGCCGAAGCTGGTGCATAGGCTGGATGGTCCAGCATTTTTGAATAATCCTCTATATCTGTGAAGCCGGCTTTGCGCACTGCATCAGCAGCTTTCTTGCCTATTGGATAAACCTTAACAATCTCTACGCCTTGCTTCTTCAATTCATCACATTTGTGCGTAAAGGCTTTAATAGCATTACCATTGAAAGCGCCACAAAGGCTGGAATTTGAAGTATAAAGCACTATAGCGACACGACGCACTTCGCGCTGAACTGCATAAGGCGTATCGACCTCGCCTTCAAGGTGAGACACGAACGTAGCAGTAATATGGTCCAAACGAGATTGGTATGGACGCATACTCTCTATCGCCTGTTGTGCACGATGCAACTTAGACGACGCAACCATCTTCATAGCACTTGTAATTTTACGAGTACTATTTACTGACGAGATTCGTGTTTTTACTTCCTTGAGTGATGCCATACAAATTAGATTTTATATTGACCAGCAAGGTCTAATGCCACCTTTTCAATCTTAGAGGTCACCTCTTCACCCAAATTACCATTGAGCAATTCGCCCAACACAGAGTCTGCATAGTTGCTACGCATGATTTGCAAGAAATTGTCTTGGAAATCGCGAACCTTTTCGAGAGGTACATCTTTCAGAAGTCCCTTTGTACCACAATAAAGGATAGCAACTTGTTCGGCTACTGGCATAGGACTATATTGAGACTGAATAAGCAATTGATTGTTCTTACGACCACGGTCGATAGTCATTGCAGTGACAGCATCCATATCAGATGAGAACTTGGCAAAGGCTTCCAACTCGCGATACTGAGCTTGGTCAATCTTGAGCGTACCTGCCACTTTCTTCATGGTCTTGATTTGCGCGGCACCACCTACACGACTCACAGAGATACCTACGTCGATCGCTGGACGGAAACCTTGGTTGAACAAGTCAGACACAAGATAAATCTGTCCGTCGGTAATTGAAATCACATTGGTAGGAATATACGCTGACACGTCGCCTGCTTGAGTTTCGATGATAGGAAGTGCAGTCAAAGAACCACCACCTTTCACCTTACCTTTGAGACATTCAGGCAAGTCGTTCATCTTTTCAGCCACTTCGGTCTGTGCATTAATCTTGGCAGCACGTTCCAACAAGCGTGAGTGCAGATAGAAGACGTCGCCAGGGTAAGCTTCACGACCAGAAGGACGGCGCAAAATCAAAGATACTTCACGATAAGCCACAGCCTGCTTTGACAAGTCATCATAAACGACAAGTGCATGCAAACCTCGGTCGCGGAAATATTCGCCAATCGCTGCACCAGCAAAAGGTGCGAAATATTGCAACGCAGCAGGTTCGGCAGCTGTTGCAGATACGACAACGGTATATTCCATGGCACCATGTGCCTTGAGTGTATTCACAATATTTGCAACTGTTGAAGCCTTTTGACCAATTGCAACATAGATACAATATACAGGATTACCTTTCTCATAAGATTCCTTTTGATTGATAATTGTATCAATTGCAATAGCAGTCTTACCTGTTTGACGGTCGCCAATAATCAACTCGCGCTGTCCTCGACCAATTGGAATCATTGAATCGACAGCCTTGAGCCCTGTTTGAAGTGCTTCGTGAACGGGTTGACGGTAAATCACACCAGGAGCTTTTCTATCCAAAGGCATCTGATACATTTCACCCTCAATTTCGCTACCACCATCCAAAGGTTGTCCCAAAGGATTAATGACACGACCGAGCATATTCTCATTGACCATAATAGATGCTACACGACCTGAACGCTTTACGGTTTGTCCTTCCTTAATACCTTCTGAAGGTCCCATAAGCACAACACCGACGTTGTCTTCTTCAAGGTTCATGGCAACACCCATTACACCATTTTCAAATTCTACGAGTTCGTTTTCAGTAACGTGTGTCAAGCCGTAAACACGTGCCACACCGTCACCGATAGTCAAAACTACACCGACCTCCTCAAACTTGACATTAGTATCAATGTCGCGTAATTGCTGAAGCAATACTTCAGACACTTCGCTTGGTTTGATATTATTTGACATAATAATTTCTTTTGTTAGAAGTGAGCATTCAGTAAAAAGGATAAATATTTTTCATATATAACCTTAGTAGTATGAAAGCTCAACAATACCTATTTTAATTCCTTTAGAATCTGTTTTAATTGTGTACGCAACGAAGCATCGAGACGATAAGTGTCGTACTCAAGAATGAAGCCTCCGCCAATTTCAGGATCCTCCTCTACTTGAAAGTCCATCTTGCAATTTACTTTTGCTTCAATCAGTTTTTGCAACTTTTCCGTCAATGCCTCACTAACAGCAGTAGGGAGAATTAACTTTCCAACTACCAAATTCATTTTCTCTCTATATAATTTAATATATGAGTGAGCAATGAATAAAATCAAAGAAGCTCTTTTCTTTTCATTAACCAATGATACGAAACGCTTCATAGTAGTTGAAATATCCTTTCCACCACACGCTGCCAACAAAAGATTTTCTTTTTGCTGGGCAGTAAGTACGGGATTTAATAAAGCAGGTTGCAAAGCCTCAACTTTGAGAAAAGAGTCAATCAAGGTAAGCAATTCTTTACTCACCTTCTCTTCCTCATTATTTTCCTCTGCAAAAGCGTACAATGCCTTTGCATAACGCACCGCCACGATACCAATATCCATAACTAAATGAATTAATTATTAGGTATTACTTCGTCCAACATTCTTTCGATAAACTTCTCTTGTTCGCCCTTTTCATTAAGTTCTCGGCGAATTACCTTTTCTGCAATTTGTACAGAAAAATCAGCAACCTGAGAGCGTATGTCGCGCAAAGCATTATCCTTTTCTACTTGGATTTGTGCTTTAGCCTCTTCTAAAAGTTTTTGTCCTTCTACTTGAGCCTTTTCACGTGCCTCGCTAACAATTCGGTCACGGGTCGCCATCGCATCTTTCAAAATCTCTGCTTGTTGTTCGTAAGCAGCTTTCAAGATACTTTCGCTTTCGACTTTAATATTTGCTAACTTTTCGTTTGCTTCACGCGCACTTTTGAGGGATTCATCAATATATTGCTTGCGATTTTCCACCATATTTACAATTACAGGGAAACCGAACTTCAATAACAAGAAGAATACTACTAAAAAGGCGATGAGCATCCAAAAGAGCAAACCTAAGTCTGGGCTTAATATGGATGGCAAATTCTGCATAATATTTTTATTTAAAGTTGATAAGTTAAATGTACATGCCGCATTTGCTACATATACTCTATCATGACAAACCAATACATACAAACATATCTAATAAATAGACATATCTATATATTGCTTGAATTACGATACTAACTTACTTACTTTTTTTAGAGGAAAAGGCAGAGAAGACATACGATAACTGCAAAGAGGGCAACACCTTCTACCAATGCAGCTACGATAATCATATTTGTACGAATATCACCAGCCGATTCTGGTTGACGAGCAATAGCTTCCATAGCAGAACTACCGATACGACCAATACCAAGACCTGCACCAATTGCAGCAATACCAGCACCAAGAGCAGCACCTAATTTAGCTACTCCAACAGCTTCTAACAATGCGAGTAATAACATAGTTTTAATTTTTTAAATGTTTCTAATTATATTTGTTTTATTTGTGAGCAGAATGATGTTCTGGATTTGCCAAGCCAATAAATATTGCACTGAGCATTGTAAATACATAAGCTTGAATAAATGCGACAAGTACTTCCAAACAATTCATAAATATCATCAACACTACACTCACCACAGAAAGCGAAGTACCAATTGTAGCACCTAATTGACATGTAATAAAAATCACACAAGTTAACGAGAGTATGATAGCATGTCCACCCATAATATTAGCGAATAGACGAACCATCAGTGCGAATGGCTTTGTGAAAATACCAAACAATTCTATAACGGGCATCATTGGTATTGGAACCTTTAACCAAGTAGGAACCTCTGGCCAAAAAATTTCTTTCCAATATTCCTTATTACCAAATAAGTTTGTTACTAACAATGTAGCAAAGGCCAAGAAGAATGTAATTGTAATATTACCTGTCACATTGGCTCCACCAGGAAATATAGGAATAAGTCCCAAAAGATTTGTTAAGAAAATAAAGAAAAATGCGGTCAGAAGATAAGGTGCAAACTTCTTATATTTTTTTTCACCAATACTTGGTTTGATAATATCATCATTGACCATCATAACAAACATCTCAACCAAACCAACAAAGCCTTTAGGAGCTTCATCCTCTGGTTTGCGTTTATTATACCATCTTGCACATCCGATAAATATAAACAACATCAGGAATACAACAATCCAAATTTGAACAACATTTTTGGTAATTGAAATATCCCAAGGTCTAATTGATTTGTCACCTACTTTTTCATAGATCTTTCCTCCCTTTTCATAATCGATGTAAAATCCCTCGTAAGAATGACCATGCGCTAATCGCGAAGAACTAAACGCATGCCATCCAGAATTCTCACCTTTTACAATTACGAGAAGAGGAATTGATACATGGTGGCCATTCCACGTAGTAATATGCCAATCATACCCATCACTCATGTGACCGAGTACAACTTCCTTAACATCAATTTTTCCTTCTTCACTTTCTGCAGTAGAAGCCTGGAGTGACAAAGAAGAAAAGAATGTCAGAAATAATATTAGGTATAAGCGTATAAAACGTTTCATCAATTTTTATTTTTATCTTGCTTCACACAATATATATTACAATATATTACTGTAAATAGATAGAGTATCAGTAAATTTATAGAGAAAGTTATCAATCCAGACTTGTCTATCACTCCATAGATAATGACACATATAATACATAGTATCATTCTAATCATCTTGTCTGCCAAATAATATCCCACCAAACCTTTCTTACCCTTTATCAAAATTCTATTGAATATTGACAAAGATACCATTGAATAGGTAAAGAAGAAAACTGCAGTCAAGGCTATAGGAAAAGATTGCTTCAACGCATCTGCTCCAATTATTGCAAACTCTGTGAACAATAACACTGGTCCTATGACCAAATAGCCTACAGATAATATTAGGAGAGGAGTGAGAAGTTGCTTCATGCACAATCACATTATTTAAACATCTTCTTCAACACAAACTGAGACTACATTTTGTGCTACTTCTACAAATCCGCTCTTGATAGCAACTTCAAACGCAGCGTTTCCCTTGCACACAACTTTTCCTGCTACTAAATTTGAAATAATCGGAGCGTGATTATGGAGCACTTCAAATGTACCTTTCTCACCAGGGATTACGAGACATTCCACATCACCAGAGAATAGCGTTTTTTCTGGCGAAACAATATCCACTTTCAAGCCTTCTGTTTCTTTCATATTCAGTCTTCAGAAATAGTACAAGTATTCTTATTATTATTGAGCAGCAGAAAGCAATTTCTTACCCTTTTCAATAGCATCCTCAATTGTACCTACATTCAAGAATGCTTGTTCGGGCAAGTAGTCTACTTCGCCATCCAAAATCATATTAAAGCCACGGATACAGTCTTCAATTGATACCATCACACCTGGCACACCTGTAAATGTTTCAGCTACAGTAAATGGTTGACTCAAGAAGCGTTGTACACGACGAGCACGATTCACAATCAAACGGTCCTCGTCTGAGAGTTCATCCATACCCAAGATTGCAATAATATCTTGCAGTTCCTTATATTTTTGGAGAATTTGTTTCACACGTTGAGCACACTCGTAATGTTCCTTACCAATAACATTTGGGTCAAGAATACGAGATGTCGAATCCAATGGGTCTACTGCAGGATAAATACCCAACTCGGTAATCTTACGGTTCAACACAGTCGTTGCATCCAAGTGAGTAAATGTAGTAGCAGGAGCAGGGTCAGTCAAGTCGTCCGCAGGCACATATACAGCTTGTACAGATGTAATAGAACCATTCTTTGTAGAAGTAATACGTTCTTGCATTGCACCCATGTCGCTTGCCAATGTTGGTTGATAACCTACGGCAGATGGCATACGGCCCAACAAAGCAGATACTTCAGAACCCGCCTGTGTAAAACGGAAGATATTGTCAATAAAGAACAAAATATCTGTTTGCTTACCTTCAGCAGCACCAGCATCACGGAATGATTCAGCAATAGAAAGTCCCGACAAAGCAACTGATGCACGAGCACCAGGAGGTTCGTTCATCTGACCATAAACAAGCGTTGCCTGACTCTTTGCCATTTCTTCGTAGTCTACCTTTGAAAGGTCCCATTCACCACGTTCCATGGCTTCAGTAAATTCCTTTCCATACTTCACTACGCCAGATTCTATCATTTCGCGCAACAAGTCATTACCTTCACGTGTACGTTCACCTACACCGGCAAAAACAGAGAAACCATCGTGACCCTTAGCGATATTATTAATCAACTCCATGATGAGCACAGTCTTACCAACACCTGCACCACCAAAGAGACCAATCTTACCACCCTTAGCGTATGGTTCCAGCAAGTCGATCACTTTGATACCAGTATAGAGGACTTCGCTATTGGTCTTCAAGTCTTCAAACTTAGGTGGCTCACGATGGATAGGATATCCACCATCAGCTTTATCAAATGCTTTCAAACCATCAATGCTTTCACCAATCACATTGAGCATGCGTCCCTTGATTTGTTCACCAACAGGCATAGAGATAGGGCTTCCCAAAGCTTTCACCTCGAGTCCTCTCATCAAGCCATCGGTATTATCCATAGCTACAGTTCGCACTGTATCTTCACCAATATGTTGTTGCACTTCCACCACGATGGTACGACCATCAGGGTGAGCGATTTCAAGCGCTTCGTGAATTTTAGGCAACACATCAGCAGATTTTTGGCCTACAGTTTCAAAACAAACGTCAACTACAGGACCAATGATTTGTGAGATTCGCCCAATTTTAAGACTTTTATTATCCATTATTTTAAGGTGTTTTTCTTTTTAGTTGCGCAAAGATAGACTTTTATTTTCTATTACCCAATTATTTTGCAAAATTTATTAGATAAGGAGTATTTTGAGACTAAAGTGAATTTTCACACAATAATATATTATATAGAAAGTTCATCAAGTACCGAAATAAGTTTCTTATCCATCACCTTGCGCTTTCCTATAGCATCAATGAATGGCACATAAACCACTTCATTGTTTCTGACGCCCACCATCACATTGCGTTGACCTTGCACCAAGGCTTTGATTGCACCGGTACCGACAAGGCTTGCCAATATTCTATCACGAGCAGATGGTGAACCACCACGTTGCAAGTGTCCAAGGATTGATACGCGCACATCATAATCGGGGTATTCTTTGATAACGCGATCTGCATAATACATCGCACCACACTTGCGGCTTTCACTCACGATGACG
The DNA here is from genome assembly GCA_045630125.1 of Alloprevotella sp. Classification (GTDB taxonomy): domain Bacteria; phylum Bacteroidota; class Bacteroidia; order Bacteroidales; family Bacteroidaceae; genus Alloprevotella. The sequence continues at coordinate 192,214 of JAZQSL010000020.1, read as the reverse complement.
ATGCAGCTCTTTTTACTCTTACGGATACCTCTTTCCATAAAAGTAATCAATTGGTCACTACCTGTCGAATCCTCTGGAATAATCGCCGCTTCTGCTCCTGCAGCGATTGCACTATTTTGCGCCAAGAATCCTGCGTCACGTCCCATCACTTCGATAAAGAAGATACGTTCGTGCGAAGTCGCTGTGTCGCGAATTTTATCCACACAATCCATAATTGTATTGAGGGTAGTGTCATAGCCTATAGTATTGTCCGTACCGTAAAGGTCATTATCAATAGTACCAGGCAAACCGATACAAGGGAAATCAAATTCTTCTGCAAAAATCATTGCACCCGTCAGCGAACCATTACCGCCTATCACAATCAGGGCATCAATGGCTTCTCTTTGCAACACCTCGAAGGCTTTCTTTCTTCCCTCTGGCGTTTCAAATTCTTTACTTCTTGCTGTTCTCAGGATCGTACCACCAGTTTGAATGATGCTACTCACATCTTCGGTGGTAAAGTTCTTCACTTCACCTTTGATCAAACCATCGAATCCACGGTATATACCTTTCACCTTAAATCCATTGCTAATAGCACTGCGAGTCACCGCTCTGATAGCAGCATTCATACCTGGAGCATCACCACCCGATGTCAAAACACCGACACATCTTATCTTTGCCATACGACTATATACTTATTATTGATTATTATTCCTTTTAATAAATCCATTCTACTGTCACATAGAATACGAGCATACCAAGCACCCATCCAGTCAAGACTTTTGGCGTGATATGACGGAAGTACCATCTCAGTGTCACATCTTCCATACGCATGAGTACAAAACCAGAGAATGTACCAATGCAAAATAGCGAGCCACCAAGGGATGATGCAAAGCTGACAAAAGCCCAATAACTGCCATCAGTAGCAAACTTAGAAGCTATTTCTGGATGCAGTTGCACAAAGTCGCCCGAGAACAACGATATATTAGCCAAAAGCGCCACAACATTGTTGATGAATGCGGAAATCACACCAACTATAGCGCCGACTATATATACATCCGACTTCAAATCTACAAATAGCCACGTAAATAACTTTTCGAAAATGCCTGTTTCGGCTACTGCCCCCATGGTCAAAGTCATACCTATATAAAAGAGCATATTTTGCATATTGGCATACTGCAGAGCTACTGGATGGCGCTTCTTCACCATTTGGTCACTACTCAACAATGAACGATTGCACAATTCATTCACAATCCACAATAAAGCCAACACACACAAGGCACCAACATATGGAGGTAAGGCGGTGATACGGTGAAAACTGGGGATAAACCACAAGCCGCCTATTCCGACAAATAACAGTAAAAGTCTTTGATTGCGTGTAAACACGGTATCGTCACCTCGATAGGGCAATACGACTTGAGACAAAGCCAGACGACTGGGCAATGAGCGCTGTACAAGCAACACAAATGTCACTAAAACAGCTATACAAGGCACAGCCAAAAGCATAGAATAGTTAGTAGGTGTCACCAACCCCTCAACCCACAACGACAAACTTGATACATCACCAATCACCGTAAATGCTCCACCTAAATTTGCAGCAATCACAATCACTGATCCAAAAATCATCCTTTGCTTGGGCACTGCTATCATCGAGTGCATTATTGGCAACATCAGACAAACGGTAATCAAATTGTCAACATTAGCTGAAAGCAAAAAAGTAACAATTGCCAAAACCCATAAGAATTGTCGTGAGCGATTAGTCCTCAACCACTCTTGTATAAAATCAAAACAACCATTATTATTAAGCACCTCGACAATTGTCATCACGGCTAAAAGGAACAACACAACTTCTGCTGCTCGTATAGCATAACCTAAAAACACATGTTCCGCTATATACTCTTTCACAGAAGTACCTTCTACACCATGTGCCGACAAATAAGACAAAAAATCGACTTGATGCTCTGCCACCAAGAAATGTGAGCCGTAAATGATATAAATCATCCAACATAGCACACCTGTGAACATGGCCACAGCAGCCTTATTCATCTTATTGAGCCTCTCTGTTGACACCAGAAAAAAGCCCAATAGCATCACACCTACAATTAACACTACAGCCATAAAGCAATTTATATAATCTGAAGATAATATTGACCACAGAATGTGCCATCTATAAAGCTATGTGGCATCAACATCTGTCAATTCATCTATTTCAAGATAGATTCATCATGCAAATATACTGATTTTGTAACTACACAAGCACAAAATCCGCATTTTTTTGCAATGATTATGCAAAAATCACAGATACTTTCATACAAAATACTTTTAAAACTACTTTTTAAGAATCATTACACAAAAAAAGCTGCAAAAGCGTGCGTGTATCACTTTTTTTTATGTAAGTTTGCACACTCAAAGAATTAATCACATCACAACATGTTCAAACTTTTCCTTATCATACTCGGATTTGTTGCTATTTCAGTCCTCTTCATCTGTATACGTATCATATTAGGCAAAAAGTTTGTCCACACTCATATTGATGGCAATCGTGCACTCAACAAGCAGGGTATACACTGCGCCCAGTCTCAAGACCGACAAATGAGGAGAGCACGCCGCACAGCCGTCCAGGAACATAGTGAAAAATAAACAAAATCATAACATCATGAAATTTACTAACATTTTATCACTCGCACTTTTCGCTGCTGTAGGTTTCACTTCTTGCAGCAAGTCAGACAATGCTCCCAAAGCTCCTGCTCCAAAGGCAGAACCAACAGAACCCGCATTAAAAGTAGCCTATGTAGACCTTGACTCTTTGCAAAAGAACTACGCATACTTCCAGGAAGCACAAGCTGCACTCGATGCAAAAAGCAAACAATATGATAGCGAGCTTAATCGTTTGGGACAAGATTTGCAAAATTCAATGGTCAACTTTCAGACTCAAATGCAAAATGGCACCATCAACTCTCAACAGGCATACGAAAAGGCTGAAAAGAACCTTGCCAACAAACAGCAAAATCTTGAGAGCAAGCGTGCACAATATGCCCAAAATTTGATGACCGAACAGGAAAGCTTCAACCTCGCTCTGCAAGACAGCCTCAACAACTTTATTGCTGAATACAACAAGAGCAAGAAATTTGATATCATCTTGAGCAAAGCTGGTAGCAACATCCTTTATGCTAACCCCAAGATGGATATCACCAAGGAAGTGATTGACGGACTCAACAAGAGATACAAAAAGAAATAATTCCGAAAAGGTCAAATCAATACTCAAGAAGTCATCATCCGTGGTGACTTCTTTTTTTTATTTCAACAGGCGCCATCAAACCAAAACGAAAAAAGTCAAGACCTTGTTGAAATTATCCAAGACTTTTTTTGAAAAAGGTAAGACTTTTTTTACACGAGACGTTGCAAAGTTTTGGGCAATCAAAATGCATTTAAAATAGAAGCACTCTTCTCAGGACATTTTCGCTGGAGAAGAGTGTTTTGTCTATTTATTATACATAAATAAAACTGAAGCGTTACAAATTTATATATAATTAAATATCAATAATATAATTGATAAAACCTTTAGTAATACCTTAAAATATGATTATGCATTTGCATGCGCTTCGTACGATGCAGAGAATAACGCTTGAATATGGCATCCTTTGCCCAATATCCCAATTCCGCAGTCAATATACCTATCGCTGCACCAACCAGAACATCACTGACGTAATGATAGTTGTTCAGCACACGCAATACGCCTGTAGCAGTAGCGACACTATACCCTGCGATAGGAATCCAGGGACTGATATGACCATATTCGTGAGCCAAAAGCGTAGCGCCAAGAAACGCCTTAGCCGTATGTCCAGAGGGGAAACTGACGTTGTCTTCACCATTCGGTCTCGTGCGACTTACTGTATATTTCAAGCCATACACAGCTGCTGCCATCATACTGATAGACAACGCATCAGCAGTAATCACTTCGAGCAACCCTCCACTACTCCCATCTACACCACAAAGGGCCATAATTCCTTGAGCAGCAAAGGGCGCATATTGCAGGTAATCGTCTACTGTTGTCCCGAAGTTTGGCATCCCCGTCTGCACTTGTGAAGCCACCCAATTATCAATAGGAGAAAGAGCCAAACCAGAAACTGCAACAGGCAACGCCACACATGCAGCATGGTGCAAGCGATATTTATTGTAGTCTAAGCGTGACAGAGCTGACGTAAATTGCTTGTCACGCATAGATAATGCACCATCTATATGCGAAAGCGAAGCATCAAAATGCAAAATGGATGTTGTGGAATCTGATACAAGATTTATTGTGTCACACTTAGTTGAATCAGCCGAAGTGACTGGGTTGGCCACACTTATTATTGGTATCAGCAGGAAAGATAGCATTAAGAGGAATATTTTGTTCATAGAGTCATTACATTAATAAAGGAAGAATATCAATTCTTCCTATTCTTATCCATTTTCTTATATGCTATTGCTGTGTGGTAAGCCTTCTTCCAATCTGTATTTAGCGAAAAGGGTGTTAGTTCGTCACCTTCGCGCAGATATACCTCAGTGGTCTCGACATCAGTGTCATCAAAAAGGGGATTCATCAAAGACGCGTTGACATAATTAAGGATAGATTTCTTTTTATGCGACTTTTTGCGATTAGAGCCGTCCAAAACATCTTCCAAAAAGTTGGCAACGAATTCTGATAAATAATAGGCCTGCTCGTTGAGGAAAGCCTCGGTCACCTCTGGCATAGTCTCCTTTGCTTTAGTACCAAGATAGACCAAAGCCGTCTTCTTGAACTGCGCAATACGTGTACTCGTGAAACTTGTTGTAGGGTCGTCCACTATTCTAGAACTAGACTGCAATACATAATTGTAGACCTCCTGAGCAGAAGACTGGACAGACAGACACAAAACAGATACAACCAATAATATTAACCTGATTTTATACATAACGATTTTCAATTTAAAATACATTATCCTTTGACTCTTGAAGCATTCATCTGAGCAAATTCCTTCCAGGTCTTTGCTCCGCCAGATGCTGTTTGGGGTCTTCCCATTTGCAAATAATGACAATATGCAGCAGCCAGAGCATCTGTAGCGTCCATATAGGGCAGCATCGATTCTTCTTTGATGGAAAGCATACGCTTCAACATCTCTGCCACTTGCTCCTTGCTGGCAGCACCATTACCAGTGATGGCTTGCTTAATCTTCAACGGTGCATACTCGTGAATAGGCACATCGCGACTGATTGCCGCCGCTATAGCTACTCCTTGCGCCCTGCCCAACTTCAGCATACTCTGCACATTCTTGCCAAAAAACGGAGATTCGATAGCAAGTTCATCCGGCAAGAAAGCATCTATAATACCCTGTACACGTTCGTAAATGCGCCCTAATTTCAGATAGACATCTGCACATTTACGCAAATCAATCACCCCCATTGCTTCCATTCGGACCGTCTTACCATGGATATGAATAACACCATAGCCCAACACATTTGTGCCAGGGTCAATCCCAAGAATCACCTTATCCTGGGGAGTAGACGATGTACGGGGAGTCTTCAAATGCATCACTAAGCGTAAAAGTTTTGGCAAAATTAATCATTCCCCTACAAAGTAAGTAGTTTTTTGTGTGAAAGATTATTTATTTCGGAAATAATGTCTACATTTGCATAAATTAATATCGCAAAATTATGAAAAGAATCCTCACTTTACTTACACTGATAATGTCGCTGGCATGCCTCGATGCATCCGCACAGGCCGAAATCAAATTTGAAAAAGACGTTCATGACTTTGGTGTCTTCAACGAAGGAAAACCTGTAGTCACAACATTCGTATTTGAAAACACAGGCAACGAACCCTTAGTAATTAATCAAGTCATGACAAGCTGTGGATGCACTGTGCCCAACTATACCAAAACACCCGTTGCACCAGGAGCTAAGGGCGAAATCCGTATAACCTACAATGGTAAAGGAAAGGCTGAAGGTCCATTCAAAAAGGGTATTTCGGTGCGAACAAATGCAAAAAATGCTTTAACACGCATATACATCAAGGGACACATGATGAAGGACTAGTTACACTTCTTTTATCATTCCTAAATACTTCTCAACAATAAGCATTCTCATTCATTCATGGAAAATACACACTTGGTCATCCTCGCAGGAGGAGGGGGCACACGCCTTTGGCCACTCAGCACAGAAGGACTTCCCAAACAATTTCTAGATATCCTCGGATGCGGAAAATCACTGCTACAACAAACTGCAGAAAGGTTTGAAGGCCTTGTCCCACCTGAAAACATTTGGGTAGCTACAAGTGCTGAATACAAGGATATGATTAAGGAACATCTGCCACAAGTACCAGAAAAGAATATTTTGGTAGAACCTTGTCGCAGAAATACAGCACCATGTATTTGCTACGTGAGCTGGAAAATCAAAAAGCGCAACCCTAAAGCAAATGTAATCATAACTCCAAGCGACCATGCCATTAAGGACGAGAAGGCCTTTAGAGAAGCTGTAAAAGATTGTATGGAATTCTCATCTGAAACAGACTCTATCGTAACATTGGGTATTAAGCCCACTCATCCAGAGACTGGGTATGGTTATATCAAGGCTGACTTGAGCTATTCATCATCAAGAAAGAAAAACATCTTCCGTGTAGATGCTTTCAAAGAAAAGCCCAACAAAGAAGTCGCTGAAGAATATATCAAACAGCACAATTATCTGTGGAATTCTGGTATCTTCATTTGGAACGTTAGCACCATTGTAAATGCCTTCCGTGTCTATAGTCCTGAGATTTCTCACGTTTTCGAAGACATCTATTCGTATTATGATACACCACAAGAGCAGGATATGATAAATCAAACTTTTCCTAAATGCGAAAATATATCCGTAGACTATGCAATTATGGAAAAGGCAGAAGAAATCTTCGTTTATCCTGCAGACATAGGCTGGAGTGACCTTGGCACATGGAACTCTCTGCGTCAACATTCCAACCCCGACCAGTATGGCAATGCTATCATTGGACAAAATGTAGAAATCCACGAAAGTCATAATTCAATCATCCATACCACAGGCTTAAGGAAAGTAGTAATACAAGGTATTGACGACTGCATCGTCGCCGAGAAAGATGGTACTTTGTTAATCTGCAAAATCAGCGACGAAGAAAGAATCAGACTTTTCCACTGAGAATAATAAAAAGAAAATTGCCTTTGTTTAGTAGATGCCTTTAAAAGCACTCTGGCAAAGACAATTTTCTTTATTTAGACGACATATTCCCAAAATCCCGTTACTCATTTTTGTCCACATTTTGACAAGATTCACCCCTACTCTATTAAAATGGTATGAAGCTAATGGCAGAGTGCACTTGCCCTGGCGCAATATCACTGACCCCTATGCAATATGGGTCTCTGAGGTCATTCTACAGCAGACACAAGTAGTACAAGGACATGATTACTACCTTAGATTTATCCAAAACTTTCCTACATACAAACACCTTGCTGCAGCACAAGAAGACGAAGTTCTCCGACTTTGGCAAGGGTTAGGCTATTATAGCCGTGCAAGAAATATGCATGCAGCAGCTAAGTCACTTGCTGACAAAGATGAATTCCCACAGACTTACGAAGAAATTCGCAGCTTAAAAGGTATTGGAGAATACACAGCAGCAGCGATCTGCTCATTCGCCTACAACCAACCTTACGCAGTAGTAGATGGCAATGTGTACCGAGTACTCGCAAGATACTTTGGAATAAGAACACCGATTGATACAAGTGCTGGCAAAAAAGAATTTTCACTCTTAGCCAACGAACTTTTAGACAGACGAAACTCAGCAATCTATAATTCTGCGATAATGGACTTTGGAGCAATCCAATGCCGTCCCAAATCGCCTGAATGTACGCTTTGCCCACTATGCGAAACCTGCGTAGCATACCAAGAAAAGAAAGTAGAAGAATTGCCTGTAAAAAGTAAAAAGGTCACTGTAAAAGAGCGCCACTTTACTTACTTCGTCATCGTACACTCAGACACTATCTTTCTGCAAAAACGATCTGCAGGAGACATCTGGCAAGGCCTATATGAGCCTCTATTGTTAACAAGCAACAAAAAAAATGATTTTATAGTTGCCACAAAACATATTCAAAAATATTTTAAAGGTCAGAAATTCTCAATATCACTTATTGCAGAAGGTGTAAAACACATACTCACCCATCAACGCTTAATTATCGATTTTTATCAAGTTGATTTTTCAAAAAGTCCTAAAATAGCCAAAGACCAGTTTATAGCTATAAAGAAAGAAGAACTACATAATTATGGAATGCCACAAGTTGTAAAAAAGATACTCTTCAAACACTTAGGCATAACATAAATCAACCACAGAAGTGTTTTATACAAATATATTGAGGAATTAGACACAAGTCACAAAATACAAAGAACAAATCAAACAATACTAGATTTGTTCTTACCTTTTTTACTTAAATTTTGCATTAGGTATATGTCTAACCTACGACATGCGCAATAACTATACTACTTTTAAAAAGGATAATGAGTCTTATAGCCGAATACTCCATGCTTTAAGACTCATTAAATATCTTGTAAATCAAAGTTAGATCAAATGGGAAAGATCTAATTACAGACTGCTATTCAAAAATCACGAGACTTTTTCTTCGTTTTCCTCTTGCAGCTCTTGCATTTCCATCTTTTGTTCTTCCCAACGTTCTCTTGCCAATTCTTGCATATCAGTGACTGTATCTTTTTCATCAACAATCTCTGTACCAAGCATGGTTTCGATCACGTCTTCCATAGTTACAATGCCGCGGAAACAACCATACTCGTCAATAATCACAGATATATGCTCTTTCTTTTCAAGTAGGGTTTCCCATATTTTTGATAAAGATTCTGTTTCCTGGAAAGTCAGAATTGGACGCGCAATCTCTGAAAGGCGCATATTAAACTTATCCTCTGAAAGTTTTTCCAAAATATCCTGTTTCAGCACAAAGCCCTTGATAAAATCGTCATTCTCCTCATTATAAATAGGAATACGCGAATAGTTGCTGTAGTCGGCGTGCTGATAAAATTCCTTAAGCGTCATGCTCTCCTCTGCCATTTCAACGACCGAACTTGGCGTCATAATTTCCCTTGCTTTCATCTCATCGAGCTTCAGCAGGTTTTGAATCATCTTATTCTCCTTCTTCTCAAAGACACCTTCTTCTGCAGCCACGTCTACCATAGCACTCACTTCCTCACGACTAACAGAAAAAGACTGCTTACCAGACGAAACTGCCTTTGTAATAAATTGCGACAACACAACCAAAGGATACGTAATATACACCAATGCTTGAATAACACCAGTAACTGGCATTGCCAACTGGCGCCAATATCTTGCACCAATAGTCTTTGGGATAATTTCAGTTAAGACAAGTATCAAGAGTGTCAAGACTGCCGATGTTATAGCAAACCATTCATCACCAAACACCTTATTAGATTGAGCACCAACACCCGCAGCACCAACAGTGTGCGCAATAGTATTGAGTGAAAGAATTGCAGATATAGGACGATCTATATCTTGCTTGAAAAACTTTAATCTCTTTGCCGTTTTATTACCCTCATTTTCTTTCATGGTAATAAAGGACATCGGCGTAGAAAGCAGAACTGCTTCAAGTATTGAGCAGAGAAAAGATATAGAAAGTGCAGTAAATAGATAGAGGAGTAATAGCCCCATTATGATATTAATTAGTGAAACAAAAGCACTGCAATAGAATTATATTCAAGCATCGCAGTGGTGTAAGATGATAAAATCACACTTATGATTTGCAAAGTTACTATAAGATAAGCGGAAAGCAAAGGAAAAGTAAAACTTTTTCGCGTGCTTCCCACTTACTAATATCTAAATTGTAAAGTCTGGAATAAATTAATGTTCTTCTCCCTTAATTATAGGCAAATGTAGATGATACTTCACTGCCAACACACGCATCAAGAAGACTGCCACACCACAGGCAATTGCAGATAATTCGGTAGACATGCCACTCAAATGACAGATATAATAGACGAGACCACCTATCACACAAGCCAGAGCATAAATTTCTTTACGGAATATCAAAGGAACCTCGTTGATAAATACGTCACGAATCACACCACCACCAGCACCTGTGATAGCCCCCATCACAATGGCTGCCCAGAATGGGAAACTTTGTCCATCTGGAGCTATAGTTGTGAGTGTCTTTTCAATACCAACTACAGTGAAGAGTGCAAGACCAATGGTGTCAAATATAAACCACACACTGTCTTGACGTACCAGTTTCTTGCGGAATGCAATAACCCAAACAAGGCCTACCAACGTAACAAGAAGGTAGAAAGGATTGGTCATCCAAAATGGAGATTGCCCCAGCATCACATCACGCATTGTACCACCGCCAATAGCTGTAGTTACGCCCACAACATAAGCACCAAACCAGTCAAACTGCTTCGCTGAAGCCAAACGAATACCTGAAATTGCGAAAGCCAATGTACCAACGAAGTCAAAGACTTGCATTAAAGTTATATCAAACATATATCAAACTATATACTAAATATTATAAATATAGACACTAACCGTTCACCACACTAGCTGGACGCCCAGCCTGATAAGCCAAAATGTTTTCCTTGAGAATTTGTATAATTCTGCGACGTGCACCTGGCGCTGCCCAAGCAATATGTGGTGTAATAAATACTCGCGAAGCTTTGAGCAGGGGATTATCTGCTCTAGCGGGTTCTTTTGTCAAAACATCGGTGCAATAAGCCATCAATTTGCCCTCATGAAGTACCCGGGCTACATCTTCTTCATTGATCAAACCGCCACGTGCTGTATTTATAATTATCAGATTGGGATTGCTTTTCTGCAAAAGTTCTGCATTCACAAAGCCTACATTCTTGGGTGTAAGTGGACAATTCAAACTTACCACATCAGATTCCTGAAAAGCTTGCTCAATAGTAATTTTTTCAACACTTGGCAACAAATCTTCTTGAGGGCGAGAAGTCACAGCAAACAACTTTACACCAAAGGGCAAGAGGCGTTCAGCCACAGCTCTACCAATATTTCCCCAGCCTACAATTGCAACTTTTAACCCCTCTAGCTCAATAATAGGTTTATTCCAATAGCAAAAATCACGAGAAGCCACCCATTCGCCTTCTTCAGTAATTCTGCGTGAATAATGCCCCACTTGGTTGGTCACTTCCAGCAAATGCGCTACTACCATTTGTGCTACAGCATTTGTACTATAACCGGCACAGTTGCACACCAATATGCCATATTTCTTTGCAGCCACCACATCTATCACATCATAACCTGTGGCAGAGACACAAATCAACTTCAGATTTGGACATTGGCTAAAGATACTTTCATCCATTCTCACCTTGTTCGTTATCACGACTTCTGCATCGCCAATACGACTCACCACATTCTCGGGAGCAGTACGTTCATAGCACTCCCACTCTCCCAATTGGTCAAGTCCATCCCAATTCAAATCACCAGGATTCACTGTGCGACAATCCAAATATACTATTTTCATTATATTCTCCTATTATTTTGCATTAATCTTACCCATGCGCCATCCCACCAATCTGTCATATCTCGCACCGCGTTCCCTTAGGTAAACAAATACGTCATATCTATTTTCTGTCTGATAATAATCTCCTTCGATAGGAGCTGTCAGAGAAATTCGCTTTGCAGAAGCACGCATGGGGACAGCTATATACTGATAGGAATAGTACCCCTGCTTCAAAAGGACAACTGCTTCGTAGCAACCCTCTGCTTGATTGTAGGTCATACGATACTCGTCTGCCAACTGATGACCAGTCCATATGCCATCAACATATACCTCGACATCTTGCAACAAGGGAGACTCCAAAGTAAACCTTGTCCACATATAATCAGCCTCAGTATCAGCATCACCACTATACTCACTTCTCACCACCCAAAGACCATTCTGATCTTCTTGATAAAGATAATTTCGTCTCACCCTGTCACTCATCAAAATTGTATAGTAATATGGCGCCTCATACCCCACCCTATCAACTTTCAGACCAGGGTAGCGCACACTGAACTGTTCGAAACGGCGAAATTCATTGCCGGCTGGAAATATCAAGTCTCGACTATGCTGCCACAACAACCGAGTACCCATCTGTGCTGTAGGACGTATGCCAAAGACCTCGTCAATCCATCTGCCATTCTGCCTAGCGCGAATCAAGATTTCCTCCTCGGGGCGATACAGATTGAAAGTTCCTGTTTCTACCTCCAACTCAAGTTGCTGATGGCTGTTATTGTGATCTATTTCAGTGTTGGTCGTAGCGTTCAATATAATTGGTGCACTTTGTTCCGTCACTGCAAAATAGGTTTCAAAAGCGACCTCTTCTTCGCCATCCTCATTCTCCACATTTACCACCAGTTTATAATTACCCGAAATCAAAGGTCGCATCTCGGCATTAGGTATCTGAAACGAATAGTGATTATATAGCACCGAAGTACTCATACTTGGCTCATACTGCAACACAGGCAATCTATCATCTGCAGCACGTACGTAATCGCTTTCGAAAATACCGTCCGAGGGTTCAAACTCTGCCGACACATGTTCAATATGATAGTAAAATTCGCGATAGTCATGCCGCAAATCATCAAAGGACACATCAATTCTTTTACCACCATCAAGTGGAATCACAGGGAAGTCGCAAGCCACACCATCCATCATCATCCGCACAGACTTCACCTCCTGATCACACACCTTCATCTGCTGAGCATGCACGCACACGCCCAACAGCCAACATACTAGTAAAGTCCAACGATTCCACCTATTCATACTGCAAAAATACGAAGAAGTATAATAATAGCTGAGATTTAAGCAAAATAATACCATGCTTAGCGACAAAAAAGTTTAGAACAAGAGAAAATGCCAAATACAAAGTTGCGATTTTATCAACTATCGCATCTATTTGGCAAGTCCGAAAAAACTGCAATTTGGAAATTAGCAAATTTTGTTGTATCTTTGCATCAAGCAGAGCGGAGAAACGACGCACACGTTTCCCCGCTCTTTTTATATGCACGTTTATGCTAAAAACAAGCCAAGACTTTCTTAAAATTCCCTTAGACCTTGTTAAAATTTCCCCTAGGTTTATAAATACTCCCCCTTAACTTTTGTCCACCAAGTCTAATCCGCATCCAAGAAAGCTTAGGTTTTCTTATATTTTCATTTTAACACTTACTAAAAAAGTATAAATCTTCTTAGACCTCCACATTTAAATAAATTATCTTCATAAAAATATTATCAGAACAAATGGTATCTACATCTTAAACATCATCAAGATTTTCTTCAAAATAATTATCAGAATAAGCGGTATCTACTTCAACGGAATCAAAAATAGTGGTATCTTCGTAATAATCATTATAATAACGATCCTCCGAACATTTGTTATAATAACAAGTATCAAAGCCATAAACACACCAAAGCATTTCGACCTATAGGTCAATATTTCAGGCATAAAAAGCATCCTTATAACCCAAAACCCAAAGGTTAGACTTTAAAAAAATTGCGACGTCTCGTTGAAGTTATCTAATACTTTTTCAACAAGACGTCGCACTTTATGAATGACAGTTTCTCTGTCTACTCCTTTGTGATTTTGAAACCCAACTTACTAATCAGTTTCAACGTTCCAAGAGCAGTATCGCGGTCATAAGCCTTTTCCACTTCGGGCAAATCCTCGTATGCCACCAAGCAAGGATGCTGTTTCAAAGTATCGCTCCGCTCCTCACCCCAGGTCCACCCCTGCTCCATACGACTCTGTGCCCATACCTCGTGCACATTCTTCGCCATTTGTTCCACCAACTCACTCAATTCTTTAGGCAACTGGATATCACTTGTATCCATTGGTTGCGGTACATAATTCTTTTTCATCTTTATTTTCTGGTTAAATGTAAATGTTTATTGTATAGAGGGGATAAATATTGCTTTTCTATCACTATTTATAAAAAACTAATCATAAATGGTTCTTATAAAAACTACATTTAAAAATTTAATTTTTCTCGCCACACATCACAGATGGTATTAACATCTACAAGATCAACAACGTAAATAGCGCTATTTGTTGTAAACATCATTCGCTTTGTTTGATTAAAAAAGGATGCTGAGGTTATAGTCTCTTGTGGGTTAGAAAAATGTTGAAACAAAGGTTCATTTTTCTCCACACTTAAGACAAGCAAGTGTGGATAGGTCAGTAATACATTTAGTAATAAAGCATAACCATATTTGAATCCTAGTAATTTGTAGTTTTCTGAATTTCCTACTGTAAAAGGTTTAAAATTTACGCCTTTGTATTCACCACTCTTCATATCAAAAATTTGTAATAAACCATAAGACATAAATGCCATTTTATCGCCATCAAAGATTTCAATTCCTTCTGAAGGTATTTGAAACCCGACACGAAACAGTGTATCTACATGAGGATAAGTGCATATATAATGATCCTTATATAAACTAGCTCCATCTTGAAGTGGCCCATTTAAATAATAGGTAGAGTCTACAATACCATAATCTGCTACTGTCCAGATTGCACGACTATCTCTTCCAATTATATTAATCTTATCTACATACTGTCCTATTAAATATTTTTTATTAACAGTTAGCATTAAATTATCATGCGCACCCAATGTTTTATTACCCATCGTTAATTTTCTAATAGGCTTCGCCGTTGCAAAATCAAATATTTTCCAACAGTTTTCATCATGCAATGCAATGGCTGTATGATTCTTATTGGGCAAAGGAAGAATATTAAAAATCGGTTTACTACTTCTTATGACATCACTCAATTGTTTTCCAGAATACAAATTATATTGTCCTACTGTAGCCAATGAATCATTATGTACTACAGACATTAAAATTGTCGAATCATTTGAATATAATTTTGCATTAGATATACCTGTTACATTTGAAAATCCATAATATTGAATTGGATAGAAATTTCTTTCTTTTGTTGATTTAATTAATTGAATATAAACTTTGCCATTAACAGAATATGCCAGTTTGGTTCCAGAAGGAGATAAAGCAAATGCGTCAAAGTTTGCATAAAAATAATGAGTTGCATCTAATGTTAAGAAATCCTTGGTTCTCAGATTCTGTACAACAATAAAATTACCATCTGCATAAGCTAGGACTTCTCCTTTCGCAAGTAAAAGGCGATGATAATTGCTTTTCGGGGAATTAGGAACTTCAAACAACAAAGAATCAGAAGTTTCATTATCAAAACTAATTTCGGACACTTTAATTGAATCTGCAACAAAGAACGAGCAGTCATTTTGGGAGGGGGCTAAAGCAACAATAGGCATTTCTAATTTTCTTTCACAAACGAGGTCTCCAGTTGCTGCTTTTATCAAAGAAAGAGTAGAATCTGACGTTGAAACTGCTATATATTCACCAGACTTACAGAAGTCAAAACATAATATGCCCTTATCAAAGTATCTGCTGGCCATTTTTTTTCCACCATTAACATGATAGGTTGTAAGGGTGTCATATTTTGCTACGACAAAGAGATTCGCATTATGATTTAGCTTCATGCTATGACCAGATATATCAATTTCACAGACCTTTTTATTATTTGCAAAAATAGCTGTACTCTGTCCACAAACGATAATAGTATCTTGACCATGAAGATAGTCTAAACTATTAGCACTATATCCTAATAATGAAAATTCTCCATTTTTTAAATCTATGATTCCGGTTGTTTCAGCAAATCCTGTACCGACTAAAATACGAGATTCGTCATCACTCCATTTCAATTGTCCATTGATTCCAGTTCTAATCGGGTAAGAATGAATAATGGGATTGAGAGAAATATTATAAGAATAATCAACTTTAAAAATCGTTTGCTTTAAAACAGAACGCGACTCTTTAGATAGCAAGAATGATAGTCTTTGGTAATTCATCAACTTACGCTGTGTGTCGTATAACCCATCAAATTGACCAATTCCATTCTTACAGAATTCAACGACATTATTATTAAAAAATTTAACACCTAATAAAGAAGAAATTGTCAATAACAAAAAAAACAATATTCCTAGACAACTCTTGATGATTATCTTCTTCCTTTCTTCACGTTTATAGGGCTGCCATAGTGAATTAAATTCTAGTCCAAACATCGTAGCTACAACCTTCACAAAAGCTGCATCTTTTCCCTGTTCTTTAATATTGGCAGCCAAAAGTTCTTTATCATCAATTAAATTTAGAAGTGCATCTGGATAACATTCTGTTGCTTCATCTTTTGAAAAGGGAACACCTTCAATTACAAAAGGAATGATATGGTCTGCACGACCTAAGTCTATAAAAGTCTGCGCTTCTTTACACACCCACTGACTCTTAGCACTTCTTGGCGAACAAATAACTATCAACCATTGTGAATTAATTAATGCTTCATGTATCTTTTTTTCTAATAATCCAGGAGTCAAATTTGTCACATCACGAAAAGTCGGTCTTATTTTCTTTGGCAAATCTGTGCAACCATTCAAATTGGTTGGAAATTTATAATATTCCAACTTATGTTGTAGCCACTTTGCCATCTTTTCATCTTCACGTTTGTAACTGATGAAAGCGTAGAATTGTTTCTCTTGCTGCATAATTTTAGATATTGATGTAACAAATCCCCCATCTATAAGAAAATGTTGTGGTAAACAAATTCCAGATCACTTCCTCTTCACCAAATCCCACCCTAATTTCTTCAACAGTTTAATGGTGTTCATTGCCATATCTCGATCGAAGGTCTTTTCGCTTTCTGGAAGTTTGGAGTATGGTACCATGCAAGGAGTCTGCTTCAATTCGTCATTGCGCTGTGGTCCGTAAGTCCACCCTTGTGCTTGGCGTTCAGCTGCCCATACATCGTGGGCATGCTCTGCTATAGCTTCACGGAGTTCGATGAGTTCATCACCCAATTCAACATCCGAAAGGTCAATGAGATGGGGCACGTAAATGGATTGTTCTTCGGTAGCAATAGTTACTAAATAGTTTTTGGAATCTGCCCAAGCATCTAAGAATTGCTCCATTGGATAAATGTCGGTTGGATGTATCGAATTGGGATCGTAGATAGTGATGGTATTCTCTCTTAGATCACACGATAAGACAACAACGCTATGGTTGGGTATTTCACCAACGTATAGGTCCCTCTGCATTTCCAATTCTCTATCACCCAACAATTCTCCCCCATCTACCGCTACAATAACATGCTGACCAGAAGTTAGAGCATTGACTATATCACTTATGCTGCACTTATACCGACGTGCTACGACTAATCCTTGGCTTTCAAGATGACGCCCAATGTTGTGTAAAGCAGTACCTTGTTCTTTCTGCCAACCATTGTGGATAGCATTTTGGAGAAGTTGTTGCTCATCAAACTCAATATCCAATTTAGAAAGAACATACTTTTCACACTCCAAACTGCAATAATTCTCTTCATTGCAAGTTGCAGCCATTGCGGTCATCGGGATAAATTCGCACTCTTGAGGCACCACCTCCAATTCCTCGTCTACTAATTGAGAAACACGCAGAACTTCTCTTAATCCCGCATCTTGAGAAAGAACATGAAGTATATTCTGACTTTCTGCGACTGAGGTATTGCCATCAAGGAATGCAGCCAACACTTCGGATGAGATATTATTTACGGATTCTTTTTTCATATTTCTCAACTTCTTTAAGTGCTATATCGGTCAGAGCAGCAATAGCACGTTTTTTAATGTTATATAAATTGTCTACGTTGGTGCCGAGTTCTTGTGCCACTATTTGTGGCTCTGCCTCTTGCAAAACCAAACGCCGAATGACATAGACGTAACGCTTATTGTGCATGAGCGCAAAGAGTCGCTCAATGTCCATTTGTGCAGTCATTTGACGCTCTTCTTCATATTCGTCTCCCCTATCGGGCGTTTCATAAAGAGCATCTTTGGGCGCCATATCTATCATATTATCTCGCTTGGCAATGAAGTAACGTGTGGCGGTTACCTTCATCCATTGATAAATTGTACTTCGTCCTTGAAATTGTCGTAATCTATACGCATCGTTCTCCATTAAATAAAGATAGAATTCATTGACGAATTCGTCATAATCCACCTCATAGGAGAATACATAGCAAATAATACTCTTGAAGAGCGGGCGACAACTCTTGAAAAAGAACTGTTGCGTCACTCGCTCTTCGTGAGCAATTAATGCTTGTATTAATTGTTGGTCAGTCATTATTCTTATATAAAAATCAAACAAGAAGATTGCTTACGCATAGTAAACTAGTAAAACTTCTATTCCGTTTACAATGCCACTTTATTAAATTTATCTTATTCTTTTATCTACCAATTTTAGGATTTTGGGAATTATACTACATAAATATTTATCATATCCTTTTGCCTCATGATCTACATCATTAAGGTGAGCATAATCACATATATTGGGATGAATACGATTGATACCTGTTTTAAGTTCTTTTTTTGCTTTGTCATAAATTCCCCAAGCTAAAGTCTGGTATTTCTTGTCCTTCTCCTTGCACACCTTCTTTTCACATGGAGTCTTCTTGCTCCATCCCACTTCTTCACGCCATGCCTTGCGTTCTTCAATGCCGTTTATACGGTTGATATCAAGATTTCTCAGAACTTTATCTTGTTCTAATGTACAAGGTGCATATCCAAATAATAATTGCTGAACATTCCATCTATTGTGCTCGCATATAGCCAATACTTTCTGCGTGGTGGATTCTTTTAACAACTCGTTCAAATGTATCAAATCTTTTATCGAATCACTGCTACATAGTTGTTCTAACTGTTCTTTGTCCAAGATGGCACGAAGTTTGGTAAAAATAGAGTCTGCAAAATATTTATTGGACATACGCAAGTCTAGGGCCAACTCTCTCCAAGTTTCTCTCAAATCAGCATAAGTTTCCCTTTTGGACATATCTCTTTCCACACCTAATCTATCCCCAGCATTAGTTTGATTTTTGGCTTCACCTCCCAACGTCACAATGTATTTCACACCATCAATTGTACCCTCCAGGTCGTATGCTCCATTTACCAAAAGAGCCTTCAAATAGAGCGAACGATCACACATAAATTCTCCATAGATCATACCAAATGAACGCAACATTTCATAGCGCTTATCTTGCTGCGGCGCATTCATCAAATTGTGTACTATATCTGAAGCTTCACGTTGGTAAACCCATATTTCTTGTGCTTTATCATAAATTGATATAGGCATATATAAACTTGCTGCAACCGCTTCGTGGGTTTTAGGTAAACAAATAGCAATGGTCAACTTTGTACTTTCTGTTTTACCCTTAAGGGTTTCAAGATAACGGCGTACGCCATCAGACTCCAATTCGCCTTTGACAAATTCCACTTCGATATCAATAAAGTTTTCCGCTTTACCATCACGACAAAGATGTACTAATCTATCATCCAATTGAATTGGATCTATCCATTCGATGCCTTCGTGAAAATCACAAGCATTTGCATCAAAATAACGGTGACGCATCAGCTTGAACATATTGGCATAGCGACCCATAAAGAAGTCTTTTTCTTTGTCCATATTTGTATCTATAAAGGTGATACGCGTACGGCGTAAATTCTTCTTTGCCTCTCGTTCATCTTTATCATCAACTGTTTCTGCTTGAGCATAGTTTACATAGTGAGCCTGAAGCATAGCTTGCAATCCCATAGCTACACCCATTTTAGACATACCCACGACTACAAAATGTACATGTGTATCATCAGTTGCCTTTATACCTTCCTTCCCATCCAAAGGAGTATAATCAATGCGTTTTACTTCACTGTTTTCAGATTTTATCAAAGCAAAATCATCTTCAGCTTTATTTTCGACAATGACAGTTCTAGCCCATGATTCATATCTATTAAAGGGTAAGAAAACCAAATTTTCTCTAATCTCTGATCTTACATCTGAAAAATAGAATACAGACTGAGTAGTTTGGTATTCAAACAAGACCTTGCAGACGCGTCGTACGGAATGCGCTGGATTATCATTCTTTCGCTCTTCTTTTGATTGACTCAAATGCTTTGCCAAAAGATTGACGCATCGCATATTCATTGTGTCGTGAAAACTTTCCCCGCCGTCCAACAGGGAATATTCTCCTAGCACATAAATTTCTGTGGAATATTCTGGATAGAGTTTTTTAAGTTCTTCATAAGAATCTCTTGGTGCTTTGTACAAAAGAACCCTATGCAACTCTTCTGTGGTAAGATGTGATGACAAAATATCTCTCACTTCAGATACATCGTGGTTGGTTTGCAATAAGATATATCTATTGTCACCTTCGTTCTTATTATTGAGTGCATTCTCTTTTCTTTCGCTCAATAGATTTCTTATCACAGAAGATGCTATCTCATTTGCTCCAATCACTACGGCAAACTGATACTTACCTAAATGCCTTAGGTCATAATCTAATTCACCATTCATCCACTTTTCCTTTCTACGATCTACCCAGCCAATGATAGAAGAGACTAATAGTCCATTTAGTAAGAACACACCTAATATTGCAGCCAAAGCAGCACAGATTCTGCCCCAATAAGAAGTACTCATATGCTGGTTGCCTGGATCAATGAAATGATAATAAACACTCCAATAAAGCGGTGGATCTACTTGTTTACTACTGATTGATTCTGGCAAATTAGATTTACTCACAAAGACACTATCTCCCCTAACCTCACAAGCATGCGACTTTGTCCAAAGTGTATCATGGACTACACCTTGACTGAGCAACAAAGTATCCTTAAAAATAGTCTGACTATACAAATTCTCATCGTACACCAAATCCTTTGCTTCAAGGTCTCTACCAGGAATTAAGTTTAGACACATAAAAGCAGTTGTAATTAAACTGGGTATCAAGAGTACGAGCGCCACAACTTTTCTAAGATAATGGCCATAAATCAAGTGCCAATCAAATTCCACCTTTCTTTTCCAAAAGAGATAGATTGGGAAACCGACATAATATATCCCCAATATGGCAGGTACAACAACTCCCCATTTCACCAAGCAAGAAGATGGAAACAATAAATTCAAGACAATAAATACACCTCCAATACCCATTGCCCAAATATCAACAATTCCGTTGCGTGATAGTTTAAGCAGTTTCTCTACAATTTTCTCTTTCATATTAGTGTATAATAGAAGATAGTTAATTATCAAATCAGTATCATTCGCAAATATACTATTTTAATTCTATTTTCAAACTTTTTAAGAATACAAAACTTCAGTTGAGACTTGATATTAAACAAAAAGAGATGAACACTCATTCGAATGCCCATCTCATTTCTTATATAATAAAAATAGAAATGAAAGAGAACCAAAGATGAGTTTTTTAAAAGAAAATGCTCAATAGCATCAAACAAAAATATAAACTGTGAGTAAAGTTGTGAATTTATCAACTATCCTACGATTAGAATGCAGCAGAGAAATTCGCGATTTGGACTTCTGCCATTTTTATTGTATCTTTGTATCACAAAGAGCGGAGAGGTAGTAAATACATACCTCTCCGCTCTATTTTTAATATTTTTCCGTCAAAAAAGGTAAGACATTGGAAAAATTTCTCAAGACTTAGTTAAAATTTCAAGTATTCTTTTTTAAAATAGTCCTTAGGTTGTTGGAAAAACAACTTGATGTTATAGAAAAAAGCAAGACTTAAGACAAATTTTGTTTTAACACTCACTAAATTTTCTTAATTCTTTTAAGATTATGTTTAGTCCGGCGATTGTATAAGGATATTTGATTGCAACAAAATCAACATCTACTTTATAACGACCTGCTTATGAATAAGTTTAGAATATGAAGATAGACAAAAAGAAAAAGCAGATCACCTATTTGAGTAATCTGCTTTTCTAATTCTTTTGGCGGAAGCGGGGGGATTCGAACCCCCGGTACGGTTGCCCGTACGTCAGTTTAGCAAACTGGTGGTTTCAGCCACTCACCCACACTTCCTTTCCACATTTCTGCTGAAATGCGATGCAAAATTAGTACTTATTTTTAAATCAGCAAAGATTTCAGCATATTTTTTACAATATTTTTCTGGAAATACGCCCAGAGACGATTTCTTCGGTTGTATCATTAATACTTGGATACTCTATTTTGTTGTCATCTGTGGGAGGAGTATCATCTGGTGCATCAGCATCTTCTTCTTTTGAATCCAGCCATTCATACTGCATCAACTTATCCAGACCTTTCCGCTTAAAATACTCTATCACCACACCGCATAAGCGCACACGTTTCCCTATCAATTCAGGTTGTTTGTATAAGTTGAATATTTCTCTCCATTCACCATCAGCATTCGATTTCAACTTAACGGGCATACATAGCAGAGGTTCACCGCAAGCATCGGCATCGCCTATTAGCATATTGGTATTGGCTTTGTCAGCAGGCGCTCCAAACGTTGCTCTACTATAGGTCGTACCATCGACATAACCCCAAATATATGCGTCGACATATACCAGCGTTCCGACAGGTTGACTGAATGCTTGCACAACATTACAAACAGGTATTCCCAATTCGGTGGAATCTGAGGGAGAGACGACTGGAGGTTTAGAGGGAGAGTCATCCCCTCCGACATCGCCAGTAACTGGCAATTCGATTTTATCGCATGACAAAAATTGCAGAGCAACTATAAAGACAAAAAAGAATGAATGGCAAAAGGACTTGATGATATTCACAAACCAAAGTGCTATAAAGTGATAGGTATTTAGGACAGAAAACTTTTTTCTGTATATTGACGCAGGGCACTAACTAAAGCATTGTTATCTACCGACAATCCCACTGTAATGCGCAAGCAGTCCTCACAGCCTGAGATATTGCTACAATCATATACAGCTATACCCTTTGACAACAGATACTTATAAACCTTTTCTGCATTACTAAATTTTACCATAAAGAAATTGGTTGAAGTAGGATAAACCTTTTTAGTTATCGGTAATTGAGCAACTGCCGACATCAAACGTCCACGTTCTTCCAATATCGCTTTAACCCATTTATCTGCTTCAAAGCGACGGCGAGGCATCATCTCTATATCCGAAGCCGTTGATGCATCCAAGGCATAATCATATCTAAGCACCTCGACAGCACGTATCACCAGCGGATGAGCAAATATAGCAGAAATCCGAGAAGAAGCCATAGCGTAGGCTATGGAATAACTATCAACGACAATCAAATTGGAATGCTTAGGCAACAACTTTATCAAGGACTCACTACGCGAAAATTCCGAGAATGCTTCATCAACAATCACGACTCCGTCAAATTGTTCACAGAGTTGCTGAATAGACTCTGTCCGTTGTAATGTACCAGTTGGATTGTTTGGTGAAGCTATAAATATCATCTTAGTATATTGTCCCACTGCGCGCAAAACCTCATCCACATTCAAGCGAAAGTGATCGTCCAAAGTAGTATGACGCACTTCTATATCATTCACCTGCGCCACACGCGAATATAATTCTGTCGTAGGTTGTACCACAATGATATTATCTCGCATAGGTACACAAAAAGTACGCATTAATCTTTCCACAGCATCGGCTGTACCACGAGCCAAGGATACACATTGTGGACGCAATCCGCCTTTGAGTTGACCAATGATCTCACGACTACGCAGCTCTGATGGATTGAGATAGCGATTATGGGGCGATCCAAAAGGATTTTCATTCAAGTGCATTGCAACCTTGGGCCTGGCTTCAACGAGTGAATCATTTGGGTTGCACTCTGTGCTTAATGCTTTCTTGATGGCGGGTCTAACCCAATCTAATATTTGTTTCATAAATCACCAACGACTACTAATTAAGACATATATTGAAGTCTATCAAATATATACAGACTTTGCTTAAAGTACATATCTAGAGCTTTGATTGGCGCAGACTTTAGCCCTAAAAGAAGTATTCCAATGGGAAATTTCACAAACCTTAGGCTTGTTGAAAAAAGGTCTAACTTTTTTTTAACGAGACGTCGCGAAATTTCAAAAAGGTCTTGACTTTTTTTCCTGCTAAAATATGTACTCAAAATCAGATTTACCGTACAGAAGAATATGCGTACTTTTTCAAGAACACTTCCACTGTCGGATCACCCAATTCAGCTGCTTTTTCAAGATACTTTATGGCCTCCTTTTTTTGTCCTAATTCACCCAAAGCGATGCCCAGGATTTTATAGTAATCAGGATTATCTTGAATCGTCTTCATTTGCTCACGACATGCCGCAGCCGCATCTTCGTACAATCCTGCTCTAAGCAAAATCAACGCATGTTCTACTGGGTAGTCGGGATGTTGTGGGTTGCGCGCCATAGCCGTAGTGATATCATCCAAAGCCTGCTGATACATCCCACACAGCAGTTCCAACTGCTCACGCAAATAGTAGAAGCGGTCGTTCAAGTTGACATTTCCCACGATTTTCTCATACTCGTTATAGTCAAGCACAGCTCTGCGATATTCACCAATACGTTCAAGGCGCATAGCACGTTCGAGATAATACACAGCATCCGATACTTCAACGGGGCGAGGTAGGTGCGCAATCACACTATCCATCAATGCGACCACTCTGGTGCTATCTCCTCCAGAAAGTTCGTAGGCACGTGTGGCGTAATACCAGGTTTCTTTCTCAGATTGCAGCGACCATTGTGTCGTATCTGCTGACTCGTTCATACAAACCGACAAGTATTTTTCGTATGCCTTGGCATATTCCTTTTGTGTGAAAAGGCAGTGCCCTTGTTGCAACAGATATGAACGCAAGGGTT
Organism: Alloprevotella sp.; assembly: GCA_045630125.1. GTDB lineage: Bacteria > Bacteroidota > Bacteroidia > Bacteroidales > Bacteroidaceae > Alloprevotella. Next base: position 167,509 of record JAZQSL010000020.1, on the reverse strand, counting down.
TGACGGCGTATGCCTTTTCCGACTCTTCCAACGCACGTTGCAACGTCCAATTCGCTGGCAACGAAGCGCCCTGGGCAACAGCACTCTGATATATCTGTTTGCTCATAGCATTGTGCACTTCATCCTTCTTATAATTAGAATTTGGTGACTCAGATTTTTCCAAAGCTGTTGCAAAATCCGCCTCAGCAGCAGTATAATTATTATAACGCACGAAGAAGGACGCACGATTTATATAGCCTTCGACGTTTTCGGGATACGCTGTAAGAAAATCATTTAATGCCGTATGTGCTGTAACCGAGTCCATGCGCGACGCCATATACACAAATGTCTCAGCGTCTGACTCATTTTCTGGCAAAGCCTTGGGGATTTGAATTGCGGTCAAATCTGAATTAAATGCACTGGTAGCATTGATAGAAAAGTCCTTTACAAATCTCGCATCTATAGCACATACATCCAAACTGTCGCCACCAATATTAAACTGCGTAAATGCTGCGACATAGCCATCCTCTGTCAATACGGGACAAGATACGTTAACACTGTCGTTGGAAATAGATAGTGTATAGTATTTATAGTTATCGAAATCGTCTGCAGTTTTCACTTTAGTCAAGACTGGCAGATTTTTCTTATTAGTGGTATAGCGCACCACATTGACAGCACTCTCTGTCTTCAACGAGTTGGTTTGAACCAATGGCATGGCTTGGATTTTCTTTCCACCAAGTGTAGAAAACTTCACCATATCATACAATTCTGATGCGCCAAGGATGCGATACACAGGGAGAACTTTGCCCTTACAATCTGTCAGTTCTGCTCTCGCCGCACCTTTGAACAATGTATATGGGGCTACACCTTGGCCATCTGTAGATACAAAAAAGCCTGTCCCCTCTCCTATTTTATTGCCATCAGCAGAATATGTAGTGATACGAAACAAGGACTTATAGGCATTCTTCAACGCCACGGGCTTCACATCATCTGCATCCTTGGCAAAGGAGGTACTTGCAAAGGGTACACTGCCAAGCAACACACATATTAATATTAGAAATCTTTTCATAGAAGTTAAGTTCATATCTTTTATCATTAATATTCTAAAATTGTTTCAAAGCTCCGAGCACACTATACTTTCAACAAAGCTTTGGCATTACTGATTGCTGCATCAGTCATTTCTTCTCCGCTCAACATATTGGCTATTTCTTGAACGCGCGCTTCGGTATCGAGAGGGAATATCTGTGTAACGGTAGAATCCTCGGTTTCTATTTTGCTCACTTTGTAGTGCTGATTGCCCAAGGCGGCGATTTGTGGCAAGTGGGTAATACAAAGCACTTGACAGTTCTCAGACATTTGCTGCATGACCTTTGCCATTTTTTCTGCCATAGTACCTGAAACGCCAGTATCGATTTCGTCGAACACCACAGTCGGCAATTGTAAATACTGCGAAAGGAGGCATTTCAACGAGAGCATCAATCGTGCGACTTCGCCGCCTGATGCTACCTGCGAGACGTCGCGCATTGGCACATTCTTGTTTGCACTGAAAAGCAGCTGAACGGCATCCAGGCCCGACGAATCAGGATGATTCTTTGAGACAAAGGAAAATGCCAAATTAACAGAAGGCATTCCCAAATATTTGAGGGTTTCTACAAGTTGGGCAACAACTTTCTCTCCGGTCAACTGACGTTGTTCTGACAATTGTTTACCAATTTTCAACAAATTCGTGTATAGCACCTCAACTTGCTTCTTTTTTTCATTCAGCACATCATCTACATTCTCCAGCAAGTCGATTTCTTTCTGCAAGGTCTGTTCCTGTTCCAACAGATCAGCAATTGTATCAACTTGGAATTTCTTTTGCAAAGAATATATCGTACTTAGTCGATCATCGACATAGGCCAAACGCTCGGGATCAAAATCCAGAGATTCACAGATGCGCGACACTTCGTCGGCGATATCATCTAATTCGATTTTCAGACTATCAAGACGCTGCAATAAGTTCTCTGTATCCGGATATACTTGAGCTACCGACTGCAAATATTGAGATGCGCTACGCAAAGCAGAAGAGGGATTTCCTTCGTCAGCGGAGAGGATGGAAGAGGTGCTGTAGAAAGCAGACTTTATTTCTTCCACATGACTTAAGGTCTCAGATTCTTGCTCCAATGTCTCTTGTTCGCCATCGGAAAGCTTGGCATCTGCGAGCATGGTCAAACGATGTTGTAAATAATCCAAATCACTATGTCCTTTTTCCGCTTGCTGCTGCAAAGTTTTCAACTCACGATTTGCTGTTTCCCACTGAGAAAAGACCTCTTGGTATTGCTCCAACAGCACTTTAAGGTTTCCAGCACAATCAAGCGTTTCGAGCAAGAAATTTTCTTCTCCCATCAACAGATTTTGGTGCTGTGAATGTATATCTATCAAACGGCTTGATATCTGTTTGAGTACAGCAACTTGCACGGGAGTATCATTTACAAAAGCCCTGCTCTTGCCTGATGCCATAACCTCCCTGCGAATATAGCATTCTTCGGCATCAAAATCTATATCGTACTCTTCAAATATTTCCGACAGACCATTTTCCTCTATTTTAAACAAAGCTTCAACGACACATTTGTTTGCCCCTTGCTTAATAGATTTAACGTCGGCGCGACCACCTAAGAGCAAACTCAATGCTCCCAGCATGATACTTTTTCCAGCACCAGTTTCTCCTGTTACAACAGAAAAGCCTTTGCCGAAATCTATATCAAGTTTTTCAATCAGTGCGTAGTTTGATATTTTTAAATGCTGCAGCATTTCTTCTGTAGATTTATCTTATTAAACTTTGACAGAATCAAATCACAATATTTTGAAGCAGAGAAAATTTATTGTTTGAGTTGATTCCAAAAAGAGCTTTGCGAGGGGTTGATTGTCATCAATATTTCACAAATTTCTTCCTTCTCCTTTGACGTGCCTTTACCTTTATAAATATTTACCAACTCGTCACGTTTATATTCCGTAAACAACTGTGGCAAAAGCGTCATCGGTTTGTTTTGACGTGCTTCTTTCATCAAATCTATCGCCGCTGTTATACCAGCACGTCCTCTATCCGGATTTTCTGCCATAACATCCAAGCCCTCACGATAGTACTTGTATTGCATTTCACGAAATGGCGACATTCCACTATCAAGGTAGTCATTGATAATACCATATCTATTTTTGCCATCATCAAATGCTTTCCATCCTTTAGCAGACACCGTCAAACCTTGAGCATTATTTGTAAGGTTTTTGGCTAATTGTAATACTTCCGACCCTCCATTTGGTGACATTGCATCCAAATCAAGTCCGATGATTAAATAGGCATAATAAGCCAGGAGTGCAGTTAAATCATTGTCGATTACTTCAGGACGAAACTCTAATTGATCAAATTCTTTATAAAGGAAACGAAAATTAGGATCTTGTGTACTGAAGACTGTAGTAGTGTAAGAGGAATTGAATACAGGGCGAGTGCTCTGTACCATCAATGAACCTTCCATCAATCCTTCGCCTTCTTCATATTTTGATATCGTAATCGAAAACGAGCAGGCAATACGTTCATTTCGCTTAAACTGTAGATTGGTCCATTGGCGCTCATTGAGAAATGCTGTGATGTTTTTTTCCAGACTTTCAAACACACTTGCATTGCTTCCCTCAACTTGCTGATGATTCACAGATACACGCGCCTCCAACTCTTGGCCTTGACAAATTTGCACCAAGAGAAAGCTAACGCACAAATAGACATACCGAAATATACGCATAACTTATCAACTACATCCTGTACACCAGGTTTTCAATCATACCCTTCTCTTACCTCAAAAAGGATTGCACATTTTTCTTTGTTTAGAATGTGTAATCCTTTTTATAGATAGGGTTTTTGTTATTATTTTTCGCGCAAGCGAATTTTCATAAAGACTTGTTTGGTATTCTGTGTAAAGTCGCCTTGCATTACCCATGAGAAATAACCAGGATCCCTCTTAAACACATCAGCAACTAATTGTCCCTTGTATTTACCAAAGTTGATGACTTCCTGACCCTGCTCATTGTAAACAACACGCCCAGCAAAATCCACATTTCGATTACGACGCGAAAATTCTGACAAGTAGGCGATATCATTTTGCAAATCGTCAGGATACATATCCAACTGCGCCATCAGCACTTCATAAGTGGCGCGTGTATCTGCCAAGGCAGAGTGGGCATTTTCCAAATCCTTGTTGCAATAAAACTTGTATGCTGCAGAAAGTGTCCTACGCTCCAACTTATGATATATATTCTGAACGTCTACAAACTTACACTTATGTATATCAAAGTTTATTCCCGCTCTGATAAACTCTTCCACCAGGAGTGGAATATCAAAGGCATTTGAATTAAACCCTGCTATATCTGAATTCTCCAGAAGTTTTGCGACACTCGCTGCCTTTTCTTTGAAAGGAGGACAGTCTGCCACATCGGCATCATATATACCAGTGATCTGACTTGCCTCGGGAGAAATAGGTTTACCTGGATTAAATCTCATCGTATGCGCCTCTTCGCTACCATCAGGATACACTTTAATCAGACAGAGTTCGACAATTCTATCCGTAGTTATATCCAATCCAGTAGATTCTATATCAAAAAAGACGATAGGACGATTTAATTTCAGTTTCATTGTATCAGAATATAGATATTGTGTAACACAAAACTATTTTAGTCATTAAGCATCATTGGCATCAAGAGCATCAGGACGCTTTCGTTCTCACTTTGTTCAACGGGATAGAGAACGCCTGCACGGCTTGGGTCGGACAATTTAATAATAATGTCTTCGCCATCCAGATTGCTGAGCACTTCCATCAATGACGAGCCGGGGAAACCAATACTCATAGGCATTTCTGAGTAATCGCAAAGCAATACTTCTTCAGCAGACATTGAGAAATCAATATCTTGTGTCGATATTGTCATTTTGCTTGCCTCCAACTTGATTTTTACCAAAGAGGTGCTCGCAGTTGTAAAGATCTGCACACGACGCAGAGCGCTTTGGAATGCTTCACGATTCACAGTCACTTGATAGGGGTTGTCTTGTGGAATCACACTATTATAGTTAGGATAACGTCCCTCAATCAAACGGCAATTCAATGAATAGAGCTCAGAAGTAATCACAGCATTGCGTTCGCTGTAACGAATAGTCACATCGCCATGATCCTTGGCCAAAATATTCTTAACCAATGCAGCAGGTTTCTTTTGAAGGATAAATGTACCTGCCTGGCTGATTTGTGCATTTGCGAGAGTATCACAAGCCAACTTTCTACCATCACTTGCTACGATAGTCAAAGAATTTTCTGTCATATCAAAGCAGATACCATTCATCACAGGACGTAATGTATCGTCTGCGGTAGCAAAGAGTGTACGATTGATACCTTGATAAAGAGTTTGCGACGCCAAAGAGAGCGTACCACATTCTTCGGGCAAAGCAGGTGCTTGTGGATACTCATCAGCCACTTGAGCCATGAAGTTGTATCGACCGTTTTTATATACTACGGTTATCTCAAGATTATCGTTGTTTACATAGAACTCCAATGGTTGCTCTGGAATTTCCTTCATTGCGTCCTGAATGGTTTTCGCATTCACAGCAAATGTGATGTCGCACTCACATTCCACCAAATCCATCCAAGTCGTGATAGAAGTTTCGTTGTCAGAAGCTGTCAAAGAAAGTTTGCCATCTCTAATTTGGAAGAGAAAACTATCCAAGATAGGAAGGCTGTTTTTAGATACAATTACACGTCCGATTGTTTGAAGACGTGCCGAAAGTTGTGAACTTGATACTACAAATCTCATGATTATTTTGTTTTATTTTTTTCAAATACTATTTGGGTAGCAAATTTACAAAAACTCCGACAAACAAAGCGTCAGTAAAAGAATGTTTTTGCACAGATAATGATAATTTTTCTAAAAAATTGCATGTACCAATGTTTTTTTGTAACTTCGCCGAGCAAATAACAAAATATAAGATATGGAAATTACAGGTAAAATCATTGCGGCGCTTGAGCCCCGCGGAGGTGTGTCTCAACGCACAGGTAATAATTGGAAGATGCAGGAATTTGTCATCGAGACCTTAGAACAATATCCACGCAAGTGTATGTTCAACGTATTCGGCGAAGATCGTTTGAACGAAATGAAGATTCAGGTGGGCGAAGTGCTCACAGTATCATTCGACATCGACGCTCGCGAATACAATGGTCGTTGGTACAATGACATTCGTGCGTGGCGTGTAGTGCGTGGCGGTGGTGCTACAGAAATGGCAGCTGTCGGAGCAACTCCTGCAGAACCTGCAACAATCCCTGCTCCCTCTTCACTCACCCCAGCTGAACCTGCTGGAGATTCTGCAGACGACCTTCCCTTCTGATAAGAAGAAACTTTTTACATAAGTACAAACCGAGAATGTGCTACAATTTAGACATTCTCGGTTTACTTTTTTCTAAGACATTTACATTGGGGTGTAAATGATGCAATAAAGCTTATTTTTGACAGAACAAGAGATCAAAAACCACATCCATTACTGACTATTAATAATACCAAAAAGTGTATTTTTAACAAACCCTTGAGAAATTTAAAAAAACCTAGACCTTTTTTAAACGAGACGTCGCGAAATTTTTACAAGGTCTAAGTTTTTTCACACCCCACTTCTTTGTATTTTTTTAGGACATTAATTTGTATATACAAACTATAGGCAAGAACTATCAAATCGAAGTGGCAGAAGGTGTGTACAAGAGGTCAACTCATATACACACTGACGACCATAGAGCAACACTCGCATAGGTACCCCAAAACGTTGCTCAGTTTCAAGTAAAACTTGGCGACATACGCCACAGGGTGTGATAGGATATTCGGTGAAAGCGCCATCTTCCTTTTGCGCAGTAATAGCAATCGCCCGAACTGGCATCTGTGGGAATTTAGCATTAGCATAAAACAATGCGCAGCGCTCTGCGCAAATTCCTGCTGGATATGCTGCATTTTCTTGATTATTACCTTGTATCACTTCACCATTTTCAAGCAAAACGGCAGCACCTACATGGAAATTCGAATAAGGCGCATAACTCCTTTGGCAAGCCTTTTTCGCTTCTTCAATCAACAAGCGGTCTGATTCATTTAACTCTGATTCGTTCAACAATGTATAGGGAACTTCTATCTTTAATGATTTCATATTTCTTATAATTGGAATTAGACAGAGCAAATATAAAGAAACGAAACGGGAAGACAAAACAAAACGCTAAGGAAGTGAAGTATTTCGCTAATGCGACTTAGCAAAAACACGAGTAATAAGCAAAAAATCTTAAAAATTGCACATTTTATTTCGCCCACTCATCTTTCAACACTACAGAATACTTACCTTTGTATCGTATTAGAAAAGTTAATTAAAACCGTAGCTCCGAAACGCGGACTGCACAAAAGCTGTAAATTATGAAAGACGTAGTAAAAACAAGAACTGAACTGGAGTACCGCATCAAAAGGTACAAAGAAATGGGAAATGGCGCAATGTGCCAAAGGTTGAACAATCAACTCAAAGGCATTACCCACCAGGACTAATCCTCAAAGCAAACAAGTACGAAATAATAAAAAAAATAATCCCACCATGCTCATCACAATGGCGGGATTTATTTTTTTATTGTGCTAACAGACTATTTTCTGACTGCATTGGTAATCAAGATGGCGATACTTGTAAGCACAGACGAAACAGAAAGCCATGTAGAAATTGAGCGCACACTATTGTCGTTGTTTGTAGACTGTCCTTGTTTCACCTTATTAGGTTGAACATAAACAACGTCATTTTGCCTCAAATTGTAGACAGGTGAACTCAACAAATCCTTTGAGCGAAGGTCAACATAGTAGGTCTTACTTTCATTACCTTCCTGTCGAATCACCAACACTTGATCGCGACGTCCCTGAATAGTCAAATCGCCTACCTGACCAATAGCTTCAAGGATAGTCATATTATCCTTGTTGATCATTACACGACCTGGAGTTTTTACTTCACCTAAAACTGTCAGATATTGATCGTGAGAATTAACTGTCACAACAGCATCTCTCAAATGACCATTACGCAATTCTGCTTGAATCTTTGCTGCAGCTTCTCCGCGAGTAAGTCCTTCAACTTTTACGCTACCCAAAGTAGGCACATCTATTTTGCCATATTCATCGACAGTATAATATGCAATTTGGTTAGAATAAGATCTATTTGTAGAACCTGCCTGCATAGTCACAACAGGAAGGTTAAATTGCACTGCCAGTTGAGGAGTGGCACTACTGGTTACGACCACAGACATTTTATCACCTGGCATATATCTCAAAGGAGCCAAAGCTTGTGTTGGAACTATATCACCAGCGGTAATGTCTTGCATATACAAGATTTTTTCATGTGTCTTACAAGAAGAGAATAACAAAGCAACTGTAGCGATGAGAAGAAGAAATCTTTTCATAAGAAATAGTATGTTTTATTTAGGAAAGAAAGGTTTCTAAAAAATCAAACTTACCCTTTTGTTAGTATTCGTACAATAATATATATCTATATCTCTTTGCAAAAGTAACATATTTTTTTTGCTTAACCTAACTTACAGCATTTTTTTCACCCTTTATATTGACTTAAACCACTGATTTGAAATCACAATATATAATTTTCGGCAAAAAAACTTAACTTATATCTCACCAACAAATTAAAGCAGCACAAAATATAGCATTGAAATCATAGTAAATCATTCTACGAAACAAAAAACCGACGGGAAAAGTTTTCAAACCTTCCCCGTCAATTTAAATATTTTCAAAAAGAATTATTTCTTAGTTGCTGTCTTTTTTACTGGCGCTTTCTTTGCAGGTTCTTTCTTTTCTGCAGCTTTAGGAGCAGGAGCCTTCTTTGCAGGAGCCTTTACTTCTGCTACTTCAGCTTTAGGAGCCTCTTCTTTTTTCTTAGGTGCAGCTTTCGCTTTAGTTGCCTTTGGCTTTTCTTCCTTAGCATTATCCAATTTTGCCAACATATTCTGCAGACCCTTGATTTCCTTTTCCTTCATTGCCAACTCATTTTCTTGATTCTTGATAGTAGTGAGCAATGAATTCAATTCTTCATTTTCAATTTCAGCAGGATACAAATTGTTAACGCGAGTAATGAAGTCGCCCAAGATGTTCATATAGTTTGTGAAAGCGTCGTATGGAGAGTCATAGATACCTCTGTAACCTCCATAAGAGTTTGCCTTTGTACTCATGAAGCGCAAGTTGTTTGAAGCTTGCAAGTAATCCCAGTCTTGCATCAAACGACGGTCGCGACAGATACGTACGCGGTCAGCAACACTATACAACTTTTCAATAGCTTCCTGTTGCATCACGTTACCCAACCAAGGAGAAAGATCGCGTTCCTCATCCACCCAAGAAGTTGGATAATCTACATTCAAATCTCCAACAGACTTCATCTTAGCACAGATTTCAGAAGGAGTAGAGAATACTACGCCACGTTGCTTCAATTGTTCGGGCAATGCCTTCATGAACTCGAGGATATTTGAAGACAATGGTTGGAAAATACCCAAAGCGCAGAGTTCCATGAAAATATTGATCACTTGATCTTCTTCTGGAAGGTTTGCGATCCAGTTTGCGTAATTGTCTGCAAAGAGAGGATATTCACTCCAAGAAGAATCGTTGAAGCGGAAGCTGATGTCTTCAGAAAGACTATAGTCACGCAACAAGAGTTTCAAGTTTGGATTGCGGTTGCAATTGTAAACGAAGTGTGGGCTCTTCCATCCCAATACGTGTTTTGCACCTTCTGCCAACATTCCCTTAAAACCCATACTTGCTACCAATTCTCCGATTTCGTCTGAATAAATCAAGCAAGAGTTTCTGAACACCTTAGGTTCTTGACCAAAGAGAGATTTAACCTTTTTGCAAAGACGAGTAACTTCTTCCTTAAAGCATTCTGGGTTCTTCAATGAAGAGAAACCATGAGAATAAGGCTCTGCCAAGAATTCCACACAACCAGTTTCATTCAACTTTTGCAACAAGTCGATAACTTGTGGAGCATGGTTTTCTAATTGTTCGATAGCACATCCTGAAAGCGAGATAGCACACTTGAAGTAACCAGCATTCTTCTCAGCCATTTCAATCAATGCTTTCAAAGCAGGTACATAAGAACGTTCTGCTGTTTCAGTAATAGAGCGTTCGTTTTCATAATCATCATAATAATAATGATCAGTACCGATGTCAAAGAAACGATAACGTTTCAGGTGAATATTTTGATGAATTTCAAAGTATAAACAAACAGTTTTCATATCAGATTAAGGATTTAATGATTGTACTTCTCGATAACTTGGTTGTATGCGTTGTAGATGCGTTCGCCTACCTTTTCCCAGGTGATTTGATCTACTTCGTTTTTACCTTCTACCTGTAAATATTTGAACAAACCTTCATTTGTACAGATAGAATACATAGCATCTGCCATCGCATGAATGTCCCAGTAGTCAGTCTTGATACACTTATTCAAGATTTCAGCACATCCACTTTGATAACTAATAATAGAAGGTACTCCACACTGCATTGCTTCGAGCGGAGATATACCGAAAGGTTCACTGACAGAAGGCATCACATAGACATCACTATCGCGGAATGTTTCGTACACTTGCTTTCCTTTCATAAAACCAGGGAAGTGGAAACGATCTGCAATACCTCTGCGCGCTACAAGTTCAATCATTTCTTCCATCATATCCCCTGAACCTGCGAAACAGAAACGAATATTTCTTGTACGTTGTAATACGAGAGCTGCTGCTTCTACAAAATATTCAGGTCCCTTTTGCATTGTGATACGACCAAGGAAAGTCACAACTTTTTCCTTTCTTTCGTGCTCAGGCTTACGTTGAGCGACGATTTGTTGTATTTCCTCAGAAAGTGGATATACTGCATTGTGCATCGCAATACACTTAGCGGGATCTTGATGATAATGATTGATTACAGTTTGTCTGGTCAATTCACTCACACACATGATCAAGTCGGCATGATCCATACCATCCTTTTCAATGCTATAAACTGTTGGGTTGACATTACCTCTACTGCGGTCAAAATCCGTAGCATGTACGTGAATTACCAAAGGTTTGCCAGAGACATTCTTAGCATGAATACCTGCTGGATAGGTCAACCAGTCGTGCGCATGAATGATATCATATTCTTGCTGACGAGCAATCACTCCGGCAACAATTGAATAGTTGTTGATTTCTTCATAAAGATTTTCAGGATAACGGCCAGAAAATTCTATACAACCTAAATCATTTGTATGGCGATAGTTGAAATCTGCGTAGATATGGTCGCGCAATGCGAAGTATTGCTCTGGCGACATTTTGTTGCCTAAACGTTGTTCGACATATTCGCGACTGACATCACGCCATACCACAGGAGTTTCACTCAGGCCTATAATATTCATGAAACTCTTATCTTCGTCGCCCCAGGGTTTGGGGATACAGAATGTAATTTGCATGTCGGGTTGTTTAGCCAAGCCAGCGGTAATACCATAACTGGCTGTACCGAGACCACCCAAGATATGAGGTGGGAACTCCCATCCGAACATTAAAACTTTCATACGATATTCTATTAATTATTTTACTTACTTCACACGCCCTATTACCTTATATATAATATGGTGTGTTCGGTTTGTTGTCTAAATTATATTATCATGAATGATTGTTGAGATAGAGACTTATCGTTCTTTATATCTCATCAATCTTCATCCATTCTATACTTTTCAAGCAAACGTATAGCACGCAAGATTCCGCTCACGTTCATTGCAAACGAAATAGCGCCACGTCCACTGAAACGAGGATTACCGTCAAAAAGTTCGGGGATTGTACCCACACAGTGGTAGAACAATTCTTCTTCGAAACCGATCAATTGGCGTTCGATATAGTTTACACCACTCATCTTGTACACGCGGAGGTAAGCTTCCAGGTAGAAACCAGTAAGCCATGGCCAAGCCGTACCTTGATGGTATGCATAGTCGCGTTGGGTTTGTTGGCCGATATACATAGGATTGTATCCACCACTCTTTGGTGAAAGTGAGCGGATACCCTTTGGAGTCACCAATTCCTTAGTGCAAATATCAAGCACACGCTTGCGTTCCTTCACGTCCAATGGTGAGAAGTCCAACGCGATAGCAAATAATTGGTTGGGGCGTACACTCCAATCCATCATTTGACCATCTACGTAGTCCAACAAGTAACCATGTTCGTTGAGGAACACTTCCTTGAACGAAGCGCCCACTTTGTCAGCTTCTTGACCTAAGAGTTTTGCAAAGGCTTCGTGTTCTGCGCCGCCAAGTTCTGAAAGCATTTGTTCGGCAAACTTAAGGGCATTGTACCAAAGGGCATTGAATTCTACGATATAGCCTGAACGTGGCACGATGGGATGACCATTTACTGTAGAGTTCATCCAAGTCACTGCACGATCTCTACCACAACTATAGAGCAGGCCGTTTTCGTGTACGAAGAGGTTATTGTGTTTGCCATCGCGAATGAAGTTAATCATTTCAAAAAGCAAGTTGCCATACTTTTCATAGCATTCGCGACGCGATGTATATTTAGCATATTGTTGCAAGCACCAAGTTGCCCAAAGCAAGGTGTCGGGTTGTTCCATTTCATAAATAGAAACAGACAATGGTTGCTTGTTCATGAATTCACGAAGCCCCTTTTCAGCAGTCTTCATGTAACGTTCGAAGCGGTCGCGTTCGCCGATTGCCAAAGTCACACCTGGCAAAGAAATAAAGGTGTCGCGTGCACGCGCTTTGAACCAAGGGTAGCCTGCCAAGAGGTATTCTTCTTCACCTTCTTGTACATGGAATTGGTGAGCAGCGTTGACTAGGCAGTGATAGAAGCTATCACGGCGGTCAAGGCTTTCGATTTCGTCTTCCATGATCTTAGCATACATTTTAGGAGACTTTTCCTTCAACGATGCTGTGAAGATGATGCTTTCACCCTTCTTGATTGGCATTTCAAAATAACCAGGCACCAAGAGGTCTTCAGTAGACTCATAGCCACGTTCGCGTTCTTTTGGATAATCCAAACCACGATACCAATCAGGTTGATAGTGGAATTCGTTTTCTGCTGTAGTCTGCATGTAGAGTTCGGGATAACCTTCATACATACACATCTTGATACCATTTTCCACTGGTTCGTATCCAGTGTTTGCCACACTATTTTCATGTGTCCATTGTCTCACACTGCGGAAAGCCAGGAAGGGTTTTAGGCGAAGTGTGGTAGGCGAATGCGCTTCGAGCAGAGTGTAGCGAACAAAAAGACGGAATCTATCAGTACGATAAACCAATTCCTTCTTCAACAACACGCCGCCGATGCGATAAATCCAAGTAGGCACTTTATCCCACTCAAAACTCATAATGTATTTGTGTCCCTTGGGACTGTAGTTTTCACCTTGGTATTTGTGCAAGCCAAGATTAAATTCAGCGCCATGCTGAATCACGGTCTCGTCCAAAGAGGAGAGTAGCACATGGTTCTCGTCGTCAAGATTTGGCACGGGAACTACGAGCAAACCGTGGTACTTACGGATGTTGCATCCCACCAAAGTTGTAGAACAATACGCACCAGACTCGTTTGTAATCAAGAGTTCTTTGTACAAAGAGTCTTGAAGATTTGTCATCTGCGTTTTGTCAAATCTTAAATAGCTCATAGATTATTGATTATAGGTTATTTTTTGTTGTGTTTTCATAGAAATGAGCAGCGTCAAAGGCGCATATTGCTTTGCACACGTACACACTTCGTGGATTCAAATTCCAAAATTATAGAAAAAATCAATGTTTGCAAAAGTTTTTTTCGTTTTTTTTCGTTTTTCACAAAATTTCAGTAAAACAGAGCCATTTTTCTTAAAAACTCAAGCTAATTTGCCGATTAAAAGGGGGAGTTTGACGTCATAAAAACGGCAAACTGGTAAAAATTACAAAGACTCAAAAAAATCATTCAAAACTATCCAAATTTTAAGCTCAAATTTCATCAAAATATCATGGTTTACCATATGGATTATTTTAGGTTTTTTTACAGATTGTTATGCATTATTATGTTTCTGGAAAGTCATCCTAAAATTTACAACTAATAAAAAAATTAGAAATCAAGGGGAAGGTAAAATTTCAGAACGGTTTTTTAAAACTTTGCGCCGACTTTTTTAAACAAGGTCTTGACTTTTTTCAAGCACATCTAGCCTTTTTTCAAGAGAAAAAGTGAACAAAAAAAGACATCCAGCTGTTTTACCGGATGTCTATCTATTCTTTCCACAAAGATACAAAATTATTTCTACAAAAGCAAATCGAGTTTAACAATCGTTAACCATGCGGGGTTTTCTACGCTTATATAAAAGGTGTATCTATTCAGAAATTGTAATTCAACGCGGAGTTGTGGAGGCATCCTGACTGCATTTTAGCAGAAAAGTTTAAAAAAAGCAAACAAACCTTGGTCAAGTCAAAGCGAAACCTTACTTTTGTGCTACTTAACATACTTGTAGAACACAAAAACACAACTTTACAATGCTAACAGAATCAGAATTGCAAGCAGTAACGGAACAAATGCCCGACTTATGGGGACTGCTTAGCGATGAAGAAAAGCAAACTTTTGCAGAGACGCTCAATATACAAGTGTATCGCAAGCACCAAATGGTGTATCACGAGGGCGAATCGCCCGACCATCTGCTCTGCCTGCTTTCGGGTAAGGTAAAAATCTTTCGCGAGGGCGTAGGTGGTCGTTCACAAATCATGCGCATCATGGCACCTGGTCAATATTTTGGCTATCGCGCTTCGTTGGCTACCGAGCCCTACGTGACGGCTGCAACAGCTTTCGAAGAATCAAAAATCTGTGCTATACCAATGGGCGTAGTCAAGGAAGCCATGCTCCACAACAATGCCCTATGTCAATTTTTCATACGTGAATTGGCCACAGACTTGGGTATCGCAGACCGACGCACCGTCAGTTTGACACAAAAGCACATTCGCGGTAGATTGGCTGAATCTATCCTCTTTCTGAAAGACACTTATGGTGTAGACAAAAAGACCAACACCATCGATATCCAACTGTCACGCAAAGATCTGGCTGACTTGTCAAACATGACAACGTCTAATGCCATCCGAACATTAACCAACTTTGCCAACGAGGGACTTATCGAAATCCATGGCCGTAAGATTTCTATCCTGAGCGAAGAGCGCATGCGCCGTATCTCGTTGATCGGATAAAGCAGTCTAAATCTACGTTGTAATACATCAAAAAGATTTGTATCAAATACAAACAGAAACACGCAGAGAAGCAATGCGCTTCCTGCGTGTTTCTATTTATATTACATTATATTTAGGCCGCTATCGTGAAATCAATTTTCAAGTTTATGAATCACTAATCCACTGCGCAGTTTAGGTTCAAACCATGTCGCTTTCGGAGGCATAATTTTACCTGAATCTGCGATATTCATAATTTGGTCCATAGTCACTGGATAGAGTGCAAGGGCCATCTTCATTTCGCCACTATCCACGCGCTGTTTCAGTTCACCAAGACCACGCAAACCGCCTACGAAATCTATGCGTTTGTCGCTGCGCAAGTCTTTAATACCGAGCAATTCGTCGAGAATCAGACGTGATGAAATATCTACGTCGAGCACACCGATCGGATCGTTGGGGTCGTAAGTGCCTTCCTTTGCTTTGAGGCTATACCATTGACCTTCGAGATACAATGAGAATTCGTGCATTTCGGCGGGTTTATACTCTGCTGCACCTTTCAACTCCACTGCAAAATTGGCTTCCAATGCTTTCAGGAAAGATTCGGGTGTGTGACCGTTCAAGTCCTTCACAACACGATTGTAGTCGAGGATTGTCAATTGGTCTGCTGGGAAGCATACTGCCATATAATAGTTGTATTCCTCGTCGCCTGTATTGTTAGGATTTTGCGCCGCCTTTTCTGCACCGACCAAAGCAGCAGCAGCAGAACGGTGGTGACCATCGGCGATATAAAGCGCATCCATCTTGGCAAACTCAGCAGTAATAGTACCTTGATCAGCCTTATCAGAAATTACCCAAAGCTGATGTCCAAATCCATCAATTGGAGCAATAAAATCATACTCGGGAGTCTGTGCTGAATACTTTGCAATCAGCTCTGCAAGAGGTTGACTTTCGCGATAAGCCAGGAAGACGGGTTCGATATTTGCATTCGTGCGACGCACGTGTTTCATACGATCTTCTTCCTTATCTCGACGCGTCAATTCGTGCTTCTTGATGACCTGATTCATGTAGTCTTCGACATGTGCGCAAAGCACAAATCCGAATTGCGTCTTACCATTCATCGTCTGTGCATAGAGATAGTAATTCTCTTGCTCATCCTGCACGAGCCAGCCTTGCTTTTGAAAATATTCAAACTGCTCAGCACCACTTTCGTAAACGCATGGGGCATACTCGCTCGTACCTTCGGGGAAATTAATCTCTGGTTTTATGATATGATACAGGGACTTTTCGTTATTGCCAGCCTCTGCTCTCGCTTCTTCAGAACTCAATACGTCATAAGGTCTGCATTCCACTTCTTCGACCAAAGACACCGGAGGGCGGACACCACGGAAAGGTTTAACTTTTGGCATATTTATTTCTATTTAGCTTTGGCAAAATTGCCATTCGTTAGACATTATTTTGTTTTTGCAAGTGATAGGGAATAGCACTCCTACCCCCTACCCTACAATATTACTTCTAATAAAAATGATTAGTTGACCTGATAAGTCTTGTCACCGTTTACGAGGAACGCTACGATTTGGCGAGCTGCAGCAAGACCGGCATTGATATTCGCTTCAGAGGTTTGTGCACCCATCTTCTTGGGTGTTGCAAAATATCTTTGACCCAATGCAGCCACAGCTTCATCGTGCGCATCCATCTTCAGGTCTGACACGTAGCGCAAATCTGTGCGTTCAGTCATTGCCTTGAGCAATCCTTCTTCGTCAATCACATCTTTTCTTGCAGTATTGACCAGGATGGCGTTCTTCTTCATTTGACTGATCAGATCGTAGCCAATAGATTTCTTGGTCTGAGGTGTTGAAGGGATATGCAGACTGACGATATCGCATTCCTTGAACAATTGTTCGGGAGTTTCGCATACTTCACAGCCGGCATCGACAATTTTCTGTGGTCGACCAGTTGGTGAATAGCCTGCAACGGACATACCGAAGCCCTTAGCAATGCGTGCCAAATTTTGCGACACTGCACCGAAAGCCATCAAACCAATCTTTTTACCCATCAACTCTGTGCCAGAAGTTCCTGCGAACTGATTGCGCACGGCATAAAGCAACATGCCTACGACAAGTTCTGCTACAGCGTTGGAATTTTGACCCGGCGTATTCATCACTACTACGCCATGTGCTGTAGCAGCTTCAAGGTCCACATTGTCGTAACCAGCTCCAGCGCGAACGACTATTTTCAGATTTTTCGCAGCATCCAAAACTTCTGCATCAACTTTGTCCGAACGAATAATAATAGCGTCTACTGATTCTACTGCTGTCAAAAGTTCAGACTTCTCTGTATATTTTTCCAACAATACGACTTCGAAACCGGCTTCGTTGAATATCTCCTTGATACCGTTCACTGCTACAGCAGCAAAGGGCTTTTCTGTTGCAATAAGTACTTTCATAATTATTGATATTTAAAGAAAAAGGACTTATTGTAAAGCATTTCTACAATGTATCACTTACAATAAGTCCTTTGTACTAATTATTATTTATGTAATGCTTCAAAATCCTTCATACATTGCACAAGCACTTGTACACCCTCAACACTCATCGCATTGTAGCAAGATGCACGGAAACCGCCAACAGATCTGTGACCCTTGATACCAACGATACCGCGTT
Organism: Alloprevotella sp.; assembly: GCA_045630125.1. Lineage (GTDB taxonomy): Bacteria > Bacteroidota > Bacteroidia > Bacteroidales > Bacteroidaceae > Alloprevotella. The sequence continues at coordinate 149,665 of JAZQSL010000020.1, read as the reverse complement.
CGGTAGCAAACTTCAAGAATTCTGCTTCCAACTCTTTGTACTCGTCATTCATCACGAAACAGATATTCATCAAAGAGCGGTCTTCGAGGGCAGCTGTACCACGGAACAAAGTGTTTCGGTCGATTTCTGAATAAAGAATTGCGGCACGTTCACCTGCTCTGCGTTGCATTTCTGCTACACCACCTTGCGCCTTAATCCACTTCAGATTTTGCAAAGCACAATAGATAGGAATAACAGGAGGCGTGTTGAACATAGAACCCTTGTCCACATGAGTGCGATAGTCAAGCATTGTTGGAATATGGCGACTTACCTTACCGAGAAGTTCATCTTTCACAATCACGAAAGTAACGCCTGCCATTGAAAGGTTCTTTTGCGCTCCACCATAGATTATTCCATATTTGCTCACATTAATGGGGCGAGAGAAGATATCTGAACTCATATCCGCTACCAAAGGCACAGGACTATCAAGGTCACGACGAATCTGTGTACCATAAATAGTATTATTGGTAGTGATATGGAAATAATCTGCATCAGCAGGGATCTCGTAATCCTTAGGTACAAAAGTATAGTTAGCATCAGCAGAAGATGCGACTTCTACTACTTCGCCAAAGCCTTTAGCTTCCTTCAAAGCCTTCTTAGCCCATACACCTGTATTGAGATAAGCGGCTTTGCCTTCGAGCAAGTTGTAAGGTACCATGCAGAACTGCATACTTGCTCCGCCGCCAAGGAAGAGTACAGAGTAACCCTCGGGAATTCCCAACAATTCTTTGAACAAAGCCTGCGCTTCGTCCATCACTGCTTGAAAATCCTTAGTACGGTGACTCATTTCCATCAAAGAAAGACCAGAACCATTGAAATTTGCACAAGCTTCAGCAGTTGCTTGCATCACCTCTTGAGGCAAAATTGAAGGACCAGCGCCAAAATTGTATTTTTTCATAATTATAAATATTAAGGTTTAGGTTAATTTTTACTCATTTTTAATATATCTGTGCGAATGTAGGGATATTTTTTCAAAATGCTTAACAAAACAAATATGTTGTAAAGCACTTTTTAATTTCTTTAATAACTTTTGAATATAAAAAAGGAGAGTGACATTACCGATAATCAAATCGGGCACATCACTCTTGCTCTTTGTTTATTATTGAATCGTTTTTTTCACCTTCTGTTTCTTTGTCTTTATAGACCTTTATTCTTTTCTTTTTCCTAATCGTAAACAAGTCTTTAATATTGCTAAACTGACGTTTCAATTGTATACCTGCCCCTTGAGTCGTCAATGAAGATTTTGAGAAGTACCTATCATTCGTTTCACTATAGACTTTAACACTAACACCTCCGCTTGGCGTCAAAAGATATTGCACATCAAAGTCACCGACAAAGTTAGCAGCACCATATTGTGGACGTTCGCGATAGCCAAAGTTACCATTAATTAGCAGTCTATTATTTAATAATCTACCGCTAAGCAGACCTTCTACTTCTATATCACTCCAGCCCATACTTCCAGTATTAAGGTTCGTTCCAAAAGTCCAATTAGAAGAGCCCATAGCATTAGAAATAATATTATTCAATTGCCCAGTAAGCGTATTAGAAAGGAACGATTTCATTGCAACGGTAGATTGCGTTTGCATCTCTGCTGCAGCAGTCGAAGCATAGTTGTAAGTATAGAATCGTCCCACTCCCAATAGATACAACACCTGCATATTCATGTCTTCTTCGGTATTAATTAGGCTTCTAACCATACGCTTGATATCGTCACTGACACGTGGCATATCCAAATCAAAGCTAATCTGTGGATGCCCAGCAGTACCGCCTACCAACAACACACAATTGACAGGAACCGAGGAGTCACTGAGCTTTGTACCAATATTCAAGTCTGACAAAGATACAGAAGGCACCAAATATTTCGCACGAATATTCAGTGTACTTTCAAGTGGGTTTCCTGTAAAGTTAATCACTCCCCCTGGTTCTATAACAAACTCTTTGCGTATCACATCTTGAAGGCTTAATTTATAGTTACCACTTTGAACTATAAAATTCCCTGTCATTTGGAAGTCGCCCTTATTATAATACTTTGCCGCAATTGTTCCCGTCCCACCTAATTGGATTCTATCTCCAGACTTTTCATCAGTAATAACGAACACCTTTGCTTCTGGATTCATATCTATTGTAAAGTCGAGAATAATATCCATGCTTCTGTCACGAGCTAAGATCTCGTCATCAGTTTCTTCTGTTTCCTCAGATATTTCCCCTTGATTGTTTTTAACCTTTTCAGCATCTCTAAACTTCAAGAACTCTACATCGTCAAAACCTGTTGGACTATCCACCAAGTAATATAATTGAGTTTTATTATGAGGGCGCACGTGTGCATCTACTGACAGTTCACCAGGTTTGCCTTTAATATTGACAACTCCCGTACCACCTGCAGTAGCATAGAAAGGCATATCTAACTCCTGCGGACGATCATAAAAAAGCAAATCGTTAGCACTTACATTGATGTCATAAGTCAGATCTTTCAAATGTTTGTGATTCAACTGTCCATTAAGTACACCAACACCTCCGAGCCCATCGGATACCTTAAAGTCAGAGAATTCAAAGCACCCAGGGGTCATTCTGACCTTTCCTTCCTTCAATTGATAAGGGACTCCTGTAACGAGGATAGAAGCGCTCGCGTCTCCATCTTCTATGCCTTCAAAATCTATTGTGGTAAAATTTCCGTAAACTCTACAATTACCTGTTGCACGCCCCTGAAGGTCTCCAAAGATTGTAGATATATAGCGATTCAAAAAGGCCAGATTAGTATTTTTATTTTTAATTCTTAAGTCTAACGACTTTTCTGCTGGCGATATATAGCCTTCAACATTTGTGAAGCCAACACCATCTTCAAGTATATTTCCTTTAAGCCTTATCCGCTTATCTTTCATTGAAAACGCTCCATCAACAGTACCATGACCAATAGGTGCGTCATTGAAGGCAAAATTTGGAACATCAAGCCCCTTGGCTTCAACCTTGAGCGAATCAAATGCATTGGACAAAGTCAATTTTCCACTTGCATTTCCTGAAATCTTTACAGGTTTCACATTGAATAGTTCTAAAATATAATTTATATCTATTCTTTCCAAGTCGGCAACCAATACATCTTCGGGATCCTTAGACAAATTACCATTGATATTTAAAGATTGTCCCTGACGAGCTATACCTATATCTGAAATATCAATATCTTTCCCTTTCAATGTTACCTTTCCTGGAACGATCACCCAAAGGCTATCATTTATCATCAACTCTGTAGGTTGAAATTCTGTGACAAAACTTCCATCAGCACTTTTCTGGCTGACAAGGCCCAAGCTGCCATAATATTTATGTAAAGAAGCATCATCCCAAAGGACTTCTGTCACAAGTTTATCCTTAAAGGTTTCAGCATTAAGTTCAAACTTTACGTTTGTATTTTTTATTTGTTTGCCACATTGCACTAAGGCTTTATACAAGCCTTCTTGACCCCTTAAATACAATCTTGGCTTATTTATTTCCATTTTTCCGTATGTCACCCCATCACTAAAGAATGACAGGAAAGCCTCATTATTTACTCCACCGACTCTACCTTCAAGAGAGGCATCACTTGCAAAACTTAACGGAATATCAAACACAGTATTAAGGATGTCTGTATCTTTTACCTTAGCTCTAAACACCCATTCTTCGTTAGCAGTCAGAGATGTTTTTTCTTCCTTCTCTGGTATAATATAGCTAAGTACTGTCTCTTTTAATTTTTCCAAAGACTGTTTTGTAATTGGTCCATCAAAATCTAAGTCAGCAAATTCACTATTCAAACTAAAGAATCGTCCCCTTTGCGTAGGTTGAGATTGCGCACTTAGTGTTGAGATGTAGCAACTCTTTGCCCCATTCATATTAAAATCAGTAATATCAATCTTTCCACTAGCCTGATTCAGGTCTAACGAAGAAAGAGACAAATCGACATTAGCTGAAAAGACAGTTTTTTCACTAAGTTTTGTTAGTTTTAATTCGTTCGGATCAAAATGGTGAATATTCAGAGAAGATACAATGTCTGACAATTTTTCATCCTTCAAATATCCCCTTACTTGTCCTTCGACATTTATTGCGTCGTCCGTTGATACCAATTCTAATTCACAAAGGTGATTTTTCATCAAAGCTTTAGCAGACAAACCTCTGTAAATATAATCATTGACATCAACTTGCTCTATTTCTACCTTAGCATCAATATTGGGGTTAGATTTAACTTTCAAATCAAAAAGTCCAGATACGGATGCAGTCAGATCACTCGGGAGTTTTTCGTTTGAAAGTGCTTTTGCAAGATTCAATGATTTTGTAGAAACATCCCCTTTAAAGGACATTCCTTTCCAAATCAAATCAGCGTCAGCTTCTCCAAGATTTGTCACAAGATGCACTTGTGCAAAATTATTTTTATTTTTTTCAAAGCCTATCTTTCCATTCGCAGACAATGTTTCCAAAGTTTTCCAAAGAGGAAGAGTGAGCATTTTTGAATTTGGCTCATTTTTCTCAACAATTGTCCTTATAAAATTTACCCCTTGTTTATTCAATTGAACATTATCAACCTTGCTGTAAGCATTAACAAGTTTATGATTGAAAAGGTCCAACTTGACATCTGATTGGAGCACGATAGATTTGTCCTTATTCCTAAGATTAATATCTGAGAAATAAAGAGTTTGTGGACTAACCTTACAGTCAACATCCAGGTGGATTGTTTGATGTAAATCTTTCAACGGACTATAGAAACAAGCTATATCATCTGTTGAAATCACTACATTTCGCAAAGCGCCATTCCACCTTGCCGAACGAATCTTGTCCTTCAAAGAATTGCCTTTGTAATTTGCCACAAATTCATTCAGTTTAACTGAGGAATTGGGCAAAATTAGATTTAAGTTATCAACTCTGATATTTTTCTTACCAAGAGACACTGCCAGTTGAAGCTTACGCAGATCCAAACCAGATTGTTCTCTAACACTAAGGTTCCTTATACGCATATTCAAAGAATCTTGCGTAAGATGTTTTAGACTTATGCTGGCATCTAAATCCTTTGCTTTAATATGCGAAAAGTTTATCAACCCAGGTGTTTGTGGCTGGTCTAATTGATCATAAGAAACATTTGTTCTTCTGACGATAAGTGAATTTATTGTTAGGTCTAACTTCGTAGGTTCTTTCTTATCTTTTACTTTGAAAGCGTCTACTAAAAATTGGAAATTAGGCTTGGCTATTTTATTTTCCTTATACAATTTTATATCACTATCTAAGAGGGATATTGTACGGAATTCCAGTTTTTTCCTTATTACTGACGGCAGATTTACTTTAACGGATATCAAGTCCGCTTTAAGCATCTCTTTACCCTGTTGGTCATACAATTGTACATCGTGCAGTATTACTCTGTCGAACAAGGCGATTTCTACTTTACCTATGTTTAATTCTGTTGCAAGTTTTTCCTCAAGTGCCGTTTCAATTGTTTTTGTCAGCCATAATGTAGCAGGCGAAAAATTAAGCAAAATCAAAATCAGCAGATATACTCCAAGGAGCAGACCTGCAATAATTCTGAATATAGTGCCTAATACTTTCATCTTTCGATACCGTTATTCAAATCTTATGGACTTAGCTGGTTGGATGCGCGTCACCACAAGGCTAGGCACGACCAATGCCAGCACTGTGATCACCAATGTTGCTATATTCAGACTGAGCAACCATACCCAATTCAACAATACAGGCGCAGTGGAGACATAATAACTTTCGGGGTCTAATGTCACAAAGCCAAAATATTTCTGCAATCCGATAATGCCCAATCCGATTATATTACCCCACAGACAACCCTTCAGGATAATCATTGCAGCATACGAAATAAAGGTACGTCTCACCTTTACATCAGCCATACCCATTGCTTTGAGAATACCAATAGTTGCTGTTCGTTCAAGGATCAAAATCAAAAGACCGCTTATCATCGTGAAACCTGCCACACAAACCATCAATATCAAAATAATCCAGACATTCGTATTGAGTACTTCCAACCATGCAAAAGCCGATGCCGTATGCGGATGTTTTTTGACAGACTGTGCCATATAGACTGAGCCATATTTATCTCTGCTGCCATTTAATAATTTTCCCAGTCGTTCGTCAGTGGACTGGAGTTGATCGAAATCTTTCAGTAGCACTTCCAATTGGCTGCATTGATCTGCCTGCCAATCGTTCAAGCTATTCACCATAGGCAGGTGTGCTATCACACAATTGCGATCAAACTGCGGCATATTTGTTTCATATATCGCAGCTATTTCAAAGCGTCGTGGTTTGATGGTTTCTTCAAAAAAGTAGGCATAAACTTTCTGTCCTACTTTCAGCGACAGGTCCTGTGCTTGCAGTTTCGAGATAATTATTTTATTGCTTGCAAGCGTATCATTGGAATAATCAGGAAACTTACCTTCTACTATCTGAGATTTAAGGAAAGCCGTATCATACTCCCCCGCTATTCCCTTCAGAGAAATCGTTTGATATGTATCGTGAGTTTTCAGTATGCCTAATTTCTGCGACACCCGTTGCACATGCGCCACATTGGCGTCCTGCTTGATCGCGTCTATCACAGCCTCGTCTGCAGCAATGGGGAAACTCTCTGGCGATACAAACATACTGTCGTTGTACACCATCAGATGAGAGCTAAAGCCTGTCAGTTTATTGCTAATTTCATGCTGAAAGCCCTTCACCACAGCCACAGAAATCAGCATCACTGCCAATCCCAGCGCTATACCAGCAGTAGCAATACCGATAGCCAACTTACTGGCTTTCCTATGCGTATCGCCATTTGCGCTTTTATAAAAACGTTTCGCCAAGAACCACGAAAGTTTCGACATAGACTATCCAATATTTATATAACAATCCCTGTTACTTTACGCTCATTCGCCAATGGGTTTATTTCACTCTGCCTGGATAGGCTTCAAGGGCCTTTCCGAGTACCTCTAAAGCTTTTGCCAAATCCTCCTTGTTCAGGACGTATGCTATACGCACTTGATCCTTGCCCGCTCCGGGGGTGGTATAGAATCCTGCTGCAGGAGCCATCATCACCGTTGCACCTTCGTATTCGAAGTCTGTCAGACACCATGCACAGAATTTCTCTGCATCATCCACGGGCAACTTTGCCACTGTGTAAAAGGCGCCCATTGGTATCGGCGAATAGCAACCGGGGATACGATTCAATCCGTCTATCAAGCATTTCCTTCGCTCCACATACTCATCATACACTTCGCGAGCATAGTTTTCAGTAGCATCAAGCGAAGCCTCTGCCACGATTTGCCCAATTAATGGGGGACTCAAACGTGCCTGACAGAACTTCATCACGGCTTCTTTCACCTTCTCGTTCTTTGTAATCAATGCACCGATACGAATACCGCATTCCGAGTAACGCTTAGACACCGAGTCAATCAATACCACATGCTGCTCGATACCCTCCAGGTGGCAAGCTGAAATATAAGGCGAACCGGTATAGATAAATTCGCGATACACTTCGTCTGAGAAGAGGTAGAGGTCATATTTCTTCACCAAATCGCGGATTTGATTCATTTCACGACGCGTATACAGATACCCCGTAGGATTGTTGGGGTTGCAAATCAAGATTGCGCGTGTATGCTCGTTGATCAACTCTTCAAACTTTTCCACCTTGGGCAACGAGAATCCCTCTTCGATAGTTGTTGCTATTGTACGAATCTTTGCACCAGCCGATATCGCAAATGCCATGTAGTTGGCATAAGCTGGCTCGGGCACGATGATTTCGTCGCCAGGGTTCAAACAGGAGAGAAAGGCAAACAATACCGCCTCGGATCCACCAGATGTAATGATAATATCATCTGGACTAAGGTGTATCTGATATTTTTCGTAATACTTGGTCAGCTTCTCACGAAAACTGCGAAACCCCTGACTGGGACTATATTCCAACACACGCCTATCGATATGACGCATCGCCTGCAGTCCCTCTTCCGGAGTGGGCAGGTCGGGCTGACCGATATTCAAATGATACACGTGCGTACCCCTTTCTTTAGCTGCAGTAGCCAAAGGCGCTAACTTTCTAATAGGCGAAGCAGGCATTATCTCTGCTCTATCTGATATTTTAGGCATAATTTTTCGATCTGTATAGTTTATCTTGCAAAGGTAATCATTTTTTTCTAAGAATGCAGCACAGCAGCATATTTTTCCCACATTTCGCCCCCATCACCATCGCCAGACACCAATCATGCCACACATCAAGCATCGCAGCGTATAGTTTTAGCATTTTCACGACCAGTTCTGAGGCACGCTACTGACAGCAAAAACAGCCATTTTTATTGCTATAAAAAAACATTACGGTTTTTTCAAAAAAAGTCTAAGATAATTTTAACAAGACGGCGCAAAATTTTCACAACCTTAGACTTTATTTTTCAAAGTAAAATATACAGAAAGCGCGGAGCTAACCCCACTGTCGAGATTGCTCCGCGCTATAATATAAATGCTATTGGTATCAATTACCAAATGCCGCCTTTTTCAGTGTTTTCTTCGTCTGTACCCCAGATAGAAGATTCCTTTTTGTTGGTCAATGCATCACCTGCATTTACAGGTCCATCACCAAATCCGATGCTTGCAGCAATCATACCTTCTGTACGGAAGCTTACCTCGATAGTCGCTGGTTTGATATATGCTTTTTTCATAATTGTATATGCTTAATAGTTTAGTTCAGATTTTTATTATTTCACGATAAACTTCTTACCATTTTGGATGTAGATGCCACCCTTCACGGTGTTGAGCACACGGCGACCGCTCAGGTCGTAGATAGGTGCGTCTGCCTTTTCTGTAGCCACACCATTGATACCAGTGACAGTTTCGTCCAAGACAAGGCGGAGGGCTGAAGTTTGAGAAGAGTTAGGCAGTTGGATATATGCCTTACCAGCTTTGAGTGTAGTACCCTTTGTTGCTAAATAGAAGCCGATACCATCATCACCGTTAGCCAAGACATAGCAGTTATCACCCATTTCGACAGCTTCACTAGCAGAATTACCAAATACATTATTTGCAGGAGTATCAATATGACCAGAAGCAGGATTCAAAGTGATATTTTGATTTTGAGAAACCAAAATTACGCCGAAGTTAGCAGGCACGCCCTTAGCAGAAGTACCAGTAGCTACACATGGTGTCAAAGTGATGTAACCCATGTTGTCCTTCGATGTAGCGTAATAAGCTTCTACGCCATCAGGGAGTTCTGTAGCGTATGTTGCGCTGAATGAACCGATATAACCTGTAAGACCGTAGAGCAAGTTATCTGTATCAGAGATTTGCGCAAGGGTTACATTGATAGATGCAAGTGGTGAAATAGCATTAAGAAGTGTAGTTAATTCTGTAATTGCATCTTCAATGCTTTGAAGATTATTTTCTTCAACTACGGCCTTAGCATCTTTTACTTCTTGATTCAATTCTTTAAGTTGTTGTTCTTTTCCTAAGTAGCTATCATTTGTTACTACAACTTGTTCAGGAAGAGAAATACCAAATTCAGACATACAGAAGAAATAATAGTGGGTAGAACCCACATCATAGCCATTGTTACCAGGACCTGCAGAACCAGTTACTTGGAAACGCAAATATCTGTATGAATCACCTGCAGAAATTACATCAGATTGGTAAGTTTGTGCAGCAGGCCAATAACTAGGAAGACCGCTAGAAATCGTTTTGATCAATTTCATATTGTCTGTACTATTACCAGCATACACTTCAATTTTTGTTGGTGCAGGTGAAGTACCTTGTTGTGTACCATTTCTTGTTGTATAATTAAACAAGAATTCTGACACCTTGTTTGCGTCACCTAAATCCACTTGAAGATAGTGGTAAGCACTTGGTTTATTATTACCCCAGCTTGTGTGGAAATAAGTAGTAGAATTACCATCTAACAATGCGCTAAGTCCACCACCATCTTTCTGGCCTGGATTAAGAGCATTGTGGTCGGCATTAGAAGACAAATTACTTACTTGTAATGCTACGTTTCCACCTGGCACAAATGAGAATCCTGAAGTTGACAACAAGTTTTCTGCTTGTTGTATCTTTTCATTCAATTCAGCTTTCTTTGCATTTAATGCTTCTTGGTCTACTTCTTCAAATTCGTAACCTGGCACTTCTTCTATAATGAGGGCATTATATGATGTCCAAATATAGGTTGAGCCAGGACCAGCTAATTGAATATCAGTTGTCCCTGGAGTATACCAATAATTACTACTAACATTACCATTATTTGCGAACATTACACATTGGCAATTGTTAACATCGTCGTGCAGAACGAACCAAACTTTTTTACTCTCAGTAGCACTATTAGAATATCCTATACTTCCTCCATTATTATATACATACGAATCTTCGTCTGTAACTGGTTGAATATAATACTTTGTATATGTTTGACTACCTGAAGTTACAGTTCCTCCAACTTCAACAAATCTAAAATAGTAAGCTTCGTCTTCTGGTTGGGCAGAACTAGCATCAACAGAAGATCTAAGAATTTTCCCCTCATTTTGATAAAGGTATTTCTTATAAGTACCATTAGTCTTAATGGTATAAGCCTTATTAGTATCAATGGTAAATTGAACTAATGTTGCCAATGATGGCGTCACCCCGACATACATTAATAGCAGGGTCAACAAAAACGTAATTTTTCTCATAATAATATAGTTTAATTAGATAATTTAATTCTCAGCATTCCATCTCATCAAAGGGTGATATTAACAGAAACCCTATCGTGCGCAAAAATAATATAATATTTCCAAGAGAAAGGACTTACTATAGTCAAAACAAGCACGTTAAGCCATTACCCCCCCCAATTTTGCTATGCAGAGTTAACAAAAACAAGGTTACTCTACACCTATACCTTTTACATCTACAAATACCACTCGTTAGTAGAAAATATTACTCACACCCGAAGATACTCACGCCCGCTGTGAAAAATATTGAAGCAAACTTCATATTTCTCGCTCGCTTATACGTATCTTTGAGGAAAAACCCGAAGATACTCACGCTCGCTGTGAAAAATATTGAAGTAAACTTCATATTTCTCGCTCGCTTATACGTATCTTTGCACACATATATATAAAGAATGGTATGCAAAGAATATTTATCTGTATCTTAACATCATTATTTTGCCTTTGCCAAATTACGGCGAATGATTATACCGCATTGGTGAATCCCCTGATGGGCACGATGTCTACATTTGAGATGTCGGCGGGTAATACCTATCCTGCCATTGCAAGACCCTGGGGTATGAATCATTGGACTGTTCGTACAGCACAAATGGGCGACGGCTGGAAATACAATTATTCGAAGTATCGCATCTATGGTTTTGAGCAAACTCACCAACCCAGCCCCTGGATGGGAGATTACGGTCAGGTGTCGCTGATGCCTATGACTGGGCGCATAGAAATGGACGAAGCACGCCGATCAAGCCACTTTTCGCACAAAGCAGAGACGGCATTGCCTCATTACTACAAGGTCTATTTGGCAGACTACGACGTAACGACAGAATTTACCCCAACTGAGCGAGCTGCTGTATTTCAATTCACTTATCCAGAAGGAATGTCGTATCTTGTAGTCGATGCTTATGATGGTGGGTCTGAGATAAAAATTTTACCAAACGAACGTAGAATAATTGGATATAGTACAAGAAACAGTGGCGGTGTGCCAGAAGGTTTCAAAAACTACTTCGTGATAGAATTTGACCGCGACTTTGAATATACAGCAACCTTCGAAGGCAGCGGTAAGAAAGATAAGAACGGAAAACTGGAAGTGCCAACATTAATAGAAGGGCAAAAAAACTTAAAAGCCAATCACACTGGTGCAGTGATCGGCATGAAGACACGCCGAGGCGAAAAGGTGACGGCGCGTATAGCCAGTTCTTTCGTTAGCGCCGAACAAGCGCTGCTCAACCTTGAGGAAGTGAAAGGAAAAACCTTTGAACAAATCAAGAAAGAAGGAGAAGACAGATGGAATGACGTACTCGGTCGTGTAGAAATCAAAGGCGGCAGCGAAACGCAGCGTCGCACTTTTTACACATGCCTATACCGCGCTCTGCTTTTCCCACGTATGTATTGGGAAATAGATCAGAATGGAGATATTATCCACCGCAGCCCCTACAATGGAAAAGTAGAAAAGGGTTATCTCTATACCGACACAGGATTTTGGGATACTTTCCGCTCCCTTTTTCCACTATTAAACTTACTTTACCCTTCTGAAAATCTGAAAATGCAAGAGGGACTGCTCAACGCTTATAGGGAAAGCGGTTTTTTCCCCGAATGGGCTAGTCCTGGACACAGAGGATGTATGGTGGGCAATAATTCTGCGTCTGTGTTGGTGGATGCTTATATGAAAGGTGTCAAGGTGAAAGATGTCGAAACACTCTACGAAGGGTTAATCAACGGCACAAAGCAAGTACATCCACAAGTATCCTCTACAGGAAGATTAGGACATGAATATTACAACACACTGGGCTATGTGCCCTGCGACGTAGGCATACACGAAAATGCTGCACGCACTTTGGAATATGCCTACGACGACTGGTGCATTCTGCAGTTGGCAAAGATTTTGAAACGTCCCAAAAAAGAAATCAGGGAACTTGAAAAACGTGCACAAAACTACAAGCACCTTTTCCGCAAGGACTACAATCTGATGTGTGGTAAAAAGAAAAACGGAGAGTTTGAGCAAAAATTCTCACCCTTGAAATGGGGAGGTAATTTCACCGAGGGCAATAGTTGGCACTACACATGGAGCGTATTTCATGACCCTGCAGGATTGATAAGTCTGATGGGAGGGAAAGAACGCTTTGTTGCTATGCTCGACTCCGTATTCACCGTGCCACCACACTACGATGACAGTTACTATGGCTTTCCCATTCATGAAATTCGTGAAATGACTGTGATGAATATGGGTAACTATGCACACGGCAACCAACCCATACAACACATGATCTATCTGTATAATTATGCCGGTACACCATGGAAGGCACAATATCGTTTGCGTGAGGTGATGGACAAACTATACAGTCCCACCCCCGACGGCTATTGTGGCGACGAGGACAACGGACAAACCTCAGCCTGGTACGTTTTCTCAGCCCTTGGATTTTACCCCGTATGCCCAGGCACAGACCAATATATTATAGGTACGCCATTGTTTGACGAAGCCGTACTGCATTTTGAAAATGGCAAAGACCTACGGCTTTCGGCCAAACGAGAGGATCTGCAAGATTGTTATATCCAACGAATAGATGATAATGGTCGTGAATATTCACGTAACTATTTTACTCACGAACAACTCCAAAATGGTGGCAATATCACATTCCAAATCTCGGCTCTACCCAATAAAGAAAGAGGTACAAAGGAAGAAGACCTGCCCTATTCCATGTCAAGAGAAAATCTAAAACACTAATATATTTATACATTATGAAGAAAATTTTCCTACTGATGATGGCATTAGCTGTAATAGCAATGCCTGTCGATGCTAAGCGCAAAGACAAAAAGAAAAAAGGGAAAGCACAAACAGAAGCACCAGTTGCTCCCCCTAAGAAGAAAGAAGCTAAAGCCAGCATTTCACGCAAAGGTATGGTCGGCGTAGAAAAAGTGGGCACTGATTGGTATCTGGAAGTTCCCGACAGCCTCTTGGGCAAAGACATCTTGGCAGTAACTCGCTACACCTCTACTCCATCCAACTCGGGTATGTTTGGTGGCGAGGAGTGCAACGGGCAAGTAGTCTACTTCGAAATGAATCCCGACAGTACCCTGCTGCTTCGTTCCCGACTGACCGTGAATATCACAGACAGCACTCAGGCTATTTCAAAGGCTATCAATGTGAGCAACGAACACCCCATCATCGCTGCCTTCAAGCCTGAAAGTCGCAAGGGCGGTAAGACACGTATCAAGGTCACTCCCTTCCTCAACTCAGACAATGCTCTAGGCATTTTGTCCAACTACAAGAAATCCTTCAGACTGAGTACACAAGATGCAGCGCTCTCGTATGTAGAAGATATCAAGACTTTTCCTACAAATACGGAAATCCGCTTGGTGAAGACCTACAATAGCACCGCGACAAGTCTACCCGCCGCAGTCTATACGGGCAAGGTGACGTTTGGTCTGAACATCAGCCTTGTACTTCTGCCCGAAGAACCTATGATGCCACGACTCTTTGACCAACGTGTCGGTTACTTCACTCACAGTTTCAACGCCTTCAATGATGACCAGCAACGTGTGAGCAGACAAATGATGATATCACGTTTCCGTCTCGAACCCAAGAATGCAGAAGATGCAGAAAAGATGCGTCGCGGTGAACTGATCGAGCCCAAGAAACCCATCATTTATTATATCGACCCCGCCACACCCAAGCAATGGCGCAAATATTTGATTATGGGTGTCAACGATTGGCAAAAAGCATTTGAGAAGGCAGGTTGGAAGAATGCCATCCGTGGCGAAGAGTGGCCCGAGAACGACAGCACAATGAGCATGGAGGATGCGCGCTTCTCTATGATACGCTATTTGGCAAGCCCCATTGCCAATGCCTATGGTCCTCATATCTCAGACCCCCGCACTGGCGAAATCATCGAAGCGCATGTTTGCTGGTACCACAATGTCATGTCATTGGTACACGACTGGTACATGGTGCAAGCAAGTAGCATAGACGAAGCAGCTCGCAAGATGCACTACAGCGAAGAATTGATGGGCGAACTGATTCGCTTCGTTTCAAGTCACGAGGTTGGCCACTCTATGGGATTGCGCCACAACTTTGGTGCTTCGGCCATGGTGCCCACAGATAGTCTCCGCTCTAAGGAATGGGTGGAAAAGTATGGACACACTCCCTCGATCATGGACTATGCGCGCTTCAACTATGTAGCTCAGCCCGAAGATGGCGTTACGCAGAAGGGCATCTTCCCACGCATTGGCGACTACGATGAATGGGCTATCGAATGGGGATACCGCCCAATGCTTGACGCCAAGACGCCTATGGAAGACCATCTGGCTTTGGAGAAACTTACTGCCGAGGCGCAAAAGAATCCACGACTCTGGTGGGGAGATGGTGAAGGATTGAGAAACGTAGACCCAAGACGTCAAACAGAAGACCTAGGAGATGATGCGGTGAAGTCGAGTACCTATGGCGTGATGAACCTGAAGCGTGAAATGGCTGAATTGGAAAAATGGACATTTGAAGAAACAGACATCTACGACGAAAACCTAAGTACAATATACAGCCAAATGCGCTCGCAATATGCACGCTATTCAGGACACGTGGCTGGCTACCTGGGCGGTACTTATCAAACCTTTAATACACGCGCTCAAGGCGGTACAACTTTTGAACCCACTCCATTGAAGAAGCAAAAGGAAGCCCTAGATTGGTTGGACAAGAACGTATTCAACGAACCTGTGTGGATGCGCGAATTCGACTATTGCAAGACCATGAACAGAGACACTCGCCAACTCACTTTACCCCTGGCACGATCAGTGGCTGCGCAAGTTGTGGCACGTCTCAACTACTTGAACGACCTCTATCCCGCCGACCGATTTGTAGCTGACATCTTGCGCCTTTGCTTCGCCGAAGTACAAAGCGGAAAGTCAGTCAACCTCTATCGTCAGACTCTGCAAACGGCATTGGTCAACAACTTGATTCTGCAATTCAAAGGAGCCAGCACAAGTTCTGCATCGCGCACAGTAATACTGATGGCACTGCAAAGCATCCAAAGCAAGGTAAAAAGTGCAAATGGTGATGCACTAAGCAAAGCCCACTTCCAAAACCTGAACGACTTGATTGCTCGTGCTTTGGTTGTGAAATAATCCCTTTTTATAACTTAACAAAACATCAAATGATGCCGACTTCCAAATGGGAGTTGGCGTCATTTGTTTTATACAGATATTGTCGCTATAGGATTCACTCCATTCGTTATTGCTATACACCTATCGCACACGAAAATTGTCTCAAAAAAAGTTTCAATACTTGAGACAAAATTCTCACCCCGTGAGATTTTTGTCTCACCCTATGAAATTTTCGTCTCATCCTATGAAACTGCAGTTTCTTCCTATGAAATTACAATTTCATCCTTTGAAACAGAAATTAGTCAAGACCTGGCAAATCTAAGGTCTGCTTGATTTCAAAAAGAGCTATTATAAAACATGCAGACGTCAATCGTAAGATTTGCAAACTAATACTCACAAAGCGTTAAAATATACTTATCTGAGGCTGCAATATGTATAAAAATCTCAAATAAATGATGATTTGAAAAACAGATGAAAGCACTAATCAAAAAAAATTGTTATCTTTACAATCGCTAAACTAAAAAACTAAAAGAACTTATGACAATTACACTTATCATCCTATGCCTTTCTGCCGCATTTTTCGTTTGGGGCAAGATACGTTCAGACATTGTAGCAATATGTGCTGCATTGTCGTTGGTGCTGTTTGGTGTACTCACTCCCGAAGAAGCCATTGCGGGGTTCTCTTCACCCACAGTCATTATGATGGGTGGTCTCTTCATTGTGGGAGGCGGTATTTTCAGCACAGGTTTAGCTAAGAAAATAGGTAGCCGTGTGGTTAGCCTTTCGGGCGGCAGCGAGACCAAATTGTTCATTCTCATTATGGCAGCGACCTCGTTTGTCGGCGCTTTCGTCAGCAATACGGGCACAGTTGCCCTGATGTTGCCCATCGTAGTCAGTATGGCTCGTGCTGCAGGTTTCTCACCCGCTCGCTATCTCATGCCTTTGGCTTTTGCAGGCAGTATGGGGGGGATGCTTACCCTGATTGGTACACCACCCAACTTGATTATCCAAGACGCTCTGGTAGCTGCCGGATACCCTTCACTTAGCTTCTTCTCGTTCACTCCGGTGGGTATTCTCTGTATCGTTGTGGGTACTTTGACACTGATTCCACTTACGAAATGGTTTCTGAAAGGTAATGTTTCGCAAAAGGAAAAGCATGCCACAAAAACACTGGAAACACTGGCTAAGGAATACCAACTGAACGATGAATTAACGCGACTGAAAGTATCAGAAACGTCCAGTGTGGTCGGTTCAACTATCAAGAGTCTGAACATCAACGAACGCTATGGCGTGACCGTATTGGAGATTCGCCGAACCTCGTCGGGGCACAACAAACTGATGAAGAAAGTCACCCAATACGCCGTGGCAGACATCCAACTCGAAGCAGGCGACGTCATCTATGTATCTGGTGCTACTGAGAAGGCAGAACACTGGGCATCTGAAGCAGGAATGACTATCGTGGAAGAGCAGGAAAGACCAAAGAAACTGCGTTTCTACGATGTCGGTATGGCAGAAATATTGATATTACCAAGCTCGACACTGATCGGTCGCACCATCGCCGAATCAACCTTCCGCACTCAATTTGGTGTAAACGTCCTCGGGGTACGCCGTCACAATGAATATTTCCTGAAGGATGTGAAAGACGTACGCTTGCACGCCTCGGATGTAGTCCTGGTGCAAGGCCCATGGGAAAACATATCCAACCTCGTCGCAGAGGATACACAGTGGGTAGTGCTCGGTCAGCCACTCGAACAAGCCTCAAAGGTTACTATAGACTACAAGGCCCCTCTCGCAGCACTTATCATGATACTTATGGTATTGGCTATGGCTTTGGATTTCATTCCTATTGCCCCTGTCACCGCAGTAGTCTTGGCTGCAGTACTAATGATCCTGACGGGTTGTTTGCGCAATGTTGAGTCTGCCTACAAGACGATCAACTGGGAAAGTATCATCCTGTTTGGCGCTATGCTACCTATGAGCACAGCACTTGAAAAGACGGGTGCATCTACCCTTATCTCGAGTTCATTGGTCGACACCTTTGGCGGCGGCGGTCCTTACGTACTCATGGCTGCCATCTATTTGTGCACTTCATTGATGACTTTCTTTATCTCAAATACTGTCACCGCTGTACTTATGGCGCCCATCGCTCTCAGCGCTGCCCAATCCGCAGGCGTCAGTGCCGTGCCTTTCCTCTTTGCCGTAACCGTAGCAGCCAGCATGTGCTTTGCTTCGCCTTTCTCTACGCCGCCCAATGCGCTGGTGATGTCGGCAGGTAGTTACAAGACGATAGACTACATCAAGGTCGGTCTACCGCTGCAAATCGTCATGGCAATTGTCATGATCATTGCCTTACCAATGATTTTCCCATTCTGAAGAATCTGGTCCTAAGATGTACACCTGTTTTGATAATAGAGTAGGAAGAAAACGAGTTTACGTTCTTCCTACTTTCGTTTTTTCACGCATTATATTATAAAGCAACATTTGAGATATAATAAGTAAAACCTATCTGAAATATATGGGGTAGTTAAATGCTTATCTAAAAAGAAATATAAATAACAACTATCACAATCATAGATTATGAAAAAACGACAACTATCATGCTCTTTCGTTGAGGATTTATTAAAGGGGAAATTCAATCCAGTACTAAAATTAGTGCAGGAAGATGATACCATTGATATGGAAATGCGTGGTGACTCCATCATAGTATATTATAGAGGAGGTAAACTGTTTGAGCTGTTTGAAGATGGAAATATGAGTCCTTTGGATAGTCAATATGGGACTACTGATGATGAATTATCGATAGGCTCACTGACTTCATATTGCCAACAGGCAAAACATCTGATAGACACATACCAGATTACCGTAGTTAATAATCTTGGTGAGAGAGAAATCTCTCAAAGAATAGTCATGGAAAACAACTATTCTCCTTATTCCTATGATACAGATTATTTCATTATCGATATGGAGTTCAAACATGACTATCAGTTTGATTTGGTTGCATTAAAATGGGAATCAACGAAAGGTGCACATAGAACAAAGAAATGCAAGATTGCTATATTAGAGACCAAACAAGGAAAATCGACTTTGCGGTCTTCTAAATCAAATCCTGGACTAAATCGCCATTTTGCAGATTATTTGGAATTTCTCAAATCAGATAGTCTTGATGATTTTAAGAACGATATGATTGAAATCTTCAAACAAAAGTGCATACTTGGACTTATTAAAGGAATCAATGATAAAGGTTTGAAAGTTGACGAGAATACAAAGTTTAAGCTTGATAAAGATATAGAATTCATCGCTATAGTATCCAACTATAAACTTGCAAGTGATAACCTTGCTAATGAACTTGACGAAATGCCAGAAAACAATACTTGCAAGTTTGCCGTATCTTCATTCATGGGATATGGATTATTTTCAAACTGTATTGTCGATTTCACGAAATTCAAGAAAATGATAAATAAGAATAAGGTAGATGACAAACAAAACAACTAAACAAAGATGAACATCAAGATACATAGAGGACTTGACCAGATAGGCGGTTGTATAACCGAGATTTGGACTGATACCTCCAGAGTCTTCATAGACTTTGGACAGAACCTGCCTGGAAATGATGAACCAACGACTCCTGAAGAGGACAAAGAACTGGTGACACAGATATTCTCGCAAAACAAGAAACAACATGAAGCCGTATTCTACACTCATGGCCATGAGGATCATGTAGGGTTATTCGAGTACGTACCCGACAATGTCCCTCAGTATATGAGCGAAGGAACCAAAGAATTGCTGGAGATAAAATACGCTGTCCTGCACGAGAGTATCAACATCAAAGTTAATAAACTCTTAGAAAAAGAATTTGACTCGCAAAAGTATGAAGATACACTTAACAAACTTATATCTGCAGACAAAAAATGTAAGTTGTTAAACAAAATAGAGGTCTGGAAACGTACATCACCTCGCAAAGTTCCTGAAAGCATTTCTATTGGCGACATTAAGGTAACACCTTTCTTCAACTGTCATAGCATCTATGACTCACACATGTTCCTTATCGAAGCTGATGGCAAGAGGATATGGCATACGGGTGATTATAGGGAACATGGTTATATGGGTAAAGGTCTGTTCCTGGCATTAAAGAGATATGCTACAAACATAGACATACTCATTACAGAAGGTACGATGCTAAAACGTGAGGAAAAGTGCATACACGAGCGCGAGGTATCACAGAAAATGGCGAGTGTGATGCAGGCTTTCAAATACGTCTTTATCCTTGCATCAGCTACAGATATCGAAAGACTTTCATCAATTAAAGAGGCAGCCCAAAAAGCAAAGAAACCACTATGCATCTGGTCTGTGTTCATGAAGAGAACAATGGCATTTTTCACACAGCGGGAGTCAAAGGCCCCAAGAGGTTTATTTTCTTTCACCCCACTCTTCTACACAGAACACTTATATGGCAAACTGAAACGTAGAGGTTTTGCTATGGTTGTAGGCACATCACAGAAAGAAAAAGTTCGAGGACTAATTCAGAAGTTACCACAAGCAGAAACGTTACTTATCTATTCGTCTTGGGATGGTTACTACAAGATTCCAGAACAAGTACAGGCAAACTCCAGGTATAAAGAATTCAGAGAGATGTTTCACAATGTTGTTGATATACATACCTCTGGTCATGCCGACCGCAGAACGATAGAGAAAGTAAAAGAAATCGTTAAACCTAAATCAACAATCTGCATCCACAGGGAGGCTGATGCAGAATTATAAACAAATCAAATCTATGAATTTTATAAGGAATTTAAGTAAAAACAACACTTCGGCAAATTTAACTAAAACCATCGAACCAGCAAATTTGCTGGTCCGAAAGCACTAAAGAGATTATTTATTGCAAAAGCTAAAAAATGCAACGTTTTGTTGTAAAAAAGTCTTAGATAATTTCAACGCGACGTCGCAAAATTTTAAAAAGGTAAGACTTTTTTTATCATCATCCTTTGAGAGAATCGCCGTCATGGATTAAACGACATAGCGCTTATACCGCGAACTCACGTTATACTAAAAGTCCTTTGTGTCCTAAGGTTACGAGTATTTTTTTATTAGTTCTTCACATTTTTTTTCGTAATTGAAATTGAGTAATTCCTGATTAGAGCAATCATCCTTTAAGCAGGCTTCAGCAGCAATACCACCCATCATACCTATATCTGAGTACCTATTCTTAAGATAACGGAAATGAATTCGGGCGAAACTATATGTAATTGACTCGTATGTTTTCTTGAACTTATTATCTTTGATACTTTTTGCCGTGGACTTACGATATGCATACCACGAATGGAAAGCATTCTTAAATCTATTGACAATGTGAGAAACGTCTTTAGGTTGGCCGTCTTCATAGGCTTTATAATTACCGATCAAAATCTGGCATTCTTTATCAAATAAATCAAGGGGTACATCCAACTCTTTTTTCTGTTCAAGCTTTGAGCCAATGATAGCTTGGTACATACATCTATGGTAATCAATAGACAGGTCAACAATCTGGGCAGAACTAGCCCAACCGCCAGAGCCTCCCATACAGAAAGCGACAGAATCACACACGTCATACATTGCATCATTTAGGCTATTGTACAATTCCAGTTCACGCTCTAGATCTACCAACTTATTATTACTTAAAATAGTTTTTGCTTCCTGCTCGTACAACCAATTTATATATCCCTCAAACAAACGACGTGTACCATCAGAAATATTCATCCCAACATTGCTTTCATCGTAACCACCAATACTAAATTTTGTTCTGCATATTTCTGCTATGCATTGGATTCGCTTGTCTACATCTGAAGGTAAAGAGATTTTCTTTTTATCCAGATAGTCATTTACAAGTACATCGATCTTATCAAAGCACTTCTCGTCCCCACTCTGCTGTATATTGATGCTGGGCTTGACTACAGCCCACTCATCAGGATGATCTTTTTTGAATCCATCAGGTGTCCAATCATAATCATCCATCGAAGATGCGCTTGAAAGGCTATCATTCTGTGTAGCTACAGAATCATTTTCATTCTCAGATTTTGTTCCTGAGTTTGAAGAGCACCCTAAGATAAGGGGCAAAAGGAGTAAAACAAAATACTTCATATTATTCATTGGGTTAATTCAACTTACAAATGCGATCAAACTCTAATTGGTCTATCTCAGTGCCTTTACGATTCTTTCAGTTTCATCATCTATATACTTGCTAAGGCAACTGGCAATTTCTGGATAGAAATCATTTAGGGTCTTATACTGTTCACGATTGGAGGCGTATTTTCTAAGAGCGACAACAAGTTCTGGCATCCAGCGAAAACCCCGTCTATACATTTCATTAAGCATAAATTGCGACGTATTCCTGTTCAACAGTTTGTTGTCAATCATATAGATGAAAACTGCTGCACGAACAACACTTTCATTAATCACAGTATTCCAGTCGTTGTAGGCTTGCTGTTGCATCTCAAATTGAGATAGCTGAAAGAGTTTTCGACCTATATTTTCCATCAATACTACATTAGCTGTACTTTCAAGCAGAGGATTGACAAAGGAATGATTGAATTCGTGGATAAGAATTGACGCATCCCAAAACGGCTGTCCTGTCATCTGATTAAGTTTATAACCACAGATAGAAAACACTTCCCTTGGTTGACCTTTCAACTGACGACTAACTCCGTTATTGTTATCACCGTATGTAAAACAAATAATAATACGGAATTGATCGGTATTATCCGTGCCATAGAATTGTGTGTACCAATTTTGGTGGAAATAGGCAAGAACGTGAGTCTCGTAATCTTTCAATCCATTGTCGTAGAATGTGTGATGCTGTACATAGAAGTCATGAAAGCGGGTGTCTCTGTAAAACTGATTCAAACGTATCACAAAATCATCAATATCAATATTGCTCCAACGTTTTTCAAGGTCAGACTTCTCTCCAAGAAACTTAACCCTACCCTTATTAATATCAAGGTGGACAGCCATACTCATCACTGCATCGTAACTGATACCATGATTAGCGCGAAGACCTTGGTAATAGGCTATAAAGGGATGTTCTTTATGCTTAGAAAACCATGCATCAGTATCTTTTGTGTATTGTCCTGCTAAATCCATACTGAACTCCCGAAAACCAGCAGTCCGTGAGACAATACCCATCAATTCAACGGTCTCTGACGCTTCTACTTTAATTTGGGCACCTACTCTCAATGTAACAACAAGCAAGAACGCAATGATGAAAGATGATTTTAAGTTCATATTTTGCACGTTAATTGTTTAATTATATTTTTCTACATCACAAAAGAAAATACAGATTTTCACTAAACAGACTCTGCTGATCATACTTGCTAAAGGTATACAAAAGTTTTCTACACCGTAAAAAACTATTATAATAAGGTTTGTTCGTTATTTTCCTCTCTGTGATAAATTGAGACTCATTAAGCATCTTGCAAATCTCTCAAATTGTGTTCACAAATTTACACAAAAAACAATATTCAACCTCAGATAATAAAATTATTTTTTAATGCCATGCTAATTTCTTATATCCATCAAAATATCGTCATCAGCACTCACACCCTATATACAGAAAGGAGACCTCCGCCAACTGGTGGCAGAGGTCTTAGAAAAATTCATTATCAATAGAATTTTTGTGATATATCTACTTACTGAACTGCTTACAATACTAATGGATTTAGTCCAAATTATACTTCTCGATGACTTGTTTGAACTCTTCAGGATAATTGGCTTTCAAATAAGCCATTTGATAGGCTAGCCAAGTGTAGCAAACAGCATGAGACTTATTAAAAGCGTATATTCCTTTACGCTCCATCTCACTCCAAACCTTTTCAAGAGCATTCTTTTTGTGTCCATTCTTTATACCACCTTCTATGAAACGGGGCTTTAAGACAGAAAGCACATCCATCTTCCTTTTACCGAAGGCTTTTCTCAGCAAGTCGCTCTCATCTCTATCGAAGTTGGCTATCAAGCGCGAAAGCATCATGATTTGTTCCTGATAAACAATAATGCCATAAGTATTGTGAAGATACTTTTCCGAGCAAGGAATCATATACTTGACGGCTTTCTTGGAATGCTTTTGCCTGATGAAAGTTGCAATATAGTCCATTGGACCTGGGCGATACAGACAGTTCAAGATGACTAAATCCTCAAAACACGTAGGATGAAGTTTTTGCAAGTTTTTTTGCATTCCTTTTGAGCTGAACTGAAACACGTCATCGGTTTGGCCTGTTTGGAAAAGTTCCATCGTCTTCACATCATCAATCGGAATCTTTTCAATATCGAAATCCTTATCATAGCGAACTTTTACACTCGCACATATATCCCTCATCTGGGAAAGTGTTTTAAGACCAAAGAAATCAAATATTATAAGACCGGATGATTCCACATGCCATTCATCATATTGAGTGCAGTTTACTAACTGTTCATTTCCCTTTGAATCTTCTATTGAACAAGTTGAAACAGGTGCCCAATCTGACACAGGCTTGTCCGCTACAACAAACCCACAAGCATGGACACCTGATCCACAGATTTTTCTTTCTAATATATAAGTATTAGCAAAGGCATTACGCAAAGGGTTCCCGACTTTTTGAATAGCTTTTCTTATCTCTGGTTCATATTTGACGTAATTCTTTATAGAACGCCAAGAATAACCTGATAGGAGTTCGTTAATCGCCAGAGTCTCAGGAGTATGCATTTGGTTTACTCTTGCTACCGTACTGAATGCATTAGCTGTTGAGAATTCGCGGAAAGAAACAACATGAGCACAGCATTCCTTGCCATATTTTTGTTGAAGCCATTCAAGGACACGTTCTCTTCCTTCATCATCGAAGTCTATATCTATAACTGGGAGTGTTACCCTATCTATACTTAAAAATCTTTCAAAAAGTAAATCGTGTTTCAATGGATCAATCTTAGTAATACCTAAGCAATAACATACAAGACTACCAGCAGCTGATCCGCGTCCAGGACCGACCCATACGCCAAGCTCAGATTGGGCGGTGTTTATTACATCTTGTAAAAAAAGGAAATAGCCAGAAGCTCCTTTTTGCTTGATGATTTTCAGCTCAAATTCCAATCTTTCTGTCACATCTTCAGGAAGTGATTCTCCATATATCTGTTTTGCTTTGAAAAAAGAAAGGTATTCCAGATAGTTGTCTTCCTTTTCCCTTCTCTCATTCCCAAAGCCATCAGGAATGTTAATAGCAGGAACAATGGGAGCATGGCGTATGTCATAGAACTCAACCTTGTCATATATATCCATTGTATTGGCTATAGCTTCTGGGGCATCTGAGAACAACTCGCACATATGTTTTCTGCTTGTCAACCAGCGGAATTGAAGTATATCTGTTTTGGCAAATTCATCCATAGTCTTACCTGTAGCATAGCATTGTTGGATATTGTAAGCTGCCAAATCTTCAGGAGCAACATAATGAACATCATTTGTGGCTACAACCTTTACGCCTGACTCCTTTGCTTTTTGCATAAGAACGGCATTAACCCTTTGCTGTTCAAGCATCAGATCACTCGGCGTGTCGCTCTTTAAGTCATAATCAGCACAACGCTGTAATTCCAGATAATAATCCACCCCAAAAGTTTGCTTATACCATTTGATAGTCGCATCAAGCCCTGCTATGTCATCGCTTACTACATGGGAATATACCTCACTACCTACACCACCAGAGAGAACGATTATACCTTCATGATATTTCTCCAGATCATGATGGTCTGTTCGTGGTCTCATACAGAAACCATCAGACCATGAATTACTGACAATCTTGATGATGTTTTTGTAACCTTGATAATTCTTTGCTATGACTGTTAAACGATATCCTTTGCAGTGCTTGCCAAGCTTCTTGTCCTCCTTTGCACCTGGTGCGACATACAGTTCACAACCAATGATAGGCTTAAAAGGTTTCTTCCCCTTCTGCCGTCTTTCATTGTTGATACGAGAGACATAGTCGAAAAACTCCATCATACCAGACATATTACCATTGTCAGTAATAGCAATGCCAGGCATCTTGTCTTTGATGGCAGCATCAACCAGTTCCTTTATACTAGCGCACCCATCATTTATTGAATAATGGGAGTGCACATTCAGATGTACAAATCGGAATCTATTCATATTGTGTCAATTTTATCTATTGTGCAAAGAAAGCAAAGACCTCTGCCAATTGGTGGCAGAGGTCAAAGAAAAGTGATATTATTTTGAAAAATAATTATATTTTCTGGATGTCTTCTTTTAGTTCTTTTATTTCCTTGCAAATACCTTCAATTATATCGTTGTCGTTATTGCCAAATCGAGAAAACTTTTTTGTCCCAATCCAAACCTTTTCAGAAGTATTGTATCCCCGTCCTTTCAACATTTCTTTTAATTTATGGACTTCTTTATCTTGGTTGTTGTCATAACCCTTAGTATCATAGTCAATGTGCCTTATTGCTATATAACCTTTACCTTTATCTGTTATCGTTATTCCATATTTACCATTCAGCTTATACCTATGATTTCTTTCTTCATAGGCTTCAATGTTGCATTCTGATATTACTTTTTCTATGAGATTATTCAAATTCGAAATCTCTCCTTGTTTCTTCTTATTGTGGATCCTCTCTTCATATTCTTTGATCTGTTTAGCGCATTCTTTTTGTATCAATGCGATATCAATATGCTCATATTTATCTGAACTAATGAGGTATGGAATGACCGAAGCAACAAGATTCAGCTCTTCATTTGTTTTATATGCTGGGTGTGGGATACCAATACATAGTTTTCCATTAAGAACACCTACATAAATATTACCACAAACAATCTTGTATTCGAACTGGATATTTTCTGACGTTCTTGACAAATTTAAAAGTCTTTCAAAGCATTTCTTTCCACTAAGGAATATCAAATGCTTGGATTTGGTTATATTTATTAAATGAAGTGTATATGGGATTGTCTCTACTAATAAGGTATCGCTTATTTCATCTGCTTTTGGGGTACTGAAAAATGATGCGTTCGTGACAATAATTTTACTATCATCTTCTATTATTTCATTCAAATTAGTCTGTGACAAGCATCTTTTCAAACCTTTCCAATATCCCCATCTTCTATGATTCTCCCATGACGAGGGTTTACCTTCTTCCCTGCAGTAATTACCTTTAAGCAAATGATTCTGGTCTTGATTATTATTGTACAAGTATGACCAGTTTTTATTTTCACATTGCTCCTTGTAAGTACCTCCACTACCCGGATTAATTCCAACAATCATCAATTCCGGTTCTTCTGAAATCAGAGAAAGATCAGATTGGGTATAATATGCTAGATTTACCTCCTCACGACTCGCAATTTTATGATACTCTCTGACGGTTTTTTCAGCCCATTTTACAATTTCTTCATGAATGTTCATAACTTCGTCGGGATTATAATTAGAATACATCTGTTTGGTAGATTTGTTTCACAGTTATCTCATCTTTATCTAACTGGTAGAGGCCAGAAGGCAAATCATCTTGGATTACCTCTCGCTCATAATAATCCATATCCTCATCCACTAAGACTTTTATATAATAATTCTGCTCGTCTTGTTCAATTCTACCAGTAAAACATTGGGGAATCTCAAAAGACTCGCCATCATTTACTTCTATATGATAAGCTTCCAGGCCTTGCTGTCCTAAAAGTTCTTCCTCATTGGTATCATTATAGTCAAGACCATAATCTTCGCAAATACTTTCAATGGTTGGCATTATTAATACAAACATAACAATAAAAATAAAAATTAAAAGTTAAACATTTTACAATATTTCTCTTGCTATCCACGCACTAGCTTCTGCATCTGCCAATGCGTGGTGGTGATCTTCCAACTCATAACCACAGGCTGCCGCCACTGTCTGAAGCTGGTGGTTTTCCAAATCAGGAAGGACTCGTCGTGAAACACAAAGTGTGTCGTAAAACTCATAGTCAGGGTAGTCCATCTGATAGACGCGGAACACTGCCTTCAGACAACCTTCGTCAAAAGGCTTATTATGAGCAACAAGTGGTAAGTTCTTTATCAGAGGCTCTATCTGAGCCCATACTTTGGGGAATACAGGCGCATCGTCAGTATCTTCGTGACAAAGACCATGTACCTGCGAACACCAGTAGTTATAATAGTTCGGTTCTGGCTGGATGAGAGTGTAGAACGTATCTACAATCTCTCCATTACGAACAATGACTATTCCAACGGAACAAACCGAAGAACGCTCATTATTGGCTGTTTCGAAATCTATTGCTGCAAAGTCTTTCATTTATTTGCCCTCCTTGTATTTGTTCCACATTCTTTTAATCTTTCCGGCAATTTCTTTACGGAGCCAGTAGGGTTCCAGCACTTCCATATCCTCACCGTTCCAGAGAAGTTCTTGCTGGAAGTCAAACTCTGGACGGAGATTAAAGGTGAAGATGCTGTATTCTTCATTACGTTCAATCTCTTCCTGCGACTCGTGCATCTTCAAATCACGGATGTAGTTGGCTTGTCCTGCTGATACTTTCAGCTTGACTGGTTGTATCTTCACAGACTGTTCTGCTATGATGCCAAAGCAGCCTTCAAAGAAATCCTTGGCTGTCCAATCCTTTGGCATTTCAAATTTCTCTTCTGTAGCTCGAAGATGTTGAATTCTGTCAAGGGCATAGATGCGCGGCCCTTTCTTGTAATAATATGAATAGGTACTTTGAGCGACCATGTACCAACGCTGACGGAACAACTTCACACAGTATGGCTGTATATCGAAATTGTTCTCCTCGTCCTTCCAATAACTGTGGTAGGTCATGTTCAGTACACGATTTTCCTTCATAGCCTCAATGATGGGCTGAAGGTAGTTCTGGCCAGACGGCACGTATTCCAGAATGATGCGGTCTTTGATGCTCTGACTGTTGGCTAAGGCATTGCTCACACAGAAAGTGTTGTATAGCCAGGAACGAAGTCCGTTTTTACTTATGTCTTCCTCATTTTCGATATAGTAGCGGTATTCACCACGGTTCTCATTGACTATGCTGATACCGAACATATCCCAGATGACATAACGCCAGTTGTCAAAAGTACGTTTGGGAATATCCACACCTCTGCTGATGTCATCACGGAGCCAGATTTCATTCAGTTTTTTGAATGAAATCTTACGACTGCGATAGATGGTCTCTATCACCCAAACGTATTTGGTTATCAAACTTTGTCCTCTATCGTTGTCCATATTTCTTTATTTTTCTGCAAATATACACGAGAGCTATGCCAAATCGTGGCAGAGGTTATGAAAAAAAGGGATTCCCGCCTCTTTTTCTTCCCTCTTGACTTATTCGTTGAGCGTCTTCTCCAAATCATCTATAGAAGGAAGTGATGACTTCAAATTTTCAATTAACTCTTTTGTCTTATAGGCGGCCACGCCTAAAGACTGAGCCATAAATTGACGTTTTAGTGCCATAAAGATAGTGAAATAAATTCACTATCGTTTAATTCAGTACATTAAATCAAGATATTTCGATAAGATTTATGTTTTTTTAGAATTATGGCATGAATGCCTCTCCGCGGATAAGATTGTACTTAGAAATCCTCTCAAATGAGATACTAAAAAAGGACTTGCCCAATTGGACAAGTCCTTACATTATATGAGAGTATTTAATTATTCCTCTACAGCAGCCTGTGCAGCAGCGAGGCGTGCGATAGGCACACGGAATGGAGAGCAAGATACGTAGTTCAAACCAACCTTGTGACAGAACTTCACTGAAGAAGGTTCACCACCGTGCTCACCACAGATACCGCACTTGAGTTCTGGACGAACTTGGCGACCCTTTTCTACAGCCATTTCTACGAGTTGACCTACACCATTTTGGTCGAGCACTTGGAATGGGTCTACCTTCAAAATCTTCTTTTCGAGGTAAACAGGGAGGAATGAAGCGATATCGTCACGAGAGTAACCGAATGTCATCTGAGTCAAGTCGTTTGTACCGAATGAGAAGTATTCAGCACGGCTTGCGATACGGTTAGCAGTAAGAGCTGCACGTGGGATTTCAATCATTGTACCAACCTTGAAAGGAACTTCTACGCCTTCTTCTGCAAATACCTTAGCAGCAGTTTCGCGGATTACCTTTTCCTGTGCTTCGAATTCGTAGAGAATACCTGTCAATGGCACCATGATTTCTGGATGTGGATCGAGACCTTCTTTCTTCAATTCGCAAGCAGCGCCGAGGATAGCGCGAGTTTGCATTGCTGTGATTTCAGGATATGTATTACCGAGACGGCAACCACGGTGACCCAACATTGGGTTAGCTTCTGCCAAAGAGTGTACACGTTGTTGAATGTATTCTACAGTCACACCCATAGCTTCAGCCATTTCTTGTTGACCCTTCAAATCGTGGGGAACGAATTCGTGGAGAGGTGGGTCAAGGAGACGTACGTTAACAGGACAGCCATCCATTGCCTTGAAGATACCCTTGAAGTCAGCCTTTTGGTAAGGAAGAATCTTTTCGAGAGCCTTTTCACGACCTTCTGAATCTTGAGCGAGGATCATTTCACGCATAGCAACGATTTTTTCTGCTTCGAAGAACATGTGTTCTGTACGGCAGAGACCGATACCTACAGCACCAAAGTTACGAGCTACAGTAGCATCGTGTGGAGTATCAGCATTTGTGCGAACTACAAGCTTAGAGTGCTTAGAGCAGAGATCCATGAGTTCTGCGAAGTCGCCGCTGAGTTCTGCTTCCTGAGTAGGAATTTGGCCAGCATATACACGACCTGTAGTACCGTTCAATGAGATGTAGTCACCTTCCTTATATACTACGCCTGCAATTTCTACAGTCTTAGCATAGTAGTCTACGTTGATTGCACCTGCACCTGATACGCAGCACTTACCCATACCGCGAGCTACTACTGCAGCGTGAGAAGTCATACCACCACGAGCTGTGAGGATACCTTCAGCAACAGCCATACCAGCGAGGTCTTCTGGAGAAGTTTCAACACGTACCATGATCACCTTCTTACCTTGTTCTGCCCAAACTGTTGCGTCATCAGCGTGGAATACGATTTGACCGCAAGCAGCACCTGGAGATGCAGGAAGACCCTTAGTGATTTCCTTAGCAGCAGCGAGAGCAGCCTTGTCAAATACTGGGTGGAGCAATTCGTCGAGCTTGTTAGGTTCGCAACGGAGGATAGCAGTCTTTTCGTCGATCATACCTTCGTGAAGGAGGTCGATAGCAATCTTAACCATTGCAGCACCTGTGCGCTTACCATTACGTGTTTGGAGGAACCAGAGCTTACCTTCTTGTACAGTGAACTCCATATCCTGCATATCGTGGTAGTGGTTTTCGAGCTTAGTTTGGAGTGCGTCGAGTTCCTTGTAGATTTCAGGCATAGCTTCTTCCATTGATGGGAAGTTTGCCTTACGATCTTCTTCAGAAACACCTTGAAGGGCAGCCCAACGGCGTGAACCTTCGAGGGTGATTTGTTGTGGAGTACGGATACCAGCAACTACGTCTTCACCTTGTGCATTTACAAGCCATTCACCGTTGAAGAGGTTTTCACCTGTAGCTGCGTCACGGCTGAAGCATACACCTGTAGCAGATGTGTCGCCCATGTTACCGAATACCATTGCTTGAACGTTTACAGCTGTACCCCATTCAGCAGGGATACCTTCCATCTTACGATAGAGGATAGCACGATCGTTCATCCATGAATCGAACACTGAGCAGATAGCGCCCCACAATTGTTCGTATGAATCATTAGGGAAGTCCTTACCAGTTTGAGCTTTAACTGCAGCCTTGAACTTAACAACGAGTTCCTTCAAGTCTTCCACTTCGAGTTCGTTGTCGAGTTTTACGCCCTTAGCTTCCTTAACTTCTTCGATGATTGCTTCAAATGGATCGATGTCTTCCTTGTTTACAGGCTTCATACCCAAAACAACGTCACCATACATTTGAACGAAACGACGATAAGAGTCCCAAGCGAAGCGAGCGTTACCAGTCTTGCGAACGATACCTTCAACTACTTCGTCATTCAGACCGAGGTTGAGGATAGTATCCATCATACCAGGCATTGAAGCACGAGCACCTGAACGTACAGAAACGAGCAATGGGTTTTCTACGTCACCAAACTTGCTGTTCATCAAATTTTCAACATGGTGGATAGCTTCTTCCACGTCGCTCTTCAACATCTCCACAACCTTGTCCTTACCTACTGAATAGTATTCGTTGCAAGTATCTGTGGTGATGGTGAAACCTGGAGGCACTGGCACTCCGATAAGGTTCATTTCGGCAAGGTTAGCACCCTTGCCACCCAATTCGTTACGCATATCGGCGCGGCCTTCAGCCTTTCCTGCACCGAATGTATACACTCTTTTTTGGTTTCCCATAGCAAAATTGTTAAATTATATTACACGTAAAATATGTTGCAAAATTAATATTTTTTTTAATTACTGCAAATGAATTTATGATAATTTACACAGACTTTTTTGATTGAGTATATAAATTTGCCTACTCGCCTTGAATTATACCTAATAACACAAGGGTCCTAACCACATATTTCGCCAAATCAACATTGGCCGTGCAAAAAGGATGTATAAAGAGCATTTTGCTAAAACTGACGAAAAATCGACTAAGGAAATCTTAAAAACAACAGTCCTCAAAAACCGCAACGTCTTGTTAAAAAAAAACAAGACCTTTTTCAAAAAAAGCCTTGGATAATTTCAAAAAGGTCTTGGATATTTTTTCTTGCTTCAAACGCCACTGAAGATTGGGTTACTCTTCTTCACGATTAGCCTCAGCACCAACGGGTTTCACTTGCACGTCGTCAAACATGCCGTAAGTCGTACGCAAGACCCTGAATTCGGTACGACGATTGAGCGCATTGCATGCCTCCTGCTGGTCAGCAGGCAGAGCCAGAATATAGGCTTCGCTCAAGGTGTCATTTTCATGCAAGAAAGGGTGTTGTTCGAGCAACTTTTTGTTGACGCGTTTGGGCAACGTCTCGCCATATCCTTTGGGCGTGAGGCGATCTGATTGAATACCCTGCTTGGTCAGATATTTCACCACGCTTTCAGCACGACGCTGAGAGAGATTCAGGTTGTACTTATCATTGCCGCGATAATCGCAATGCGCAGAGAGTTCGATGGTAATATTGGGGTGTTCCTTGAGCATATTGGCCAAACGATCCAGAGCCGCAGTAGATTCGGGCGTAAGTTCAGCACTATCAAATTCGTAGAAGACATTGCGTACTAATACGGGCACATTTGTGCTGGGCAAGGGGAATTGCAACACATGACGATGCTCCACCTCAAGCGTATCGGCGGTGAGATCTGCACGAGCATTGAGGTACCCCTGACAGGTGGCGAGGAAGAGGTAGCGCACGCCTGGGGTGGCAGGTTGCTCAAAGGATCCGTCTGAGCGCACCGATAGTTTGACATTCGTGCCATCGTCACCAATCATATACACTTGAGCTTCGGGCAATTCATAGCCATCTTGTTCATACACCCACCCCTGCACTGTCTGCAGCACTTCGGGGTAGGAGAATGAATAAATCTTGTCCCATCCGCGACCGCCTGTAGAGCGATTGGAGGAGAAGTAACCACGATTGTGCAATCCCTCAAAAGTCATGCCAAAGTCATCGCCTTGCGAATTGACAGGAGCCGGCAGATGCACCACAGTCCATCGGTGCGTCAAGGTATCCTCGACTGCATGATAGATATCCAATCCACCCAATGATGGCAGACGCCCTGCTGAGGAGAAGTAGAGCATGCCATTGGGACGAAAGGTGGGAAAAACTTCGTCAGCGGAAGTATTGATATCTGCGCCGAGGTTTTCCACTGCGCCCACACCTTTTCCATCATAGCGCGCACGCCACAAGTCCATTCCACCATATCCACCTGGCATATCCGAGGTAAAGTAGATCCAAGAGCCATCGGGCGAGATCGCAGGGTGTGCATAACTTGAAAGTGTATCTGCCGTCAGTTTCACTTGTTCTGGTTTCGACCAAGTGGCATCGGTACGTTGTGCCTTCCATATCTCAGCCATACGCGGATATTGTGGATCCTTGCGGCAAAGCGTCAGGAACATCGTCTTACCATCAGGCGAAAAGGCTGGCGCACCTTCATCGTCTTCCGTATTAATATTAGCATCAAGCGCCTCGGGCAACTTCCATTTGCCTTTTTCATCCTTTTTAGCAAAAAAGATGTCACTATTTTTCAGACCTGTAATACTGCTGAGTTCACTTCCTGTAACTGTCTGACGATTGGTTGTAAAGTACAGCTGAGCGCCATCTTCTCCCAAAAATGCAGGGGAATAGTCACTACGGTTACCATTAAAAAGGTTCTCGATCTTCACAGTATAAGCCGAGCCTTTTTTCTTCACTGCCAAAGCATCTTGACAAGCCAAATAGCCACGCTTAGCAGGCAAATCCTGAGGGAACTTCTCAAGATATTGCAGATAAGCCCTTTCGGCACCAGCATAGTCGCCATTCATGCGCAGAAGTTCACCTATATAATAATGTGTCAAGGTATCCGCCTGACCATATCTTGCCGCATTGCGAAAGGCGCCGAGCGCGCGTGCACTATTGCCATATCTGCGATAGGCATCTCCCATCTTGTAAGCCACAATTCCTCTTTGTTCTCTTTCCTTGGAAGGTGTGCGAGAATAAGCCTTACGATACTGCGCTGCAGCCTCGCAATATTCCCCTATAGCCATAGCCGCATCACCACGTTTGAGGGTCTTGTCCACACCCCCACAACTCGCAATGCTCCCCAACAATAGGAAAAACAAACTTATATATATATAATTGTGTATTTTCATTCAAAAAATCGAACTTTATTTAAAAATCCCTGCAAAATTAATGATAAAAGATGAGCAGAAAATCGTATTTCACAAAAAAATAGTATATTTGCGGTATCAATCTAAGACCTAAATTTTCAACCTAAATCATTTAACGTAAAAATCTCAAATTTATTATAGAACTATGCTAAAACAAATTTACAACGGAAAAGTCCTGACTCCACAAGGTTGGTTGGAAAATGGTAGTGTAATCGTTAAAGATAATAAAATAGTAGAAATCAAAAATGACAGCACACCACTAGAAGGCGCTGAACTCATAGATGCAAAGGGTGCACACGTCGTACCTGGTGGTATTGAAATGCACGTACACGGTGGTGGCGGTCGTGACTTTATGGAAGGCACTGAGGAAGCATTCCGTGTGGCAGTAGATGCTCATGCGTGGTATGGTACTACTTCTATCTATCCCACCCTTTCGTCATCAACTGTACCCATGATTGAAGCGGCTTGCGAAACATGTGAAAAGATGATGAACGAGCCAAACTCACCTATTTTAGGTTTGCACCTCGAAGGCCCATACTTCAACATGAAGCAAGCCGGCGCGCAAATTCCAGAATGGATTAAAGCACCAGTGGCAGAAGAGTACGAACCACTTTTGAAAAAGTATTCTTGCATCAAGCGTTGGGACAATGCGCCCGAATTAGAAGGTTCATTACCTTTCATCAAGTGCTGTGTAGAACATGGATGTCTGCCTTCAATCGGCCACACTCGCGCTAAGTACGACGAAGTAAAGGCTGCTAACGAAGCTGGTATGACTCATGCTACACACTTCTACAATGCAATGCCCGTGGTTTACAAAAATCGTGAATTCAAGGAAGCTGGTACTGTGGAAAGCATATTAGCTGAACAAAATATGACCGTAGAAATGATTGCTGACGGCATACACGTACCTCCCGTGATGTTGCGCATGGTTTATCAAATCAAGGGTGTGGAAAAGACTGCACTTATCACTGATGCTTTGGCTGGCGCAGCGAGCAACGAAACTACAGCATTTGACCCACGCGTGATTTATGAGGATGGTGTATGCAAATTGGCAGACCGTTCGGCTTTGGCTGGTTCAATAGCAACTATGGACCGATTGGTTCGCACCAGCGTACAGCAAGCAGGTATTCCTTTGGCAGATGCTTGTCGCATGATCAGCGAAACACCAGCTCGTATCATGGGCGTATTAGACCGCAAGGGTACTTTGGAGGCTGGCAAAGATGCCGACATTATTATGTTCAGCAACGACGAAGATTTGAACTTGCTTTTCGTCATGCAAATGGGTAACGTAGTGCGCAACGAACTATAATGAATGGCACAATATTTAAGTAGTATACGCTAATAAAGTCAGTATGGAGGGTGTGTTTGTAAAAACATATCCTCCAAACCATTATTAGAAGTTGCATATTTATCTACTTAAATACAGACTTTTAAAACACTTCCTTTTAACAAATAATCTAAGAAAACGCACACACTAAATGAGAAAAATATATTCTTTCATTTTTCTGCTATTTTCTGCCTTTTGCTTTGCTCTGTCTCCCATCAAGG
The DNA here is from genome assembly GCA_045630125.1 of Alloprevotella sp. Classification (GTDB taxonomy): domain Bacteria; phylum Bacteroidota; class Bacteroidia; order Bacteroidales; family Bacteroidaceae; genus Alloprevotella. The sequence goes on along the minus strand of JAZQSL010000020.1, from coordinate 113,503 downwards.
TGGCATGTATTGGCAATAGTGTAACCTTTGGATATGGGCATGCCAATCCCAATGAAACTTCTTATCCACAGCAACTCTCTAAACTTTTGGGAGATGGTTATAAAGTAGGAAATTTTGGCAAATCTGGGGCTACACTACTAAACAAAGGCCACCGTCCCTATACACAACAACCCGAATGTAAAGCTGCACTGGAATTTGCTCCAGATATTGCGGTGATTCATTTGGGATTAAATGATACAGACCCAAGAAATTGGCCCAACTACAAAGATGAGTTTATCCCTGACTATATGGCGCTGATAGATACCCTAAGGGATATTAATCCTACAGTTAAAGTATATGTCTGTAGAATGACACCTATTTTCCATTGGCACAGACGTTTTAAGAGTGGTACTAGAGATTGGTATTGGCAAATTCAATCTACTATCGAAGATATTGCAAAGTTAAGCCAATCAGAATTGATAGATTTGCAAGAAATACTCTACAATCGCCCCGACTTGATGCCCGACGCACTTCACCCTAATGCCGAAGGAGCTGGTCTGATTGCTCAGCGTGTGTATGGTCATATCAGTGGCAACTTTGGAGGATTGCAAATGCCTGCAATTTACTCAGACAACATGGTGATACAACGCGGTGTACCTTTCCGTTTGAGTGGAACAACAAATGCGGGTAAAACTGTTGTAGCGAAGTTAGGAAAAAAGACTGTCAAGACCGCTGCTGGAAAAGATGGAAAATGGCAAATGGAATTTCCCGCGATGAAAGCTGACAAGAAGCAATACACCTTGACAGTGGAAAGCGACGGCAAAAAGATGACCTTCGAAAATATCGTCGTGGGTGAAGTATGGTTGTGCTCAGGCCAATCCAATATGGCATTTATGATAAAGGAAACTTCTCACGCCAAAGAGAGTTTGTCTGATTTAAGCAAAGACATTCGCCTGTACAACATGAAGCCACGCGTATATACAGACAATATCGAATGGAGTAAAGAAGACTTGGAATGCATCAACCGCCACAACTATTATATATCTACAGAATGGGAAGTGCAAAACGAGAAGAACGTAGCCGACTTCTCTGCTGTGGCTTATCACTTTGGCAAAATGCTGGCAGATTCACTTGATGTACCTGTGGGGTTGATTTGCAATGCCATTGGTGGCGCACCAGCCGAAGCATTCATTGACAGAAAGACACTGGAGTGGCACCCACAATTGGTAGATATTTTGACCAGTTGGAAATCCAACGATATGATTCAAGATTGGTGCCGTGGTCGTGCTTCGAAGAACATTGCTAAGGGAGAAAATCCTTTACAGCGTCACCCCTACGAACCCACATATCTTTATGAAACAGGTATTGCTCCTATAGCTTGTTATAACATCAAGGGAGCTATTTGGTATCAAGGCGAGTCTAATGCACATAATATAGAATTACACGAGCTTATCTTCCCCACTCTGGTGAATGCTTGGCGCAAAACTTGGCAAAATGAAAAGATACCTTTCTATTTCGTTCAGTTGTCAAGCATCAACCGCCCATCATGGCCACACTTCCGCGATTCACAACGCCGCTTGGCTGAAGCCATCCCCTACTGCGACTACGCTGTATCAAGTGACAAAGGGCACGAATGGGATGTACACCCCAAGCAAAAGGATGTGATTGGCGAACGTTTGGGCAAATTGGCTTTGTCACAGACTTACGACCTCAAGAAGATCGTTGCCCATGGTCCTACTGTAGAAAAGGCAACAAGAAAAGGTTGTAAAGTGACCCTGAACTTCGGAGACGACACCGTACTGAGCACTAGTGACAACCAACCACTACGCACCATCACCATTGCTGGAGAGATCGGTGTATTCTATCCCGCCGACAAGGTAGAGATCAAGGGCAACAAGATTATTGTTAGTAGCAAAAAAGTAGAGAAGCCTGCTCGCGTGAGATATGGATGGGAAGCTTATAGCACAGGCAACCTTGTCAATCAATTTGCACTTCCTGCAAGTACATTTGAAGTTGTTGTGAAGTAAACAGAGCAAAAGGAAATAAGTTTCGCACGACACATTAAATACACATAATTATATTATAATAAATAACCTAAAACCAATTTATCATGAAAATCCAAAGACTTTGGCGAATGGGCTTGGCGTTACTACTGACATTCTCTGTCATGTCGGTCAACGCACAGACATTCAACGCAGATGTAGCTAAGCCAACATCTGCCCAACTCACCACTTGGAATCAAGCACTCAATGTATTGTTTACGGACAACTCGTGCTCTGAATTTAACGTGGGTTACAAGAATTACACTACAGCACAAATGCTGGAAGATCCCCACTATCAAGATCTGCCTGGCACACTGCAAAAGATGGTGCTCAAGATGACCACCGATGGCACTTGGGAAGAAGCGAATGTCAACACAGCAAAACCAGCTTGGGATGCAGAAGTTGCAAAGCGTTTGCGCGTACAATTGATTGAGCCTTACAATGACGCCAACGATGGCGCAAGCGCATTGCGTATGAATGCTCACACCAACTTGAACAATCCACTCGGCCTTTATGCAAATCGCAGCCAAGTGCTTTACATCATGGTGGAAGGCGAATTGAAGGCTGGTGCTACACTCTATTTGTCTACATGGACAGGTCACAGCAAGCCTGGTACAGCCTACAACGAAGGTACTAAGTTGCAACCTGGTTTGAATGTCGTTCCTGTAAATATTGATGGTACCACAGGTTGTCTCAACTACGTGGTTAAGACATTTGATACCACAAAGGGTTATGGTAGCAAAGCATGTGCACGCAAATTGTCTGACTACGATGATTTGAAGGTTCACGTCGAAGGCGGTATCCTGAATGGTTTCTACAATGCCGTGGGTGACAAACTTTGGGGCGAAGGTGATACTAATGAAGATTGGGATTATTATGCCGCACGTGCAACTGATGCCGACCTCACTGTTTTAGGTAAGTACATCACTTTGCAATTCCCATTCAAAGATAATTTGACCGAAGGCAACAAGGGTCTTGACTATTACTTCACTGGGAAGAATCGCATAGAGGACATTCTCGCCATCTGGGACAACATCATGCTTTGGGAGCGCTTGTTGATGGGCGTTGCCAGCAAGGAACAATTCACCGAAGCTAATGCTAAGTGGGAATCTCCCTACTCTGACAAGGACGAAGTCTTTGCTTTCACAGGCGACAACAACGATGAATTTGCTTGCGATTTCAGCGAATACTACAACATCCACGGTCTTGCCTTTGGCGTAGGTGGCACAGCATACATGTATGGAGGCTGGGACCACTGCGGTTACCACTATAATACCATGAGCAGTATCATGGACGACATCCTCACTTCATCTGGTTCGTACTGGGGTCCTGGTCACGAGATAGGTCACCAACATCAAGCTCCAATGACTTTGAATGGTTTGACCGAAGTCACCAACAACCTTTTCTCCAACGTGGTCCTTTGGTACGCAGGTATCAGCACATCACGTGTCAATGGTTCCGAGGGTGCATTGGCCTTGGTTTACGAAGCCTTCCGCAAAGACGGCAGCGACTTCTACACCAACAACATTTGGTCACTCACTCACATGTACTATCGTTTGTTCCAATACTACCACTTGCTTGGTCACAACAACGAATTCTATCCCCGTCTCTATGAAATGTTGAGACAAAATCCGATGAACAAGTCCTACAATCAGGATGGCGATGCTGGTTTGCTTCATTTCTACAAACTGGCTTGCGATGCAGCTGGCGAAGACCTTACCGAGTTCTTCCGTGCTCATGGCATGTTGGAAGTAATGGACAATCGTTTCGTAGGCGACTATGCCAACTCTGTTTACTCTACCTCACAAAAGCAAATCGACGCAGCCATTGCATCTGTCAAGGCTAAGGGCTACAAGGAAAACCTTGCCGTACTATTCATCAACGACGGCACAGGCGAAGAAGTCATCGGCAACAAGGGTACAGCGCTCGAGCTGTACGAAGGTTTTGCCACTGCACACGTGGGCAACTATGCACATTTCTATGCCGAACCAACAGCATATACTTATACCATCAAGAACAAATACGTCAATATGACTGGCGAAGGTGGCGTAGGTTTCTTGATTCGCAACGACAAGGGTGAAATCGTTGCTTTCTCCAACAAGAAGGGCTTTGATATCACCGACGAAGCAGCAGCTGTTTTGATGCTTGGTAAGGGTAAGTTGCAAGTGATGAAGGGCGACAATACCACTATTGATGCTATTGGCGACGAAACTACGATGAAATACAACTTGCTTTATAGCTTGATTAAAAAGGCTAAGGCTATCGACGCTTTGGCTGACGAAACTGGCTTGCAAGTCGGTTACTATAAGTCTGAAATGCTCGACGAGATGCGTGAAGCCCTGGCTGCTGCACAAGAAGTATATGATGCTGCTACAGTAGATAAATATACTGCCGTTTACCAATCACTCTATGATGCTGTCACCGAAATCGAAAGCAACAAGGGTGCTATGAATGTCATCATCCCTGGTAGTACTTATACCATTAAGAATGCTGAAAACACAGGTCGCTCATTGAGCATCAACTCTACGTCTAAGGTAGTCAATTGTGCAGTCAACAATGCTAAGAACAAACTGCAACAATGGGTGTTCGAACGTGCTCCACAAGCTGATTGCTATTACATCAAGAATGTCAAGACCGAAACCTACCTCGCAGCCTTGCCTGATGGTGAAACGATGACTGCTGATGCGACTACACCTCAAATCGCATACAAAGTGATCAACATGGGCAATGGCGTCATGGCGTTGCAATGTCAAGACGAAAACCTCAAATCGCTCAACTATGGTAGCAAGGGTGTCATCGGCTGGAGCCATGACAATACAGAGGGTTCATGGTGGCACATCACTGCGCTCGAATTGAATCAAACCGAATTGGATCGTGCTGAGCTCGACCAGCTCATCAAGGACACACGTACATTGCTCAACGAAATGGGCAAGGACGTCCTCCTGCCTGGTAAATTGCCTTTGCAAGTAGAGGACGAAAGTGCATGTTTCTACCTTTCATCTAATGCAGACCAAAACGTCGTAGGTAATGCTACAGATGGTGGCGGTGTGGCAGCTCTCTTGGACAACAATACCTCTACATACCTCCACACACAATGGAATGGTACTGCTGTCAACGCGCCTCACCACATACAGGTAAATATGGTCGATGGCAAGTTGCTCAGCGAATTATCGATTTCATACGCTACTCGCTACACAGCCGACCCTTCCAGCACTTCACCAGCACCAAGCCTCATTGACTTGCAGGGTAGCACTGATGGCAAGACATTCCGTTCTATCAAGAAATATGCTTCTTCAAATGCCACCAACCCACTGCCTCGCTACACCAACCCTGGCGTATACTGGAGCTCACCTAAGGTGATCACCACTACTCCTTACAAGGTGATTCGTCTCGTTGTCACCGAGTCTATCGGCCCAGGCAATAGCAAATACAACAATCGCGCATTCTTCGCAATGTCCGAATTTGCTTTGATCAATCACAAGACTGTGGTCAACTCGCTCATAGATGAATACGTGGGTGCAGAAGAAGTGTACATCGCTGCTGCCGACCAAATGTTCCAATCAAGCCAAGTCAGCGAAAACATGGCTGCTACTGCCGAAGAAATGTCTGCAGCATTGGCCAACCTCCAAGCAAAATACGACAAGTTGCTCTATGTCTTCGAAAACGGCTTAGTAGGTATCGGTCATATCACTACCGACAGCAGTAAGGCTAAGGGCATCTTCGACCTCAGCGGTCGTCGCCTCGACAAAGTCACAGCTCCTGGCATCTACATCATTGATGGACAGAAGAAGGTGGTAAGATAATATTCTCCTGAATAGTTGATACATGAGGATGTGGCAAGTTCATTCGTGCCACATCCTCTTTGTATATTAGCGCTGTAATAGCGCTGGAGAAATACCTACCACCCTATCCCACAAATGCGCATCAACAACAAAAAATAAAAAAATATCGCAATATCAGCATTTTTCAGATTCATTTCAGATTTAGACCATAATTTTGCTCTCAGAAACAAGAAAAGAATAGAATATTAATCTAAAAAAGTAATGAATATGAAAAAGAATTTTAGAAACCTCGCCCTCGCATTTGTATGTTTCATTTCGGCACAAGCTGCCTTTGCATTCAACGACCGCCCCATCAGCCCCGACCAACTGCCCCAAGCTGCTCAGCAAGTACTCAGCAAGCATTTCTCGGGTGTTAAAATCAAAATTGCTAAGTACGAGTCGTTGGAAAGAAGTTACGACGTAGTCCTGGAAAACGGCATGACTCTGGAATTCAACAAGCAAGGCGCATGGACCGAAATTGACGGTCGGCACACCGCCATCCCAGCCGAACTTGTACCAAGTCAAATAAGGGATTATGTCAACGCACATCACGCTGGCGCACAAGTTCTGAAGATTGAAAAGGTGCGTTCGTTTTATGAAGTAGACCTGACTGGCGACGTCGACTTAACCTTCAACAAGCGATTCAAGGTAATAGACATCGACTACTAATGAATTCCTCCTCGACAATACCATCCTGTTCCATCCAAAGATTAGTTTTAAAAAAAGATAGACAATGATAGGATTTAAAAAGTCAAGACCTTGTAAAAATTTCGCAACGTCTTGTTAAAAAAACATTAGACTTTTTTTCAAGAAAGCCTTGGCTTTTTATTTGCAGCAATTTCACAAATCTTTCTCCAAATTTTGTTGAAGAAAACCTTTGATACTTTTTTCACAATTATTTAAGTAAAGTATCTATACTCTATACAAAATATCTGGAAATATGCCCTATGATAGGCTACATTTCCAGATATACTATTTCACATATGCGCTACGCTGCGATTTATTTCTGTCGGATAAAGATATTGATGGGTGTGCCACAGAAGTCCCAACGCTCGCGAATCTTGTTTTCCAGGAAGCGCTTATAGGGTTCCTTGACGTATTGTGGCAAGTTAGCGTAGAATACGAAAGTAGGAATTTGTGTATCTGTGGGCTGTGAACAATACTTAATCTTGATATACTTACCCTTGATTGAAGGTGGTGGATATGCTTCGATGAGTGGCAACATTTCCTCGTTCAACTTGGCTGTGCTGACATGGCGTTTGCGGTTGTTGAATACTTCCTGGGCTGTCTCGAGCACCTTGAAGATGCGCTGCTTGGTGACCGCTGAAGCAAAGATGATGGGGAAGTCGGTGAAGGGTGCCATGCGGTCGTAGATAGCATTGCGGAAGGTATCGATAGCGGCTTGCGACTTGTCTTCCACTAAGTCCCACTTGTTGACAACTACGACCAGGCTCTTATTGTTGCGCTGAATGATCTGGAAGATATTCATATCCTGTCCTTCGATACCACGTGTAGCATCAATCATGAGGATACAAACATCTGAATTTTCAATAGCACGGATTGAGCGCATCACAGAATAGAATTCCAAATCTTCGGTAACCTTGTTCTTGCGGCGAATACCTGCTGTATCGACCAGGTGGAAGTCAAATCCAAACTTCTGATAACGGGTCAAAATGCTGTCGCGTGTAGTGCCTGCTATATCGGTGACGATGTGACGATCTTCGCCAATAAATGCATTGATGATACTACTCTTTCCTACGTTGGGGCGACCTACGACTGAGAAACGAGGGATGCGTGCTTCTTCTTCATCCATCTTCTTTTCTTCGCCAAGATTTTCTACGATCAAGTCAAGCAATTCGCCCGTACCGCTACCTGTTGCTGCAGAAACACAGATAGGATCGCCAAGACCGAGGCTATAGAATTCGGGAGCGCCATAACGGTCGGCGTTGTCGTCAGTCTTGTTGGTGCAAAGGAGTACTGGCAATTTGACACGGCGCAGAATAGAAGCAACAGCCATATCCAAGTCTGTGACACCATTCTTGACATCGACGAGGAAGAGGATAAGGTCTGCTTCTTCTGTAGCAAGGGAAACTTGCTTGCGGATTTCTTCTTCAAAAATATCGTCGGAATTGACTACCCAGCCGCCAGTATCTACCAACGAGAATTCGCGACCTATCCACTCGCACTTGCCATATTGGCGGTCACGAGTCGTACCTGCCACATCACTTACGATGGCTTGGCGTGTGCCTGTCAAACGATTAAAGAGTGTGGACTTACCCACGTTGGGGCGACCCACTATTGCAACTAATTTAGACATATTCTTATGATTTGAATAAGTAGACGAATGGACGTGGGAACAAGTAGACTTGAGAAAAGTAAACTTGTAGACTCGTGGAGAGTAAACAAGTAAACTCACCAATTTTTCATTTTGTCAACTCGTCAATCTATAAACTTAATTTTGCTGATAACCGTAGGCTTCAAGGCGGCGCGAACTGCTTCTCCAGTCTTTGTCTACCTTGACAAATATTTCGAGATAGATGCTTTTTTCAAAGAATTTTTCAAGTGTCTTGCGTGCCTCGGTGCTAACCTTCTTGAGCGCTACGCCTTGGTGACCGATGATAATGCCTTTCTGGCTATCACGTTCTACATAGATAATGGCACTGATGTGAATACTCTTCTCTTTTTCCTTGAATTGCTCCACAACGACTTCCACTGCATAGGGAATTTCTTTGTCATAGTAAAGCAAAATCTTTTCGCGAATGATTTCTGTGACAAAGAATCTTGCGGGTTTGTCCGTCCACTGATCTTTGTCAAAATAAGGCGGTGATTCGGGCAATAATTCCTTGATGCGTGAGAGCAAATTGTCTACATTAAATTTCGCTGTAGCTGAGATAGGAAATATTTCAGCAGTGGGCAAAACCTCATGCCATTGCTCCACAAGAGTCTCCAGTTCTTTTTGGTTGGACAAATCTATTTTGTTTATCACCAAAAGAATGGGGACATTCAGTTTGGTCACCTTTTGCAAGAAGTCCGCGTTCTTGTCTATCTTTTCTACGACGTCTGTCACATAGAGCAATACGTCTGCATCCTCTAAAGCTGATTCTGAGAAAGCCAACATTGACTCTTGCAACTTATAATTAGGTTTCAATACACCCGGGGTATCTGAAAATACAATCTGAGCCTCATCACTATTGATAATGCCCATGATGCGGTGGCGCGTAGTTTGTGCCTTGAACGTAGCAATAGAGATACGCTCGCCCACCAACAAGTTCATCAGCGTAGATTTCCCTACGTTGGGATTACCAACAATATTTACAAATCCTGCTTTGTGCATTGATGTTCTAATTTTTCTATGATTAATAACCCCACTTCAAATACGCAGCGCCCCAAGTAAAGCCTGCGCCAAAAGCGGTAAGGATGAGATTATCTCCCTTGTTCAACTGCGACTCATAATCCCAAAGTGCCAAAGGCAAAGTACCTGCCGAAGTATTACCATAGCGCTGGATATTGAGCATTACCTTTTCCATGGGAACTTCGAGGCGGTTGGCTACAGCATCGATGATACGGAGATTGGCCTGGTGAGGCAATACCCATGCGATATTTTCCTTGTTCAAACCATTTCTATCTGCGATCAAAGCGCAAGAGTCGCTCATATTGGTCACAGCAAACTTGAACACGGTGCGACCTTCTTGATGAACGTAGTGCATGCGATTAGCCACAGTGAAATGAGATGGAGGACAAACCGAACCACCCGCCTTCATGTGCAAAAATGGCAAACCATGTCCGTCTGTGCGCAAGTGAGAATCCATCCAACCATATTCTTCGGTAGTAGGTTCCAAAAGCACAGCGCCAGCACCATCACCAAAGATTGGACATGTAGCACGGTCGGTGTAGTCTACCATACTCGACATCTTGTCTGCACCGCATACTACGACTTTCTTGTAACGGCCACTTTGAATCAATCCTGAAGCGACATCCATTGCATATAGGAAACCACAACATGCAGCTTGCATATCAAACGCATAAGCATTCTGCATACCAAGACGGCCTACGACAATTGACGCGGTAGAAGGGAAATGATAGTCGGGAGTTGATGTCGTTACGATCAAGCAGTCTACTTCTTGAGGATCAGTGTTGGTCTTTTGCAAAAGTTGCTTCACTGCTTTGCGCGCCATATAACTTGTGCCCAAACCTTCTTCCTTCAGGATGCGACGTTCCTTGATACCAATACGCGTCATAATCCATTCGTCGGTCGTATCGACCATACGGGACAATTCCTCGTTGTTAAGTATATATTCTGGCACGTAACCACCGACGCCGGTAATTACAGCATTAATCTTTTCCATGGGTAAATCCTTTTTGCGGTGAACTTTTATGCGCATCGACTTATCTGAATCAGACTAAATAAAGTATAGATAAATCGACACCATAGAAAAGCGCCACCCACGCATTAAAAAGACTAAAAAGGAGAACCGTCGTAAATCTCACGACTGCTCTCCTTTTAATTTTCTTTTTTCAATTACTCAGCAACTTCTTCCTTTACGATAGCCAACTTACCACGGTAGTAACCACAAGTAGAGCAAACTGTATGGTAGATGTGCCAGTCGCCACAATTAGGACAGATTGCGAGCGTAGGTGCTACTGCCTTGTCGTGAGTTCTACGCTTCAAAGTTCTGGTCTTCGATTGTCTTCTTTTAGGATGTGCCATTTTACTTGTTTATTTTTATTGTTAATAAATTTCAGTTATTATTTCTCTTTTGCCAGCTTTCTGCTTTCAATCATCCTCATCCTCATCGTCCTCACGACTGAGCATCGCCACCATTTCTGGGTTGCAATCCTCAATATCATGCACACGCTGAAGAGGGAGCGAGAGCAAAGTGGTTTCAAATATATCCCATGCGAGATCATACTTATATCCACCACCAATAGGAGTTTTGACATCGTCGTCGGTGACATAGTCGCTATCACCGGCATAAACCTTGACATCGCCTTCAGCTTCGATAGGCATCACCAGAGCCTCCATACATCTGTCGCAAGGTACTGTCACCTCGCCTTCAACAGACAGATTTACTACGAAACATTCATAAGCTTGCTCCTTAACCAGGATATTTACCGCCAGGTGTCCGCCCGAAATTTCATCCTGTCCTATTGATGTGAAGAAATCATCGGACAATGAAATCTGAAGGGCACTTTCTGATTTAGAAGCCTGTCTTAAGTCTATTAATATCTCACTCGCACTTTGCATAGCGGCTGCAAAGATACATTTTTTTTGTGATATAAAACATTCTTGCCTATAAACTTTTTAAAATATCTCGGTGTTTTCTCACAAAAAATCGGCACAAAGCCCAAAATCCTACACTTCATATTACAAAATACAACAAAATTTGAGATTCAACCGAGGGTAAACTGCTATATATTTATAAAAAAATGTACCTTTGCGGGGAAAGTTTTAACTATACCTCATATTATAAATATATAGTCTTGCTATGAAGCGATTCGCTCAATTCTTTTTCATCATCACCGTCTTATTTTCTACCACGCTCCCACTCTATTCTTGCGAGCCTGTGATAGAAAACATAGAACCCGACTCCGAAACGATTCACGTGGGCGACAAATTGCCTTTTTTCACGATAAAAACTTCGCAAGGCGACTCTTTGAGCACAAACGATCTTTTTGGCAAGCCAACAGTACTCGTTTTCTTCCACACGATGTGCGGCGACTGCCAGCGCGAACTGCCTGTCGTTGAATCTTTGTATCAGAAATATGGGAAAGAAGTACGCTTCATTTGCATCAGCAGAGAACAAACAGACGAGGAAGTTGCTGCCTACTGGGAAAAGCATCAGCTCAGCATCCCCTACTCGGCACAAACTGACCGTAGCGTCTTTTCGCTTTTTGCATTGAGCACGATTCCTCGCATTTATATCACGGATACGACCAACACTATCACGGCTATTTTCATCGAAAAAGCAGATGCACAGGAATTGGAGGAAGCAATAAGACGACATAGTACGAAAGAATAATACACAATAAATATATAATAAGTTATGCAACAAAATTCTATCAAATTCCGCCTGACGGTGATGAATTTCCTCGAGTTTGCCGTGTGGGGAGCCTACCTCACGTCAATGGGCAACTACCTTGGAAAAGCTGGAATGGGTGCTGAAATTTCATGGTTCTATGCCATCCAGGGTATAGTGTCTATCTTCATGCCTACACTGATGGGCATCGTGGCTGACAAGTTTATTCAACCACAAAGACTCCTTGGTATCTGCCACATGATAGCAGGTGCAGCGATGCTTTCGCTTTGCTATTTGGGTAGCACACAAGCGATGCCCGACAAGACACTTTTCATAGCACTTTACACCCTAAGTGTAGCTTTCTACATGCCTACGTTGGCACTATCCAACACCGCAGCCTTTACTATTCTGAAGAATTATGGGCTGGACACAGTGAAACATTTCCCACCCATCCGCGTATTTGGTACCGTAGGATTTATTGCTACGATGTGGTTTGTCAACTGTGCAGTGTGGGAAGGCGGAGAAATTTTCTTCACGTTCGGCAGTAATGTGCACAAGTTCCAATATACACAAATGCAGTTTATGGTTTCAGGCGTATTGGGCTTGTTATTGTTTGTCTACTGCTTGACATTACCACAATGCCCCATTGAAAAGAAACCAAATCGCAACTTGAGCGAAATGCTTGGCTTGGATGCCTTCAAATTGTTCAAGCGCAAAGAGATGGCTATATTCTTTATCTTCTCCATGCTATTGGGTATGTGTCTGCAGGTGACTAATGCTTATGCCACACCATTTATCACCAGTTACTCGGGCATACCCGAAATGGCTGACACCTTTGCTGCCAACAATGCCACCCTGCTTGTATCCATCTCGCAAGTAGCTGAAGCTTTGTGTATCCTTTTGATTCCATTCTTCCTGAAGCGCTTCGGCATCAAGACCGTTATGCTCATTGCTATGTTTGCTTGGGTATTGCGCTTTGGATTCTTCGGTTTGGGCAGTCCCGCTATGCCTGGTGTCATCCTGTTTATCCTGTCATGCATCGTATACGGTGTAGCATTCGACTTCTTTAACGTATCGGGCGGTTTGTTTGTAGATAAAGAATGCGAACCAAGCATGCGTGCTTCTGCCCAAGGCCTATTCATGCTGATGACCAATGGCCTTGGTGCTACAATCGGCACATTGGCAGCTGGCAAAGTGGTAGATCATTTCTGCCAATGGGAAGGCAATTACCTCCTTGGCGACTGGCAGTCTGCGTGGTTCATCTTTGCTGGATTCGCTCTCTTTGTTGCCGTAACATTTATCTTTGCATTCAAAGGTAGCAAGAAAGAAATGTAGTTGTAAAATCTCATAAAGCGAGCGGTAGGAGTCACACGATTTCTACCGCTCTTTTTTTTATCGCCACTCCACTTTTTGTCCACCCTGCCCACTTTTTTGATTATTAACCCAGGCATTTTCAACACCACTTTTACCGCCTAAAAATTTTGCGACGTCTCGTTAAAAAAAAGTCTAACCTTTTTTAAACTAGACGTCGCGAAATTTCAAAAAGGTCTTGGTTTGTTTTATACGCACCTTTCTGATTTTTTATCTGAAGTAAAACTCGATATTATTTTGTCCAAAAAACTTTAAAATCCATCACCAAACAGGCAGAAAACATCACAAGACAAACGAACAATAATACTTCACCCAGTTGGAATAGAATGAAACAGCCGAATTTCCCCAACTAAAATCCACTCCTTGACTTGTATCATCATTCACATAATAATTGACGGGCATGTGAATCGGCAAACCTTTGGACAAATCTCGTTGATATTCGTTGTGCAGAGTATAGGGTTCATATTCCAGATGCCCCGTAATGTAAACATCGTGACCTTTGCGACCTTCAATAATAGACACACCTGCAGATTCACTTTCTGCCAACAAAAGCAAATCTGATTGACAACGGAGCAAATCAGCCTTGCGTATCTCGGTATGCCGACTATGCGGCATAGGAAAGGGATTATTTACACCTTGCAAAAGGGGCACATCTTTTCGTTGGTAAGTTTGATGAAATATACCAAACTTTTTTTCTGGCAAACCATATTTAGGCACACCATAATGATGATACAATCCAGCCTGTGCGCCCCAACAGATATACAAGGTAGAGCGTACGTGAGTCACTGTCCAATCCATGATTTGTTGCAATTGGCGCCAATAGCGTACTTCTTCGAATGGGATTTGCTCGACAGGGGCACCAGTGATGATTAGCCCATCAAAATAATACGGGGCAAACTGCTCAAAGTCGGTATAGAATCGCTCTACATATTCCTGCGGCGTTGTCTTATACGTTTGCCCAGCTATTTTCATCGGCAACAAACAGACATCGCATTCACCTTGTGCCAAAGTACGTGCAATGTCTAACTCTGTCACCTGCTTCTGCGGCATAATATTAAGGAAAAGTATACGCTTTGCCGATGGCATCCTTATCGCTTCGTCCAGATTATACCACTCGGCAACAGACAAACCATTGGCGCGCAGTTGCTCCACAGCAGGAAGGTCCTTGGGTAGATATATCATTATTAGTATTTGGAGAGAGTGGTTTGAAAATAGGAGGTCAAAGGTGCATCCGTACACTCCACGACCTTACACCTACGACCTCCTTGATTTTAATATTACCAAATATCCAGTCTCTGCTTCTTTGGCAAATAGAGAGGATCTGATTTTTTCACATCAAAGGCCTTATACCATGCTTCGATATGGGGAAGCGCTCCGTTGACACGCCAACGACCTGCGCTGTGTGGGTCTACTTTATTAAGCTGACGAAGCATTTGTTCGCGAATATTGTTTGCCCAAATCACACCGTAGCTCAGGAAGAAACGTTGCTCTGCTGTGAAACCATCCATCACTGGCATAGGATTTTTCTTCATCGCATTTTGCATGGCTTGGTAGGAAATTTTCAAACCACCGTGGTCTGCAATATTTTCTCCAAGGGTCAATTTACCATTTGCAAACATGCCGGGCAGCACTTCAATCTTGTTGAAGAAATCTTCCATTACCTTGGTGCGCTCAGCAAACTTCTGCTTGTCTGCTTCTGTCCACCAGTTTTTCAAATTACCGTCTTTGTCGAAAAGGCTACCCTTGTCGTCAAATCCGTGCGTCATCTCGTGACCAATCACTACACCAATAGCGCCATAGTTGCATGCATCGTCTGCATTAGGATTGAAGAAAGGAGGCTGAAGAATAGCTGCGGGGAAACAAATCTCGTTGGTCGTTGGATTGTAATAAGCATTGATGGTATGAGGTGTCATCAACCATTCATCACGATCCACAGGCTTGTTGACGCGCTTTTGGAAATGATCCTGCAGACTAAACTCTGAAGCCACCATCATATTTTCGTAATAGCTGAGGCTTTCATCTATTGTCAACGCCGAGTAGTCTTGCCAAGTGTCAGGGTAACCAATTTTCACGTGGAAAGTATTCAATTTTTCGTGCGCTTTTGCTTTTGTCTCAGCACTCATCCACACTTGTGCGTCGATACGTTGTCCGAGCGCTTCTTGCAGATTTTTCACCAATTGTACCATACGTGTCTTGGACGATTCGGGGAAGTGTTTTTCCACATACATACGACCTACGGCCATACCCAAAGCACCTTCGACAGCACTCAAAGCACGTTTCCAACGAGGATTATCAATCTCGGCACCTTTCATTGTCTTGTTGAAAAAATCAAAGTACAAAGCACGGAAATCGTCGGACATATAGCTTGCCGCATCGTTGATGACTTTGAATTCCAAGTAAGCCTTGAGGTCTTCCAGTTTGCTTTCGTTCAAAATCTGCGCCACCTCCTTGATCGGTTCTGGTTGGTCGACACTTATTTCATTAAATGTAGGCACGCCGAGCACAAAGAAATAAGTACCCCAGTCAATACCAGGATAGTCGTTGAGCAATTGCGTGTAGGTCATCTTATGATAATTGTTCTCAACATCACGGAGTTGTGTTGGAGTGTAAGACACCTTTGCTATTCGGGTTTCGATACTCATCAGAGCCTCTACCTTTTTCTGCGCTTGCTCAGAGGTATTACCTACCTTTTCAAACAAACTTTGCGCATATTTACGATAAGCCTCGCGAATGCCTTTGGTGCGTTCGTCTTGGTCAAGGTAATAATCGCGGTTGCCCATCGAAAGTCCACCTTGAGAAACTTGCATCAAGTTCATCTTTGAGTTTTTCATATCTGCGCCACAGTATACGCTGAAGAAACTACCGATACCTTTGCGCTTCAACTCTGCCATGCAATATTGAAACTCCTTTTGGGTCTTCACTGCACCGATTTTTTCCAACAAAGGGCAGATTGGTGCAAAGCCTTCGTCGTTCAGGCGCTTTTCATCCATAGCCAGACGATACAGACCACCGATCTTTTGCTCCAGCATGCCTTGTGCGTGTTGACCTTGAGCTAATTCTTCGACCAAGACTTTGATTTGCTCACGATTTACTTCTTGCAAAGCGTCAAACTGAGCAAAGCGTGAATATTCTGCAGTCAAAGGGTGAGATTTCATCCAACCTCCTGCTGCATATTGAAAGAAGTCTTTGCCTGGGTCGGCAGTCAAATCCATATTGGCCTTGTCTATACCCGACGACAATTGACCTTGTGCCACCGCACTGCCTGTGCAGAGTGCCATAGCGGCGAATAGTGAATACATTTTCATGGTTATGTGATATTATGGTTTATTGCAATACTTTTATCTTAATTCATCTTTTTCTCAAAATTGCGCTCAGCTCTGCAGCTCGGCGAGTTCTTCCTCGGCTTCCATCCATGCTTGCTCCGCTTCGGCGATTTGTTGTTGAATGGCAGCATATTTTTGGAAAAGCGTAGCATCTCCTCCAGCCTCGGGTTGAGACAAAAGTGTCTCCAAATGTGCTTTTTCCTCCTCGAGTTTAGCAATTTGTTCTTCGCATTCTTTCACTTTCTTTTCCACCTTGCGCAATTCCTTTGCGCGCTGCTTTTGTTGTTCGTAAGAAAGTTTTCCTGCGGATTGTTCCTCGGCCTCTATGTTTTTCTTAATGGTTTGTGTAGGCGAAGCGCTCAGTTGCAATTCCTCGAGTGTATCGATATCTTTTTTCTGTAAGAATTCGTAGATACCACCAATAAACTCGCGCACCTGACCTCCTCCAAATTCATAAACTTTCGTTACCAAGCCATCCAGGAAGTCTCGGTCGTGACTCACGACGATCACTGTGCCGTCGAAAGCACGAATGGCTTCTTTCAGTACATCTTTGGTACGCATATCCAGGTGATTGGTCGGTTCGTCCAGGATAAGGAAATTGACAGGTTCAAGCAGGAGTTTTATCATCGCCAAACGGCTACGCTCGCCTCCGCTGAGGACCTTCACCTTTTTATCAGAGGCTTCACCGCCAAACATGAAGGCGCCGAGAATATCGCGAATCTTTAGTCGGATGTCCCCCTTAGCCACGTGGTCGATGGTATCGAAGACGGTCAATTCGCCGTCGAGCATTTGCGCCTGGTTTTGGGCATAATATCCGATTTCAATATTATGTCCCAATTTCAAATGCCCTGCATGCTCAATCTCGTTCATGATACACTTCACCAGAGTAGATTTCCCCTCGCCATTCTTACCTACGAAGGCAACTTTCTCACCACGTTCGATGGTCAAGTTGACATTTTTGAAGACGCAGTGTTGGCCATAGTCCTTGCGTACATCTTCGCAAATCACAGGGTAGTCTCCGCTTCGAGAGCAAGGGGGAAATTTCAAATGCAGGAACGAATTGTCCACCTCGTCCACTTCGATTGGCACAATTTTCTCTAATTGCTTGATACGGCTCTGCACTTGCACAGCCTTGGTTGGCTTATATCGGAAACGTTCGATGAAGTCTTTGATATCTGCTATCTCCTTCTGCCGATTTTCATAAGCACGAAGTTGCTGTTCGCGTCTTTCCTCACGCAAACGCACAAAGTCATCGTACTTCACCTTGTAGTCAGTGATTTTTCCACACGAGATTTCCAGCGTACGTTGTGTGACATTGTTGATAAAAGCCCTGTCGTGACTCACCAACACCACCGCTCCAGCCGAACGAGAAAGGAAATTTTCCAGCCAACGTATACTCTCGATATCCAAGTGGTTGGTTGGTTCGTCCAGCAACAAGACGTCGGGGCGACAAAGCAGGAGTTTCGCCAATTCAATACGCATACGCCAACCACCCGAGAATTCCTTGGTCGGTCTGTCCCAGTCATTGCGCGAAAATCCCAAACCCTGGAGTGTGCGTTCCATTTCGGCGCGATAATTCATCCCTCCCATCATATTGTAGCGTTCTGTCTCGTGCGAAAAGCGCTCCACCAGCTCCATATACTCCGCCGATTCGTAGTCTTCACGAGTAGACAATTCGTCGTTCATCCGTTGCAACTGTTGCTGCATCTCGTGGATGTGTGCAAAGGCCGTCTCGGTTTCTTCTATCACAGTCCGTTCGTCAGACAACACCATTACTTGTGGCAAGTAACCAATCGTCGTGCCTTTTGCCACAGCTACTATTCCTGCGGTAGGTTGCTGCATCCCTGCCAATATTTTGAGCAGTGTACTTTTCCCTGCACCATTCTTCCCCACCAGAGCAATACGATCCTTGGGATTGATGACAAACGAAACGCCGTCGAAGAGTGGACGCGCGCTAAATTCAACAGATATATTTTCGACTGATACCATATTTATATATTATATCTCCCCTGCCACGACTATAACAGGGCGAAGACGCTGCATTTCATAAAATCGAGCACAAAGATAAGCATTTATCAGAAATTTCACAATATTTGAAAGCTGTATCAAGAGGGAGAATTTACTCACTTCACTTATGGAAGGAGCACAGGAAGTCGCGTTTGTTTTGTACTGGAAAAACGTCAAAGAAAAAAGGTTAGACTTTTTTCAAAAAAACCAAGACCTTTTTTAAATTATCCGTCGCGAAATTTTAAAAAGGTCTTGGTTTGTGAAAAGTCGGTCTGAACAGCGACAATTACTTCACTGGTTCTCCCTCGATAGAAAGGACACCACCACTCAGTGGTGAAAGGGTGACACGAGTGGTAAACTTCTTGTTGAAAAGGTCTCCTCCGAGATGCTCGACGCGTCCAAACTGTGCAAATGGGGTCGTAAGGCTCTGGAGCACTTTGCCATTGCAAGAAAGTGTCACCTTTACCTTTTCTGGCACGATGTAGCGCAGATCAAGTATTTCTTTCGCCTTGCCTTTCTTGGCGTTTGGATCTGCTGGTTGCACAGCAGGCAGTGTGTGCAGGTTCTCCACGGTAATGGTGTAGGGTTCGCCTGCTAAATCGTCGGCATCAACGCAACCTTTATGCTTTGAGAAGCGGAAGAGTATGTGGTCCGTTACCTCTGCGGTAGGGAAGTAATCAAATGCCATAACAAACTGTTCGCTTGTCTCTGTGCCCTTAAAGCATTGCATCAATGCGTGCTCTTGCACGTCTAAACTCTGAAGCATTAGTTTCAACTGCTCTCCATCCGTAGGCATAAAGTCGGCTTGCCCCTTTGCCAACAGGGCGCGATTTTCACGAATATCAAGGATTTCTTCGGCTGTCAACTCTGCCATTTTCATCATACTTGTGGCTGCAAGGATTTCCTCTGTCTTATAATTGTCGGCATCATATACTGCGCTGACCAACTGCTCTGCTTCGGGCAACACGAATGGCAGGGGTTGCGCCACTTGCTTATTGACAGCAAGCAAGCGACCATCATCGGTCAAGGTGACCAAGGGTGCAGATGACTTGGGGTTGAGTTTGATCGTATAAACACGTGACGTATCTGCCACACCAAAGGGTTCCAGTTTGACTTCATCAAGCGTCCATACATCATATTGTTCGGTCGTGACATCGTTCAAGCGCAAGTAGCGTTGCGCATATTTGTAAAATTCGCCAGGAATGTACGTCTTCTTTGTGGCACGTAGCGTGATATGGAATCCCGTTTGGGGCAAAAAGTAGGTAATGCCCTCGGCTGTCACCCCTGGACGATAGGGCGACACATGAGTTTGAGCAAAAGCACTCGAGGCAACAAAAATAGTGAGCAAAAGGAAAATCCGTTTCATATTTGATTGTCTATATTATATATTGTCAAGTTATTGCTTTAATGAAATCGTTTCAGGCTTTATAATACGCCTATCAGCACGAATTGACTTCAAGGAATTAAAGGCCTTATATAAATTATCAATAATATCAGAAGCGATCATCGTCTCCTGACTTTGCGACATGGCAGTGTAGTCTCCCGCTCTGCCATGCAGAAATACGCCTAAAAGACAAGCATGCAGTGGTGCATACTGCTGAGCCAAAAATGATAAAATGATTCCCGTGAGAACGTCGCCACTGCCAGCCGTGGCCATACCATCATTGCCCGTGGTGTTGAAATAGGCCTTGCCTTCTGGAGTACAAACAGCCGTGTGATGCCCCTTTAATATTATATAAATTTGGTAGCGCGCGGCCATCTCCAGGGCTTCGTCTAATGTCGAGAAAGAGGTCTCTGAACGTATGCCCATACGACGCATTTCCAAAGGATGAGGTGTAAAAATCGATTGCTTAGGAACTTGTTGCAACCATCCCTTATGAGCGGCTAAAATATTAAGGCCGTCTGCATCTATCAACAGAGGTACTTTGGCATGACGCACTTGTTCTATGAAAGCCAAGGCTGTCTCGCCATCCGTACCAATGCCTGGTCCTATCGCTAAGGCATCAAAGGAGTCTGAGGGGATGGCTTGTGTGATTTTTTCAGGATGCTTATCATGAGATACGACAGCCTCGGGCACAGCTATTTGAAGTATATCATTGTTGAGATGAGGTGTATGAATCGTCACCTTGCCTGCACCACAACGCAAACAGGACTTTGCGCCCAGTATCGCAGCGCCTGCCATACCAAACTTACCAGAGACCAAAAGTGCATGACCAAACGTCCCCTTGTGTCCGAAATTATCCCGAGACTTCAATAGGGTGTGAATAAAATCCTCGTTGACCATCTCATATTTCGTCTCCATCGCTTCTATTGCAAAAGTAGAAAGTCCTATATCAAGCACTTTCAAATCTCCTACAAAACATTGTGTGTCTGCAAGCAATAAGGATAATTTGGGCAATTGAAATGTGAAAGTATAATTTGCCCTTATAATGTGAGCACGAACATTTGCAGAATTGTCCTCGGCCATAAGTCCCGAGGGCATGTCTATAGAAACGACCTGAGCTGGTGAAGCATTGATAAATTTCACTAAAGCAGCAAATCCACCACTCAACACATTGTGCAATCCTGTACCAAACAAACCATCTACGACGATAGTCTGCTCAGTCAAAACGGGGGGTTCGAATTGCGTATTTATCTCTGTAAATTTGACTTCAGTTAAATCTGATAGCCTTTTCTTGTTGATAGCACAATCTGCACTTAGCTTCCCAGAAGGATTGATCAAATAGGTTGCTACGTCGTATCCACTCTGTATCAACAAGCGAGCGACAGCCAACGCATCTCCGCCATTATTTCCAGGACCTGCAAAGACGACTATAGGGACAGCAATATCCCAACGCGAAATAATCTCGCGCGCTATCGCAGCGGCAGCACGTTCCATCAAATCTATGGAACTAATTTGTTCTTCCTTTAAAGTATAGGCATCCAACTCGACCATTTGTTGGGCTGTAGCAATCTTCATTTTTATACCAGACTAAGTATTATTTACTAAACACTTTCATGTATTTCATCAGCATAAGGTCAACTCCATCTCAACTTCAATATATTGGCGACCTAAAACCACCATTTACGTTTTTTACGAGGTGCTTCTCCTGTCAACTTTTGATGTAAGTAATCTTCAAAAGTCATTTTTTGCGTTATCAGTTGATAAATCACTCCCCAGTCAGGCAGCCCAGTCACAGAGCGGTCGTCGATAAACAGGTCTGCTTTGATCTTACGCGAATGGTGTAGCTGGTCTAACTCATCATCATCAAAATCCTTGTTGACTGCAAAGAAACGCACACCACGATCTTCGCACCATTTCACAGCCTCGTCCAATCGTTCGCCCTTACGTACAGTCCAAAGAATTAGGTGATGCCCATCATTCATCAACTGCTTTAAAGTTGCAACAGCAAAAGGTCGTTCTTTGCCAATCTGGGGGTAACGATCTTCAACAATTGTTCCATCAAAATCAACTGCTATTGTCATATATTGTCTATTTAGTAAAATTTATTTTTGTTCCTATCTTTTATATTTCAAAAATTTCTTTCCTGCAACGATATATACTCCTGTTGGGCAATACATTTGACTTCCGTTTGTCATAGCATCTATCATCACTTTTCCATCAATCGAATGCATTACAGGTGCAGGATGATGTTTATGACTTTGTGCTATAGCAGAGACAACAGGTGATATCGAATGCATAGTGCTTGATGTCGTGTGCAACTCTGCTCGAAATGGAGGGAGTGTACTTCCTGGCCTGACACGCACAAAGTTCATACCAGCATTATCTAATAAGTACTTGCTATCTTCCGACTGGTCGTATTGTACCTGGGTGTAAGTTCCCTGTAAGCAATTCTCCACATTGATCACATCTGTCACCCATCCTGACGCATTGGTCCAAACTATTGCTTTCGAGGATTTGGCATCAGCGTTTTTTCTTACTAAGACCGCATTTCCAGCCTCCACTTTCTTTATCGCCTCACACTGCAATTGTCCATTTTCTACTGAAAGGCATGCTCCTGCTGATACTTCATCTGGCATTGTGCAATCAAAGGGCAAACATAGCGTTTCCCATCCTCCATCATCACTCATTTGGCGTGAATAAGTCAAGGTGCCGCTTTCTGCATAGAACGGGTAGAGCAAGGTCAAATCTGCTCTGTCGACTATATGTGCCGCACGAATTAACTGAAAATCCGTTTCATCGCCACACGATACGGTGAAATACCAATGCTGTGGAACTGCAGCAACAGACGCCTTGGCAACGTATATAATTGTGTTGACAGAAGTGTCGCGATATTTGAATGCCGCAAGTTGTAGCGGCAAAGACATCTTACTCAAATCCAACACCGAGATACCAGCCCAGTCCAGCTCTGCCAAACGCTCAGCACTCCATGCTCCAGACAGGGTCATACATCCGTCAGACGAAATATCGGAAACCGCAGAATCGCCTGCAACGCTTATCCCTATCGGCATCGCATGGGCAAGCAAAGCCTCGTCTAATGTCATCAAACTGATACCGGCATCGGATTTTGCCAAATATCTCACGGTCGAGTCAGCGGAAACTATATAGCCATTGTACTCCCTCCATACATACGGTTCGTCGGCAATGCAGAAATTCTCGTCCAGGGGGTTGCCTGTTGGATCATATAATGCAAAACTATTGTTTTCACAATATTTATACTGCATCAAGGAGAGCGAACCATCATTGGCAACGCAACCATCCTGGCAGATTTTAGTCTGCATCTGATGCGCCACGACTCTACCGTCCACATCCATTGTGTAGAGGGAGTCGCGAGCAACTAATACCACACGGGTATCACATACGGGCAGCGACACCGTGCCCTTTTCGATGAAATCATTTGACTCGACATATATTTCTGCATGCATGCCGTTGACCAAATCATTCAGGTAGCAGCCGAAATAGCAAGACGTACCCGAGGTCATATTTGTACCCAGGCATCGTCCTTCTGTGTCGTTCCTGAAATAGAATGAACCGTCGCCTACTGGGATTATATTCCACTTTGTACCACCCTTATCAGTCGTACACAAATCTGTACCTTGGGATAAAACAGACCTATTGTCGCGAGACGAGACAAGCTGCCACTTATCTTCATCTCTTCGGAAATGCCAGATCAACGACGTATCAGAAGTTTCAATATGTCCATCAGAAATTTCTGTAATGACTGTAGCCTTAAGTTTCTTCTTGTTGGCTTTAGCAGACAGAGCAAATCTTTTGTATATCCACTTGCCACCATCTTTTACCGAATCCCTAATGCTAATCACATATTCTCGTTCGGCGTCGATATCCTGTATATCATATATCCTATCAAACTGCCACTTAGCGACATCTATTTCACTTTGTGCATACAGGGGTGGTGTCGAGGTGCACAATAGCGACACGAGGGTCCAAAGTAGGAAACAACTAAGATAGCGTTTATTACTCTTCATCATCTTTGCACGTATATGCACCCTCGCTACTATTGGGGTGAGGATATTAAATTTGTGCGACAGGGGGACAATACCTTTCCTATAAATTATAGCATCTATTATTCCTAAAGATATACAACGTCAAATAACTGGTTCTTAGCACGGTTGTCATTGGCCATCTTCTGCCAATTTCATCAAATATTGACCATACTGATTCTTGATCATTGGTTGAGCCAGTTCTTTGATTTTCTCCTTGTCTATCCATCCTTGCTTCAATGCAATACCCTCGAGGCATCCCACCTTCAAACCAGTGCGTTTCTCTATCACCTCGATGAATGTAGATGCTTCGCTCAGGCTATCATGTGTACCTGTATCCAACCAAGCAAAGCCGCGGCCCAAAGTCTGCACCATCAATTCGCCATCCTCCAGGAAGCGCTGATTGACAGTCGTGATTTC
Organism: Alloprevotella sp.; assembly: GCA_045630125.1. Lineage (GTDB taxonomy): Bacteria > Bacteroidota > Bacteroidia > Bacteroidales > Bacteroidaceae > Alloprevotella. Next base: position 89,081 of record JAZQSL010000020.1, on the reverse strand, counting down.
CAATTCACCACGTGCCGAGGGCTTAATCGTTTTCGCCACGTCGACCACTTTGTTGGGGTAGAAATAAAGTCCTACGACGGCATAATTTGACTTAGGGTGTTGAGGTTTTTCCTCGATACTTTTGCACTGGCCCTCTGCGTCAAATTCCACCACGCCATAGCGTTCGGGATCGTTCACACGATAACCGAACACTGTCGCCTTGCCTTCCTTTTCAGCCGTTTCGACTGCTGCGGTCAACATTGCACGAAGGCCGCTGCCGTGGAAAATATTATCTCCCAAGACCAAGCAAGCACTATCGTCACCGATAAACTCTTCGCCGATGATGAAGGCCTGAGCCAGTCCGTCGGGCGAGGGTTGTTCGGCATACGAGAAGTTCACCCCATAATCCGAGCCATCACCCAAGAGACGACGGAATGCAGGCAAATCCTGCGGTGTAGAGATGATCAGAATATCCTTAATACCCGCCAGCATCAATACCGAAATGGGATAATACACCATCGGTTTGTCGAAGATGGGGATCAACTGTTTGCTAATGCCCTTAGTAATGGGATAGAGGCGCGTACCACTACCACCGGCCAATACAATTCCTTTCATACTTATATTGTTTTAGATTTAGGTTCAAATACAGATACTCATAGATGTCACACACTTCTGCTCAGGGATGGGACAAAAGACTTGAGGCGAGAGCCAAGAGTATATTGTCTCTGCACTACAGCTCTTAGTTCCTAATACCAATCCCTGTAGCATCGAGGCTAAAACTATGAACTGCCAACAAAAATAGTGAAAAGAGGGCAGTGTGCCAAATTATCACAAAAGTTTTTTCTACAACCTACAACACTGAGCTACAGACAAACCTCCTTACCTCAAGTAAGATTAGCCAAATTTGTCAAAATTTTTCGCATTTCTAAGCACTGAGAATCGCTTAAAATCATCCGTCTGGATAAACGATTTGAAATACGCCAATCCTGAATAGTTAAAAATTCTCTAAATTTCCCACAAATAGGCACAGAAATGTCCTATTTCTCCAAAGCAGACAGATTTTTCTGCTATTTATGAACAAAAAACAAGAAAAGAAAGTTTGAAAAATATAAGGGTTTGTGAAAACTTTGCGCCGTCTCGTTAAAATTTCCCTTAGGTTTATTTCAAAAAAGTCTTGGTTTGTTATAATTTCCCCTTAAATATATCCGCATTGCTTTTCTAGAATGGAAATTGCACTTGTCAAAATTTTTCGCATTTTTTGAATACTCCTAATGACGTTTTGAGAAAACAAAAAAAGGTAGACTTATCCAAGGCTACTTTGATTTATTTTTCACTAATTATTTCCAGTGTTGTTTTTTACAAAAATTGCGAAATCCTACATGGAAGACCATATAGAAGTCGTCATTTAGCCCCAAAGCTACGAGTGCAAAGGTAAATAAAACTTTTCGGTAGTAAAGCGCTTAAATAAAGCACCTTCCAAAGATGCATTGTGAATAAAAGAGAGTAGCGTATGCGAGAACTACAAAGTTAACTACATACGCCACTTTGGTTTATGCCTCAACAGGAATTTGAATAACCGACAACCATTGTTCCGGATCTTCTTGATTCCATGCGCCGTCAATGTAGGAAGTACGAAGAGGTCCTGCCATCTTGTAACCTTGTTCTTCCATGTAGGCAAATGCTTCAGTAAATGATTCATGGAAGCGTTCGTAAGGGCCGACATGTTTCATGCAGAGAGCTTTAGGTACAGCAGGAAGGTGCTTGAATTGTATGATGGTATTATCTGTGCCCATCTCTTCCACCTGTTCGCAATACTCGATATCAATATTGGTGGGGCAATACTCTTTGTTGTGCTCAATGGTGAAGCAATAGCCTGGAGGCGGACACTTGCAACCGAGACGTTGCATCTCGGGACCAATTTTCTCTACACATAATGGTCCAAGGGCGGCATAATCAGGAATCACTTCGCGATGACTTGCTACGATAATTTCGGGCAAAGATTGAATACTGAATTTAGATTTATCCATTGTCTTAATTTCTTTGTGAGCGTTCACCCAATTGACCAACTGACTGCGTCGTGCCACCAACAATTGCAGCTGTTGCTCAGTTTTCTCAATCTTCTCATTCAGTTGGTCAACGCTTGGAGTACATGCCCCATCTTCGTACAACTCCTTGATTTCGCCAAGCGAGAAACCGAGACTTTGCAACTGGCGGATTGTGTTGAGCCGTTGCATCTGCTCGACGCTGTAATAGCGGTAGCCTGTCCACTCATCCACTTCATGGGGAATCAACAACCCTTTTTGTTCGTAATGGCGCAGGGTTTTTACGGTCACTTGCATCATCTGTGAGAACTCTCCGATTTTTAACTTTGTGTTTTTTCTCATAATCGCGCGATTTTTTAGTCTGATTTCGAAATCTGTGGCAAAGTTAGTCTATGCCCTTGGGTACGGGTCAAGAGAAATTTGAAATATTTTCAGCAGAAAATTAAAATAGGCAATATTATGTGTATAACTTGGATTATTATTGGGGAATATTTTAGACTACATAGGAAACTACACGCCAAAAGTCAAATTAGAATTCAAGTGATATTATAAGCAGAGTCGTTTTACAATACAATAATATAATATGCTTGTCAATAAACAAATTCGGCGGTGAATTTTTCCACCGCCGAAAAAGGCAACTTTTCAGTCCACCTTATATTTTGTTTTTATCCCTTTCATCTTGTATCAATGAAGTCGCAGTCTCCTCCACTGCTCATAAAAACACTTCTGCCATTATTGGGGCCTAACTTCCCGAATGAAATGCCGGAGCGCCGAAATCGGATGATACCACAGCATGCGAGGGCCTGAATAGCGCATGACGCTACGAATCTGTTCGCGTCTTTCGGGTTTGTAACAATGTATCCGACATTGCTTGCAATTGCCTTTTGCTTCGCCAAAGGGGCATCTGTCCAGGCGATGGATGGCATATATATAAAGAGAGAAGCATTCGTCGCAAATGCTCCCCCTGTCTAGCTTATGATGGTGGCGACAATAGATCTTAATCATTTGCCGGACCACTATCTTTTCTCTGACAATATTTGACCTTGTACTTCCTCTATCCAACTATTTAATGACTTTTTGAGATCAATTTCAAAAATTCCTCTCTCGTCTTTGCCTGATTGAAGGCGCCACAAAAATCGCTTGTCGTGGTGATGGCATTTTCCTTCTCCACGCCGCGCATCTGCATACACATGTGCTTCGCTTCCAGCACTACCATGACGCCAAGTGGATTTAATGCTTCCTGAATGCAATCCTTGATCTGCATTGTCATACGTTCCTGCACCTGCAGGCGGTGAGAGAAAATGTCTACTACACGTGCTATTTTTGACAGGCCTGTGATGTATCCATTGGGAATATAGGCTACGTGTGCCTTGCCGTAGAATGGCAGCATGTGATGTTCGCACAGGGAATAAAAGTTGATATCCTTGACGATGACCATCTGATTGTATCCTTCGGAGAACTTGGCCGAATTCAACACTTCGACGGGATCCATCTCGTAACCACGAGTAAGGAACTGCATTGCCTTGGCTACACGCTCTGGTGTCTTGACAAGGCCTTCGCGTGCAGTATCTTCGCCCAATAGTTTTAGTATTTCTTTGTAATGATATTGGAGTTGTAGCTGATTGTCCTTGCTATCCATAATTTAGATATTTGTTACTTTGCATGGAAGACTCCACTTCGAACGACCATTACCTGGCCGTTGGAAAGCCTTGAATTTCTGATTTTGCCTGCCACAATATCCGCATCTGAACGATTGGAGAAATCACCTACATGGCAAACCCATCGGGGCTGGACGAATTTGACATATACGGGAATACCGGGTATAGCCTTGCGACATTTCGCCGCCGCCATTTGCGCATTCTTCTTGCCGTCAGCGCCCGAGCCTGAATAAACCTGAATACGATAACCCGTTACCTTTTTAGTTTTGTTTATCTCTAAAGTTTTATTCGAATTTAACTTATTAGCACCTGAATTTTTAGCGCCATATTTGGACAACGCATTATTGGCTCTGGCAATCAAGATTGAATCCGATTCGGCAAAGTTTATACTCTCTCCATAGGCAGTTTGTCCATAATTGACCACATTGGTCAAACTATCATCCTGAATGATAGTAACGACTCCGCCATTCTTTGAAGCTTCTTGCACTTTTTCAGTAAAAACTTGCTGTGCGAAGGCCATTGTGCCCGAAAGCAAAAACACTATAAGTAGGCTAAAAAATCTCACGATTAAATAGATTTGCTGATTAGAAAGGATACAAATATTTGTAGAGAAAGTATCCCTACAAGTAGGTGCCGAGGCAAAATCTGCGTTGTAACAGCTCCTGCCCACCGACACGCACTTGTAGGATACCCAACAATTATATTAATTATTTCCAAGCGTCGATGATGCCCTTGAAATCTTCTGCCTTGAGCGCAGCGCCACCGATGAGACCACCGTCTACGTCTGGCTTAGCAAAAATTTCCTTAGCGTTGCTTGGTTTGCAGCTACCGCCGTAAAGGATAGATACGTTTTCCGCAGCTTCAGCGCCGAACTTTTCAGCGATTACGCCACGGATGAATGCGTGCATTTCTTGAGCTTGTTCAGCAGTAGCAGTCTTGCCTGTACCGATAGCCCAAACGGGTTCGTAAGCGAGAATAACGTTAGCGAATTGTTCTGCAGTAAGGTCGAACAAAGAACCTTCCAACTGAGCCTTTACTACTTCGTTTTGTGTGCCATTTTCGCGTTCTTCGAGCACTTCACCGATACAGAAAATCACCTTCAAGCCATTAGCGAGAGCGAGGTTAGTCTTTTCTTTCAAAATTTCAGCAGTTTCGCCATAATAAGCACGACGTTCGCTGTGGCCCAAGATTACATATTGTGCACCTGTACTCTTTACCATTTCAGCAGAGACTTCACCAGTGTAAGCACCGCTTACTTTGTCTGCACAGTTTTCAGCACCGAGGCCAATCACGTTAGCATCCAGTTCGCCTGCAACAGAAGCCAAGTGAATGAATGGCGTACAAATTACTACGTCGCAAGCAGGCTTATCTGCAACCAAGAGACCATTAAGTTCTTTAGCCAAAGCCACACCTTCTTGCAGGTTGAGGTTCATTTTCCAGTTACCTGCTACAATTTTCTTTCTCATGTCTTTTTGTTTTTTTAAACGTTTTTGTTGAATATATCTTTTATAATATTTACTTCCGACCCAAATTCTATCCAAAAATATCACGCTCAATAATGGCGCAAAGAATAACAGCAACAAGTGCCACAGCGCATTTCTGTGTTCAGGCATTTTAAATATTGACGCATCCAATACATTATCCTCTGATATCTCGGGCAGATCATTATTGCTCCATTTTTTTATCAAAACGCCATCCTCCAGAAGCAAAAGGCTCGGATTTGAACGCGCCATTGCTTTGAGGGCTACCTCGTCTGACTTTAATATAGGATACGTTGCACCAGTCTGGTCTACCCATCTTTCGATATCTTCATCCGAAGCGCCATCACCAACGACACAAAGAAAACGGAACTTTTTGTCTTGTGCCATATCATACAAATCGTTGAAACGATCTGCATTCCCAGCATCTGATGTAGCAACGTCGGGCAATACTAACAAATAAGATATACCATCAGAAATAATTGCCCCAGTTTGATCTTCGTCACTATTTTCATTGTAGAAATATAGCGTACTCAACACTTCGGGTGCATTTTCTGAGACCTCGCCATTATAAGCTGCTCTCCAATTTGTACCTTCTTTATAGTCTGTAAAATCTATCACTGGATGATAATGCAGAGAATAAAGGCCAAGACACAATATATAGAAGAGCGCATACATTGAGGTGATCCACTGATTGCGCTCGCAAATGAGACGGCGCATACGTCGGCGCTGAAATATCGTAAATGCGCATAGTGAAAGCAATACGACATTCTTTGCCAAGGTTTCTGCGTTTGAAAGTTTGACCGCTTCGCCGAAACAGCCACAATCGGAAACGGGATTTTCCACATAGACGTAGACTGTGAGCGAAGTCATCAACACCATGATGAAAGTCGTAACTGCTGTGGTGAAACGAAGTCTTGCCCCAAGTAGCCAGTATACTCCCAAAACAAACTCCAGCGTTGCCAATGCCACAACAGCCGTTCTGAGCAGTACAGAATCTGCTGCAAACATCATATCCCAATTGGCGAAATAAGCATTCAGCTTGTAGAACATCCCCATGGGATCAATCGCCTTCACAAAACCTGAAAAGATAAATGTAAAGGCAATTATGATGCGCGCCAGATTGGCACACATATATAGTGCGATATTTTTAATTTTCGCCTTCAATGGTCAATTTAATTAAGCCAAACACAGCATAATTAATCATATCCATATAGTTTGCAGCCACACCTTCCGACACCATTGTTGCGCCATCAAGGTCCTCGATTTGCTTCGTACGGAATACTTTCATCAATATCAAATCTGTGTACGAACTTACCCTCATCAATCGCCACGCCTCGTCGTAATCATGATTTTTCTTCATCATTAGTTCGAGCGCTTCGGCTGCATATTTATCGTAGAGTTCGAGCGCTTGTTCAGGGGTCATATCATTTTCACCAAGACTGGGACCTAACGCCAATTGTATTTGACCTATTAATCCGTAGTTGACGATTGCTACAAATTCGCCTACGATATCTTCGCCCACCTCGGAATGGCCTTTCATTTCAATCGAACGAATTCTGTTCACCTTGATATATAATTGATCCGTCACAGAGGCTGGACGCAAGATTCTCCAAGCTGCACCATAATCATGCAGTTTCTTTGCAAACAAATCGCGACAGTTTTTCAACACCGTCTTAAATTCTTCGTTCGTATTGTAGGGCTTATTCATTTTGGTGTATCTATATTCAAATTCCCACACACATTGCGTACGTGGGTACATATTTATCCAATTTGTTGCAAAATTAACAAAAGCACAGAGATTAGCGAAATTCTATCCTCTTTTTTTTAATTGTTTTGAAAATAGACAAGGAACTTTGTGCAAATTATCCACAAAATCATTAAATTTGCCAAAATAGGAATGGAATCGTGCAGCATTTCTTGTTTCAAAGCAACACCTCCATCACACCTTTCCAAACCATACAAATCACTTTGTCTCATCAAAAACTACAGATATTATGCAAACATTCCTTTCGCTGTGTCAAGCACGCTACTCAGTCAGAAGTTTTCAGGACTCAACGCCTTCACAAGAAGCCATAGATTACATCTGCGAATGCGTCAGGTTGGCTCCATCTGCAGTCAACTTCCAACCCTACAAGATAAGATACGTTTCCGATGCAGAAGGCTTGAGAAAGCTGCAAGAATGCTATGCCCGCGAATGGTTTGCATCAGCCCCAGCATGTTTTATAGTCTACCGCAACAAGTCCGAAGAATGGGTAAGAAAATACGACCAAAAGCCCCATGGCGATATAGACGTAGCTATTGCCATCGAGCACTTATGCCTGGCTGCCGCCGAGAAAGGTTTGGGCACCTGCTGGGTATGTAATTACAACCCCACTTTACTCGAAGAAAATTTCCCAGCGCCTGAGCACCTCGAGGCCGTTGCACTTATCCCCATAGGGTATCCATCAACAAAAGACATTCCCGAAAAAAAGAGAAAGGATATGGAAAGCATCCTCCTCTAACTCGGTGAGAAGCCAGCTCAGCACATCTATCCAAAACATGGTATAGTCCAATCAAAACATTGCGCTATAAGAAAAAAATCTTAACTTTGCTGCCACAAAAAGCAAATCAATAATGACAGAAACAAATACGACACTCGAAGTCCCAGAAATGAACGTTGCGGCATTTAGCGACACCTTAGAACTCCGCACCGAGGGACTTTTCAAAAAATATGGTAAGCGCACCGTTGTCAACGACGTTTCTTTCAATGTCAAACAAGGGGAAATTGTCGGTTTGTTAGGACCTAATGGTGCCGGCAAAACGACTTCTTTTTATATGACCACTGGCCTTGTCGTCCCCAATGCAGGACGTATCTATCTGGGCAACGAAGAAATCACAAACTATCCTGTCTACAAGCGCGCAAAAGCTGGTATCGGCTATCTTGCCCAAGAAGCATCTGTATTTCGCAAGATGACGGTAGAAGACAACATCGCTGCGGTGCTCGAGATGACTGGCGAAAGCAAAAGTTATCGCGAAGATAAGCTGGAGGAACTCATCAAGAAATTTCGACTACAGAAGGTACGTAGAAACTATGGCGACCAATTGTCTGGAGGTGAAAGACGCCGCACAGAGATCGCCCGCTGCTTGGCCATCGACCCTAAGTTTATTATGCTCGACGAACCCTTCGCTGGTGTTGACCCTATTGCGGTGGAAGACATCCAGTTTATCGTTTGGGAACTCAAGGATCTCAACATTGGCATTCTGATCACCGACCACAATGTTGAGGAAACCTTGTGTATCACCGACCGAGCTTATCTGCTGTTCGAGGGAAAAATCCTATTCCAAGGCACACCCGAGGAATTGGCCAGCAACCAAGTGGTACGCGACAAATACCTGACCAATAGTTTCGAGTTGCGCAAGAAAGACTTCGCCGCCCTCAAGATAATTCGCGAACAAGAGGAAGCAGCCACCACCAAAGAAAGCATCTAATATCTCTCCCTAATAACATCATTCCTATCATGAATTTCATTAAATGCATATTTACATTATCTACGCTATTTCTGTGCTCAGCGACTGCTATTGCCGACACCATTCGCATTGAGCAAGTCAAAATGCGCGGTCCAGAAATTTTACAAATGCCTTACAGCACAAGCGCAAAGAATGCTAAGGGCGAAACCTTCAATGTGCAGGAGTTTCTGAAGTCAAACACCAAATGGATTAAGCAACAGGGCACATCCACGTTGAAGTACGGCGAAACTATTCTGCCTGCTTCATTTGATAGTACAGCTTTGGGCTTGGTCAATTTGCGTTTCACACTTGAGACGGATCGTTTTGCAAAAGTTCAACTAAAGGTTGAACAACTGAAGAACTACAAACTCTACGTCGACGAGAAAGAGCAAAATGGCAACAACATTCAGCTCACCCCTGGCAGAGTAGAAGTCGCAATACTGGCACTTACCAAGGCGGAAAACAAGGATTCATTAAAGATCTCCCTAATTGGAGATTTAGCCTCTGCCGTCAAGGTAAATTCTACGGAGAAGAGACCTTACACCATGGCCGAAATGATTTGTGGAGACCATATCTACCGCACACGCATTTCTCCCTCGGGCACCTACATCGTTACCAGTTATTACGACACACAAAGGGATGGCAAGGCCAACTACCGCACTGTGTTGACTGAAGCGAAGAGCGGACGCACCATTCTGCGTCATAATTCGTACGTCAACTACAACTGGTTGCCCACTCGCGATTTACTTTACTACACACGCACCGCCACTGGTGGCATCCAATTGGTCACTTACAATCCCAAAACCAACGAAGAAGGCATTTTGGCAGAGGATTTACCCACCGAAAGTTTCACCCTTTCGCCTACAGAAGACTATATTATATATAGTAAGTCCGAGGAAGGCAAGAAGGAGACTAACAGCTTGAAGTTATTGCAAGACCCCGACGACAGAATGCCAGGTTGGCGAAATCGCTCTGCGCTCTGGATGTACGACTTCAAGTCAGGTATTGCACGACGCCTCACTTATGGCAACGCCTCTGTCTCGCTTGCCGACATTTCGCGCGATGGTCGTTCACTGTTGCTCAACTATGGTGAGATGAAACCCGAACGCAGTCCTTTCCAGACCTCAAGCATTGTGCGCATGAGCATTGCTGATGGTCACGTGGATACGCTAATCAACGACACTGCCTATCTGGCTGGTGCCAAGTTCTCACCCGACGCAAAATCTCTGCTTATCACAGCTTCACCTAACGCTTTCGATGGTATTGGACGTGAGGTAAAGGAGGGACAAACGCCTAACGCTTTCGACTATCGTCTCTACCTCTATGATATTGCAAAACAAGAGACCACTCCCCTACTCCCCAACTTTGCGCCATCAGTCGATCGCGTCGAATGGTCTGCTACAGATGGTCAAGTCTATTTTATGGCGACTGATGGTTGCGACAAGAGTTTGTTCCGCCTCAACCCCTCGAGTTTGAAATGCGAAAAATTTGACCTGCCAGTATCTTGTCTGCAGGGCTACTCCATTGCCTTGAATCAAAAGCAACCCACTGCCGTCTTCTTCGGTCAGACGGGCGAGAGAGCACGCGAGATGTTTATGGCTACGCTGAATAGCACACAGCCGAAATGCAAGCGCATTGGCGAAACTGACTTTGACGAAATGTACCGCAATGTAGCCATCGGTTCTTGCCATGACTGGAAATTCCTGTCAAGTCGTGGCGACAGCATAAACGGCTTCTACTTCCTGCCACCAAACTTTGATGCCAACCAGAAATACCCGCTCATCGTCTACTATTATGGTGGCTGTACGCCCACGACTAAGGCACTGGAATTCCAATACCCACTACAAGTGCTCGCTGGTCAAGGTTATGTCGTTTACGTATGCGAGCCAAGTGGCGCCATCGGTTATGGACAGGAATTTGCTGCACGCCACGTCAATACCTGGGGCAAGGAATCGGGCGACGACATCATCGAAGGCACCAAGCAATTCTTGAAGGAGCATACCTTTGTCAATCCCAAGAAAGTCGGATGTATGGGCGCTTCATACGGTGGCTTTATGACTCAATATCTCCAGACACGCACCGACATCTTCGCTGCAGCAATTTCTCATGCAGGTATTTCAAATATCGCCTCTTATTGGGGTGGCGGATATTGGGGTTATACTTATGGCGAAATAGCCCAATATGGTTCATACCCATGGAACAATCCAGACCTCTACGTCAAGCAATCTCCACTATTCAATGCTGACAAGATCAACACCCCCATACTCTTGCTGCACGGCACCGTCGATACCAACGTACCGACCAACGAAAGCCAGCAACTCTTCACCGCTCTGCGCATCTTGGGCAAACCTGTCAGCTACATCCAAATCGATGGCGAGAACCACGTCATCACCAACCACAACAAACGTCTGGCTTGGCAAAATGCTATCTTCGCTTGGTTCGCACATTGGTTGAAGGATCAGCCTGAATGGTGGACCGAACTTTATCCAGAAGAAAAGTTCTAACTAAGATTATTTAATCCACTTTCATACAGCCTCTTGTGATTCATTTCACAGGAGGCTATTTTTGAAAATAATGAGAGAAACCTCTGCAAAAGTTCTATCTTTATAGATTCACTCTCTTATAAGTAGTCTTTTTTTAGCAAAGTCTGTCTATAAGGAGTTAATTTAGCATTGATAATGTCGGCAAAACTTAATTGAGTAGAAGTATCTTTCATGACATGAAGGTAAGAAAAAATAAATACATGAGAATATTATTACAGGACGTTAATATAGCAATAGAAAAACTCAAGACCTTGTTAAAAAAAGTCGCCGATAAATTTTAAAAAGGTCTAACCTTTTTCGAAAAACATTAGACTTTTTTTCTACAACACCAAAAATCATTTTGCCCACCCCAAAAAACTACACAAACCATATACACCTCAGTGGATATAGGCACACTCTAATCTTATATATTTACACGTTTATGACCACCACCTACATTTTTAACAATCTGATGCACAGATTTTCTAATAAAAAATTGTATCTTTGCAACCAAATTGCCATTTGAAAACATGCATAGAATTCTCCGTATCTTCCTTCTACTTCTCACATTCAACCTCTCGCTTACCACAATAAGTGCAGAGGACAACGATCATAAGCAAAAAGGTAAACCTATCAAGCCCGCTAAGAATATTGAGCCTGACATGATGCCTGTTCAAGCGAGTGCAGAAAAGGTATTCCCTTGTGTTTACGCCCTAAATGACCAAGTCTCGTATATCAATGATCAATACAAAGAGGGCATTGACGTATCTCGCTACCAAGGCAACATTGACTGGAAGAAAGTGGCAGAAAGTTCACAGATATCATACGTCTACCTGAAAGCGACTGAAGGAGAATCACTATTAGACAGAACTTACCTTCGCAACCTTGAAGAGGCAAAGAAGGCAGGGTTGAGCGTAGGGAGCTACCACTTCTATAGCCCAAACATCAGTTGGGAGAAACAATTCAAAAACCTCACAAGGAACGTCGTCAAGAATAAGCAGGATTTAGTGCCCATGATTGATATTGAAGTACGCGGCAACGTCTCTCATACAAAATTTCTGCAAGACCTAAAGACTTTCGTTGCAAAAGTAGAGGAATTTTATGGCAGAAAACCTTTGCTTTACACTTATCAAAACTTTTACAACCAACACTTGGTTGGCACATTCAAGGGGTATCATTGGATGATGGCTAAATATCAAAAAGAGCGCCCTATATTGAAGGACAATCAAAATTACATTATGTGGCAATACACAGCAAGTGGACGCATACCTGGTATAAGTGGGGAAGTAGACAGAAGTCGAATAATGGGTGACCACACCCTGAAGCAATTGAAGATGTAAATCAAGGTATACAGATACAAAATAAGTGGAAGTTCTTTTTTCAAACGAACTTCCACTTATTATATTTAATACGCCAACCCAACTATTACGCCGAACTATATAATATTAGGGTATCAAGCAGCACTATTGGGTTTCCTTGTTATATCTCTCCATTAAGCGAAAACACTCGCCTGCATCAAAATGGCGAATCTTGGCATAAACCTCCGCCATAATGCGGCGTTGCCGATCATTGGCAGGCAAACGTTCGGCAAAGTTTTTACAACCTTCATGGATGCCTACCGTGTGAAAACGGATGCGATTGAGGTCGATTAGTTCGACCTGGGCCTGACCATCCGCGCCTCTGCCCAACAAGATGTTGCCTCGGCTATAATCCTGATGCACCATACCCGCTTCATGCAGACATGCTGTGGTTTCAGCAATCGCCGTAAGGTATTCACGTTCCTCAGTAATATCAAACTTTTCAGCAATAATATCGTTGTAAGTAAACGGCAGGGCAGAGTTAATGCTGATGAAGTAACTCTTTGTAAGAAATAGTCCAAACAATCGTTCTGTATAATAAGCCACCGGTTCGGGAGAGCCAATACCCTTCTGTCTCAGCATGATTGCATAATCATACGCCCGTTTTGCCTTAGTAGGGCGAAACAATCCATAAACGATTTGATTGATAAGATGTGGGCGATGGTAGGCTTTGACTACAAAGGTGTGACCACTAAAAGACATTCGTCGCAATTGGTTGCGGCGATTGTAGATAATTTCTCCACGATTTGTCCTAAAGATCGCAGGCATTGCCCTAAAGAAATCACTACAATCAGCATAGGTCACATTAGTGGTGAGATGCTGGTAGCGAATCAAATTGTGCAAACGATTAATCAGTCGTGACCAAGAGCGTTGATAACGCAACGGACCGCCGAGAACCTTCTGAAAAAACTCAGGATGCCGCTCATTGAGAGTATCAATCACTTTATGTTTCAACTCTCGGTCTGCTATACGCTTGGAGGCTGCATGTATGCGATATTTCAGGTAGACCTCAGGACTTGTGACGACTTCTCCTCCATTTTTGAGCAGCGAAATCCAAAATTCCCAATCCTCTCTCGCTTGAATACCCTCAAAATAACCATCAACCGCTTCCCAGTCACTTCTACGATAAAGCGCAGATGCCGGTATCATATTCTTTCTTGCAAGAAGTTCTTTTGAATAAGGATGAAGATGCCATTCACCATCACGTTCTCCACAAAAGACGGCCTTGGGAATACAACATTTTACCTCTGCAGCGCTTTCCATCACATCAACGGCCCATTTGATAAAACCTGGCAGCAATATATCGTCGGCATCAATAGGAAGAATATACTTGCCACGAGCCACGGATATGCCAAAGTTGCGAGCACGACACACACCAGCATTTTGCTGATGCAAGACTTGTATTTCTGGATATTTAGTAGCCAATTCCTGAGCAATAGCAGGAGTCTCGTCTGTCGATCCATCGTTGACAACAATAATCTCACGATATGGATAGGCATCTAGTACGATAGACTCAATGGTTTCCCTTAAATAAGCTGCAGCATTATAGGCTGGTACCACAATCGATACCAGGGCGCCACCACTTTCCACAGCATTGTGGAACGAAGCATAGACTTCGTCGTGTGAGGCATCATGGCTGCTCGCCTGTCTCTGTACTACCATATATTAATATTGACCACTTATTTCAAGATTATTCTATAAAAAATAGCGTTAGAAGTTTACCACAAGCAGCGGCTACTTCTTAATGCCTCGCTCATTGAGGGCACGCTGATATTTACGTGCATTTGCTTCATGCTCAGCACCAGTTGATGCGAAATTATGTGTACCCGAAAAATCCTCCTTTGCACACATATACAGATAGTCGTGATTTTTCGCATTGAGTACAGCCTCTATACAATCAAGCGAAGGAATACATATTGGGCCAGGAGGCAACCCTTCATACTTATAAGTATTATATGGACTTTCTACCTGCAAATGACTATTGAGTATACGACGTAATCCAAATTCCCTTAGCGCAAACTTTACCGTAGGACAAGCTTGCAGCTTCATTCCTTTTTTTAATCTATTCAAATATAGACCCGCTACTATTGGGTTCTCTTCAGACTTCATCGTTTCTTTGTATACGATCGAAGCCAACGTTATTGCTTCATGAGGTGTAAGCCCCTTAGCCTTAGCTTTAGCCACCCTCTCATCATTCCAATAGTTTTGATACTCACGATACATGCGTTCAAGCAATTTCTCGGGCGCGACATTCCAATAGATTTCATAAGTATTGGGAATGAAGAGACAAACCATTGTTTCAGACTTGACACCATACTTTGCACACATAGCAGAGTCTGTGAAGACTTGAATCAGTTCTGCAGAATCTGCCATAAGTTTTCTTGAAATCTTTGCAGCGAGACTTTCTAATGTCCAAACTTCTGGAATAGTCAACATCACAGGCGATTGAATACCATTGCGCAAATTTCTTACAACCTGCCAGGTTGACATTTTTTTGCCAACTTCATAACGACCAACCTTAACTGCATCACCATAATCTGCCCACTTGGCTACTTTCTTAAACTTGTTAATTTTAGCATTGGCACTTGTCACACTCAACTTATGGTACACAGAGTCTATATTATCATCACTATCTACATACAATACCACAGACCCTTCATCATCACACAAAGCTGTGCCGCACGTATTATATAACCAGCCAGCGCCTGCCAACAAAATGAACAGAGTAAATCCTAAAAAAAATAATATAGCTTTCTTTTTTTTCATAATTACAAGGGTATTTTGCGCAAAAATACAAAATATGTGCTTTTTATTGAATATTTTTCTCTATAATTTTCGTCATATTGCACAAAATTAGTACTTTTGTGCCAAAGTCTAGAAATAAAGCATTAATACCTTATTATTTATATTATAACATGGAACAGTATAAGGACTTTGTTTCCTATATCGAAGAAACAATCAAAAAGTATTGGGATTTAGACTCTCTGACTGATTATGAAGGTAGCACTTTCCAATACAAGGACGTAGCTCGCAAAATTGAGAAGTTGCACATTTTGTTTGAAAATGCTGGTGTTGTAAAGGGAGATAAGATTGCGCTTTGCGGTCGTAATAGTGCTAACTGGGCAGTAGCATTTTTGGCTACTTTGTCATACGGTGCAGTCGTAGTACCTATCTTGCACGAATTCAAACCCGAGCAAGTGCACAATATTGTCAACCACTCTGATGCAAAGTTGCTCTTCGTAGGTGACCAAGTATGGCCAGGCCTTTCAGCAGATGAAATGCCAAACCTCGAAGGAATCGTGAATATCCCCGACTATTCGTTGTTGGTGAGCCGCACTGAGAAATTGACTGAAGCACGCGAACGCCTCAATGAATTCTTTGGCAAGAAATATCCAAAATACTTCAGACCCGAACACGTAGTTTACCCCAACCACCCCGGACCAGAAGAGTTGGCAATCATCAACTATACATCTGGTACGACAAGCAATTCTAAGGGTGTGATGGTACCCTACCGTGCTGTTTGGTCTAACTTGGAATTTGCACGCGAAGCTATTGGTGTGAACCTCAAAGCGGGTAATTCTGTCATCTCAATGCTCCCATTGGCACATACATACGGTATGTCGTTCGAATTTATCTTCGAATTCATGCACGGCATGCACATCTATTTCTTAACTCGCGTGCCTTCGCCAAAACTTATCTTCAAAGCATTCGCAGACATCAAGCCTCATATTGTCGTATCAGTACCTTTGATCATCGAAAAGATTATCAGAAAGAGCGTATTGCCTAAGCTGCAAACGCCAAGCATGAAGCTTCTGCTCAAACTCCCTGTCATCAATCAAAAGATCCTTGACAAAGTTCGCACACAATTGGTTGAAGCATTCGGTGGACGTTTCTATGAAGTCGTAGTAGGTGGAGCTGCATTCAATAGCGAAATCGAACAATTCCTCCACAAGATCGGTTTCCCTATCACTGTAGGTTATGGTGCGACAGAATGTGCGCCAATCATTACATACGCAGACTGGAAAATCGCAAAACCTACTTCTTGCGGCCAAGCAGTACCTCGTATGGAAGTAAAGATTGATAGTCCAGATCCCGAAAATGTAGTAGGACAAATTTTAGTTCGCGGTGCAAACGTGATGTTAGGTTACTACAAAAATCCTGAAGCGACAGCAGAAGCTCTTGATAAGGATGGTTGGTATCATACAGGAGACCTTGGTGTAATCGACAAGGACGGATTCCTCTTCATCCGTGGTCGTTGCAAGAATATGTTGCTTGGTTCTAATGGTCAGAACATCTATCCTGAAGAAATCGAAGACAAACTCAACACGTTGCCTTATGTAACAGAAAGCATCGTCATCCAAAAGAATGAAAGACTTTATGCTTTGATTTATCCTGACTATGACGAAGCAAAAAAGGATGGTCTCGACGAAAATGCGCTTCATGCACAAATGGAACAAAATCGCAAGGACCTCAACCAGATGATCAACAACTACGAACAAATCGCTGGTTTCAAACTCTACCAAGAGGAGTTCGAAAAAACTCCAAAGCGCAGTATCAAGCGTTTCCTCTATGAAAACGCAGAAGTGTAATTTTGAATAAAAACAGGATATCAAAATCCTTTAGAATAAAAATAAAGGCATCGGCAGAGGACTGTCGATGCCTTTTAGATTATATTAAAAGTTGCCTTAATTTCCCTTCCCTTTGCGATATTCCATTGGAGAAATTCCTACATGAGTCTTGAAATACTTACCAAAGAAAGACACATTAGGAAAATCCATCTGCATAGCAATTTCCTTGATGCTCTTATCAGTATATTTCAATAGGTGCTTTGCTTCTTTTACTATAGCTTGATTAATCCATACAGAGGCAGTCTTACCTGTCAGTTGCTTACTTACAGAACTAAGATACTTCGGCGTAATAAAAAGTCTTTGGGCATATGCGGAAACAGAACGTGACTTTACTTCATCTGTAGCTAATATTTTCATAAACTCCTTAAACAACCTTTCTCCTTGTCTTACATATCGACAATCATCACTCCTTGATTCACGTTCTATCAAACTCAGACATTCATAGAGTATCGCAGTAAAAAGTGCATTAGTAATTTCCTTATAATACCCCTTATCTGGCTGGGTAGCTGTAGCATCAAGGATATCGACATATTTCATCAAAGTGGTAGCGGCTAATTCCGTAATGGGTATTATAGGTGAGCTATAAAGATGAAAGAAATCATTGATCACCTTTACCTTATTGGGCAAAGTATGATTGATTATTTCATGACGTATATACAAGGCTACGCCTTTGAAATCATCACTGCATTGACATTCGAATAGCCGTTGCTGAGGTAAACATATTAATAAATGTTTAGCGACCACATGATAAGAATTTCCCTCCAACCTCAATTGTAGTTCTCCACTCTGCACAAATAGTAGCATCATATAGTCTGCCAAAGAATAATTCTCAAGCATCTGGTTCTTCACATCGTTTATTACTACAATATCTTGATTGAAATAAACAATTTTCTCATTCATTATTATATTCTTTTGTATATTAAATAGTCATTTATTAAAATAGCAAGTTAGGTAATTGATTGTTATGTCAGAATATCTTGAGTACCATCAAAGATCAACTACCAATCCTTCATTAGCCAAAATAGTATTATCAAAAACAGATTTAGCCTCGTCCAAAAACAATTGATCGTCGTCATATCTCGAGGAGTAGTGTCCCAACATCAAACTCTTTGCATCAGCTTGTTTTGCAAACTCTGCTGCTTCTCTCGCTGTGGAGTGAAAGGTGTCTTTGGCACGGGTTTTATCCTTATCCAGAAACGTAGACTCATGAAATAATAAATCAACGCCCTTTACCAACTTTGCATTTTCAGGCAAATAAATAGTATCGGAAAGATAGGCATAGGCACGCGCTGGTTCAGCAGGTGTCACAAGTCGTTCATGTGGGAAGAACTTTCCGTCTTCAGTGGTCCAACCCTCGCCTTCCTTAATATTATTTATAGCATAATGCGGTATTTTCAAGTAGTCTATCATATCGCGCTTGATATGTGGCAGAGATTGCGCCTCGCGAAACAAATAACCGCAGCAAGGCACTCTGTGCTTCAACGGAATTGTAGTGACCGAGACAGAGCGGTCTGCAAAGACAACCTCACTTTGTTTCGTCGACACTTCGTGCATCACGACTGTATAGGGAATGCCTTGGCAGAAGAAGTCGAGTTGTGGTTGCATAGCTGCTTTCAATCCCACAGGACCATAAACGTGCAGATCGGAGGTTCTGCCTTGTAGGCCAAAGGTCGATATCAAACCAACCAACCCGAAACAATGATCACCGTGCAGATGAGACAAAAAGATATGATTGAGATTGGCAAACTTCAAATGACTCTTTCGGCATTGCAACTGCGTACCTTCTCCACAATCCACCATAAACAATTTTCCCCTCAGGCTGACTACTTGCGAGGAAGGTAGGTGATGGCGTGTTGGCAAAGCACTACCACACCCTAATATGTGCACTTGAAATTTTTCCATGACGCAAATTTACAAGAAAATCAACAGAAAACTCAAATTTAAATTGAAGTTTTTTGTTTCTTTTTGTCCTTATTATAAAATATTCAAGATAATTTACATTTAGGATTGAAGTTATCGGTAAAAAAGTAATCAGTGTAAAGATTTGATTAGCCACAAAAAATATGTAACTTTGCGAAGATTAAAAACCGCAAAGCATTGGAAGAAAAATCTCATAGACTGCAGCCAATTGGTTTAACCCAGGGTGTATCGCTGCAAAACGTTCACATGATTATGTTTCGCGAAGAAGAAACTGGCCGGCTTGCCCCACTGCTTATCTCTGCTAGAGAAAGCAAAATCATAGGGCGTGCCATGTACGAGCATGATTTTTCAACGATCACGCTTACTCTGAGATTGGCGCACCATTTTGACATTTATCTGGACTATGTGAAAATACATTTTTCACCAAAGGGAGCTGTGTCTTCAATACTTTACTTCAAATCTGAGCGTGAGGAAAAACACATCACAACAAATATTGCTGACGGCGTAGCTGCTGCTATCAATCAGCAGGTCCCCATCATTATTTCCGAAGAAGATTTTAATCAGCATATCCTCAGACATCAAGCCGAGGGCAGAGTTTCCGTTCCCATTTCCGAGATGACTTCTGACCTACTACAGGAAGCTTTAAAGTCTGCGGTAGAGGAAGAAAATTACGAACTCGCCTCAATCATCAGAGACGAAATCAGATATCGCGACACCAACAACGGAGACGATGAAATCAATCCCAATTAATCACAAAAACACTTTGCTACATTAATATAATATGAAGGAAGTCCATCTTTTTTATGCACCTGAAATCGCCACTAATCCCAGTTTGCCACAAGAGGAAGCCACCCACGCCGTTCGCGTATTGAGAATGAAAGAGGGCGACAAGGTCTTGGTGACAGATGGTGTGGGCAATTTCTATGAATGCAGCATTGCCTTCACCACCTCTAAAGCCTGCACGCTCAATATCGAGCGTTCCTATCCTGCACCACGTTCCTGGCACGGCAATATCCATTTGGCTGTAGCGCCAACCAAGAACATGGACCGCATGGAGTGGCTGGCTGAAAAAGCTACAGAAATCGGATGGGACAGACTATCCTTTGTCCTGTGCAAGAACTCTGAGCGGAAAGTTATCAAGACAGAAAGAATCGAAAAGATCGTAGTCTCAGCAATGAAGCAAAGCCACAAAGCACACAAGCCTGTAGTGGAAGAATTAGTCAACTTCAAACAATTTATTTCCAAGCCTTGGGAGGGGAAAAAATATATCGCACATTGTTTGTCGGAAAGTGGGTCTCTGCCTTTCCTTTATGACATTCTGGAAGCCGAGGGCGACGCCACTGTGCTCATAGGTCCCGAGGGCGATTTCTCTGCCGAAGAGGTGGCGATGGCAGAGCAGGCTGGTTTTCAATCCATCAGCCTTGGCGAGAGCAGACTCCGCACCGAGACGGCAGCGCTCGTCGCTACCTATCAAATGAATCTGGCTAAGCGCAAATAAGGATTCACATCGTTCAGCACATCTCACATCATTCACACACAATCATTGCTCCACATGCTCCACACTCTCTACAAAACTCATTTTGGCAAGGCGCCGCATAAATCTTCCTCTTTGGCAAAGGCGGGAAGCAACAGACAATATTTCCGACTCGAGGACGAACAGGGAGCAAGCGTCATCGGCGTCATCGGTACAGACGTGACGGAGAATCGCTGTTTCGTATATCTATGCCAGCATTTTTATGACAAGGGCCTACCCGTTCCTCAGATTTTAGCCTGCGCCGAAGATTATAGTTGCTATCTTCAGACGGACCTCGGCACCGTTTCCCTCTACGATGCATTAAAGCGAGGACGCGAATCAGCCGAAGGTTACAATGCAGAAGACCGCGCCATGATTGCAAAGAGTCTACGCCAGTTGGCACGCCTCCAGGTCATCGGCGCACAGGGATTAGACTTTGACCGCCTGCTGTCTCCTACACATTTCACGACAGAGGCTGCAATGTTCGATCTCAATTACTTCAAATATTGTTTCCTTCGCACCACAGACGTGGCATTTGACGAAGTAAAACTGCAGCGAGACATGGAGCAAATGGCGGCAGACTTAACCAAAGTCGAAACGCCTTATTCCACATTCCTCTACAGGGATTATCAAGCACGCAATGTGATGCTCAGTAGCGAGGGTGAACCCTATTTCATCGACTTTCAGGGCGGCAAGTGCGGTCCTCTACAATACGACATAGCTTCCTTCTTGTGGCAAGCTTCAGCTAAATATTCTGCTGAACTGCGTGCCGAGATGATCGAAGAATATCTGGACGAGTTATCATCGCTGGTCGATGTCGACAAAAAAGCCTTTATCGAGAAGTTAAGTCTGTTCGTCCTCTTCCGCACACTCCAGGTACTGGGTGCATACGGTCTGCGCGGCTATTTCGAGCGCAAGCAATATTTCCTCGACAGCATTCCGCATGCTATTGCCAACCTCCGCCAATCTCTCGACGCCAAAGTCTGCGCTCCCTACCCTCACCTAGAACAAACATTATACAAATTAGTAAATCTCCCACAATTTATGACAAAGGAAAAAGATAACGGTCAAATGTCAAAATCCGCCTACGACGGACAGGGTCCCCTGGTCGTACGCGTATTTAGTTTTAGTTACAAGAAAGGCATCCCTACCGACGAGAGCGGCAACGGTGGAGGCTATGTCTTCGACTGTCGCAGTACGCACAATCCTGGCAGATATGAACGCTACAAGAAGTTGACTGGATTGGACCAACCCGTCATAGATTTTCTCGAGGACGACGGAGAAATTCTCACATTCCTTGAACACATTTATCCCCTGGCCGAAGCGCATGTCGCGCGATACATACAACGCGGATTCACCAACTTGATGTTCTCCTTTGGTTGCACCGGCGGCCAGCACCGCAGCGTCTACTCTGCCCAACACCTGGCCGAGTTCATTCACCAAAAGTTTGGCATCGAAGTGCGCATTTGTCACCGCGAGCAGGGCATCACTCAGACGCTCCAGGCAAAGTGATAGTGCAAAATTGATGCTATATCTCAAAAAAAAGGTAAATTTGCAAACGAAAATATATTAACAACAAGAAAATATAAACTTATGAGTGCTTTAACAAAGACCGATTTCAATTTTCCTGGTCAAACCCAAGTCTATCACGGCAAGGTGCGCGATGTCTATAGCGTAGGCGACCGTCTCGTGATGGTAGCTTCTGACCGCATTTCTGCTTTCGACGTTGTATTGCCCAAAGGCATTCCTTTCAAGGGTCAAATGCTCAATCAAATTGCAGCTAAGTTCCTCGATGCAACAGCAGACATCTGCCCCAACTGGAAGACGGCTACACCCGACCCAATGGTCACTGTGGGCTTGCGTTGCGAAGGTTTTGCTATCGAAATGATTGTGCGCGGCTATCTATGCGGTTCTGCATGGCGTGCATACAAGAGCGGCGTGCGCGAAATCTGCGGTGTGCAATTGCCCGAAGGCATGAAGGAGAATCAGAAGTTCCCCACACCAATCATCACACCTACGACGAAGGCTGAAATCGGCGAACACGATGCTGATATCTCTAAGGAAGAAATCCTGGCACAGGGTCTCGCTACACCCGAAGAATATGCGTTGCTCGAAAAGTACACCCTGGCACTCTTCCAACGCGGTACAGAGATTGCAGCTGAGCGCGGATTGATTTTGGTAGACACTAAGTATGAATTTGGTAAGCACAACGGCGAAATCTACCTGATGGACGAAATCCATACGCCCGACTCAAGCCGCTACTTCTACAGCGAAGGCTACGAAGAGCGCTTCAACGCTGGCGAACCTCAAAGACAGTTGTCAAAAGAGTTCGTACGCGAATGGTTGATGGAGAACGGTTTCCAAGGCAAGGAAGGACAACAAGTGCCCGAAATGACCGACGAAATCGTAGAAGGCATCTCGGCTCGCTACATCGAACTGTACGAGCACATCACAGGCGAAACTTTCAAACGTGAAGAAGGTGAAGACCTGCACAGCCGTATTGAAAAGAACGTGTGCGAATATCTGAACTCGCTCTAATCGAAACAAAGGGCACAGGCCCATAAATACATTTCAAGCGCCATAGTTTCATTGCGAAATTATGGCGCTTATTAATTATTGTAAGTCAATCTCTCACTACAGAAGGACACTTTCAGGAGCTAAATACTTTGTCTTTTCTCTACTTAATTTGACAACAAGATGATCACACTTGGGAGTCCTTTTTTGCCTCTAAAAGTGCGAAAAATTTTGACATTTCAAAATCGTAATCTAGAACGGCAAAAATCACTTTTCTTTAGCAACATAGCAATTACATTAGGGGAAAATAAAATTACATTAGACCTTTTTCAAACTACAATAAGGGAAGTTTCATCTATAATAAGGGAAAATGCTTCAAGGATAAGGGTGGAATTTTCTTGAACAAGCCTATTTTTATGCAGAAAACGCATAGTTATGCAACAAACGCCTCAAATCCTAAGAATATTGCATAAACAACTGCATAATTATGCATTTCTTAATCGCTCACCACGGCGATATTTTCGTACAAATATTTTGCGATGAATTTTACGCGATTTTGGGGCCATTAAGTAAGGCTTATTATGGCATCTAATAGGAGTAAAAAAATCATTCCGCCACCTGACAAATTCCTTTGGCTGCCACGTATGCCATAGTCCAGGCGGCTTGCAGATTGAAACCACCCGTGACGGCATCGACGTCGAGCACTTCGCCAGCAAAGTAAAGTCCTGGGCAATGTTTGCTTTCCAGCGTTTTCGTGGAAACACTCTTCAGACTCACGCCACCGCAGGTCACAAATTCTTCCTTCCATGTGCCTTTGCCTTCGATGGGATAAACATCGGCGGTCAAGATGGTGGCGAGTTTATTCAATGCCTTTTTACCCAGTTCTGCCCAAGTGCGTGTTTCGGGCAATTCGGCACGTTGCAAGAGATATTGCCACAATCGCGCCTGCAAACCATAGGGGCGCACACTGCCCAACTGCTTTCGGGCATGTTCGACGGATAGCATTTGCAATGTCTGCACCACTTCCTCGGTAGTCTGACCGCCCACCCACGACACGACGAGTGGGGCACGAAAGCCTTGGTCCGAAAGGTGGCGAGCGGCGTATGAGGACAAGCGCAATACGGCTGGTCCACTGACGCCCCAATGGGTAATCAACAAGGTGCCTTCTGCACGAAACTTGGTGCCAGCGATGCCCACTTGCACATGGTCTACTACGATACCCATCAGCGCATTGAGCGCTGCATCCTTGATAGCAAAGGTGTAGAGCGAAGGACTGGGTGACTCCATCCGATGTCCGAGTGATGAGAGCCAGTCGTGTGCCTCCGACTTAGGTGTGCCACCGATTGTAACGGCGACTTTATCACAAACCACTGCTGGCTGTTGGTTCTGGAAATGGATTTCCAATTGGCCTGTCTCAGCCTTTATCACACGCTCGACGGCATGTTTCAAGCAGACCTTGACGCCCAGACGACGGGCGTGTTCTGTCAGACAATTGATCACTGCGGCAGAGTCCTGCACCTTGGGAAATACGCACTGATCCTCTTGCGTAACCAAGGCGACGCCGTGCGATTCAAACCAATCAAAAGCGTCGGTGTGGCTGAATTCGCAGAGCCAACGCTTCATCTGACGGTGGCCGCGCGGATAGACATGCGACAGGTCTACGACTTGAGCAAATGAGTTGGTCAAATTGCACCGTCCGCCGCCCGACACACGTACCTTTGCCAGGACCGACGATGACTTTTCATAGATAGTCACCTCCGCCATGGGACATCTGGTCTTGACCTGAATCGCCATAAAGAAACCTGCTGCGCCTGCACCTATGATACCGACTTTCATATACTGGAAATCTTAAATACTACGAGTTGATTTGAAAAAACTTCCCCTCACGCTTCAAATAGTTAAGCGGAGAGAAAGTATATTAGATGTGCGGCGAAAAGCCTACTGCTTTCCACCCCTTTCGTAAGCCTCGACAATGCGAGTGACCAATCTGTGGCGAACAATATCTCCCTTGTTCATCTCGATGAAAGCTATACCGGGAATGCCCTGCAGGATATTCATCGCTTCGATAAGGCCGCTACGTGTAGACTGAGGCAAGTCGATCTGCGTGGTGTCGCCTGTGATAATCATCTTAGTATTCCATCCCATGCGAGTGAGGAACATTTTGATCTGCGCCGTAGTCGTGTTTTGCGCCTCGTCCAGGATGACCACAGCATCGTTGAGGGTGCGACCACGCATGAACGCCAAGGGTGCTATCTGTATGACGTTGGTCTGCATATATTCCTGCAATTTGGCAGGCGGAATCATCTCCTCCAAAGCATCATACAGGGGCTGGAGATAAGGGTCTATCTTCTCCTTCATATCCCCAGGTAGGAAGCCCAACTTCTCGCCGGCTTCTACGGCTGGTCGGCAGAGTATGATCTTTTTGATTTCCTTATTTTTCAACGCTTTTACTGCCAATGCTATCGCGACGTAGGTTTTGCCCGAACCAGCAGGGCCTACTGCAAAGAGCATATCATTGTCTGCACAAGCAGCGACCAGTCTGCGCTGATTTTCCGAACGGGGCGCAATGGGTTTCCCTGTTGTGCTATACACAATAACATCGTTGCTGCCCTCATCACGTAGTCTGCGATTCTTGACAATAGCGAGGATATCTTCTTCGACCAGCGAATTATATTTCGCACAATGCTTTTCGAGCTTTTCAAAAATCTCTTCAAACAGCACCATATCCTCCTCGCTCCCCATGACTTTGATCACATTGTCGCGGCCAACGATGCGGAGCTTTGGAAACAGGGCACGCAGGATTTTCAAATTGATATTGCTTGCACCAAAAAAGAGTATTGGGTCAGCCTCTTCAAGCAAATAATGTTTTTCTATCATCTGGTATTTTCTTCGGGTAATTAAAGCCTTTTTTGAACAAGAAAAGAACCAGCCACAAGACTGATTCTTTATATTATATTAGTCACGACACACATTATTAATATACACCAAACTCGTAGCACTTAGAATCAGCTACAAGTTTATATCTGGATAATGCTTTTGATACGGGGATACTGTTCTCTAACGCTTGTGATTCTTCCAAAGTCAATTCATCTTCAAACTTTGAAAGCTTTTCTCCGTATTTCTCTACAACAGACTCTACCTCTTCCTTAGAATCAGCAGATTCAAAGGCCTCTGTCGCTTCTTGTAACAATTCTATCTTTTGGCTTTCTTTGGAACCACAAGACGTGAAAAATACCAAACCTAACAACAACAAAATATATTTACTCTTCATATTATAATATTTTTCCAGATTATGTTTTTATATCATCTTCAACAGAGAAAAATGATATTATGTTATTAATATGCGCAAAGTTAAAAAACTTCTTTCAAATAATAAAGGTAATAAATGCAAAAGAAGCAAAAACAGGGTTCACATTATCTCTTTCTGTAATCATTATCGCTATTTCTCAGCAATCGAAGCAACTATCAGACGATCTCACTAAGTGCCAAGAGAGGATTTAATGAAATCTTTTATTGCTAAGAGTTCATCTGGGTGAAACCAATGTATTCTGTCATCCTTCTTAAACCAGGTCATTTGCTTTTTTGAATAAAGTCGCGTGTTGCGTTGTATCTTCTCGATGGCTTGTTCCAGTGTCATCTCGCCATCAAGGTAGGCAAAGATTTCTTTATATCCCACCGTATTGAGCGCATTGCACTGACGATATGGCAAAACTCGCTTTACTTCCTCCACCAAACCCTCATCTACCATTTGCAAGACCCTTTGATTGATGCGCGAAAAGAGTTCTTGACGTTCACGACACAAACCTATTTTCACAATCTCGAAAGCCCGCTGTTTCTTTTCTTTCACCCGAAACGAAGTATACGTTTTGCCGGTCATATAACATATCTCTAGCGCATGAACGACACGTTTGTGATTTTTCACATCACAAGCTTCATAATACTCGGGATCAAGCAAACGCAGTTCTTGAGCAAGGGGTTCGAGTCCCTCTGTCTCATATCTTTTTTGCAAGAGTTGACGCGTTTCATCGTCCACAGTGGGAATATCGTCTATCCCGTCGCACACTGCATCGATATACATCATCGAACCGCCAGTCATCAAAAGGGCGTCACGCTGAGCAAACTCCTGCTCCAAAATCTTCAAGGCATCAACTTCATACTGCGCCGCACTATAATAATCCTCCAAACCCAAAGTGTGAATAAAGTAGTGCTTCACGCGTGAAAGTTCTTGAGAAGTTGGTGCTGCAGTACCAATGGGAATATCACGATAAACCTGTCTTGAATCAGAACTAAGTATAGGGCAGTCGAGCATTTCTGCCAACTGCAAACTAAGTTCAGTTTTTCCCACACCAGTAGGTCCCAACAAGACAAAAAGTTTCTTCATGAAATTATTACCTCAGCAAAACAAATGAAACATAAACATTGAGGTATAGCAAAAAGTCGTGGGATATCTGAAGTCGCACCTCGCTAAACTTCGCCAACGTCTTGTGTCTATACCTCAATGTGAAAGATTATTTCCTGAAAAGCGTATAAATACTATTAGTATTCTCCGCCATCGCTATATTCGAATCCTTCGAGATCAAGGTCGTCCGAATTGAAATCGCCGTCGCCATAGAACTCGCTGGCCTCGTCTTCGTCAAAGAAATCATTACCTTTTCCTGTGGTAGGAACGAAGCCCAAATCCAACTCCTCTACTTGTTGAGGAGCTTCGCCTTTACTGCGCAACAATACGGGAGCATCAAGATTTTCGCCAGGGATGAGTTCCTTTACATCCAAATAGAATACTCTTTCGCTGAATGGATCGAAAACATATTCGAACTTTTGCTCTTCGTCCTCGATGAATTCGCTCAAGCGCGTATTAGCCATGACGTACAGATCTTCGTCTTCGTGACCTGGTTCGCTCACATCTTCACGCGTGATTTGTTGTCCGCGCTCCCACTCGTCGTCACAAACGTAGAAGGAAGTCATTTGGTCATCTGGGTAACCGCAAGAATCCAAAATTGCCTTATTAAGATCTAAGAAAGTGGCTTCACTATCAATTTTGATTTCACGCAAGAAACCATCTACTTCATCTGATATAAACTTGATGCGATATAGCATATTTTTTCTTTTAATTAATATTGTATATAATCTTATTTAATGATACCACGTTTTGAAGAAGTCACAAATTCCAGGATGTAGTCTTTTTCAGGTGAATCCTTGACTTCTTCTTTTATTTGTTGCAAACATTCTTCTCTCAACTTACCACTTTGATATAAGATGCGGTAAGCATTATGAATATTCTCGATAGTCTCAGCCGAATAGCCGCGACGACGAAGTCCCACCAAATTCAGCCCACAATAAGCAATAGGTTCACGAGCTGCCATAATATATGGTGGAATGTCTTGGTTTACCTTTGAACCTCCGCCGACCATTACATAGCCGCCAATACGTGTGAACTGGTGCACCAGAACTCCGCCACTCAATATAGCATTGTCGTCGACAACTACCTCGCCTGCCAACTTTGAAGAGTTTCCTATAATACATCCATTTCCCACAGAAACGTCATGCCCCAAATGCACGCCTTCCATCAGCAAATTGTTGTTGCCAACGGTTGTTTGTCCTCTTGCTGCAGTACCTCGGTTTATAGTCACATTCTCACGTATTGTGTTGTTGTCACCTATCTCTGCAGTGGTTTCTTCTCCTCGGAATTTCAAATCCTGAGGGATAGCACCAATTACAGCATTTGGAAAGAAGACATTACCTTTTCCCACACGTGTGCCATAAAGCATTGTGACGTTATTCATCAATTTATTATTGTCGCCAATAACTACATTTTTGTCGATATAGCAGAAAGGACCAATTTCGCAATTTTCACCAATTACGGCAGTTGGATCTATATAGGCTAAAGGACTGATTTGACTCATTTTTCAATAATTTATTATAAGAAGCAGTTGGTATTTTCATACCCGAGCTTGCTTTGTCCTTGTTTACTTATTCTTTACAATTTGTGCAGTAAATGTAGCTTCCATCACCACAGTTTCTCCGACGAAGACGTATCCTCTCATTGTTGAAATACCATGGCGAATGGGTGCCATCAGTTCTACTCGGAATATCAGCGTATCTCCTGGAACAACTTTGCGACGGAACTTCACGTCATTAATACGTAGGAAATATGTGCTCCAACGTTCTGGTTCTTCTACAGAACTCAACACCAAAAGCCCACCTGCTTGTGCCATTGCTTCGATTTGGAGTACACCTGGCATCACGGGTTCTTGTGGAAAGTGGCCTTGGAAGAATTCTTCGTTGGACGTTACATTTTTCACAGCTACGATATAATTGCTTCCCATTTCTATCACTTTGTCCACTAATTGCATGGGATAGCGGTGAGGCAATAGGCTGCGAATCCTATTGACATCCATCAAAGGTTCTTCGTTCGCATCATAAATAGGTGCTTGGACTTCATTCTTACGAATTTCCTTACGCATCTGACGCGCGAACTTATTATTAATGGTATGTCCGGGGCGTGTAGCGATGATACGGCCTTTGATAGGACGACCGATCAAAGCCATGTCGCCAATGATATCAAGGATTTTGTGTCGCGCAGGTTCGTTTGGCCAAACCAAAGGCTTTGAATTCAGATAGCCCAACTTTGTTGCATCGCGATGTTCCACTTTCAAAGTATCAGCCAACTTATCCAAAGCTTCCTGTGGCATTTCTCTTTCATAAATCACAATAGCATTGTCTAAGTCTCCACCTTTGATTAATCCAAGATTCAAAAGTGGTTCAATTTCGCGAACAAAGACAAATGTACGAGCGCTTGAGATTTCTGAAGCGAAGTCTGACATACTATCCAAAGTCGCAAACTGACTATTGATCAGTTGAGACTCAAATGAAATCATCGCAGTGATTGAGAATTGTTCATCGGGCAGAATGACGATAGAAGAGCCCGTCTTCTTGTCGTGGAATTCTATTTTCTTTTTGATGATATAGTAATCCTTTTCAGCATTTTGTTCTTCGATGCCGACACGTTGGATGCTTTCCACATAATGTTTAGAACTTCCGTCAAGGATTGGAAACTCTGGTCCATTTACTTGGATCAAACAGTTGTCGATACCCAAAGCATAGAGTGCAGCCAATCCATGTTCAATTGTACTACACCTTGCTTCTCCTTTTGCAACAACTGTGCCACGTGAAGTATCTATGACATTTTCTGCAATAGCCTCGATGATGGGTTCACCTTCTAGGTCTATGCGCTGGATCTTGTATCCATGATTTTCAGGAGCAGGATTGAATGTCACAGTCAACGCCAATCCTGTATGAAGTCCTTTTCCGTAGAGAGAAAAACTTCCGCCAAGTGTTGTTTGTTTTGCCATATATTATATAGGTGTGAAGAAATGACAAAATGTCACCTTCTACTTTTAATTGACTTGTTGATTTTGTAATTTTTCCAAGGTTTCTTTCATCTGAGCCATTTCCTTGACCATACGATTGAACTGGGTGTACATATCTGGCAAGTTCTTGAAGACGGCGCTCGAACGTGCAAAAGTCTTCGCATCAATTGCTGGAGAACCTTGAATACGTACATTACCATTCTTGATACTGCCTGCGATACCAGCTTGTGCTCCGCAATACACTTTGTCACCGATGACGGCATGTCCGGCAATACCGACTTGTCCGCCAAACATACACCATTCACCAATCTTAGTACTTCCTGCTACACCGACTTGGGCAGACATCACCGTATGACTACCTACCTCGCAATTGTGTGCCACTTGTACCAGATTGTCCAACTTCACACCACGACGCACATAAGTGCTACCCATCGTAGAACGGTCTACGCAAGCGTTAGCTCCGATTTCCACATCGTCCTCTATGGTCACAATACCTATTTGAGGTATCTTTTCGTAACCATTAGCTCCAGGAGCAAAACCAAAACCATCTGCACCAATCACACAACCAGAATGCAGTATTACGCGATTACCTATCACGCAATCATGGTATACAGATACGTTGGGATAAATGATACAATTTTCGCCCACCGTCGCTCTTTCTTCAATCACAGTGTGCGCATAGATTTGCGAACCTTTACCAATGGCGACATTTTCGCCGATGTAGGCATACGGTCCTACGTAGCAATCTTCGCCCACCTGAGCTGTTTCGGCAATACAAGCAGTGGGATGAACGCCAGTGCGCTTTGCTGTCGCTTGTTCATAAAAAGTAAGCAAGCGTGCTATAGCTTCGTATGCATTGTCTACTCGCACCAAAGTCGTAGCAACTTCCTGTTGAGGCTGAAAGTCGCGATTGACGAGCACGATGCTTGATTTTGTATCGTATAGGTATTGTTCGTATTTGGGGTTGGCCAGGAAAGACAAAGCGCCTTCGAAGCCCTCTTCTATTTTAGCAAATGTTTCGACGGTGGCATCGGCATTACCCACCACATCACCCTGCAATAGGTCTGCTATTTGTTTAGCTGTAAACTTCATAATCTATGTTTCATCGGTTGGTTATGCAAATATCGTAAAAAGAAATGGAAATAAGTACAAATTTAACTATTTTTTATTGCGACTGCCCGATTACACCTAAAGTTTATGATGTTTTAACGAATTGAAGTAAGTAAAAGAGATGAAACACACAAGAATTATTATATACTCACAGAAAATATATTTTTAAAAGCTCACACAGAATAACAGAATTTAAAGGAGTAAATACCCAAGCATAGCGAAGCCTGTGCAGATTCTATGAACTCCATGAAATCTATTTGAGTCAAACAAATACACGAGATACGAGAGATACGCCGGAGACTATCCTCCACGTATCACGTGTATCACGAGGATATAAGTAATCTCACGCAAATCTTGAAAATCCTTAAATTTATTTTTGAATTTTATTTTTTAGATTCTAAAGATTTGCGTGAGACAAAAAAACTCTGCGTGAGACAAGATCATTACTCTGTGATCGTCACATTCGTCACCCTTTCCAACCAGAAACGGTTCTTATTGAAGTGGAAAGGTTTGTAGTCATTATTGGTCTTGATCGTATTGCGACGGAAGATAAGGCCATCTACAGATTTTGCATAGAGTATTGGTGCATCAAAAGTCTCAAACACGTTGTCTTCTATCACAATACCCTTGCCATTTCCACCATGGAAATATTTCTGTTGGTCTTTCAAATTTGGAATTTCAGGATAGATTGAAATCACGGCATTGGTGAATTGGAACAGACTGGTCAACGCATTTACGAAATGGTTTTTGCGAATCACAACGTCGCGGCATGCACCAGTTTCGTACCAACCATTACAGTCACCGCAAAGCAGGATCGCTGTGCCCGAAGTATGGTCAAAGAGATTATGCTCAACTACTGTGCGCTTGGGCGTACTGAAGAGTGTACCGCGAGCACGGTTGTTGCGAATCACATTGTTTGCAAAGTATACTTCAGGTGTCCATGTCAAGTTTTCGATACCGAAACCTTGCGCTTCGCTAATCTCAGCATCTACAGGCTCTGCGAAAGTAATCAGGAACTCTCGTGCACCATCAATTTGGTCTTTGTCGTAGGGGCGAATAGCAGTGATCTTATTCTGCTTGCCCACCAATTCCATGGTATTAGACTTCACGAATTGCATCTCGTCGCCTACATTTCCCCATTCAAAGCCCCATGCTTGTCCGTGCATGTATCTGCCGACCAGTGTGCGATCGTCTATGCGCTTCACCACCTTGAGGTATGTGCCGTGCACGTTGATAGCGTCGTCCATCATCCCTTCGTATAGGCCATTGCAAGAAGTGATTTTCCCCTTACAACCAGAGAAATGCGTAGCATCTGCTTGAGTAGTGAAATAACGCGGATCGTTGTCGCCGCGCAGACAGACACAGAATTTTTCCAACGTGATATTTTCGCACAATTGTGCCAGCAGACCCATACCTTCAGCATAGTGAATTTGCACGTTTTCAAGTCGTGTATCTTTGTTGTGAGATAGGAAAATACCTGGCGTAGGTCTGCCCCACCCTCTCATAGCGATAGCTGTACCGGGCACAAGGCGGCTATCTTTCCAGTTTGGTGCATGGACCAGGTTGTCTCCCACTTTCACAGCACCCTTAGTAGGTGTGCCGATATCACTTGTATTATATACTACACGCTTAGTCTTTTCTTCGAAAGCAATACCCCAGCTATGACGCAAGGTCCAACCATCGCCGTAGGCTTCGAATATAGAATCGTTGGTGATGCGATATTTCACCCATGGAGCGGGTTCAAAGGTGATACCACGTTCAGGAGAGTTTTCCACCACCTTGACCTGTGCAATATGAGGATTGGCAAAGTCTACGTGCAGGTTTTGGATAGCACAATTTTCAGAGCGGAGCATTGAGATAGGCAACATACGTCCGTGAAAGATCAGGTCGGCGCCTTGTCCGTCGAGGGTCAGGTTTTTCATATCCTCGATAGCGATACCGACTTTCTTGGGATTGTCTTGGTCGTGGTTGGAGATATAATACTCGCGCACAGCTGATCCTTCTTCGTGGAATTGATATTTGCCGGGCTTAAACTTGAGCACAGCAGCTTCGCCGTTGGCACATTCCTTCTTGATCTTCTTCAGTGCCTTTTGCACATAGGGTGAAGCATTCTTCTTCGAATCGGGTTTCAATCCGAAATCAGACATATTGTACACCTTCTGAGCATAGAGGGAACTTGTCAGTAAGCAAAGGAAAATGGGGAGTAATCGACTGATTCTTCTCATAATTATTATTTGGTTTGGTTAATTTAATCTACACACTTATCCACATATTAGCTATCACACATGATATGATCATTGTAATACTAAGATGAGGGCATACTTCATAACATCTGTTAGTCGCTTACAAAAGTAATAATTAATATTACAAGGACCAATCTTTATTGAGATGAATCTCTAAAAATAGCACACAAAAAAATGCAAAAATTTTGACAAATGGAAAATGCAATATAGAACGAGAAAAAGGCATAAGGCTAAGGGAATATTAAAGAAATAGAGACCTAAATCAAAATAAGTCTAATGTAATTTGAATTATCCCTAATGTAATTTCAACTAAGTCTAAGCTTTTTAATATAACAATTAGACCAAAATCAACGCCCACAATGCATATTTATTCACAAGAATAGAAAAACATCAAGGATATTGAGGATTTACGGCATAAATATGCACAATTTGACCTCACGACGTTAGCGTATATGCAACCCATTTGATCAATGATGAATTTCAAGCTAAAATTGAGCACTTAAATTGCAATAAAAAATCCTCGTTTGCGAGTTGGCAAACGAGGATTTCAACAATATTATTTCTAAAGATTATTCATAGATAGGGTTTTGCAAGAACCAATTGTTTTGGTTGAGCAACTTGCCATACAATGCTCCGTCTACTGTAGCAGGAGATTCGTAAGGCTTAAGGTTGAGGCTACGACGAGCGATCTTCCATGCCAACCACTGTGTACCATAGTCTGCAGAAAATACGCCGTAGTTGTCGTTGTTCTTGTGACGTGCGATACGCATGAGGTCGTAGTAGCGCCAGCCTTCGTAAGCTGTTTCCAATGCCATTTCGTCTGCTATGAGTGTTTCCATAGCATTGATTTGTGCAGCCAAGTTTGTAGGAACTACAGGTTCGTCCATAGGCAACTCCTTGTAGTTAGAGCGGTCGATAACTGAATCCTGAGCAGTAGAGTCTGCAGGTACTGCTGAAGCGAACTTCTTCGCATTGCTGATAGCACCGCTGCGTTCCATTTCTTCCTGGATGCGTTGAGCTACGACCTTGTCGTAAGTGTAAAGTGTATCGTATTCTGTGCTAGTACCGCAACCGAGTGAGTGGATACCAGAGTTGTTCCACTTGGTGTCAGAGAAGTCAAGATACATCTTGTCCTTAGCACGGCGCATTTCGTCGATACCGATATAGTCACAACCTTCGCCACCGACGAGTGAGAGATAAGGCACACGCTTGAATGTGCTATCTACGTCGTTGTAGATAATAGAGTCCTGACGGATGGCTGGCATCTTTTCAGAAGCCAAACC
This sequence comes from Alloprevotella sp., assembly GCA_045630125.1. Classification (GTDB taxonomy): domain Bacteria; phylum Bacteroidota; class Bacteroidia; order Bacteroidales; family Bacteroidaceae; genus Alloprevotella. Next base: position 53,974 of record JAZQSL010000020.1, on the reverse strand, counting down.
ATTGCGGAGCACTGCGAATGCGTGGCGTGGGTAACCAGCACGGTTGATGGCTTCAGCATAGCGCAAGTAAACCTGGCGCAAACGATAGATAGGCAATGTATAGCGGAATGAGAAACCGCCTTCGTAAGATTCGTTGTTACCTTCGCGTGAAGCAAACTTTTGGATGAATGCCATACGGCCACCTTGAGTCTTGAGATACTTGATAGTACCATCAATACGGCAGTCGCCCAGGTCTTCGAGATACTTAGGCATACCTTCGATAGCAGCCTTGTCGTCGCGGTCTACATACTGTTGAGCCTTGCAAAGGTTGATGTATGCATTTGTAGGACCTACTTGGCGGTTCTTGTAGTTTGGTGTGACAGAGATACGACCTGATACAGAGATACCAGCATCGCCACCAGAAGAACTGGTAGTAGAGTGAGGATCGAAACCAAATACTTGTGGCACACGTGTGAGGGTCTTACCAATAGAGCTATTAGCAGCAGAAGGCACCAAAGTGATCATTTCACCACCTGTGCTATAATTGTCGATCAAAGTCTTTGCCCAGTTTGTACCTACTGGAGTGTAGTGATCCTTGCCTGAAACGACAGACTTGCTCTTGCTTGCTGCAGCAGATGCAGAAACTTGTGCTTTGTACTCTTCGAGGAATTCGTAGTAGTAAGTAGCAGCTTGTTCGTAGTCTGCAGTATTCTTACCACGGAGGAGGTAAAGGTCTGCCAATACCAATTCTGCTGGGAAGAGGGTCAATTGGTGCGAGATATCCACTGCACCAGTGCTGAATGTACCATAGTTGGGTTTGCCATAGAGTCTTTGGTACTCGTAAGCACGCATGAGGTCGTGTTCCAACAATTTGTCGAGCAGATTGTCTGCAGTGACTGTACCTTCGGGTGAATTCTTTTCCCAACCTGTACCTGCATTGTCGACGGGCTGAGTGATGAAGGGGACTTCACCATAGTTTTGCACCAATTGCATATAGGTCCAAGCACGCATCATTTGAACTTGTGCAAACTCCTTACGCATGTAGAAGATATTGTTCTTTTGAACCATAGTATCTACCTTAGCAAGGTAGAAGTTGCATTGGTTGATCACCTTGTAGTATGCCGCACGATTCAAAAGACCGTTTTCGCCGTTTTCGAGGAGTTCGAAGTTGGCAATCTGGGTGATTGAGTCGCTGGCGTATGATGTAGGTTCTGCCAAATCACCACGGATTTCACCGAGGATGATATTGTTTTCAGCCATATCCTGGATACCTGCGAGGATACCAAGATAGAAGTTGACAGAGTCCTTGCCCGAGAAATTGTCGACATAGCGGTCCATTTCTGGGGTCAACATGTCTTCACAAGAAGTGGTAGTAACACCAAAACTCAAGAGGAAGACAAATAGGCTTAAGATTGATTTATTTTTCATTGTATTCTATTTTTTCCTGATCATCCGACAAGTAAGCGAAACTCTTTACTCTGACAGAATCGCGGAGGATAAAAAATCCCGCTTGCTTGTCTGGAACTAATTCTGATATTACAAGTTAATAGTCACACCGATATTAAAGTTGCGAGTAGTGGGGAGATAACCTGCATCGATACCTTGATAAAGCACACTGTTGCCACAAGACACTTCAGGGTCATTGCCCAAATACTTAGTCACTGTGAATACATTGTTTGCTTCACCCCATACAGAGAGACCGAGCAACCAGCTGAGGTTTACAGGGATATCGTAAGTGAGACGAACTTTCTTAAGCTTGAGGTATGAGCCGTCTTCGATCCAACGGTCGCTGAAGCGTTCGTTGTTCACCCACATTTCGTTTTCAGGAGACATCGCACGTGGGATATCTGTCACTTGACCATCGTACTTCCAACGATTAACTACAGCTGTAGTTTGGTTGTAGATATTGTTGGCAGCTTCGAGTTGTGAGCGTTGATAGTTGAACACGTCATTGCCCAAAGAATACTTGAAGTTGAGATCAAGAGTCAAAGACTTCCAAGAAAGGCTTGTGTAGAAATTACCGAAGATATCTGGGTTGGGGTCACCGATAACAACCATATCAGCGTCGTTGATCCAACCATCACCGTTTTGATCTACGAAATGCATATCACCTGCACGGAATGGACGGTAAGGATCTTCTGCCAAACCAGTAGGATAACGCAAGTAACCATACTTGCCAGCAGCAGAAGCTTCTGCATCTGATGCGAATACACCTGCAGTTTCGTAACCATAGAATACACCAGCGGCATGACCTACGGCTGTCAAGATATTGCCTGTGCCATAGATAGATGAGGTATAACCGTGGATGCGCTTTTCAGAATCCAGGACTTTCTTGCCATTAGCATCCAATTCGTAAGTACGGATGTAGTTCATCTTAGACGTAGGCAATTCTGTAACTTCGTTCTTGTAGTGACCCAAAGTGAAACCTGCTTGCCACTTCCAGTTGCGATGATTAATCAATACTGCATTGAGGTTGGCTTCGAGACCATTGTTCTTCAACGCACCGTCATTAGCCCACATGAAAGAGAGACCTGTGATGTCGCTTACAGACTTGCGAGTAAGGAGGTTGGTGGTATTAGACATGTAGTAGTTGAAACCAAGGTTCAAACGATTCTTGAAGAAGTTAGCTTGAAGACCTACGTTGAAGCGGTGGTTGGTTTCCCATTGGATTTCGGGATTTTGGATATTAGACAACTGGAGAGAAGTCGCCTTACCCAAATACTTCAAGTTTTCGAAATAGGTACGTGAAGCGTAGTAGTCTACGTTGTCATTACCACTTTCGCTATAGCCAACATTGAGTTTCAAATAATTGATAGCACCTACATTAAACCAGTCTTCTGAAGACATCAACCAAGATGCTTGTACTGATGGGAACAAGCCCCACTTAACACCTGCCAACTTGATACCTTCTTTTGCATTTCTACCGAAACGTGAAGAAGATTCCATTGTTGTGGTAAAGTTGACGAAGTACTTGTTCATATAGTTGTAGTTAGCATCGAGGTAATATGCCAGGTTGATCCAACTGTCGTTAGTACCACCAGATTGGAGGTATTGCAAGTCTTTCTTGATGTTAGGCATCTTATCGTTGTCATTGTTGTAACCTACAACGTGGCTGTCATCATAAGAGAAAGAAGAAAGACGGAAACCACCCAATACATTAACACGGTGTGCATTGAACTGTTGATCCCAGTTGACATAGAAATCATTGTATACAGATGTTTGCATACCAAACAATGTACGGATGATGCTTCTCACGCTACCCATACCTTCTACTTCCATTTCAGGAGTACCATCCTTTGGCAAGAAGTAAGTTTCGTTGTTACGATTAATCATGTAACTGAAACGATCTGAAATACTCCAGTTCTTGTTGATCTTGTATGAAGGAGATACGTTGATAGCAAATTGAGTTTGCTCTTGATAGTTCTTGTTGTCACCTTGACCATTTTGGAGGATCCAATAAGGATTCACCAAACCTGCATAACCAAATTGATCAGCAAAACGATAAGGGTTGTTTGAATCAGTATAGTTCTTACCAGAATAAATCTTGTCTGTGTGACCCAAAACAATGTTACCTTGATCATACATCACGTAGTGAGCATATGGGCTAATGAAAGGAGACTGTACGAGACCCAATACATTAGGTGAAGAGATGTGGCGTGAAGAATAGTCTTGCGCCCATCCGTTGTCACGAAGGTTGTACGCATTACGAGAGTAAGAGATGTCGATACCAGTAGTGAAATTCTTGAACAAATTCACGTCTGTATTAAAGCGGATATTCAAACGATTGAAGTCGTTGTTTTCAGCAGTAGAATTTGCTTGTGCATAACCCAAAGACAAGTTGTACTTAGCAATATCATCACCACCTTCTACGCTAACCTTGTAATTGTGTGTAAAGGCATTGCGATAAATATCCTTTTGCCAATCTGTATTTTGGTGATAAACATCGTAGAACAAATAACTCTTGTCTTCGTTCATAAACGAAGGTACAGTAGTATTTGTACGGAAATACTCTTCAGCTGCAGGTGTAGTACCAATCAACTCTGTAACATAACCACGATATTGGTCTGCATTCATTACAGGTGTTTTAGCAGGCACCAAATCAAAACCACCGAAGGCACGGATATTGATGCGAGTTACTTGACTCTTACCACGCTTAGTAGTAATCTTGATCACACCATTACCACCCTTAGCACCATAAAGTGAAGTACCATTGGTAATAACTTCTACGTTTTCGATATCTTCAGGGTCAACAAGGTTGAATACATTGTTGACGAAACCATCATGCAATGTACCACGATCGTATTGCATATCCCAAATCACACCATCGATAACGATGAGAGGCTGAGAATTTGCATTCAATGAATTCAAACCATTGATGAACATAGCAGCACCTTGTGCTGGAAGGCCACCACGACTGATGGTACGTACAGCTCCATTCAAGTGATTTTCGATGTCGTTTTCGATAGTCACAGCACTTGTGTTATCTACAGACATAGAAGATTTCATTGCAACATCTATACCATTTGCATAGCTATTGTTCAATGTATTTGAATACATGTATACATCTTGTCCCTTGTCACCCTTGATAGCAATCTGTACACCATTGTATTCGGGTACACTTACGTAAAGAGAATTGACAAACTTAGGAACTTTGATGGTATAAGCACCATTATCATCAGTCAAGGCTGAATAGTAACGATTATTCAATGCTTGGACACTTACACCGGCAAGTGGCTTCTTTGTAGCGGCATCATAAACATGACCTGAAATTTCCTTCGTTGAAACGGTTTTCTTGGTAGACTTTTCTACACTTGTAGAATTTGCAGTCTGCGCAAAAGCAGAATTAGCTCCGCACAACATAAGAAGGCAAACCCCCGCACGTAAAGCACCATGCATGAAATTATTCTTTTTATACTTGTACATAATTTTCGAATTTAAGTTTAACAAGATATTTATTCACGTACGGGTTCAATAATAATCTTACCAATACTGAATGCAGTACACTTACCAGAAGTTTGTTGTGGCACAGTCATTGCAAGTTCAAGCATAGGGAATGATTCATAACCTGTAGGCAAGCCAACATAAGATTTAGGGAATTCAATTTCTTCCCAAAGCACAACGGTTTCGATCTTATCTTGACTAACGTCCTTGATAGTAACCTTCTTGCCTACGGTCTTTTCACCATCGTCAAGGATTTGTGCACTGAACGTTGGCTTTTCTACGATAGTATCACCATTCTTATCTGTTTCAATATGATAAATATTGATACTATTTGGAACCATTTGAACTGAAATCTTGTACTTTGTACTCAAGATGTTGTTGAGGCGGAAACGCAACTTGATTTGTGACTTGTCTTTAGCCTTAAAGTAATAATAAGCATTGTTTTCCAATTCACCAGCCACCTTAACATTGCGATTTTCGGCAGACAGAACTATATATTCACCGGCATGCTCATCACGAGTACCTACTGTATTTGCAACATTGTAACCAGAGAGGAATTCCTGGCGTTGTACAAAAGCATAAGCAGGATCGATGGTGTAAGCACCATTCATTGAGAAAATATAACCGTTTGATGCTTTATAAATAGGAAGGTTTGCAAACATTGGATTTGCATTGCCTAAGCCATTCTTATTATAGAAAATAGCACCATTAGTGGTAATCAAAGAGTCTGCGTTCAAAACGTGATTTACAACTGATGCAGAATCCTTTGTATCAGCAATAGGCCAGTTTGTTACACTGAAGAACATACTACCGATAGCCTTTTCGTTGGTATTCAATTTAACCAAACTATCACGTTCTGATGCTTTAGGAGTATAGGTCTTATTGAACTTTCTGTCTTCATTGTCCCAATCGTACTTGTAAGAAGCACCAACCTTGAAGAGTTCAGAAACTTTTTCAAAGCCTTCATCCCATGCTTCATTCATAGGAATCAAGGCAACATAAGTACTATCCTCGTTCTTAATTTGTGCACCAGTTGCATTGAGAATGTCATTAGTATTGATATATACCGAGTCAATATATACCATTTCACCCTTTTCATTCATTGCACCTTCTGTACTCCAGGCAGGAGAGAAGACATTGCGGTCTACTGCTGGGTCGCTCAAAATGCCATAAAGTGTAGAATATTCAGGCATTGATGACATATAGTCATAAATATTATACGCAAATGGTGAAGCCCCTGACAGAGTGTGAAGCATACCATTGGATGATATAAATGATCCATTCAATGCAACATTGTTAAATGTACCTGCATTTTGATCATAATATGCAAACTTTGAGTTCATCATACGGACTTGCTGAGCTGCAGTCGCACCTTCATAATTGAAGCGTGCCATGTGATTGCGCACAAATTGATTAGACAAGTCATACTCAATACGTGCAGCAGCAAGGGGATCGATAGATGCTGTATCAGCTGCAGCTTGAATTCTGTCCAAATAAGTTTGTGGATCGTATGTTCCATCAAGCGGTGCCCAAACAGTGAAAGTCTGTGCTGAATTCAACAAATCAGAGTAAGTCTGTTGAGACTTAACATCACGATGGTCCTTCATTACACGCACTTGCTTCAAGATTCCGGCAAAGTCCTGTAAATTAGGATTGCTTTCGATTTGCTGCCAGATGGTTTGATTTGCACTTGCATCTGAAACAACAACATCAAAATGGTCGTCGGAACAAGAGGTGCTGAGACCGAGGAGCAATGCTGCTCCTACAAGTCCCGCGTTAACCTTATTCAAATATATTCTTTTCATTTTTCAATCTGTAGAATTAGTTTTACCAAATATCTTCTGGTGTAGCACCATTAAAGATGTTGCTAGGCGCATACTCGAAGAAGTCCATGAAGAACTGTGAGTCGAGTTTCTTGAGTGCTGACTTGAATCGGATGTAATAGCTCTTGCCAGCCTTCATATCCATTACAGTGACAATACGACGGATAGCACCATTCTTGTCGCGAACAGTTGTTTCACCCTTACCGTCACCCATTGTGAAATAGCGAGGACCCTTCATGTAACCTTGGTTACGCAAAGCCTTATCATTTTCAATATTAGTTTGGTCGTCTTCACCATCAATTACCCAAGGAATTGCAGGGTTGTCTGCTTTAGCTTGGTCACGCATATCAAATGGCAAACCTACAGGGAGAAGTTTATTAGGTTCTTCACCCATATAAATTTGACACATACCACGCAAACTATTCATAGAAACACCCATACGAATTTCGTATGTACCATCCTTTGGAACTGGAGGCAATTTCATAGTAAAGTCATAAAGACCAGAAACCATAAATTCGTCACCTTGGTAATCTACCCAGTTACCACCTGCACCTGAGAGACCTTCAAACAAGTAAAGCAATTTACAGTCTTGAGATTCATTCATAATATTGTCAAAATAACCATTAGGCATAATGGTGTATTCACCACGACGAATATTATTTGAGATCAATTCATGAAGAACTGTTGTAACATCAAAACGAATTCTTTCAGAACCCAACAGGTTTCTATTGGCTTCATCATTCACCAAAATATCGTTGATTGGGAAATAGAAACCATTAACAGCACTATTGTCGAATTCACCATTGGTTGGAGAGATCAAGATACCTTTGCTCTTCACGCCAATTTCCTTGTAATCGCCTTCACGACTATTGTTGTAAACAGAAATACGATTCAAGTAAATGGGGTGATCTGTTGGATTTTCAACAACAGCACTTTCGTCACCAACTTGAGTAATCTTAATCAAAGATGGATGTTCACCCATAGTTGTATAATAATCCCACACGTTAGTAGGACATGTTACAGTCTGTGGATTGGTCTTGTCGCCATACTTATAGCCATATTCACTGTAGTGGCATACAAAACGGTCATAAGCCATCTTACCATATACCAAGTGATAAGCTACAAACTTGTTAACGGCATTTTCAGGATGAGTGAAATCGTCATCAATAGTAGCATTACCTGTAGCACCATAGATTTTCTCACATTGTGCCTTAACTTTTGACATAACTTCTTCCCAATTTTCTTCACCACCATTCAACGTGATGCCCCACTTTTCCTGATACAAACTGTCTGGTTCAATGAACGCTGTATAGCCATAGTAACGATGTTGAGCATAAACAAAGTCGTTGTATTCAATTCCAGGAAGGATAAACGATTCTTCGCGTTCATCATTTTCATAAACCATATCCATTTCTTCCATCATAGCATCTGCCCACTTAGTTGCAGTCAACAAATGAGACATAATACGCATATTGCCAGCTTGTGCAATCAAATCAGGCAACATCTTGTTTGAAGGAGAAATCACTGTTTCTACGATATGAAGCATACCGTTAGAAAGCTCAATATCTGACTTGATAACCTTAGAAGTACCGCCAATAATAAAATCACCATTGTCATCAGCACGACAAGTTACGATACGATTCTTAAGGTTAGGCATTGTGAAAGAACCTGGAGTTGGGAAATCCGCACTTTCGTAAGCGCTTTGGTCACCATTGTCAATAATACAACTATTGGCAATGAGTTCCATTTGCTCAGGATTCATTTCTTCAACGGTTGCCAATCCCAACTCTGCAAGATACTTTTGCATCGCAGCATTATTAGGAAGGAACGCAGTATAATTACCACGAGTAGAAAGTACACTTGTCAAAGAAGATGCATCAGATGTCTTTCCTAATTTAACATTGTCAAACACTGTCTTGATCAAAGAGAAATCAGGGTCTGAACCAATATATTCAGAAATGGTCAACTCCTCCTTAATCGCAAAGTTTGATTCATCAATTTCCTCGGTACAACTACCAAGTGAAATAGTCAAACAAAGCATTAGGATTGCTCCCAGCCATTTTGAATTTGACATAATTTTAAATAAATTCATTTTCATAACTTTATTATTTATCATTTGGTAGTGTATCTATCCCAAACAGGGTTTTGAACTAATTTACCTCCATATTCTACACCATTGATCTTGATTTCATCATTGTGAATGGGCACATACAGAGAATAGAGCTGCTTCAAACGATTCTTAACAGTAGTAGGCAAAGAAATGTAACTATTTAATACATCTGTTGGGTTATTTGTAAACTCTGCCTGACGTACAATATCAAACCACCTCTTACCTTCTCCAATAAACTCGCGTTGACGTTCATTGTAAACAAGAGTCAAAAGTTGAGAAGCATTCTTGATATTTCCACTTCTTGTCGCATAGTCCTCACGACATCTTTCGTGAATAAATTCTTGTTCTACACCAGATGCCTTGAGAGCAGGATTACTACGACAGAACAAAGCATTCACCAACTTGAAGCCTTCGTTTACGGCATAACCCTTCTTATCATCTTTATTTGCAGAAGCTTGAACATTAGGAGTCATAGGATCCAAGATATAACGACGTGCAATAGCTTCAGCCTTGATCAACATAACATCAGCCAAACGATATACAGGCCAGTTTGCATCCATATTAGCAGTAGTACGATATGCACTACCATTTACTGTAGACTTTGTTACATCCTTACGATCTGCAATTGTCAATGATTTTACAATATTCTTATGATACATCTGAGTTGATGTTGTAGTAGAATAGTTGTATGTTTGGATCAAACGGAAGTCCGTTTTCCAGAAACCTCTTTCAGGAGAAGTGCTTGACAGTGCACTTGAAGTAAGAATACTCGCACCAATCATTGCACTTGGCTTTAGAGAACCACTTTCATACTTACCAAGATAAGAAGCTATCGCACTATTGCCATTCACATCACCGTCATATTGCAATTCAAACACACCTTCGTAATCAGAATTCTTACTACCGAAGATGTTACTATATACATTGTCATTAATATATTGTGACACCTTATCAGAATAGAAACCTAAATAAGGATAGCTCTTATTTTGATTAGGATCTTCTTCCAATGTTGGATTCAACAATTGGTCCTCATCATAATCCTTTTGTACCTGTGCCAAAACGTAATCGCAATTTTCAATGGCCTTTTCAAAACATTGCAACATTTGGCGGTCCAATTCTATTTGGCTCAGCGTATCGCCATTTGCATTTACAATAGCATCGCCTTTGTCAACTGCTTTTCTCAACATACATCCACGCCACAAATAGATATCTGCCAAAAGCGCATGGATACTACGCTTTGTGAAACGTCCCTTTGTATCACTTGTTGATGTATATTGTTCTGCACCGTATGTCTTAGCCAATTCCAAAGAGTCACAGATATCAGCCAAAATTACAGCACCAGGAGTAGCACCAATCTTACTTTCTTTAGCTTCAGCATCAGTACTGATTGATTTTGTGACATAAGGCACATTACGGAATGCACGAACCAAATAGAAATAGTACAAACCACGAAGTGCCTGCATTTCAGCTTTAATAGGCAACCAATCACTTTGACGGAAACTTGGATCTACTTCATTACCTGGAACTGTCATTTGTTCACCTTTTTCCAAGACCTTGTTGCAGTAGTTGATTCCTGTATAGAAATTAGACCACTTGAACATGCCTTGAGTAGGTTGAAGAATACCTTGTTGCAAATAAGTAATATGTGACTGAGACATGTCGTTCTGAGTAAAATTATCAGAACGGAGCTCACCCCAATAGAGGATACGTCCAGTAATGTCAGACTTTGTCATTTGCTGATATGCAGCAGAACGGACGTTGTCCAAGTCATTCTTATCCTTCCAGAAATCGTCTTCTGTAATTTGGTCTGTAGGAAGCACAGTCAAGAAATCTTCACAAGAAGTCAGACCGAGAGCTAACACTACACCTCCAGCAAGAAGAAACTTTTTAAATATTTTATTTGTTTTCATTTTAGCTCAATTTTAGAATCCTACATTCAAATTGATTGTAAACGAACGAGAACGTGGTGTTTGTGAATCGTCATAGCATGGGCTAAAACCATACGCAGAGTGTTCAGGGTCTACACCAGAGTATCTTGTCCAGAAGATGAGGTTATTACCAGATGCACCAATACGCAAACTGCTCAAACCAATCTTCTTCAACTGCTTTTCTTTGAAGCCGTATGAAAGTTGGAAATATTGGAAACGCATGAAGTCACCTGGTTCAACATAGCGGTCACTCATCAATGCATTGTATGAAGCGCCAGCGTCAGCGTTCATTGCACGAGGGATATCACATACGTCACCATTCTTTCTCCAACGGTGGTTTACAGAAGCACATTGATTGTTGTTGCTTCTCATGTTTTCAGCATACATACGTGCCAAATTGACAATCTTATTACCAATACGGAAGTTGAAGTTTGTCTTCAAAGACCAACCACCATACTTCAAGTCGATACCCCAACCACCAGTTACTTTAGGATTAGAGCCACCAAGATAAACAATATCCAATTCGTCAATTTGACCATCATGGTTGATATCTTCATAGATAACATCACCACCTTGGAATTGGTAGTTAATACCACCATAGTTGAAGATCATTGGAAGTGGGTTACCATTCTTATCGTATACTACATTACCTGTAGCATCGCGTACGATAGGAGCAGTTTTACCTTGTGCTTTTGCTGTATTTACTTTAGAACCTGTTACAGGATCAGCTTCTGGCAAATAATACTGGTTTTTATTTTCATTCAAGAAATAACCATTGTGATCATAGTCATAAGCATACACACCCTTATAACGGAAACCGTAGATACCACCAAGAGCATGACCGATTTGCACACGCTTCATCAATTGACCTGCACTTGAGATATTTGCATAGTTATAATCATCGTTCTTACTTGCAAGAACTGATGCATCCATCTCTGTAACGGTATTAATATTTTGTGCAATATTGAAACGCAATTGAGTTGCAAATTTACCAACCTTGAAAATATCACGTGTATTAATATAAAGTTCCCAACCTTGGTTTTCCATTGCACCGACGTTAGCCCAATCCAAATAAGAGAAACCAGTAGATGAAGGAATACTTACACCACTATTCAAGAGGTCTGTTGTATTCTTCTTGTAAACGTTCAAGTTGAATGTAACGAGATCTTGGAATAAGCCGAGGTCAACACCAATGTTCCAAGACTTAGTCTTTTCCCAACGGATTTCTGTCAAACGAAGGTTGTTTGGAACAATTGCTTGAGTACCATTGTAAGAACCTGCAGCTGAATACTTATTGTAAATCAAACCTTCTGAGAATGATGCGTTACCAGTGATACCCCAACCTGGACGGAATGCCAACATACTAACAACTTTCTTCAAAGGCTTAAAGAAGTTTTCATCACTGATATTCCAACGACCTGAGATACCAGGGAAGAAACCCCACTTATTACCACTACCAAACTTAGTACTACCATCCGCACGCAAAGTTACGTCAAATGAATACTTCGAACCAATAGAATAGTGAACAGAACCTGTTCCACTCATTGTGTGAGACTTACCAGTTGAAGTATAAGTATTTTGGAGATAACCAGGAACTGTTGGAGAAGTAATACCACCACTGATACCAGAAGACTTAGTATATTGGTTTGTACGATTACTTGTACCTACATCAAAACGTGCTAACACTTGAAGAGAGTGCAAATCATTTTCAAAGTGTGGGCGGAATACCAATTGGTGACGAGTATTGAAGTCAAAATTCTTTGACTCATAATTACTGGTCAAATCGATTTCATCTGCCCATGTCTTAGAAGTGAGGACACCAGGGTAATAGTCGTGAGTACTTTCTGTATAAGCATTCAGTTGTACTTCACCACGATAATTCAATTGGTGTTCATCATCTTCTTTACCCCAAAGTTTGTATTCCAATGCAAACTTAGGTGTAATGGTATATGTAGACTGCTTTTTCCAAGAGAGGTTAGCAATAGCAACAGGGTTGCTCTTTTCTACACGGTCACGGAGGTAATATGAAGTCAATCCACTATTGTTTGCCAACATACCAGGTGAACCTGCTGCAGGAGGCATAATATAATAGTCACCTGTATTGTGATAATCTTCTTCACCTGGACGGCGTTCCATACGATACACAGACATGTTAGGCATTGCTTGATAAGCGTAACCCATCAAACCACCATCATAGTTCATATTATTATTTGTATATGCCAACGAGAAGTCAGATACAAACTTAATACGGTCAGACACGAAGTAGTCCAATGCCAAACGGGTAGTAAATCTGTCAAGTTTCTGCTTAATCACAGTACCTGTAGCATGGTTGTAGTTACCTGACACACGGAAGTTTGCCTTATCACCACCACCAGATACTGATAAGCTGTAGTCATGTGTTTGACCAAATTGTGTAACCAAATCCAACCAATCTGTATTATTGCTATAGTTACCATAATAAGCTGTGTAGTCACGCAAGTACATCAATTCGACGATACCAGAAGCCACGTCACTTTGTTTAGGATTAAAGTAAGCTTCTTTCAACATCATTGAATAACCGTCACCATCCAACATTTTCATGCCTTCTGGTTGCCAGTGACCAGAGAAACGATATCCAAAGTTTACACGAGTTTTACCGCGGGCACCACGACGAGTTGTGATTTCAATTACACCATTTGAACCACGAGAACCCCAAATTGCAGTCGCTGCAGCATCCTTCAATACGTTAATCTTTTGAATATCATCTGGGCTGACTTGAAGAAGAGTTGCAAACTTTTCTGCATTATCTAGGTCATTTGCATCAAATTCGTCCTTATCGTAGCTTTCAAGAATATAACCGTCAACTACAATCAAAGGTTCTTGGCTACCATTGATAGAAGTCACACCACGCAAACGCATTGATGTACCAGCACCAAGGTTACCAGAGTTGGCAACGATATCCAAACCTGCGATTTGACCTTGGAGCGCTTCACCAGCAGTTTCGAAAGAAAGACCTTCCATCGCATCCATATTGAGCGATTGTTGCGCAACAGAAATTTCACGTTCTGGAATTTCCAAACCATTTGATTTGATCTTTCTTGTCACCGTCACTGTCGCTTCACTAAAGGTATTTTTGTCTTTCAGTTGTACACGGAAAGAAGTTTTCTCGCCAATAACCATGCGTTCTGTCTGATAACCAATATATGACACTTGCAATTTGTTTGCAGTGTTCTTGATGTTCAGAGAGAAGTTACCATTGGCATCAGTCTGAGTTGCTGACACAGCACGATTGGAGTTGTCCAATTCGACTACGTTCGCCATAACCACAGGTCCATCGGTACTGAACACGTGACCTGAAATACGCTTTTGTGCAAAACCGATTGCACAACAGAAGCATAAGGCAAAAGTCAATAAATACTTTATGTTATTCATAATATCTGATTATTTTCTAAGTCTATATCTTTGAATAAAGGACTTCGCCTTATTGGGAGTTGCCCATTCTGCATCATATCTTCCACCAGACAATGGCGCGAAATTGAGAACATTGTCTACTTGGTGCAATACAATATAAGAAGAGTTCTTAATAGATGTCGCACCATTCTTAGGCGCAATATCAAAGTTAGCGTCGCGTGCCAAAAGGTTATAAGGAGCAACTACATTAACAGGAGCAGAATTACCAGCACCTTCAACTGTAATCTTACCATTTGTTTGGTTGACGCCTAATTCAATATATACGTTTTCTTTATTATCAATACAAGATGTTTGATATGAACCACTTGCAGTTACATTATCTACATAGAATGATTGATCTTGGAAGTGGTATTTCACAAAGTTAACCAACATTGTAATCATAGCGATAGCTGTTTGTTGATCTTCTTTTGCCATCACATAACCCTCACCCTCTGGAGATGGAGTCTTTTTAGATTCAATGAATGCTTCAATTGTTTCAAAAGTTGGAAGACCCTTGTTTTCAATAGCATCACGAACAGCAGCATTTGTAGGTACATATACTGTATAACGATAGTTATTGAAGAAACGAACTAACTTTTCTTTTTCAGCAGGAATGAATCCATCTGTATCCATGAAGACACGATATTTGTTTTGCTCAGCTTTCCAGTCTTCGTTGCTCAATTTATCATATACAAAAGTGCTATCAATCGTATCACCAGATACTTCATCAACTACATATTGGTATGAAGGTTCACCATTTGCTTCAAAACGTTGTACCATATTCAAGCCCAAAAGCTTCAACATTTCTTCCGGGAACGATGTATTACACAATTCAAAGAATTCAGAGAATTCATCTGTCTTGTAAAGTACATTGTATACCGAACGAGTAGTAGCTTGCATAGGACGATCCAAGAAGTAGGTCATACCGTTACCATAACCGTTAGTCTTCTGTGTCATATCATGTACTTCATTTACAGTACAGTGGTGTTTATTAGCAGAACCCTCAACAGCATTAAGTTGGTATTGGAAACCACCATCCACCTTCATGCCCATGTTACCATTTACACTTTGGTTGTCTACCATAATAATAGGAGCACCACTTCTTGCAGTAAAGAACTTCTTATCTGTATTCAACTCATTCGCTTGGCCATCTTCGTGTACCAGAATGTGTTGGTCAATCATATCAATAAGAAGGGTTTTAACAACTAAACCTGAACCCTGGTTCAATGAATTTGTAGACTCATGCTTATTACCATTTACACCACCTACAACTGGCACCAAGTCTGATTCACTTTGACCAGTTTCCATATTATATAGGTATGCTTGTGCACGAATAGGCAATTTAGCACCTGCTTTGTTTTGATATTCCATTCTCCAATATCTATAACGCAATGGGTTATCACTTGCAATAGACATTGGGTCTACCAAACCATAGAAACCAAGTCCTTCGTCAGTAGGTACAAAGAACGAGAAGTTACTTTGCATCGCTTTGAGGTAAGTAGAATAATACTTCTTCAAAGGTGCATTTGCATAACTATCACCTTCAATATAGTTATCGTCCGCACGAACTACAGCCTTAACAATATTAGTATTTTCAGAGTAAAGAGCGGGACCGATTACCGCAGCATAGTCAGCAGGAGTAATCAAACGGTCCATTACATACAACACACCATTGTTTGCCAACATCACTTTCTTGATGCGTTCTTTGAACTTTTCTTCTGAAGCATATTCAGGATTATTCAAGTCAAACATTTGGTCCTGAGCGTCGTTCATGATAGTCATGTACTTACTTGGAACAGTTTCATTGAATGAGTCCTTCATCAAGTTGTTCAAAAGTGGCTGGACAATATCCAAAGGAATTTGCGAGAGATTTATATCCAAGTTTTCTTTTGTATTCTCAGTAACGCCATAACGTTCCATCAAACCACGACCACCGCCACGAAGGAAATACTCTTCAATACTTGCATCATTTGGCACGAAGATCGCAGCCATATCATTTTCCTTAGTTACAGAAGAACTGATAGCATACTGATTCCATCCTGGATCGTATGTCAAGGAAGCGTTAGCACCAAGGTCCTTCTTATCAGGGCTTTGAGTCACCTTACCGCTTTGTGAACGGTCTGCGATATAACGTTTCTGATATACAGAGTCATTTCCAATATCCTTAAGTTTACGATATTGGTCAGTCAAGTCATAATCATAATAAGGTGCGCTGAAACGTTCCATCAACAAGCTGAAGTAGTGTGTTGATGTTTGAGGATCTTGAGCCATCTTTTCAGGTGTACCATTCACGCGAAGTACTTCTGCCATATTATCAGGGATAACGACAGCCTTGTCCATTACATGAATATAACCATTCAGACAAACAACGTCTTGTTCCATCACACGGCTATCATAGATATAACTGCGGTTTTCACCACCATCAGCACCTTCTGCCCAACCATTTTTGTCGCCAACAACGAATGCGATATCACGGTGTTTGATATTCTTTTCGTTCATTTGACCTTCCAAGAAGTGGGTCATCATTGGTGCAGTCTTATCCATTACCATATACAAATGACCACGTTCTGGAGTAGCATACTTGTCCCAAAAACGCCAGTCACCAGTAGGATTACCTTCAGCATCAGCACCTGGGATATTCTTACTTACAGGAAGTTCACCCCATTTCCACATACGCACGCTATCCAAAATAGATGCAGAACATGTTTGGCGCAAACAAAGGTTCTTACCGCCTCCTTCTGTGTTAGAAAGCATTTCCAACACATAAGAACTATTCAACATACAACCATTCAACAAAAGTTTCTTTTGAGAAGTAGTCAAAGTCGAATAATCTCTTACAGGATTACCATCTGTACCAATCCAACCTGATTTTGCGAAGAAAGCTTTGTACGCTTCGTCATCAGCAGCAAAAATAGTTTTACTACCTGTCGTTGAAAGCACTTCCTTATAACCAAGGTCGTCAATCAAATTCACCATTGTGGTGAAGTTCCTTGCTTTCAACTCGTCATAAAGGCTTCCGCCCAGATGTGGTGGAACGGTCTCATCGAGATCGTAGTCATCTGAACAAGAATACGTAAGACCAGTCAATGAGAGCAGGCACATTGCACCAAACAATGTTTTTCCCATTCTTAGAAAACGGTTTTTCATACGCATTAATTTATTGAATTATATTTATTTTTATTGTATTTCGCGTAGGTACACTCCTATGTAATGTGGCAAATTTAGCACAAATTTATTGATTAGACGAATAAACTTGAAGATAAAATGTACAAAGATTTTATTTTTTTTAGAATTTCGTTTTACTCTAAATTTCTTTCCAAAAAGCATTCTGAACAATATTTCAAACAAATTATAATAAAGTAGCGTATATTTTTGACACATATATAGAAAAATGCAAAAAATAAGATACAGAACAAGACAAAAAGAAACTCCAAAGCCAAGCTGCGACTATATTGAAAAGAGGAAAGAATAAAATATCAAAACACATAATACTCCCCAAAAACAAAATGGGGATAACGTCCTTACATCTATGGAAACGTCCTCGAAATCCAATCTTGTTAATGCTTCAAGAAACGATTATTTAGAAAAAAATCTTGACAAGTTATAAGAAATAAATTCTCACGAAATATAACAGCACTTTTTTAGCATACATTTTATTATAATTTAACCATAACACCTCGTAAGAATCAAAGTGGCTTTGAAAGAAAATATGTAAAACTAAATTTTGCCGCTACATACTACATTACAACATACAATATCAGCTATTTAGACAATATCAAAATATAATTTTTAAGAATAAAAACAATAAATTTATTCTATTTGTTTTGGAATAAAATGCCCTAATATATTTCTCTAAAAACTGAAATAAAGAACCTAATTTTTAAGTATTTTTTTTGACATTTCAGATACGCCTAAAAAATATTTAGGATGCATTTTTTATCTCATATTCTATTATTTTCTGTCAATCCCATCATTTTGTGATTAGACAGAAATCTATTTCTACTCAAAGTAGACAATTAAGAAATGGCAACCGTTTCCACTTCAATCAGCCATTCGGGACGACAAACTCTGGCCGCAGTTATCAAATAGGGGATTCCTGAAAATTTTTCCTGCAAGTAGGTATTCACTGCAGAATAATCTGCCACATCACGCAGATAAACTATAAGATATTGCAAATCTTTCATACCTGCGCCACCATCTGCCAATAATTGCTCAATATTCAAAAACAAGCGCTCAGTCTGCGCCACCACATCTCCGTGATATAAGCATTTACCATATTTATCTATACTCGCTGTTCCTGAAATTAGATGAAGTCGTTCGCCAGCCAAAGTCAACGAAGTACCACGTTCAAAAGCGACACCATATTCATACGTTGGATTCAAATATTCCAAAGCCTGAAGATATTTTACATTAGCATCGCTCGTGCCCGACACCGAAAAGAAATCCGCAGAAACTATAGCTTGAGTATCATCTGAACATCCCTCGATACCAGTCGAAGTAATAAAATGTGTAGAAGGAGTCAGACCGTGTTCTGCAAAAACATCATTGCGCCCTTTCACCACACCAGCATAATGGCGATCCACATCCCTGACATAAAGCCAAGTGCGATGACAATCGTTCAAAAGTGTCATACCTTCTTCCTCAAGCCAAGCACAATGTTTGGCGAAGGCCAATTTTGTCTGCGCTTTGGCATCCAGCCCTTCTATCTCGGCAGCAGAATAGCGGACTGTATGAAAAAGCATTTTGCCTTCGGGAAAAGTTACCTTCATCATGTCGGGCGTACCTTCTTTTTCAATATTTTCCTCGTTCAAGAAGAGCACATTCAATGCCACCTTACTACCATCCAACAAGGGTTGTTCGATATACGACACCGCTGCTTCCGACAACAACTCCTGATACAACTTATGCGCCTTGACGATAGACATTTGATTTGCCGCATCAGTCAAATAAATTCTGACAAACAACAATTGCTGTAGCGTCACTTTCTTTGTATCCAAGAGCGAAGACAGCGACACATACAAATCGTCCAACTGTTCACACAAAGTCGTCTTTACTTTGGGCGAGAGTATATCAAAAATAAATTTATGCTCTGACATGGTGTCTATATTAATCTATCGTGATATTCTTTTCTATTCTATTTCGAACCACCTATACTTACGACACGCTGGTATCCTTCCAAAATGTACCTTGACGTGTTTGTCGTTCTCTGAAATTACGCTTTACGAGTTCCACAAATTGGTAATTTTTCAGTCCCCAATCTGGCGCAATCAGCAGTTCTTTTGGCGACTGCGAAGTAAAGCGTTCTACTGCGATATCCGGGCGCAATCTTTCTACAAAATCAGTCACAAGCGCAGCATACTCTTCTGGCGTATAAAGCCTGAAGTCCTCTGGGCTATCAGCATATTCTTTCGCCATTGCTGTACCTCTCACGATTTGCAGCTGGTGCAGTTTCAAGGTATCTATCGGCAGGTTTGACAGCCTTAGAGCATGCCCTAAAATTTCTTCTCTGCTTTCTCCAGGCAATCCCAAAATCACATGCACACCGACAGGTATTCCTCTCTCCGCAGTACGCTTCACGGCATCTTCGACGCAAGCGAAATCATGTCCGCGATTGATTCTTTTCAGCGTTTTGTCTAATGTTGACTCCACGCCATACTCCAGCAGAACAAACCTATCTTTGTGCAACTTTGCAAAGTAATCCAGCAATTCATCACTCACACAGTCCGGGCGTGTTCCAATTACCAATCCTTCGACGCCGTCAACACTTAATGCTTCTTCGTAAAGACGCTGCAAGCGCGACATTTCTGCATACGTATTTGTGTAAGCCTGAAAGTAGGCCAGATACCTCATATGGGGATATTTCTTCGAGAAGAATTGCTTACCTTCCTCCAACTGTTGCGCCACAGACCTTGCATCAGCACAATATGCTGGATTGAATGTTTGATTGTTGCAATACGTGCATCCGCCCCACCCTACCGTACCGTCACGATTGGGACATGTGAAGCCGGCGTGAACAGACAATTTCTGCATTTTCCCATCGAAATATTTCGAGAGGAAATCAGAAAATTCCAAATAGGGTTTGTCTGCCGTCGCCATATATAGATGCATTACTCTATCGCCACTTTCCCTGACCCACATAATATAATATATACACGCACACGCGTACGCGCGCAATACTTATGGGCGGGTTCTTTGGCGAGTATCATCGACAAAATTACAAATAATATTCGAATTTTGGGTAAAAAACGCAGGTTTAGACAGAAAAAAGAACTTTTGGTTTTGTCAATTCGTCGGGTTTTCCTATTTTTGCCCATTATTAATCCATAAAACCCTATAGCCTATCGACACACATTACTCCTAAACAATACATAAATAGCAGTAATGAACGAATTGTATCTACTCACCGACGATCAGTTGGTAGCCTTGTATATATCTGGTACGGACGAAGCGTTCGATGTTCTTTTGGCAAGGCATAAAGATAGGCTTTTTTCCTACATCTATTATCAAGTAAAAAATGAAGACTTGGCGAATGATATCTTCCAGGATACATTCACCAAAGCAATTGTGCACCTGCGCAACAAGAGATATGCTGAAAATGGCAAGTTCTATTCATGGATCTCATGCATCGCACACAATTTGATCATCGACGTTTATAGGAACGAGAAGCACATCAAACTCGTGTCCGACGAAGAAGCTGGCATCACACTCAGCAACTATTCCGACCACTACGAGAATAGCAAAGAGTGCGAAATTGCCAACGAGCAAACGCTGGAAGATGTCAAAAGACTGATCGAATGTCTACCCAAAAGCCAACGCGAAATGGTACAAATGCGCTACTACATGGACATGAGTTTCAAGGAAATCGCAGAAAAGGAAGGCATCAGCATCAACACAGCCCTGGGCAGGATGAGATACGCCATTCTCAATATGCGCCGCATCGCTTCCGAGAAGAATATCACGCTCAATTGGTATTGATGCGCCAGACATCCACGACATAACTTTCTCAATTAAATCGTCCCTAATGCTAATCTACTCTGAAAAGGTAGTGCGCATTGGGGATTTTTGTTTTAGCCTGAGTATAGTAAAATTTGCACAAACTTTTTTTCACTCCGCACACAATAAAAACCAAAATCAATAGTTAATAGGTATGTAAGAGCACTAACCAGCAAAAGCGCATAGCCTATGAACAAATCTACACATCATCCCACATCTCCGCGCCAAGGGACCTTGGATTTTTTGCAACGTCTGGCGCGAGTTTATCAACCTGAAAAGAATATTTCGATTGAGACGGCTAAGATCATAGCAAGCATCACCGCCATAGAGCAAAGCACTTGCTGAGGCACGTTTTCTTTTGATTTACCACAAATTATCCCGCACAATAGGCGGTGCTTCAATAAAAAAATGTAATTTTGCAAAGTCCGTAGCCCTCGGCGGGTGACGGACTTTGATTTTAGTATAATAAAAACACAAGATAATGAAGAAAATTTTGCTCTTAGGTTCTGGCGAATTGGGTAAGGAGTTTACTATCGCCGCTCAAAGATTAGGTCTCCACGTCGTAGCATGCGATGCCTACCCTGGCGCGCCTGCCATGCAGGTGGCGGACGAATTCGAAGTATTCCACATGCTCGACGGCGATGCTTTGGAAAAGGCGGTAGCAAAGCACAGACCCGACATCATCGTACCCGAAATAGAAGCCATTCGTACTGAGAAACTCTACGAATTCGAAGCACAGGGTGTACAGGTGACACCTTCAGCAAAAGCAGTCAACTTCACCATGAATCGCAAGGCTATCCGCGATCTCGCAGCAAAGGAATTGGGATTGAAGACTGCAAAGTATTTCTATGCAAACTCTTTCGAAGAACTGCAAGAAGCAGCCAAAGTCATTGGTTTCCCTTGTGTCGTTAAACCCCTCATGTCTTCTTCTGGCAAGGGACAGTCATTGGTGCACGAAGAGAGCGATTTGCAACACGCATGGGAGTACGGCATCAGCGGTAGCCGCGGTGATATCAAGGAATTGATCATCGAGGAATTTATCAAATTTGATAGCGAAATCACCCTCCTCACCGTCACACAAAAGGACGGCCCTACCCTGTTCTGCGCACCCATCGGACACGTGCAAAAGGGTGGCGACTATCGTGAAAGTTTCCAACCCGCAGCTATTGCTCCCGAACATTTGGCTGAAGCACAACGCATGGCGGCAAAAGTAACCGAAGCCTTGACTGGTGCAGGTCTTTGGGGTGTGGAATTTTTCCTCAGCAACGAAAACGGCGTATACTTCTCCGAACTTTCTCCCCGTCCACACGACACAGGTATGGTGACATTGGCACCTACACAAAACTTCAACGAATTCGAACTGCACCTGCGCGCAGCAATCGGCATGCCTATTCCTTGCATCAAGCAAACTCACATTGGCGCAAGTGCTGTGATCTTGTCAGAGATTGCTAAAGAAGACACACCAATGTATCGCGGCATCGAAAAGACCTGCGAAGAAGATGCAGATATCCGTATCTTCGGCAAACCTACCACTCGCGTAGGTCGTCGTATGGGTGTAGTAGTTTGCAATGCTCCACTCGACGGCAACCTTGACGAAGTGCGCGACAAAGCAAAACGCCTTGCTTCGTACGTAGAGGTATATTAAATACAATACATATAAACGAACCGACTCGCAGTCTCTATGGATTGCGAGTCGGTTTATTTATTGTGGTATTTTTATCTCAACACCAACATACCTATCGTGCAATATACTTGCGTCCGCCCTGGATATAAAATCCCCTTTGTGGCTTCTCGGAAAGTTTGCGTCCGCTTAGGTCGTAGATAGCATTTATTGCTTTTTGCTCAGAAGGAGTAGCGGTGATGCCATCAGGTACGCCGGGCAACGTCAGCGTACGGTTCTCTGAATTATCACTCAGGATATAAGGCCAACTATGTTGTGGCGCTTCTGGTAAATATTTCTTTGCAGCTACCATATATTTGATGGGGCAACCATAAAAGCAAGTAGGGATTACGACGTCCTGAACGGGTTCCTTTACCACCTTGTTTAAGAAAAAGTGTTCGCGCACTGTCCCTGCGGGAAGCTCTTGCACGATGCGTATATCATCAAGCAATAATATATCTGAGGCGGTAGAGCCATAATATGTGATCTCGAAGAGACACTTTTCACGTCCACCAGAAAACGTAAATTCGTAGGCTTCCCATTCGCTTGTCCCAGCAAATCGTTTGCTGTCGACTCGATAAAAATCTTGAAGAGCTGTGTTTGTGCGTGACAGCAAATCGATATCTATTTTATGACCTAATGGCGACCGCTTAGTATTGCAATCACATGTTTGTAAAAACTTATGGTTTAGTTAATAAAGTCTGTTTATAAAATGGTTAAACTTACTCGTCTTCCCAAACCTTCAAAAATCTTGAATAAGGTACTCAACTGAATATCTGACTTGCCATTTTCAAGGCGTGAAATATATGTTTTTTTCGTGCCAATCTTTTCAGCAAGAGCTTCTTGAGTTAAACCAGCACGTAAACGTTCCTCTTTAAGAGTTTGTGCAAGGCAAAATGCTTCAGTTTCTCTATCGAACTCTTCACGAGTTTTAGTACCAACCTTACCATACTCGACGTCCAGCAGTTCATCGAGAGTAGTACAATTCATTAAAGCTTCCTTCTTATTCATAACTCACTTGTTTTTCTCATTAAAATATTCATTCATTAATCGCTCAGCTTTTTCAATCTCACCTGTTGGAGTTTTTTGAGTTTTCTTTTGAAAACCATTGAAAAGGATTACCAATTGTCCGTCATCGAAACAACAAAATATTCGATAGATGTTACCGCTAAATTCAACACGTATCTCATATAAGCCTTTCTTTCCTTCAATACTTTTTAAGATAGAAACTGGTAGCCTGTCAATAGTTTGTAACCAAACCAATGTTTGAGCTATCTTACGTCTTACCTTTTCATTTTGAGCTTCGAAGAACTCGTTAAAGTAGTTCTTGTAGATTTTAATCTTACGTTCAGCCATATTACAATCTTTATTGCTTTGCAAAGTTAACTAAATAGTTTACATAATCAAAATTTTTTGAGAAAATAATTTAGAAATCTGAGGTGATAGGCAACAGCACAGTCTCTTGAGGGAACCGCTCGCAACCAATGTAGAGCGTATCGAACGCATCAGAGAAATCCGTTCGTTCCTCCAGCTTACTCTCTTCCGTTTCAGCAGTCTTCTCTAGTCGTTTATCCTTCTTACCATTGTACACACCAGCCGTCTGTATCGATATAAGCAGATTCTCGTTATTCTGTTCATTGAAATAAGGCACTAATCGAGCACGACCATCGAACCCACGATTGATAAGCAGTTGCTTCTCCAAGTGTCCCATTGGACGACCAATAGGCACAGGACGGACACGCCAACCATTCTTCCCCAACTGATTGCTATTTCTGTTGGAGTTTTCTGAAAATTTCCGCCCGTTTATGCCTTTCATCCTCCTAAAAAACTTGCAGAAATTTTGACAAAATGAATTTGCAAACCAGAACGGAGAAAATAGGTTTGTTGAGATGAAATGATGACGAAGTAAGACCTTTTTGTAAAAAATCAAGGGTTTGTTGAAAAAAGGTCTTGGATAATTTTCACAAGACGTCGCGAAATTTTCACTAAGTCTTAGTTTCTTAAACACAACAAAGCGGGAAATAACTATAAAGTCACTTGCTTTTTCACTGAAATCAGTGATAAAAGCCCGATTTTATCGTTATTTCCCGCAAATTTATAGGTTTTCTGGCGTTTTCTCCTGGCGCTGTACGCGCACGACTTTGCGTTTGATGAATTTTATACGATTCTCGCGTGTTAAAGTTTGTATATTTTCATCCTATGGGAGGTGCAAATTTCAGGACAATAGTTTTCGGATTTGACATCACAAATACTTCGCCAAGAAACTCTCCATAGCGCGATAGAAGTCGAAGCGGTTTTCCTGGTTGTGAAAGCCGTGGCCCTCGTTGTCCTTGACCATATATTCCACTTCCACACCTCGGGCACGCAGGGCTTCGACCATTTGATCGCTTTCCGCCTTGTTCACACGTGGGTCGTTGGCCCCTTGTGCGACAAATAGAGGTGCCTTGATCTTGTCGGCATGCAATGCGGGCGAGCAGGCTTCGAGCATGGCTCTATCCTTGTCGGGATCGCCCACCTGTTCGTACATCATCTCCAACATCGGACGCCAATAGGGCGGAATGGTACTCATGAAGGTCAAAAGGTTGGACACGCCGACATAATCTATGGCACAAGCGTACAGATCGGGCGTATAGGTGACGCCTGCCAGGGTGGCATATCCACCATAACTGCCACCGTAGATAGCAATGCGGCGCGGATCGGCTATGCCCTGAGACTTCAGCCATTCTACACCATCGGTAATATCGTCCTGCATGGCTTGTCCCCACTGCTTGTAACTGGCTTCGAGGAAACGACGTCCATAGCCGGTGCTACCACGGAAGTTCATTTGGAACACAGCATAACCTCTGTTGCACAAAAACTGCGTTTCGGAAGAAAAACCCCAATTGTCGCGCGCCCAGGGTCCACCATGAGGATTGACTACGACTGGGATATTTTTTGCAGTTTCAAGGGTCAGACCATTAGGCAAAGACAGATAAGCCTCGATCTCAAATCCATCGCGCGAAGTGTACTTCACAGCATGCATTTCCGCCATATCTTCTTCCTTGATCCAGGGAGCCAGTTCAGCCAGGAGTTTGGGTTGGTCCTCGTGGATATTATAGAAATAATAGGCGCCCTTGGTGCGGTCGCTGCCGACGTAGAGAAGGAGGTTTTCTTCGCTCTTGTCACAATCAGCCAGCCCTACCTTGTGGTTGGGGAAATGCGCCTTGATGCGCTCGCGTTGCTTCTCCTCGTCAGCATCAAAGTAGTGGCGCACGGGATCCTTGTGACCCACGCAAACGACCGAGAGCAATTTCTTGTAACGACGCGAGTACGAGATCGAAGAAATATCATACTTGGGATTTTCATACAGGAACTCGACCTCCTGGCAAGTCGAAGGATCCATCAAGACTAATGCCACCTTGTCGCGGCCCAGGTTTGTAGCCGCATAAACCATCTTATTATCCGGCGTGAAGTCCATAAAATTGACCATCTCCTTGAAGTTGGTAGTCAAGACCGGACGGAATTCCTCATCATCATTATCGCGGTACAAAATCTGTGTATTCACGCCATCAACAATCGCCGTGACGGAGCGCAGACACCCGGTGTGGTCGGTCATCCATCCTTGCCAGTTGCCAGGATTCTCTGCCAATTGTACCATTTCCCCTGTTTCCAAATCGAGGCGGTAGGGGTCAAAGACTTCGGGATTACGCTTATTCATCCCGATAATAATCTGTCCGGGCACATCTTCCAGGTCGTCGATAATCGAGGTGCGGACACCTTCAAAATCGGTGTAGCATCTGAGGTCCGAGCCGTCGATATTTACACCATACAGGCGATAGTTTTCGTCGCCCCCCGTATCTTTCATAAAGAGCAAACGCTCATTGTCCGCCCACATATAACCTGCGACACTTCTTTCCGTCTCGGCAGTAATTTGTATCGCCTCCTCGGCATCAATAGCACGGACAAAGATGTTCATACGATCCTTGTAGGGCGCCATAAACGAGAAGTACTTGCCATTAGGCGAAATCTGGTATCCCGACTGTTGGGGATTACGAAAAAAATCCTCCATTGGTATCACGGAGGATTTTCTGTTTTGCATATTATCAGTTGACATGTTTTTTGTCATAAATAGATCATTAATTTTAGTCTTTGGTGTCGAGGTCTCAGGTCTCTTGAGTCTTAATCTTAAGGTTCTGAGGTTCTGAAGTTCTGAGGTTCTGAAGTTGAGAGAGCGATGAGCCCTTGTCCCTTGACTCTTGACTGTTGTCTCTTGTCCCTTGTCTCTTGACCCTTGACTCTTGACTCTTGTCTCAAATCTACAACAAATCCTTGTAAGCTTCGATAGCACGCTCGGCAGTCTTGACAGCTTCCTCCAAGGGGAAGGGCAATTCGCCACCCGAAGCATTGTGGTGACCGCCGCCGTTGAAGAATTCGGCCGCCATCTTGTTGCAAGGAAAATCGTCAACGGAGCGCAGGCTCACACGAACGACATCGCGCTCGGTATCTTCGCGCAAAGAGATGCTCAGCCTCATTCCCTTCACCTGAAGTGGCATATTGACCAAACCCTCCATATCGCCGCGCAGATAGTGAAAGCGGCTCAGTTCCTCGCGATTCATCGTAAAGATAGAAGCCTTGTGGTTTTCGTAAAACTGCAACTTCTCGTTCATCACATATCCCATCATGCGGATGCGACCCTCCGAGTAAGAATAAAAGACATTACGGTAAATTTTGTCTTTGTCTATACCCTTGGTCAGGAGCAAACTGATGATCATATAAATCTCTGGTTCCGCCGATGCGTAAGTAAATGCGCCGGTATCGGTCATCATCCCCGTGTAAATAGCACTTGCTCCATATTTCGTCATCTGTTCGAAAGCGCCAAGAGCATAAATCAAGCGAAATACCATCTCGCTGGTAGAACACATTCCGGGGCGAGAAATAACCATATCAGCCATACTTTCGTCGGGATTCAAGTGATGGTCGATCACCACCTTCTTGGCCTTTGACTTTTCAAACAGGGGTGCCATATCCTGCATACGCTTTGCTTCACCGCAGTCCAGACAAAAGAGCAAGTCCGCCTCGGCAAATGCCTTCGCCACACGATCGGGCTGTTGAGAATGAAAGAGCACCTGCTTAGCACCCGGCACCCACCACAAAAAGTCGGGGAAGGGATTGGGCAAAGCTACTGTGACATATTTGCCGAGACCTTTCAGATATTCTGCCCAACCTAATGAAGAACCCAGAGCGTCTCCATCAGGACCACGGTGAGCACATATCACGACACGCTTAGCATCGCGAATGATGCCCATCAGGCGGAACAAATCCTTGTCGGAAAGTATCGGTGTCAAATCCTTAATCATAGTTGATTTTCTATTTGAGTTTAGGAATTGCAGACGTATTATAACGAGCGCAAGAACTTGATTTCTTCTGCTGGATCCTTGGCGCCAAAGACTGCGCTACCAGCTACGAGAACGTCGGCGCCGGCTTCGACGAGCAACTTACCAGTTTCGCGATTCACGCCGCCGTCGATTTCAATCAAAGCCTTGGATCCTGTACGTTCTACAAGGTCGCGCAGACGCTTTGTCTTATCCAAAGAGTGCTCGATAAAGCGTTGTCCACCGAAACCGGGATTTACTGACATCAACATTACGAGATCGAGATCGGGCAATATTTCTTCGAGCACGCTGACGGGAGTATGTGGATTCAAAGTCACACCTGCCATCATGCCTTCCGCCTTGATTTGTTGAACAACCCTATGCAAATGTGTACAAGCCTCATAGTGCACGTTCATAACCTTTGCTCCGAGGGCTTTGACTTCCTTGACAAATTTCTCAGGCTGTACTATCATCAAGTGTACATCAAGGGGCTTTTGTGCATGTTGTGCCATCGCTTGCATCACGGGGAATCCAAAGGAAATATTGGGTACGAATACGCCATCCATCACGTCGAGGTGAAACCAATCGCACTCGCTTTGATTGAGCATTTCAACGTCGCGTTGCAAATTGCCAAAGTCTGCAGAAAGCAGAGAGGGAGAAACCATTGCCATAGTCTATATATGTTTTAATTTTGTTTTATGTAATTTCTATTATTTATCGCCTATTTCTGAATCTTTGTCAGATATATAAATGTCTTCACCGTATTCTGACTTTTTCATGCGCTGAATATACGCCAACTCGTTCAGAGCGAAGTCGCCATTATTGGAATCTTGTAACATAGATTTGAGGAAAATCTCCGCTTCGTCCAGAAAGCCCAACTCGATCAAGAGATAAGCCTTGCGACGCTTCAGGAAATTGTAAAACTCCAGCGTTTCCTCAGGCATCGAATTATCCTTGACCGCAGCCTCAGCCCCTCCGTGGAAATCATCTATTTGTTTCAGATAATTTTCCACCGCCGTGAGCGCACGATAATCCTTGCTGTTCACCAAACAATTGACATATTCCATCATATATTTGGTCGAACCAACATTTGCCACTATATCGAGGTAATAATAGGCTTCTCTGTAAAGTTTCAAGTCGCAATATGCAAAGCCAATGCGGTAGCATATTTCATAGAACAAGTTCTTATGTTTGTTGTTGAGCAGATGCATTTCTTGCGACAGGTTTTCAAAAGCTGATTCCAGGTAGGGAATTGCCTCATAATATCGCTTCTCAAAATAATACTTCAAGCCCCAATATAAACCATTCGAAACATAGCGGCCCTTATTGAACATGGCGATGAATTTCTGTTCTTCGGTCATTTCATCAAGTTCGTTGTTCGCCAATTTATCACAAGCATCCTGCCACATATATTCGAACTCCATCATTCGACGATCCTCAGACAATTTCGCCACACCTAGTAATACGCTGGCAGACTCTTGAAAAATCATCTCGTCCGTCATAAATTCGATAGATTGTTCTGGTACGGGCAAACGACTCACCGTTGCGCGAACATAATACGCCATCTGTGTCTCGCGCTCCGCCTGCAAGGTCATCGTAAGCAACTCATTTCGCACAGTGCCAGAAGTCTCGACGCCACACTTTATCAGTAAGGTGACAATTTGATTCACCAAATGCGCATTACCCTGCTCATCGCGTGCAACAATCGTTTTTAAAAAGTCAAAATCTCTGATTTCCTGTTCCTCAGTCAAGATTTCGCATTCATCAGTCACCACTTTCAGTTCACTCACCTTTGGTAAACCGCCCTCGCATATTCTTTCGAGGAAAGGCACCAAGAACAAACTGCGACTAGCATCCACTCTGTTTTCCTCAGCTGGGAAGAAATGACTCGCTTCCTCTTTCTTGATGCCAGAAAGGTCAGCTGCCTTACGCAGACCATTGATTTCCCAATCATCCACTCCGTACATTTCTTCATTGATCGTCATCTCCTGCACACGACCAAACAGTCCCATGCGATGATGCAAGAATTCGTCGAACAATTTACGCAACTTCGGAGTGCATTCCTCTACTGTATAAGGTACTTCAAAGCCGCTTGTGATGTGCACATCTATTGTATTTTGATCGTGATCAAAAGTATAAATCGCACGCACGTTGTCTGCGTTCAAGTTCACCAAATTGACTGCCGCACGGATGCTGGATAATTGTGTAATAGGAAAATCTGCGTTGTGCAACAATAAGACTCTTGCTTCGCGTCCCCCATCAATAGGATCTATCACAAAGTGTAAGCCATGATATACCAAACCTATGCTTCGCTTGGTGGGATCCATCAACTCAGGTTCGCAAGATAATTCTTTCAGGGCTTGATGCAATACAAAATCCACCTCGTCTGTTTTGTATTTCAAGCGAGGATACATCCGTGTCCAAAGTTGTTGAATCTTTTCTGCGAAATATGTTTTAGCAAAAGCAAATAACAAAAATCCAACGATTATGCCTAGCAGGATAAATAATATAATATAAATGCTGTTCATCTTCGAAACTATATATTATGCAAAGATAGTGAAAGGCGAGAGAAGAAAGAAAAATAAACGTGTTTAATTTTTTTATGCCGAGCCGCATCCTATCTTGGCGCTAGCAAAGATAGTGAAAGGCGAGAGAAGAAAGAAACAAACTTGTCTATTTTTTACGACTAGCAAAATCAAACTTTGTTTGTTGATTGCCAGAGGCGCGAAAAACAATGTATAATGAAAACAGTACTTCATTCACCCAAAACCTCACAAGTCAAGTATTTCTATAGATTTAGCCTCAATCGTTTAAAAAAAACGCATTAAATAATTGATTTTTTTTAGCGACCTTACTATATTAGTCTGGTTAATAAATTAATCGTTCCATAGTAATGTAGGAAATTTTAATAAAAAGATTACACAATAAAAATATCGTGCGCGCACACGCGCACGCGTTTTTATAGGGGGGTATTCTTTTTTTACCACATTTATAAAATCTATTCAAAAAAGAGATTAAAAGCACGAAGACTTTCTCTTCTATAATGAAAAATTCTCCCCTAAAAAGAGACAAAAGATGTAGGATTGTTTCCACAAAGGGCACATTCCTATATCAGAGAGAAAAACTATTTTATTTCACAATTAA
This sequence comes from Alloprevotella sp., assembly GCA_045630125.1. GTDB lineage: Bacteria > Bacteroidota > Bacteroidia > Bacteroidales > Bacteroidaceae > Alloprevotella. The sequence goes on along the minus strand of JAZQSL010000020.1, from coordinate 22,616 downwards.
AAACAGGAGAAAAGAGTATGAGACAATTAAAAATTGGCAACATTATTACACCAAGAAGTGAAGGTAGAATGGATCAATATCTAAGAGATATTTCGCATCTACCAATTCTACAGGTTGAGGAAGAGGTAGAACTCGCTCAACGCATCCACAAAGGTGACCAGGAGGCATTTGAAAAATTGGTGTGCTGCAATTTGCGTTTTGTAGTCAGTGTAGCTAAGCAATATCAAAACCAAGGAATTACCCTAATAGACCTAATCAACGAAGGCAACATCGGTCTCATTAAAGCTGCACAGAAGTTTGACGAGACACGCGGTTTCAAATTTATCAGTTATGCCGTATGGTGGATTCGCCAAAGCATTCTCCAATCTATATCTGAGTTTAGTCGCCCTGTGCGCCTCCCCCTCAATCAAATCGGCGTCCAAAACAAAGTCAAAAAAGCTATTGACAATTTCGTACAAGAATTCGAACGTCGCCCGTCAGTAGAAGAGATTGCAGAATTTACCGACTTGGACATCTACAAAGTACAAGACGCCTTGGATTCTATCAGCAAGAAAGTCTCGGTAGATGCACCATTTAGTCAAGACGAGCCCAATTCTATGATCGACCTCATGACAGACGAATCTGCACCCAGTACGGACTATCAAATGGACAAGGAATCCCTTTCTACAGACCTAGAATCAGCACTTTCTACACTCAATGCACGCGAACGCCAAGTCATCAAAATGCTTTTTGGTATTGGATGCAAGGAAATGACAGCTGAGGAAGTGGCCACACTGCTCAACTTGACACGCGAACGAGTACGTCAAATCAAGGAACGCGCTTTGCGACGTCTGCGCGAGTCAGACAACATCCGAATTTTGATGAAATATTTAGGGTAAAACCATAAACATTTCACCTTGATACAAATGAAAAGGGTGTCTGCACTCTATCCGTGAAACATTTTGTTAATTACCGTTAACACAGATTTGGATTTTGTAGAAAAATTTTGTATCTTTGTGTAACAAAAGCGGGGAATTGTCCAAACGAGGGCAATTCCCCTTAATTTTGCCATTTTTTTCGCTGAAAAAAGGTCTAATCTTGTTGAAATTTTGCGACGTATCGCTGAAAAAAGTCAAGGGTTTGTTGAAATTTTCCAAGACTTTGTTTGAAATAGGTCTTATCTTTTCTCAAAAAACTCAAAGAAAAATGTTCATAAACCTTAAACCTTCCTAAATAATCATAATTTAAAGGGCGTGAAACATTGAAAAGTGACACTTTTTACTGCCAAAAACGGAAAAAGCCGAAAAGTTACGTAGTAAAACCAAGAGAAAAACTTTGTCATGTAAGAGTAATTTTGTAAATTTGCGCACCAAATTGGGTAAGTATGCGACAGTTAAAAATCAACAAAAGTATTACCAACCGCCAAAGTGCGGCATTAGACAAGTATTTGGTTGAAATCGGACGCGAAGAACTCATCTCGACAGACGAAGAGGTGGAACTCGCTCAACGCATCCACCACGGCGACCGCGAAGCATTGGAAAAGTTGACACGCGCCAACCTCCGTTTCGTAGTCAGTGTGGCAAAGCAGTACCAGAACCAAGGACTTGCGCTCAATGACCTGATCGACGAAGGCAACCTCGGCCTCATCAAGGCAGCACAGAAGTTCGACGAAACACGTGGCTTCAAGTTTATTAGTTACGCTGTATGGTGGATTCGCCAAAGTATTCTTCAGGCCATCTCTGAGCAAAGCCGCATCGTACGCATGCCGCTGAACCAAGTAGGTTTCCAAAGCAAGCTGACCAAAGCGATTGTCAATTTCGAACAAGAATTTGAGCGCCGTCCATCAGTACAAGAGTTAGCGGATATCCTCGAAACCGACGTCAGCAAAGTACAAGAAGCACTTGGCACTAACGGTAAGAAAGTGTCTGTAGATGCTCCATTCCAAGATGACGATTCAAACTGCTTGATCGACATCATGACGGATGATTCTGCACCAGGAACAGACAACCAAATGGAGAAGGAATCTCTTTCTTCTGACCTTGAATCTGCGCTCTCTACACTCAACGAACGCGAACGACAAGTCCTCAAAATGCTCTTCGGCATCGGACGCAATGAAATGACAGCCGAAGAAGTGGCTAATAGCCTTAACTTGACTCGCGAACGTGTACGCCAGATTAAGGAACGCGCCTTGCGCCGTCTGCGCGAAGCAGAAAATATTAGTATTTTGATGAAGTACTTAGGATAAAATACCATTTATTCATCATATTTCAGTCCCAGGAGTTTCTACTTCTGGGATTTTATTTTTACGACAATCAATCATCTTAAATTTTATACGGAAACACATTCATTTGCTAGCGACAAGATAGGATGCGGCTCGGAATAAAAAAAATTAAACGCGTTAATTTTTCTTTCTTCTCTCGCCTTTCACTATCTTCGCAGCGCACGGGATTTCTACACAGACAACTATTAAAAATTACGCAAAAAGCCGTGGCACTTCGGAATAAAACATTACTTTTGCATCGAAAGTATTTAAATCATTATTATGGAAAAGATAAAAGGACTTATCAACGCGCCGTTCACACCATTCCACGCTGACGGCAGCCTAAACCTTGACCCCATCCCCGAATATGCTGCACTCTTGGTGCGAAATGGATTGAAGGGTGTATTCATCAACGGTTCTTCTGGCGAAGGCTACATGCTTGACGAACAGGAAAGAATGCAGGTGGCAGAAGCCTGGATGAAAGCTGCACCAGCTGGTTTCAAGGTAATCGTACACGTGGGCAGCACTTGTGTAAAAAGTAGTCGCCGACTGGCTGCACATGCTCAAGCAATTGGCGCATGGGGCATCGGTGCCATGGCAACACCCTTCCCACGCATCGGACGTGTGGAAGAATTGGTGAAGTATTGCGAAGAGATTGCTGCAGGAGCCCCTGACCTACCCTTCTACTACTATCACATTCCCGCATTCAACAATGCTTTCCTCTCTATGTACGATTTCCTGAAAGCAGTGGATGGTCGTATCCCCAACTTCGCAGGTATTAAGTACACCTTTGAGAGTCTTTACGAATACAATAAATGTCGCAGATACAAGGATGGTAAGTTTGACATGCTTCACGGACAAGACGAAACCATCCTGCCTTGCCTTGCTATGGGCGGAGCACAAGGGGGAATCGGCGGTACGACCAACTACAACGGACGCGTACTGACAAGCATCCTCGAAGCTTGGAAAAAGGGAGATCTAGAAACTGCGCGCGAATTGCAAAACTTCTCGCAAGACGTGATCGACGTGATTTGCCATTATCGCGGTAATATCGTTGGCGGAAAACGTATCATGAAATTGATAGGCTTAGACCTTGGCCCCAATAGAACTCCTTTCCAAAATATGACAGACGAGGAAGAGCAAGCAATGCGTGCCGAACTGGAGGCAATCAACTTCTTTGAGCGCTGTAATAAGTAATAAGTTTATTATTGCGATTGAGATAAGCAGGCACACCCCTTACCTGCAATCACAAAAATAAGATATAATAAGGCGAGCATACCAAAGGATTTTCCTACGATATGCTCGCCTTTATATCATATAATATGGAGTGAAAGCTATCTCTCACTCCATATACATTTTTATTGATGTTGCTCGCGATAAAGGTCGTTTACTGTCTTCACGGGATTGAATGTTGCCAAGGGAACTTCTACGAATACAGTATTCCAGTCGCTCATTGCGCCATTCCAAAGACCTGGTAATTCGAGAGCTTTAAGTTCTTTGCCGTCTTTGCTCTTGTGTGAAATAAAACCTGTATTCACGTCGACATACTTAGGCAAGTCGAAACGATTACTCTTATAATCCTTCAAACCACAAACGAGGTCTACTGGATTAAAGTGAGTGCCGTTTTCAAACATCGCCTTCTTTTCTGCATCCGCCATATCAATCTGCGAACTTTCCAGGATTTGGAGCGACACAGTGCCGTCTGAATTGTAAGCCAGGAACGGACCGCCACCAGGTTCGCCTACGTTGCGCACCATACCACAAACGCGGAAAGGACGATTCAACTTCTTGCGCAAATACATCGCCAACTCTGTATCTTCGAGTGTCTTTGTTTCGGGATTTTTCAAACAGATTTTCTTTTGCAGGAATTGCAACATTTCCATCAAGTCGTTGGTATTATAGCAGCCGCTATCGAGTTTTTCTAAATAAGCAAAGGCTTGTTGTTGCAGTTCCACCAAGATACCAGCCAGGAGTTTCTTGTTTTCCACAGTGTCCTCCTTCAATCTATCTGGCACTACGTTGTCGATATTCTTAATGAATACTACGTCAGCATCTATCTCATTGAGATTTTCAATCAAAGCACCGTGACCGCCTGGACGGAAGAGCAAACTGCCATCAGCATTACGGAAAGGCGTATTATCCGAATTAGCGGCAACAGTATCAGTACTTGATTTTTGTTCAGAGAAACTCACGTTGAACGTCGCATTGAATTGCTTTGCATAAACTTCAGCCTTTTCCTTCACCAACGCTTCGAAAAGTGCACGGTGTTCAGGCGAAACAGTGAAATGTACATTCACCGTACCATTTTCCTGACGTGCATAGAGCGCGCCCTCTACCAAATGTTCTTCGAGCGGAGTACGTGCGCCTTCGGCATAGTTGTGAAATTTCAACAGGCCCTTGGGCAATGCACCGTAGTTCAAACCTTCTTTTCCCAACATTGCGGCTGCTACTTCCTTGTACTTGCCATCTGCCATCAAAGTATCGATGCCTGCACCATGAAGTTTATGACAAGTTGCATCGAGTTCGGCATAAAATGCAGCATCCTTAATGCGTGCGAAGAAAGTCTTTTCAAAGTCTGTTTCAGGTGTATTGTATTCTGCATCAACAAAAGCAAAGACATCCTTAAACATACGGCTTGCCGCACCAGAAGCAGGTACAAATTTCACCACGTCGTGACCTTCTGTCTGAGTATAAGCATCCCATGCTTTGAGGTAAGCCGCTTTTTCTTCTAGAGTTGGTGCAACGATACCTTTCTCTACTGAAGCAGCAGCGCTGAGTTCGAGATAAGGAAATCCCTTTTTGAAACAATCCAATTGATTTTGCAATTTTTCTTCCGAAATGCCTTTCTTTTCGAGCAAGGCTTGATCTTGTGCAGATAATGTCATAGTATTTTGTTTTTAGATTTAGGTATTAAGCAAATAAAGCCTTGATGCGCATTCACATCACAACTCCACAAAATTACAATATTTTTCTTTACATGAGACATTAAAGACCGTTTTTTTACAGTTACTAAAGAAAAGTCTAGTCAAACTTGCTAAAATCATGCAAAGTCTTTAATTTTGTCAAGGAAATAAAATGCCTTTCAACCTAAGTCTAACCTGTAAATAAAATACTATGATACTTTCATCTATTGCCGATGCCAAAAGGTATTTTTGTGTACATCCACTGCTCAAAGATTTGTTTGAATATCTCCAACATAACGATTTGTCTGAAGCAAGTGCTGGACGTATTGAAATCCACGGCGAGGATTTGTTTATCAACGTAGCCGAGCCACAACTCGTCAAAGCCGAAGAGCAAAAACTCGAAGTGCACCGCGCTTATCTCGACGTACACATCCCACTGACCGGCGCAGAAACTATCGGATGGCGACATTTGGACACAATTGATGTACCTTCGGAAAAACCTTTCGACGCGGAGAACGATTTTGCAATTTACGACGCTCCCGCAAGTGCTTATATTAATGTACAACCTGGAGAGTTTCTTATCGTTTTCCCCGAGGATACGCACGCTCCGATTATTGGCGAAGGAAAAATCAAAAAGCTTATTGCAAAGATAAAGTTATAAGAATTATTACCGCAAAACACCACAGCAATATGAGAAGAAGAAACAACAAAAAGACAAGATTTCAACAAATCATCGCAAGCACGAAAGACCTTGCTGTTTTATTCTGCTTAACCATAACCACTCTCGGCTTTACCAACTGCGAGGAAACGCCAAAGGAAGTCATTAGGTCTACGAAAGAAATCATCGAGACAGTTGATTCAAAAGCGGAAGTATCCGAAAAGAGGCCATCGGGCAAAGCACGTCAATTAGAGTTGCCAGGAAAACTCAAAGGCGTGAAGGAACAATTAATCACTCACACAGGATTTACCCTATCCTTCAACAAAGACCACAACACCCCGAACTGGGTAGCTTGGGAATTGACAGCAGAAGAGACCGAGGGCGAAAAACCACGCGCCGAATCTTTCCTGCCCGATCCCAACGTTTCGCCACAGCATCAAGTCACCACCGAAGATTATGTAAAAAGCGGCTACGATCGCGGTCACATGGTGCCAGCAGCCGATATGAAATGGAGTATGAAGGCAATGAACGACTGCTTTTATATGACCAACATCTGTCCACAAGATGGTGGACTGAATAGCGGATCTTGGCAAACACTGGAAAAGGCTTGCCGACGATGGGCTAAGCAAGAAGGTAAGGTATACGTGGTCTGCGGTCCTGTTTACAAAAATAGCAAGCCGAAAAAGATAGGCAGGGCTCATAAGGTTTCTGTCCCAGATGGCTTCTACAAGGTCGTACTTTCAATGCGCGAGGGCAAGGAAAAAGCCATTGGTTTCTACTACGAAAACCGTCCAGGCAAGCAAGAAATGAAATATACTGCTACGTCGGTCGACGAAATAGAAGCATTGACAGGAATAAACTTCTTTGTCAACGTTCCCGATAAATTAGAAGACAAAATTGAAGCCACATATTCATTAAAACTTTGGAGATAACAAGCTACGGTTTTACACAAATCGTAAAGTCCACTTGACTATTTCTGTTAAAAGATAAGAAAAAAGCTACCCTGCTCTTAAAAAGATATATGTTTCTTTGTGAGCGGGGTTTCTTTATGGTAATTTTGTATAGCTTAATTTATAAGTATTTTCGTTTAGCTTCATTTTATCAAAAAAAGCATTATTCAAATTGTATTTTTCCTACAACAAATATCCAGACAACCTATATATCATGAAAATCTACAAGATCCTATTCACACTCATTTTGACCTTTTACGGATTGGGAGTAAGCCATGCACAAACAACCGGCGGACAATACCAAATCCTCGGTACTGTGACCGACTCTATCAGTGGCGAAGTGCAACCCTATGCTACTATTCGTATAAAGAAAGCTGGTAACGCCAAAATTCTTAAGGCTGTCACAAGCGATGACAAAGGTAAATACACTCTACCTCTGTCACAATCGGGAAATTACGTTGTGGAATGTATCCTTGTCGGCAAGCAATCTTGGAGCAAGGCTTTTACAATCAAAGCAGGCGAGCACAAAAGTACCCTCAATATCCTACTTTCAGACATCAGCAATACGCTTGGCACTGCCACAGTGACGGCTCAGCGTGCAGTGGTCAAGGCTGAGGTGGACAAGATCACCTACTCTATCGCCGACGACCCTGATGCGACGACCAACTCTGTGCTGGAAATGCTACGCAAGGTGCCCATGGTGACGGTGGACGGCGAAGATAATATTCAAGTGAATGGTAGCAGTAGTTTTAAGGTATATGTCAACGGCAAACCCAATCAGATGATGTCGTCTGATCCTGCAACAATTCTCAAGAACTATCCAGCCTCAGCTATTCAAAAGATTGAAGTGATCACAGACCCAGGAGCAAAGTATGACGCAGAAGGTGTAGCGGGTGTGCTTAATATTATTACCAATGACATGACCAGTGCTTCGGGTTACAACCTGGCACCAAGCATCAACTTCAGCAATCGTGGCATCCACGGTAGCGTATTTGGTATGGTACAAGCGGGCAAGTTTATGCTTTCAGGTAACTATGGCGTGGGCGTAATGAGACACCCCAACTCGTCGAGCGAAGGCGAACGCACAACATTCGATGATCCCGAAAATCATTTACTCAAGTATTTCGCAGACAATCAAGACAACAAGGGGCTGTTCCAGCACGGAAGCATCGAGGGTAGTTATGAATTCAACAAGAAGAATTTGCTGAGTTTCAATGCGGGCATACATTATCACAAGGGCAGCAAAACTGCGATCAGCGAGTACAATATGTTCCGCGCAAATGGCACACAGAAATATGGTTATCAGTCTGTCAGTGCATCGCAGGACAAGCGTCCGTCATACAATGTCGGAGCTGACTACCAGCACATGTTCGATCGCGAGGGACAATACTTGACTATTTCCTACAGATACGACAATTCGCCTATGCGCAGTAAAGCAACTACTACCTATAGTGCACTCGACAGCGTGCCCTTCATGCTCTCTGACCTCAATACGTTGCAAAAGAAGGATTTCTTCGAACATACTGGCCAGGTAGACTTTACTACGCCATTGGGCAAGATGCATACGCTTTCGGCTGGTTTGAAATATATCTACCGTGTCAACAAGAGCGACAACACCGAGGAACATCGCACATCGGGCACTACGGAAGACTTCGTTTTGTCAAACGATAAATCTCTGCAATATCGCCATCAAAATGATATTGCTGCAGCCTATTTGGAATATACTCTGAACGCAGGCAACTTCACTGGTCGTGTGGGTGGACGATATGAATATTCTAACGTACACGTCACCTATCCCGACGGCAAACGTGATGGTTTCAGCAGTCAGTTCTCAGACTTCGTGCCTTCTGTAAGTTTGGGTTACAATTTCAGCATAAGCCAAATTCTGAAAGCATCATACAGCATGCGTATCGGTCGTCCATCTATTGGCTATTTGTCGCCCTATGTGGACCGCGCAAATCCGACTGCTATTACCTATGGTAACCCTAATTTGGAGAGCGAAAAGGCGCACAATTTCAATATAGCATACAACTCGTTCAGCCCAGTCATCAATTACGGCGTGACCTTATCTTATAGTTTCTCCAATAATGGTTTGACAGCATACAAGTATGTGAAAGATGGCGTACAGCACACTACTTACGACAACTTCCGCAAGTCGCGCATCACCACGTTGAATGCTTTTGCCAACTGGACGATTACGAAGGGTACATCGTTAAACTTGAAGTGCGAGGGCAACTATTCAGACTTCCGTGCAGATAAAACAGGTGACCATACTTCAGGTTTTTCGGGCAATATGTTTGGTGGTTTGCGTCAGGACCTTCCCTGGAAACTTAAACTGGGTATTTGGGCCGGTGGTGGTTCAGGTCGTTTGGATTTACAGGGACGCAGTGGCAGTTTCCACTTCTACAGCCTCAACTTGAGTCGTTCTTTCTTGGAAAACGATGCACTCACCGTCACTCTGCAGGCCGGCAACTTCATCAACCCTAAGCGTTCGTTCCGCTCGACAGTCATCACCGATACATTCGAGTCCACAGATATTTGGCAAACCAACTTCCTGCGCTATAGCATTGGTGTAAAGTACAATCTTGGCAAACTGAAAGCTAAAGTGAAGAAGGCTGCGCGTACGATCCAAAACACCGACAACGTAGATGCGCCCAGCGGCGACGAACAGCAAAGCGAAGGCAGCGGCGTGCAATAAGCGAGAGGGGCTTTTATACAAACTTTAACGCTCGAGAATCGCGCAAAATCAATCAAACGAAAACCTCTGCGCGTATAGCGCAAGGAGAAAGCGTCAGAAAACCTATAATTTTGTGGGAAATAACGACAAAATCGCACTTTTACTACTTTTGGGGGTAGAAAACCAAGTGATTTCATCGTTATTTCCCGCTTTTTTGTGTTGAAAAAACTTAGACTTTGTATAAATTTCGCGCCGTCTCGTTTAAAAAAGGTTAGACCTTTTTTCAAAAAACCCTTGACTTTTTTCATAAAGGTCTTACTTCGTCATCAAATTGTCCTGTTATTTCTATTTTTTGCTTTCTAGTTTTCAAATTCATTTTGTCAAAATTTCTGCAAGTTTTTAACATCTTAAAAGAAGACAAATGATCAATCAAAATTTCCAAAATGACGTTTGATATTTCTCTATTTATATTTTGTCAATAAAAAGGTTTATTCGTACATTTGCAGACGCGTGTGCCTCGTGCAAAATCGGATATGAGACAGAGGTGCACCACACCTCTTGAAAATGAATAAACATCAACCTAATATCATGAGACGTATTTTCTCCATCATCCTCCTGCTGATTGGACTGACTGCTTTTGCACAGGAGCCTTCGACAGGAAACGACAACAAGTACAATGAAGTGAACTACGCGAGACTGCCCGAACTGAAAGTGGGCGGCGAGGACGGTGTATCTGCACCCTTCGCTGGCCGCTTCGGCAAGAAAGTAATCGTGGCAGGCGGCTGCAATTTTGCGGACCAACCTGCAGCAGACGGCGGTCAGAAAGTATTCTATCGAGACGTTTACCAGTTGGATTTAGACAAGACCGATGAGGGTTGGACCGTCGTAGGCCAATTACCACAAACTATGGCTTACGGTGTCAGTGTGACCGTGAACGACGGCATCGTGTGCATCGGTGGCACAGACGGCGCGCAGAGCAGCAGCAAAGTCTTCTTGATGCAACAAGATGGCAAGGGCGGCATCACCTGCAAGGACCTGCCCACGCTGCCCAAGGCATTGGACAACGCTTGCGGAGCATACGATGGCAAGGGATACATCTATGTGGCAGGAGGTAAGGCAGACGGCAAACCATCCAAAGCAGCATGGCGTCTGAAGTACCCCGGTGGCGAAGCATGGGAAGCTCTGCCCGACATGCCCGGTGAGCCACGCATACAACCAGCAGGCGTCGTGCAAAATGGAGCTACCAATGCGTTGTTTTTCGTCATGGGTGGATACTGCGACCCTACTGAAACGACAGAGGGCCTCGTACATCATAACGGCGTGTACTATAATCCTCAGACCAACACTTGGACTGCTACGTCCGACATCACGCCTGGCGGCAAGCAGATGGCTATCGTTGGTGCTTCGGCAGTGACATCGGGTTACTCGCACATCGTATGTATTGGCGGTACCAACCTCCATATTTTCTCAGAAGCTATCAATCGCCCTTTTGTCCGTGCTCAAGCCTTGTCACAAGGTGACGACGATGCTGTGAAACGTTTGGACAAAGAAGCGACAAGTTATCTGGACCACTCAGTAGAATGGTATCGTTTCAACGACGAGTTGCTGATTTACCACACCATCACTGACACTTGGACCACCGAAAGCAAAAATTCACTTTTGGCAAGAGCCGGTGCAGCCGTTGTCCCAGTGGATGGCAGCTGGATCGTAGTGAATGGCGAATCAAAGCCTGGTGTGCGTGCCAGCGATGTGACACAGGTGGAAGTCAGCGTGCGCACAGAGTTCGGATGGTTGAACTGGACCGTACTGGCACTCTATCTCTTGGGCATGCTCGCCTTGGGTTTCTACTTTATGCGCAAGGAAAATGGTTCGGAAGACTTCTTCAAGGGCGGCGGTCGTATCCCCTGGTGGGCAGCCGGCATCTCGATCTACGCCACCATGCTCTCGGCCATCACCTATATGGCTTATCCCGCAAAAGCCTATGCCACCAACTGGACATACTACCCCATGCTGGTGACTATCCTTTTGGTCTCTTTCCCCGTGATACATTATTATTTGCCCTTCTTCCGCAGATTGAATGTAACGACTGCTTATGAATATCTGGAAAGTCGCTTTAATGCTGCGACCCGTTTGATGGCTAGTACGGTGTTTATCATCTTCATGGTGGCACGTATGGCATTGGTGCTGTATCTCCCATCCTTGGCGCTGACAGCGGTGACTGGTATAGACATCTATACATGTATCATCCTGATGGGTTTGATCACTATCGTCTATTGTACGATGGGTGGTGTCGAAGCCGTGGTATGGGGCGACGTGGTGCAGGGTATTATCCTCGTGGGCGGCGCTATTTTGGCAGTAGTTTACTTGGTATTAAACACAGAAGGCGGATTCGGCGGATTTGTCGACATAGCTATCGCAGACAGCAAACTGCAATTGTTCGACTGGAGCTTGGATTATCGCTCAGCAACCTTCTGGGTGATTATCCTCGGCGGTATGGCCAACAATCTCATATCCTACACTTCAGACCAAACCGTGATCCAGCGCTACCTCACTACTAAGGATGAAAAGAGTGCTCGACAAAGTATCATGATGAACGGCGTGATGAGCGTATTCATATCAGTGGCATTTTTTGCTATCGGAGCGGGACTGTATACCTTCTTCAAGACTCACCCAGCCGAACTCGACTACACTATGGCCAAGGCGGACACGATCTTCCCCTTCTTCATGATGAGTCAATTGCCTGCCGGACTTGCTGGTCTCCTTATTGCCGCAATCTTTGCAGCAACGATGAGTACGATTTCGTCTAACATCAACTCCGTAGCAACGGCTTTCAGTGTGGACTTCTACAAACGCTGGCGACCCGAGACTTCGGACAAGTCGATGTTGAACGTAGCGCGATACGCGTGCCTCATTTCTGGTGTCATCGGTATGGGTATTGCGTTGCTGATGGCGACGTGGGAAATCCTCTCGCTACTGGACTTCTTCCAGGAAATCCTGGGTCTGCTCTCTAGCGGTTTGGGTGGTCTCTTCCTGATGGGTATCTTCTTCCCTCGCATCGGAGGCAAATCGGCTTTGATCGGATTTATCGCAGGCGTGGTCGGTGTATTATTGACCAAGTACTTCACCGATGCGAGCTTCCTGCTCTATGGTTTCATCGGTATGGCTGTCAGCGTAGCGGTAGGTTTGCTCTGTTCATACATCATCAAAGAGAAGCAAAATCTGAAAGGACTGACTTGGAAAACAAGAGAATTCTAAATCTAATCACACAACTATAAAAGCATAAAGATATGGCTAATTTTAAAGCACTCGCCGCACAATACAAAGCGGAACTATTGGACAAGGTGATCCCCTTCTGGTTGGAGCATTCACAAGACAAAGAATTTGGCGGATACTTCACTTGCTTGGAGCGCGACGGTTCGGTGTTTGACACAGACAAGTTCATTTGGTTGCAAGGTCGCGAGGTATGGATGCTTGCCACACTCTATAATAAAGTAGAAAAGAAGCAGGAATGGCTGGATGCTGCCGTGCAGGGTGCAGAGTTCTTGAAAAAGTACGGACACGACGGCAACTTGAACTGGTACTTTGCCCTCGACCGCGAAGGTCACCCATTGGTGGAACCTTACAACATCTTCTCATATACCTTCGCCGTAATCGCCTTCGGCCAATTGGCTATTGCTACGGGCAACAAGGAGTACGAAGAAATAGCCCTGAAGACCTTTGACATCGTCCTATCGAAAGTGGACAATCCCAAGGGTAAGTGGTCAAAAGCCAGCCCCGGCGCCCGAGCACTGAAGAGCTTCGCTCTGCCAATGATACTCTGCAACGTCGCACTCGAAATCGAGCCTTTGCTGGAAAAGGATTTCATGGAAAAGACCATTGAGACCTGCATCCACGAAGTAATGGACGTATTCTATCGCCCCGAGTTGGGACTGATTGTCGAACACCTCGGCACCAACAACGAACTGGTAGACTGCATGGACGGCCGTCTGCTCAACCCTGGTCATGCTATCGAAGCGATGTGGTTTATCATGGATTTGGGTAAGCGTCTCAACGATCAAAAACTGATTGAGAAAGCCGTAGACATCGCCTTGAAAGAAGTGGAATATGGTTGGGACCAACAGTACGGCGGTATCTTCTATTTCATGGATCGTTTGGGTCATCCATTGCAACAGTTGGAATGGGATCAAAAGCTTTGGTGGGTACACATCGAGACCCTGATTACGATGATCAAGGGTTATCGTCTGACCAAGAATCCAAAGTGTCTGGAATGGTTCGAACGGGTTCACGACTACACTTGGTCACACTTTGCCGACAAGGAGCATCCTGAATGGTTCGGCTACTTGAACAGACAGGGCGAAGTGCTTCTGACATTGAAGGGCGGTAAGTGGAAAGGTTGTTTCCACGTGCCACGCGGTCTCTTCCAATGCTGGAATATTTTGGAAGAATTGGCTGGGGAAGAAGCATAATCAACTATCTCTATATTTACGGTGGGGGCAAGCGTCTCCACCGTATTTTATTTTCTATTATATCTTTCAGACTACATTTTCTACGTACTTCTACTGCTCCAAACAAGAATAAATTTGTAATTTTACCTCAGTTTATCAACCGCCCATAGACCCCACTTTTCACAACATTAGACCTCGTGAAAAAAAAGTCTAACCTTTTTTAAATTTAGCGACGCCTAGTTAAAAAAAGGTCTAGGTTGTTTTCAAGCGGGTTTTTACAACTATTTTTCAAGGCAATACCACAAAATGAAAAAACAAGTTCTACTCCTACTTCTACTAAGTTTACAATTCACTTTTTCCTGGGCGCAAGAGGCTCAGGAACGGGGCGCATATTTTTACAAAAAGGCCTATATGCCCGAAGCACTCCCCATATTTGCCACGAGTCGTGAACTTTTGCCTAAGCCTATCCTCGAGGAACATCCTGAATGGATAGAATTGTATTGGAAAGCTTGGGAAATCGCCTTCTCAAACTTGCAACAGCCAGCGCCTAGTTCGCCGCTGGTAGCAAACTGGATCGACGAGGGTTTGACGCCTCAGATTTTCCAATGGGATACGCATTTTATGGCGCTCTTCGGACGTTATGGTCACCGAGCCTTTCCCTTCATCGAATCTCACGACAACTTCTACGCACGACAGCACAGCGACGGTATGATTTGTCGCATCTTGAACGAAGCCGACGGCGCCGACCATGTTTGGGGATTGGGCGAAAATTTTGCCAGGACTATCAATCCGCCGCTGTTCAGTTGGGCTGAGATGGAATACTATAAGTTTACGGGCGACAAGGATAGACTGCGCAAAATCCTTCCGCCCATTGAGAAATACATTGCCTGGATCGAGCAACACCGCAAGGCACATGGCACACCGCACGAACTCTATTGGTCCAACGGGCAAGCATCTGGCATGGACAATACGCCGCGCGATCGTGGCAGAGGCGGACATCATGGAGACATACATTCGGCTACGGATGCCATGGGTTGGGTGGATATGTCTTCGCAAATGAAGATGTGCTACGATCATCTGAGCAATATCTGCCAAATACTTGGCGAAAAGAAAAAAGCCAAGCAGTATCAGGCTAAATCAGCAGACCTGAAAGCCAGCATCAACCGCTTCATGTGGAACGACTCGACGGGTTGTTATCACGATGTCAGACCTGATGGCAAGCAAACTTCATGGATCACCATCGCCACCTTTTGGCCCATCATCGCCGACGTCGCTTCTGCGCATCAAATCGAACGTTTGGTGGCCGTATTGCAGGACAAAAAATTATTTTGGCGACAGATGCCCCTACCCTCGCTTGCTGCCAATCAGCCTTACTATGACAAATGCGGCAATTACTGGCAGGGCGGTGTGTGGCCCCCTACTTCATATATGACAGTAAAAGGGTTGCAAGAAAAAGGGTATCACCATTTAGCACAAAGAATAGCCGAAAAACAGTTGGATGCCTTTTGGAGAGTGTACGAAAGCACTGGCACAATCTGGGAAGTCTATGCACCGGACATCTATATGCCTGCAACGACAGCCACACACAACGAGCTGTGTCGCCCCAACTTTGTGGGCTGGGCAGGCGTCGTACCTATATCGATGCTTATCGAGCATGTGATCGGAATAACCGTCGATGGCTCGACAAATACCGTAACATGGAACACTACAAGAGAGACAAAACATGGCGTCGAAGACTTGTACTTTGTGCAGAATAAAGTATCTTTGCTACGCGAAGGCGATTTGATCGGAATCAAAGCAACCTCGCCTTTCAAACTGGTGCTTAATGGTACCACTTATCAAGTGAAATCGGGCACATCTCAAATTAAAATTAAACGATAGCAGATGCGCTCTACAGACCAAATTGCTACATACACAATAATATAATAGGAGACAAAAATATGGTAAAGATAAAAGAAAATGATCCAAAGCCCTGGACCGTACTCAAAAGCGAATATTTATTTCAACGCCCTTGGCTCACCGCTCGCCGAGACCACGTCAGACTGCCCAGTGGTGTGGAGCACCCAGAGTTTTACATCCTGGAATATCCCAACTGGGTAAACGTCATTGCTATTACCAAAGAAAAGAAATTCGTAATGATACGCCAATATCGCCATGCTATCGGCGAAACGGCATTTGAAATGGTGGCTGGCGTGATAGACCCCGAAGACAAAGACCCCGAAATGGCTGCACGCAGAGAACTGATGGAAGAAACAGGATTTGGTGGCGGCGAATGGAGGCTTTTCTCAAAATTTGCACCCAATACTTCTGCAATGACTAACTGTAGTTATACATATCTTGCCACAGACGTGGAATACCTGGGCGAACGCCATCTGGAGCCGACAGAGGATATCGTGGTCTACGAACTGGAGGAAGCAGAAGTGCGCGAACTCCTCGAAACAGGCGAAATCAAACAAGCGCTGATGGCTGCGCCGCTGTGGAAATATTTCGCTTTGAAAAAATAATGTACAAACCTTGCTATTCTTTAGAACAGTGGACAAAATCATAGCTATAATAGCCCGCACACAAAATTTGCGTGAGCTGCAAGTTGCAAATACGATCAAACTGCTCGACGGAGGAGCTACTATCCCTTTTGTAAGTCGCTACCGCAAAGAAATGACTGGGGGACTGGACGAAGTGCAAATTGCCAACATTCAATTGCAAAACGAGAAATTGCAGGAACTCTGCCACCGTCGGGAATATATCCTTACAACAATCGAAGAACAAGGCAAGTTGACGCCAGAACTCAAACTGCAATTAGAACAATGTTGGGATGCGACAACACTCGAGGACATCTATTTGCCCTATAAGCCTAAAAGAAAAACACGTGCCGAAGCCGCAAGAAAATTAGGTCTCGAACCTTTGGCAGACAGTCTGATGCTACATCCTTTCAACCAACCCGAAAAGGTTGCGGCATCCTATGTTGGCGAAGGTGTGCCCGATATAGAAGCGGCTCTGCAAGGGGCACGGGATATCATAGCAGAGCGCGTGAACGAAAGCAATGATGTGCGCAATATTGTGCGACGGACATTCCAACTGGATGCAGTGATTACATCAAAAGTAGTAAAAGCAAAACAAGAGGAAGCTAAGAAATATAGCGACTACTTTGATTGGAGTGAACCGTTGAAAAGATGTTCTTCTCACAGACTCTTGGCTATGCGTCGCGGCGAAGCGGAGGGTTTTCTGCGCATTACAATAACACCTTCCGACGATTCAGTTTGTCTCTCACGCATCGAACGTCTGTATGTAAAAAACGGCAGTCCTGCGGCACCACATCTGATACAAGCAATAGAAGATGCCTACAAGCGTCTGCTGCGTCCGAGCATTGAGACAGAATTCGCCTTCTCCGCTAAAGCAAAAGCCGATGACGAGGCAATACGTGTATTCGCAGAAAATCTGAAACAACTCTTGCTCTCACCACCCCTGGGACAAAAGCGCATTATGGGCATCGACCCAGGATATCGCACCGGTTGCAAAGTCGTATGCCTGGATGCCGAAGGAAATCTCCTGCACAACGAGACAATATATCCACATCCGCCAAAAGGAGAATACGCGCGCTCTTGTTTTAAGGTAAAGAATTTGGTCGAACAATACAAAGTCGAAGCAATTGCTATTGGCAACGGCACAGCAGGTCGCGAGACGGAGGAAATGGTCAAGTCTTTGTCTCTAAAAGACGTCGCAGTTTTCCGCGTAAGCGAAGATGGGGCTTCAGTATATTCTGCCTCGAAGATAGCACGTGAGGAGTTTCCCGATTATGATGTAACTGTGCGAGGTGCAGTCAGCATCGGCAGAAGATTAGCCGACCCCTTGGCGGAATTAGTCAAGATCGATCCAAAATCTATCGGCATCGGGCAGTACCAACACGACGTAGATCAAACTGGATTGAAGCGTTCGTTGGATCAAACCGTAGAGAATTGCGTCAATACCGTTGGGGTAAATCTCAATACTGCCAGCAAACAGCTCCTGACCTACGTCTCTGGCCTCGGTCCTGCTTTGGCGCAAAATATTGTCGACTTTCGCGCAGAAAATGGTGCTTTCAAAAGCCGAAAGGACTTACTGAAGGTGCCACGCCTCGGTGCCAAAGCCTACGAACAATGCGCTGGTTTCTTACGAATAGTTGATGCCGAAAATCCTTTGGATAATACAGCCGTACATCCCGAACGTTATGATTTGGTGAAACGTATGGCAAAAGATGCAGGGTGTGACGTCAAGAAACTTATCGCTTCACAAGAAGTACGCGCCTCTATTCAATTAGAAAAATATTGTAGTGAAGAAGTCGGACTCCCTACCCTCAATGACATTATATCTGAATTGGGCAAACCAGGACGAGACCCACGCGGTACTATCCAAGAGTTCAGTTTCGATGCACGTATCAAAGATATCAATGACCTGGAGGAAGGAATGATTTTACCAGGTGTCGTAACAAATATCACAAACTTCGGTTGCTTCGTAGATATGGGTATTAAGGTGAAAGGCTTGATTCATGTCTCGCAAATGGCGGATAAATTTATCAAGGACCCTAACGAGGTCGTTCATCTCAGACAACAGTTGCGCGTAAAAGTACTTTCGATAGATTGGGAAAGAGAGCGTGTCGCCCTGACGTTGAAAGGTGTGGAATAAGTTTTGAAAAAGAAAAATTAGATGGAAGATATTAAGATAAATCCCTACTCGGATGAATATTTCATGAGACAAGCGCTGCAGGAGGCCCAATTAGCTTTCGAGGAAGACGAAGTTCCTGTAGGTTGCGTCATTACTTGTCGCGACAAAGTCATAGCACGTTCACACAACCTGACGGAAACTTTGCACGATGTTACTGCTCATGCCGAAATGCAAGCGATTACTGCTGCCGCCGAAGCACTTGGTGGGAAATATCTGGACACTTGTACACTTTACGTTACGGTTGAACCCTGCATCATGTGTGCTGGTGCTATCGGGTGGTCGCAAATGGGACGCGTTGTTTATGGTGCTCGCGACGAGAAGAGAGGTTTTGAAAACTTTGCGCCGAAAGCTTTTCATCCCAAAACGGAAGTGGTGTCGGGTGTCCTGGAAAATGAATGCGCCGAGTTGATGAAAAGTTTCTTTAAGTTGAAAAGGAAGAAATAAGGTTCATGCTATTTTCACTACATCTTAATCTTAATTGACAGACTATGGCATTTCACAACACATTAGGCGCATGGGGCGAAGAACGCGCCGCCCGCTTCCTGATGAATAAAGGATATACACTACACAAACTTAATTGGTATCACGAGCATTTGGAAATAGATATTATAGCCGAATGGTTTGGTGAACTGATATTTGTGGAAGTTAAAACAAGAAGTAACGAAGACTTCAAGGATGCCAAAGATGCTGTGAATTTGGAGAAGCAAAAGCACTTAATCAAGGCAGCACGTGCCTACATGTCCTTGCATCAATTGGACGCACCGTTCCGTTTTGACATCATCACTATAGTTGGTTCGCCCGAAGATTATGAAATCAAGCACTATCGTCACGCTTTCACACGAGAAAGTTGGGAGGCGGAGAAAAAGTATCAACGGGAAACGAGATAAGCATTAACATGCTGTCAACAATCATTATCCCCAAATCAAATTTGCCTTTATGAATATCGAAATAGTCAGAGAATATTGTTTGAGCAAAGCGGGAGCGACCGAGGATTGCGCCTTTGGTCCAGACGGGGTCTTGTTTCGTATTTGCGACAAGATATTTGCTTATATCAACCTGAATCGTCCTGACCGCGTAGTGGTGAAATGTGATCCCGATAAGAGTATCACTTTGCGCGACACCTATCATGGTATTCATACGGCTTGGCATTGGAACAAGAAGCACTGGATAGAGATACATTTCGAAACGGATGTGCAAGACGAAATCGTTCTGCAACTGATCGACGAATCCTATGAATTGGTCGCATCCAAACTGCCGAAGAAAAAACTCGTCACCTTCCCCGAAATCCCCCAGGGATGGCATTATCACCACCTGTTCACGACAGACACAATAATGAACTTCCTGCAAGATACATCATGCGAATCTACTGCGGCAAATGATATCAGCGACACAAAGGACTTTGTGCTTGTCACAGCAGACCACCAAACCGCTGGCAGGGGTCAGCGAGATCATCATTGGGAAGACGAAGATGGTGCAAACCTACTTGTCGGCATTAAGATGCGTAATCTGAACATACCCGTCAGTTGGCATTTCAAACTAACCCAAATCTTTTCGATTGCTATAACCGATGCCCTGCGCACTTACTTTGGAACTCGCGTAAAGATCAAATGGCCCAATGATATTTATGTAGACAAGAAGAAAATTGCAGGTATGATTTTTGAGAATAAGATTGAGGGAAATTGTATCACTGAAAGCATCGTGGGCTTTGGCATTAATGTCAACCAAACACTATTTAATAGTGATGCCCCCAATCCTACATCTCTGCAAATCGAGCTAGGACATGAAGTTGATCGCGCCGTTCTGCTAAGAAAAATCATCAAGCATTTACCTAAATTGATTAAGATGGTCAAAGGTGGTAGGTACAATCAGTTAGCATTTGATTACGAACGCCGTCTTTATGCCTTAGACAAACATCACCTATACAAGGACGCCGAAGGTCACTTCAAAGCCCAAATTCACGCTATCGCCGAAGACGGCATGCTGTCTTTAATGGACGAAACGGGGCGCGTAAGACATTATTATTTTAACGAAGTACAACTCATCAGATAGTACATCTCCATGAACCGCCGTATTCTAAATATTGCACTACCGAGCATCGTCTCCAATATATCCGTACCCTTGCTGGGCCTTGCCGACACAGCCATCGTAGGGCACCTTGGCGCCACGGTTTATATCGGCGCTATTGCCGTTGGCACCCTTTTGTTCAACATGACATATTGGTTGTTCGGTTTCCTACGCCTTGGCACAGGTGGACTAACCTCCCAGTCCTTTGGCGAAGGCAATACGGCGGAAAGTTTCCGCATATTGTTGCGCTCATTAGCCCTTGGGGCAGCAATAGCAATATTAATCTTACTATTCCAAAAGCCTATCCTCAACCTTGCACTCAGTATTATTGCACCAAGTGAAGAGGTCGAACAATATGCGCGCACGTATTATAATATATTGATATGGGGGGCGCCTGCCGTTTTGCTCCTATATTGTATGTCGGGATGGTTCCTCGGTATTCAAAAGGCAAAGTATGTGATGTACACCGTGCTGATGCAAAATTTCATCAATATACCTGTGAGCCTGCTCCTCGTATTCAAATTGGGCATGAAGGTCGAGGGCGTCGCACTGGGTACTTTGGCAGCCCAATATGCCTCATTGTTTTTGGCATTTTTCCTATTGTTGAAAGAGCGAGGTCTGTTTCAATGGACAATGCTCAAGGGATGGCTGGATGGACATCAGATACGCCGTTTCTTCGGTATCAACCTGAATATTTTCCTACGCACCTTGTGCCTAATTGCCGTCACCACGGGTTTCACATCTTTGGGGGCGAAGCAAGGCGATACGACATTGGCGGCAAATGCTCTATTGATGCAATTTTTCCTGCTTTTCTCCTACATCATAGATGGATTTGCCTTTGCCGGAGAGGCTTTGGGCGGACAATACTATGGCGCCAAGGACAAAGATAGTTTTGTGCAAGTGACACGCAAGTTGTTTGTATGGGGAGCAGGGTTTGCATTAATATTTGTAGCGCTTTATGGCTTTGGTGGCGAATTATTACTGCGTATACTTACCAACGAAGAAGGTGTCATACAATACGCATCGCACTATCTGCCCTACGTTGTGATGATTCCGCTGATTAGTTTCTCGGCATTCCTGTTCGACGGCATTTTCATAGGTATCACCCACACTTTCCACATGCTCCTCTCCATGCTCTTTGCTACGGCATTCTTTTTCATTTATGCCATCTATGCGCCCACAGGCGACGGCAACGTAGCACTATGGATAGGATTCCTGGGTTATCTCGGTTTGCGTGGATTGGTATTGTACGTCGTCTATCGACGATCAGTATTGTCGGAGATATCTGCTCTCCCATAAGTTTTTTTCATCTACTAACAATGGACGCAATAAGTGCACTAAAAAACGTTTGCCCAAATAGCAAACGTTTTTTGTAGCGAGAGTGGGTCACGATCCCACGACCTCCGGATTATGAATCCGACGCTCTAACCAGCTGAGCTATCTCGCCAACATCGGAGGTTTAGTTCCGAATTGCGAGTGCAAAAGTAATGCTTTTTTTCTAAACCTCCAAATCTTTTTGCAAGAAAAAGAAAATTTAATCTAAAACAACTATGAATTTCTATGAATTAAAGAGTTAACGAAACCTTATAGTTATATTCTCATTATACTCAAATTTATTTATCATATTTACTATCAGTTGATATCCTGCTGCCATAAATAATCCGCGAATATCAGTATCTTCTATTTTAACATCTATCTTTTTAATACCGTTTTTCCATAATTCATTAAATTCATCACAAATACAAAGATCATTTACACGAGAAAATGCCTCCTCATACAAAGAATCTCCATCATAATATTCTGTTTCATATATTTCAGAAGCACTAAAATCAGCACTAATACAAGCAAAAGGATTTCCACCTTTTTTAAGCAATATCAATGTATCTTCAAAATGTAATTTCATTCCAGCCTCAAAAAGATAACAATCAATTTCCCTATAACCAAGTTCTTTTAGTTTTTCAATATCCCCACCAAGCATTAAC
>JAZQSL010000019.1:0-4995 GCA_045630125.1 Alloprevotella sp. | reverse complement strand
AGGATGTCACATCCGTCACGGCTTCGCCCGTCAAGGAGTGCGTATTGGTGACAGCCCAGCTTGCCGACGGCACTACCAAGATGTTTATCATGAACAAAGATTCTGAGGAAGGAAGTACTTCAATGTTAGCAATAAATTAAATCCACTAAAACAGTCAAAATTATGAGAACAATCCTATTGACGGCACTCTGTGCCGTAGCCATCGGAACCCAAGCCAAGGTAGCAAACGACACGATAGACAAGTACATCATCGACAAGCAGCCGATAGAGCGTTTCGACGGTTCGCAGCTCGAAGGGAAGCGCATCTCAAAGTATATGATTGCTTACAAGCAAGGCAAAGGCGTGGTAGAGAAGCATCACGTGATATATACGGGCGATGAAGCGGGAAAAACCTTTACTATTGAAGGAGATGCCAACGGGCCTATAGTAGTCTCCAAAATGTTAGGGCCGCTCATCATTGTAGACGGCAAAGAATCGTCAAATGAAGAGATGGCTTTGATAAAATCGGAAGATGTTGCCAGTGTCTATGTTTTCGAGCCAGGTTCTGAAGTTGCCAAGTCGTATGGCGAGAAAGGCAGTAAAGGAGTGATTAAGGTAACGACCAAGAGCGCTACTACTGCCAGCACTCATGAACCCCTCATCATAGTAGATAAAAAAGAGGTTACCAAAGAAGAATACGAGAAGATTAAACCCCAGGAGATTGACCATATCGACGTGTTGAAACCCGAGTCGAAGGCTGCAAAGGAGTTGTATGGCGAGAAGGGTAAAAATGGTGTGATCGTCATAACTACCAAGGCTGGCAGTAAGAAGAAGTAATCGGACAACAATAATCGTAAATAAGAGATATAAGTTAATAGTTAAGGTATACCAAACCACGTCGGGGCTGTGAAGCTCTGGCGTGTGTGTATTCCCCAAACGAAGAATAGGGCGGTCAATCGACTGCCCTATTACTTTGTTTTTTGATGAGTATATTTTTCTCACGTGCTGCCTACAAGCCTCTCCCTTTTTTGGGGGCAACGCGGTATGACAGCGTCGGTTGCAACGGCAACGCGGTATGATAGCATTGCTTGCGACGAAGGGAGGTTTATCTCCCCTGAGGAACGTGCTTTAGCACTAGCTTTAGATTCACAAAGGGGCTGCTTCAGCTGTTCGGGAGAGGCTTTACTCCTTATACAACGCCTCCACGGTATTCTCCTTTGCCGCACGCCATGAGCGAGCCAGTACGATGGCACTGGTCACAGCCAGTACGATGAGGAGGGCAAGAGCGAATACCCACCAGTAGAGTGGGATGTGGTAGGCATAGCCCTGCAGCCAGCGTTGCATGATAAGAAAGCTCACAGGTACGGCAAAGAGGAATGCCACGAGTACCATCCGTGCGTATTGCCCTACGAACATACCGAGTATCTGCGCAATCTTGGCTCCATGCACGCGGCGCACGGCAATCTCGCGGCGGCGATATTGGGTTTCGAAGAAGACGAGCCCGAAGACTCCCATCAAGGATATGCAGATAGAGATGATGGAGAAGATGGTGATAAGGCGGTTGAGTTCCTTCTCCTTTTCGTACTGGCGGCCCAGTTCCTCATCGAAGAACTCAATGATGACTTTGTCTGCATCGTCACCCATCTTTGTCACACATTGCTTGATATGCTTCTCTACGGCCTCAATGTCGGCATTTTCTGTAGTGCGCACATAGCAGTGTTTGATATATCCAGTATGTTCTCTTACGCAGAATGCAAAGGCAGAACTCTTATATTGCAGAGAGCGGAACTGGAAATCCTTGCAGAAACCAATAGCCGTAGCTCCCTTCAAATCGTCATTGACTTTCAATCCGTATTCCTTTTGTGCTGTCTCGTTGAAGATATAGAGTTGCTTGTCGGATTGCTGCTCGTCTTCGGGCAGATAGTCACGTCCCTCTATCAGTTCGATTCCCATAACACGAAGGAAGTTGTGCGACACGGAATAGGCTTGAAAGAAAATGTTTTCGCCTTGCTCCGTCACTCTGTTGTGAGTAGAGCGTGATTGTGCGATAAATTCCTCCGAGGCAAAGGTGACGCCTGCAATCATCGGACAGGACATCAGTTCGTTGGTAAACTGCTGGCGGGCATTAAAGTCCCATCGCGATTTGGTAGTTCTACCACTGCCAAGATTGACTGCAAGCACATTCTCCTTGTTGAACCCCATATCGTAACGCATCATATAGGTGTGTTGCAAACGGATGAAGAGAGTACAAGTGATGAGTGCAATAGAGATGACAAACTGGATGGTCAGAAGTACGTAACGCATGCGACGACCTGCAGCCGTATTACCGAACGAACCTTTCAGAGCAAAAGCAGGTGGAACGGAAGTAATGTAATAGGCTGGATATATACTGCAGACAATGGCAAGTAGGAGACCTGATGCTACGATGAGTAATGCAGTCATCGGATTGTCTTTCAACATAGCTGAAGTGGAAAGCATTCCCGTAAGTTCGGGCGCGACCATAAAGACGATGTATGCAGCAAAAAGAAGACCGAGTACTACCAAGCCTACAGCCTCAAACACGAACCCTATTCGTAGGCGGCGTGTAGTGCAACCGAACACCTTTTCCGTATTCACACGGCGTATGCGGCGCGGCACCATTGCCATAAAGAAGTTGAAGAAGTTGATAAACGCTATCACAAGTATCAGTATAGCGATACTCAGCAGCGTGTATGTGGTAAATCGGTTCCCGATCTCGTGCCCGATGATTCCTTCCACATCGTTGGTAAAATAAATGTCGGAGAAAGGCGTTAGTCTCATATACTTTTTGCCCAGTTCCTGCCACTGCTGAAAGTCATCGGTTTCAGACGCTTTTCTCAGTTCCTCGTATGCTTCGCCGTACTTCGGAGCAATCTCGCGGAGTCCGTTGGCTAGCATCACATCATTTTGTTCTGCATTGTGCACCTTGTAGTAATAAGAGTAGCAAAACTCATCCTTACCAGGCATAATTTCTTTGTCGGTCAACTGCAACACCACGGTACCTGCAAATTCGCAATTGACGGGAAAGTCAGGGTAGATACCTCGTATCGTCTGCACATTCATATTGGGGGCTTTCTCGTTCCCTGTCATCACAGCATCTCCCACCTTGAGGCTGTGCGTTTGGGCAAATGTCTCGCTTATCACGATGGAATTGGGATATTCCAGTTCTTCGTAACTGCCGTCAAGGAACGATATGTTGAACAATTCGGGCAGATTGGATGAACAGATGCGAGCTTCCGCCTGAAAATATTCTTTGTTGTCTCCTTGTGGCAAAATCAGAAAGAGGTTTTGCTGAGGATAAGGAAAAGCCCAAGCAGATCCCTCTACATTGGCATTATTACCTCCTACAGCCTCGCCCACATAATGTGATACGTGTGGCATCTTCTTGTTCTCGTTACCCATTACGGACATAAACTCCAAGCGATATATTCTCTCTGCATCCTTGAACGAGCGGTTATAACCGAGGTCAAAGTGCACCTGTACCAAGATGATATGGGCCGCAGCAAAGGCAATGCTCAAACCCAAGATGTTGAGCACAGACGACACCTTGTAGCGGCGTAGGTTCTTGAAAAACTCTTTCATTGTCGTTATACTATTTATTTTATGTTCTCTATATTTGTTTGCTTCAGTTTTCCTTTGTCTAAACTAGAGTTTTTCCTTATAAAAACTGTAGTTTCCCTTTGTCCAAACTACAGTTTGGAGCCTGCCAAATTTCAGTTTCTCTTTATCCAAACTCGTTCGTTCGCACTTTTTGTCAAGATTTTTCAAGCCCTTGACAAAAAATTATCATAGGCTTGATAAAATTTTGTCACTACTGCGATAATTTTTTGTCACAGGCTTGATAATTTCTTTTTTGTGGTGTCAACTTATTCAGCACACACCATTGCTTTTTTGCTGCTGCGAAGTTAAAACGTCCTGCAAGCATTTACATCAGAAAAATTGCTAAAAATGCGTTTTCGACCGAAAATTGTCTAATTTTTTGACACTTTTTGCTGGAGAAGGTGATTCATTTTGCAAAATGGACAGCCTATTTGCATTTATTCATTTTAAATCTTCTTATCACCAAATAAAATCTACAAACTTGAAGTTGCTTCCTTCCAATTGCCAAATATGAACTTATGTCAGCACAATGGATGTATTTAGAGCATATGATAGTGCTATTTGGAGGAAAAAACAATGTAAAATCATAAAAAAAGCAAAAATTATTTGTCAATTCACTTAGTATTACTACTTTTGTATTGTACAATTTGTTTAATACTAAAAAAGAAAGCTATGAACAACAATTTTATGATGGATGAATTGCTCAGTGCTTGGGAAGAAACCTATAAGAAAGGGCAATTGACTTTTTGGGTTCTGCTTGCATTGAAAGAAAGCAATAAATGCGTAGAGGATATAAAAGAATTCGTGGAGAAGGCTTCGGAGGGATCTATGACTTGTGAGGAGCAAAGTCTCTATCGTAACTTGCGAAAGTTTCAGCACTTGGATATTGTCGCTTATGAGAATAGAAAAGTAAGTAAGGGGCCGGATAGGAAGTACTATTATCTAACAGAGAACGGAAATATGCTTTTTAAGCGCTTTGTGGAAAGAAATATTCTGATATTTACAAAAGACTCTATTATTAACCTTTTAAATTTGTAAACCATGAAATTTTTAACATTGAGATTAGGACAGTTTGCCATTAGTGCATTGTTGTTGACCATTCTGTTTCGATATGCTTTAAGTCTAAGCATCGGAGCTGCAAATACCCCGATGATTTTGTTGTGCGCTGTAGGGTATTTGTGTCTAATGGCCCTTTCAGGTTGGTATTTTGGTGGAAAAGATGTTGATGAAAATGACATCCACGACATCGGATTCCGCTTTCATCTGGTTACTTACGTATTGTGTATTGGGTGCAGATATGCCTCGGAGTATATAGGTTGGGACTCTGGCTCCCTCAAAGTATTTACGATTGCAGCAATATCTTGGGGTATCGGACTCTTGATACATTTTGTCTTTTTC
>JAZQSL010000018.1:0-74837 GCA_045630125.1 Alloprevotella sp. | reverse complement strand
TTAGTAGGATTTTTCTGTAGACTATACGAAATATGCAAATGTTTCGAGGAGGTGCTAAAAAAATGCAACGTTTTGTTGTAAAAAAGTCTTAGATAATTTCAACGAGACGTCGCAAAATTTAAAAAAGGTAAGACTTTTTTTATCATCATCCTTTGAGAGATTCGCCGTTATGGATTTAATAACATAGAGCTTATACCGAACTCACGTAGTTATAATAGACAAGGATTGTCTCCTCTCTCTTGAAAATAAAAAAATGAAAGGCAATTGGTGTTGTTCTCACTATATTGCCTTTCATGTGTGTTGTTGGCTCTCGACTGTAACAGCCTCCGTTATTCCTGTATATACACACGTTTGATGCGACCGCCTACAGAGGTTAGAATCTCGTAGGGGATGGTGCCCAGGGTGTCGCTCAGGGTGGAGACGGGTAGGTGGTCGCCAAAGATTTCAACACTGTCGCCCTCGCCACAGGGGATATCGGTCACATCGATCATACAGACGTCCATACAGATATTGCCCATATAGGGTGCAGGCCGACCATCCACCAGACAGTGTCCGACGCGGTTGCCCAATCTGCGATCCAAACCATCTGCATAACCTATCGGCAACACGGCGATACGTGTGGGGCGATCGGTGAAGGTGCGCCGCGAATAACCAATGCTTTCGCCTGCAGGGATTTCGTGAATCTGTAGAATGGTGGTGCGTAGTGTGGCAACATTGTGCAGTACACGATTGTCGATAGGGTCAATGCCATAAAGGCCGATACCTAGGCGCACCATATCGAGGTGTCGCTGGTGGAAACGTTCGATACCAGCTGAGTTGCAGATATGACGCAGGATGTGGTGGGGAAAGGCGGTCTGAAGCGTTTGTGCTCCCTCGGTGAACAGCTGGAATTGCTGTGCAGAAAATGCATCAAAATCAGGACTGTCTGCGCCTACGAAATGTGAAAAGACAGAACGTGGTGTCAATGCATTCTGGTGCAACAGTCGGTCGATCAAGCGGGGCATATCTCGACGAGGTGAGAAACCGAGACGATGCATACCGGTGTCTAATTTTAAGTGAATGGGAAAATCTGTTACCCCCTCGGCTCCTGCTGCACGAATCAGCATCTCGAGCATGGAGAAACTGTAGACTTCGGGTTCCAGGTTGTATTGGAACAACGTATGCAGTGTAGCTTTCTCGGGATTCATCACCATGATGTTGGCCGTGATGCCTGCTCGGCGCAACTCTACACCTTCATCAGCCACCGCTACGGCCAGATAGTCTACGCCGCGATCTTGCAGTGTCTTGGCTATCTCGACGCTACCCGTGCCGTAGCCTGCTGCCTTGACCATGCAGATGATTTTGGTCTGTGGAGCGAGGTGTGAACGATAGAAATGGAGATTTTTGGAAACGGCGGCGAGATTGACCTCGAGTGTGGTTTCGTGTACACGCAGTGATAGGTGTGCTGCGATATCCTCGAAGGAGAATTGGCGCGCGCCCTTGATCAGAATGACCGAGTCGGCGATGGTGTCGAGCAGGCCGCTTTGCAGCAGCTCGGCAGTGCTTTCAAACAGGTCGCAGGGGATGGCAAAATGCTCGCGCACCTGGGCTATAGAGGAACCTACGCCGATGAGATGGTCTACGCCACGTGCCGAGCACATGTCGGCTACTTGTCGCCACAACTCTGCCTCGCTCACGCCACTTTGCTGAATGTCTGAGAGCACGAGCACCTTGCGGCGTTTCACCCCATCGGCACTGCTGCTCTCGGCGCGGCGGCTCATGAAATCCAGGGCGATGTCGAGTGACGTCAAGTCGGAATTATAGGCATCGTTGATCAGTATATTTTCGCCAGTGCCCTGCTTCACTTCCATCCGCATAGCTACGGGTTCGAGCAGAGGTAGGCGTGTAGCCAAATGTGCGGGCTCGACGCCCAAATGCAGTGCGGCCGTGAGGCAGTGCAGACTGTTTTGTAGCGAGGCTTCGTCGGCAAAGGGGATGTGCGTGTGATAGATTTCACCCTGATAAACGAAAGAAAAGTGCGTCTGCGCATCTTGTCTAGTAATGTCTTGGATATGCACTGTAGCCGCAGTACCCGTTTTCGACCATGTCAAATGTGTGCCGCGAAATGCGCTTTGCTCTATACACCTACTGATTAGGGCATCGTCGGCATCATAGACCAAAGTTTGACAATCCTTCATCAATTGCAATTTTTCCAAACATTTTTCTTCCAAAGATGAGAAATGCTCGCTATGAGCCGTGCCAATATTGGCCATGATGCCTAGGGTGGGTTGGATGATGTCTCGCAGCGATGCCATTTCGCCTGGGCGAGAGATGCCAGCCTCAAATATCGCCACGGCATGCTCAGGGCGCATCAACCACACGGATAGGGGGACGCCCAACTGGCTGTTGTATGAGCGTGGCGAACGGGCTACGTGTTGATCGCGTGATAGGAGTTGGTAGAGCCATTCCTTGATGATGGTCTTGCCATTAGAACCCGTCACGCCCACGACGTGGCAGTTCATCTCTTCGCGATGGCGCTCTGCCAATCTTTGCAATGCTTTCAGCGGATGGGGCACTTTCAGAAAAGTGGCTTGGGGAAACTTCGTCTCCCAATCATCAGGGAGCGTATCCACGACAAAGCACTTCACGCCGCGACTATAAAGTTGTGGAATATATAAATGTCCATCGCCGACAGCGGTGCGCAGGGCAAAAAATAAGGTGGTCTCGGGAAAGGCCAACGAACGACTGTCTGTGAGCAACGTGTCAATCTCTGCTTCGTGCGTGCCGTAACGTGCCGCGCCCACCAATGTGGCTATTTTTAATATAGAGTAAGGCATATTTGTAGTGGGAAGGTTTAGTGGGTTAAAGGTCGTAAGGATCTTTTTTGTTGTCTTGATTATTTAGGACGAGGTCAGGCAGATTGTATTTTGCACAAAATGCTTTTTTCTTTTCCTCACGTCTCGTGATAAATTTCTGTGCCTCGGGCGAATCTGGATGTAGGAGACGATGAGAAAAGTCTCTTGTCAGCGCTTCATACTCTTCGGAGAAAATCTTCATCTCGGGCGTAAATGTCCACTGTATCAGACGTCGGCCGATATATTCCACGGCAACTGGCGAAGGATGTATCATGTCGGGGGCATAGAATCTGTAGTCGCGCAATTCATCATTGATGATTTCGTAAGCAGGAAAATACTTTGTGCCTGCATGTCTTTTGCAAATTTCATCGATGCTTATCATCAGTCGCGCTTTGCTTAATGCGCTTTCGTGCATCCCATGCTTCAGGTATCTGAAGGGACTTAGCGTGAACACAATCCGTTTGTGGAGTGGGGTAGAGGTTTTGCTCTGTGTGTCTCCATTCTGCTGTATTTTCTCCAGCTCGGCGGATAGTGCGCTGATGGTTTTATCTATGCTCATCACCTCCTCGGCAAAATATCTCGCAGGCTCTTTGTGGCAATTGGCTACAACGATTTTTTCTGCTGCGCCCTGCTTTATCCAACGATAGACGTGATCCGTGCTCAAGGTGATGAATATATGATCAGCCGAGCGTAGGGCTTTTCTGCCTTTGGTTAGTGCTTGAGCAACGCGGGTCTGACATTCTGCTAGCGTGGGAGCAGACACTATGCCAGCAAAGAGTAAATTGTGCCACATGCCGTCGCAGCCTTCGATATAGGTGTGCTGTGGTATCTCCTCGGTGTCGTCGATCAGATAATGCAGTGCCGTGGCGATGCTCTGGGGATTATAAAGCGTGCCAAAGGGGTTGATGCAGATGTGTTGGCTAGGCATCTTCTGTTGTAGCCATCCGCCCACGGCGTCAGCAAAGCACGAGCCGAGCAATAATAAGTGCGAAGCGGGACAAATCCATCCTGCTTCGTCGTCATGCCACTCTACCGTGGTGCGAAATTGCATATCCTCGTTGCTCGCTTTCATATTCTATATATCAATAGATGGCGCGGCGGACAAAGTATGTTCAGCCAATAATTCACCATCCAGGGTGAACAACTTCATACATCCGTTTTCCCAAATCGCATAAGTGGGTTTGTTGCCTCCTTTTGGGAATGTAGGCGAACCGAGGTTGCACTCCAACTGATTGACATCTATATTCCACGTGATATGGCACAGGTGTGTGTGCCCTTTGACTACGACATCGACTCCCGTCATCCAGGGAGCGTCATCGCACAAGTGACCGTGTGTCAAAAGGAGTCTTACCCCGTTGTCCACAATCAAGGCATAGTCGCCCAGCATGGGAAACTCCAGCAGCATTTGGTCTACTTCCGAATCGCAGTTGCCTCTCACAGCGATGATTCGGTCTGCTCTTTTGTTCAGTTCCTCAGCGATTGCCATCGGATCAAGTCCTTCCGGCAAACCGTTCCTTGGGCCGTAGTTCAGGAGGTCTCCGCCTAGGCAGAGCATGTCGCACTGCTGGGTGTCGAAGATATGCAGGATTTTTTGCAGAGCAGTCAGCGAACCGTGTATGTCGGATACAAATAGATATTTCATAGATATGTGGGGTAAAAGGTGGGGGTGAAGAGAAAAGAGGTCGGAGATTATTGTCAAAAAGGTTTAGCCTCAGGATACAAGGCCTACTCTGAGTCCACGTACCTCTGATGTGCCGAGCACAGGGGCTTACACAAATTTTACCAGCCCTTCTTTTCTGGGTCGAGCATTAGGCAAAGTACCTTCGGGGTAACCGATTGCCAAGTGGCCAATACCTTCGTATTCGCCCTCGAAGCCGAGGGATTTCAACCACTTCTGCCAGCGTGTCAATTCGAAGGTTTGGCGTGCGCGGTGTATCCAGCATGTGCCCAAGCCCAAGGTATGTGCGGCAATCATCATCTGCCCCATAGCCAAGGCCCCGTCGTACAGGTAAGTGCGTGTCGACTTTTGTGCCAACACGATGATATAGGCTGGTGCGTCATAGAATGGGTTGGCCGTTTCAAAGTCGCAAAATGCCTTATTGTCTTCGGCCAATTGTCGCTTGGTTTCTTCGTCTGTCACCACGACGAAGGCCCAAGGCTGTTTGTTGTGCCCCGATGGCGCCCAAAGCCCAGCCTCGACGACCTTTTCAAGCATCCATCGTTCTGGCATTTGGGGTAAAAACTTTCTCACGCTGCGGCGTGACTTCATCTGTTCGAGTACGATATCACAGGTGTTGCTCATATTCTTTTTATTCTCTAATTTTTTCAACTTTAATCTTTTGTTATTAAAAGTTCGTCGTTGAAGCGCAAATATACGAAAAGTATAGAAAAACTGCGCGGTGTTGACTTATAAATTTGTCTATCTTTTTAAATATCGTCTCAATGCAATTCTCTAAATTGAGTTTTGTGAAAAGCGTTTAAACTTGTTTTTGGTTTTTTATGCGTAATCTATGCAGATGAAATAGGGTAAAAGTAGATTTTTATAATAATATGGGCGAAAATGAGATAAATAATATGTGAATGTACCTTTTTAGCATTTTTTTCTTGTATATTTTGCACAGAATCTGTAATTTTGTGCTGTTTTTAAGGTAATCCTCATTTCTAAATCAATGAAAGAATGAGGAGTTATTGTTACCAAACTTAATTTTAAAAAAGATGACACACAATTTATTGAAAGGAAAACGTGGTATCATATTCGGTGCGCTCAACCAGGAGTCTATCGCTTGGAAAGTCGCAGAACGCTGTGTGGCTGAGGGTGCACAGATCACACTGAGCAACACACCTATGGCGCTACGTATGGGCGAATTGAACGAACTATCCGAACGTCTCAATGCCCCAATCATCCCAGCCGATGCTACAAGCGTAGAGGACTTGGAACGTGTATTTGCCGAAAGCGTACAGCACTTTGGCGGTCCCGTAGACTTCGTATTGCACTCTATCGGCATGAGCCCCAACGTGCGCAAGGGTCGTACGTATGATGACCTGGACTATGGTTACCTGCAAAAGACCCTGGATATCTCGGCCATTTCGTTCCACAAAATGTTGCAAGTGGCTAAGAAACAAGACGCCATCGCCGAGGGCGGTAGTGTGGTGGCACTGACCTATGTCGCAGCCCAACGCACATTCTTCGGCTACAACGACATGGCAGATGCCAAGAGCATGCTTGAAAGTATAGCACGTGGCTTTGGCTATATCTATGGCCGCGAAAAGGGTGTGCGCATCAATACCATTTCGCAATCGCCCACACCCACGACAGCGGGCAAGGGTATCAAGGAAATGGAGAACTTGATGGACTTTGCCGACAAGATGTCTCCGCTCGGCAATGCTTCGGCCGACGAGTGTGCAGACTACTGCGTGATGCTCTTCTCTGACTTCACACGCAAGGTGACTATGCAGAATCTCTATCACGACGGCGGCTTCTCGTCGATGGGTATGAGCCTCCGTGCCATGAATCAATATGCCAAGGATCTGGCCCCCTACGAAGATGAAGAGGGTAAGGTGATCTATGGCTAATCATTGATCTTTGTGACAGCATAGTTAAGCCCTATTCGTTCAACGTCAACTTTAACCCCCTTAACCCTATTTGGTATGTCTTTCTTAAGCAAACTATTTGGTGCTTCAAATAAAGAGGCTTCGGCGACGCCCGAACAAAGTGAAGCCAGCCAAACACGCAATTTCAATACCCTGCGCGATGATGGTGTGCGTGCCATGTCTATGGGCGAAATACCCTTTGCCGTGAAATGTTTCGAAGCAGCGCTCGAGATACAAGATGACTTGTCGGTCCAAGCACTCCTGGCCGAGGCGCTCTTCCGTCAGGGCAGTTATGAACAAGCACGCGAGGTGCTCGCCGCACTGGCCGATGCCGAACCGGAAAATACCAACGTCATGCTACTGCTGGCCCGTGCGGAGGGAGAACTGCAGATGTACGCAGAAATGCGCCAGACGCTCAGCCGAGTGAAGGCCGAAGATGCACAGGAAATCTCGGTGCGCTATCTCGTGGCCGAGGCCGACTTTCATACAGGCAACGCTATCTTTGCCGTAGCCACACTGACGCAAATCCTGGCCGAAGATGCCGAGTTCCTGCCCGCCTACTTGCTACGTGCTCGTGTGCTGGTGTCTATGGGACAAGGCGCTCAGGCGATAGAAGACACGGCACATCTGCTCGAACTGGCACCCGAAAATGAAGAAGTGCACCACTTGCACGCACAGGGGCTGCTGCAGACAGGAGATAATGACGGCGCCGAAGCAGCAGTGCGCCGTTTGCTCGAGCTGAATCCCTTCCACCGCGAAGCAAGTCTGCTTCTGGGCACAATCCTGGCCGCTACGGAGCGCTGGAGTGATGCTCTGGGCATGTGGAACGAAACGATCGAACTGCAACCCGACTTTGCCGAAGCTTATCGTGAGCGCGGTGCGGTGAAGTACAAATTGCACAACGAAAAGGGCGCGGCAGAGGACCTGAAGAAGAGCCTGGAATTGCAACCTGATGCTGTCAGCGTGATCGAAGGTGAATTCTCTAATCTCGAAAACGAAATGAATGCGCGATTCAAGGGAATGAATCCCTATGGTTTCTAGATAGCGCATCGCGCCACACTGATGGTGCAGGAACAATATCACAGGGACAATGTCTGTCGTAGGGCAGAGGTTGTCCCTTTATTTTAGGGAAACTATTTGAATTTTGAACTCGTAATAACTTTGCTGAATATTCTGAGTCCTATGATTATCCTATTCCACCAAAAAGACTAGGCGTATAGGTCAAAAAACTAGGGCAAGAGCAAACATCTCACACTTCCGAATATTTGCGTCTTTGGACTTTTTCAAAAAATATTTGGATTTTTCAAAATATTCCTCTATCTTTGCCCACGACTTTTACTAAGGGGTGCTCAACGGTTTGTTGGGCTGAGATCATACCCAAGTACCTGAACCGGATAATGCCGGCGTAGGAAATGGTAGAAGGTATTGTGCAGATTTGTAGTAGCATGCCGGCTGCTCGCTGCTGATTTTCACACACCATCTAGATCCCCCTTTTCATTATTAACTTAATGATTACGATAATGAAAAGATTTATTTCAACAACGGCCCTTGTCGTGGGCCTGATGCCTTGTGTCGCACAGACCGAGGGAGACTCTATCCATCACGTATTGGGCGAAGCCAGCGTCATTGCTACGCGTGCTACACAGCAGACACCAATTGCTTTCACCAACTTGTCGCGCGACGAAATCAGTCGCAACAATCATGGGCAAGACATCCCGTATCTGATCAACAGCACACCCTCGGTGGTGAGCACAAGCGACGCAGGAGCCGGTATCGGCTATACCTCGGTGCGCATCCGTGGGGTCGACGCTACACGAATCAACGTCACCGCCAACGGCATCCCTGTCAACGATGCAGAAAGCCATAGCGTCTTTTGGGTGAATATGCCCGACTTTGCATCCAGCGTCAAGGATGTCCAACTGCAACGCGGTGTGGGTACGTCGACCAACGGTGCCGGTGCTTTTGGTGCCAGCATGAATCTGCAGACCGCCGATTTCTCGTACAAACCTTACGCCGAAGTGAGCGCTTCCTTTGGTTCGTTTCTCACTCACAAGGAGACCTTACGTCTGGGAACAGGCCTTCTGAAAGACCATTGGACCTTTGACCTGAGACTATCCAATATTGGCACTGACGGCTATATTGATCGTGCTTCGGCACACTTGCAATCTTTCTACGCTCAGGCGGCATGGGTCGGCGCAGCTACTTCGGCACGCCTCATTGCCTTCGGAGGAAAGGAGCAGACCTATCATGCGTGGAACTATGCTTCGCGCGAAGAAATGGAACAGTATGGCAGACGCTACAACTCGTGCGGCTATATGTACACCGACTCGGCCGACGTGCAGCATTTCTATGAAGATCAGACGGACAACTATGTGCAGACCAATTTGCAGTTGCTCCTTGACCACCGCTTCACCAACAATTGGAGCGCGCACTTGGGTGCTCACTACACCAAGGGAGATGGTTTCTATCAGGAGTACAAGACTGACCGCAAACTGATAGAATATGGTATGCTGCCCTACGAGGTGAATGGCGAAATGGTGAAGCGTAGCGACTTGGTGCGCAAGAAGGCGATGGACAATCACTTTGCGGGCGCCGTGGCTTCGGTCAATTATCACGACAATAGACTCCGTGCTACGCTGGGCGGAGCTGCTAATCACTACATCGGCGATCACTTCGGCAGAGTGCTTTGGGTGAAGAATTACATTGGAGCACTTGACCCCAACACCGACTATTATCGCAATGAGGCAAACAAGACGGATGCCAATGTCTACCTTAGAGCAGAATATCTGCTGGGGAAAGGCATCACAGCCTATGCAGATGCACAATATCGCTATATTCGTTACCGCATTGAGGGGACTAATGACAAGTACAATTCGTATGCCGGTACTGGTATGCAGGGGCTTGATCTGAATGAACGTTTTCATTTCTTCAATCCCAAGGCTGGGATCAATTGGCAAGCCAATCAACACCTGCGCCTCTTTGCCTCTGTAGCTATGGCACACAAGGAACCCACGCGCAATAATTATACGGATGGCTACTTCACCGAACTGCCACGCCCCGAACGACTCATTGACTACGAACTGGGAGCGACTTATGCAGACAAGCGTTGGCATGTAGGCGCTAACCTCTATTGGATGAACTATCGCAATCAGTTGGTGCTTACAGGTGAACTGAATGAAATCGGCGAACCAGTCTCGGCAAACGTCGCAAGGAGTTATCGTGCCGGTGTGGAATTGCAGGGCGGATTCTCGCTGCCTTGTGGTGTAGAATGGAAGGGAAATGTGACACTTTCACGCAATCGCATTCGTGACTTCAAGGAAACGATTTACGGATACGACGACGATTGGAATGAATTGCCTGCCGCTGTCATCGACCACGGCGATACGCACATCGCCTTCTCGCCCGAAGTTATAGCAAATAGCAACTTGAGTTATACATGGCGAGGACTGCGTGCCGACCTCCAAACGCAATATGTAGGCGAGCAGTATATGAGCAATGCCGACGTTGCGGAGCATCTGCTGGACGACTACTGTGTGACCAATCTCCACCTCAGTTACACATTTACTCCTCGTCGCTATGCACAAAGCATACGCTTGGGCGCATTTGTCTACAACCTGTTCAACGCTAAGTACGAATCCAATGGTTGGGCATCGTCCGAATATCTCAACACCCCCGACAATCGTATCAGCTACACTGGCTATGCAGCACAAGCCGGGACGAATTTCATGGCACACCTGACGTTGACGTTCTAAGATAACCCCAAATTGGTCGTTAGGCTAATTTGGGTTTTATATTGAAGAATCGTATGTGACATCTGCTCTTATGTAATTTCAGTACCAAGCCTTGGAATTGCGCATACCAAATATTGGAATTGTGTGTACCAAGCCTTGGATTAGTCGTACCAAGCCTTGGACAAAAAAACATTCAAGGGATGCCGTAAAAAAGTCGTTGGCCGATCAAAAATCAATTCCCCACCTTTTTGCGATTGTTTTTTTGTTTTTTTATTGTAAGAGTGCACCTCCCTTTCTAACTTTTTTCCTAACTTCGCCATGAAAATAAAAAGTAGAATCTTCATTTGAAATACAACATGAGTCATTTCCCCAAATGGTTGTTGGCTTTGGCTGGCATCAACCTTATCCCGATTTTGCTCTGCCCCTTTTTCCTGTTTGGCGGACTCCACCCCTTTGGCACCAGCGAATATACGATAGTATCCTTTTTGCTGTATATCCTGACCCAATTGCTTTGGTTGCTCCCCATAGGCGCCTTCTTCCTGGGGTTAGACTTGTGGAACCGCTACTTCACCTGGCCCGGCATAGCTGTATGTGTGCTTGGTGCGATACTCACCGTGGTGGATGTCATTCTACTGGCGGTGGCATAGCGGAGGTTGGGCGTGCTATTTATGCGTGAATTGCCAGTATCTCACTAAATCTTGGGTCAAAGAACATTATTAGAACACCCGACCTGCATTTCCACCCAAGTAAATGCAGGTCTTTTTTGTGATTTGAAGCAAAT
Source organism: Alloprevotella sp. (assembly GCA_045630125.1). Taxonomy (GTDB): domain Bacteria; phylum Bacteroidota; class Bacteroidia; order Bacteroidales; family Bacteroidaceae; genus Alloprevotella. The sequence continues at coordinate 63,900 of JAZQSL010000018.1, read as the reverse complement.
AGCATAACCTATGAAAGCAACAATTTCGACCACCACAAGGGGGGGTAATGGTGGTGCAGGAAGTTATTCGTTTATTCGTCCTTATTTTGTGCAGAAAAGAGTCAAAAGATATCTTAGAGAGGAATTTAGAATTGCTAAAAGCCCCTTTTTCTCTTCGTACTTTTATCCTTTATAAAAAAACAAGACCTAGTAAAAATTTCGGAACGGTTTTTTTAAATTATCCAAGGCTTTTTTTAAATTATCCAAGGGTTTTTTAAAAGTTCCCTAAAACCTGTTCTCAGCAAGTCTCTTTTTTTCGTTTATCACCATGCTTATTTCAATTTTAATGCGTATTTTTACGATAGAATAAAAGGCTTATTTGCTCTTGGCGTGGATAATTTTGCTGATTACAACCCTAATTATCGTGAATGGCATAGCGCTCGCCTCATATACAATAGCATTTCAATCACTAATATAGACATCATGCTACACCTAATCCTGAAGATTATCATGTGGATTCTTGTCGTGCTCCTCGTTGTCCTCGTTGCCTTTTGGGCTTATGGTATGATTACGAGCAAGGACTTCCGCGATGCGAACATTGAGAGTGCGAGGAAAGCACAACGGGAACGGAAACGGAAGAAGAAACGCCCCTATGTAAGCGAATATTATAAGCGAACTGGATGTCGTAATTTCTTATCGCGTGGAGGTCGGAAAATATAGTTTTTTTATATTCACGAATAACGTGTTACTTTTGGAGCATAATCCATTAGTAACACGTTTATATTTCCCGAATACAAAAACAACGCGACAAGTAATCAATTTAACTTAATCGCGTCGTTTTTTTGTCGGAAAGAGGCGACTCGAACGCCCGACCCCTACGTCCCGAACGTAGTGCGCTACCAACTGCGCTACTTTCCGCCATCGTTTGCCCAAGCGTTGCTTAAGCAGGGCAAAGTTATGGATATTTTTTCTTTGAGAGAAATTTTACTTTTACTTTTTTACCAGCACGTCTATTACGATCTTGGGCTGCACGGGGTCGTTGGTAAGCAGCAATACGCTGCGGCGCCCCTTGAATGTGCGTCCTGTCTCAGCCATTACTGTGACTTCTATATTTTTGCTTTTTCCAGGGGCTATTGTGCGGCTACCAATCTTTACACGCATGCCTGAATTGTATACTTGTAGTGCACGTATTTGAAGTGGAGCCTTACCTTTGTTTTCTAATTTTAATTTGCCTTTCAAACTTTTCATTCCAGCCATTCTACCAAGGTCAAGTTGAGTGGATGCAATATGAGCTTGGGGCACATCCCCCGCTTGGCCAGTCGATGTAGAAACTTGAGGAAGAACGAGTCCTGAAACAAATATTTCATTTTCTTTGCTTATCTTATCTCCTGGGAATCGACTCAGATAAATATATGTTTGGGTCAATCCTATGCGTCCTGCCTTTTGGGCATTAAACCATACATTGATTTTGCCAACATCTCCTGGGTGAATTACTTCTGGTGAATAGGTGACGGTGAGATAGCGGGGTAGGTGCATCAAATAGGGCGTGTAGGGTTTGTCTGACGCATTGTATACCATCAATGTCTGCAGAGCCTCTTTGCCCCATGCTACATCATCGTACTCTAAATTGTCTGTATTCAGATAATATTCGCCCACATGATAGGGGTAATCTCCTGGGTCGTGCTTACGACTCATAGCTACTTTGCCACTAATAGTAAGTAAATGAGGTTCGCCTCCTTCGTTAGTATAAACTTCCAGATACCTATGGAACTGTCCTAATAGGGCTGCGTCGTAGATCACGGATATAAATCCGCTTGCGCCTGGAGCAATCGCTTCGGTAGTCCACGTTGCATTAGTACAACCACATCCTGGATCTACTTTTAATATATATAGGGGAGATTTCCCTTTGTTGTTTACTTCAAACATGGTGTGGCTGGGTGATTGCCAAAGCAAAGTCCCCATTTCGTGGTCCGGATTGAGAAAGGAGGCTTTAGGTTGTGCCCAAGCCATCATTCCAGACAGAAAGGATATCAATAATATATGTAGAAATAGGAAGTATCTTTTCATTTCAATCTTAAATTACATCTGTTTTTGCAATCGGCTATAATCTTTTGCCAGGCAAAGTTAGCAAAAAAATAAACGCAGGTCATATTTTTATACATAAAAGCATCATTTGTAAATCATACACATGTATAATGTAAACCGAATAATAAAAATGTTGGATTTTCATTTTGAAATCCCCATTACAATGATTAATTTTGCATAATAGGTATGTTTAGGCAAACTACCTACAAACACATTGTAAAAAATATTATATGAAATTTATATCATGGAACGTCAACGGTCTGCGGGCTTGTGTGCAAAAAGGTTTTGGCGATTTCTTTAGAGAAGTAGATGCTGACATAGTAGCCCTACAAGAAACAAAAATGCAAGCAGGACAATTGGACTTGCAGTTTGAAGGTTATGAAAGTTTCTGGAACTATGCCGACAAGAAAGGGTACTCCGGCACGGCCATCTATACCCGCCTACAACCAGTAGCAGTGACCTATGGCATCGGAATAGACATGCACGACCACGAAGGACGTGTTGTGACGGCAGAGTTTGACAAATTCTATTTTGTCTGTGTCTATGTGCCCAATGCGCAAGACGAATTGCGCCGCCTGGAGTATCGCATGCAGTGGGAAGATGACTTCCGCAATTATCTGAAAGGTTTGGAAGAGAAGAAGCCTGTCGTAGTGTGTGGTGACCTAAACGTAGCGCACAAAGAAATAGACTTGAAAAATCCGAAAACAAATCGTCGCAATCCAGGATTTACCGACGAAGAGCGTGGCAAATTCCAAATGTTGTTAGAAGCTGGTTTTGTCGATACTTTCCGTCACTTCTATCCCGAGCTGGAAGGCGCCTATTCCTGGTGGTCTTACCGTTTCAAGGCGAGAGAAAAGAATATCGGCTGGCGCATTGACTATTTTCTAACGTCTGAAAGCCTCAAGGATAATTTAGTTTCAGCACGTATTCATAATGAAGTATTGGGCAGTGATCACTGTCCCGTAGAAGTGGAAATCGATTTATAGTTTATCAAGCGATATATAAATAAAAAACAAATATAGTTATGAAAGATTTTCTCAAACAAGTATTAGCCGTCATCGTTGGTACATTGGTGGTATCAGTCTTTTCGAGCGTAATGATGATGATGATGTTCATCTCAATGATGTTTGCAACAGAACAGACGGCACCTGTTACAGACGGCAGTGTGCTTCACTTGAAACTATCTGGAACTATTTCTGAGCGTGTGCAACAAGATGAACTGAGCACATGGATGAATATGGCGACAGTAGAGGAACAAGGATTGGACGATATCCTTACTGCTATTCGCGTGGCCGAAACGGATGATCGCGTCGATGGTATTTATATCGAGGGTGGTTTGCTTAATGCCGAAGTTGCTACTTTGAAAGAAATCCGCGATGCTTTGCTAAAATTTAAGAAAAGCAAGAAATTTGTCATTGCATACGGCGACAACTATACACAAGGTGCTTATTATGTAGCTAGCGCTGCTGATAAGGTTTACGTAAATCCTTCTGGTATGATTGATTGGCATGGTGTTGCTTCACAACCCATGTTCTTCAAAGAACTTTTGGAAAAGGTCGGTGTGAAAATGCAAGTATTCCGTGTCGGCACTTATAAGAGTGCTGTGGAACCATTCACCGCCACAGAAATGAGCGAAGCCAATCGTGAGCAAGTGAGTTCATATATCACAGATATCTGGCAAGGTATTTGCCAGGAGGTTTCAGTCAGCAGAAAGATTGCAGTTGACACCCTCAATCAATATGCCAACGACTATGCTACACTTTGGGAACACAATAAATATATTGAGACCCATCTTGCAGACAGCCTCTTCTACTTAGACCAATTGCGTGGCGAATTGCGCAGAATGACAGGTCGCGACAATTTTACATTAGTCACTCCAGTCGAATTGGCAACGAATGAGAATACCCTCAACTCAAAGAATGAAATCGCTGTGTATTATGCTTATGGTGACATTGTAGATCAAAGCAGCGGCGTAGGTACACAAGGCGAAATCGTAGGCAACAAAGTGGTCAATGATCTGGACCAATTGGCAGAAAACGAAGATATCAAGGCAGTAGTCCTTCGCATCAACTCAGGCGGTGGTAGTGCGTATGCGTCAGAGCAAATGTGGCGTGCCATCCAGGAGTTGAAAAAGAAAAAGACCGTAGTCGTATCTATGGGAGACTACGCCGCATCAGGAGGATACTACATGGCGTGCGGTGCAGACCGTATCTTTGCTCAGCCTTCTACACTGACTGGCAGCATCGGCATCTTTGGTTTGGTGCCAGATGCTTCAGGTTTGCTTACCGACAAATTAGGTTTGCACTTTGATGTAGTGAAAACCAACGAAGCGGCAGACTTTGGCGCGTTGGGACGTTCGTTCAACGCTGCTGAATCTGCGGCTATGCAACAACATGTGGAACGTGGTTACAAACTTTTCCTTGATCGCGTTGGACAGGGTCGAAATATGAATTTAGCACAAGTAGACTCTATTGCACAGGGCCGTGTATGGACTGGCAACCAAGCTTTGAAGATTGGTTTGGTGGACGAACTTGGTTCTTTGCAAGACGCTATTGCTTATGCTGCTAAGAAGGCAAACGTTGCAGACTACGAAGTATCAAATTATCCGGCCCCCATCGGATTCTTCGAAACCCTCACCACCAACTATCAGGAAGATTATCTCGAGGGTAAGATGCGTAGTGCATTGGGCGACTACTATCAACCTCTGCGATTTGTGTCAACCCTTGGTAATCGTCCATCTTTGCAAGCGAGAATGCCCTATGCACCCTGCTTGAGATAGTATAATATAATACGTACAGCATTTCACCGTGAAGTTCCTACTCTTCCCCTTCTCACTGATCTACGCCGCAGTGATGGCCGTGCGCAACTGGATGTTCGACCGAGGTTTGCTTTCCTCGTCATCTGCACCCATTCCCACCATCTGTGTCGGCAATCTGTCGGTCGGAGGTACGGGCAAGACACCACACACCGAATACCTGTTGCGCCTGCTACAGACTAAGGGATGGCATTGTGGAATGCTGTCGCGTGGTTATGGTAGATGCAGCAAAGGCTACGTTGCAGGGTATGGCAAAAATGCTTTGGATATTGGCGACGAACCCTGGCAAATCATGCACTCGTGCGCTCCTGCTAAAGTAAGTGTGTGCGAAAAGCGCTCCGAGGGTTTGATGCGGATGCTCGAGGAGTCGGATGCACCAAGCGTCGTCGTGTTGGACGATGCCTACCAGCATAGATATATCACGGCAGGGCTCTACATTTTGCTCACCGACTACGCCCGTCCGTATTTCCGTGACTATGTCTTGCCAGCAGGGCGACTGCGCGAGGCACGAAGTGGTGCAAAGCGTGCAGACATTGTTGTGGTGACAAAATGCCCTGGCGACTTGTCCGAAACAGAGCAACAACGCATCCGCAAGCGCCTTCGTTTGCTGCCACATCAGTCGCTATTTTTTAGCAAGATGGAGTATGGGGTACTATGGAATCCATTTAGCGAAGCCGACCCCTTGACACATGGCACCAATGTCAATGCCCCGATATGCAACATGAGCACCTTGGATGCACTGCTCGTTTGTGGCATTGCACACCCTGAGGAGTTTGTAAAATATTTCCAGACACAATGTGCCTCAGTCAATGTCCTGTCATTCCCCGACCACCATCGCTTTACGGCAGCCGACATTTCGGCAATAGCCGATCGAGCACAGGACGCAGATATTATCATCACTACGCAAAAGGATTGGGCACGCTTGTCAGACTACGACTTGCCCGATGTCATAAAGCAAAAACTCTGCGTGCAACCTATTGAAGTAAAATTCTTACATCAAACCGAAAATACATTTAACCAAATCATCTTAGACTATGTTACAGAAAATTCAACAAACAGCAGAATGGATTAAGCAGCACACTTCGTCTCGTCCACAGACTGCCATCATCCTGGGCACAGGCCTGGGCCGTTTGGCAGCAGAAATCGAAGTAGTCGATGCGTTCCCCTATAGCGAAATCCCCAACTTCCCCGTTTCGACAGTAGAAGGTCACAGCGGTCGCCTCGTATTCGGTCGTTTGGGTGGTAAAGAAGTCATGGCGCTCGAAGGCCGCTTCCACTACTACGAAGGTTATAACATGAAGGAGGTTACCTTCCCTGTACGTGTGATGTACGAACTGGGCATCAAGCAACTCTTCGTGAGCAACGCTGCAGGAGGTATGAATCCCGACTTCGAAATCGGCGATTTGATGCTCATCACCGACCACATCAACTTCATGCCCGAACATCCCTTGCACGGACCAAACTTCCCCACTGGTCCACGCTTCCCAGATATGAGCGAAGCTTACGACAAGGAGTTCCTGCAAATGGCTCGCGAGATTGCCAAGGAAAAGGGCATCAAAGTGCAAGAGGGTGTCTACCTCGCAACTCAAGGACCAACATTCGAGACACCTGCTGAATACAAAATGTATCACATTCTCGGTGGCGATGCCGTTGGTATGAGCACCGTGCCCGAAGTGATCGTGGCTCACCACTGCGGCATCCGCACATTTGGTATCAGCATCATCACCGACCTCGGCGTAGAGGGCAAAATCGTTGAGGTGAGCCACGAAGAAGTACAAAAGGCAGCCAATGCCGTACAACCTTTGATGGCAGAAATCTTCCGTTCGTTGATTGCACGTCTACCTGAATAATAATTTGAATTAGATATTTCAGATATCACGATTCTATCACGCGAAAATATAGTTTTTCTTTCACGCAGAAAACGCAGAAAACGCAGAAAGCGCAGAAGTTGCGGTCCTTCGTACCGCTTACCATCCGGATGGTTGCACAAGTGAAACGATGTGCTATTTTGCGAATTCCGCGAGTTCTGCGTGAAATATATGTTTTACGCGTGAAATAAGGTTAGAAATATTTCCCCATATGACCCGTACCGAACAAATCCAAATCGAAGACTACAAATATCACTTGCCCGACGAACGCATCGCTAAGTATCCGCTCGAGCAAAGGGACCAGTCAAAATTATTGCACTATCACGGCGGCGAAATCCAGGAATATGGATTTCGCTCTCTGCCCGACTTGCTCCCCAAGGGCGCACTGATGATCTTCAACAATACGAAGGTGATCTATGCCCGCCTGCACTTTCAAAAGAGTACTGGGGCAAATATCGAAATCTTCTGTTTGGAACCACACACGCCGACCGACTATGCACAATCCTTTGCACAGACCCGTTCGTGCAGTTGGATCTGTATGGTAGGTAACTTGAAGAAATGGAAAGAAGGTGCCTTGGTGAAAGAAATCGAGGTGGCGGGTCGTGTGATACAATTGAGCGCCACACGGGGCGAGACGCACGACACAGGGCACGTTGTCACCTTCGAATGGGGACACGACGACATTTCATTTTCTGAAATCTTGGACGCTATCGGCGAATTGCCCATTCCACCCTATCTCAACCGCGACACCGAAGCCAGCGACCTCAGCACCTATCAGACCGTCTATTCTAAAATCAAGGGGTCGGTAGCTGCTCCCACTGCTGGTTTGCACTTTACTCCCGAAGTCTTACAAGCCATAGACCAAGGCGGCATCACCCGTGGCGAAATCACCCTGCATGTCGGTGCTGGCACCTTCAAACCAGTCAAGAGTGAAGCTATCGGTGATCATACGATGCATGCCGAATGGATAGCCGTAGGGCGAAACATCATTGAGCAATTGCTCGCCCACCACTGTCAGTGTGTGGCTGTGGGCACGACTTCTGTGCGCACGCTCGAGAGTTTGTATTATATAGGTGTGTTAGCGCATCAAAATCCCGACGCTTCGCCCGAAGAACTCGCCGTGCCACAATGGATGCCCTACGAATATGCACGCGCCGAGGGGGAAAAGTTGACACCCCACGAAGCCTTGTGCGCCATCCTTGACTATTTGGAACGCCATGGCCTCAATACGCTATGCACTTCCACTCGCATCATCATCGCACCGGGTTATCATTTCCACTATGTGCGCCACATCGTCACCAATTTCCATCAGCCAGGCAGTACGCTGTTACTGCTCGTTTCTGCCTTTGTACGTGGAGATTGGCACCGCATCTACGACTATGCCCTGGCCCACGACTTCCGTTTCCTCAGTTACGGAGATAGTTCGTTGCTCGACACACCTGACGAGATTTTGCCATTGGTTAATAAAGATGGCGAGACTCTCTCGTGCGCCACACGTCAGGAGTGCCATGCTCAGACCTACTGGTTGCATCCTGTAGTTCACTTGCACGTTTTTGCCTCTGATGGTTCGTTGTATCTGCAGAAGCGCCCCGACTGGAAAGATATCCAACCCGGCAAATGGGACACCGCCGTGGGCGGACACATTGCCATGGGCGAGACAGTGGCCGAAGCTCTCATGCGCGAGAGTGCCGAGGAAATAGACATAGATGCCACAGGCGCTACCTTGGTGCGCACCTACATTCACCAGAGTGAGGTAGAGCGCGAACTAGTCTACGTCTACAAGATAGAAACTGAAGTCGCGCCCACCCCATCTGACGAGGTAGCCGAAGGTAGATATTTCACCAAGAAAGAAATCCTTGATCGCATTGGCACAGGTTACTTCACCCCCAACTTCGAGCAGGAATGGCTAGACACTTTTGGGAAGGAAGAATAGAGTATCCAAACATTTGAGCCAGGTAATAAATTCAGGCAAAAATATGGGAAAACGCCCCGTATTATTGCCTGATTTTTTTGTCCGAGAATCGCTCATATTTTTCGAGCTCTATCATCGCTCGCAAATATCGCAGTATGAAGTTGTCAAAATCGAAACTTATTTTGTGTTATTACGAATAATCTGGGGCTTTTTCGGCGATTTTTTCACATTTTCTCAACTTTTGGGGCAAAAATAAGGTGTCGGAGCGCAGAAAAAAGTCAAGGGTTTGTGAAAATTTCGCGCCGTCTCGTTGAAATTTCCTTAGACTTTTTTTCAACAAACCCTTGACTTTTTCATTTTCCGTAAGGTTCAAACGCATCCAGCCGTTCTAGTTTGAAAATTTGAAATGTCAAAATTTTTCGCACTTTTGGGGTGGTAGAAAGTTTCCTTATCTTGGTGTCATTTTTGTCACTTATCGCAAGTCAAAAATTGGGTCGCGGAAATAATTTTTCAGAAAAAATGAAAAAAATATCTGAAAATATTTGGAGGATATTTGATATTGTTATACTTTTGCAGTGTACTATTTCACTATTACACCTATTTGGGGAGAGAAAAGTACGAAGAAAATGATTAAAACCAATTAACAGATATATTATGATAAAGATTGAAAACCTGACATTTGCTTATGGCAAAAAGAAGCCTAACGTGATCGAGGATTTGTCGCTCTCGCTGCACGCGGGCTCTATCTACGGACTTCTGGGCAAGAATGGTACGGGCAAGTCGACCCTGTTTTATTTACTCTCGGGCTTGTTGTTTCCCGACGCGGGCAGTGTAAAACTGGACCAAGTCGAAGTGTCAAAACGTCAACTCGGCACCCTGCAAGATATTTATATACTACCCGAGGAATTTGATGCGCCAAAGATATCGTTTGACAAGTATGTGCGCCTGCATGCTCCACTCTATCCTCGATTTAATCACGAGCAGTTGAGTCGATGTATGGCAGAATTTGAATTGCCCATGGATGTCAATCTGGACAGTCTGTCGATGGGACAAAAGAAAAAGGCGATGCTCTGCTTTGCACTGGCTACGGGCACACGATTGTTGCTGCTCGACGAACCTACCAATGGGCTGGATATCCCATCCAAGGCTGTGTTTCGCCGCGTCGTATCTTCGTGCATGGACGACCAACGCCTGATCATCATTTCTACACACCAGGTGCGCGATGTAGAGTATCTGCTGGATCGTCTGATACTGCTGAAAGATAGCCGCCTGCACTACGAGGGCGCGACCAGTGATGTCACCGATCGATTGAGCTTCGCCGTAGTGCCTGCATCAGAGGTGCCACAAAATGTGATTTACCAAGAACCCAATTTAGCAGGAGCAGCGGTAGTTTATCCCAACCCCGGAGGCGAGGAAACCGTGCTCAACCTGGAATTATTCTTCAACGCGTTGTCAGTACAACCCGACTTGGTGGAGCGATATTTGAAGGCGTAGGAAGAAAACCTGTCCTGCATGACTTTTGTCAATAGAGAAAAACAAACAATAGATTAACAGAATTAATATCCCTATATATGAACTCTAATTCACTAACCCGCATCAAATACTTGTTCCTGCAAGATTTGAGCATGAATCGCAAAAGATATACGGGCCTAGTCGTTGGACTATTTCTTGGTATATTCGCTTTAATGTGCTTAGTCCATCCAAATTGTGAAATACGGGCCGAAGAATATCAATACTATGCGCTGTCTTTTTACCATAGTATTAAGGAGTCGATTTCCATCTATATCGTATGTGCGACCTTGGTATTTATTGCTGAACTCTTTGCCAATTTCGCCACAAAGCAGAAGCGTGTGCACCAACTGATGCTACCCGCCACAAAAGGCGAGAAGTTTGCGGCACGTTTCCTGCTCTGCTGCGTCGTGCTTCCCCTTGTGTTTGTCGCAAGTATTGCTTTGGCAGACGTATTGCGCTGGGTGATTTCTCCAATATTTTTTGATGCGACTCTGCCCTTAACTTTTCACAAATTGATACCAGAGATGCTGCTGAATGTCACCTTCTATTGGGATGGCGGAGGTTTGGAGCATCTCCTATTCTGCTCGTTTATGGTGTGGATAGCGACGTTCTATGCTCTGGGTAGCGCCGTGTTCCGTCGCCGTGCTGCTATCAAATCTACATTGTTAATGCTTGGCGGTTTTATCATCTTGGTATTCTTTATAGAAAACTTTGAACTCCCAGGCGAGAATACTGGATATGAAAATTTTGACGTGACGAGTTTCATCGTTTCCATCATTTTGCTCGTGCTAAGTGTAGTACAATCGTTCCTGACCCGCCGTCAATACAATCGTATCCAAGTCATCTCAAAAAAGAAATGGTATGACAGATTTTAAGAGTTCTCACCCGATTTACATGCAGATGGCCGAGCGTTTGGCAGACGACATCCTGCAAGGCGTATATTCCACCGACAGCAAAGTGCCTGGCGTGCGTGAATATGCAGCCCTACTGGGTGTGAACGTCAATACAGCGGTCAAGGCGTACGAAACCTTGGCTCTGCAAGGCGTCATCTACAATCGTCGTGGCTTGGGTTACTTTGTTTCGCCCGACGCCTGTGATATTATCAAGCAACAACGTCGTCAGGAATTTATGCAGGAGTTTCTGCCCGATTTGTTCAAACGTATGAAGCAACTGGGCGTAACTTTGGATATGCTTGAAGAGGCTTATCAAAAAGAAAAGGACGCAGATTCCGTAAAATAATTCACCATGAAATCTTATTTACTTTTGGCAATTGCCGGGGCAATGATGACCTGCGGCACAGCCACCGCTATACCTGTACGAAACGACGGACGCGATAGTCTGCACGTAGATACAATGACGCAAAACCTGGGCGAGGCCGTCGTTTCCGCCCAGCGCGCCATAGCACGTATCGAGGGCGATGCACTGGTGACCACCGTGAGTGGCACATATCTGGAAAAGATGAATACTGCCGACGAGATGCTGGAGCAAATCCCAGGTCTGCAACGCACAAAAGATGGTATCGAAGTGATTGGGAAGGGAACTCCTGTGTACTATATCAATGGTCGCAGGGTACGAGACGTCGCTGAACTTTCACTGCTCCGCCCCAGCGAAGTCCGAGCCGTTGAAGTGGTGCGCAATCCTGGTGCACGATATGATGCGACGACTAATGCCGTGGTGCGTATCCGTACGATTAAGCGACAGGGCGAGGGGATCAGTCTCGACGCACTGGGACAATTGAAGCAAGGACGTCACACCTACGGGCACACTTCCCTGGACCTGAATTATCGCCGCAACGCTTTGGACATCTTTGCCGGCGTCAATTATCATCAAGGCAGGGGTTTTGGCGATACAAACCTGTTCCAGGAGGTCAATGCCGACACCCTGTGGACACAACGTATCGAACAAACGAGCACAAATCACGAGTGGTTTCTTGGCGGAAAGTTAGGCTTCAATTACGATATTACCCCACGCCACAGTATCGGCGTGCGCTATGACATTGGCAAGACCTTCGACGATACAGGCGTAGGTTCATTGAGCGCAGACGTTATGGCAAACGGACAATACGTAGATCATTTGGACAGCCACCTCAATGTGCGAGAATTACACGAGCCACGCCACCAAGTCAACGCTTACTACGTCGGACAAATCGGGAAGGGGGAGCTCTCCTTCGACGCCGATTATTATACCAACAAGAATGACACGCGCAAAACTACCATTGAAGACAGCGAAAACAATGACGACCGCGTCGTAGAGTCCATAAATCCTGTAAGCAATCAACTCTTCGCCGTCAAGGGTCAGTACACGTTCCCATTATGGCAGGGTAGATTCAGTGTAGGTGCTCAATACACTTTCACAGACCGCCACGACGACAATATAGTTCCCACCGAGCAATATGGTATCGTGACCTCGTACTCACAGCTGAAAGAACAAAACGCAGCAGCCTTTGTCGAATATGCACGCCCCTTCAAGTGGGGGCAACTTTCCGCCGGTTTGCGCTACGAACACGTAGACTTCGACTACTTCTCCGCTGGTATTTATCGTCCAGAGCAGAGCCGCATTTATCACCGTTTCTTCCCCAACGTATCACTCTCTACCAAATGGAAACAGACGCAATGGATGCTCTCTTATAATACCAAAACGCGCCGACCAACCTACGGCGAATTGTCCAGCAATATGACCTACGGCAACCGCTATTTGATGCAGAGCGGAAATCCCCTGCTCAAACCTGTCATTTCGCACGACGTATCGCTGATGGGAGTATGGAAATTTCTACAAGGCGTCGTTTCCTTCAATTACGCCAAGGACCAAATTATCACTTGGGGCGAATCGTTGGCAAACAATCCCTCGGCGATTCACATCTATCAGACCAATCACTCTATCCCCAGCATGACGGCGATGATTACCGCCGCGCCAAAGGTAGGATGGTGGAGACCGCAATTCACAGCTGCCGTACAAAAACAATGGCTTGAAATGGATGTGCAAGGACAGCAGATGAGCTTCAACAAACCTATATTTGTCGGTAAATGGATCAATACTTTCACCCTGCCAAAAGACTTTACAATTAACACGAACTTACAATATACTTCGCCGGGTGATATGCAAAATGCGCGCTTGACCAGGGCAGATGTCTTCTACCTCAATGTATCATTGCAAAAGACTATGCTCAAAGGTGCACTGTCCTTTACACTCTCGGGTGAAGACCTCTTGCACAGTATCGGCAAGAACGCTCCGCGTCTATTCTTGCCTCAGGCAGTGTTCGAGCAAAGCGGAATGAGTGACACACGTTGCGTACGTTTGAGCGTAAGATACAGATTCAATGCAGTACGCAGCAAATACAAAGGCAAAGGTGCTGCCGCTGAACATTTGAATAGGTTGTAAATACAAACAAGCGAGGGAATGATTGATTTTCCCTCGCTTGCTCTATTGGTCTGACAAGTCCTTTCTGTCAATTAATCGCCTCTAGCAATTTCTTACCTAGGAAGAATAGCATGGGCATAATCAATGCAGGCAACAAATTGATCGTTTTGCAGTCCTTGATATTGAGTACGCCGAGACCTGAAGCGGCAATGAGGATACCGCCGACGATAGAAATTTCGCTGGTCAGTTCGGGCGAAATAAATTCGGCTGAAAGGGTCGCAATACCATAAATACCCGATAGCCAAAGGAAGACGACAATCGAAGTAATCGCTACACCAAAACCATAGGAAGAAGCCATCACGACCATAGTGACCAGATTCATCGTAGCCAGCGTCATCAGGAAAGTATTATCCCCACTCAGCGCGCTATTCACAGGTCCCATGATGGCCAATGTACCTACGCAGCAAAGCAAAATGGAAGTTGTGATACCTTTGGACAATTCGCCCCCGCTTGATAGACGACTGGTGGCACGCTCCAATCTGGTATCTAATTGCAACAAGGTGCCTAGCAGCCCACCCAGGGATAGGCAGAAAATGAAGAGTATGGGATATTGACTGGTTTGCATACTCTCAATGGCTACGTTGACCCCCAAGACTATGGCGGTAAGTCCCATCGCAGTGTTGAGTACAGTGATATATTTTTCGCGAATGCCACGGCGAGCCACTGCGCCAATAGCGCTACCTATGATGATGGCAAGGAAATTGATGAATATAGCTACCATAGTGAGATTTTAAGATGATATAATTCTTGGGTGATTTGAAAGTCGGCCGTCTGTCGGTTGGCTGATAGTTTCATAAAACTGCTACGAAGATAATAAAAAAAGTGGAGATGTGATGCTATTTGTGTAAATTTGCACAGAAAGCATTGTTTTGGTATATTTTTTGGTAATAATATTTTCGTATCATGATACATCCTCAATTTCGTCCATTGTTGCTCCATCATTTCAAATATGATCTAACTTCAGACCAAGAGGTGGCCGTTCGCTCATTAGAGCAATTTTTGTTTTCCTCTACCTATGACACTGTGTTTTGCTTGCGCGGTTATGCGGGAACAGGTAAAACCTCGTTGGTCGCAGCTTTGGTACGAACTTTGCAAAATATTGGGCGTCGGGTAGTACTATTGGCACCAACAGGACGAGCTGCCAAGGTACTGAGCCATTATGCGGAGATGCCAGCCTATACCATTCACAAGATGATATACCGACAAGAGACGTTCAAGGGGGAGGATACACGCTTTCAGATGGGGTATAATAAAAACAGGGAAACGCTGTTTGTGGTAGACGAGGCTTCGATGATGGGCTTCGGCGGTGGCGGCAGTGCTTTGTTTGGCTCGGGCTGCCTATTAGATGATCTGGTCCAATTTGTCTACGAAGGACAGGGTTGTCGACTGTTGATGGTGGGCGATACGGCACAGTTGCCACCGGTGGGCGAGGAGAGGAGTCCAGCATTGATCGGTGCCACCTTTGGACGATATGGATTGCAAGCCATCGAGGCCGAACTGACCAAGGTGGTGCGTCAGACTTCAGCCTCGGGAGTGCTGAGAAATGCGACAGAATTGCGCCAGCAAATCTCACAAGGTGAAGCTGCGATGATACCCCCTATTGTGGGTAGCAAAAGGGGAGAGGTGAGGTTTCTGCCAGCCGACGAGTTGATAGAAACCCTGGTGACCAACTATAGCAGATGCGGCGCAGATGATGTCGTGGTAGTGACGCGATCGAACAAACGTGCCAATGTATACAATCAAGGTATCAGAGCAAGAATCTTTGATCGCGAGGAAGAATTGTCTCGCGGCGATCGTGTGATGGCAGTCAAGAACAATTATTATTGGACAGAAATATTGCGTGCCGGGCTGAGCGAAGGGGAAACATTACCCTTTGATTTTATAGCCAATGGTGATATGGCAGAGGTTGTGCGGTTGAGGAATGTTCACGATCAGCACGGCTTTCGCTTTGCAGATGCTACACTTCGCTTTGTGGACTATGATGATTACGAGATAGAGTGTCGTGTGTTACTCTCGACCCTTACTTCCGAATCGCCTTCGCTTACTCAAGAAGAAAATCAACGTCTGTACGAAAATGTACTGCAAGACTATATGGATATCCCCTCACAGCGTGAGCGAATGCAGGCAGTGAGAAGGGATAGCTACTATAATGCGCTGCAGATTAAGTTTGCTTATGCACTGACTTGCCATAAGGCACAAGGTGGACAATGGAACTGTGTGTTTATAGACAAAGGGATTGTGAGTGATGAAACAAGCCATCTATCTTATTTGCGCTGGCTCTATACCGCACTTACCCGTACCACGGATCGCGTCTATTTGGTCAATTGGCCAAAGGATGAACAAGTGTGGAGTGAGGACGAATCTGAATAGTCGAGGATTTGAATTCGTGGGTTCTTGATGTATAAGAAAATATCCTCGCCCTATATGTTAATATGCCTGACTAGAAGTGGTAACAAAAAAATCTCCCAAGTTGTGGACATTCCATACTTGGGAGACTGATTTTCTATAGAGATAATTGATGATATCAACCGATTGTGAGCAACACTGTGCCTTCCATGACACTATCGCCAGCAGCAACGCAGATGCCAGTCACACTACCGTCGCATTCAGCAGTGATATTATTTTCCATCTTCATAGCTTCGAGCACTAATACGTTGTCGCCCTTTTTCACAGTTTGACCTGCGCTTACCAATACCTTGGTAACTACGCCTGGTAATGGGGCCTTAACAGGTGTACCAGCGCCTGCTGCACCCTTAGCGGCGGGAGCAGGAGCAGCTTCGACTGCTGGTGCTACGGTGGGAGCACTTGCTGCCACTTCGGCTACTGCTGATGGCGTGGGTAGATTGTCTTCGACCAGCGTAGAGCCTTGCATTTCCACTTCAAAGGGAATGCCATTAACTTCAACCTTTGCTAGATTTCCCGAGATGCTATCAATGGTCACGTCATATTGAGCACCATTGATTTTGTATTTATATTGTTTCATTTGTTCGACGATTAGAATTTAACGTTTTAAGGTCTAACGCCTTTGTTCAACGTTACAAGTTAAAATTAAATTTGTGTCATGAGAGCAGAGGGGTGTGCCCAATCAGTTTGCTGAGGAACTAGTGTGATCACACCAGGCTCGTCGTCGTGCACCACTTTTACTTCATATTCGATCAAGGCGAGTGCTATCGCAGCAGCGTAGGCTGGCATCTCCTCCTCGGTGGGTACAAGGTGCGCACCGTCTACAAGGATGTCGGAGATCGTACCTTGACTCTCGTCCAGACGGATGCAGAGCGATTGTCCGTTCAGGTTGTACTTGAATACTTTCATATTTTCGTCCTTTCCTTATGCTAGATGTTATTACAGCGGATTGTTGCCGTGCTTCTTGGCAGGACGTGTCTCGCGCTTGTTTTCCAATTGTGCCAAAGCACGGCAGATGCGGAAGCGTGTGTTGCGTGGTTCGATCACGTCGTCGACATAACCATATTCTGCAGCTTTGTATGGATTGGTGAAGAGATCGTTGTATTCCTTTTCCTTTTGTGCGAGGAATGCCTTGGGATCTTCTTGCTCCTTAGCCTCCTTGCCGTTCAAAATAGCAACGGCACCGCTGGCACCCATTACTGCGATTTCAGCAGATGGCCAAGCGTAGTTCATGTCGGCTTTGAGTTGTTTGCAGCCCATTACGATGTGGCTACCGCCGTAGCTCTTGCGCAGCGTTACGGTTACCTTTGGTACAGTCGCTTCGCCGTATGCGTAGAGCAACTTAGCGCCGTGGCTGATCACAGCGTTGTATTCCTGACCTGTGCCAGGGAGGAAACCAGGCACATCAACGAGGCTGACGATGGGGATGTTGAAGGCGTCGCAGAAACGTACGAAACGTGCTGCCTTACGACTGGCATTGCAATCCAAAACCCCTGCATAAACGCTAGGCTGGTTGGCAACGATACCTACGCTCTGACCATTAAAGCGAGCGAAACCTATGATGATGTTCTTCGCAAAGTTGCGTTGTACTTCCAGGAACTCACCATTGTCCACCACAGCCGAGATCACTTGATACATATCGTAGGCCATGTTGGGATTGTCTGGGATGATGTGGTTCAGACTGTCTTCCTTGCGGTCGATGGGGTCTGTGCATGCCACGCGTGGTGCACGTTCCATGTTGTTTTGAGGCAGGTAGCCGAGCAGTGTACGAATCAACTGCGCAAATTCCTCCTCTGTCTTAGCTACAAAGTGGCACACACCACTCTTTTCTGAGTGTACGCCAGCACCACCTAAGTCTTCTTGTGTCACATCTTCGCCGGTCACGGTCTTCACTACCTTTGGACCTGTGAGGAACATGTAACTTACGCCTTCCAGCATCACTACGAAGTCGGTCAGGGCAGGAGAATATACTGCACCTCCGGCGCAAGGACCGCAGATGCCCGAGATTTGTGGCACTACGCCCGAAGCCTCGATGTTGCGCTGGAAGATGTTGCCGAAACCAGCCAAGGCATTGATGCCCTCCTGAATACGTGCGCCGCCCGAATCATTCAGACCGATGCAGGGGGCTCCCATCTTCATGGACTGATCCATCACCTTGCAGATTTTTTCTGCCATAGTTTCCGACAGAGAACCACCATTGACGGTGAAATCCTGTGCAAATACGTATACGAGACGTCCATTTATGGTACCGCTACCAGCTACTACGCCATCGCCCAGGAAGTGTTTGTTTTCCATGCCAAAGTTGTGGCAGCGATGGAGCTTGAACATATCCATTTCTTCAAAAGAACCCTTGTCGAGCAACAGGTCGATACGTTCGCGTGCAGTCGCTTTTCCCTTTTCGTGTTGCTTCTCGATGGCCTTTTCGCCTCCGCCGAGTTTCGCCTTCAGGCGCATTTCGACCAGCTGCTTGATTTTCTTCAATTGTTCACTCATTTTTATAGAATGTTTAGTGATAAATTCGTTTTTAGACTTATTTTGCCGAAGCAAATTTAATGAAACGCCATCGTATGACCAAATTTGAGTGCTATTTTTAGTATTTTTGTGGCGAAAAGACCTGCCAGCCGAGATATGAAAAGCATGATTTTTCGCACTGGAAATGGCTCTGATTTTGCTTGATTTTATGTGCCGAAAAAAAACCTAGACTTTTTTTTAACGAGACGTCGCGAAATTTAAAAAAGGTCTTGGTTTTTTTGAAAAAGGTCTAAGGTTGTGAAAATGATGTTTAGAGGGGTAAAAAAATCCCATACTCCTGTCGAGTGAAAACTAAGTGGTATCTGCTTCCCGGCTGAACGCCCAAAGTCCGATGAAAGTGAATGCACCATTTAGCAAAAGCAATTCGTAGCCCAAAGTATATCCCCAAAGTCTGAGGGCAAGGCTGTCCAAAATGCCGCAAAGTAGCGGAGAGAGTAGGGCAACAAGGGGCACAGCTCGGTCTAAGGTCTGTCGGCGTGTGAGTAGTCCAAATGCGTACATGCCGAGCAGGGGACCATAGCTGTAGGAGGCGAGGACATAAATCGTATCAATTATGCTGCTTTGCCCAGCACCCTTTATCCACAATATTCCCAGAAATAGTGCGACAGCCCAAATCAAGTGGACACGCCCTCTGATACGCTGAGCACGAGGCGCCGAGCCGTCTCTTTGTTCCAACCCTAAGATGTCCACACAAGTGCTGGTGGTGAGTGCCGTCAGGGCAGAGTCGGCGCTGGAAAAGGTGGCGGAAATCATAGCCAAACCAAAGGGTATGATGACCAGTGTGCCCAGCCATCCGGACGAGATGGCGTGAAGGAGAAGCAAGTCGCCATCGGCTGGCGGCGGAACGTGATGCTGGGCGTAAATGGCGCAAAACAAAATGCCCAAGCTGAGCAAAACGAAATTGATGGGCAGAAAGCACAGGCCATAGGCACACATGTTCTTTTGCGCAGAGCGTAGGTCGCGGCAGGTCAGGTTCTTTTGCATCATGTCTTGGTCCAACCCTGTCATCACTATTACGATAAACACGCCGCTAAGGAATTGTCGCAGGAAGCCCTGCTTGCTGCCAGCGTCCCATTCGAACATGCGGCTCATCTCGCTGCTTCGCACGTGCTCCATCACTCCCTGTAGGGATAGGTTGAGATGCTCTGCTGCAATGACGAATAATAGCACCAGCGACGTCAGCATGCAGAGCGTCTGTATCACGTCTGTGCGAATCAAAGTGGCTATGCCACCGCGCCTGGTGTAGCCCCAAATCAATAGCACGACGCCGCCTGCAGTCAGGGCAAAGGGTAGGCGAAGGGGGGCGAGCAGCAGTTCGTGAATGACCAAACAACTGATGTACAATCTGGCGCTGGCGCCCAAGTATTTGCTCAACAGGAAAAACGAGGTGCCTGTGCGGTGTGCCCTGTCGCCAAAGCGTAGACGCAAATATTCGTAGATGCTGGTCAATCTCCACTTATAATATAAAGGCAATAAGATAAAAGCGCACACAGCATAACCCACGATGAAACCCATGCACATCTGCAGATAGGTCATCTGCGTGCTCTGTACCCATCCCGACACTGAGATGAGTGATACCCCAGATATGCTGGCGCCAATCATACCCGTAGCGACCATAGGCCAGGATGCATTTCGCCCAGCACGAAAGAAGGTGTCATTGTCTCTGTGCCCCCCGCCCAGGGAGGCAGACCAATAGAGCACACCTATATATGCTGCAATGACTATGAGCAGTGTGATGGATGGGGACATAGACGCCTTGGATCAGAAGTGGTGGATATTGAATAAAAAACACCGTCGCAAACGTAGATGCCAGACCTGCGCTTGTGGCGGTGATTTAGTATGTGTGAAGTAAGTTTACTTTTCGATGTTGAGCGAACCGCTGCCGATCATCTGTCCGTCTACGAATATATGTGCCGAATACTTGCCTGGGCCTACAAATTCGTCCACTGGCACAAACATTGTGATCAGTTGCTCCTGTCCAGTGTATTCGATGGTCTTTGCAGCTGAATATTCGATGGTCTTGTTTTCGTAGGCGAAACTACCGTTGGGGGCAAGTATGCTGCCACCTGGTTTCATCAGCCTCATATAAATAGTGCGATTGCCAGCTTCTGCCGTTACATTTCGAGTGATAGAGAATGTCACTTGGAATTTTTCAATCTTCTTGCTTTTCTTTGCGGCTTTACCTCTGTCATTCAGGGCGCTAATTCTTACGCCAGTGGCATTGAGTTGCGCAGCGATAGCAACCTTTTCTGTCAGCGAAGCATTCTTTTCACTGATCGTAGTATTTTCTTGTTTTGTACGCTCTACTTCCTTCAGTGCAGCATCTCTTTCGCCCACTAAGCTCTTGTTGATTTGTTGCAAAGAGTCCACTTGGCGGATATAGCTGCGTAGCACTTCGCGCACAGTTTGCAGTTCGCTTTTCAATCGTTTGATTTCTGCGGCATAGTTAGAGTTGTCTGATTTTAGGTTTTTCAACTCGTTCATCAACTGTTCCGCTTTTTTTTGTTCGGCGTCAATCTGTGCCAAAAGTTTATCGTCGCGGATTGTCTTTTTCATTTCGCCAAACTGTGCAGCAAATTCAGCATATTGATTTTCCATTTCGCGACGGTCCATTTCTGCCAATTGGCGCAGTTCCATGAGTTCTTGTTCCGCCTCGCTACTAAGCCCAGTCGCTGTGCTGTCTGCTGTTTGTGCAGCCTTGTCTTCTCCACAGGCCCCCATTATACCTACGCAAAGGGTCAGGGCGCCCATCATCCATATTGTATAAATTACTTTTCTCATAATCCTTATAGTCTTTTTTGTTTTGTCAGATCTTGCTGTATGGTCACAATACGGTCACCCAGCCATGCTTATCCTCGGCAATGCCATATTGGATGTCGCGGAGCAATTGGTAGAGACGTGTTGAAACGGGGCCTGGTTTGCCGTCCTTGCTGATGACATAGCTCTGACCTTTCTCAATGTCGTCGATACGACCAATTGGGCTGATCACAGCAGCAGTACCACAAGCGCCAGCTTCTTCAAAAGTAGACAATTCTTCGGCTGGCACAGGACGACACTCTACGTTCATGCCGAGATCCTTGGCCAATTGTTGCAAGCACTTGTTGGTGATGCTGGGCAGGATAGATTCAGACTTTGGCGTGATATAAGTATTGTTTTTGATACCAAAGAAGTTTGCAGCACCACATTCGTCAATGTATTTCTTTTCCTTAGCGTCAAGGTAGAATTCGCAAGCATATCCCGCATCATGTGCTTTCTTGTTGGCGCGAAGCGATGCGGCATAGTTGCCACCCACTTTGAATGTACCTGTGCCAAGGGGAGCCGCACGGTCGAAATCGCGTACGATAGCATAATTGTTGACAGAGAAACCGCCCTTGAAATATGGACCTACTGGTGTCACAAAGATGATAAAAAGGTACTCGTCAGCGGGTTTTACGCCCACCTGTGCACCTGTGCCAATCAAGAGTGGACGCAGATAAAGCGAAGCACCGCTTTCGTAGGGAGGGATAAAGCGCTCGTTCAGCATGATCACTTGCTTTGCCATTTCGCAGAATTTCTCTGTAGGCATTTCGGGCATCATGATGCCACGACAGGTACGTTGCAAGCGCTCAGCATTAGCCTCCATGCGAAATACACGTACTTTGCCGTCGGGACAGCGGAATGCTTTCAACCCCTCGAAGGCTTCTTGTCCATAGTGTAAGCATGTCGCTGCCATGTGCAGGTTGATTTCTTCCGATGAACTTACTTCCACTTCGCCCCACTTGCCATTGCGATAGTAGCAGCGCACATTGTAGTCTGTCTTCATGTATCCAAAGGGCAGATTGCCCCAATCGATTTGTTCAGTCATCTTTTTATCAGGTTGATAGGTTATAGGTATTTTGTTTGATATTTGATGAAGTGCCAAATGTGTGCGGTGCACAAATAATGACACTTTACCACGAAGCAAAATTAAAGAAATAAAGTGATATGACGCAAAAAAGGAGCACCAAATTGTTACGCTTGGTACCAAAAAAAGAACAAATCGGCGTGTAGTCCTGCAAATATTCTGTATTTTTGCCTTGCTGCACTACGATTTTATACAAAGTGTGGACGCAATATAAATCAATTTGTAAAAACGACGTGATATGAAAAAAACAGATGTGGCACGTTTGTGCCGAGAAGATGTAGTTGATTTGATAGGCAAGCAGTGGATGCTCATCACAGCAGGGTCGCCCGAGCATTTGGGTACGATGACTGCTTCATGGGGCGGTGTGGGTTTTCTTTGGAACAAACCAGTGGCCTTTGTCTTCATTCGTCCCGAACGCCATACATACGATTTCGCAGAGTGCAATGAACGTATGACGCTCTCTTTCTTTGACGAGGCTTATCGTTCGGTGCTGCAGTTTTGTGGTACGAAGTCTGGGCGCGACTGCGACAAAGTGGCAGAGACAGGACTCACGCCGACGCTTCTACAGGGTGGGGGAGTTGCTTTCGAGCAAGCTCGCTTGGTGATCGAGGGTCGCAAACTGTATCGTGCCGAGATGACTGCCGAACGATTTCTTGACCAGTCCATTCTTGCACAATGGTATGGCGATCATCCAGGCGGCAGTATGCACACTGTATATGTGCTGGAAATCGAAAATGTGTATGAGCAGGAATAAATAAAAATAGGGGAGAGTTTGACTTCAAAACCCTTCCCCTTTGAAAAAATAGTAGGATAGTTTGCCCTACTTTATTGGGCCAATATTAAAACCAAGACCTTTTTCAAAAAAACCAAGACCTTTTTTGAAAAAGGTCTTAGCTTTTTTTGACAAGGTGTCGCAAAATTTTCCTATAGGAAATGGGCACGGCTATTGTCCTTGCTTTTCCTTATTATAACAGTCGCGGCACAGCGGCTCATACTCGCCATGTTCGCCCAACATCACGCGGCGATCGCCGTCGACGATGCGGTGTGACACATAGGCCAGATTGCCACACTTCACACAGATGGCATGCACTTTGGATACTTCCTCGGCGATAGCCATCAGTCCAGGCATTGGTCCGAATGGCACACCCTTGTAGTCCATATCAAGGCCTGCCACAATGACACGTTTTCCGCGGTTGGCCAACTCGTTGCAGACAGCCACCAGTCCTTCATCAAAGAATTGTGCTTCGTCGATGCCCACGACCTCTGCCGCTTCGGAGAGGAGCAGGATGCCTGCTGAAGAATCAACGGGCGTAGAGGCAATAGCGTTTTTGTCGTGCGATACGACTTCTTCTTCAGAATAGCGTGTATCGATAGTAGGCTTATAGATTTCGACACGTTGGTGCGCAAACTTAGCACGCTTCAGGCGGCGAATCAATTCCTCGGTCTTACCCGAGAACATCGAGCCACAGATGACTTCGATATGACCGCGGCGGTTACTTTTTTCTTGAAATATATGCATAGTATTGAGATTACAGATTTTCGCGTTCGATGTATGCTATCACATCCCCCTTGGCTACGTGTGCGCCTTGCTTAGCATTGATTTCAACAAGGAGGCCGCCGAGCGCAGCGGGGAGTTCGCGGATTTGGCCGTAGTTATTTTCCAAATAGCAGAAACGTTCGCCCACTTCATACTTCTTGCCGATGAAGGGTTCGATGCTCTTCACACACTCTGCATCGCCACCGATCTCCCACAGTATGGTACCTGCTTCAGGCGCTACGATAGCATCAGCCTTGGCGTGCTTCAATGCAGCCGCCTCTTCGGGTGTCATACCACTGGCATTAGCCTTGTCCTTAGCAGCCTGCAGGTCGGCCAGGAAACGCTTCTTGGCAGCCCCACTCTTGTAGTCGCGGTATTGCGTCTCGTGCATGGCAAATTCGAAGAGTTCTTCTTCATCTTCACCTACATCCCAGCCATTTTCCTCTATTTCCTTGCGGAAGCGGTCCAATTCGTCGGGATAGTAACTTTGTGGGTCGGCTTCTGTAAACTCAAAGCCCTTTTCCTTAGCCAAAGCAATGATTTCGGGATCCACTTCGCCTGGCAACTTACCACTCTTACCGAGGATCATGCCCCAGATAGAGTTGTCCATCATCGAATAGCGAGGTTTGCCCATAGACTCGGTGAGGAGGTTCATCAAGGCGATGTTCTTGACGTATTGAGAGAAGGGAGTGACGAGAGGAGGATAGCCCACGCGTGGCCAAACATAAGCCACTTCGTCAAAGAGTTTGACGAGGAGTGCATCTTCCGACAGAGGTTCTTCGCCCTTGGCTACACGATTGTTGTTGATAGCACTCATCACGCCGGTGAGGTCTGCCATCATCGACCCCATCATACCGCCGGGGAGACCGCAACCAAGGAGGAGTGAAGACATCAACTTGTTGCCCGAATTCATGAAGTAGCCCAAGAAATCGTCGATAAACTCTTGTGTCAACTTGCGTGCTTCCATGTATGCCTCCATATTGATTTCGGGCACATCGAAACCTGCATTCTTCAGCATAGATTGTACCGAAATAATATCTGGATGTACCTTGCCCCAAGACAAGGGTTCGATAGCGGTGTCGATTACGTCTGCTCCAGCACGGCACACTTCGAGGATAGTAGCCATCGAGAGGCCCGGACCGCTGTGTCCGTGGTATTGGATGATCACCTCGGGGTGCTTGCTCTTGATCATACGGGTCAATTCGCCCAGCATCGCAGGTTGACCGATACCCGCCATATCCTTCAAGCAGATTTCAGGCGCACCTGCTGCAATCAGTTGGTCGGCGATATTGGCATAGTACTCAGCAGTGTGAATAGGCGAGTTGGTGATACACAGCGTCGCCTGTGGCGTCATACCAGCTTCGAGAGCGTATTGGATAGAAGGAATGATATTGCGCACATCATTCAATCCGCAGAAGATACGTGTGATGTCTGTGCCCTGAGCATGCTTCACCTTGTACATCAGACGGCGCACATCGGCTGGCACGGGGAACATACGCAGTGCGTTCAGACCGCGGTCGAGCATGTGAGTCTTGATGCCCACCTCGTTGAAGGGTTTGGTGAAAGCACGTACGGCTTGGTTGGGATTTTCACCGTAGAGCAGGTTCACCTGTTCAAAGGCACCACCGTTGGTTTCCACGCGGCTGAAGCAGCCCATTTTGATGATCACTGGCGCGATACGTTCCAATTGGTCCTTGCGGGGCTGAAATTTGCCCGAGCTTTGGAACATGTCGCGATATACGAGACTAAATTGAATTTTACGCTTTTCCATAGAGTGATATACTATTATATATATGTATAAGATCGTTTTTGATAAAATCTGCGTGGCAAAGATAGTTATTTTTCCGAAATGGTGAAAATTGGAAACTATAAAAGATATAAAGCATGCGAGTCGGAAAATAATTGTAATTTTGCCAAAAGAAAAAAATAAAGACAATGAAAATAGGTGATAAAGTTAGGTTTTTGAATGATGTGGGAGGCGGAGTGGTCTCTGGTTTCCAAGGTAAAGATATGGTGCTGGTGCAGGATGAGGATGGTTTTGATATCCCTGTCTTGATCAAAGAATGCGTAGTCATCGAAACGGATAATTATAATATAGCAAGACCACAGAACAATTCAAAAGCTGCAACTTCTGCAGAAGTGAAGCATCTGCAGAAAATGGCAACGATAAGCGAAGAAATACCTGAGCCTTGTGAACAGGAAATCACCTTCCGCCCGCGTGCCCTGGAGCGCCGTGGGGCAGATGTATTGAATCTCTATATCGCTTTCCTGCCGACGAATATCAAGGCGCCGACTTCGACCGACTTCGAGGTTTATCTGGTGAACGATAGTAATTACTATATGCACTTCGTATGGATGAACGTAGAAAATGCTTCGTCCACTTTGCGCCACGAGGGCGTCGTGGAACCCAATACTAAGATCTTCTTGGAAGACCTGAAACGCAGTACGCTCCCCGAATTGGAGAAAATCGCCGTTCAAGCCTTTGCCTACAAAGTAGACAAACCCTTCCGTGCCAAGGAGCCTGTCAATGTGACGCTGCGCCCCGACCTGACGAAATTCTACAAACTGCATACCTTCACAGCCAACGAATTCTTTGACCAGCCCACCTATCTTTTACCTCTGATCAAGGATGACAATGCCGTGCGCAGTGTTTTTGTGTCGGCAGAACAAATCAAGGCGGCGATGATGCCAGGGGTAGATAAAAAAGCAGAACAGGCAGCATCGCCCAAAGCAAAAGCGGAAAAGAAAATGAAGGCGGATGATATCGTCGAAGTGGACTTGCATGTAGACGAGATCCTGGAGAGTACGGCAGGAATGAGCGCCAAGGATATCTTGGACTATCAGTTGAAAGTTTTCTCTGACACTATGGAGAAATATAAAAACGACAAAGGTCGACGCATCGTATTCATTCATGGCAAAGGCGAAGGCGTGCTGCGCAATGCACTGCTGCAAGAACTGAAAAGCAAATACCGCCGTTGCACTTTTCAAGACGCATCGTTCAGAGAATATGGATTTGGAGCAACGATGGTAAAGATGAAAGGTTGAAAGTTGAAAAGAGAGAACAACAAGTCAACTTTGGCGCTTTAGATACAAAAAACATAAAGAAAAATTTGCAGGGAAAGAAAAAACCAGTACCTTTGCACACGCAATCGAGCTGGTCGCTCGATGACTTATGATTGGGGTATGGTGTAATGGTAACACTACAGATTCTGGTCCTGTCTTTCCTGGTTCGAGTCCGGGTACCCCAACACAAAATTCGCAATGACGTGCTGAGTTGATGGCAAGTTGTTGCGCTTTTTGTTATTAATTGTGAGTCGTATAAATCCATCCTTTGGGTTAAATTGGAGAACTCTATAAATATGCGTCTATACATATATATTATATTATCCTTGTGTAGTTGCCTTTGGGCTTCGGCACAAATAGCCGTTCCGCCCCAATACATCCACGGCGATAGCATTGTGATGTGGAGTCCGGATGGTAGTGATTTCCGCAGTTTGGGTTTGCATGTTGATCCTACGTTGACGAGCCGCAACTACTCAGCAACAAATGTTTCCACAAAGGAGCGCAAGAGGATAGACGACTATTGGACAGACGAGGTGTGTGGGCAGATGGATATAGTGGGAGGGTTTCCTTCTGACAAGAAACGATGCTGCCCACCCAACGCTAGTAAATCCGCACAAGTTGCGGCCTATAAATTCCTTGACGACCCCCAAGCCAAATACTTCGATGCCGTGGAGCGCATTCTGATGAACGGTGCGATGCGCGGTGTGTTGCAGCGAGGGGGCGGCGAGGAGAAACATGCATTGGCTCAAACCCTGTGCGACGCCGCTGGCTGGGTGTATGCTGCAAGTGAAAGGAACGTTTATCTAAACCTTTTTGTCAATAGCACGGCACGTATTGTCACGGATTCGCTATGTATGATCGTGGACCAAATGACTTCGCTTCCTCATGACAATAGAGTGAAGATTCGCATCTCTGGTTTACCACGTGGCAAGTATCCCTTTACATTAAAAATACGCATCCCAGATTGGGCAGTAGGAAGGAACGGCTATTCTCAAAGGTTCGCCTTTGTGGAGCAAGGAAAGCAAGCCTTTCCCATCTATATCAACGGCCGAGAAGAAGATGTGCTGACCGAGAATGGCTATATGGTGATTCATCGCAAATGGAATAGCGGAGACGAAGTCTTCTTCGACTTGCCGATGGATATACGTGTCTTGAGAGTCAAGGAGGGTACTGGGAAAATGCGAGGTGTAGTGGCTTTTCAGCGCGGCCCCTGGATGTATAGCGCCGAGGGTCTGCCTCCTGGTACCTATTGTGTAGCCCTTCGCTCTCCGCAGATAGACGAAAGTCTCACAGCTGGTGGTAATGTGCGGTTGCGCATTGATGCTTATAGCACGACAGATGTGTCAGTCGATGCGCCAACACCAGATGTTACCCTATATGCCGTGCCTTTTGTAGAAAGAGGTGGTTGGGTGTGGTGGCCCGAATAGCGCTGATGGCACTGCCTTGCATATGGAAAACGTCGGAGGGTATCAAGAAAATGTATTTCGGATTGTTAAAAAAATATGTCCAATTCACTTTTTTGATAGACTTAAATCGTGCAAAAAGATTTGCTTAACAAAAAAAGCGCTAAATTTGCATGTGAAAAATAAAAAAATAGCATACTTTACATATAAATACGCCAATGCAGTCTTTATTCAAACAAATCTTATTCATTGTAGCCTTGAGCTTCAGCCTTACACTTTCCGTTTTTGCACAAGACTCGAAAAAGACATTCACTCTTGTGATTGATGCTGGACATGGTGGCCATGATCCTGGCGCTGTGGGCAAGGTGGCGCAAGAGAAGACGATAAATCTAAACGTTGCGTTGAAATTTGGTAATTTGGTTAAAGAAAATTGCTCGGATGTAAAGGTGATCTACACACGTAGTAAAGATGTATTTATCCCCCTGCAAGAACGTGCAAATATTGCTAATCGCAACAAAGCTGATTTGTTTGTCTCTATTCACACTAATGCGGCGCCTAGGGGGAACAATGCAAGTGGTACAGAAACTTATACACTGGGGATGGCACGTGCGGGCGAAAATTTGGCAGTAGCAAAACGAGAAAATGCTGTAATTACCCTAGAAAAAAATTATAAGGAAACGTACGAGGGCTTTGATCCCAATTCGCCAGAAAGTTACATCATATTCGAGTTGATGCAAGACAAAAATATGAAGGAAAGTGTCAACTTGGCCAAGCATGTGCAGCAGCAGTTTAAAAATCATGCACAACGTAGATCCAGGGGGACAGGCGTTTATCAAGCAGGCTTCTTGGTGCTTCGTCAGACTTCAGCTCCCTCTATCTTGACGGAATTGGGCTTTATTTCAAATAGCGAAGAAGAGGCGTTTTTGGCCTCGGATAAAGGGCAAGTTGTTATGGCACAAAGTCTATATAATGCTTTTGTCAACTATAGAAAGTCGCAAAATAAAAACTATAAGGCGCCGTCTCAAATAGCTGCGGTTGATCAACAAAATGCTGCTACAATTTCAACGACAGAAAAAACGCAATCCAAAGAAACATTGACAGCTGTTGCTGGTACGAATCGGCCCACTGTGCAAAGAGTAAGTACTGCCCCTAGAAATAATAAACCCACAGCAGGAGCATCACTTGTAGAAGATAAAGCTCCCCTTCATTCAGTTTCTCAAAGAGTAGTGGGGGGTGAAGCAGCGACGACAAAGTCTGAACAAACAAGTGTGCAGTCGACAAAAACGACAGAGATAGATACCTCGAAACCTACGTTTAAAGTGCAAATCACAATGAATGCTAAAAAATTGTCTGCTGATAGTCCTGAATTCAAAGGTCTAGCACCTATTGAGTGCTATGTGGATGGTGGTAGCTATAAATACACTTACGGCGCGACTAATAACTATAGTGAGGCTCAGCGTTTCCAAGTTGAGGCAAGAAAGAAGTTTCCCCAGGCTTTTGTGGTAGCGTTTATAGATGGTAAACGTGTGAACTTGTTTGAAGCGATAAAACTTTCTAAAAATAAATAATCTGA
This sequence comes from Alloprevotella sp., assembly GCA_045630125.1. Taxonomy (GTDB): domain Bacteria; phylum Bacteroidota; class Bacteroidia; order Bacteroidales; family Bacteroidaceae; genus Alloprevotella. The sequence continues at coordinate 33,918 of JAZQSL010000018.1, read as the reverse complement.
ACCCATAGAATTAGAGATAAGAAGAATAATGATAAGCAGCAGCGGGGTGGGCTTATGAAAAGAGCTAGTGCTGCAGCAATGTGTGATTATAATTTTAAAAAACACTGAAAAACGAATAGTGTAAGATGAAATGGTTTACTAAAGAATTAAAGATAGCATTGGCTACTATTGTGGCTGGAATATTTGTATATGTAGGTATTAACTTCTTGAAAGGCATCAACCTCTTTCAGTCGAATAATACATATTTTGTAAAATTCAAAGACGTCAACGGATTGGTAGTATCAAATCCTGTGTTAGTAAATGGGTATCCAGTCGGTGTCGTGCGTAATATACATTATGACTACAAACAAGCAGAATATGTGGTTGTTGAAATAGAAATCAACGACCAAATGCGTATCCCCGTCGGTACAACTGCTGAATTGGATAGCGAGCTGATGGGCGGAGTCAAAATGCTCTTAAACCTTGGGGCAAATCCTACTCAGCACATTCAGCAGGGAGACACGCTGGTGGGGATGCCTGGAAGCGGAGCTATGGCACAGTTGCAAAATGCATTGCCAGACGTTCTTGCCATTCTGCCAAGGCTTGATTCAATTGTTACTAATATCCAAAATATTACAGCAGATCCATCTTTGATGCAAACGCTTCGTAATGCCGAGCAACTTACAGCTCAACTCAACGCTTCCGCTCAGCAGCTTAATGACTTTTTGGGTAATGACCTGAAGTCGATGTCTGTGAAATTGGATAATACCTTAGGGAACGCAGAGACATTCTCCAAAGAACTGGCTACATTAGATCTGCAAAAGACGATTAATAGTGTAGACCAAACTTTGGCAGATGTTAAAACATTCTCGACCAATTTGAATACTTTTACTACAAATCTCAACAATACTGCATTAGAATTGGATCGTAAGATTAATGGTAAGGACAATTCGCTCGGTCTCCTCCTCAATGATCGCTCGCTCTATGATAATATCAATAGTACCATAGCAGATGCCGACTCTTTGGTAATCGATTTAAAAGCGCATCCTAAACGCTATGTACACTTCTCCGTATTTGGACGGAAGGAAAAATAAATGAGCAGAGCAGAGCAGCCCTTTGTTGGGTTAGGATAGAATGATACAAAGCACCTTGCTGTATAAACGGCAGGGTGCTATCTGTTTATGTTGTGTGATGAGATATGTCGGGATGTAGCATGTAAATAGAATTAAGTTAACATAATGATAGGATAGGGTGAGTTGCTATGATTTTTTTGAATTATTTTAGGCAATAAAGGTTGGCAGATTCAGAAAAAAAACAGAACTTTGTATCCCCTTAACACCTCGTTTTATGATGATAGATTGGTGAAGGGGTCTTTTATACAATAAAAATAATCACTCGATGGACCAACAGGCAGTAGGCATGTGGAATAGATGCTTGGCTTATATCAAATCCAAGCTGGCGGCGCGGGAGTATGATACCTGGTTTGCTGCGTTAGAGTTCGTTGCCCTAAGGGGCAATGCACTCACTATAAGTGTGCCTACTAAGTTTGTGAGTGAATATATAGGTGAACATCATGCAGAAATGGTGCGCTCGGCTTTGCAGCATAGTTTTGGCGCAGATGTCTATTTGGTATGGCAAAATGCTGAACAGATGGCTGAGGTGAAGCGTAGGGCTGAACAAAGGGAGCAGATGTTGGCAAAAAATAGTGTGGGAGCAGTGCAGATGGATAGACCCAGTCTTGATCCTCAATTGAATCCGCACTACACTTTCACAACTTTTGTTGAGGGGAAAAGCAATAAGTTGGCACGCTCTGTGGCATTAGCTATTGCAGAAAATCCAGGGCAGAGTACCTTTAATCCTTTCTTCCTATACGGTCCTTCGGGGGTGGGTAAGACACACTTGGTAAATGCAATCGGTGTACACCTTAAAAAGATGCATCCCGAGAAGCGTGTGCTGTTTGTCTCTGCGCATGTATTCAAACTACAATATACTGAATCTGTGCGAAAGAATACGACAAATGACTTTATGAATTTCTATCAATCCGTAGAAGTTCTAATCATAGACGATATACAGGAAGCAACAACGCTACGTACCCAACAAACCTTTTTCCATATATTCAACCACCTACAACAGAATGGCCGTCAGATAATCATTACTTGTGATAGGCCACCTGCGCTCTTTGAGGGTATAGAGGAGCGTATGCTGACACGCTTTAAATGGGGTATGATTGCAGAATTGGAGAAACCTGATACCGCCTTGAGACGAGATATTTTGACAGCAAAGGTGAAACGAGATGGGCTGTCTTTCCCTAGAGAGGTAATACAATATATATCGCAAAATGTGGAGAGCAGTGTGCGTGAGTTGGAGGGTATTATCAATTCGATAATGTTGTACTCGTTGGTAGAAGATTGTGATATAAATCTGCAACTGGCTGCGAAGGTTGTGGAGCGAGCTATCAACTTGGAGAAAAAGGATATGACCATCGAAAGTATAACGAATACGGTAGCAAAGTACTATGGTGTGAAAGTGAAGGAGCTATATGGTAAAAGCAGGAAACAACTGATCGTTGTGGCACGTCAAGTAGCGATGTATCTTTCGCATAAATATACTCAAACAGCCTATAAACAAATAGGTAGGGTGTTTGGTGGACGTGATCACTCCACGGTGATACATAGTTGTAATATTGTAGCTAGTCGTATCACTGCTGATAAAGATTTTAGGCACGAAGTGGAGAGTGTCGAAAGTCTTTTGAAAAAATAATTTTAAATGAGATGAAGAATATTGTATTTTTTCTATTGGTGATCACAACTATAATGGCTTGTCATCCAGAAGATAGATCTGGTGAACAACCTTTTAAGCCAGAGGTGGCTAATGGGACTTATGAATTGTTAGGTGATAGCTGCCGTTTGTATGGTGTGATACTTTCTTCGCTCAACAGCGATGTGTTGGGATGTGGATTTTTCTATGGTAATGATACACTCAGAGTGCAAGCTATTGCTGATAGTGTCTCTACAACATTTTCGGTAGTTACGCAATCGCTATTGCCTGGTGATTATTATGCTATCGCTTTTGCAGAGAATGGTATGGGACGTTCGACTGCGCCTGATACAATACTTTTCACGATTGAATAGTGAGGTAAATATTGAGCGTAGAGTGAAGAAGAAATAAAAAAAGTTTTAGTCTATTGTCTTTATATTAGCATAATAGTGTTTGGCTATTATTCATAGAAACGAGCAGTTTGTAGCCTACGCTGGGCTGTCAGTAGGTGTGAACTCTATTCTTGTGATGTTTTTTGTGGCATCTGTGATGGCAATACGTTCATCTGGCCTTTCACCAACTAACCAAAGTATCTTTTTTTCGTCAGTTATGACCATAGCTCGTCGTTTATCTATAATAGAGTAATGCAGGTTGGTCAGATAGTCACTCACCAGTTTTGAACCTTTCATGCCAAAGGGATGAAAGCGGTCGCCATTGATGATTGTGCGTACTGATAGATTTCCCTCTACTTTGTCTGCATCAATACAGCAAATTGTTGATTCCTTTGGTATTTCTGTTAATGAGAAATGATCTGTTTTTTGGATATTAAGTGTGCCATAGGGTAGCTGTATGTAGCCCGTCTCGGGAAGAGGTGTAGGTGGAAGAGGTGTAGGGATAGGAGTAACGAGAATGCTGTCTCGGTGTAAAGTTGCGATATGTGATTCGTTTTGGAATGTAGCACCAGTGGAGCATTTCAGATTTTTGAATATCATCTCGATCTCTGATGCCTTAAAGTGATATTCTGACAAAACTTCATGTAGAATAGTATGGGCTGATGGGTGTCTCAATAATTGGGGGATATCCACGGTAATACCATCCTGCGAGTATTTGCAAGTTAATTCCTTTGCTTGTTTCAAACCTATTTCATATAAATATAAGGCTTCTGAAAGTCGTGTCGTGGTATTGTGTAGTGTTTGTGCAATCGATGGATTGATACTTTTAAGCTTAGGTAAAATGTCGTGGCGAATAAAATTGCGCTTGTAATGTGTATCTGCATTAGTACTATCTGTGGCAAATTCAATATTTCGTAGATTTAAGAATTGCTCAATTTCTCTTCGGCTAATATCTAATAGTGGGCGGAAGACATAGCCATTCAGATATTTCATGCCAGTTAGACCTCGTAAACCAGTACCACGGGATAGGTTCAGTAATAACGTTTCGGCATTGTCGTCTTGATGATGTGCCACAGCAATGCCACAGCAATTCATCTCTTGTCTCAATTCTTCAAACCACGAATAGCGTAATTCGCGAGCTGCCATTTCGATGCTAATGCCTTTTTGGATAGCATAGGCTTCTGTTTGAAAGTGGTTCAGGTGTAATCGTATTCCCCACTGGTCGCAAAGTCGTTGCACAAGTGCCTCGTCGCAGTCGCTCTCTGTACCACGTAGATGAAAGTTGCAATGCGCGGCTTCTACTTGATATCCCAATTGTAGCAAAATGTATGCCAGTGCCACACTGTCACATCCACCGCTGAGCGCTACCAATATTTTGGCAGGTGGCGCTGGTAAATGATGTTTTTGAATGGTGTGTAATACTCTTTGCAGCATATATTTATATATGTATTAATGCAAGAGGAAAATATGCGATATGGGGCCTAATCTTGATTAGTATAGTCAATAGGATACACTCACTGCTAGACCTAATGCTTTCACTCGTTGAGCTATGTTGTCGAGTTCTTCTGGGGTGGCTTTGCAGAGTCCACTCAGTGGCGTCTCTCTGTCGATAGTGTAGATCATGACTTGCTGAGGAGCAATCTTGCTCAAGGCCTCAAGCCATGGGGTTACATATTCGTCGCCAGTATTGTCTACACTTACGCCACCGCATTCGCCTTTCATGAATAGTGTCTGTATGATGCATTTCCCTTCATACTGGCATATCGTCTCGATGATTTTGCCGATGTCATAGGGGCCGACAGGGCGGTCTACCAACTGGATATAGCGTGGGTCGACAGTGTCCAATTTTAATATATTGTTGTCGACCTTCAGAAGAGCTTTTTTAACTTCTGGCAAGTGTGCTCTCGTGGCATTGCTCAGTACTGAGACTTTGGCTTGCGGACAATACATATTGCGCAAACGGATGGTGTCATCGATGATGGCTGCAAAGTCGGGGTGAACTGTTGGCTCACCATTGCCTGCAAAGGTAAGGACGTCAGGTACACACCCCTCGGTGTCGCGCATGTATCGCAGACGTTGCTCTAATTCGCGTGCCACTTCCTCTCTCTCTGGGCGTCTGCTTTTGGGGCGAAAATCAGCATTCAACCCGCATTCGCAATAGATGCAATCAAATGTGCAAATCTTGCCATCTGCAGGCATTAAGTTGATGCCTAACGAAATACCCAGTCGACGACTGCGTACGGGGCCAAAGATGGGAGAGGGGTAGAGTAGGGTAGACATGATTAGGTGGGTCTGATTGATAAAATGAAAAAGCCTCCCAAGAGTGGGAGGCTCTGTGTTCATTGTAAGTTGCGAGGTAGATATTATGCCTCCTTCTTAGCAGAAGAAACGCGACGTTCTTTGATGCGAGCCTTCTTACCAGTGAGTTCACGGAGGTAATACAACTTAGCACGGCGCACTTTACCATACTTGTTCACTTCGATCTTTTCGATATTTGGTGATTCAAGTGGGAAGATACGTTCTACACCTACTGTACCAGACATCTTGCGTACAGTGAAACGCTTCTTGTCGCCATGACCTTGGATTTTGATAACAACACCACGGTACAACTGTACACGTTCCTTGTTACCTTCGACGATTTTGTATGCTACGGTGATAGTGTCTCCAGCACGGAATTCTGGGTGCTGCTTGCCAGTAGCATAAGCTTCTTCAGCAATTTTAATTAAATCTTGCATTGTGATTTTGATTAATAATTGTTTGTACGTCCCAGCCCAGCATATGCGCGGAACACTGATTGCGCCAGCGGCTGAGCGGAAAAGCGGTGCAAAGTTAATACATTCTATTTGAATGACAAAGCCTTTCTTTCTTTTTTATATATGTGTGCTCACATTGCTGGGTGCAACGACAAGCGTGCTCGTCATTCTTTGTGTCATATTGTTTATGGAGGTGTATAAAAAGAGATATTTTGTTACTTTTTCTATTTTTTAAGGCTTATTGTGATATGTGAATTAAATTATTCCTTATCTTTGCATTCGTGATAATAAAGATTATTTACTAACTAATAAAACAATATCGAATTATGAAAAAGATTATGATGTTTGCCTTTGCGGCAATGTTGGCTCTCGGTGTAAGTGCACAATGTCCTCAAAAGAAATGTGAAGGTAAGTGCCCACAAAAGACAGAATGCAAGAAGGATTGCAAAAAGGACTGCAAGAAAGACTGCAAGAAGCAATGCGATGGCAAAAAGAAAGATTGCAAGAAGCAATGCGATGGTAAGAAGAAAGGTTGCTGCAAGAAGTAATTACACTTTCAAATATCTGTATAATGTAGGCTTGGCGTATTTAACGTTAAGCCTATTTTTGATAAAAATGGTGTGACATTTTAAGATATATTAAGAAAATGCTTGGGTGTATAAAAAGAAATTCATACTTTTGCGAAGATGAAACCTCTGTGTTGATAATTAACGATTATAATTTTTAAAATTAATATCACGATGAAAAAATACTACTATCTAAACTCTGCGCAACAACAGATGGGACCAGTATATGCTGATGAATTTCCACGTTTGGGACTGACTGGTGAAACATTCGTGTGGTGTGAGGGTATGCCTAATTGGGTTAAGGCGAATCAAGTGCCCGAGATACTCCCTTATCTCAACGGTCATTCACCAGTCTATGGTGGTGGAGCATCTTATGGCAACGCCAATGGTGCTGCTCCTTCTAAACCGCAACCTCCCTGCCCCGACAATTATTTGGTGTGGAGTATCCTCAGTACAGTCTTCTGCTGCTGGCCGATAGGTATTGTGGCTATTATAAAATCTGCAAAGGTGAATAATCTGTGGACTCAAGGCTATTATGAACAGGCTCAAAATACGGCAAACGAAGCCAAGAAATGGTGTATCGTCAGTGCTGTGTCTGCTATCGCCTTCATGATTATTTACTTTGTATTCGTTGTAGCGTTGGGAGCAGCGGGCGCACTTTGATCTTAAGTAATGCGCAAGCAAAGTATTATTGTTGCAATCATTATTCTATCAATAGGGGTCGGACTTTATATGTTCGACCCTGTTCGATATACCCTCATGCCTAAGTGTATGTTTAAGGTGATGACGGGTTGGAGTTGTCCAGGCTGTGGATTGCAGCGCGGAATTCACGCTTTGCTGCACGGGCATTTGTTTGAAGCCCTTTCCTACAACTATTTCTTTGTTTTGTCCATTCCCTACGCCCTGGCACTGTGCTTAGAGCGTTTCTTCTTGCCTACGCAGGTCGCTTTGCGGTGGCGTAGCGTGTTGGAGCATCGCTGTGCGGTATGGACGTATGTCGTTGTCTATTTTATTTGGTGGGTGTTGAGAAACTTATTGGGAATTTGAGCTGTGTGTGCTCTTAAACAGATTGGCACGAACCATCTCGTTTATAAGAACAACAGACTCTCAAAAAAAATGAAAGTCTGTCGCTTGGATTTGTGAGATGCAACAAATGCCGCTGTTAGACCTTATTCTCATGGATTGTTTTGAAGGCAAACTATAATTGATATTGTCAAAATTTTTCGCAAATAATGGGGGATATATTTGCATATTTTCTGACAATTTGGAGTAGTGCCTGCAAATACGTCGTTCTTGGGATGGTTGTTTTTGCCCGTTTTTGGGGTTGTTTGTGTGCTTTTTGGCTGCACAAACTGCCATTTTTGACTATTTCTTGGTATTTTCTTGTTGTCAAATGTCCTTATTTTTTTTCAAAAAAGACAAGGGAAAGTGAGAAAAACTCAAGACTTTTTTAAAATTTCCTTAGACCTTTTTCTGTTTTGCCTTTATCTTTTTCTACCTCATCCTATCTTTGCTCTATTTTCTCGCTTATCTGAAGACTTTGGTTTGTCAAAATTTTTCGCATTTTTTGAATATAAAAATTGGGATGAAGTTTTTGCTTTTACTTCACCCCAATTCGGTTTATTTTTGTCACGCTTTTTCTTAGCGTTTGTTAGGCATTAATAATTGTTCCACCATCCCTCGCGATTGTGGAAGATGATGTCCTTGCTGTTTTGACGCTTGTTCTTGCTGATGAAGGGGATTTGGTATCCCACACCAAATTCTATCATCTCGGCGATGTGATAGTGCGTCTTTGCCAAGGCTTGTACGTAGAGATTGTCCCATACACGACATTTTACACCAAAGCGAATGTAGTTCCAGGCTTCGTCTGAACCTGCGCCCTCTCCTTTGTAGAACAATGGACGCTTGCCATAACCGTAGATAGGGTGGTCGCTATTGTAGCAGTGGCGTGCAGGGTTGTACAGGTAGATACCCCAATCCACCATAGCCGTCACACGTCCAAACTGCAACTCGTTATTCAAGCTCACGCCAGCACGAATTTTATCGCGCTGCTTATAGGTGATGTCTGTGCGGTACAGGCCGCGGTTCGATTCAGCTCCGATAGCGTCGTTAAAGAAGACATCTGCACCCAAGCCGACACCATACCAATTGGTCACATTGTAGATGGCACCAGCATGAAAGGTCGAGATGAAGAAATTCTTCTTGTCTGCCATATCTGCATTCTGCGATCCCACAGCGCCAGTGATGTTCAGACTCCATCTGTAGGGCAGGCTGGGGAAACGGATAGGCTCCTTCTCCTTTTCCGGATTGACTGTAGCGATGGCACCGATGCCGCCATACAGGATATTAGCCCCCTTGTTGGGTTCCTTTATTCGACCATTGCTCATGTGTGCAAAGCCTAATTCCGCATTTAGCGCGATGTTGCGACTGATAGGGAAATTGAAGTTCAACCCACCTGTCAGATAGGCATTCAGGTTCGAACCAAAGGTGTAGTTGGCAGTAGGGTCATCGGTGTCAGTGTCCAATGTGTTGGTCCAATAACTTTCTGTGCAATACCCCAAACCAGCAGCCAACTTGATGCCCAGTTCTACATGCTCCTTGCGCAAGCAGTTCAGCACGATATAGGGATATATTGAGACAGTGTGTCCCATCACCTTGTCGCCCATATCCATATAAGTGATACCCACACCTGCTGTTGAATTGTTCAGGTATTGTTGCCACGGACGCTGTTGTGACGAGGGTAATTCAAATCCCAGATTGAAACCCGATGGGAGCGTGGGATTGATAATCTTCATATTGTTATGCTTATCCAGATAGTCGCCCACGAATGGTTGTACCTTTACGGAAAATCTGTCATTACCAGCCTTGTAATATTGTGCCATAGCGACGCTACCGAAAAGCATTGCGCTTAGCATCAGTAATGCGAAACGTTTCATTATCTTTTGTTATAGTTTAAATGGGGTTCTTTAAAATTCGTACAAAATTACATATTTTAAGTGAAAGGAATCGACCTTTCTCTGAATCATTGCTTCAAATGTATCTGTCACTTCTTATTTTGTACACAGGAGTTTACAAATAAGCACCTTGCCATTTGACAAGGTGCTCAGTATCTAAAATATGAAATAGTTTGGCAGTTAGTGTTTCTGCAAGTTTAATGTTATTTTTATTTCTAACTATCTAACTATAATTTTCTGCACTTGACACATGCCCAGTTGTCCATATCGCGCACGTCAACCAGGGCAAGTCCGCACTCATCAGCTTTAGCCACGATTTTCTCGACATCCTGAGTATAGAAACCGCTCATGTAGATGTCTGCGCCCTGCTTCATGCGTGCGGCATAGAGATGCAGGTCGGACAGGAGGATATTGCGGTTGATATTAGCAATGACCAAATCAAAGGGGCCCTTGTCTGCCAATGCTGAAGCGTCGCCGAGATAGACATCAATACCATCAATGTGATTGAGGGCTATATTCTCGAGCGAATTTTTTACGCACCATTCGTCGTTGTCGATAGCCACACAGTGCTTTGCGCCTCGCATACGTGCCAGGATAGCCAGGATGCTTGTGCCACAGCCCATGTCCAGGACTTCGAGGCCCTGCATATCGTCATCAAGGATACGGCCGAGCATTTGTGCAGTAGTGGCATGATGACCTGTACCAAAGGACATATGTGGATCGATAGTGATGCGATATTCTGCATCGGGCACATCGCGGTGGAAGGTACCTGCTACGACACAGCGGTCGCCCAGGATAAGTGGTTGAAAATAATTCTTTTCCCACTCTTCGTTCCAGTCTTTATCCTCGGCCTCGCACATCGTGTACGACACCTTGACATCGGGCAGAGGGAATGCGGCGATGACTTCATCAAGTGCTGCTTTGTCGAAAGCATCGGTCTGAATGTAAGCTTTGAATAAGTCTTCGCCTGATAGAACTTGAAACTCGGGGCTTTCAGGATTTTCACTGCCTTCACATTTCTCCCACTCCAAGTCATCGGGGCGAACGAAACTATCAAAACCAATGCCTGCAAGGAGGTCGGAAAGTATATCTTCAGCCACATCAGAAGCAGGTGTGGTGGTGAAAGTAAATTCTAGGTATTTCATGTAATATACTATTTTAAAAGATTTGAGATTTATACTTAAGTTTTCATCGCTTCAGTCCACATTCAATGCCTGATGCGCCACTCGTTGGGATACATATTGTTGGCGCGGTTACCCAGGTTGTTGACAAAGCCCAGCCTGGTACCCTCGAAGGCTACCACAACGTACCCACGAGGCACTTCGGGAGGCAGGACTATGCTTTCCCTACGCAAATAGCAGAGGGCTTGTTCAAGCGAAAGCTCGACTATGGGGAAGGCATCGCAGGACAATTCGGTAGATAGAGCGAGTGTGTGCTCGGGGATATATTTCTTTCCTCGCTCTGCTGCCAAAGGGATGCCCACTTGTAGGGTGGCTACGTATGAGGCTATGCGATAGACGTCCTCGAACAGGGATTGGCGAACGGCCACGACGTGCTCGGGATCAGGATTGAATATTTTGAATTCCTGAGCATGGGTTAGCCATTTTGAAACTTCCTTGGCTCCCTTTGCCACCTTGTCCTTGGCATGTTTGCCCTGCTTCACTTTCTTAGGCGAAGCGGATGGCGAGGTCTTGCGAAGCAGGGCAAGGAAAAAGCCCTCACCTTGTGTCTTGTGAGGGAAGAAATGATATACGGGTAGGTCGCGGCCTGTAGTATCCCCCTCGATACGCCACTCCTTGGGCACATCAATCTTCACTAACTCGGCGCCCAGTTCTTCGCAGATACGATGGACGTTGTCCTCGTCCTCGCTGCGATTGTAGGTGCAAGTGCTATATACGAAATAGCCGCCTTCGCGTAGCGTGTCCCAAATCTGCTCGACAATTTCCCAACTGCGTGCTGCACACATTTCAACGCACTCGGGGCTCCATTGCTCTACTGCGCCCTCGTCCTTGCGGAACATGCCTTCGCCTGAGCAGGGAACGTCTGTCGCTACAACGTCAAAGAAACCTTTGAGCGAAGCAAATTCGTGCGGGAAAGCACTTGTGACGACAACATCGGGATGTCCCCACTTCGACAAGTTCTCCGCCAGGATTTGTGCACGCTGGCGCATGGGTTCGTTGGCGACGAGTAGCGCGCCATCGTCCATCAATGAGCGCCACAACGTACTCTTTCCGCCGGGGGCAGCACATAGATCCAACACCCTTTGGGGAGAAAACGCCATAGCACGAAAGGCTTGCTCGATGAACATGGAAGATGCTTCCTGAACGTAGAAAGCGCCGCCATGCAAATGAGGGTTTTGCGTGAAGGCTGGACGTTGGGGCAAATAGAGCCCCCTGTCGCACCAGGGAACAGGAGTCGTATCAGCAAATACAGGACCAGGCTTGCAGGGATTCAGACGTACGCTGACGGGGGCGACGCCTTCTAGCGCATCAATTAGATGTGCTGTCTCGGCCTCGCCGATGAGCATCTGCATTTGCTGTTGAAAATGTGAGGAAATCTTTGCCATAACAATAATTATCTTTGAAATAAATTTCCAAGATACTCTCGCTCGCTGTGAAAAATATCAAAGTAAACTTTGTATTTCTCGTTCGCTTACTCGTATTTTTGCAAAAATACAGATTTATTACGATATCTTGTTTGTTAACGAAGTAAAAAACTATCAGTGTATTTATAATTACCCAAAGAAAAATGCTACCTTTGCAAAATGTCAAATATATGAGGCGGCAGACGTAGGTCTTTCGTCTCAATATACATGTATAGTTACGCAATAAGTAAAAATAATATAATGAAACAATATCTCGATCTATTGGACCGTATCTTGAACGAAGGTGCCGTGAAGGGTGACCGCACAGGTACGGGTACGATGAGCGTATTCGGTCATCAAATGCGATTTAATTTGCAAGAAGGTTTCCCTTTACTCACCACAAAACAATTGCATTTGAAGTCAATCATCCACGAATTACTGTGGTTCCTCAAAGGTGACACCAATGTGAAATACCTTCAAGACAACGGCGTGCGTATTTGGAATGAATGGGCAGACGAAGATGGTTCGTTGGGACATATCTATGGCTATCAGTGGCGCTCTTGGCCCGACTATGACGGAGGTTTTATTGACCAAATCTCACAAGCCGTCCACGATATCAAGCACAACCCCGACTCACGCCGTATCATCGTGTCGGCATGGAATGTGGCGGATCTGAAGAAAATGAATCTTCCTCCCTGTCACTTGCTCTTCCAATTTTATGTGGCAGACGGCAAGTTGTCTTTGCAACTCTACCAACGCTCGGCAGATACTTTCCTGGGCGTGCCATTTAACATAGCAAGTTACGCTCTGTTGCTCATGATGATGGCACAAATCTGCGGTTTGGAGCCAGGAGAATTCGTGCACACCACAGGCGACACACACTTGTATCAAAATCACCTAGAGCAAGCACGTTTGCAACTCAGTCGCGAACCACGCCCCTTGCCCCGCATGGTGATCAATCCCGACGTGAAAGATATTTTTGATTTCAAATTTGAAGACTTCAAGTTGGAAGACTACAATCCTCATCCACATATCAAAGCACAGGTGAGTGTATGATTTTAGGACTTTATATACCATAAACTATGTTGACATTAATTTGTGCTTTGGCACAGAATCGTGCCATTGGCTTTGAAAATAAATTGCTCTACCACCTCAGAGCAGATCTGCAACGCTTCAAAGCGCTGACTACAGGCAATACGATCATCATGGGGCGTAAGACTTTTGAATCTTTGCCCAAGGGAGCGTTGCCTAATCGTCGCAATCTGGTTCTGACACGTAATCAAGAGTGGTCGGCACCAGGTGTGGAGGTATTTTCATCATTCGAAGAAGCCCTAAATGCTTGCGAAGTGGATGAAAAAGTCTTTGTGATAGGTGGCGAGAGTGTATATGCCGAGGCGCTCCCCTTGGCAGATATGCTATGCTTGACACATATTATGGACACACCAAAACAGGCAGATGCTTTCTTCCCTGAATTTAACACCGAAGAATGGGAAAAGGTGAGTGAGGAGCAACACGAAGCAGACGAACAAAATGATAAACCCTACGCTTTCGTAGACTATCGCCGCCTATCATAAGGGTACAAAAAAAGTAAGTACACATATTGCATACTTACCCAAACAAAATGCGGAGAGAACAGGATTCGAACCTGCGAGACGCTTTTGACGCCTACACGCTTTCCAGGCGTGCCTCTTCAACCACTCGAGCACCTCTCCATTGATGTATATTCGTGGAAAAAGTTCGTTGAGAACGGATGCAAAGGTACAACTATTTTTTGAAAAGCCGACAGTTGTGCTATAAAAAGTTTACGATGGCGAAGTACTCTTCAACACCTCCCTTAATTACAATTCACCCCATGTTCAAATGATGCACCTTCGATACATATATATAATATTATTGTTCATCGCCCCTTTGGCATCATCGTTTGCACAAACGATTATAGACTTGGAGCGTGGGGGATTGGTGCGTTCGAAGAATGTGGAGGATTATCGCAAGCAGGACCCCTATAAAATCCAAAAGCAACGCGAAGACTCTATCGCCTACAACGATTGCCTGAATAGAGCATTGAATGCGATGTACAGGGATTCGTTGGCAGAAGCAAAGACAATGTTGAACGATGCCCTAAGGTTGCGACCAGAAGCGCCCTCAAACTATATCGTACGTCACTATCTGGCGCGAATAGATATGGCAACAGGAGATTTCAGACATGCTGCAGAAATATTGAGTGAACTGCTGAAGCAAAATCCCGAAGACAAAGAGGTGCGCCATGAACGTGCAGTGTGTTATCTCGAAGCAGGAAACCCTCGAATGGCACTGGCAGATTGCCAGACCTTGGTAGATAAAGCGCTTGGCCAAGAGGAAAAAGTTCGTGCGCTTTTCCTGCGTGTGGCGGTATATGATGCGCTGCGACTATATCAGCAAGAACGAGAGGACTTGACTGAAATATTGCGTATGGACCCAATGAATCAAAGTGCGTCACTACTTCTTGCGATGAATTATGCCAAATCTGGACAAAATGCTGTTGCTCTGCAAAAGGTGAACGAGTATATTGTGAAATTCCCACAAAGTGCTGAGGGTTATGCTGCTCGTGCCGAGATGGAGGCAAAGCAGGAACAATGGCAATTGGTTAGGGCGGATTATGACAAGGCTGTAGAACTCAATCCTAATGAACCTACCTATTACATCGCACGTGCAGGCATCTTAGAAAAATTGGGGCTTACTTCAGCTGCACGCCAGGATAGAGAGAAAGCGCAACAACTTCTAAATAGATAATCTTAGAATTAAAATATATATCATGAAATATTTATTTTCCACGATCTTATTATTTTTACTATACTTCTCATCTCTGCACTTATCGGCTCAAGTGGAAACATTCACGACCTTACCCTTACTGCAATCTGAAGCTCTCTCGGCTACACAACGAGAGATTCGTGCCGTTTGGTTGACTACTTACAAGGGGTTGGATTGGCCGAAAAGAAAGGCGAATGATAAGGCAGGTATAGAGAGACAGAAGGAAGATTTATGTAAGATTTTGGATGAATTGAAGGCGGCGGGAACAAATACCATTTTGTTTCAAGCTCGTACACGTTCGACTACGACTTATCCCTCAGACTACGAACCATGGGACGAGATATTCACTGGTCAACCAGGAAAAAATCCAGGTTACGATCCTTTAGCTTTTGCTGTCCAGGAATGTCACCGTCGCGGCATGGAAATTCATGCTTGGGTCGTATCGTTCCCAATCTGCCATGTTCCTACAGCAAAGCGTTTGGGTAAGTCAGCACTACCATCAATGCATCCCGAACTCTGTCAAAAGTGTGGTGATGTATGGATGATGGACCCCGGGGTACCTGGCACAGATAAATATTTAGCTAAAATTTGCAGTGAGATTGTTAGTAAATATGATGTAGACGGAATTCATCTAGATTATATTCGCTACCCAGAAAAGAGCATCTCGTTTGATGATAAGAAAACCTATGCTAAATATGGCAATGGCAAGAACAAATCGGCTTGGCGTCAAGAGAATGTAACACGTTGCGTACGCGAAGTCAGTAGTGCAGTAAAGGCGATTAAACCTTGGGTGAAGATGAGCTGTTCGCCAGTAGGAAAGTATGCCGACCTGCCTCGCCAAAGCAGTATGGGATGGAATGCTCGCGATGTCGTGTCTCAAGATGCCATTCTGTGGTTAAACAAAGGATATATGGACATACTTTTTCCCATGATGTACTTTGATGGGAAGCATTTTTATCCATTTGCTGCCGACTGGGTAGAACAAGCTAATGGCAAACCCGTCATCCCTGGATTGGGCATCTACTTCTTGAATGACCGCGAGCGTGGATGGCCACTCAATGTGATTCGTCGCCAGATGTACTACACCCGACTTTTGGGCACAGGAGGTGTCGCCTATTTCCGTTCTAAATTTTTTACGGATAATGAGAAGGGATTGTATGATTTCACCGCCGAGGACTTTTGGCGCGACGAAGTCTTGCCCCCCGCTATTGATGGTGCTGAAGTTATGCCCAGTACTCCACAGGGTATGCAGATAATAAGGCAGGGTTGCACCATTGATATGTCTTGGAAAAAGGTCAGTTCACTCTATGCTGAGCGCCCTACGACCTACAATATCTATGCTTGTCCCACTGATACTTTTTCGGCATCCAGTGCCAAACGTATTGCGACAAAGTTGACGCAGACCAATTTCTCCTATCTACCCACTTTGCCCAGTGCGTTGAATCAGTCATTCTACGTCACAGCAATTGATGCTTTTGGCAATGAAAGTACACCTGCGCCATTTCAGCAACAGACCTCTGACTATGGGGACAATTATTACTATACAGATGGCAAGGTGGCAGTTCCGCATATAGAGGGGATTGCCAATTTAGCGTTGTATGATATCACAGGGCGCAAGGTGAAGCAAATGACACCTGGCAAGGAAATTGATATCTCCAACGTTTCCGCAGGAGCATACCTGTTGCGTGGTGTTAAAAAGAACAAGACAGAGATACTCTTGCTCAGAATTTGGAGAAAGTAATTAGGGTATTCGTTTAGCGCAAAAAATGTCAAAATATTTCGCAAAAAACAGGGGGTAAAATTCGTGTAGAATTCTTGCTCCCTGATTGGGTTCGCAAATACGCGATTCTCGCGCAGTTAAAAATATGATTTTTTGATGGTTTTTACAAAGAAATAGCGTATTTCCTGTGGTTTTCTGATAAAAAAGAAGGTGTTTTTATGAAAAACGGAGTGGGGCTTTTATGAAAAAAACAAGACTTTGTGAAAACTATGCGACGTCTCGTAAAAACTTTCCAAGACTTTATTCAAACAAACCTTTGACTTTTTCTTTTTTGCTAAAACCAAACCTTATATTGCCGTTCCAGTTTGCAAAAGTGATTTGTCAAAATTTTTCGCATTTTTCTTCGACGTTAGAATTGGCTTTTTGTGGGAAGTTTTTGTCGAGGAATAGTCGGATATTTTCTTGAATTTTTCGGTAGAGTGGGGCGTCTGTATAGGCGGAGTATTTGCGTGCCATCTCCTCAACATTGGATGTTGCGTGCTGATAGGCTGCAAGTTCGTTTTGCATCTGTACCTGATGTTCGGCAAGTTGGTGTATCTCCTTTTCACGTTCACGTCTTAGGGCATCGCAGATGGTTGTGAGCATCGGGCCAACTACGCCGTCCCAAAGGTCGTGACCACGCATATACAAGTAGGTGGTCTGTGGTGTGAGACCCAGACGTAATAGTTCTTCCAGTAACGGTTTGTACGACGATTTGCCCTGTGGGAATTGTGATTGCAGGCGGGCTATCTTGCCATTGACACGTCGGCGCAGTGCATCCAGGGTACGCTCGGGATGATAGAAGTCCAGACCGTCCAATGCTACGACATGGTGCAAGTGTAGCATCGAAAATTGTGTGTGGACTCCATGTCGGTAGGCCCAAACGTTCCATACGAACAGCGGCCAGATGATTTCGGAATATTGTGCAAGGAATGTTTCAAAATCAAACAAACGGCGGTCATTGAGCGTTGCCATGACGCAAACATGATTCAGAGCAGGTGCGTAGCACTGGAAACTTTCTATGGCATAGGCGTAGGTGTGAAATACATAGGGCGAAGTACATACCACCTTAGATGTCTCGGTAGCGCCCTGCATCACATAGTCATAGTCGGCATCAACGCAGGCTATCATATACGGACCGAGGCGATTTGCCAGGGCGACTTTTTTACCCTTGCAAAGCGTAGTGCGTGAGGGCAACATCACTTCGAAATAATAGCGTTCGGTCTCGAGTGGATGCAATAGGGTACGCCAAAACAGGACGTCGTCAAAACTCTCCACATACACCACTATCTTTTGGCGTGCGTCCTTCCCATTCAAACGGTTGAGCGCTTGAAGGTATGACGAGTCAAGGTGTTGTGTGAGTCGTTTGGCCATTTTTTTTAGTTGACGAGTAAACGAGTTTTAAGTTGACAAGTTGATAGGGTTAAAGGGGGAGGAGAATGGTGAATGAGTTATGAGTATTAGGCAAAATTTGAATTGTCCCATTGTCTCAAATTGTCCCAGGCTTCCTAAAAAGTGATTTCGCTGACTTCTGTCACTGCATCTTCCCAGCCATCCATAATCAGAGCTGGAGAGTGTGTGGTCAATATGATCTGCGCATTAGGGTTGAGCTCGCGCACCATGGTGATAAGGCGTTTTTGCCATTCGAAGTGTAGACTTGCTTCGGGTTCGTCCATGAAGAGGACGTAGGGCTGTTCGTCTTCAGTCAGTACGGTCAGTAGTATGAGCAGCATTTGCTTTTCACCGCTGGACAGTTTGTAGGGCGATAGTGTTTCGCCGTATTGGATAAACGAGAGTTCGTTGCTCGTACGGTCTATATGCTTACCCGTTTCGCTGAACAGTTCGTCCACGAGGTCCAGAAATCGAGTTTTCAGATTTGCCGCCTCGGTCGCTTTGTCTCGAGCCTCTGGGTCTCCGCTTGTGAGAAGTTGTATCATACGATTACCCACATTGACTTGATAATCCAAATAGCGGCGTTGTACCAAATAGAGTTGCCAATCCAACTCGGTGCTTACGGCTCCACCTCCTGTTTCAAAAACATGGTCTCCTTTGAGCAATTGTCGGTCGAAACTGCGGATGATATCATAATGTATGCCCGTAGCATCCGAGGGGTCGAAGTCTATCTTCACCCCAAGTCTGCCTTTGCCAATGATTTCGCCTGACGACGGGATATCATGCAATTGTTGCACGATACGATTCAGGATGGTCGATTTGCCTTCACCATTCTTACCACTCAGCACATTCACATCGGGTCTCAGTTCCCATACTATATGTTTATGTCCGCTCCATAGACTGGAGATTTCGATACGTTTGATTTTATTGGCGATTTTCATCATACGTCGCACATTTTTATAGATATTACCGCAAAACTAATCATTTTTTGTATTATTGTATGTAATAATGTGGATAAAATTGCAGACTTTGATAGTTTTAATTTTTTTTAATTTATATATAAGTATCGAATTGCTATATTCTGTGTATATTTGCACTCGTGAAAAAATGTGCAAACAAACATTATAACTCTATGAATATCAAAAAACATCGTATCCTGACCCTCCTCTCTCTGATGATGTGTGGCATCTCGTTGATGGCACAAATCCAGTTGACGGGTGTGGTGAGAAATTCCAAGACGGACAGTCCAATCGAATTTGCAGCAGCTGTATTACTGAGAACAGACAGCACGGTGGTGCGTGGTACTACGACAGACTCGTTAGGCAGCTTTCGCCTGAATGTGCCCCAAACAGGACGCTACTTACTCAAGGTAAGTTTTGTGGGTTATGAAACTTTGGTAAAACCAGTAGCATTCGACAATGATAGCACCTCGCTGAATATTGGGGATGTGGCGCTAACGTCAATAGACAATGTCTTAGGTACTGCCGTAGTTACTGGTACAGCTGCTCGCGTAGAGCAAAAAGAAGATACAACCGTGTTTAATGCAAGTGCTTACCGCACACCAGAGGGTTCTACGCTCGAGGCACTGGTCAAGCAGTTACCCGGTGTCGAAGTCAGCGACGATGGCAAGATTACGTGGAATGGTAAGGAAGTCAAGGAACTCCTGGTCAATGGTAAGGACTTCTTCAAGGGCGACAAAGATGTGGCGATGAAGAACTTGCCCGTGGATATGGTCAACCGTATCAAGGCGTACGAGAAGCAAAGCGACTACTCCGAGATGACTGGTATCGACGATGGCGAAGAAATGCCCGTGCTCGACATCATGACCAAGCGCCAACTGAATGAGTCATGGGTGACCAACCTGGACTTGGCGTATGGTACCGAAAATCGCTACTCTGCCAAAGTTTTTGCTACCCGTTTCACCGATCGCTCCAGCATCACAGCATACGGCGCTTTGAATAATGTCGGCGACCGTGGTTTTGGTGGTCCGATGGGATTTGGCGGTGGTGGCCAGGGATTGACTGCTACTAAGAATGCGGGTCTCAATGCGACGTGGGAAAACAGCAAGGCTAAGAAAGAAGCAGGACGTGTCGAACTGAATGGTAGCGTGCGCTATGTACATACCTCGACCGACTTGATTCGTACTTCGGCGACCGAGACATTCTTGAACTCTACCCGTGGTGCTTCGTTCTCCAACTCTTATAGCAAGAACGACAATTCATCTACTCGTGTCAATGTCAATGCACGTCTGCGCTGGTTGCCCGACACGATGACCACAGTGACGTTGCGACCTAGTTATTCGTACTCTTCGGGCAGAAACTCCAGCACTTCACGTACGGCGACTTTCAAGGACGACCCCTATGCTATCGATGGTATAGAAAATCCGTTGGACAGCATCTTTGCCCCTACGGTCAATCCGCTATTGGCGGGCATCTTGGTCAACAAGAACCTGCGTGACAATATGGGCGACAATGCTTCGCACAACGTAGGTTTGAACTTCAACATCGTGCGTCGTATCGGCTCCAAGGGACGCAACATCAGCCTGCGTGCACGTGGTAACTACAGTCAGAGCGAGAACAATTCCTACTCTGTGTCAGACATCCAATATGGTCAGAGCAGTGCTGGTAAGTCGCAATTCCAGGCACAACGTAGTATCTCACCTTCGCAAAGTTACGACTATAATATCCGTGTGGGATATACCGAACCTATCGTGAAGAACCTCTTCGCAGAAGCAAACTACACCTACTCATTCCGCTACAACAACAGCGACCGTACACGTGATTTGCTCGAAGAAGCAGTGCTCGATACGATGATACAGCAAGGCGCCATCATCGGTATGTTGCCTACTATGGCAGATTCGACCATGTGGGCACGCGACTTGTACAACAGTCAGTATGCTACCTATCGCTACTACAACCATACTGCCAACATCGGTTTGCGCTACTCGTCGTCTACCATCACCGCCAATGCAGGTGTAGACTTCAACCCCGAGCGAACCAAGATGCAGTACAATCGCCCTGCACAAATCGATACCACCATCGTACGTACAGTGTTCAATGTAGCGCCACAATTGCGATTCCGCTACAAGTTCTCAAAGACGACCAACCTCGACATCCGCTACCGCGGTTCATCTTCACAACCCTCGATGACCAACCTCCTCGGCGTCATCGACGACAGCGACCCATTGAACATCTCCATGGGTAATGCAGGTCTGAAACCTTCGTGGAACAACAACCTCCGTGTATTCTATCACGGATACAATCCCGAGCGCCAGCAAGGTATCGTTGCAGGTGTGGACATGACACAGACCAAGAATAGCATCTCTAATCTTATGGTCTACGACGAATCCACAGGTGTACGCTACACACGCCCCGAGAATATCAATGGCAATTGGAACGCTCGTGGTAACTTCATGTTCAACTCAGGTCTCGGCGAGAAGAAACTCTTCAACATCTCGACAGCGACCAACCTCAGTTACACCAACTCAGTGGGTTACGTCAGTTCGACCGATGCCATCTCCTTGCCACAGCATCCTACACCTGCGGACTACGACATCCTCTTTGGCAATGCAGCAAGCACCAATACCAAGAGTATCACACGTACTATCGGCGTGGGCGAGAACCTCAACGCTTCGTACCGCACATCGTGGTTCGACGTCGGATTGCTCGGTACATTGAACTACCAACACTCGCAATCTACGCTCCAAACGTATAATAACATGGATACGTGGAACTTCGCCTACGGTGCCAATGCTAACTTCAACTTCGACTTCGGCCTGAGCCTTTCGACAGACATTCGCATGAACTCACGTCGCGGATATGCCGACGAGACGATGAATACCAACGAGTTGCTCTGGAATGCTCAAATCTCTTACGCTTTC
Organism: Alloprevotella sp.; assembly: GCA_045630125.1. Classification (GTDB taxonomy): domain Bacteria; phylum Bacteroidota; class Bacteroidia; order Bacteroidales; family Bacteroidaceae; genus Alloprevotella. The sequence continues at coordinate 12,115 of JAZQSL010000018.1, read as the reverse complement.
CTCAAGAATCGCTCAGCAGTAATTATGCTCCAAGCTTACGACATCTTGCGCCAACAAAGCAACGTCTCTCGTGTCATCAACGCTATGCAGCGTTCGGACTCGTGGACCAATGCTATCAACTCCTACTTCATGATTCACTTCGTCTACAAACTGAACATCTTCAGCGGTGGCAAGTCGGGCGAAAATGCAAGCAAGCAGGCAGGCAAACAGCAACAAATGCCAGGGCAGATGCCCCAGGGCGTGGGACGTGGTCAGATGCCAGCGGGTCATCCTCCTGTAGGACGTATGCCAGCAGGAGCACTCTACCAGGCACCAACGATTTTCACCAGATAAGAAGGTATAAAGGACGTCACCCATTTGTGGCGTCTTTTTTGCAGTCTCACACAAACGTGATTTCGTGTGAGACTATTTTTTATTTGGTATCCCCTACTTGATAAATTACTTACTCTAAACGTGTTTGTTGATGGATAAAATATCCCCAATATTCGTACGAGAAATAAGCCTAGACTTTGTTGAAAAAAAGTCTAGGATAATTTTAACGAGGCGTCGCGAAATTTTTACAAGGTCTTACCTTTTTTTTGAGCAACATTAATATTATATGTTTTGAGATTTCATATACTTAATTTGTGTCTGCATAAAGAAATAAAGTACCTGTGCTTTCCTGTCAAAAGAACGTGTTAGCTATAATGAACTTGAAATGAGCGTTACCTACATACTTGTTTGAGACTAAAAAATCTCACACTCTGTAAACTTAGAGTGTGAGATTTAAAATTTTATGAGATCTTTCCCCTTAAAACATATTGATGGTATAGAAATAGATGACAGTGGCGGGGATGGCAAGCAGGGCCGAGTCGAAGCGGTCCAACACGCCACCATGTCCGGGGAGCATACGACCGCTGTCCTTCACATCCAATTGGCGCTTGAACAAACTTTCGACCAAGTCGCCAAAGGTGCCGAAGATACAAACTACTGCGCCGAATCCCATCCAATGCCACAGGGTTAGAGGCAAATCTGCCTTGAAGAAATGATGCAGTGCAGCCGCTACGGCTAAGCAACACAATGCGCCGCCGATGCTGCCGACCCACGTCTTCTTGGGCGATACACGTTCAAATAGTTTCGCTGGGAAATACTTGTGCAACAAGCATCCCACGCAATAAGCACCCGAATCATTCGCCCATAGGAAGATGAAGATAGATAGCGGGATTTGCCACAGATAGTCGATGGCGCCCGACAGGGGATTGTACGAGAACGCCAGGACATTGAGCAACGAGAAGGGTAGGGCGATGTACAACCACGATGCAAAGGCATACGCCCAGTTCTTCAACGGGTCATTTTGCTGCAAGAACAGTTCGCTGATGGGCAGATAGACCAAAGCAACAAGCACAGGCACAAACACCAATACATCAGAATGATGGTTGCCCCATCCCGAGGCATAATAATAGAATGCAACGAACAGATACACACCGCCAATGGTGTTGATGAGACGGTTGACCTGAGCGCCAGCATGGTCGTTGACCAAACCCGAAAACTCCCAAAGTGCCATACCTGTGATGATAGCAAACAGGGCGCCAAACGCTAGTGGATGACCGACGATGCAACCGACCAGTGCGGCTACGAAGAATATACCAGAAATGGTGCGTACGATGAAATTGCGTAACATAGGTCGTATTGGTTTTTTGATGGGGCTTTTGATATCAATAGGTTCGATAGTCTTTGTGGTATTGAGACGCCACTAGCACGGCGCCCCTGTGAGGTTATGCGGAGTGTGCTTGACCAATGAAAATTCGTGAATATTCGTGCCGATTCGTGGTAAAAACAAATAATTCGTGGTAAAGCAAAAATATTCGTGGTTAATACACGTGATACATGAGATACGTGGAGAAAATTAATTTATCAACTGATTACACAGATTTTTTGCACATGATGCGATTAAATCACGATCTCCGTGTGATTTGAACAGAATTTAAACTGATTTATCGGCTTCTTTCTTATCTTCCTTGACCCCTTCTTGGTCCTCCCTCGCTTCTTCCTTGTCTTCTTTTACTTCGTTGGGGAGTGGTATGTTGGCTACATCGGGATCGGCAGCGATAGTGTCGTTCGCTACGATGGGGATAGGGGGCAAATTGATTTCCCCTTCAGAATAAGTAGAAACGTTTTCAGGCAAAGGTATTTGTACTTTGTTTTTTTCTTCCTCCTTCTTTTGCTCTTCCAGAAGTTCGTCGGCACGACTCTTCCATGGGCGCTTACCAAAGATTTCCTCGACATCGTCGGCAAAGACGACTTCGTGCTCCATCAACTTTTCGGCCAGCAGATTGTGCTTTTCTGCATTTTCGCTCAGCAACGCCTTGGCGCGTTCGTATTGTGCGGCAATGATGGTTTTCACCTCTTTGTCGATGAGCTTGGCCGTCTCGTCAGAATAGGGTTTGGTGAAGATGTTTTCCTGATTGTCAAAGTACGAGATGTTTTGCAGATTGTCCGACATACCATAGAATGCCACCATTGCATAGGCAGCCTTGGTCGCACGTTCCAAATCGCTCAATGCACCTGTCGAGATGCTGCCTGTAAACAATTCTTCGGCAGCACGACCGCCCAGGAGCGAACAGATATTGTCGAGGATTTGCTCCTTGGTAGAGTTGACACGTTCTTCGGGCAAATACCATGCTGCACCAAGGGCACGACCACGTGGGATAATGGTAATCTTGACAAGGGGGTTGCCATATTCTACCAACCATGAGATAGCTGCGTGACCAGCTTCGTGCAGGGCGATAGTCTTCTTTTCGTCGCGTGTCATCACCTTGGTCTTCTTTTCCAACCCACCCACGGTGCGGTCTACGGCATCTAGAAAGTCCTGAATAGATACATGACTGCTGTTGTGACGTGCGGCGATAAGGGCTGCTTCGTTGCACACGTTGGCAATATCTGCACCCGAGAAACCAGGCGTTTGGCGTGCCAGGAATTCCACGTCGAGACCTTCAGCCAACTTCAGTGGTGCCAAGTGTACCTTGAAGATCGCGACACGCTCGGAGAGTTCGGGCAGGTCAAGGTGAATCTGTCTGTCGAAACGACCTGGGCGCAACAAGGCTTGGTCCAGAATTTCGACGCGGTTGGTCGCTGCCAATATAATAATACCCGAATTGCTGCCAAATCCATCCATTTCGGTGAGGAGCTGGTTCAGTGTATTTTCACGCTCGTCATTTGAATTGAACGAGTTCTTGCTGCCACGAGCACGTCCGATAGCATCGATTTCGTCGATGAAGATAATGGCTGGTGCCTTTTCCTTGGCTTGACGGAATAGGTCACGAACACGGCTTGCACCGACGCCGACAAACATTTCGACAAAGTCGGAACCCGACAACGAGAAGAAAGGTACATTTGCTTCGCCTGCAACGGCCTTTGCCAGCAACGTCTTACCCGTTCCCGGAGGGCCTACGAGCAGTGCACCCTTAGGTATCTTGCCACCAAGTTCGGTATATTTTGCAGGATTCTTCAGGAAGTCTACAATTTCCTGCACCTCTTGCTTGGCGCCTTCCTGACCAGCGACGTCCTTGAAAAGTACGTGTGTGCCATTGCCCTTCTCGAATAGCTTAGCCTTACTCTTGCCGACGCTAAACACGCCGCCGCCAGCACCACCGCCACCGCCAGCACGACGGAAGATGAAGTACCACAGACCGACCAATAGCAGGATGGGCAGAATCATCGACAAGAAATAGCTGAAGTAGTTGACGTCTTCCTTATATGTCAGTTCGGTGCCAGTAGCGATAGCCAGCTCTTCGATTTTGCTATCTTTGCTTGTCATCGTTACGACCATGGGATCCTTGCCCGTCTCCTCGATTGTTTTTTTGAAAACTTCGCGTACGTGCTGAGGGCGAACGACCATTCGTGCTATACCGCTATTTTTCTCAAGTTCAATCTTTGTACCCACACTATCTGCTACGAGTCGTTTGAACTCGCTCAGCGATACTTCTTTTTCAAAATTCTTGCTACCGATGCCATCTTGAAACAGCATAAAGGACAGCATTGCGATGACAAAGAAGAAGAACCAATTGATTTTGAATCCTCCTTTTTTCTTAACTTCGTTGCTCATTTTCTTTTCTTTGTTTTGTTTTTTCATCCTCGTTGATTTTGTGAGAAGTTTAAAGCCTTATTTCCAGCGTATCTCGTGTATCTCTCGGAATCTTTGGACCCCTTGTTTTTTACACGAATCTTTTGGATCTGTAGAATACCTGTGATACCCGCGATACGTGGAGGCTCTTTTTGCCAACTTTTCACAAAGCGTTATCGAGAAATAATGTTTTGTTTGTAATAGGTTTATAGATGTTCTGTGATATTTTTACTTAATCCAGATCGGGGATAATTCCCAAATGTGCATCTTGCCACAGGTGCTCAATGTCATAGTGTTCGCGTGCATCGGGCAACAGGTGGTGCACCATGATGTTGCCGTAGTCCATGGCTTCCCAGATAGCGTTTTCCTGTCCAGCGATAGCAGCAGGTTTTTCGCCATGAGTCTTGCGCACCATTTCTTCTACGGAATAAGTCAGTGCATCCACGTGCTGTGGCGAGTTGCCCGTAGCTACGACGAAATATTCGCAAGGTGCTGTGATGATTTTGCGCAAGTCTGCCACAACGATGCTATGACCTTTTTTTTCTTGGATAGCCTCGATGATTGTATTTACTACTTCTCTTGTTGTACTCATAATCTAATTTTGAATATTATCGGATAAGTCTAATTTTTAGTTAATGGTTTCAGGGATATAGGTATTTCGATTGCCTACTTCCCTATGCTATGCAAAAATACGCTCTTTTCTTTAATAAAAAAAGCAAGATGCGAGAAATAGCATATTTTTTCTCCAAATATTAACAAAAAGTAGCAATGAAAGTAGCGATTCGGGTACCTTCTTTTGCAATTGGTGACTGGCGACTGAGGTAGGATGTATTGGCGTGGAATGGTTGGGTCGTATTAATAATGCCTTACATAAAGTGTAAAATATCTTGATTCGACCGAGGTATTTCTATTCTTTTTGCTAACTTTACACCGATTTTTTGCTGTTTTTAAAAAAGAAATAAATAGAAAACATAAACCAATATGAAAAAAAGTAATTCTTCGATGACAGGACCACTTGCTTCCTGTCTCTTTGCCCTGCCCCTTGCCGTCGGTCTTTCGGTAGCCGTCCCAGTCAGTGTTTCGGCGCAGATGGGTCTCGACCCTGTGGTGCAAATCCCTGTACAGTTGACTGACGCACGTCAAATCAATCCTACCACCGTCGAACTGAAATATGCCGATGGTCACACGATGACGCTGGACTTCTACGGCAGCAACATCTTCCGCCTCTTCCAAGACAATAGCGGCGGCATCTTGCGCAACCCAAAAGCTACCCCCGAGGCACAAATCTTGGTAAACAATGCACGTCGTGCTACGGGCGGTATAGAGGTGAAGACCAGCGACAGATTCTTTGAAATCTCTACGCCAAAGGTGCTTGTGACTATCGACCGCCAAAAGGTCTTGATGACAGTGAAGAACCTGGAGACAGGCAAGGTCGTTATTGAATGGACTGATCCATTAAAGTTTGACCAAAAGGGTACCACCATTTCGCTCCGTGCCAATGAGGATGAATATTTCTATGGCGGCGGTGTGCAAAATGGTCGTTTCTCGCACAAAGGCAAAGCTATTGCTATCGAAAATACCAACAACTGGGTTGATGGTGGTGTTGCCTCTCCCACACCCTTCTATTGGTCTACAGGTGGTTATGGTATGATGTGGCACACTTTCCGCCCAGGTCGTTACGACTTTGGTGCTACCGAGGACGGCAAAGTGCTCCTTTCGCACAAAGAAAACTACCTCGACGTCTTCTTTATGGTCAACGAAGGCGCTGTGCCCCTCTTGAACGATTTTTATCAGCTGACGGGTAATCCCGTATTGTTACCTAAATTCGGTTTCTATATGGGACACCTCAATGCCTACAACCGTGACTACTGGAAAGAAGCCGAAAATGGTTTCATGCTCTACGAAGACGGCAAGCGTTACAACGAAAACCAAAAGCCTGTAGAAGGTGGTATTCGTGAAACATTGAACGGCGAAGATCCTGCTGCTTACCAATTCTCTGCACGTGCTGCTATCGACAGATACCAACGCCAGGATATGCCACTCGGATGGTTCTTGCCCAACGACGGATACGGCGCAGGTTATGGTCAAACTGGTACATTGGACGGTAATGTTGAAAACTTGAAAGAATTTGGTGACTATGCACGCTCTAAGGGTGTAGAAATCGGTCTTTGGACACAAAGCGATTTGCATCCTAAAGAAGGTGTCGAAGCACTTCTCCAACGTGATATTGTCAAGGAAGTACGTGATGCAGGTGTACGTGTGTTGAAGACAGACGTAGCATGGGTTGGCGCAGGTTACTCATTCGGTTTGAATGGTGTAGCAGACGTTGGCGAAATCATGCCATATTATGGTTCAAATGCACGTCCTTTCATCATCTCGCTCGACGGTTGGGCAGGCACACAGCGCTATGCAGGTATTTGGAGTGGTGACCAGACTGGTGGCGACTGGGAATACATCCGTTTCCACATCCCTACCTTCATCGGTTCGGGACTTTCTGGTCAGCCTAATATCACCAACGATATGGACGGTATCTTCGGCGGCAAAAATATGCCAGTCAATATCCGCGACTATCAATGGAAGACCTTCACTCCAATGGAACTCAATATGGACGGTTGGGGTGCTAATCCTAAGTACCCCGAGGCTTTGGGCGAACCTTCTACCAGCATCAACCGTTGGTACATGAAGATGAAGAGCGAATTGATGCCTTATGCTTATTCAGTAGCACGTGAAGCCGTCGATGGCAAACCTATCGTTCGCGCTATGTTCCTGGACTATCCTAATGCCTACACTTTGGGTTACAAGACACAATACCAATTCATGTTTGGTCCATCAATGCTCGTAGCTCCTATTTATAAGGAAACACGTATGGACAAGGCAGGCAATGATATCCGCAACGGTATCTACTTGCCCGAAGGCCTGTGGGTAGACTATTTCAATGGCGATATTTACCAGGGTGGTGTCATTCTCAACAACTTTGACTGCCCTATCTGGAAAATCCCCGTATTCGTCAAGGCAGACGCTATCATCCCTGTCACTCAAGCGCACAATAATCCATCAGACTGGCGCAACGACTATCGTGCATACGAAATCTATGCGCTCCAGGGTACCACCTTCACAGAATACGACGACGATGGCAAGACTCAGGAATATCTCTCGGGTGGAGCTACATCTACCGCAATTACTACTCAGGTAGATGGCGACAAATTGAGCGTTACTGTCGACAAGATGTCTGGTGAATTTACAGGCGTAGAGTTCAACAAGCAAACTGACTTCCGTATCAACGTCAGCGCTGCACCAAAGAAAGTGGAAGCAAAGGTGGGTGGCAAGAAGGTGAAACTCGCCCTTGTACAATCTGAAGAAGATTTCTTGCGTGGCGAAAACGTATATTATTATAATGCTGCTCCCGAACTCAACAAATATGCTACACGTGGTAGCGAATTTGCAAAGGTCAGCGTGAAGAAAAACCCACAACTTTGGGTACGTTTGGCAAAGTGCGACGTAGCTAAGAACGCCGTTGAAGTGACTGTCAAAGGGTTCCAATTTGCTACTGCAGATCCATTGCGCAAGAGTCAAGGTGCACTCACTGCTCCAAAGGTAACATTCCAGGAAGAAGCCGTAGGTCCATACAACATGGCACCATCTTGGCAAAAGGTCGAAGGTGCCGACTACTACGAAGTGGAATTTGATGGCATGTGCTACTCTGGTATCCGCGATTTGACCCTCGATTTCGAAGACCTCCAGGCAGAAACCGAATATACCTTCCGTGTTCGTGCTGTCAATGCTCAGGGTGCATCTGAATGGACCGTAGCCCAGGCAACTACTTTGTCCAATCCTCTCGAATTTGCTATCCAGGGCATCAAGGCGAGCGTGACTTGCGAAGACCAACCTGGTCAAACTATCAACAAACTCTTCGACTTCGATATGAAGAGCGGTTGGCATACCAAGTGGGGCAAGGGCGAAGCCGTACCATTCGATATGATGATAGACTTGCGCAGTCTCAACCAATTGGACCGCCTCGACTACTATCACCGCGAAGACGGCGGCAATGGCACTATCCTCCGTGGTACAGTATCATACAGCTCAGACAAGCAAACCTGGAGCGAACCCGTCCCATTCACTTGGGAACGTCAGGGCGCTATGAGCACATTTGCATTCGCAGGCCATCCCACTGCACGCTACATCAAGATTTCTATCAGCGAAGCCGTAGGTAATTTCGGTTCTGGACATGAAATGTATATCTTCAAGGTAGCCGATACCGAAAGCCAACTCCAAGGCGATATCAACCGCGACAAGCGCATCGATGACAACGACCTCACTTCATACATGAACTACACAGGTCTCCGCACTATCGATAGCGACTTCGACTATGTCAGCATCGGCGATGTCAACCAGAACGGCCTCATCGACGCCTACGACATCTCTGTCGTAACTACCGAACTCGACGGCGGTGCTCGTGCATCCACCGATGCCGTAGCAGGTTCGCTCGTCCTCACTCCAAGTGCTAAGACCTACAAGGCAGGCGACGAAGTACGCATCACCGTCAGCGGCAAGGACCTCCAGGCAGTCAACGCCCTCAGCTTCGCCCTCCCATACGATACACAGGAATTCGAATACCTCGGTGTCGAAGCCGTAGGCATGAAGCAAATGGTCAACCTCACCTACGACCGCCTGCACGGCGATGGCACAAAGGCGCTCTATCCCACATTCGTCAACCGTGGTCATGCCACCCTCCTCGACGCAGGTAGCCCCGAACTCCTCGTTATCAAGCTCAAGGCCAAGCGTGCAGGCCGATTCCACCTCACCGCCAAGGACGGCCTCTTGATCGACCGTAGTCTCGGTGTAGTGAAGTTCTGATACATAGAGGCGTCGCTCCACGGCGCCCCTCACGAAAACGCATAAAGATTCTGCGCGAAGCATTACCCCCACGGTAGTGCTTCGCTTTTGGTTGATGTGCTTCCCTCGATCTGTTTTTGTGGACCAAAGGTCAAAAAAGTAATGCGCCCTAAAAGCTATTTGACTAATGCCTTAAGACGCATTTTTTATAGTGACCGATTAGCAATAATTGCGTGAGTCCGCGGTATAAGCGCTATGTTATTTAATCCATGACGGCGATTCTCTCAAAAGGATGATGATAAAAAAAGTCTTACCTTTTTTAAATTTTGCGACGTCGCGTTGAAATTATCTAAGACTTTTTTACAACAAAACGTTGCATTTTTTTAGTACCTCCTCGAAACATTTGCAGATTTCGTATAGTCTACAGAAAAATCCTACCGAAATAGCATCGCTCGACGTATCGCGGGTATCACAGGCATTCTACAGATCCCAAAGATTCGTGCAAAAAACAAGGCGGTCCAAAGATGCCGAGAGATACACGAGATACGCTGGAAATAAGGCTCGCAGCCCTATTGATTCAGATACGATGACTTGACCCTGTATACCGAACTGACGTAATAATAGATTGAGCTATCAGCCCCCTTTGCTGATATAGGCCTCGCCCCCCCTATTTGCGGATGTCCATTTCGTCAAGGACATAGCTGCTGCCGCCGAAGCGGTCGATGATGAAGAGGACGTAGCGGATGTCTACGTTGATGCAGCGTTGCAATTGTGGATTGAACTTGAGGTCTGAGGACAGTGACTCGATATTGCCATCAAAGGCCAAACCGATCAGTTCGCCGTAAGCATTGAGCACAGCAGAACCGCTATTGCCACCAGTGATGTCGTTGTTGGACAGGAAGCAGGTGGGCAACTGGCCATCCTGGCGAGCGTAGGGACCATAGTCCTGTGCCAAATACATCGCCTTCAGTCGGGGGTGTACGAAGTAGTCGGTCTCGGTGGTGCTCTCCTTCTCGAACATACCTATCAGGGTGGTGCGCCAGTCGTACAAGACGCCGTCGCGGGGCCGTAGGTCGCACACGTGGCCGTAGGTCATGCGCAGGGTGAAGTTGGCGTCGGGAGCCTTTGCCCAATCGTACATTTCGCACAAGCCGCGCACATAGATGCGATCGAGTTCGGAGCGCTTTTGGCGATAGGCCGACATCTGGGCTGCATAATGTTGCTGTACGAACTGATTGTAGGCAGCCCAATGCTTTACCATGGGGTCGCCTGCTAAAACATCGTAAGTAGGATGCTCGAGGAAAGCATTGAACGTCTCGGCGCTGCGGAACAAAGAGCCATTGTACATCGCATCATAATGTGCCTGCGCTGCTTCGGGTGTTGACATAAAAGCAGGAGAAGCCCCCTTGTGATGCTTGAACCAGTAGGGCAGGAGAAGGGCCATTCTCTCGCGGTCCAATGCCACGCTGTAAGCACCTACACCAATATTATACCAACGCTTCAACTCTGCTGTGGCTTTTTCTATATCCTTTGCCCCCGCCGCCTTCAGAGCCTCGAGCATCGCATCTACTGCAGACGACTTCACGTACAGGCGCTGTTGGCCTATGGTCTGATTCAACAGGTAATAATCAAATAGCATGTCTGCATTGGCAGCACAGAGCGAGTCGATGCGTTCGATGATATTGGCGTATTCGGCGTCGTCCTGTTGAGCTGCAAACTGGCGGAAGGCTGTTTGTTCGGCTTCCTTTTCGCCGACAAGGTTGATTTTTTCAACGGCTTCGTTCATGCCGCCAAAGTTCTTTACCACATTGCCCAGCGACATGTAGTCGTCCTGAAGCATGAGGTTGAGCGAATCGACGGTGTCCATCTTTCCCTTCAAAAATGCCAACTGTGCATTGCCAGCCAGAACGTAGGGCTCGTTTTGCGACTGCGTGCGAAGTTTCACCTCGGAAGCCGTCAGGTAGCGACTGGTCGAGCCAGGGAAGCCCATGATCATGGTATAGTCACCCTTGTCCACCCCCTTCAGCGAGATAGGCAGGAAGCGGTCGCACTTCAAGGGTACATTCTTTTTATTGTAAGCAGCAGGCTCACCATCCTTGTCAGCATAGATACGGAACATGGCAAAGTCGCAAGTCTGACGTGGCCAGATCCAGTTGTCTGTATTACCGCCGAACTGTCCAATATTGAGCGGAGGGTTGACCACGAGGCGCACGTCGCTATAAACTTGCTCGTAGAACATATAGAATTGGTTGGCCCCAAAGTAGGGCACGATGCGCACCCTGAGTCCTTTCTTCTTGCGCAGGTCGCTTTTCTTCAAGAGGTCGGCTGCCAGTGGTTCCAAGAAGGATTGGCTCTGCATAGTATAAACATCCACGCCCTTAGCCCCCGCAGCAGCCTCGACATCTGCCGTCACATCGACGATGCGCAAGACAAAGGTAAAGGTGAGGTTAGGTGTAGGCAATTCTTCCGCACGACTTTTGGCAAAATAGCCGTCCTTCAGATAGTTTTGGTCCATAGTGCTCATGGCATGGACGTAGCTAAATCCGCAGTGGTTGTTGGTCAAGACCAGGCCCTCTGGCGAAACGACTTCGCCAGTACAACCATTGCCAAAGATACCGATACATTCGCGCAGGGACGAACCGTGCTCGTTGTAGAGTTCGCTGGCAGGAATTTTCAGCCCCGCCTTGAGCAGTGAGTCTTCGAGATGTTGTTGCTTCATGAGTTTGAGCAGCCACATACCCTCGTCGGCATGTAGCGCTGTGATGCTGGATAGCAACAGCTGGCATAGGATAACGATTTTCTTCATAATAGCATTATTGTTTATTGTATTGTTTAGGCAATAATATAGGTGTTGTCCACGAAAACTCGTTTGTTTTATTTAGAGCTCCACGTATCACGGGTATCACAGGTATTCAACAGATCCAAAAGATTCGTGTAAGAACAAGGCAGTCCAAAGATGCCGAGAGATACACGAGATACGCTGGAAATAAGTCCACTAATGAACACTAATTTTCACTAATATCCATCCGGTCTTAAATACCCCGCAAGGCATTAGTGTAAATTAGTGCAAATTCGTGGTTACAATAATAAGAGTACAACATCTTTGATGTAAGGATGATTTGTGGACATCTGCTATATTATTACCATTATTTATTTCTAATTAAATCAGAACGGATAGCC
>JAZQSL010000017.1:0-38611 GCA_045630125.1 Alloprevotella sp. | reverse complement strand
TATATAGAGTATGAAGTTTGTTTGTAGTTATAATAGCTATTCTGATGCAAATAGTTTGATGTGATCATATATAAGTCAAACATTGATGCATTTCTACTTTTTACATAGTTTTGTGAAGGTAGTTTATTCATAACGTATAATACATAAATAAAGATGTGCTCGAACAGAGCACATCTTTAATAGTTTTGACTAATTTACTTATATTATAAGTATCAGAACACGATCTTCTTGCCGTTGACGATATAGACGCCCTTGGTAGGGTGCAGTGTGCGGCGGCCCGAGAGGTCATAGATCACTTTGGGAGCTGTGGTAGTGGGTGCGTTGTTGATATCTGTAGTTGCGTCGCCCACGTAATTTACGTTTGCTCTAATGTCTGGTTATACTCGTTAAGTTTGTCACGGTGTTTCTCTAGTTCCTTAACCTGCTTCTTTACCTTACGCAGGGGCGCTTTCTCTTCTTTTGTTTGGGCTACCTCTTCCAGGGAAAGGGAATCCTTAAGTTCATCTATCAAACTACTTAGGGATTCAGTGGTAAACTCCACAGACTCTGTGTCTGATTGTTTATCTTGAGCAATAACCTCATCGATTTGGAGAAGAAGTATACGAATTTTCTCCTTTAACTTCTCACGATTCTTTTCTATACTCTTACGCCAAACAAAAGTATACTTGTTGGCTTTGGATTCTATTTTTGTACCATCTATATACTCCACATCTAGAGTTATAAAACCCTTACTCGCCAACAACAAAACAACTTGCGTAAAGATGTTATTGATTTCAGTTTTTACACGATTGCGAAAACGATTAATGGTTATATAATCAGGATGCTCATACCCGGCCAACCATATAAAATGAATGTCTCTGAGTAATAGTTTCTCTATCTTGCGACATGAATAGATATTGTTCATGTAGGCATATAGAATAACCTTAAGCGTCTCTTGGGGTGATAGGACCAACGACCTGACTCCTTGTATAACTTATGAAAGGAGTCAAGATTTAGATTGTCAACTATAGCACTGATGATGCAGACAGGATCTTGTCTGCCATATTTTCATCAATTCGCTGAGGAAATAACACTAATTGGTTGGGTATGTAAGGGCGAAAATCTTTGTTATGCTTTTAAACTAATGCCTAAAGTTACAAATATTTTAGGTAATAGCAAAGTCCAGCTTGTGAAAGTCTGGACTTTGTGATAAAAAAGAAGGTGTGCCTTTATGTGTGATATGAACCCCGAAAGTTTTTTGTCTAACTTCTGGGGTTCACTTCATTATGACACACCTTCATATTTTTTATATGGTATACTAGACTTTGTAAATATGCTTCCCGTATTCTAGCGGGAAGCTCCTTTACAAAACCGTCTCACAGCACTATTTCTTTTCCTTCAAAAGATCGCGGATTTCAGCCAGGAGAACTTCTTCTTTGCTTGGAGCGGGAGGAACTGGTTCTGCCTTTGGTTCTTCCTTCTTCCTGTTCAATTTAGCCAATAAACGCACCATTAGGAAAACACAGAAGGCGATGATCAAGAAATCAAAACATGTTTGGATAAAGTTACCATAGTTGAGCGTAACGGCTTCACCTGTTTCTGAATTAGTACCAATCTTTATACTTAAATCCTTGAAATCTACACTACCCAACAACCAACCAATTGGCGGCATAATGATATCGTTTACTATAGAAGTAACGATCTTACCAAAAGCAGTACCAATAATCACACCGACTGCCATATCAACGGCATTACCCTTGATTGCAAATTGCTTAAACTCTTGTAAAAAATTAGATTTACTCATTTTTTTAGTATTTTTGATAGAAAACTTTGTGCAAAAATAAAAATGATTTTGTATTTTTGCGGTGAAAAACGTGAAAAAGTGAAAATTTCGCTCAATTTCATGTTAGACAACCCCCAAAAGTTAGAAAAATACTAACCATTTTTTAATATTTATAAAAGTTATGATTAAAGTAGGTATTAACGGTTTCGGTCGTATCGGCCGTTTCGTTTTCCGCGCAGCTCAGACTCGCAATGACATTCAAATCGTAGGTATCAATGACCTTTGCCCAGTAGACTACTTGGCTTACATGCTCAAGTATGACACAATGCACGGTCAATTCGAAGGTACTATCGAATTCGACGTTGAAAAGAACTTGCTCATCGTGAATGGCAACCCCATCCGCGTGACTGCAGAACGCAACCCAGCTGATTTGAAGTGGAACGAAGTTGAAGCTGAATACGTAGTTGAATCAACAGGTCTCTTCCTTTCTAAGGACAAGGCTCAAGCTCACATCGAAGCTGGTGCTAAGTACGTAGTAATGTCTGCTCCTTCTAAGGACGACACTCCTATGTTCGTATGCGGTGTAAACTTCGACAAGTACGAAAAGGGTACTCAATTCGTTTCTAACGCTTCTTGTACTACAAACTGCTTAGCTCCTGTAGCTAAGGTTTTGAACGACAAGTGGGGTATCAAGGACGGTTTGATGACTACAGTTCACTCTACTACTGCTACTCAAAAGACTGTAGACGGTCCTTCTCTCAAGGACTGGCGTGGTGGTCGTGCTGCTGCTGGCAACATCATCCCTTCTTCAACAGGTGCTGCTAAGGCTGTAGGTAAGGTTATCCCTGAACTCAATGGTAAGCTCACTGGTATGGCATTCCGCGTTCCTACTTTGGACGTATCAGTTGTTGACTTGACTGTAAACCTCGCTAAGCCTGCAACATACGCTGAAATCTGCGCAGCTATGAAGGAAGCTTCTGAAAACGAACTCAAGGGCGTACTCGGCTACACTAACGAAGATGTAGTATCTGCTGACTTCCTCGGCGATGCTCGTACTTCTATCTTCGACGCTAAGGCTGGTATCGCTTTGACTGATACTTTCGTTAAGGTTGTTTCTTGGTATGACAATGAAATCGGTTACTCTAACAAGGTTCTCGAACTCATCGCTCACATGAAGAAGGTTAACGGTTAATCTTAACCCACCAACCATATTGGGCGCTACGTCTTCTGACGTGGCGCCTTTTCTTTTTCTTATCTATGATTTATTTGGAAGATAGGAGGACTTCTATTAACTTTGCAAGACATATCGTCAAATAGTAACAGAAATCTTTATTCCTCACATACCCAAACCACATCATGAGTACATACGACTTTATCACTATTTTGGGACCGACAGCATCAGGAAAGACAACCCTGGCTGCACGTTTAGCATACGAAATCGACGCAGAGATAATCAGCGCCGATAGTCGCCAAGTCTATCGTCGTATGGACCTGGGCACCGGAAAGGACTTAGCAGACTATACTATCAACGGGAAGCAAATCCCTTATCATCTTATAGACATCTGCGAGCCCGGCACCAAATATAATGTATTCGAATATCAAAGAGATTTTCTTGAAGCTTACGAAGACATCAAAAAAAGAGGAAAGAAAGTCATCGTCTGCGGCGGAACAGGTCTATATTTGGAGAGCATACTGAAAAGCTATCGACTTAGCCCTGTACCCCAAAATCCAGAACTTCGCAAAAGATTAGAAGATAAAAGTCTTGAGGAACTTATAGAAATATTAAAGTCTTACAAAACTTTGCACAACAAAACTGATGTAGACACAGCACAACGTGCAATCAGAGCGATAGAAATTGAAGAACATTATCAACAAACACCTATCGAAGACAGGCCTTTCCCACAACTCAAAAGCCTAACCCTCGGTGTAAATGTAGACCGTGAAGTGCGCCGCGAACGTATAAGTCGCCGCCTGCGCCAACGCCTCGACGAGGGGATGGTTGATGAAGTAAGAGGTTTGCTAGAAGAAGGTATTACTGCTGAAGATCTCATCTATTATGGACTAGAATATAAATTTCTCACCCAATATGCTGTAGGCGAATTGCAATATGAAGAAATGGTCAGACTACTAGAAATCGCCATACACCAATTCGCCAAACGCCAGATGACTTGGTTCAGAGGAATGGAACGCCGTGGCACACCAATCCAATGGGTCACTCCACCCTCGCAAACTGAGAACATCACAGATTGGTTAAAGAGTAATAATATTTGCATTTAATAAAAATCAGCGCAAGAAGATAGCAATACATCTTTCTTGCGCTGATTTTGTATAGACTAAGAGATAATGACTACATCGTTACATTTTCTATCCCCGTACAATCTTCTCTTACGAGTTGGAAGTTTGGCCCTACATTATAAAAGGCTTTAGGATCAACTTCTACGCCTTCTGGTACATACGCCACTCTGAGTTTCGGACATTTCTCTACAGCATAAGCTTCCAAACGCTTCGTTTCTTTTGTGAAGACAAGTTCTTCGACATTATCATGTTCATAGAAATAATTCTTACCCATAACTTCTACGGGTGGAAATTCGATTCTGGTGATTGCAGCAGGAACATATGCCATGCTGAATCCATCCCCAGACTTATAATAAGCCACTTCTGCATATGAATGCAGAGATTTATTGCTTGGATCAATCTGCACAGATTGCACATTAGGCGCATAAGTTTTCAAACCAACAACACCCTCACCAAATGATGTTATATTTTTACCTACATAAAGATGTGTGACATTGGCAGGCAAAAGAGAATCTGGCGAGAAGGCAGAAACGACAAAACCGCCAGCACTATAAGGCACGACAAAGTCAGATGCCGCCTTTTTCACCTTTGACAAATTTAATCTTGTTTCTTTATAACTGAAAACGAACTCATCTGTTTCAAACAAACGAGCATCCATTGAATGAGGCACAAGGTGTGAATAAGATGTAGCCAAAAGCATTTTATAATCATTGCCGTTTGTCGGGTCACTCACATACCAGTCATTGTCCACATATACATAGTTCCAAGCATGCCCACCTACTGGGTTGAGCATACCATTAACTATTACGACGGGGATATTTTGACTTTGTAGCATCACATGCAACAAATTGGCATATCCCTGACACACCCCTTTTTTCATCTTAAAGACATTATAGGGCTTGTTATCTGTGTCATAACTATAGAGAATATTTGCAGTCACCCAATTAAAGATTGTGCGATACACCTTCTGATCCTCTGTTTCGCCAGCTACCAAGTCGTCCGTAAAAGCTTTGATTTCCTGAAATTGCGCATCGGTCAGTTTATAATATCCCTTTTGTCTGCCCACTTCTGGACCAACTGCTTTCAGCAACTTCGAAACTTTTTGGATATGGCTACTGGGCAAATCCTTCGAGCCGTCGCTTTCCGGGAATTGCATTTTTTGTGAATAATTATCCACCAAACCTTGCTCCAGAGTGACAAGGGCGTCTACGTCTTCGTCTACTGAGCAAGAAGTGCCCATAAGACCTACAAGACATAATGATAAAAGAAAGTATTTTTTTCTCATATTTATATATATTTATATTTCGCGGGGTAAAAATACGAAGTTCTGTTTACTACACAAAATAGATGAGTAATAAAAAACGTTTACTACCCCTTCGAAGTGTCAGTAACTAAACAAAAAACAATAGGTCGGCACATAACTATGCACCGACCTATACAGTTTATTTAATTAACTATCGAGTCAATTGATTAGCCCAACTTACCGTCTGAACCAAGTACGTTGATGATTTTGTGTTTGTACATCTTTTCCATGTTGTCGCGAGCTGGACCGAGATACTTACGTGGGTCAAATTCAGCAGGCTTTTCTGCGAAAGTTTGACGGATAGCAGCAGTCATAGCCAAACGTGAGTCTGAGTCGATATTGATCTTGCAAACTGCTGACTTAGCTGATTCACGCAACCATTCTTCGGGGATACCGATAGCTGCCTTCAATGCACCACCAAACTTGTTGATTGTAGCCACTTCTTCTTGAGGAACTGAAGATGAACCGTGGAGTACGATGGGGAAACCAGGCAACTTTTCTTCTACAGCCTTCAACACGTCGAATGCGAGGGGAGGAGGAACCATCAAACCTGTTTCTGGATCGAGAGTACATTGTTCTGGAGTGAACTTGTAAGCACCGTGAGAAGTACCGATAGAGATTGCCAAAGAGTCACAACCTGTGCGAGTAGCGAAGTCGATTACTTCTTCTGGGTCAGTGTAAGTGTGGTGGTCAGAAGATACTTCGTCTTCAACACCTGCCAATACACCGAGTTCGCCTTCTACTGTTACGTCGAATTGGTGAGCGTATTCTACAACTTTCTTAGTAAGAGCAACGTTTTCTTCGTAAGGAAGGTGTGAACCATCGATCATTACTGAAGAGAAACCAGAGTCAATACAGCTCTTGCAAGTTTCAAAAGTATCACCGTGGTCGAGGTGGAGAACGATTTCAGGCTTTTCGCAACCGAGTTCCTTAGCATACTCAACAGCACCTTGAGCCATGTAGCGGAGTAAAGTAGCGTTAGCGTACTGACGTGCACCCTTAGATACTTGGAGGATTACAGGAGACTTAGTTTCTACAGCAGCCTTGATAATAGCTTGCATTTGCTCCATGTTGTTGAAGTTGAAAGCAGGAATTGCATAACCGCCGTCAACAGCCTTCTTGAACATCTCACGGGTGTTCACCAAACCTAATTCTTTGTAGTTAGTCATAATTTTGAAATTATTTTAATTGGGTTATTAAAATTCAAGGCAAAAATACAATTTCCCTTTGTGATAAGGAAAAATTCAATCGTTTTTTTTCATTTTGAATTGTATTTTATTGTTTCAAAGCATTTTTTTGACTAATCGACCAAATAAGAAAGACTATTTTCAGGCATCGAGATTTAGATTGTCAAAGGTCTTAATAGCCCTCTTCAATAAGCGCTCAAAAAAATCAAGCCCTTTTTCAAAAAACATTAGACCTTTTTTCGACGAGACGTCGCGAAATTTTAACAAGGTCTTGACTTTTTTTGAGGCCATTTTTGTGATTAAAAATAGGAGTTTAATTTATAGGGGAAACATATTATGGATATAAATTTCAAGGCAGGGACGAAGATACAAGACTACTAAAATATCTGCCCCGAATACTTCTGAAGATAGAAATAGAACTAGATATTAATTTACTACTTTAACCAACGATAAATATAAAAGTGTGTATTAGATAATTACATATTAAAATACTGCAAAGGCAATACAAAAGAATGGAAATATTTTCTAAAAAAAGTCTCAATTTTATTACACTTTTTAGCAAGAAAACACTAAATTTGCAAACATGAACGTATTAGCGAAACATATAGAATCACTTTTGATTAGTCATAACTGTGTGATAGTCCCCGAATTAGGAGGGTTTGTTGCAGGTTATGTTCCAGCGACCTATTTGGCGGAAGAGTATCTGTTCCTTCCTCCAAAGCGAAGCGTAGGTTTCAATCCTTCGCTCTCGCTCAACGATGGGCTGTTGGTACAAAGTTATATGTACGCGTACGATGTCAATTTTCCTGAAGCGACAGCAATGATTGAAAACACCGTGAACGAGCTAAAGAAAGAATTGCAAAATCGCGGTGAAGTCACATTAGGCAATATTGGCAAGATCTACCTGAGTGTAGACGGTAGATACGAATTTGCACACAGCGAGTCAGGCATCCTTTCACCAGAGTTGTATGCACTGGACGCTTTTACAATCACACCTGCTGAGAGCAAAGCTACAAACCTTGATGTTGAAGACGAAAAAGAAAGCACCAGAAGCAAAAAATCATACATACTGCGCATCAACAAGCAGATAGTCAACTATGCTGCAGCAGCTGTCGTTGCTATATTCTTCTATATTATGTGGGCTACACCACTGAGCACGATTAGCACCACATCAAACGTAGCTTCAATCATTCCAACCCCAGCGCAAGTAGAACAAGTGAAACCAGAATCACAAGTTGTCCTCAAGGCAGTAGCAGACACAGTAGCATCGCCCACTGTTGCCGAGGTGCAAAGTTCTGATGAAGAAAGTATCGAGGTTGTTTCTCCAGAAAATTGTTTCACTATCGTGTTGGTGAGCAAAGTTTCACTCAAGAACGCTAACGACCACGCTCAGTTGCTTGCTTCAGAAGGATTTGATGGAGCAAAGGTGTTTGAAAAAGGAAAAATGAGAAGAGTAATCTACAATACCTACTCAAGCCAAGAAGAAGCCTACACTCACTTGAGCGAACTTAAACAACAAAGTCGACATTTTGCAAATGCATGGATTCTTGAATTATAACAAAGGATTTATCGCTAAGCAAAAGATTAATAAAAACAAAGCAAGCAAAACTTTTTCTACACCCTAAGGAAGGAGTAAGTGCTTGCTTTTCATTTATGAATATACCAAAAATAATAGAACATGAAGCGCATCAGATGCCCAAAGTGTGACAACCTAATATCCTTTGACGAAACTGCATACGAACCAGGCAGAGTGTTAGTGTTTGAATGTACCGACTGCCACAAACAATTCAAAATAAAAATCCCAGAAAAGAAAGTCGAAGTGGAAGAGCAGGAAACTGCACCTGCCTACCTTACGGTAATCGAAAATGCCTTTCACTTCAAGCAAACCTTGCCTTTGTTCCTAGGCGAAAATGTAATCGGTAGATATGTCAAGGGTAACAAAGCCAACGCCCCTATCAAAACCGTAGACCCCAGTGTAGATACCACACACTGCGTAGTGACGGCAAAAATCGACAAGGACGGCGAATGGATGTTCCTGCTAAAAGACGCCAGATCAAACACTGGCACGTTCTATATGGATAATATACTTGGACCCAAAGAACAAGTCAGACTTTCCGCAGGAGATATCATCACCATAGGAGCGACTACAATGATATTTCATCTAAATGACGAAGACGAGGAATAAGGTATGAAAAAGATTTTATGTTGTGTTGTATTGTGCATCATTTCGCTATATGCCACAGCCCAAGTCATTGACAAACCATACAAAGGTCATTTCTACAATAAAGAATATGGAGTGCACCTGCATATTGACCTCTACGAAGAAACATTAGAGGCGCCGGGCTTTAGTTTCTTTGGTAAAATTCAAGGTTATATGAATGGACAAATTTATGGTACTTGGTTGCTTACTAAATGCGAAGTGCAGGACAAGCAGGCACTCTTGAGGTTTTCAAACGATCAAGGGGCAGATTCCCAAAGCATCATTATTTCTTGCCCAACAGATAGCACCCTGCAATATCAAACTATCAATGGCAATCAAATCAAAAGAGTAGAAAAAAGAAAATTAGTAAAAATTCCAGAAAGTCTTATTTTCAAAAGAATCAAATAAAGAGCACCTTATTCGAGACCATGAATAATAAAAAGGCGAGAAGTGTCAACATGAAAAAGTTAACACTTCTCGCTTTTTATGTTAAATCAAATAAAAACGGCTGTTTTTTATTTCAAAAAGTTTGGTTGTTTCTCCTATTAAAATGTAATTTTGCAACAAAACTAAATAACGAGAAAGACTATGCTTAAGAACAAGAATTTTTTTAAATCAGTTATCCTTATCCTCCTATTGGGAGTATCGACCCCCACAATCTTAGCACAATGTAGCGGTGGTCACATAGACTTAACCGTAGCAGCTGAAAAAACTGTAAACTCCGTAGTATACATCAAAGTGACCACCAATAGCAAAACCCAAATGGTGGAATACTATGACCCCTTCTTTGATGATTTTTTCGGTAACTTCTTTGGAAGAGGTAATGGCGGTAAGCAGCAACGACGCGTAGAAACACCTAAGCAGCAAAAAGCTGGTTCGGGCGTAATTTTGAGTGAAGATGGATACATCGTTACCAACAATCACGTCGTAGAAAATGCTGACGAATTGCTTGTAAAACTTAATGACAACAGAGAGTTCAAAGCTCGTATCATCGGCACAGACCCCACGACAGATTTAGCTTTGATCAAAGTAGAAGAAAAAGGTTTGCCCGCAATCAAAGTAGGCGATTCGGACAAATTGAAACTGGGCGAATGGGTACTTGCCATTGGTAATCCCTTCAGCCTCACTTCTACCGTCACAGCGGGTATTGTAAGTGCGAAAGCACGCAGTTTGGGCGCAGGTAAACAAAGTATTGAATCATTCATACAAACAGATGCTGCTATTAATTCAGGCAACTCTGGCGGAGCATTAGTTAATGCAAAAGGCGAACTGGTTGGTATCAATGCGATGATATACTCACAGACTGGCTCATACGCAGGATATGGTTTTGCCATTCCTACAACAATCATGAACAAAGTCGTAGATGATTTGAAAAAATATGGCACAGTGCAAAGAGCGGTCCTCGGTATAGCTGGTACTGACGTATCCAACTACATCGATATGCAAAAAGAAAAAGACCAGGAAGTAGACCTTGGCACAATCACAGGTATCTACGTAAATGAAGTAAGTGAGGGTAGTGCTGCAGAAGAAGGCGGTTTGCAAAAAGGCGACGTTATTATAGCACTGGATGGTAAGAAAATTGAAAAGTTTAGTGAAATGCAAGAAGTCTTGGTAAATCACAACCCAGGCGACAAGATGGCAGTGACATACCTTAGAAACAAGAAGCAACACAAAGTAAACGTCACTCTGAAGAATGTACAAGGCACAACATCTGCAGTTGAAAATATCGACTCGGAAACCATGGGCGCAGCACTTCGTCCACTTACCGACAAAGAAAAGCAAGAACTCAATTTGCGTTACGGATTAGTTGTGTCTGCTGTCAAGAATGGAAAAATGAAAGAGCAAGGCATTACCAAGGGTATTATTTTGATGAAGGTAAACGATAAAGAGATGTACTCTGTAGCAGACTTCGAAGAAGCAGTTAAGGAAGCAAATATGAGTTCTGAACGTGTACTTTGGATTAGAGCGAAGACCCAAAGCGGTATTAATCGTAGCTTCACCATCGAATTAGATACCCCAAAAAACAAATGATAATTTGTTCGGTATTCTCGTAAGAACAGGCTTCCAAATAAGCATAAAAAAACAAGGACAGACTTCGAAAAGTGCAATATTCCTTTTCAAAGTCTGTCTTTTTGTGTAATTCAAGTAAAAAACGCTTAATATTCTTTGGCAAATCCAAATCTTTTCAGCAAATTTGCAAGAAGAATTTTCTAAATCATAGTACTATTATGGAAAACAATAAAACATCCCTCAGCGGATTAAAAAGAGAAGATTTCCAAAAGGAAATAAATGGTAAGGCAACAGACCTCTTTTTCTTAACCAATAGCAACGGAGTAGAAGTCGCTATAACTAATTACGGCGGTGCACTTGTTGCAATTATGGTACCCGACAAAGATGGTAACTTCGCTAATGTCATCCAAGGTCATGACAATATCGAAGATTGTATCAATTCTCCAGAACCTTTCCTCTCTACTCTTGTAGGTAGATATGGTAATCGTATTTGCCACGGCAAGTTTACATTGAATCAAAAGGAATATCACCTTGCGATCAATAATGGTCCTAACCACTTGCATGGCGGTCCAACAGGTTTCCATGCTCGAGTATGGGATGCTGAACAAATCAACGACCACGCACTCGTGTTGAGATATATTTCTCCATATTATGAAGAAGGTTTCCCTGGCGAATTGTCAATGACTGTAATGTATACACTTACAGAAGACAACGAAATTGTTATCGACTATAAGGGTACAACTAACAAGAAGACTATCGTAAATATGACAAGCCACGGTTTCTTCTCGCTTACAGGTATTGCTAACCCAACTCCTTCGCAAGAGGACGTTATCTGCCAAATCAATGCAGACTTCTACGTGCCTATTGATGAGAATTGTATCCCAACAGGCGAAATCCTCCGTGTAAAGGGTACTCCATTTGATTTCACAGAGCCTCACACAGTAGGTGAAAGAATCAATGCAGACCACGAACAAATCAAGAATGGTGCTGGCTATGACCACTGCTATGTACTCAACAAGAAAGAACCTGGTGAACTTTCATTCGCTGCTAAAATTGTAGAACCAGTTAGCGGTCGTTCAATGGAAGTTTATACCACTGAGCCTGGCGTACAATTCTATAGCGATAACTGGGCTGATGGTTATAAAGGTCAACACGGCGCAACATTCGGCAAGCGCAGCGGACTCTGCTTCGAGGCTCAACACTTCCCCGATAGTCCAAATCGTGCACACTTCCCCAGCGTTGTTTTGAAACCTGGACAAGTTTATACACAAAAGACTATTTATAAATTCGGTGTAGAAGAATAATTAAATTAATATCAATAAACTAAAAAACAAAAAGAAATGAGTAATCAAGCAAAACAATGGGGAGCCATCATCGTGATGATTGCGCTCTTCGCAATGATTGCCTTCGTGACAAACTTGTGTACACCTATGGCAACCATCATCAAGAGTCAAGGAGAAATCTCTAACGTACTTGCTCAAATTGGTAACTATGGTAACTTTGTAGCTTACTTGGTAATGGGTATTCCTGCTGGTATGCTTATTGCAAAATTTGGTTACAAAAAGACCGCACTTATCGGTTTGGCTGTAGGTGCTTTGGGTATCGGTATCCAATGGTTCAGTGGTCAATTGGACGCACAAGCAAATCTCGGTCTTGTATTTGCAGTTTATTTGATTGGTGCATTCATCGCTGGTCTTTGCATGTGTATCCTCAACTGCGTAGTTAACCCTATGCTTAACCTCCTTGGTGGTGGTGGTAATGCAGGTAACCAATTGATTCAAATTGGTGGTGTATTCAACTCTTCTGCTGCTGTAGCTTGCTACATCCTCATGGGTGCACTTATCTCTGACGCTACTAAGGCTAAGATTGCAGATGCTACTCCTGCGCTTATGATCGCACTTGCTATCTTCGTTGTGGCATTCGTTGTAATCCTTTTCACTAAGATTGAAGAACCAGAACAAGCTCCTGTTCGTGTAGACTTGATCAAGGGTGCTATGGGTCACCGTCACTTTGCTCTCGGTGCTTTGGCAATTTTTCTCTACATGGGTATCGAAGTTGGTGTACCTAACGCAGTACAACAAATGCTTACTTCTGCTCCATACTCAATCCCTGCAGGTACAGTGGGTATGATTGTCGCTGTTTATTGGGCTATGATGCTCGTAGGTCGCTTTGTTGGTGCTTCTATTGGTAGCAAAGTAAGTGCACGTGCAATGATTACCACTGTATCAACAGCAACACTCGTTTTGGTACTCTTCGGTATGTATGCACCAGCTGACATTTTGGTGGAATTCCCTGGTGTGGATTGGGGCAAACTTGAAGTAATTTGGCAACCTATCCCAGTAGGCATCTTCTCATTCCTCCTTGTTGGTCTCTGTACTTCTGTAATGTGGGGTGCTATTTTCAATATGGCTGTAGAAGGTCTTGGCAAATATACTGCTATCGCTTCTGGTATCTTCATGACAATGGTATTCGGTTGCGCAGTGATGATGGGTATCCAAGGTTATGTAGCAGACTTGACTAACTACATGACAAGCTTCTGGGTAGTTGTATTCTGTGCAGCATACCTCCTCTTCTACGCACTCATCGGTAGCCGCGTAACAAAGCGTTCTGAATAAAATCTTTCGGTGTAGGTAGTTGTAAAATTACCTACACCATATTAATATACTAAAACAACTTAAATAAATAATATTATGAAATTAACAATCGACGACGTAAGATCACGTTTTATAAAGCACTTTGATGGTGAAACAGGTAGCGTATATGCTTCTCCAGGTCGTATCAACCTTATTGGCGAACACACTGACTACAACAACGGTTTCGTATTCCCTGGCGCTGTAGAGCAAGGTATGATTGCAGAAATCAAGCCCAACGGCACTCGCAACGTACGTGCATACTCTATCGACCTCAAAGACTACGTAGAATTCAATCTTGACGACGAACAAGGACCTAAGGCTACTTGGGCACGCTACATCTTCGGTGTATGCCGCGAAATGATGGCACTCGGTGTTCCCGTTGAAGGTTTCAATACAGCATTTGCTGGTGATGTACCCCTCGGTGCTGGTATGTCTTCATCTGCAGCACTTGAAAGTACATACGCTTTCGCTCTCAACGATCTTTGGGGCGACAATAAAATTGAAAAGATGGAACTCGCTCGCGTAGGTCAACGCACAGAACACAAGTATGTAGGTTGCAACTGCGGTATCATGGACCAATTTGCATCTGTTCACGGTAAGAAGGGTAGCCTCATGCGTCTCGACTGCCGTAGCGGTGAATTCGAATACTTCCCATGGAATCCAAAGGGCTATCAACTCGTACTCGTTAACAGTTGTGTAAAGCACGAACTCGCTGGTTCTCCATACAACGAACGTCGTCTCCAATGCGAACACGTAGCTGAAGTAATCGCTCAAAAGCATCCAGAAGTAAAATCACTCCGCGATGCTAACTACGAAATGCTTGAAGAAGTTAAGGCTGAAATCACAGCAGACGAATACAAGCGTGCTCGCTACGTCATTGGTGAAGTTGTACGCGTATTGAACGTATGCGACGCTCTCCAAAAGGACGACTACGAAACAGTAGGTCAAATGATGTACGAAACTCACTACGGCCTCTCTAAGGAATACGAAGTAAGCTGCGAAGAACTCGACTTCCTCAACGAAATCGCTAAGGAAGAAGGCGTAACTGGTTCACGCATCATGGGTGGCGGCTTCGGCGGTTGCACTATCAACCTCATAGCTGACGAACTCGTAGACAACTTCAAGAAGGTTGTAGTAGAAAAATTCGAAGCTAAGTACGGCAAGAAGCCAATCGTTATCGATGTTGTTATCGGCGACGGCTCACGCAAGCTCTGCTAAATCGCACATTGTTTAATAATCCAAGTAGGAGGGAAGCGAAGTAGTTTCCCTCCTACTTTTCTTTTACTGTTACTCCATTTTTACCTTACATCAGCTGGCTCTAGTCTTTTTTAAGTTTCAATTTCTGATTTATACTAAGGCAGGACTTTGGGCTCTAATTGAGTTGATGGCACTATCTACATACAGATTGCTATAAATAGAGAAAGCTTTGTGTTTTCTTTTGAAGACAGGCACATTATCGTTTTATGAACATTTGGTGGCGTTGAAAAAAGTCTAACCTTTTTTAAATTTCGCAACGTCTCGTTGAAAAAAGGTTAAGGTTTTTTTAAACGATGTCTAATGTTGTGAAAAATGCCTGTTTGGGGGTAATAAGATCGGGTAGGTGAGTGCTTAGGGTGATACATATAATATATATAGTGCAAAATACCGCAGATTTTAAACTTGGGATGTCAGAATGGAAAAAATCGCTTGTAGTTTTAAAAAAAAATTAAATGTTCTTTTGTAGTTTTTTCAGCATGCTGTAAATTTGCACCGTTAAAGCAACAAACTCTTATAATTAAAATACAGTTAGGATTATGAAACAAGACATGATCGTCATTCTTGACTTGGGTAGCCATGAAAATACGGTGGTTGCTCGTGCCGTTCGCGCCCTGGGCGTTTACAGTGAAATTTATCCGCACGATATTACTGCGGCAGAACTCAAAGCTTTGCCAGGAGTAAAGGGTGTAATTATAAACGGTGGTCCTAACTGCGTGATCGATGGCGTAGAAATCGATGTGTTGCCCGAAATCTACGAAGCAGGTTTTCCCGTGATGGCTGCAGGTCATGACAAGGCTAAATGTGAAGTGAAGCTTCCTGAATTTGCAAATGACGAAGAGGCTATCAAAGATGCAGTGAAATCTTTCGTATTCGATACTTGCAAGGCTGAAGCTAACTGGAATATGAAGAACTTCGTGGCTGATCAAGTAGAACTTATCCGCCGTCAAGTAGGTGACAAGAAAGTGCTCCTGGCACTCTCGGGTGGTGTAGACAGCTCTGTCGTTGCAGCTCTTCTTCTCAAGGCTATCGGTGACAACCTTGTTTGTGTACACGTCAACCACGGCTTGATGCGCAAGGGTGAATCTGAAGATGTCGTAGAAGTATTCCGCAACCAACTCTGCGCTAATCTTGTCTATGTAGATGCTACAGAACGTTTCTTGACCAAACTTGAAAATGTAGCAGATCCTGAAGAAAAGCGTAAGATCATCGGTGGCGAATTTATCCGTGTGTTCGAAGAAGAAGCTCGCAAGCTCGAAGGCATTGACTTCCTCGGCCAAGGTACAATCTATCCCGATATCGTTGAAAGTGGTACTAAGACAGCTAAGTGCGTGAAGAGCCACCACAATGTAGGCGGTCTGCCCGAAGATCTCCAATTTGAACTCGTTGAACCAATCAAGCAACTTTTCAAGGACGAAGTACGTGCTTGTGGTCTCGAACTCGGACTCCCATACGACATGGTTTATCGTCAACCATTCCCCGGTCCTGGTCTTGGTGTACGTTGCCTCGGTGCAATCACACGCGACCGTCTCGAAGCTGTACGTGAAAGCGATGCTATCCTCCGCGAAGAATTTGCAAAGGCAGGTCTCGACAAGAAGGTATGGCAATACTTCACCCTCGTGCCCGACTTCAAGAGCGTAGGTGTACGCAACAACGAACGTTCATACGATTGGCCAGTGATCATCCGCGCCGTGAATACTATCGATGCAATGACCGCTTCTATCGAGCACATCGACTGGGCTATCCTCGACAAGATCACTAAGCGCATCTTGAACGAAGTGCCTACTGTAAACCGCGTATGCTACGATATGTCGCCAAAACCATCGGCTACTATCGAGTGGGAATAATTTTTGAAGGCAAAAAATATCGACAAGGCGAGTAGCAAAAGGTCGCACGCAGCGTGGATAAAAGTCACGCCGTGCGGGTTGCGAACAATGAGTCTTGTCAATAAAAAACCCTAATAATAAACAACTTACAACCGCTTCAATACATTTCGTATTGAGGCGGTTGCTATTTATATATCACATAGGAAAGAGGCGACTGCAATATAGATGTAAGCACATTGTAAATGCTAATAATCAACGATTTATTCAAACAACACAAAAAACTAAAAAAATTCGCTATTATTATTATCTATTATTATATTTACACCGCTATCAAAAATTATAAACATAAACTAAAAGTATTATGAGAGTACGAATTACTAAGAATTTTGTAATGTCTACAGTTGTAGAAGATGTTGATTCGTGGGAAGACGCAATGGCTATTATGGAAGAGGGCGATTGTGAATGGTATGAAGATGAGCCTGAATGTGTAAGCATCACTTTTGATGAGGTGGATGAGGATGGTGAAGTTATCGACACCCTTGAATCCATCGAGGTTGAAGAGTAATGGAATTTTCTCGCTCAAGCGTACAGAATCGGAGAGAGTTGAAAAACTTCCTCCGATTTCTTTTTCATAAATAATAGTCTTTCATACATTGGCTATTAAATGTATTTGCAATAAATTTTTCATCAACATAGGCATACGCAAACATTGAAAAGGAATAATTTTTGCCTTCAAAAAGGCAAAAATTATCGACAAGGCGAGTAGCAAAAGGTCGCACGAAGCGTGGATATAAATCACGCCGTGCGGGTTGCGAATAACGAGCCTTGTCAATGACAAAAACCATACAATAAACAACTTACAACCGCTTCAACATTTTATTATGTTGGAGCGGTTGCTCTTTACATACACCCTCCAGACCTCTCTGGAGGGATTTTTAACATAATAGCTAATTAATGTAAATTGACACCAGTTTGCTAAATTAAAGGCAAAATTTTGTGTCAAAGTATTGATAATAAAGTTAAAATATTTAACCAAAATTTAACGGTTCTAGTTGAATGGGAATAATACTCCATATTATATATAAGGTAAAAGCTCCATCTGTCAAGGTGGAGCTTTTATTTTGCTTATTCCATAATTGCTTTAAGAATCTTTCGCTACTTTTGCAATAACAAAATGGAATGGTATGATAGAAGAAATGTTGTTTCCCTTGGTGCCAGAGAAATTTGTGACGAATGAGAAATTTCGTGCGTGGCATTTGAATGTCTTGAATGTTTTGCCTTCAATGCGCGTGATGGGACTTAGGGTAGGGGATATGCGACGTGTGGCACGAGATTTGGCACGGCGCGAGGATGTATTTATGCGTATTTCTCAATTTGCCCAGTTATATTCCAAAGATCGTCGCTCGCTATGTTACGAGGAAATGATGGTTTGGGGAATGATGATAAATGCGGTGAAATGCACAGACGAGGAGAGAATACAACTTTTGGAGGATTTTGTCCCGGCAATTGACAATTGGGCTGTTTGTGATACCTATTGCAGCGATGCAAAATGGATGAAGAAATTACCTAAGGATAAGTTGTGGCGTTTGTTAGAACCTTATTTCGATTCCGTGCGTGAGTTTGATGTGCGGTTTGCTGTGGTAATTGCAATGTGGTACCTGTTGGAAGAAAAAGACTTGGAAAAGATTTTTGCGCATTTAGAGCAAATAAATTTTTCGGCAATCCAGTCGGAATATAATATGTCTCTGTCTGCCTATTATGCTAAAATGAGTGTGGCATGGCTTCTGGCTACCGCCTTGGCAAAGCATCCAGAGCAAACTCGTGAATTTGTGCGAAAGAATACTTTGCCGGAGGATATAATAAGATTGTATGTGCGCAAAGCACGTGAATCTTTCCGTACGCGAGAGGTGAATGCGATTTGATTACTGTTTAATACTCTTCGAGATCTCCTGGTGTTTCGACTTCTCATAGAATTCCGAATCCTCCGAGAATAAAAAAAGAAAAACCCGTGTTTGCGCTTGACAAACACGGGTTAATTTTATAATTCTATTGAGCTATTTAGCTCTGAGAATCATAGGTCGGAATTACTTTTCCATAGAAGCCTTCAAAGCTGCGAGAGCTTCGTTGTCGCCGAGGCTAGTTGAAGCTGCTTGGTTTTGGATAGCAGCAGTTTCTTCACGCTTAGCAGATTTCTTAGCAGCTGCAGCAGCCTTCTTTTCAGCACGAGCTTCAGCGCGTTGAACATCTTCGAATGTGCGGCTGTGGCTGAGGATGATGCGCTTGCTTTCCTTGTTGAATTCGATTACCTTGAATTCGATCTTTTCGCCTTGTTGAGCTTGGCTGCCATCTTCCTTAACGAGGTGCTTTGGAGTAGCGAAACCTTCTACGCCATATTGCAACTGAACTACAGCGCCCTTTTCGAGCAATTCTGTGATAGTACCTTCGTGGATGCTACCTTCAGTGAAAACTGTTTCGAATACATCCCATGGATTTTCTTCGAGTTGCTTGTGGCCGAGGCTCAAACGACGGTTGTCCTTGTCGATTTCGAGAACTACTACTTCGATTTCTGCACCGATTTGAGTGAATTCAGATGGGTGCTTGATCTTCTTAGTCCAAGAGAGGTCAGAGATGTGGATAAGACCATCAACGCCTTCTTCAAGTTCTACAAATACACCGAAGTTAGTGAAGTTGCGCACCTTAGCAGTGTGCTTGCTTTCTACAGGATATTTGCCTTCAATTGCAGCCCAGGGATCATCTTTCAGTTGCTTGATGCCGAGAGACATCTTGCGTTCTGTGCGATCGAGAGTAAGAACTACAGCTTCAACTTCTTCACCTACCTTCAAGAAGTCTTGAGCAGAGCGGAGGTGTTGGCTCCAGCTCATTTCACTAACGTGAATCAAACCTTCCACGCCTGGAGCGATTTCTACGAATGCACCGTAGTCAGCCATAACAACAACCTTACCAGTTACCTTGTCGCCAACCTTAAGTTCTGCGTCAAGAGCATCCCATGGATGAGGAGTGAGTTGTTTCAAGCCGAGAGCGATACGCTTCTTGTCTTCATCGAAGTCAAGGATTACAACGTTCAAACGTTGGTCGTCGCTTACGATTTCGTGTGGATCGTTCACGCGGCCCCAAGAGAGGTCTGTGATGTGAATCAAACCATCTACGCCACCGAGGTCGATGAATACACCGTAAGAAGTGATGTTCTTAACTGTACCTTCGAGTACTTGACCCTTTTCAAGCTTAGAAATGATTTCTTGCTTTTGAGCTTCGAGTTCAGCTTCGATAAGAGCCTTGTGAGATACAACCACGTTCTTGAATTCTTGGTTGATCTTAACGATTTGGAATTCCATTGTCTTACCAACGAATACATCGTAGTCGCGGATAGGCTTAACGTCGATTTGGCTACCTGGCAAGAATGCTTCAATACCAAATACGTCTACAATCATACCACCCTTAGTGCGGCACTTGATGTAACCCTTAACAATTTCCTTGTTTTCGAGTGCTTGGTTGACACGTTCCCAAGATTTGCTTGCACGAGCCTTTTTGTGTGAAAGAACCAACTGTCCTTTTTTGTCTTCTTGGTTTTCTACGTAAACTTCTACTACGTCACCAACAGTCAATTCAGGGTTGTAACGGAATTCAGCAGCGGGGATGATACCATCGCTCTTGTAACCGATGTTAACAACAACTTCGCGCTTGTTGATAGAAATTACAGTACCTTCTGCAACTTCGTTTTCATTTACGCGACCGAGTGTTTCATCGTAAGCCTTTTCCAATTCAGCCAAACTTTGAGCTGTTTCAGTTGTGCCGTTTTCGAAAGCATCCCAATCAAAATCAGACAGAGGTGCAATGTTCTTTAAATTCTCCATTTAAAAGTTAATAAATTAGTTAATTAATAATATTGATCAGACTACCCCGAGCAAAGCCAAATGGAGGACGGATTGGGGCTCTCGGCCCCTATGTGGAGAGATTGTCGACCACTCTCTTTAGCACGTTCGGTCTAAACACGGGCGCAAAATTACGTATTATTTTTGAGATGACCATCTATTTATACCTATTTTATTGAGTTATATTCAAATAAATATGTAATTTAGCACCGAATTTCTGGGTCTGGTGACAATTTTTGCTTTTGCAGATAATATCCTCCGGCTCCCGAGGAATGTGAATATTAATGCTGATTGTATGAAAAAAGAAACTACAAAAAGAATCTTATGGTTCTTATTCTATTTTGCCCTGGGGTTTGGAGTCGCTTTTCTGCTATATAATAGTGGACTCTTGTCTCGCGGTGAACAGTATGGTGAACAGTATAAGGATACGATAGCTGATATCAAAACTGATAGTCTTATTAAAACGGATACACTGCCCCATGTTGCCGATAGCACAATCTATGGTGTATCTGACGGATTCGGTATGAGCACGTTTGTGATGCAGGACAGTTTGGGCAATTACTACGAAGTGATGCGCATGGCAGACGATGGCACATACGGACAGATATATGGTAGCTTGTCTGAGGGGCAAAAGTATGCAATGACAGTGCGTCAAGGAGGAGAGGTCTTGGACAAATTGTACAACCTGACACAATTGGAACTTTATGTCAAAGACTACTGCATTCTGAACGGCACACTTTATCTAAAAAACGAGGATACCTGGGATGAAGTTGAGGTAAAATCGCTTGATGATAAAAACTTTATAGCAATTGGCAAAAGTAGAAAAGAATATAATTATAAATCATCAGAAAAATAAAAAGATATGTTCTCGGGAATTGTAGAAAATATGGCGCGTCTCGTAGCGCTCGAACACGATCAAGACAATATTCATTTCACCTTTCAATGCGATTTCGCGCATGAACTCAAGGTGGACCAAAGCGTAGCGCACAATGGTGTGTGCCTCACCGTTGTTAGTCTCGACGGAGATACTTATGTGGTGACAGCGATGAACGAAACTTTGCGTCGTTCTAACTTGGGCTTGCTGCAAATAGGTGACAAGGTTAATGTTGAGCGTTCGATGATGATGAATGGTCGCTTGGACGGACACATCGTGCAGGGTCACGTGGATAGTACAGCCGTGTGCGAAAGCGTAGTCGAAGACGGAGGTAGTTACATCTATACTTTCCGCCACGACTATTCGCCTGAGATGGCGCGCCGTGGTTATTTCACCGTGGACAAGGGTAGTGTCACTGTCAATGGTGTGAGCCTCACAGTATGCAATCCCACTTGCGATACTTTCCAGGTGTGCATCATTCCCTACACCTACGAATATACAAATTTCCACGCTATCAAGGTGGGCTCTGTGGTCAATATCGAATTTGACATATTAGGCAAGTATATTTCAAGAATGCAAGAGCTTAAAGACATGGAATAATACCATATTTTAATAGTATAGATAGTCCAAAATATTCAATATATGAGAAAAATATTATTATTTCTGCTTGTGGCGATTATGCCAAGTTTGTTGCCAGCACAGGGACCGACCAAATTTGAAATCAAGGACGGCGATTTCTATGTTAATGGCAAGGCGACACGCATCTTGTCTGGCGAGATGCATTATTCTCGCATTCCACATCAATACTGGCGCCACCGCCTGCGCATGATGAAAGCCATGGGGCTGAATACAGTAGCAACCTATGTCTTTTGGAACTGGCACGAACCCGTACCCGGTCAGTGGGATTTCGAAGGTGATAAGAACTTGGCAGAATATATCAAGACTGCAGGCGAAGAGGGTATGATGGTGATCCTGCGTCCTGGGCCATACGTATGTGCTGAGTGGGAATTTGGTGGCTACCCTTGGTGGTTGCAAAATGTTGAAGGTATGGAAATCCGTCGCGACAACGAAGCTTTCCTTGCGCATACTAAAAAGTATATTGACAGATTGTATCAGGAAGTAGGTCATTTGCAATGTACAAAAGGTGGTCCTATTATTATGGTACAATGTGAAAACGAATTTGGTTCGTACGTTCATCAACGCCAAGACATCCCATTGGCTGAGCATCGTTCGTATAATGCGAAAATAAAACAGCAGTTGGCGGATGCTGGTTTTGATGTTCCTCTATTCACCAGCGACGGCAGTTGGCTGTTCGAAGGGGGTAGCACACCTGGAGCCTTGCCTACGGCTAATGGAGAAAGCAATATCAAAGTACTCAAGGACTGTGTCAATCAATATCATGATGGCAAAGGCCCTTATATGGTAGCTGAATTCTATTCAGGATGGTTAGCGCATTGGGCAGAACCTCATCCTCGTGTCAATGCAAGCGCTTTGGCACGTCAGACCGAGTTGTATATGCAAAATGATGTTTCAATCAATTTCTATATGGTGCACGGCGGTACAAATTTTGCTTTTACTGCCGGTGCTAACTATGACAAGCGTCGCGATATTCAGCCCGACTTGACTTCTTACGACTATGACGCACCAATCAGTGAAGCTGGTTGGGCTACAGCTAAGTATGATTCTATTCGCAACGTCTTGGCCAAATATTCTAAGACGAAGTTGCCCAAGGTGCCAGCTCCAAATCCTGTTATTGAAATTCCTGAAATCAAACTCTCAAAGGTGGCTGACGTTTTGACTTATGCTGATGCTGTAGAAAGCGTTGAAGCTGACAAGCCACTCACATTTGAAGAAATGGGACAAGGTTATGGCTATGTGCTCTATAGCCGCCACTTCAATCAACCCATCACTGGTACTTTGATGGTGCCTGGACTTCGCGATTTTGCAGTAGTTTATGTTGATGGCGAGAAAGTGGGAGAACTCAATCGTAACACTCAAACTTATGAACTTGAAGTGAATATTCCTTTTAATTCTACCTTGCAAATCCTTGTAGAAAATATGGGTCGCATCAATTATGGTAGCGAAATTGTTCACAATAAGAAGGGTATCATCGAAACCGTAACCATCGGCGATATGCCACTCATTGGTGGTTGGAAAATGAGTAAGTTGCCTATGAACGAAATGCCTGATTTGGCAAAGATGAACAAGCGTTGTGCAGTAGCCAATACTCCTTCAGCAGCAAAGCGTTGGGCAGGCATGCCTGTGATGTATGAAGGTATCTTCACACTCAAAGACACCGGCGATACATTCCTGAACATGAGCGGTTGGGGCAAGGGTATAGTATTCGTGAATGGTCACAATCTTGGACGCTACTGGCATGTAGGGCCACAGCAAACGCTTTATGTTCCTGGCGTGTGGTTGAATAAGGGTGAGAACAAGATCGTTATTTTTGAACAACTCAATGATAAAGCTCAGCAAAGTATATCCGCACAAAAGTCGCCTATTCTGGATAAAATGGAGTAGGATAAGTTGGAAATATTAAATATGAAATAAGGAATTTGATCTCATAAATCAAATTCCTTATTTTGCTTTTTCTGCTTTGCGAAAGTTTTTATTCGCCTTCTATTTGATATTTATTGGTTCGGGTTCGCCTAAATCTTTGGGCTCTTTATCAAGGATAAAGTCTATAAACATTTTGACACGCGCCAGATATTCTCGCATTAAAGTAATGGCAGCTCGTTTGGCTTTAGGCGTTTTTGCGTTGAAGGCTTGCAGATTATTTACATCTAAATCCAAATGCTCAGCAAGGTATAGTGCTCTCTCGTTGTGAAATTCCTGAGAAATTATGGTGTAGGACTTAATACCGTAAATTTTTGTAGTTCTCAGTACGGACAACTGTGTGTCAAGACCTTTGCCGTCCAAATAGATGTCTTCAGGACTAACGCCTCTTTTGGTCAACTCGTCTTTCATGCATTGCACTTCGTTGGCACCTTTGTAGCTATCTTTGTCTCCGCTTATCAAGATGCGCTTCACTTTCCCTGCTTTGTAAAGCTTTTCTACCGCATCTATACGAAAGTAGAAAAAAGGATTGCTCTTGCCAGTGATTCGCGATATGGGTGAACTGCCAAGTAAAAGCCCAAATTCTTTTTCTGGAATATCTTCTACGTTTGAATATATTTTACCTTTAGCATTATTTTCGATAATTGCATCGCAAGTGATGATAGCGATGATGCAAACAAGGCTTACTGGTAAAATGAAGTATAAAAAGATTTTTTTCAACGTACTCATTTGTTCTGTTCTTTTGAATGGAATGTTATAAAAGGAAGGATTTTATGTCAAGACAACGGCTAATTGCAGAAGTGGAGCAATTTGCCGTTGTCTTGTTTGCGTATACATACAATTATAATATTTATAGCAATTTGTATGTGCCTTATTTCTTCGGCTACAAAGTTTACACTTTCAAGCAACCTACGATTTCGTTAACATCCTTCACACCGTGATTGTCCAACCATTCGTTGATGCCATTCACCACTTTGATGGTCACAGCGGGGTCAATAAAGTTTGCAGTACCTATTTCGATAGCGGTAGCACCAGCCATGATGAATTCGATTGCATCTGTTGCATTCATGATACCACCCAAACCTACGATAGGGATGTTTACGGCTTGCGCTACTTGCCAAACCATGCGAAGAGCTACGGGCTTAACGCAAGGACCGCTCAAACCACCTGTGCCGATGCTCAGACGTGAACAACGACGTTCGATGTCAATGCTCATGCCCATCAGCGTATTGATCAAAGATACAGAGTCTGCACCTTCTGCTTCTACAGCCTTTGCGATGTCTGCGATGCTTGTGACATTGGGCGAGAGCTTTACGATCAAAGTCTTGTCGTAAGCCTTTCTCACCGCTTTTACTACTGATGCAGCACCTTCGGGAGTTACACCAAATGCCATACCGCCTGCTTTCACGTTGGGACAAGAGATATTCAATTCGATAGCAGGAACGTGGGGTAGGGCATTGATGCGAGATGCACACTCTACGTAGTCTTCGAGTGTAGAACCCGATACATTGACGATGACATTAGTGTCGAGGTGCTCCAATTGAGGATAGATTTCCTTGCAGAAGTGATCTACGCCTTTGTTTTGCAAACCTACGCAATTGAGCATGCCCGATGGTGTCTCGGCCATACGGGGATAATCATTGCCCTCGCGAGGATTGAGTGTGGTGCCCTTGACGATAAAACCGCCCAGTTCGTTCAAATCAATAAAGTCGGCAAATTCCAAACCATAGCCGAATGTGCCTGATGCTGTCATTACTGGATTTTTCAGCGACAGATTGCCTATATTTACTCCTAGTTTTGCCATTGTAATTGCTCTGTATTAAATACTGGACCTTCTTTACATACACACACGTTGTGACCTTCGTGATTCTTTTCCACGCAGCACAAGCAAGCGCCTAAACCACATGCCATCAAGTTTTCGAGTGAGGCTTCGCAAGTGATACCCTTGGCGTGTGCATAGCGTGCTACGGCCATCATCATGGGCTTAGGACCGCATGTGGAAATAGCATCAAAATGTTCTGCCTCGAGCACGCTGTGTTGCGTCACAAAGCCCTTCTCGCCCAACGATGCATCTTCTGTGGTGATATACACAGGGCCGACTTGTTCGAACAGGTCGAGTTGCAATAAATCCTTAGCGCTGCGTCCACCCAATAGGAATGATGGTTGCACACCTCTCTCCTTCAAATACTCGCCATAAGCTAAAAGTGGAGCAGTACCTACGCCACCGCCGACCAAAAGTACTTTGTTGCCTGCAGGATGTGTGGTAGTGAAACCATTGCCCAGGGGAAGCACGCAGTTGAGCGTATCTCCAGCCTGCATGTTGTATAATGTTCGTGTACCTTCGCCTACTGCGTGAACGAGTAACCAAAGTTCGTTAGCCTCACGGCAAATGCGATTGATAGAAATAGGACGGCGCAAGAATACGCCATCAGCCTTGTCAACCTTAACTTCAACGAATTGTCCGGGTGTCATCTCAGGTAGGGCACCCTCGTCGTTGGTGAGTTTCAACAATGCATAGCCTTCGCGTGGATGCTCCACTGCTACGACGCGCAAATCAAGTATATATTTTTTCATATATTAATAGGTGTTTCTTTTTCGGCAAATTTAACGATTATTTCTGTATTTCTCCTTTATTTCCTTAAAATAGTTGTACTTTTGTGCAAAAGAAAATGTGACGATTATGAACAGACTATTGGAAATATGTGCTGATAGCATTGGTAGCGCTCAGGCGGCGTGGCGCGGAGGTGCTGATAGATTGGAATTGTGTCAAGGTTTGGACGAAGGTGGTGTGACACCCTCGTACGGCTATGTGAAGGCGGCTGTGCAACTGCCCAATATTCGTAAAAATGTATTGATACGCCCTCGTGGTGGCGACTTTATCTATACACCGGCTGAGGCTCAGGTGATGATAGACGATATCCGCGTGATGAAGCAATTGGGCGTAGATGGCGTAGTGATTGGTGCACTGAATACTAAGGGCGAAATAGATCTCCCTTTGGTTGAGCAGATGATTGCAGCAGCTGATGGCATGGAGGTGACATTTCATCGCGCCTTTGATATGTGTGTCAATCCGGGCGAAGTACTTGAGCAACTCATTGCAATGGGCTGCCACCGTGTACTGACCTCAGGGTGTGCGGCTACGGCACTTGCCGGTGTAGAGCGTCTTGAGGGTTTTGTACAACAGGCTCAAGACCGAATCTCTATCATGCCAGGTTGTGGCGTGAAGAGTAGCAATGCAGCAGAAATTCTCTCCCTTTGTGGTGCCACAGAAATCCATGCTTCTGCTCGCGCCGGAGTAGAAAGTTCGTCGGAATATAGATTGGCGGGCGTTGAAATGGGGGCTGCTGGTCGTGACGAGTACTATCGTATGGAAACTTCGGCAGAAGAGGTGCGTAAGATTAAGGAGGCTATTTCTGCTTTGTAGAATATTTTCCGAAAAAACTCGGAGTTTTCTGAGAAAAACCGAAACCTCTGATTGCTCTGAGTACTCTGAAAAATATTCTCAAAAATCCCTGTTTTCACAAACCAAGACCTTGTGAAAATTATCCAAGACCTTTTTTAAACGAGACGTCGCGAAATTTAAAAAAGGTCTTGGTTTTTTATTCGCCCTAAAATGAGTGTGAAAATGGAAATAAAGTGTGGCATTTTTTTGTGGAGAAACTTCGTGAACTGAGCCTTTTATCGCTTTTTTAATCCAAATTCGAAAAAAATATCAAGAAAATTTGGTGGTAATAAAAAATAGTCGTACTTTTGCATCGCTTTAGAAGAGAAACGGGCGCTTAGCTCAGCTGGTTCAGAGCATCTGCCTTACAAGCAGAGGGTCGGCGGTTCGAATCCGTCAGCGCCCACCACGTTTCTTCTATTCTCAAGGAAAGCAGATTCCCCTAACGGGCGCTTAGCTCAGCTGGTTCAGAGCATCTGCCTTACAAGCAGAGGGTCGGCGGTTCGAATCCGTCAGCGCCCACAAAGTTTTCCTTCGAGAAACAAGAAACAAATTATCCCCTTACGGGCGCTTAGCTCAGCTGGTTCAGAGCATCTGCCTTACAAGCAGAGGGTCGGCGGTTCGAATCCGTCAGCGCCCACAAGTTATTTAGGTTTTAGGTTAATTAAGGATGAGTAGACAATATTTGGGATTTCCCCAATTTTGTTTACTTTTTTTGTTTTATACAGCTTATTATACTTCTCTGTATACTAAAACTTAATGAGTTCTTCCTTACAACTTTACTCCCACCTGTATCCACAAATCATTTTGTGTCGGCGAGAGAATTTGCTGTGTGC
Organism: Alloprevotella sp.; assembly: GCA_045630125.1. GTDB lineage: Bacteria > Bacteroidota > Bacteroidia > Bacteroidales > Bacteroidaceae > Alloprevotella. The sequence goes on along the minus strand of JAZQSL010000017.1, from coordinate 10,540 downwards.
CCGAGCTGATGCTTTCTCGGTTGAAATAGTGCAACAAGCCGTAGCGGGTGGCGAGGGAAATATACTTGCAGGGTTCCCATTGTAATTGCCCTACGACGCGCATACCATGATAAGCGTAGGTGGGGAATCCGCCGTTGTATTTCAGTTGTGGCTCGTAGGCATAGATACGAGAAGAGTAGCCGTCGGTGAAAAAGACTGAGGCGAACAATTGCAAAGACAGGGTAGGCGTGGGCGCATATTTGCCGCGAGTGGATAGAAGGAAACCATACTCGGGCGAGGTGGTTTGTGTCGTGGCTACAACAAAACTAGTGGAGGCGTTGACTTGAAACTTTTCCTGCTTGTAAGCTGATGAAAACTGCACTTGGTGGCGGCCTATGTATTCCATCAAGTCATAACCTGTCACATTCTGTTGTTTAGTGTTAAATCGGTAGGAGAGTTGTAGGTTTACATTTTCGTTGAGCAAATAGATCCCTTCAGCCTCGCATTTGAAACGTTGAGAGGAATAATCGGCACGATACATTGGGCGTGGGTGATAGCACCAATCTGCATAGGCTGTAGTGGTCAGTCGTGAATTGACTTGGTATTTTGCTCCCAATAGGATGCCCGTCTCATTTTGCACACGGCTACCAGATTGTAGCGTTTCTGCAAATGGTGAAACGTAGCGCGGAGAAAAATAGCGTCCTTGCATAGTGAGCGTGAGCGAAGAGAAGGGCTTGCCTTGCAGTAGGTGTGTGGTTGCCAAGTGAGCGCCATCGTCTATCGCCAATTCACCTTGATAAGTCAAATATTTGTTTCGCCATGCTCCATCTACGCTTAAGCCACCTACATTTTTACCCCGTAGATAATATTTGTTGTAGGCTTTCATCGTGGGGTAGATCATTTTGTCGTAGTGAGCATAATAACCATTCGCTCCGACTTGCCAATGGCTTTGGCGAAAGGATGTACGTGTGCCAGCAACGAATTGTCCGACCGTTCTGCGTTTGCCGATTTCGTTGAAATTGCGGTGTAGGCCGTCCGTCTTGAATGAAGTTACTGTGTCATACTTCAGTGTAGCATCAATCTTATCATACGACAGAAAAACCATCGTTTCCCAATCGCGCTTCCAACGTATAGAAGAAGCTATACCTCGCATAAAACCACTTTCAGCAGAGGACGTATGTGGTCGCAGAACGGACTTATTCTTTGGGACGAGAGTAATTGCACTTTTGGCACTGTTGAAATAATTATTGCCGATCAAAAGTCCACTGCCCCAGTTGACTTCGAAATCTCCCGCCAGGAGTGAAACGTTGGGGATAAATCCTTCGACCTGCGCATAGGCAGAGATATAATCGTAGGGGTAGAAGCCTTGCTTGGCGACGGGTTCTCCATTGTCCTTTTGCAAAGTTAGGCCATAAGATACGCCTTCGTGATGATGGTAGCGATAACGAAGTGTGTGACTCAATCTATTGCCCAAATATTGAGCATAGGGGTTGGGTGAAGTATATCCCGCTCTTTTATATAAAGGTATGTGAAGTGTGTTGTAAAGTTCGTGTTTGCCACGTCCTATGATATGTTTCAGTGGCGTTTTGCGACGAATAGTATCGCCGACATAAGTGAAAAGTGAAAGTTGGCAACGTGTGGTGTAGTCAATGCCCGAGATAACCTGTAGTTCACCAAGGGTGCGAAATACGCGGCGTTGCTGGCGGTAGAGCAACAAAGAATCTGCTTGCGCATCACTAATGAACGGCAGTTGCAGGATTTGTTCGCGCGTCGCTATATTAATATTTATCGGGTTGTGATAAAGGATTTCTAAATCGGCTAAAAGTGCAGATTGTGCAGAGACAACACTTGCATCTCCTTCTTCGTTCATAGTATTCAAGTGGCTTTGATAGTAATCTTCCACGAAATCCTCCCACGACATGAATAGTTCACGCTGTGAGGACGGCACTTGAGCTTGCGCTAACAAAGCGAAGCAAAAGGCTGAAAGTAGCAGGATATGGCGAGAGAAAGACTTCACTTGAGTGTAGAAGGATAGGGGTGTTGAATAAAGCAAAAGGGAGACGAATACCTGCAATACGTATCATCTCCCTGGTATGAATTAATGTAATGTCAAATGTAGAGAAAAAATATACATCTTATCGGATAAACAAAAGTTCACGATACTTAGGCAATGTCCACATGTCATCCTCTACAATTAATTCCAGGCGGTCGATATGGAAACGTATGCTTTCAAGGTAGGGCGCTACTTCGTCGTGGTAGGCGATGGCTTTGCTTCTCACGTTTTGAATTTGGTTGACCTCCTTGCGCTTTTCCACCATTTCGTCTACAGCCTCGGCAATGAATTTAGTGTGCTTATTGATCTTCTTAATCAAATCTATATTGTAGCAAGTCAATTGCTCGATCAACTCGGCGTCGTCAAATGCGCATTGCATCTTGTGCACGTTGGTAGCCAGTAGGGTTTGATATTTCGTAGCAACGGGGATAATGTGGTTCATGCATAGGTCGCCCAATACGCGACTTTCGATTTGTATTTTCTTAAAATAAGTTTCCCACTTGATCTCATTGCGTGCCTCGAGTTCGTGACGATTCATCACCTTCATGTTTTCAAACATTTCGATGGTTTGGTTGTCCAGATATCTGTCGAAAACTATTGGTGCTGAGGTTTCGCAGTCAAGGCCGCGGCGGCATGCTTCTTCTTGCCACTCCTCACTATAACCATTGCCATCAAAGTGGATTGGGCGACAGGTACGGATGTCTTCGCGCAAGACTTCGAGAATAGCCTCTGTCTTGTTCATTCCATTAGCCATACGTTCATCTACGCGTTTGCGGAAGTTGGTCAATGCTTCTGCCACGGCGGTATTGAGGGCTATCATTGCACTTGCGCAATTGGCGCTAGAACCGACTGCGCGGAATTCGAATCTGTTACCAGTGAACGCAAATGGTGAGGTGCGGTTGCGGTCGGTATTGTCCACCATCAATTCGGGGATTTGGGGGATATCCAGTTGCACGCCATGCTTGCTGTCCAGTGTCAAATGCTGGTTATCATGCGAACCCTCGATTTCGTTCAAAAGTTTGCTGATTTGTTCACCCAGGAAACTTGAGATGATTGCTGGTGGCGCTTCTCCGCCGCCCAAACGGTGCGCATTCGTAGCGCTCATGATAGAAGCTTTCAGCAGTCCGTTATGACGATAAACTCCCATTAAAGTTTCAACGATGAATGTTACAAAGCGCAAATTCTCCTCGGGAGTTTTACCCGGTGCATGCAATAGTGTGCCTGTGTCGGTGGTCAAGCTCCAGTTGTTGTGTTTACCCGAACCATTGATGCCAGCAAAAGGCTTTTCGTGGAGCAGACAACGGAAACCATGCTTGCGTGCCACATTGCGCATGATCATCATGAAGAGCATGTTGTGGTCAATGGCCAAATTGCATTCTTCATAGATCGGCGCCAATTCGAATTGGTTGGGTGCAACCTCGTTGTGACGTGTTTTGCAGGGAATACCAAGTTCAAGCGAACGGATTTCGAGTTCTTTCATAAATTCGCCTACGCGCTCGGGAATGGCACCAAAATAATGGTCATCCATCTGTTGGTTTTTGCTACTTTCATGCCCCATCAGTGTGCGACCTGTCAGCAGTAGGTCGGGGCGAGCGGCATAGAGACCTTCATCTACGAGGAAGTACTCTTGTTCCCATCCCAAGTTGGTGGTGACACGTGTCACCTTTTCGTCAAACAATTGTGCGACGGCTGTTGCTGCAGTGTCAATAGCACCGAGCGATTTCTTCAGAGGTGCTTTGTAGTCGAGTGCTTCACCAGTGTAGGCAATGAAGACTGTAGGGATCATCAGTGTATCGCCGATGATAAATACTGGCGACGAGGGGTCCCATGCCGAATAACCACGTGCTTCAAAAGTAGAGCGAATACCACCATTGGGGAAGCTTGAAGCATCGGGCTCTTGTTGTATCAATTGTTTGCCAGAGAAATGTTCTATCATTCCGCCTTCGCCGTCATGCTCCACAAAAGCGTCGTGCTTTTCTGCCGTACCTTCTGTCAAGGGCTGAAACCAGTGTGTGCAGTGTGTCGCCCCCATATCCATCGCCCATTGTTTCATGCCCTTTGCCACTTCGTCTGCTACGTCCATGGTCAAAGGTGCGCCTTGTTCTACGGCTTTGGTGAGTTTTTCGTAGGTATCCGCGGAAAGATAGCGATTCATCTTTTCCTTGTTGAATACGTACTTACCAAAATAAGCTGAAGGCCTTTCTGTAGAGGGGGCTACGAACGTGGGACGCTTCTTGAATGCTTCTTCTACAACTTTAAATCTGAGGTGCGACATATTATATAATGTGTATGATTGACTTGAACTTGTTGAAAAATGGAAAGATGGGCTCACAAATCCTTCAAACAGTGTTTCGTAAAGCCGCCTATTCCCTTTCATCTGCAAAAATACAATTTAAGTGGCATCAAAGCTCAAGTTTTTCACATTTTGTTTCACTTTTTAGTAAAGTAAGTTGTAATAGTCTAAACTTTGCTTTCTTTCCATTTCAAATATTCTAATGATTGCAGTGTACTTTCTGTTTTTTTATTACTTTTGTCCGCGATAAACTATATAAGTATGGAAAAAGATTCTACCGCACGTCAGAATGTCGTGATCGTTGTACCTTGTTACAACGAGGAGGCTGTGCTACGCGAAACCCACGCTCGTTTGACGGCAGTGTGTCGGCGTATTGAGCAGGAGCATTTGTGTCTGTCTGCCCACTTGCTTTATGTAGACGATGGTAGTCGCGATGCCACCTGGCAGATGATTAGCGAATTTGCCAGTCAGGACAAGGCTTCACATGGTTTGAGGCTGTCGCACAATTGCGGACATCAGCACGCACTTTGGGCTGGTCTTGAATGGGCTGCACATCATGCCGAGGCTGCGGTGTCTATTGACGCTGACCTGCAAGACGATGTCGATGTAATCCTGCAAATGGTACAACGCTGGCAGAGTGGGGTAGATATTGTGTATGGTGTTCGCCGAGATCGCCCGACAGATACATTCTTCAAGAAGCATAGTGCGCAAATGTTTTATCGTCTTTTACGCAAATTGGGCGGCGATGTCGTTTACAATCATGCAGACTTCCGCCTGATGAGCCGTCGTGCGCTTGCTGCCTTGATGACTTATCCCGAGCGCAACACCTTCCTTCGTGGTATGGTGCGCACACTTGGATTTGCCGAAGATACGGTGCTTTATGATCGTGGTGAACGTTTTGCAGGCGAATCAAAATATCCTTTGCGCAAAATGCTTGCCTTTGCCCTCGATGGTATCACTTCTTTCTCCGTACGTCCGCTCTCGTTGATTGTATGGATAGGGTTGCTTATCATTCTATTGGCTATTGCTGCAGTTGTCTATGCATTGGTACAGCATGCCTTGGGCAATACGCTCCCTGGCTGGACCTCGTTGCTCATCTCCATTTGGTTTGTCGGCGGCGCGATGCTCACTTCGCTTGGTGTGATAGGCATCTATGTCGGTAAGATTTATTCGGAAGTCAAACAGCGTCCTCGTTATATCGTTTGGGAAGAGTGCTGATAAAATATGCGACGTGCGACAGATAAGTGATATACGTTGATTTATTAGATAATTAATGCATCCTAAAGCATGGGTCACCTGCTTTAGGATGTATTGCTTTTTAAATTTTACATCATTATTGGGCAAACAATCTTTCATTTCATGCTTGTCATGAATCCGCTACTCAAATCGTTAGTTCACAGATTTTTTAGAATCCCATGCTTGTCTCAAAAAAATCTCATAGGATGAGACAAAAATTTCATAGGATGATACAAAATTCTCATGGGATGAGAAAAAAATCATGGGATGAGAAAAAAGTCTCAAATGATGAAATATTTTTTGAGACACATTTGCCTCAATCATAGGTCCAGCAAAAGTGCGTAATATAAAAGGGAGAATCTCTAAAACGATAAGTGTGAAAGGAACGTGAGTAGCATGTGGAATCACTTCTCACATTAATATAATATGAAACCCCGAGATGGTTTAAGTCTCGGGGTTTCGTTGTTTTAGGGCTATTCGTCTATTTTACCATTTCAAGAATTTGTGTGTACGTTGTCCTTCGTTTGTTTTTATTACAACAAGGTACGAACCGCGTGGGCAGCCATTCATGGCAATAGCTGCTTGGCCTGTTGTTGCAATGGTATGGCCAACGACTACACCGCCAAGATTGACGATGGTGACATCTGCATGCTGTGGTAATTGGCTTAATCGGAGTGTCTCCGACGCGGTGTCATATTTCACTTTGCATCCGTCGACGCCAGTTTGTGCAATAGCTGTATTGACATTTGTCATTGTGCTGAAGCGCAGGGTGTGAGTGCATGTGGTGCTGTATGGACATTGGTACTGATATTCCGTACCTGGGCCGCAACTACCATTGCCCAATCCGCGCTGCATGTAGTCGAATGTTGCATAAACAACGTCATCTTTCACCAAATCCCAAGGGTGTAGTTCAGGTACAAGGTATTGTTTTTGATCGTAGTGTGAGAGCGAGAAGGATACTTGACCTTCTGTCTCCACCTTAATGCCTTCGCCAGTGTTGGGATTGATCATCTTGACCTCTCTCAATCCCATTCTGTTACCATGAGATTGTGGGTGAGCATACATTTCAAACATATCGTCTACGGTCGTAGTATATCTGCCCAAATATGAACCAGTCTGTCTGTCAACATAGTTTTCCCAAGGCCCTTTGGCGTAGTATTCTACATCTTCAAATCCAGCAGGGAAAATCATATCCATACCGATACGGCGCAGTCCGGAGTTGGGATTGTATGACACCTTCATGTCTACCACGCCCGAAGCATAAACAGTGTATTGCACATTGTATGGACAGCTCTGATGAGATACGCTCACGTTGATTGTGCACGATTTCTTATCGCTAGCCAACGATGCGTCAACCGATGCCGATTTGATGCTTGTGCTATTGTCGCCAAAATTGTGGTTGCCATAGGGACTTTCGTTTTCAATCCATCTGATATTACTATAGATGGGGTAATTGCCATCATTTTGCATCACAGTGACACCGCCCGAGATCCACTCTTTGACGAAGCCTTGGGCATCCAGTTTGAACGTAATATTACCATTGCTCACTGTATAACCACCCGTTGTAGTCAATGTTAACTCTTCGCCACTATTTTCAACAGCAGGTAGTGCACCTCTTTCTTGTATGACAAATTGTTCGGTAGCGATATTGTATTTGCTGTCGCACCAGATTTCTTTTTCGTTTTTCAGCAATTCTACATTGAGCGCATATTCCTTGCCGCTTTCTATCTGTTCAGTCAGGGCGACGGGGATTTCTGCTGTGTTGCCAGGTGTGACCGAAGGCATAGCCTGTTCCTTTGTTTCTATAGGTTCGCCATTGCACAACAGGGTGTAGCGCAGTGTGAATTCGTTGAGATTTGTAAAGTTGTATTTATTCTTCACACTCAAGGTTTGGTTCGCCTTGTTGTAGGTAAAGGCTGCATATTGGTACACCTTTTTTACTTCTGTCAGTTTGGACGTCCATGCTCTGTCGGCAGTGATGATACCGTTGTTGCAGAAGTTGCCTTGATGTGGACCTGGATAGTCGTATCCAGTGTGATAGGTTGGGAAACCATTTTTCACCAAGTTGTCGTTTTTGATATCTTGAGGGTCATAAATAGATTGGTCCACCCAGTCCCAGATACAACCACCGATACCATAATTGCTATCTTCGATGATGTTCCAATAGTCTTGCAGGTTGCCCACAGCATTACCCATAGCATGAGCATATTCACACAGGAAGAAAGGTTCGGCGCCGATACTGTAGCTACAGTGTGCACGTGTATAGTTCAGGTCGGGATACATCTTCGAATCAAAGTCTGTATTTGCTGCAGAGTTGTCGTTGGAGTAACCTTCGTAGTGGATAGGTCTGCCGTCCAGACTTTGTATTGCTTTGTAGGTAGCATCAAAGTTGACGCCGACACCCGATTCGTTGCCCAAAGACCAAAATACCACGGATGGGTGATTGCGGTCTCTGTATACCATTCGCACGGTGCGGTCTACGTATTGTGCTTGCCATGTGGGGTCGTTCGAGATGCTATTTCGGCCCTTGTCAGACCAGCTCTTGTGGCATTCCACATCGGCCTCGTCCATCACGTACAAACCATAGTGGTCAAACATGGCGTACATCTTGGCTTGTCTTGGATAGTGGCTTGTTCGTACCGTATTGACGTTGCTTTGTTTCATCAGTTCGATATCTTTCAGCATAGTGGCTACGTCGATCGAACGGCCATACAGAGGATGGGTGTCCTGCGTATTTACGCCCTTGAAGTAGACGCGCTGGCCATTGATTTTTACGATACCTCCTGCGATTTCCACTTTTCTGAAACCGTATTTAGTAGAAAATATCATTTCTTCTTCGCCAGCAGCATTTTTTTGTGCCACTACCACGGTGTACAGATTGGGCTTCTCGCTCGACCACATCTTCAGTTGCGACAGATTGTCGAAAGTCACGTCGATATTCTTACTTTCTTCCCAAGTACTGAAGGTTACTTTTGTCGTATTTGTAGCTACCACAGTGCCATCGGGAGCAAGCAGTTTAGTTTCGATCTGTTTTTCTGGTGTGCCATCCTCACGTTTGCTCAGTTCAAATGCCACATTCATCTTTCCACCATCAAATGTAGAGTTCAGTTCGCTCGTGATATAATGGTCGCGCACGAATGTCTTGGGGGTAGCATAGAGATAAACATCGCGGTGCAAACCACTCATGTGGAACATATCCTGACCTTCGAGATACGAAGCGTCGCTCCATCTGAACACCTGTACACAGACGTTGTTGTTGCCCGTTCTGACGTGTCCGCTGATATCGAATTCGTGGTCAGTGTTACCACCTTGAGTATAGCCTACGTATTTGCCATTCACCCACACAAATGCTGCACTATACAATCCGTCGAAGTGCAGGAACACATTCTTGCTGTCCCAACCTTGTGGCAAAGTGAAATCTCTGCGATATGAACCAACGGGATTGCCGCCCACACCATCCACCTTATTTTCAATATAGGGCGGATTGTTGACAAAGGCATATTCCACATTGACATACAGAGGCAAGTCATAACCCTTCATCTCCCAGCACGAGGGTACTTCGATCTTGTCCCAACCGCTCACGTCGGCATTGTCGCCCCAGAATTCAGCTTCGCCTGGTCTCAGCAAAGGCTCAGTCACAAAGTTAAAATTCCAAGTACCATTCAGACTCAAATAATCAGCCTTTTCTGGAGTCAGCCATGGCAGGTCATAGTTGACATCACTCTGCATAGATTCAGTGGTAGAGTAGGGGATGAAAGTAGCATGAGCCGCTTCTTTGTTTTCCTCGAAGAAGGTTTGATCTTCCCACACCGTAGTCATCGATGCACGTACGGGGATGGGGATAAATTTTGTATCATCGTCAGCAATATCAGTGGTCACAGCAATCTTGCTATTAGCCACTGAGCGCAGATAGTATTTCACATTTTTATATATACCATATATACGATATGCACCCTCTGGGGTTTCTTCGAAATACAGGTTTTGATTGTAGTTGGCGCGGTCCGTAGTGTAGAGCAAAGGCTCCAAACTATGGTTTAGGCAAAGGTCCATCGACAGGTTGAGGCTGCCCAATGTGAAGATGATACCATTGTTACCATTGTATAGACTCCAGATTTGCATCTGATCTCCTTCTCTGTAGTTTTGCGAGTAGAGGTTTGTCTCCAACTTAGCACCCGCTGGTGCTGCGATCACTTGCTTTGTCGCTACATTTTGAAATACATAACTTTTACCCACAGCTGGTGGCGATACGACGTATCTGCCAGTGTCTTCAAATCGGAACAGCACATCGTTGCCCGAGGAAACATTAGTCACGGTGACTTTGCCATTTGCCACGCCCAGACATTGGTACGAATTGGCAGAGTTGACCAGTTGGTACACATTCTCTCCCTTTTGCACAAGGCGGAACAATTGGTTGGGGTTCAGATTAGCCGCTTCAAAGGTCCATTGCACGGGATAGCCCAGTGTGGGCGCCATATCGATGGCTTTCTTTGAGGTGGGATTCACCAGCACATATATTCCCTGTCTGTCTGTGGGATATAGTGCCCATTCTTGTCCTTTACTCTCGGTGTCCAGATTTTCCAGGACGATGCGTGCATCATTGTCCAGATTGTTGCCATTGGACAAATACCTGCCGTCTGTGACGCTGGCTATCCTGAATATCTGCATCATTTCAGCAGACGTGTTGAAAGCCACGGCAGACGTAGTACTCATACCCACCCATACGGCGAGCAATGTGATCAGTAGATGTAGTTGACGTCTCATATTATATATTATTGTTCAAAATTGCCGTAAAGATAGTGAATATTATCTAATATCCTATACTTGGTTGAATTTATTTTCTGTGTAAGATTAAAAGCAATCGTTCTTTACTATTTACATACTAGATTACGCTCTGAAAAAAAAAACTTAGACCTTTTTGAAAAAAACCGCCGAGGAATTTGAAAAAGGTTAAGGTTTTTTTGAAAAAGGTTAGGGTTTGT
>JAZQSL010000016.1:0-24188 GCA_045630125.1 Alloprevotella sp. | reverse complement strand
ACAAACTTATTGCATTTCTTTTTGATCTTTCATATCAATTTCTTTCCCATTTTTATCATAGAATTGGTATTCTAGATAGGATAGTTTTTGATTTGGGATGATTTTGATACTAAATCCATATTTCATTTGCCATTTTCTTTTAATTGAGAAAAATCCTTTACAGATGTAGGCTTCTACAAATGGATGCACATGAAGACGAATATTTTTGATGCTAAATTCTTTTGCTAATTTTTTAATTTTATTTTCCAGGGAATCTGTAAATAAAATACTGGGTCTGATTATACCTTTGCCTCGACATGTAGGACAACTTTCTTCAACAACTACGTCCATTGCAGGCCTAACACGTTGTCGAGTGATTTGCATCAAACCAAATTTCGACAGGGGTAGAATATTGTGTTTAGCACGATCTTTCTTCATATTCTCAACCATGCGTTCGTACAACTTTTGACGGTTTTCAGCCATCCCCATATCAATGAAATCTACAACAATAATACCACCCATATCACGTAACCTAAGTTGTCTAGCCAATTCATCTGCAGCATCAAGGTTAACGTCTAAAGCATTAACCTCTTGTCCTTCAGGTGATTTTGACCGGTTACCACTATTGATATCAACAACATGCAAAGCTTCTGTGTGCTCAATAATCATGTAGGCACCTTTTTTGAAAGTAACAGTGCGTCCCAAACTTGTTTTAATCTGCTTGGTTACCGAGAAATTGTCAAAGATGGGCACATTGCCGTTGTATAGTTTTACAATATCTCGACATTCTGGTGCAATGAGTGTGACGTAATCTTTTACCTCATTAAAGATAACTTCGTCATTTACGTAAATATTCTCGTATGAAGGGTTAAATAAATCACGCAGCATACCAACAGTTCTGCTGGTTTCTTCATAGCATAGTTGAGGTAGGGCGTTGTCTTTTGAATCTTGTCGAGATTTGACTACTTTTGCAATTGTACTTTCCCAACGACTTTGTAGGACTTTCAGTTCAGTATCCAGTTCGGCAACTCTTTTCCCCTCTGCAACAGTGCGTATTATTACACCCATTCCGCTGGGTTTTATGCTTTGCACTAGTTGCTTGAGCCGGTTGCGCTCTGCATTACTTTTGATTTTGGATGAAACTGAAACCTTATCGCAAAAAGGGACTAGTACTAAATATCTTCCTGCAAATGATATTTCGCAAGTTAGTCTTGGACCTTTTGTCGAAATTGGTTCCTTAACGATCTGTACTAAAATTTCTTGGCCTTGCTTTAGTGTGTTTTGAATACTTCCTTCTTTTTCGAGCAAAGGTTGTCCATTGCATTTAGAGAGTGAGACATTTCTTTTGCCATCACAAACAAGGGCAAGGTACTTATCTAAGGCATTAAAACTAGTACCCAGATCTAGATAATGTAGAAAAGCATCACGTTCATATCCGACATTCACGAAGCACGCATTGAGTCCAGGCATCATCTTGCGGACTTTGGCATAGTAAATGTTGCCAACAGAAAAATGCTCCGATCGTCCTTCTTGTTGGAATTCAACAAGTCTTTTGTCTTCTAGTAGGGCGATGGATACATCTTTGGGTTGAACATCAATAATTACTTCGCTTGTCATATTGATATAACATTATTTTATATATTCTGTGTAAAAATAATGTGCCAATGCACCTGCGTACTTGAGTGTACATTTCAGTGTATTGACACATGTTAACAGAAAGCTACACGCAAGGATTACTTGCTTTTGTGACGATTCTTTCTCAGTCTTTTTTTACGCTTGTGAGTAGACATTTTATGTCTTTTCTTCTTCTTTCCGTTAGGCATAATTGTAATTTTTTATAACCGGTTAATTAATAAATTTATTTTTGTTTGCTAATTTCATGCATAAAAGTCTTAGCAGGCTTGAATGCTGGGATGTTGTGCTCAGGGATGATGATAGTAGTGTTCTTAGAGATGTTGCGAGCTGTCTTTTGTGCGCGCTTCTTCAAGATAAAGCTACCAAAACCTCTCAAGTATACGTTTTCTTCATTAGCAAGTGATTCTTTCACTGAGCTCATGAAAGCTTCAACGGTATTTAGCACTGTAGTCTTATCAATACCTGTTTTTTTAGCAATGTCAGAAACAATTTCTGCTTTAGTCATTTTAGTATAATTTTAGTGTTGTGTTATGTGAATTGTTCAAAAACAGGTGCAAAGATATTATTTTCAATTGGTTTGAAGAAATCTTATCTCATTTTTTTATGCTTTTACAGGTATTTTTTCGACTCTTGCGACATGTCTACCACCTTCAAATTCAGTTGTAAGGAACTTTTCCATTATTTCCTCAGCTTCTTGAGTAGTAATAAATCGACCTGGCATCACTAAAACATTAGCATCGTTGTGTTGACGTGTTAGACCAGCAATCTCAGCAGTCCACACAAGTGCTGCTCTGACGTGTTGGTGCTTGTTGAGTGTCATAGATATACCTTCACCGCTACCGCATACTGCTATACCTCGGTTCACTTCACCTGAAAACATTCCATTTGCTAGGGCATGGGCAAACTCGGGATAATCACAACTATCTGTAGAATGTGTACCATAATCAATAAATGGGATATTCTTGCTTTGCAGGAATTGTTTTACAAATTCCTTAAGTTCATATCCTGCATGGTCACTTGCTAGTCCGATTGGAGATACGTTCATTGTGGTAATAATGCAATTTATATGTTATTCAGCCAAAAACTTTTTAACTTCTCTAAAGATATTTTGTGGAGTATAACCCAACTTTTCATCGAGCACAGTAAATGGAGCAGAAAAACCAAAACTTTCTAAGCCATAAACCTTTCCATTGGGTCCAACTAAGCCTTCAAACGTTACAGGCAAACCTGCTGTTAAACCAAAGATTTTTGTATTACCGGGAAGTAGTGTCTCTTGGTATTCTTTGTCTTGTCTTCTGAAGAGGCCTTCACTTGGACAGCTAATCACCCTTGATTTCACTCCATCAGCTTTAAGCAATTCAGCTGTTTCAACCAAAGTACTTACTTCAGACCCTGAGGCAACAAGGATAACATCAGGATTTTCCTCTGGCAGAACTATATATGCTCCCTTTTCTACACCTTTATAGTCTGGAGTGCCAGGGATATCCTTTACGTTTTGACGGCTAAAGATTAGCGCTGTAGGCGTATTCATATTTTCCATAGCCAAGCGCCAGCATTCAGTTGTTGCATGAACATCACATGGGCGGAATACTCGGACAGCATCATTACCACTGTGATTTTTCAATTTTTCCATCAAACGGATTTGCGCCTCTTGTTCTACTGGTTCATGTGTGGGTCCATCTTCCCCAACACGGAATGCATCGTGGCTCCATACAAACTTCACAGGAAGTTCCATTAATGCAGCCATACGAATCGCAGGTTTCATATAGTCAGAGAATACGAAGAATGTACCCATAGCAGTCAAGATACCACCATGCAGTGTCATACCTATACATACACAAGCCATTGTCAATTCAGACACACCCGCTTGAAAGAAACCTCCACCAAAATTATCTCGTGTAATAACTGTTGTATGTTTTAAGAAGCCATCAGTCTTATCAGAGTTACAGAGGTCTGCGCTAGACACAATCATATTGCCAACATGCTCTGAAAGCATAGAGAGACATGCAGCAGAAGCATTACGTGTTGGACTATTAGGCTTTTGTTCGATTTTGTCCCATGGCAATTCAGGCAATTTGTTTTCCCACCAGTTCTTCAGCATTTCAGCCTTTTCAGGGTTAGCAGCAAACCATTCTGCTTCTTCTTTTCTTCTTTCTGCTACGATAGTCTTGAGCTCTGCTTTTCTATTTTCGTAGAGCTGAGCAGTTTCTTCCCAAATCACGAATGGATTTTCGGGATCTGCGCCAAGGTTCTTCACAGTATTAATATAAGCGTCTCCACCGAGAGGAGCACCGTGTGTAGCACAGTTACATTCGTATGAAGAATTGTCAGCTTTTCTAGCACCCTTGCCCATCACGCAGTGACCGATGATGAGTGTAGGACGACTAGTTTCTTGATTAGCTGTAGCCAATGCTTCGCGGATTTGGTCTACGTCGTTACCATCGATTTCCATCACGTTCCAGTTCCAAGCGCGATACTTCGCTGCTGTGTCTTCCGAGATGACGTCAGCTGTGGGAGTAGAAAGTTGGATAGCATTGGCGTCGAAGAACATGATGAGGTTGTTCAAACCCAAGTGACCAGCAATACGACCAGCGCCTTGACTAATTTCTTCTTGTACCCCGCCATCCGAGATATAAGCATAAATTTTTTCCTTATTGAACCCAGGATTGCCAGTTCTTGCATACAATGCTTTAGCCGCAATTGCAGCACCTACAGCATAGGTGTGACCTTGACCAAGAGGACCACTTGTATTTTCAATACCTCTCTCAAAATTTTTCTCTGGATGGCCAGGCGTTGGTGAACCCCATTGACGGAATTGTTTTAATTCTTCAATAGAAAAGTTACCAATCAAAGCCAATTGAGCATAAAGCATTGGCGACATGTGACCAGGATCAAGAAAGAATCGGTCACGACATTCCCAAGTAGGACATTCTGGATCGAATGTCAAAAATTCAGAGTAAAGAACATTAATAAAATCGGCACCACCCATAGCACCACCAGGGTGACCTGACTTGGCTTTTTCAACCATAGAGACAGCCAACACTCTGATGTTGTCGGCAACGCGATTCATGAGTTCTTTAGAATTTTTCATTATTTCAGTATAATAGGTTAAATTTCGCATTTTCCGAGTGGAATAAGCGCTGTAAGTTTATAATTGCTTGCAAAATTAGTTTTTTTTCCCTATACCACCAAGATTTATTTGTAGATTAATATTAACTTTTGCTATAATCTTGAAAGAATAGACAAAAGGAACTTTAAAAAAGTCAAGACCTTTTTGAAATTTAACAAGACCTTTTTTGAAAAAAGTTAGGCTTTTTTTATACGAGACGTCGCAAAATTAATTTATTGTGTATTTGTTGGTTGGATTTACATAATTTATAACTTCTCGGTGATTACCTTTAGGATTTGTTCTGCATGAATCTTTGTTTTGATTTCCTTAGGTAGAAAAATATATTGTACAATACCCTCCTCGTCTACTAAATATGTGGTACGCAATGTACCAATGGTTCGACGACCACAAGCCACCTTTTCACCCCAGCACCCCAGCGCTTGTTGCAGGATTGCTTCGGGATCAGATATTAAAGGGAATGTAATGCCATTTGATGTAGCAAAATTCTTCTGAGTACTTATTTTATCTTTGCTAACACCGATAATCTCATAACCGGTTTTTAATAGTTCTTCTTTGTACGCCTGTAAAGAACAGGCTTCTGCTGTACAACCGCTTGTGTTAGCTCGTGGATAACTATATAAAATGATACGCTTGCCGCGATAATCACTTGATTTGATTTTGTTACCATCTTGATCAAAGCCAAGAACTTCTGGGATTCTGTCTCCTACATTCATATGTTTTGATTGTTTTGTATAGTTTATTTTTATAATATTTGCAACTCAAAATTTCTTAAGATATTGGTATAGAGTATGTAGAGGAAGTCCCATTACATTAAAAAAACAACCATCTAAATGTTTTATACCCACCATGCCTATCCACTCCTGAATACCATAGGCTCCAGCTTTATCCATGGGATTATAAGTATCAACATAATATGCTATCTCAGCCTCACTGAGTTCGGAGAATGTTACATTACTACACTCTGAAAAGGTTTCACACTTCTCTTTTGTAGCAATTGTCACGCCCGTAATAACCTTATGTGATCTACCAGATAAACTTTTAAGCATATTTAGGGCATCATTGCGGTCTATTGGTTTGCCATATATGCGTCCGTCAGCATAGACTATAGTATCGGCTGTGATCATAAGATCATCATACGATAATTGTTGTAGATAAAAGTTCGCTTTTTTTGATGATATATATTTAGCAATATCTTCACCTCCAAGACCGTCAGGATATGATTCATCAATGCATTTGCATGTTTTTATACTAAAACTTAAGCCAATCTGCCGAAGTAATTCTCGTCGGCGCGGACTTGCGCTAGCAAGAATAATATTATATTTATTTAAGTTTTCCAACATATTACTTTGATTAATAATCAGATTAATTGTTTCATTAAATAGAAAGTTTAATAACAATCTGAACTCGTTTTGACAGACAAATACCAATGCAATCTCAATATTTACCAACCAAAGGCATCGGAATTAACCATCCACATACCTTGTGCTTTGAGAATTTGCTCAATCACATCTCTTCCACAGCCATCACCACCTGCTTTATTGCTTACATATAAACATATCTCCTTTATTTCTTCAGCTGCGTCAGCAGGGCAACAGGGACATCCACAAGCTTTCAGAACTTCGTAGTCGGGAATATCATCTCCCATATATAACACTTCATCACTACGTAAATGATTTGTGTTGAGCCAATCTTTAAAACATTCAATTTTTTTTGATACACCTAGAAAAACATTTTGTACCCCTAGACCTAAATAGCGTTGTCTCACCTCTTCGCTTTTGCCACCTGTAATGATAGCCAATTGAATTCCGCACTTTACAGCTAATTGTATAGCATATCCATCCTTAATATTAGCAGTGCGGCATGGTGTTCTACCATCACCTATTAGTAATATATTATTTGTACTCAGTACACCATCCACGTCAAAAGCAATAGCTTTTATCTTACTTAAATCATAATTAATCATATATTAGGCATTTAGCATGTTTTGTGACACAATTGATAGAAATTTTATGATAAAGGTATAAAGGTTTTCTGATTTGATTTTACACCTATATCAAAACTCCGTAAAATTTAAACACAAAAGTTTGATGAAAATATATTTTATTCTTGATACCTACGACGAAATTCAGCACAGGTAATTGCTGTCGCAATCGCCACATTAAGGCTTTCGCTTGATTTCACATCTTTGGGATATCCAGGCAAATAGAGCCGCTTGTTAATTACTGCCCTTACTTCATTGGTTATTCCATTCCCTTCATTCCCCATTACGATAATACCACAAGGAGTGATATCTGTGTTATATATATTATCTCCATCGAGAAATGTCCCATATATAGGAACACTTTTATCAACACCTTTAAGCAGCTCTAATATCGGCATATATGACACATTAACCCTAGCCAAAGCGCCCATTGTAGCCTGCACAACCTTTGATGAAAAAACATCTGCAGTGTGTGGTGAACATATAACGTGACTGATGCCATACCAATCAGCCACACGAATTATGGTGCCTAGATTGCCTGGATCTTGAATATCATCAAGCACTAACACTAAATCCTTCTTGTAGTCAGGTTCACTTATTTGTTCAAATCTTTGTTGTGAAAAAACAGCGATAACCTCTCTTGGAGCTTTCAGCAGAGACATCTGCTCCAATTCTTTTTGTGAAATCTCGATAACTTCTTTAGCTGTTATATGCGGATGTGTTCTCAGAAATTCAGCTGTAGCTGCAAGGATGATACATGGGTAATGTCCTATCAAATCGCTCACGACTTTGGGTCCCTCTGCTATAAATAGCCGTTCTATATCTCTATTTTTTTTAGAACTAAGTGACTTGATAAACTTTTGCTTGTTTTTTGAGATCATTATTTATGTTTTTTTGAAGTCAACACGTAATTATCGCTGTTATTTTAGTTTTACAACCGTGATTCCCGCACCACCAAATTGTACGTGTTCATCGTGATATTTTTTTATTCCATCGATGGTCGATAGATATTGTCTGGTAATTTCTCTTAGTGCGCCAGTACCAGTGCCATGTAGTATTCTTACTTGGCTTTGTTCACAAAGTATTGCATCATCTATAAAATAAGCTATAGCTGTCATTGCATCATTCACTCGCATACCACGTATGTCTATTTCAGGGTGAAAGTGTAATTTTTTTTCACGCATAGCATCTGTGGTTTCTTTGCTTACAAAAGTAGCAGTTTTCATACAGTTTTCTTCTTTGGGTTTGGATACCTTTTCTATTTTATTAAGTGGAAGGGTAGTATATATCACTCCAAAGAGTACTTTAGCATTCTTTTCTCCGATTTCATCGATTGTTCCTACTACAGTTTGTCCCTTAATACGAACAAAATCTCCCTTTTGAAATGTTTGAATAGAAGATACACACGTTTCTTCATAATCACCTTTAGAACGATCAGGCAAGGCTTGCTGATTTTGTGATACCATGTTCGCCTCATTCATCTTTTTATTATTCTTGCGTTCTTGCCTTCTTTGAATTTTTGCAATTTTTCTGGCAATTTCATCGTATTTTTCAGAACTTTCTAGAGTTTTCGTTTTGAATTCATTTAGCTTATTTCTGGCATCTTTTGTACGTTCTTTTTCAGCTTGTGCTTCCTTGATTTCTCTAATGGTATTTTCAATTTGTGCATTAGATTCCTTAAGTAGCATTTTTGCCTCTTCTTTTGCACGTGTCATTACAGCTTTTCTTTCTCTTTGAAAGCTCTGCATTTCCTCTTGGTAATTGGCAATAGATTTATCTAACTCTTTTTCCTTTTGATGAATATTTTTACGTTTATTTTCCCAATACACCTTATCTCGTACAATATCTTGTAGATATTTGTCAGACATTATATATTCATTACCTACAATGTTTGAAGCATAATCAATAACGTCCTCAGGTATTCCTATTTTTCTAGCAATTTCAATGGCAAATGAACTGCCAGGATTACCGATTTGAAGGATATAAAGTGGTTTCATTTGGTGCCGGTCGTAGAGCATAGCTCCATTGACTACCATAGGATGATTTTGAGCAAAATTTTTCAGATTTTGATAATGCGTAGTAATTATACCATACGCACCATCATCTACAAAACGATTGAGTATAGCTTCTGCTAATGCTCCACCAATTTGTGGTTCAGTGCCTCCTCCAAATTCGTCGACTAAGATAAGGCTACGGTTAGAGCAATTCTTCATCATCTGCTTCATATTAATTAGATGTCCTGAATATGTACTCAAATCATCCTCTATACTCTGTTCGTCGCCAATATCAAGAAAAATATCGTTAAATATTCCCATTGTGGAGTCTACTTGAATGGGGACAGGCAGACCACATTGGAGCATATATTGTAACAAGCCAACGGTCTTAAGGCACACAGATTTGCCACCAGCATTAGGACCTGAGATAAGCAAGATTTTGTGTTTATCACGCAAGCTAATGTTGAGTGGTGTTATAATCTTTTGGTGCTTCTCTAAGGACTGTTTAAGAAGGGGATGTATTGCCTCACGCCAAGCAATAAAAGGGTATTTAACAATTTTGGGCACAACACAATTATTTTCCTTACACCAAAGGCTAGCTGCTCTAATATAGTCAATGTGTGCAAGATATTGTTGTGAGCGAAGAATATCTGTTAAAAAAGGACGTATGAAAGCTGATAATACTTGCAAAATCTTAATAATCTCACGTTTTTCAGCTGCTTTGAGTTCACGGATATGATTATTAGCCTCTACAACGGCAGCAGGTTCTATAAAGATAGTCTTACCTGTAGCAGACTCGTCATGAATAATCCCTTTGATCTTGCGTTTGAGTGCCGGCGCTACAGGTACAACCAAACGACCATCACGTAGGGTAGGTGAGACATCGCGGTCAATATAACCTTGATTTTGCGCCTCGGTGATAATACTGCGTAATGTGTGTGAAACACTGCGGCTGGTCACCTCAATGGAATGTCGGATTGATAAAAGTTCGGGTGACGCTGTATCCTTAATTTTTCCATATTTATTAAGCACATTGTCTATTTGATTAATGATTTTTGGAAAAACAGGTATATCTTTAGATATCTTATAGAGCGAAGGATATTGTGCTAAGACTTTATCTTCTTGATGTGTAGATGTTTTCTTTTTGAAAACTATATCTTTATTTTTATCATCTAAATCATCAGTTTCGTCTTCAATCCTATCTGATATATCAATATTTTCGACTTTATTATCACTAAAAATTGGAGGAGCGAAGAAATTGACCAGATCCAGCACAGTCTTGAGCGAGCGCTTAAGGTCAAATAGTTCTAATTCTTCCATATATGTACGCTCTGGTAGGATTCGAAGCAATGACTGGCGCACATCGTAAAAATGTTCCTCGTAGATATCGTCCTCAGTAGTTAGAAATTTTATAAATTCTTCAACGAGACTAATATTTTCGTGGATTTCATGGAAGTTTTTCGAATATCTAAGTTTATTATCTACCCATTCGGTACCAAGGACAGACATACATCTTCCCTTCAGTTGCGTCCTGATTTCGTTGAAACCGATTTTTTTTTCAAAATTTTCAGGATATATCATTTTGGTTTTAAACTACTAGAAGAGTATACAACATTAATTATTAAAAGTGTTTTGATTTTATTTTACAACACAAGTATTTTCTAGGCAGTTGGCAGATATCATATCAGCACATTGTAGCAATGAAACAAGTGGAGATTTTTCCATTGCTGTTCTATAGGCAGATTTTGTAGAAGTGCCATTCTCTGTCATTTCAAACATACCCATATGCCAACGTATTGCAAGAAGTTCTTCAAGTCTCAAACGCATAAACCATCCTAACATGAGACAAGATTTTTCACCATGTCCAAAAGGAAAATCGTCTTTCAATTCATACCCAATGTATGACTCCCAACGTCCATTAGCATCTTTTTTCCATTTTTCTGTTTGATGATAAATTTTAGTTTTGCAAAGATCATGAAATAGTGTGGATATTGCAAGGCTTTCCATACTAATTTCTTCGGTGAATGGAGAGTTTCCTGACTTTATAGCTGGTAAAATAGTGTTTTCATAAATTTGCAAAGCTGCATAAAATACATTTAGTGAATGCTTGCACAGCCCACCTTTTTCGTTGAGGTGAAATTGTGTTGAAGATGGTGCTTCGTAAAAGTCGCTATCTTCAAGGTATTTTAATAATTTATCAAGTCCATCACGCTTAATATGTTCTTCACAAAGAGCAATAAATTCTTTCTTGTTCTGATCAATAACTTCTGGAACCATATAATAATCACTTTTTATTTAACAATTTTGCAGCATTTTGCATTATAAAATCAAGAGCAGCGTCATGCTCATTAGATACAATACCATCTAAAATTGCATCTTTTAATGTGTTCTTGAGAATACCGATCTCTCGACAAGGGGGGAGATTAAAAATTCTCATGATTTCTTCACCATCTACGGGAGGTTGAAATTTACGGATGCGGTCCTTTTCTTCGATATCTTTAAGTTTTTGACGAACAAGCTTAAAATTATCTAGGAAGGTCTTCTTTTTTATCTCATTCTTACTTGTAATATCTGCTTCACACAGTGTCATCAAATCATCAATATCATCGCCTGCTTCAAAAAGTAATCTTCTAATTGCGCTATCTGTTACTATATCATCTGCAATAATAATAGGACGCATGTGTAAGTCTACTAATTTTTTAACATATTTCATTCGGTCACCCAAGGGGAACTTCATGCGGCGAAATAGTGGCTGAATCATTTTTCCACCAATGAAGTTGTGATTATGGAAAGTCCATCCAATGTGTGGCTCCCAACGTTTGCATTGTGGCTTGCCAATGTCATGTAAAACAGCAGCCCATCGTAGCCAAATATTATCAGATGAATTAGCAACATTGTCAAGGACTTCAAGCGTATGATAGAAATTATTCTTGTGAGAGCGACCACAACGTGTCTCAACATTGTCAAGACGCGCAACTTCTGGTAATATTTGTTCCAACAAACCACATCTGTGTAAATCGACAAAACCGCGAGATGGGGTAGGGCATGCAATAATTTTATTTAACTCAGCCTCTATACGTTCAGCACTAATAATCTTAATACGCTCTTTGTTACGTATAAGCGCTGCAAAGGTTTCTTCTTCAATAAAAAAGTTAAGTTGAGTCGCAAATCTTATGCAACGCATCATACGTAAAGGATCATCACTAAAGGTTATGTCAGGATCGAGTGGAGTGCTAATTATACCATTTTCCAAGTCAAGTAGACCTTCAAAGGGATCTATTAGTTCTCCCCATCTATCCTTATTCAAGCACAATGCTAAAGCATTGATTGTAAAATCTCTACGATTTTGATCATCCTTTAGTGTCCCATTCTCTACGATAGGCTTCCTAGAACCACGCATGTAACTTTCCTTGCGTGCCCCAACAAATTCTATCTCTATGTTTTTCCACTTCAACTGAGCTGTGCCAAAATTCTTAAAAATGGCTAAGGTAACCCCATGACCAATTTTCTTGGCAATATTTTCAGCAAGTGCAATACCGCTACCTACCACAACAATATCTATATCCTTGGATTCACGTGCTAAAAATAAATCTCGCACATACCCCCCAACTACATAACACTCCAAGTTCATCTCATCCGCCGTCTTACCAATAATTCCAAATATTTTATGGCTAAGCGCATCTTGAATATTAATTTTTTCTAACTGAGGCATTCTTATACATAGTTTTATAACATAATGCAAAACTAATCATTTTATTTTAAATTTCAAAATTATGTAAATTTTGTATATATTTGCATAATGAGAATTATGTTTAATAAAAATTAAACAACTATCTAAAATAAGTTAAAGTGAGTTCCATATAAATTTGCATAAACCACAAACAATCTGCATATTAAAATATTAATAAATATCTAAGGTAATTTAAATTTATTTTTACCCCAAAATATTTGCATGCGTTGAGCAGCCTTTGCTTCACTAAGATTGTCTGCAGGCACCCAGAACTTCATCCCCTGAGCCTCCCTTGGCATATAATCTTGTGGAGCAAAATGCTGTGGATAGTCATGCGGATAAATATAACCATCGGCATAACCCATATCACGCATCATTTGTGTAGGTGCATTGCGCAGGTGCAAAGGTATAGTCAAGTTGCCAGTAGAGCGCACATAGTCCAACGCCTGATTGATGCCATTGTATGCCGAATTACTCTTTTCAGAAGTAGCCAGATACACAGTAGCTTCTGCCAATGGTATACGCCCCTCAGGCCAACCAATCTTTTGCACAGCATCAAAGGCAGCATTTGCCAGGAGAAGAGCATTAGGATTGGCAAGTCCAATGTCCTCTGAAGCAGAAATAATCAACCGTCTTGCAATAAATTTAGGGTCTTCCCCACCCTCTATCATACGCGCCAACCAATACAAAGCAGCATCAGGGTCGCTGCCTCGAATACTCTTGATAAAGGCTGAAATGATATCATAGTGCATCTCGCCACCCTTGTCATAGGCAGCAGGATTCATTTGCAATTTCTCGGCGATACTTTTATTGTCTATCAAGATAGTTTCCCCCTCGGGAGTAGCGTTAACCATCAGATCGAGGATATTGAGAAATTTGCGTGCATCACCACCACTATATCTGATGAGCGCCTCAAATTCGCTAACCTCAATATTGCGCTCCCTCAGGATCACATCATTCACCTTGGCATGTTCGAGCAATTGCATCAAATCCTCCTTTTCCAATGATTTCAGCGTATAAACAGCACATCTGGAAAGCAAGGGGCGAATCACTTCAAACGAAGGATTTTCGGTAGTTGCTCCAATCAAAGTAATAGTACCATTCTCGACGGCAGCAAGCAACGAATCCTGTTGCGATTTAGAGAAACGGTGTATTTCGTCTATGAAAAGAATCGGACTTTGTTGCGAGAAAAAGCGATTTTTCTCAGCACGTTCAATCACTTCGCGCACATCCTTGACACCGCAATTAACAGCGGAAAGGGTATAAAAGGGCGTCTTCAATGCATTGGCCACTATCTTGGCAAGGGTGGTCTTCCCTACCCCAGGAGGTCCCCACAATATAAAGGAAGATACACGACCTGTATCAATCATATTTCGAAGTACACACCCCTCGCCTACTAAGTGATGCTGACCAATATAATCGTCAAGTGTACTGGGGCGAAGTCTTTCTGCTAATGGCTTCATATTATATATAGGTATATTTTAGGTCTAATATTGTTGAAAAAAGGTCTTACTTTTTTTGAAAAAGATTAAGGCTTTTTTAAATAAGGTCCTTCTTTTTTTAACGAGGTCTTAATATTTTATCCCTCTATCTCGCACAATTCCAACCAACGCATGGTCTTGTCATCCAATTCTTCTTGCAGCAGAGGTAGTCGTTTGCTGTATTCAGTCAAAGCATCTACAGACAGAGTTCCGCTGCAAAGTTCGCTTTCAAGACGCACCTTTTCCTCTTCAAGAGTTTCGATTTCACCTTCAAGACGTGCCAATTCATTCTTTTCAGCAAAGGTCAGTTTGCGTTTACGATTGGATTGAGATTGAGTTTTGGCTTGTTGAACTGTACTTTCTTTTTTCTTTTGCTGTTCTTTTTCTACTTCGCTTTCCTGCAATTCATTCCACTCGCGATATTGAGAATAGTTGCCTGGGAAATCCTTTATTTCCCCATCGCCCTTGAACACCAACAGATGGTCTACGACTTTGTCCATAAAGTAGCGGTCGTGGCTCACTACGATCACGCAACCTTTGAAATCAGCCAAGTAATCCTCGAGTACTTGCAAGGTAGAAATGTCCAAATCATTCGTAGGTTCGTCCAATATCAGGAAGTTCGGATTGGTCATCAATACTACGCACAACTGCAGTCGTCGGCGTTCACCACCAGACAACTTTCGGATATAGTCCTGCTGACGTGCTGGTGGGAAGAGGAAGTGATTGAGAAACTGCATCGCAGTAAGCTTCTTGCCACCACCAAGGTCAATAGTTTCTGCCACCTTGCGCACAGCATCTATCACCTTCGTATCGTCGTCGAAAGGCATGCTTTCCTGCGAGAAATAACCAAATTTCACCGTTTCACCAATAACAAATCTACCCAAATCAGGTTTTTCCAGCCCAAGCAGCAGTTTGATGAAAGTACTCTTGCCTGCACCATTTCCACCAACAATACCCATCTTTTCATAGCGAGCAAAGTTGTAGTAGAAATCCTTCAGGATGACGATGTCCCTGCCCTCGTGCGAGTCGTTCTTAAAGGTTTTCGATACATATTCAGCCTCAAATATCTTCGAGCCGATGTATTCGCTCTTCACAGCAATGCGTGCAGTGCGCTCTTCGATACGTTGCTTTGCAATAGTTTCAAGTTCGTAGAAAGCCTCCTTACGATACCTGGCCTTGGTACCTCGTGCACATGGCATACGACGCATCCAGTCTAATTCCTTGCGATACAGATTGTTGGCCTTTTGTATAGTAGCATTAGTGACACTAATTCTCTCGTCTCGCTTTTCCAGATAATATTCATAATTACCTCGATAAGTGTAGATTTGACGATTATCGAGTTCGAGGATAGTTTCGCAGACACGTTCCAGGAAATATCGGTCGTGCGTCACCATCAGCAGGGTCTTGTTGCCACGTTGCAAATACTTCTCCAGCCATTCTATCATTTCGATGTCCAGATGGTTGGTTGGTTCGTCGAGGATGAGTAAGTCTGGTTCACTAATCAAGACATTAGCCAAAGCCACACGCTTCACTTGTCCACCCGACAGTTGTCCAATAGGCTGATTAAAGTCATTGATATCCAATTTCGACAGGATTTGCTTAGCTTTCGTCTCAAAATCCCAAGCCTCTCTTTGCTCCATCTCCTCGATAAGGGCATCAAGCCCAGGGTTGCCAGCAGTCTGCAAACACTTCTCGTAGCGACTAATCAAGGAAAATACTTCACCTGCCTTGCTGAAACACGCATCAATCACGCTCAATTCGGGATCGTAGGTGGGGGCTTGCTCTAAATAGCCAATACGCAAATCTCGTTTCTTGACAATAGAGCCTGAGTCGTTGGATTCCTTTCCTGCTAATATATTTAATAAGGTAGTCTTTCCAAATCCATTTTTAGCAATAATACCGATATGTTGTCCCTCGGCGATAGAAAATGATATATCGTCGAGCAGTAGCAGATCACCAAAGGATTTGGACAAATGTTGTATTTCTATGAATGGAGTCATCAGTCTTTCTTAAAATATTGTCTGCTTTTTAGGCCACAAATGTTATTTTTGATATGCGAAATTAAAAAAAAAATGTCTCTTTGCACCCCTATTGAAATAATTTTTATAATTTTGCTCGCAGAAAATTCAAACACATTGAGTTTTCGCTTTTTATTTTCAACAAAACATTTCTTCTATCTTCAAATTTTATTCGAGAAGGTGTATAGCATCTTGTTGGTGTGGCACGTTTGTTGGAATAAAATTACTATATTACCTATAAGATTTTAAATCATGCCTACTTTTACAAAAGAACAATTGATGAATATGGAGGAAGTCAACCTACATGCTTTGGCACAAGCATTAGAGATTCCCAATTATTCAGAGAAGGATCGCGAAGAACTAGTTTACGATATATTGGACCAGCAAGCTATACTTTCAGCTTCAGAAATTGAAAACAAGCCCAAACGTGGTCGCAAAAAGAAAGAAGTTGAAAAACCGACTACAGAAGCTACCACAGAAACTACGCCAGTTGTTGAAGAAACCACTACGCAAGAGGTAGTTGCGCCTAAAAAGAAAAGAGGCAGACCTTCAAAAGCAGAAATCGCAGAAAGAGAAGCGGCTGCAAATGATAGTGATGCTCAAGAAGCATCTGCTGCTGAACAGCATGAAGAGAATACTTTGAGTCACGACCCTGTTGATAATATCGTAACAGATATAGACGAAATTCCAGATTTTATTAAGGAGCGACTAAATACCAGTAGCGAGAATATCACAGAACCGAACTTGGCAAAAGCTTCCCCTTTAGATAATTCAAAAAATGAGATACCAGAAGTTTTGCAAAAAGCTGATGAAGAAGGGCTAGATTTTATTATTATCAAAGATATACCAGAGGTTTATACCGAGTCATTATTTGATGATTTTGTAGAGCCAGAAGCCAAACCAAAATTTAGAAAGTTCAGCGATGATCCATTAGTCAATAAGGATTTAGAACATTATCAACCTACCATTCAACAAGAAACAGAAATATCTCAACCAGTACAGAAAGAAGAGCCCAAAGACATTTTGCTTGATGGACGTGGTGTGTTGGAACTGATGACTCACGGCACAGGTTTCTTGCGCTCTTCTGATTATAATTATCTGACTTCACCTGACGATATTTATGTAGATGATGTGACCATTCGTCAATACAATTTGAAACAAGGCGATGTCGTAGAGGGTAAAGTACGTGCTCCAAAGGCAAACGAAAAGCATTTTATCCTCGTAGAACTTGAACGCATCAATGGCCGCAAACCTATTGATGTACGCGACAGAGTTGCATTTGAACACCTCACTCCCCTATTCCCCGACGAGAAATTTAATCTTTGCAAAGGCAAGGGCGATAACATTTCTCTGCGTATTGTCGATCTATTCACCCCTATCGGGAAGGGCCAGCGTGCACTCATCGTAGCTCAACCCAAAACGGGTAAGACTATTTTGATGAAGGAAATTGCCAATGCTATTGCCGAAAATCATCCAGATACTTACATGATGATGTTGCTCATTGACGAACGTCCAGAAGAAGTTACTGATATGGCACGCACAGTCAAGGCTGAAGTCATCGCATCTACCTTCGATGAACCAGCATCACGCCACGTCAAAATCGCTAATATTGTCCTGGAAAAAGCAAAACGTCTCGTCGAATGTGGCCACGATGTAGTGATTTTCCTCGACTCTATCACACGTCTTGCTCGTGCTTATAATACCGTAAGCCCTGCTTCTGGTAAAGTCCTCTCTGGTGGTGTGGACGCCAATGCTTTGCAAAAACCCAAACGCTTCTTTGGTGCTGCACGTAATATTGAGGGCGGAGGTTCGCTCACTATCATTGCAACAGCTTTGATTGACACTGGTTCGAAGATGGATGAAGTTATTTTCGAAGAGTTCAAGGGTACAGGTAACATGGAATTGCAATTAGACCGCAATCTAGCTAACAAGCGCATTTTCCCTGCTGTTAATATTGTGGCATCAAGCACACGTCGCGACGACCTCTTGCAAGACGAAACGACACTCGGCAGAATGTGGTTACTTAGAAACACCATTGCAGATATGACTCCACTCGAAGCAATTAACGATGTCAAGAAAAATATGGAATACACCAATAACAACGAAGAATACCTCTTGTCGATGAATTCATAATACATACATATATATAAAATTAAGCGTGTTGGACATCCAGCACGCTTAATTTTTGCACTTATGCAAAGCAACGGTCACTTTGCAAGTTATATCATTCAATAAAGACTTTACTTAATCATATCACATCCCATGTAGGGTTGCAGCGCCTTAGGGATGCGGATACCTTCAGGAGTTTGGAAGTTTTCAAGCAAAGCTGCTACGATACGAGGCAAAGCTAAAGCCGAACCATTCAGTGTGTGGCACAATTGAATCTTCTTGTCTGCATTGCGATAGCGGCATTGCAAACGATTGGCTTGGTAGCTATCAAAATTTGATACCGAACTTACTTCCAACCAGCGCTTTTGTGCTTCGCTATACACTTCGAAGTCGTAACAAATAGCAGCAGTAAAGCTCATATCACCACCACAAAGACGCAAGATGCGATAAGGCAATTCCAACTTAATGAGCAGATTTTCAACGTGCTCAAGCATTTCTTCGTGCGACTGGCGAGAGTGTTCAGGGGTATCAATACGTACGATTTCGATCTTAGAGAATTCGTGCAAGCGATTCAAACCACGCACTTCCTTACCATAACTACCAGCTTCGCGGCGGAAACATTGTGTGTATGCACAGTTCTTGATAGGCAATTCCTTTTCACTCAAGATAACGTCGCGATAGATATTTGTCACAGGCACTTCGGCTGTAGGAATCAAATACAAATCATCCTCAGTACAGTGATACATCTGACCTTCCTTGTCAGGCAATTGACCTGTGCCATAACCTGATGCTGCATTTACTACAGTTGGAGGCATGATTTCTACGTAACCTGCTGCACGAGCTTCATCCAGGAAGAAGTTAATCAAAGCTCTCTGCAAACGTGCACCCTGACCTACATACACGGGGAAACCAGCACCTGTGATTTTTACACCAAGGTCAAAATCAATCAAATTATACTTCTTAGCCAATTCCCAGTGAGGCAATGCATTTTCGGGTAATGGAGTTTCGCCACCACCAGTCTTAACGATGACATTCTCTTCTGCAGTTGTGCCTTCGGGTACTTCATCGTAGGGGATGTTTGGGATAGTATAGAGCAACAAAGTGCGTTCTTCTTCAGCCTCTTTCTTCTTAGCTTCAAGAAGTACTGTTTGCTGCTTGATGTTTTCCACCTTGCCCTTAGCCTGTTCAGCTTCTTCTTTCTTGCCTTCCTTCATCAGCATACCGATGCTCTTTGAGAGGGTCTTGATTTCTGCCAGAAGGGCATCCAGTTCGCTTTGTGCAGCTTTGCGCTTATTGTCTATTTCAAGTACCTGTTCGATTGTTTCAGCAGCATTCTTGAAATTCTTTTTCTCGAGACCACGAATCACGGCCTCTTTATCATCCAAAATTTGTTTAATCGTAAGCATTTCTTTGTGTATTTATTATTTTGCGCAAAATTACATATTTATTTTTTATATCTGTGTAAATTGTGCAATACTTGTGGTTGAAAATAAAAAAAAGCCTCAGTTTTTTGCTTTTTTGAAGAGAAAACGGTACGTTTGCGTAGTTTTTTTTCCAAATATCACTTCATCACTATGGACCCAATGATTATCAACGACCCCGTATATGGCTTCATCAAGGTGCCACGTGGTCTACTATGTCACATCATCAGCCATCCCTATTTCCAACGCTTGGGCAGAATTCGTCAACTTGGTATGGCTTCGATAGTCTACCCTGGTGCTGTGCATACACGCAAGCAACATTCACTTGGGGCTTTTTCATTGATGCAAGAAGCTCTAAACGTGTTAGCAGAAAAAGGGGAATTTATCTTTAAATCGGAGATAGAAGCAGCTGAAGCCGCTATCTTGTTGCATGATATTGGCCATGGCCCATTTTCACATGTGCTTGAGGATGTACTTATCAAGGGTGTGAAGCATGAACAACTCACACTGTTGATGATGCGGAGAATGAATGAACAATTGCATGGAGAACTTAGCCTTGCTATACAAGTTTTCACAGGCGAGCATCATAAGCCTTTTTTGCACGAACTCGTATGTAGTCAGTTGGACGTGGATAGATTAGACTATTTATGTAGAGATAGCTTCTATTGTGGTGTAATTGAGGGGAATATCGGTGCAGCACGTATTATCAAAATGCTCAACGTAAGCGAAGGGAAGTTAGTATTTGACGAAAAAGGTATTTATTCCATCGAACACTACCTGATGGCACGCCGATTGATGTATTGGCAAGTGTATTTACATAAGACTGTCGTGGCAGCAGAACACATGTTGTGTGGTGCTTTGCGCCGTGCAAAGGAACTAACGAGAAACGGAGAACAACTCTTTGCTAGTGAACCATTGCAATACTTTCTTGCACACGATGTGAAGATTAATGATTTTGACGATAACCCACAGATATTAGATTATTTCGTACAATTAGATGACAATGACATCTTTTGTGCATTAAAATCATGGAGCAGACACAAAGACAAGGTGTTATCAAATCTTGCAAGTGGTTTCTTAAACCGTGATTTATTCAAAGCAAAACCCGTAGGATATTTCGATTACCAAACATTAGTCGATGAAATTAAGCATGAACTTGCTATCGATTTAAATATTCCTTTAGAGGATACAGAATATTACATTACTCAGAAGAATGTGAGCAAAGAGATGTATGTTGCCAAAAGCCATGAAATCTTATTGATGAACAGCGGTGGGAAGCTAAGCAAGTTGTCAAACAAATCAAACATTTTGCGTGATGACCTCAGTGAAATCAGCGATAGCAAATCATTCTTAATATATCCACCAATTTATTCCATTTTCTGACAACTAATTTGGTCACAATAACTTTGCGACATCTTGTTAAAAAAACATCAGACTTTTTTTCAACGAGACGTCGCAAAATTTTAATAAGGTAAGACTTTTTTTCAAGGCATTTAATTCTAACTGCAAGAACACTCTATTTTTTACTGTACTAAATACTTTTACTTGCAAAAATATTTAAATTTCCTAAAAAATAATTCAAGCAAAACAATAGCAAATTGGATACTTTAATATATCTTTGCAGAGAATAATCAAAAATTAACCAATATTATGGACTATTTTTATTTAGGAATATTGATATTCCTTTGTGCATTGGCTGTATTCGACCTCTCGGTGGGTGTGGCTAATGATGCTGTAAACTTTCTGAGCCCTGCAGTTGGTGCTAAGTCAAGTAAGTTTCGCAATGTTTTGATTGTGGCTGCCATTGGTATCTTTGTCGGAGCATCGACCAGTAGTGGTATGATGGATATCGCTCGACATGGCATCATGAATCCTATTCACTATTCGCTGGACGATGTATTGTGTATTTTCCTGGCAGTATCTGCAACTGACGTGATTCTGCTGGACATCTTCAACACGCTGGGTATGCCTACATCTACGACCGTGTCAATGGTGTTTGGATTGCTTGGTGGTAGCACCGCATTGGCATTGTCGAAAATGATTAGCACAGGTGCAGAGTATGCTGACTTAATCAACACCAACAAGGCTTTGCAGGTGATCATCGGTATCTTCTTGTCCGTTGCTATCGCCTT
This sequence comes from Alloprevotella sp., assembly GCA_045630125.1. Taxonomy (GTDB): domain Bacteria; phylum Bacteroidota; class Bacteroidia; order Bacteroidales; family Bacteroidaceae; genus Alloprevotella. The sequence continues at coordinate 2,578 of JAZQSL010000016.1, read as the reverse complement.
CGTATTTGGTTATTTGGTGATGTGGCTCACACGCTTAGTCTTTACCTTCAACTTCAAGAAGCACCTGAAATGGTCTATCGCTATATTTGGTGGTATCTCGATTACTTCGATTTTCTACTTCCTCTTGGTGAGTGGTCTGAAAAATTCAAAGATTTTGGTAGAAATCGGATGGACCAAAGATTTCATCAGCGACCACACCCTTCAAATCCTGGGTATAAGTCTCCTGGTGTTCACGGTGTTGATGCAAATCTTGCACTTATTGAAGGTAAATATCTTCAAGATTATCGTACTCTTTGGTACATTCTCACTGGCAATGGCATTTGCTGGAAATGACTTGGTCAACTTCATTGGTACACCTTTGGCTGGGGTTGAATCATTCCTTGATTTTACAGCAAATAACAATGGAGTTTCTGCCGAAGACTATAAAATGTCCGTGTTAGCAGGAACTTCTACCCTACCCTATAAGCAATTATTCTTGATTGGTGCAGGTATTATAATGACAATATCCCTTTGTACTTCAAAGAAAGCTCACAAGGTGGTGCAAACTACAGTCAATCTGTCTCGCCAAGATAGCAGTGAAGAAGTATTTAGTTCTTCACGCATCGCACGCAAGACTGTGCGCAATGTTATTAATACATCAAATGCTATTACTAAATTTGTGCCAACAGGTATAAAGAATTGGGTTAATACACGATTTGATTCTGAAGGCATCCAACTAGAAAACGGTGCAGCATTTGACCTTGTACGTGCTTCAATCAACCTTGTACTTGCTGGTCTGCTTATCGTGATTGGTACGACTTTACAATTGCCACTTTCTACGACTTATGTAGCCTTTATGGTGGCTATGGGTAGTTCACTTGCAGACCGTGCTTGGGGTCGAGATACTGCTGTGTATCGTATCACAGGCGTGATTTCAGTGATTGGTGGTTGGTTTATCACAGCAGGTGCTGCCTTTATCATGGCTTGCTGTATTGCTGCGCTCAATCACTTTGGTGGCGGTATTGCTATGCTTGGTGTCATCGGTATTGTAGTATTGGTGCTCGTCAATAATAATCGCAAGTTCAAGAAAAAACAAGCTAGCGAAAATGTGGATACACTCTTCCGCGAAATCGTAAGTTCTCAAGATAAGCAAGAAACTTGGCAACTTTTGAAAAAGCACGTCAGTCAGACACAAACTAGTATCATCGCTACAGCTCGTGAATCGTTTGTCAATATCACATCAGGTCTTGTGGATGAAAATATAAGAAGTCTCCGAGCGGCAAGTATTGATATTGAAGAACAACGTGCTATGTTGAAGCGCTACCGTAAGAAAGAAATCCTGGGTATGCGCAAAATTGATCACTTGCTTGCTGTAGAAAAGAATACATGGTTCCACCTTGGTACGAATAGTGGTATGCAGATATTATATGGATTGAAACGCATGCTAGAACCTTGTATTGAGCACGTGGACAACAACTTCAACCCCCTGCCACAAGCTTACGTAGATAATTTCAAGCCTATTAGCGAACAGACTGTCGACCTGCTTAATACTGTAGAAACGATGATTTCGTCATGCAGTTTTGAAAACACTGAAAAGGTGTTGGCTGAAGCAGAAGATATGAAGACTGCTATCTCTGACATGAGACATAACTTGGAAAATCATATTCAAAAAGAAGAATGTGACCTAAAGATTAGCTTACTATACCTCAGCACACTCCAAGAAACTCAGGAGTTGGTGAGCAACGTCAGACACTTGCTCCGCGCAAGTAAGCGCTTCCAAGAGTAATAAATTTAATAATAATTGGAAATGCCATTTGCCCTTAATTGGACAAATGGCATTTTAATATACAATATGGGTGAGTTTAATATTAGACAGGATATAAAGAAATTATGGCTTAGCCACAATACTTTCATATTTTTCTGTGAACAAAGATCTATTTAAAAACTCCTTATAAACTTAATATGAGATAATTGAAATTTTCAATAGTAATGGTTAGTTTAACCTATATAAAAAATCAAACGTTTATAAGTGTTGTAATAGAACGTGAAAATAAATAATCCTTCATCTTAAAGAATAATCTCGTAGTTATAAGACTTATTTGCTGATAGATATTTTGCGAGCAATACTCTTTACTTTGACGATATAGCAACCTTTGCCCAAGTCAATACTTATAACTTGTTCATTGTGTTCAATTTTGTAGGTTGCAACTTTTGCTCCTGTTATACTATAAATATCCAACGTTTCTCCAGCTGCATTTTGAACTTTTAATTTATTTCCAATTAATGTAATTGAAATATTTTCGTTTGAATTAAATTCTGAGACAGAAGCATAAGCATCACCTACATTTACTTCTGAAAATGCATGAGATGAAATAATAAATAGGAACGTAAATACAAAAGTACTGAGTATTTTTTTTACCATATCACTGCTATTTGAGGACAAAAATAATCTTTTTGAATAATATAGGCAAATAAATATAGTATTTTTTGACTTTATAAGTTATTTTGGTATTTTTTAGTGAGAATGTAAATATTCAGCGAAAGAATATTGCAAGTCTTCAAACATTAAATAAGATTTAATATTAGCTACGGCAGTCTG
>JAZQSL010000015.1:0-1501 GCA_045630125.1 Alloprevotella sp. | reverse complement strand
CTTTAACAAGACCTGCGATGTCAACAAACTCGATAACTGCGGGAGTGTACTTTTTGGGGTTGTACATCTGGGCAAGATAGTCAAGTCTTTCATCGGGCACGGTTACAACACCGACGTTGGGGTCAATTGTGCAGAAGGGATAGTTTGCGCTCTCTGCACCTGCGTTTGTGATAGCGTTAAACAGTGTGGACTTACCTACGTTGGGAAGACCTACGATACCTAATTTCATTTATAATCATTCTCCTTTGAAAAGTTGTTGTATTTCAAGGGTTTTTGGCATTTGGCGTTTTGGTCACTACGCCATTTCTACTCCATTTTGGTGTGGAGTATCATTGAGTTTTATGCCGAGACCCCATTTAACTGGAATTGCTTGACAGCTTGATCGAGTGTATCGGTAGTTACATGAACATACCGATCCATGGTTGTTTTGATGCTGGCGTGACCCAGCAATTTTTGCAGCACTTTTGGCTGCATGCCGCTTTCAATGGCTCGTGTGGCGTAAGTGTGCCGAAGAGCGTGCATACAGAAGCGGTCAATTCCTGCTTCATCGCAGAGTTTATACAGATGGGTATCATACGAGCTATTCTTTGCCGGCTCTCCGGTGCGCCAGTTGATGAAAACAAGATCACGCATCACAAGTGTTGAGATAAGGCCTGTGCGTCGATCAATATATTCCAGGACTTGGGATAGGGCAGGGGATTCTTTACGCCCTTCACGGCTCTCCCAGACGCTTTTGAGGATCTCGTAGGCTCTGTCTGTCAGAGGGATGGTACGATAGCTCTGCTGCGTTTTAGGTGGCCCGGCACGCCATGTCTGTGTGCTGTAGCGAAACTCTAAAGTCTTATTGATGGTTATCGTGCGATTTTCAAAATCTACCGCATCCCATGTTAGACCAATCATTTCACCGGTGCGAAGTCCGGTTTCCAAAATTAACGCATACTGATTGTAATTGTGAGATCGCCGCGCTGTTTCTAAAAAGATGCGCTGATCTTCACGGGTAAGGAAATGAATATCATCTGCCGCCCGGACAGGCTTTGTGAATCGCACACCGTCCATTGGGTGTTTTGCAATCAAGTCGTTCATCTTGGCCGCCTTGAACATAGTACCCATTGTGATGTATGTTTGACGGATGGTAGAGCCTGCGTAATCGGCATCCATTTGGATGAACACCTTCTTGCAGTGCATTGGCTTTACATTGGCAATAAGCATTCTGCCCATTACCGGTTGAATGTTTTGAATATAGCGCTCACGGTAGTTGCGGAGCGTGTTCGGAGCTAAGTCGCCTACGATATTCTCAATCCAAAAGTTAAACCATTCATCAACGGTGGTGCTGGTTGCCACAAAGACATCTTCGTGCTTGTCAGCGTATTTTGCTTCCTCGATCCAGTTGCGTGCTTCTGGAACTGTTTGGAAATATTTCTCGTGTCGTTTACCTGTTTTGTCTACAAACCTTGCGCTGTATAGACCATCCTTTCTTTGGTAGATACCCTTACCGCAGTCT
>JAZQSL010000014.1:0-3366 GCA_045630125.1 Alloprevotella sp. | reverse complement strand
CAGATGTCCACAAATCATCCTTACATCAAAGATGTTGTACTCTTATTATTGTAACCACGAATTTGCACTAATTTACACTAATGCCTTGCGGGGCATTTAAGACCGGATGGATATTAGTGAAAATTAGTGTTCATTAGTGGCTCTAAATAAAACAAACGAGTTTTCGTGGACAACACCTATATTATTGCCAATGTTTTTGTAAGAAGCCCTCGTCTCATGACGATCTTCATTTCAAGCGGCTTCTCAATCTATATCGTTGCTTGTCGCAGTGTCCTGTGGCATATCATGTAGCATTTGCATGCTGTCTATATCGACGATATAGTTGTATACGTACTCCTTCAACGATTCGTCCCAATAGCCTTCTTTCACAATGCCCATTTCCGTCTCGCCCGCTTTGAGTCGATAGGAATATGGCGAAGACTCCACACTGTCTTCACGGATCTCGTCAAACCATGCCTCACTCATCAACCTTCCATCTCGCGTATCATAGATGCGGAAGAGGGAGTCCTGGCTGGCTTTGAGGAATTGTTTATAGTGACCAAAAAATTCGGCCTTGTCATACTTTTCGTCACTCAGGTAACGCCTGTCTTTGAGGCTGTAGATGCTGAACGTCTTTTCGTTCTTTTTGCTGATTTTCAAGTAGAAGTTGAGTGGGTCTATAAAATTCACCACCTCGTCTGTGGGACAAATCATGCCATATCTGTCGCGAAATCCCCTTTCACCATCTTTATAAACTAATGATATGCCACCGTGATGAGTGTAGCGACCGAGCATCACCTTGTAGTCAATAGCCGTATAGGGATTGAAGCCCATGCTGAGCAGTGGCATCACGATAGCCATCAGGGCAAACAGCATTCCTACCATCCACACCCGACCCACAGACAGAGCGAAGCGTACGCCCACAGCCGCCACACAGGCCAGAGAAGCGATGAGCAACACGATGCGCAGCATGCCCACGGTGGTAGGTGAAGTCCAAAACAGTAGTACCCCGAGGATGAGCAGCAGCATGTCTGCCAGGGTTTTCTTGTAGCCAAAGTACCAGCTGCCGAGGGCGTATGTCGCCAGAATCGAAGCGCAGAGCACGATACTACCGTTGCGGTTCATGTCAACACCAGATTCATAGCAACAAGCCAGTAGTGCCAGCACACTGAGATAGAGGATTTCGCTGCGCGAAAGCAGATCCTTCAACTCGCCCTTGTTGAACAGTATCAGTCCCAGCAGTGCAATGACGCCTATAGACATCACTGTGAAATTTGTTCCTGTAGGAACTACTGCCAATCCCACGACTATCCCCACTATCATATAGGCAAATAGTCCAGCTAAGCGCTTTTTGCTGAAGGGTAATGCTTGCAATTGCCCTTTGCACCACTTGTAGATCAACAGACTGGCGGGCAAAATCACTGCCCATAAGCCACCCACTATATTGACAACACCCCACATTGCCGACTCACTCAGTGCAGTCAAAGCAGCATCGACAACGTGCACCTCGCCGCCAAAGAGCACATACGATGTACGAACTATACAGGTGAAGGGATCCCAAAAGTTTCTGAGATACTCGTAGCCCCCACCAAATGTTTGCACAAGCAAGAAGAATGTGAATACACAGAGAGGTGCTACTGCCAATTTGCTCTTGCGATGTATCAAGAAACTGGTCAAAATACGCATCATGGGCAACATGACCATCCAAGCGGCCCACCTGTGCTCATGCCACAGCAGAACCAACCATATACCACACATCAGTAGGTCCAGCGCCCACCACATTTTGTTTGAAAGCAATTTTCTCATAGTCGTATCGTAATGTTTTGTATTAAGTAAAGAGATCTATTGTAAAAGCCATTATTGCGCCTTGGTCAAGGATTCAAAGTGTTTTCTCATTTGATCGACGATCACCTCATCAGGCTGATTCAAATACTCGCTCACCTCGGCCTTGTGTCCCATCAGCAGGGGCAGCATCATGTCCATCATCGTATCCCGATTGAGCACGTGCATTTCGACGGATGCCAAATAGTTCTGCTTACCATTGTGCTTGACCGGTCCGCTACACACCACGGCAAAGGCGATGTAGTGACAACCGAAGCTCTCGCCATCCACTGGCATATTTACTGCAAAACTTCTAAAGTCGCTCTCTTCATCCAGGGGCAATTGTTCTTTGCACTTCTTTCTCAGACTGTGCAGCAAGTTCTCAAAGCACACCTTCATATTGTTCGGTTGCAAAATTAAAATATTCTTTTTCATAATCTATTTCTGTTGTTAGAAGTTTACAATTAATACGTGCAAAAAGTCTCATTATTCATCCCACCGCCATCACAAATCCTTGATTTTACCTAATACCACATCTATCGTTTGTCTCCAAGAGTGGTGGTTTGAAAGGGTGCTTTCTTCAGTCTTCGCTCTCAACTTCTTGATGTACTTGAATGCAAATATAACGTATATTATAGGCAATATACTTAAGACAAAAATGGTGATAAATAAACTATCGAGTTCTGGTTTAATAACTTCGATAAAGGCATTATTAGCCCAATGCATCAGAACCGGTACACTAAATGCGAAAAGGAAATACATCACTTTAGACTTAAGTTCGCTGGAATGATTTAATGCTTTGTCTATGAAGAATCCCATAATCATGGCATAGGCAAAATGGCCTGGTACAGAACCGAGGGCCCTAATAAAGGCTGTTAAAATCCAATCTGGGTCAGATGTGATATAAAGCACATTTTCAAGACCAGCAAATCCTAGACTAACAAATCCGCATACCATCAAAACGTCCAGCGTCCTCTTGCACTGATACCTATAGACGAGGTAAAGCATGATCAGCATTTTGACCAACTCTTCGGGAAAGGCAGCCCCCCAAAATTCACTCATGTATGTACCATCAGAATCAGGGATGACATCACTGAAAATACATATTATCAATATAATAGTAGATGCCACCAATCCCCATCCCAATGCCCCCATCAACTTCTTTCCTGGGATTGAAACACCAACGCCTCGACCATAAAGCAAGTAGGCCAATACAATAGCCGGAAGAACGGCACAAATTACTTGTAGAAGGAAAATCATCATAACTATTTTGTTCTTAAAAATTCAACGTTTTATATCTGTTTTGTTAAAGAATAGACAAAAGCATTTCACTCCATCATCTCCGCATATTACTACAGAGGCTGACGGAGTGAATATTCTATCATTAAATCTACTTGGGAGATTACAACTCGTAATCAATGTGACTTTTTATAATCAACTGAAATATAGGATATAACCAAATAAATCTGCAATTATTTTTGTTATTTTCTCAAATTAGATGTTCTGCCTTCCTCCAGAACACTTCGCCACGCTTGATAACAGCAAACATTCTCAACAAAAGTTTAA
>JAZQSL010000013.1:0-73200 GCA_045630125.1 Alloprevotella sp. | reverse complement strand
TTTAGTAGGATTTTTCTGTAGACTATACGAAATCTGCAAATGTTTCGAGGAGATACTAAAAAAATGCAACGTTTTGTTGTAAAAAAGTCTTAGATAATTTCAACGAGACGTCGCAAAATTTAAAAAAGGTAAGACTTTTTTATCATCATCCTTTGAGAGATTCGCCGTCATGGATTAAATAACATAGAGCTTATACCTAACTCACGTTATTTAAGGAAAAAAAAATTATGAATATGGAAATAATCAACCTTCTCCACTTTAGAAATCGTTCTCAGCTTCGGCAATGGCTTGAAGAGAACCACAACAAAGAGAAATGTTGTTGGGTGGTGACTTATCGCAGTAAGTGTCCGCCAGAATGGCCAGCTATTTCATACATTGATGTGGTGGAAGAGGCGCTTTGCTTCGGTTGGATAGATAGTACACTAAAGCGGCTTCCTGATGGTCGACTTGTTCAACGCCTTTCTCCTCGAAGACCTAAAAGCCATTGGACTCAACTGAACATAGATAGATGTGTTGATCTTGAATATAGAGGATTAATGACAGAAGCCGGGAGACGTGCACTTAATCATATCGTTGTCGCAAGCTATGATTCCGAATCTCCAAAGTAACTTCTGTATAAGTTCGTTTACCTTCAATGTAGTCGGCATATAGTGCTTCCACATCTCGACCCTTCAAGATGCAACACTTGCCACACTCGTCGCAACAATATAGGCATTTCCAGGCTTCTAAGACATAGGCCAGCCTTTCTTCTTTGGTTGAGTTGTCTAACTTTGGAGGTTGCATGATGTCTTCAAATTAAATAATAGCCACCTTAATCACTCCATCCAATTTGTTCTCAAAGATGAGGTAGGCTTCCTCGATCTCACTCAATGGGAAACGATGTGCTATGATTGTAGGCTTCGCCTTCTCCACCAATGCGAATGTGCCTTTTTCAATATATGTGTATGCTAGCATAAAGTCTTAATCCTTTTTTGTGACCATTCAAACAACATAATGGACGCTTCGTTAAAGTCAACATTTTCTCCATTTTTATACTTCAAGAAAGTTTCAGTAATTCTCCGCTCGTCAATAGAAGCCACTTGAAGCAAACGGCCTTGATGTTGGATGTAGTGCCCTGTCTGCTTGTAGATGATTGCCTGCACCACAAAGGAAGCCGACTTGTACAGTCCTTTCAAAATCTCCTCACTCTTTTCATGCAGCATGTTGTGTACACATCCGTGATAGATGTTGCAAGCACCTATCTTGATCGCTCTATCAATAGCTATATGGTCAATGGGTGGTAGCAATTCATCCAAACTTCCCTTTATGGGTGTCGTGTCGTGATAGAATTGGAAAAGGTCGGAAGGCTCCCAATTCAAAATCTCATCCTTGCCCGACACAAAACCACAGATCAGCTCTCTATTTGGTAATCTGTTCAGCATATCATGATAAGCCTTAATATCCGATACACTCAATGTATCCAAGATCACCACAACATCTATATCACTATGCTCTGTGGCTTCACTACGAGCATAACTGCCTTGCAAACCAACAAACCAAATACGACTTCCAAAAACTTCATCGAGTTGCTGAAGAAAGTCATTCATCCAAACGTTTATATCTATCATATCTCCTCCTATTTATATATTCTCTAGAACCCACCCATTATCTCTGTGGTAAATCATCTGCCGAGTCATACCACCATCGATGCAGATGTTCTCGCCCGTGATGAAGCTGGCTTTATCACTACAAAGAAACAGGACCATATTGGCGATGTCCATAGGATTGCCAACCCTTCCTGCTGGTTGCTGAGTGGCATCTGGACCTTCGTAAATGGTGTATGCCGTATCAATCCACCCCGGGGAAATAGAGTTTACTCTAGCTCTACCCGACAGACTCACTGCCAATGCGTGAGTAAGTGCAGCAATTCCCCCTTTGGCTGCAGTATAGCTCTCGGTTTGTGGCTGACTCATACGGTCGCGCGAGGAAGAGATGTTGACGATAGATGCCCCCTCGGCCAAATGTGGCATAAAGAGTTTGACTAAATAGAATGGTGCGGTCACTCCCACACTTAGCGCGTATTGAAACTCCTCGTACGAACATTCATCTATTCCTTTCATCAGTGGCAAGGCATTATTGACAATGATATCCACTTTGTTGTGCTTGCTAAGCACTTCGCTAGCAAAAACTTCCAGCACTTCTTTCTTGGAAATGTCTCCAACGTAATGCTCTCCCTTTTGCTTGTCTATCACACTGACTATTGCGCCCTGCTTACGGAACTCATCGGCAATACATCTGCCAATGCCATTTGCACCACCTGTTATGATGACAACTTTATTTTTGAACATAAACAAGCATTTATTAAACACCACCCACAGTTGGATGGTGTATATATTAAAATATAGACGATTGGGTCTCGGTGGTCAATAACTCCAGTGCTTTGATGCCCATGACGGAGTTGCCCCTTGAATTGAGTCGCGGACTCCATACAGCTACGGAGTATTGCAGAGGATAGATAGCTACGATACCTCCACCTACACCACTTTTGCCGGGTAGACCTACTAGATAACTGAATTCGCCTGCTTCGTCGTAGAATCCACAAGTCTGCATGATGGCATTCATGCGCTTCACTTGCGAGGAGGTGAGTGTGATGCCAGCATAGTCAAATTTCTTGCGATGATTGGCAAAGACCAGAAAGGCCTTGGACAATTCCCTACAACTCATTTCGATAGAGCACATCATGAAGTAGAAGTGAAGCACATCCTCGATATCATTTTCGATCGTGCCATGGTGTTTCAACAGATTGGCAATCGCTGCATTCAGATACCCCTTCTCGCGCTCCGACAGGGCCACTTGCTTATTGTAACAGATGCTCTCTTCGCCCGAAATTTCGTGTACAAACCGAAGGAAATCTTCGTGTGGGTGTTCCAAATGCGAATAGAGAATGTCTGCCATCACTATGGCGCCTGCATTGATGAATGGATTGCGCGGGATACCATGCTCAACTTCCAACTGCACCAATGAATTGAAGGCTGTGCCAGAAGGTTCTTTGCCTATCTTCTTCCACAAATTATCGCCCTCTATAGACAAGCACATGGCCAGGGCAAAGACTTTCGAGATACTCTGAATGGAAAATCTCGTGTCGGCTTGCTCAATAGCACCCGCCTCGCCATAGATGGTATGGATGCACATACCAAATTGGTCTGGGTCTACTTTCGCCAATTCGGGGATATAATCAGCCGCCTTACCCTCTTGTGCATAGGGCAAGATGGCTTGATGGATATTTTCAAGCAGTTTGTTGTAGTCCATGGGGGAGGAGGGGTCAAGAGTCAAGGGACAAGGGTCAAGAGTCAAGGGACAAGGGCTAAGGGTTAAGGGAGGCTGAAGGTTAAGAAGTTCTGAAATTCTGAGGTTATTATAATTTCGGAGTGTTCAGAAAAACTCTGAATTACTCTGATACTCAGAAGAAAGAATGAATTGGAATGACTATGCTTCGCACAATCCCTGCTTCACCCATTTGTCCAGCAGTGTCTTGGCATCTTGCAATGCCACTGCTTCGTCGACATCATATTCCTGGCAGAGCAATGCCACCATATCTTCCACGCTGAATACTTTGCCTACGAGTGCTTCCCACAGGTAGGTAGCGCTTTCGTTCAGATTGATCAGTTTGCTGTAATCCAGGTTTTCGATACCAGAAGCGATGATGACATTCTCACCGCAGACATTATGTAGTTCAAATCCTTCTTTGATTTTCATGATATATTTTTGTTTGATGATTATACGTTTGTGTTGACAGGAAATAGCTTCAACCAAATTCTGCGGTAGAAAGCAAGAATCCATCGTCTCATTGGGGCGAGGGCGAGCCAAATTTTCGAGTAGACTTTCCACTTCAGCCCCTCTACACTATCAGGCACGCTTCTTCCTTTGCGATAAAATGCTGTGACCACACCAATCACATCTTTCACCTGGCAATGCTCTGTGCCTGCTACGTTGCCATCTCCCATCAAGGTGAGTTGGTCTCCTTCGCGACGAATGATGCGGTGCAGCACATACAGCCTTGGAGCAACTTCTGCCAGGACGACGTCGCCGCGCTTTAGCGCCCCCTCATTTGGGCGGCACAGGGTCACTTTGTCTCGGCCGTTTTCCAAAAACAAGCGCATGCTGAACCCATGTACACGAATCGTAGCACTGCCCAGCGTGTCAATCTTCTGCTTGACGTCGGGTATCAAGATATGATTGGGTATAGTGATGTTTTTCATGTTTTGAAACCTCTGCTTTTTTGTACCAAAGCTATTCTTGGTAATAGGCATCAATTGCTTCGCTACTCATCCTCACTGCCGCTTCATCAGGCAAGCACTTCAAGTAGAAAGTTGGTACATGCTTGACGATATTTGAGATGGTCTCGCAAATTTTCTTATACGACGCCTTGTCCCAAATCATTGTGCTGGTAGATGATAGCACCGAGGCGAAAGAGGGTAGGGTAGCCTCTTTGCGAATAATGTTTTCGGGATATTGCTCCAGGCGCACTACTGCACGCACAGGTACAGATTGATTCTTGTAACAAGGGGTTTTGCCGCTCCATGGCGTGCCATATACTTTCACTTCGTCAGTCTCGGGCAGATAGCGCAGGGCGGGGTTGTCATCATTCAGCAGTTCTGTACCCTCGATATACTTCAGCCATCCCTTTGAGTGTGTGCTCTTGCCCGTGCCGCTTTTGCCCAGGAATAGATGACCACCTCCCTTGTACATCGTCACCGAGGAGTGCATCAAGATAATGTTATGATAAGCGCCGGCAAAGGCAAAGGCTATCATCAAAGCATTGTTCAGACCAAAACTGCGGTTGGCGGTGTCGCCATAGAGGCTGGCTTCGCATTTAGTGAAGTATTTGTCGGTCAAAAGTGCACAAGCAGCTCCGCCTTCTGTATTGCCAATTAAGATTAAATAACCATCGGTGTCTGTGCGTGAATAAATACCATGGTTAATACCTCCGCAATCAAATTGTCCCACCTCTTCACCCTCTGGGGCAAAAGGCACCATATCGTTTTTGATCAGCATTGTGAATAGGCCCACTTGATCTGTTTTTGGGATATGAAATGGGGCATACGAGGGCATTAATTGTCTGACATCGTCAGCGTCTTGATAATCCACGTCGAACACGGCTTCTGCCACGCGAAAATAGAGGTGATTCATCTGCTACTTGGTCTTGTTTATAATATATGAAATGGTGATATCTCGTACTACACTATATATCTGTCAATACTATCTCTCTTTGAACTGGAATTCCTCCCTTGTCAGTTCGATCAAGAGTGTTTGATACCTACGGCGCTGCTCACGTCTCACCTTTAGGTATTTCTTTTCCGCCTTTTCTTTTGTTTTGGCATAGATCACGCTGCACACATAGCCGCCCGGGTAAGTCATTTCCATCTTCTGCTTCATCTGCTGAGCGTAGTCCTCTCTGTGCAGCAGGAAGTCTGTCCCCTTTTCCAATTCGGCCCCCACCAATTCCTGCACAGGCGAGATATATACCAAGGTGTCATTCAGATTTTCTGCAAACCCAAATGCCCATACGCGTTGCACTTCTTCTGCTTTTTGTTTCTTCTGTGCTGCTGCCATATTAGGCAAAATTAATGCCACGGCTACAAGCATCATCCATTTATAAAATGCTTTCATGATCCGGAAGTTGAAAAAATATTTTTATATAAAACTTTGCGAAGATAGTGAAAAGTAGTCAAAGAGAAAAGCGAAAAACCTATAATTTCGTCATATTTAATCTGTGCTCAAAAAAAGTCTTAGCTTTTTTAAAAAAGGTCAAGGTTTTTTCAAATTATGTTAGACCTTTTTTCAACAAGGTCTTAGGTTGTGAAATATAGGTTTGTGTTGAGGGGAAAATGATTTTAAAAAGTGGTAAATACTTTCTTTGCGATTTGGATTTTATTGGCTAAATTTGCGGGGCATTCAAATATTGATTACAGTATGAAAAATATAAAGTTGCTGGTTGGTGCTTTGTCGAAGTGGGCAGCTGGTGTTGTGCTTGTCTTTACACTCCTGTTTCTGCCTGCATCAACCTTCTGCTATCCAGGTGGCTGGCGGCTTTTGTCTCTACTATTTATCCCAATGCTTTTGGTGGGTGTCTTTCTCTATATTTATGCTCCCGATTTGCTGGAGAAACGGTTGCGCGGCAAGGAGGAGCGCGTGAAGCAAAAGGGTGTGGTGGCTTGGTCGGGATTGCTCTTTGTGGTGAGTTTCGTCGTTGCTGGTTTTGACTTCAGATACGGTTGGTCGGCGATGCCTGGCTGGGTGTCGTCGGTCGCTGGCCTGCTGCTTGTCGCTGCGTATGTAATGTATGCAGAGGTGATGCGCGAGAATGTGTGGCTATCCCGTAGCATCGAGGTAATGGATGGACAGCAGGTAGTGAGCGGTGGACTCTACGGCATAGTGAGGCACCCGATGTACACGGCTACGATACTGATGTTTTTGATGATGCCACTGGTGCTGGGTTCCTGGTGGGCGTTTCTGGTGATGGTGCCTTACGTCCTTGTCATCGTGAGACGCATAAATGATGAAGAAGAACTGCTTGAAAGAGAGTTGGATGGCTACCTTCAGTACAAGCAACGGGTGAAGTGGCGATTGTTGCCTTTGCTTTGGTGATATTTCTCTGTGAATACTACCTACTGACACCTGTCTGTTATGGCGCTTTATATATTTCATATATAGCGCTTTTTGTATTTGTTCGTTGAGGATCTAAATCACACTTTAGTAGTTTTAATAAAAAATATCAATCCAAACTGGCCATTTTTCGCCTATTTTTTATATTTTTGCACGTTAATATAAATAGCGAAGTGGGTGATGCTTTGTTTCATTCACTCAGCAAATGAAAATTGCCTGAAATGATAGATACAAACGAGATAATGCAGCGACTGGGATATGTGCCCAATGAGATGCAGTGCGAGATGATGGCGCGTGGTGCACGGAGTGAAGGCCTTGTGCTGCTCTCGCCGACAGGTTCGGGTAAGACCCTGGCCTATCTGTTACCCCTGTTGCAAGGGCTGGACTTGATGCAACAAGGCGTGCAGGCGATTGTGGTCGTGCCTACCAGAGAGCTGGCTGTGCAAGCCGAGGAGATGCTCGGCGCCATGAAGGTGGGCGTGAAAGCGATGAGCATATATGGTGGACGACCCGCTATGGACGAGCACCGCAAGATGCGCGAAGTGCGGCCACAGGTGATATTTGGTACACCGGGCCGTTTGCTGGACCATCTGTCTAAAGAAAATATTTTGCCACACGGCGTCAAAACCCTTGTGATAGACGAGTACGATAAATGTCTGGAAATGGGTTTCCGGCAAGAAGTAGGCAGATTGATGCAGGAAATGGCTGGCGCCGTGCGCATGTGGATGACTTCGGCTACACGTATGAGCGATTTTGACGAATTCGTATCAGGTCAGCGCGTAGCCATAGGGTCAAGAAAAAGACAGTTTGCAATCGTAGATCACCTAGACGAAGATTCGGCTGCGACAAATAGAATCGAGGTGAAATGCGTACCTTCGCCCGAAAAGGATAAGTTGACGACGATGTTGAAGTTGGTTTCGGCATTGCAGGGTCAGCAAGCGATACTTTTTGTAGCACACCGTGAAAGCGCACAGCGTGTGGGTGATGCTTTGAAGCGAGAGGGCTTTGCCTCGGTCGTTTACCACGGCGGCATGGAGCAGGAGCATCGCGAGCGAGCGTTGTACAAATTGCGCAATCAGAGTGTGAACATCATGGTGGCAACAGACATAGCAGCCCGCGGGCTAGACATCCCCGAGGTGAGACACATCATCCACTATCATTTGCCTATAGATGAGGCGACCTTCACACACCGTTCGGGACGCACTGCAAGATGGGATGCCAGCGGCTATGCCTATCTGATAGTAGGCCCTCAGGAACAATTGCCAGAATATGTGGGCGAGGTGGCAGAGATGAATGTCGACGATGTGAGCATACGCCCCTCGATGCCAGAGATGGTGACGCTGTATATCGGTCGTGGTAAGAAAGAAAAACTTTCCAAGATGGACGTGCTGGGCTTCCTCTGCAAAAAAGGTAAACTCACCAATTCAGATGTCGGACGTATTGATGTGGCCGCACATTATTCGCTCGTGGCAGTGAGGCGTGAATGCGTCAAGCCCCTGTTGCGCCAAGTGGCAGGAGAAAAGATAAAGGGGATGAAAACCATAATCGAGGTAAGCGGAAGATGATAGATGATTCGGGAGAGTAGGGCAGTGGGGGTGACCAAACGCCTCGGACGATTTCAGACTCAACAGAGACCCGATGGCAAAACTTTGAAATTTTAGAAATAAGATATGACTCAAATAGTAAAAATAAAGGACAGCGTGTTGCGTCAAGCAGCAGAAGAAGGCATGGATGCCTTCGTGCAAGTATTTGTAGATGCCATCTCAGAAGCAGTAGGTGGAGAGATGACTGCAGAGACTTTTGCCAAACTACATCCAGACCAAATCACCCTGTGGGGCTATGCCATCCTGCGCAGTGAAGTGATGGATGGCGGTTTCGTGCAATTGATTCACAACGGATATGCCCCCTTCTTCTTCAATAACCCCTTTGCCAAGGCAATGCGTCTGTGGGGGCTGAAGGACTTGTGCAAGTTGGTCTACAAAGCAAAGGACGAGTATGACCTGACCGGCGACTCACTGACACGTGAATGTACCGAGGACGAGTTTATGGCATTGTTTGAGGCACATCCACAATTTGACGATTTGGATGATAAGTTTGTGGAAAACGAAGAAGAATATACGGCTGCTATTGCACAATATGTGGACGAGCACATTGAAAACTTTGCAGAGATTATTGCAGAGTGATAGTGTGACGCATTCTTGACTTCCAAAGCATAAAAGTAGATAAATATGGCAAAGAAAAATATAGCAAAGCCAGCAAAGATAAACATCAAGAACAAGCGCGCCGAGCACGATTTCTTCTGCATCGACAAGTATACGGCAGGTATCGTGTTGACGGGTACAGAGATTAAGAGTATCCGTGCAGGTAAGGCCAGCCTTGTAGATACCTTCTGCTACATTCACAATGGCGAGATGTGGGTGAAAAATATGCACATCTCAGAGTATTTCTTCGGCTCGTATAATAATCACCCCGTACGTCGTGACCGAAAATTACTCCTCAATAAAAAAGAAATAAAATCACTGGCTGACGATACCAAAGCACCTGGCTTTACGATAGTTCCCCTGCGCTTGTTTATAGATGACAACAATCGTGCCAAGTTGGTAATAGGCCTTTGCAGAGGTAAGAAAGAGTACGACAAACGTGCTACGCTCAAAGATAAGCAAGACCGCCGTGAGATGGACCGTGCGATCAAGCGCTTTTGATAAAAGATGAAGCGTTATGGATGAGCAATCAAATGCAGTAGATGAGTGAACAAACGGATTTGAGATAGATGTAAATTGAGTTTTACAACGAACGAACTAAACTATGCAAAATTTGCAAACACTGGTACAAAATCGCGTCTTGATATTGGATGGTGCTATGGGCACGATGATTCAGCGCTATAAATTGACTGAAGCAGACTATCGTGGCACACGTTTTGCTGACCTTCCAGGCATACAATGTGGCAACAATGACCTGCTCACCCTCAGTGCTCCGCATATCGTAGAGGATATTCATCGTAAATATCTCGACGCAGGGGCAGACATCATTGAGACCAACACCTTCAATGCACAGCGAGTGTCTATGGCAGATTATGGATGCCAGGCGCTTTGTCGTGAGATGAACTTGGCTGCAGCAAAATTGGCGAGACGATTGGCAGATGAATATACGCAGCAGAATCCCAATAAACCACGCTTTGTCGCAGGGTCGATAGGTCCAACCAATCGTACCTTGTCAATGAGTCCCGATGCCAATAATCCAGCGCTCCGAAATTTGACTTTCGATGAATTGGTCGAGGCTTATCAAGAACAAATCGAAGCATTGCTCGAGGGCGGTGTAGATGCCTTGCTCATCGAGACCATCTTTGATACTCTGAATGCCAAGGCGGCACTTGTCGCTACTGAAGAAGCGTTCAAGCGCTTTGCGGCAGTGCCAGTGATGCTCAGTTTGACCCTTGCAGACAAGGCAGGACGTTCTTTCTCCGGTCAAACCTTAGACGCCTTTTGGACATCCGTACAGCATTATCCCATCTTCTCGGTAGGGCTAAACTGCTCGTTTGGCGCAGACCAAATGAAACCCTTCCTTAAACATTTGTCACAAATAGCACCCTGCTATATCTCTGCCTATCCCAACGCTGGTCTGCCCAATGCCCTTGGTGAGTACGATCAGACACCACAGGATATGGCACGTTTGGTAAGAGAACTAATCGAAGAAGGCGTGGTGAATATCATAGGCGGTTGCTGTGGTACGACTAACGAATACATCGCTGCAATTAGCCAAGAGATTAGCCCACTGCCTCAATTCACATCACCTAGACAAACAAAGTATGCCGACGAGCGACTCACCCTTTCTGGACTTGAGGCAACGTCTCTGTCTGGCGATAATGCTTTCCTTGCAATTGGTGAAAGATGCAATGTTGCAGGTTCTCGTAAGTTCTTAAGACTCATAAAGGAAAAAGACTATACCTCGGCGATAGAAATAGCACGTCAGCAAGTGCTGGACGGCGCCATGTGCATTGATATCAACCTGGACGACGCTATGCTTGACACAGTCGAGGAAATGACACATTTTCTCAACTTGCTTGCCGCAGAACCCGAAATTGCCCGTGTGCCCTTTATGATAGACTCGTCAGACTGGCACGTCATCGAGCAAGCATTGAAGTGTGTGCAAGGTAAATGTATCGTCAACTCCTTGTCGTTGAAAGAGGGCGAAGCACTTTTCTTAGACCGAGCACGCAGAGCACGCCGATATGGTGCTGCTATCGTAGTAATGGCATTTGATGAGCAAGGTCAAGCGACGACTTATGAACGCAGAATCGCTATCTGTGAACGTGCCTATCACCTCTTGACAGAGCAAGTCGGCATGCCTGCACATGATATCATATTCGATCCCAATATCCTAGCCATCTGCACAGGTATTGACGAGCACGACCAATATGCCCTTGATTTCATCCGTACTATCGAGTGGATAAAGCAACATTTCCCCTCTACGCATATAGTCGGCGGATTGAGTAACCTTTCCTTCTCCTTCCGTGGCAATAACTATATTCGTGAAGCGATTCACACGGTGTTCCTGCATCATGCTCGAGCAGTGGGTATGGATATGGCTATATTGAATCCAAGTACACAGATTGCCTACGATGCGCTGCCTGCTGAACTCCAAAGCGCTATCAGTGATGCCCTGTATTGCCGTGGTGAAGGTGCCGAGGGATTGATTGCAGTGGCAGAAAAGTATCATGAGAAAACTGTCGGCGGTGCGGTGAAAGAGAGTGACGAGTGCAAGGCCATGTCACTGTCCGAAAGGCTGTCACATTATCTCCAGCAAGGCAATCAGAAGGACTTGTTGGCAGACCTTCAAATCGCTTTGCAAGAATACCCTAGTGCTGCAGAAATTATCGAGGGACCATTGATGGCAGGTATGAACCGTGTAGGCGAACTGTTTGGTGCCGGTCAAATGTTTCTGCCCCAAGTGGTCAAAGCTGCTCGTACGATGAAGGCAGCAGTCGAAGTGTTGCGTCCACATTTGCTTCAAGGTGCAACAGATGCTCCAAGTCGTGGCAAAGTGTTGATGGCAACGGTTAAAGGCGACGTGCACGATATCGGTAAAAATATCGTCGCAGTAGTCTTGACTTGTGGCGGATTTGAAGTCATAGATTTGGGTGTAATGTGTCAGACCGAGGATATCGTTCAAGCAGCAATCGAGCACCAAGTAGATATGGTTGGACTTAGCGCCCTTATCACTCCCAGTCTGCACGAAATGGAAGAAGTCGCTCGTGCGATGCAAGCAGCAGGTCTGCGTATCCCCCTGCTGATAGGTGGTGCGACTACGAGCAAACTCCATACGGCATTGAAGATTTCACCCCTCTACGACGGTCCTGTATTTTGGATAAACAATGCTTCGCTTGTAGTCCCCATCGCTACCCAATTGCTTAGTCCCGATACCCGTGATACCCTTGTTGCTCAGAATGAGGCAGAGCATCAGCAAGTCGTGGAAAAGCATCAGTTGAAAGAGAATGTTCAACTGACATCACTCGAAGAAGCACGTGACAATCGTCCTTCGCTCTTTTGATGAGTGAATAGGGCAAGATGACGTCGCAAAATAAACTGACTTACCGACTAACTGACTCAGTAATATCCTATCCAAGAACCTGAAACTTCAATATAACATGAAAAAGATAATCCAACTCCTATTTCTATTCATCCTTTCTGCAAGTGCTATGGCATCAGATTTTGTGAAAGTAAAAAATGGTCAACTCGTCAAGGACGGTAAACCCTATTACTTCGTAGGCACAAACATGTGGTATGCACCGATTTTGGCATCCGAAGGTCAGGGTGGCAATCGTGAACGTCTGACCAAAGAATTGGATCAATTGAAAGCAATGGGTGTGAAAAACCTGCGTATACTCGTTGGTGCAGACCGTGGTACCAAGAATGCTGTGACGGTATCTCCCGTCTTGCAAGAAGCACCTGGAGTACTCAACGATACCTTGCTCAGAGGTTTGGACTATCTCATGGTCGAGTTGCAAAAGCGTGATATGCTCGCTGTACTCTACCTGAACAATGCTTGGGACTGGAGCGGTGGTTACGGATTTTATCTCAGAGAGGTGGGACTGGGTGATTCTCCCTTCTCTGGTGGCGAGGGTTACAACGACTATGTCAATTATGTAAAAGCGTTTTCGACCCACAAACAAGCGCAAATGCTCTATATGAAGTTTGTGAAGTCTATTGTCACACGCATCAACTCTATCACAGGCAAACCATATGCTGAGGACCCTGCGATTATGTCATGGCAATTGTGCAACGAACCAAGACCTTTCTCTAAGGACAAGGCGGAACAAGATGGTTTCTACAATTGGGTAACCAAGATAGCTTCGGGTATCAAGAAGTTAGACCCCAATCACCTCGTGTCTTTGGGTAGCGAGGGTACCATAGGTTGTGGTCCTAGCGAAGAACTCTATACCCGTCTCCACCTTACACCACATATTGACTATCTCACCTTGCACATCTGGCCAGTGAACTGGAGATGGGCAACACCCGATAGACTTTATAATTCCTTGCCCGTAGTTTATCAGAAGTCTGACGAATACATCGCTCAACACATGCGTATCGCAAAGCAGACTGGCAAACCTATGGTTATTGAGGAGTTTGGATATTCTCGTGACAACACCTTCCGAGCACCTGCTACCCCCACTCGTGCACGTGACGCCTTCTATTCCTATATATTCAGCAAGGTTGTCGAGAGTGCGCAAGGCGATGGTTGCATAGCAGGTTGCAACTTCTGGGGATGGAGTGGTGCAGGCAGACCAACTGATGTGCAGTGGTTGCCAGGACACGACTATCTCATCGACCCACCACACGAACCACAAGGTTGGTATTCGGTGTACGACGAAGATGTGACAACGATTATGAAGATACGTGAGGCGGCAAAGCAACTAAATAAGAAGTAATTTCGTCTCAGTAAATCATGCTCGCCAACAGGGTCTTGTTTTTTTAAAACGAGGTTTTGGAAAATTCAAACAAGGTCTTATGAATTTTCAACGAGGTCTAACCTTAGAGAAAGAAAATAAATATTTCCCAAACCGAGTACGAATGCAATAAATCAGACCCAACGCCGTTTAGTATATTAATAGTATTATGCCAAGTCGTGGTGTGAACTAACTGTAAAATTATATATTTGTATATTATGATAGATTATATTAGAGGAGAATTGGCAGAGTTGACGCCCACCTATGCAGTGATTGAAGCTTGTGGGGTAGGGTATCAGTTGTTTATCTCGCTCAATACCTATACAGCGATTCAGAACAAGAAGGAAGCAAAACTCCTTGCCTACGAAGCAATACGCGAGGACGCTCATCAACTGTATGGTTTCTCCACACAGCGTGAACGTGAATTGTTTCTGCTTTTGTTGAGTGTGTCGGGCATAGGTGGTCAGACGGCACGAATGGTGCTTTCTGCCTTTACAACACAAGAGTTGGTCAATGTTATTAGTTCGGGCGACGACAGAACCCTGCGGGGTGTGAAAGGTATCGGCCCCAAAGCAGCAGCAAGAATCATCGTCGAACTGAAGGACAAAGTGGCTACTCTCGGTATCACAGGTGCTGCTGCAACAAGTGCTCAAGAGGTACAAGCAGAGGCGCAGACTAGTCCTGTATGCGAAGAGGCAGTTGCTGCTCTCGTTATGTTGGGATTCTCTCCAGCACCTACGACCAAGGTGGTGAAAGCAATCTTGAAAGACAACCCTACCTATCGTGTCGAAGAGGTTATCAAGGTTGCCTTGAAGATGTTGTGATAGGTTGACAAGGGCTCGATTACTCGTCCACAAAAATATCATTTATCTGTTTACTCGTCTACTAAATAAAAGGCTACGGAATATCAAATGAAATTGTATTACAAAATACTATTGATAGTACTGGGAGTGACGCACAGTAGTGTTGCTCTTGGTAATCAATTCCGTACCTTGCAATTAGACGAGACTGATATCCAAGTCTCTGATACTATCCAACCTCGTTTCCCCGTACAAAAGACCTCGGCAGAGGAGATGAAGGCCGAAAAGACTTCGGGAGATTTGCGCAATCCAGAGAACCTAAAGACAGATATCTTCTACGATGAAAAGACCGGTGAATATCGCTTTGGTACGAAATTGGGTGACAACTTCCTCACAGCACCTTTCTATATGTCGCCAAAGGAGTACGAAGAATGGTGTGCCAAGCGTTCAGCAATAGATTTCTTCCGCAAGAAGAACAAAGACGACTTTGATGCTAAGGGTAAAGAGAAATTTGACTTCACCGATATGAAGTTTGACCTTGGTCCCGCCAGCAAAATATTTGGTCCTGGTGGTGTACGCATCAAGACTCAAGGTTCGGCAGAACTGAAGATTGGTGCCAATACACGCTTTGTTGACAATCCCTCGCTGTCTGAGCGCAATCGCAGAGTATTTGGCTTTGACTTCAACGAAAAGATCAATCTTAGCGTTTCGGGTAAGGTGGGTGACAAGGTGAATATGGACTTCAACTACAACTCGGAAGCAACTTTCAACTTTGATACACAGAATATCAAACTACGCTATGAGGGCAAGGAGGACGAGATAATCAAACTTCTCGAAGCAGGTAATGTGTCCCTACCTTCCAACTCGTCGTTGATACGTGGTGCGCAGTCGCTATTTGGTATCCGAGCAGACATGCAATTTGGTAAGTTGAAGTTGCAGACGGTGATGTCGCAAAAGAAATCAAGTAGTCAGTCTGTCAACTCGAAGGGAGGGGTGCAACTCACGCAATTTGAAATCCCTGTTGACGAATACGATGAAAACCGTCACTTCTTCCTCTCACACTTCTTCCGTGAACACTATGACGAGAACATGAAGCAATTGCCCAACATTGTCTCGGGTATTGACATCAATCGTATCGAAGTATGGGTGACCAACAAGAGTGGTGCTACCAACAACACAAGGAATATTATCGCCCTGACTGACTTAGCAGAATCTGAACATACGGGTAATCCGATGTGGGGAACGTCTTCGCTCATTCCTCCAACTAATTCTGCCAATGGACTGTATCAAGCAATGACGACCGAGTGTGTTGATGCTCGTGATATCTCGATGACCAATCCCGTCCTCGATGGTGCTGGTCTTGTGGGTGGCGATGATTACGAGAAGTTGGAATCTGCACGCTTGCTGACGTCTTCTGAGTATAAGTTGAATGCTTCGCTCGGTTATATCTCTTTGCGTACGACGCTCCAGCCAGACCAAGTACTTGCCGTTGCCTACGAATATACCTACCGTGGCACACGCTATCAAGTCGGTGAATTTTCTACAGACCTGAAGGACAACAAATCAGCGCTCTATGTCAAGGCGTTGAAGAATACCGCTTGTACTCCACAGATGGCAAACTGGGATTTGATGATGCGCAACGTTTATTCGCTTGGTGCAACGTCTGTGCAAAAGGATAAGTTTAAGTTGGATATTAAGATATTGAGCGACTCTACGGGTGTCTACCTCTCGTATTTGCCTGAACCCGATTTGAAGAATCAGAAGATTCTCTCACTCGTAGGTCTCGACAGATTGGATAATAATAACAAGCATAATCCAAATGCTTACTTTGACTTTGTCGAAGGTTATACGATTGATACTGAATCGGGACGAATCTTCTTCCCTGTGGCAGAACCTTTTGGTGAAAATCTACGACGTATCATTGCAGATGCTGAGGTGGCAGACAAGTACGTTTATCAAGAACTCTACGACTCGACCAAGACAATTGCCAAGCAAATTGCCGAGAAGAATAAATACCGTATCGTCGGTGAATACAAGGCAACCAAGCGTGACGAAATCCAACTTGGTGCCATGAATATCCCACGAGGTTCTGTTGTCGTGACAGCAGGTGGTGTCACCTTGATGGAAGGTTCGGACTATACAGTCGATTACTACTCGGGTATTGTCAAGATTTTGAACAAGAGCATCTTGGACGCTGGTACCAATGTCAATGTCAGTCTTGAGAGCAACACCGACTATGGTATGCAGCGCAAGTCTATGTTTGGTGTCAATTGGCAGTACGACTTCAACAAGGACTTCCAATTCGGTGGTACCTTGATGCACTTGGGTGAGAAACCACTCACCACTAAGGTCTCTATGGGTAGCGAACCGCTGAACAATACCTTGTGGGGTCTCAACCTTTCGTGGAAGAAGCAAAGTCAATGGTTGACAGATATGATTGATAAATTGCCATTGATAGAATGTAGTGCACCTTCTAGCATCAATTTGACGGCAGATTTTGCGCAACTCATTGCAGGTAAGAACAAGGGTTCGCAAGGCAACGCTTCATATATCGACGACTTCGAAAATGCAAAGAACGGCATAGATATCAGTAATCCCGAAGAGTGGAATATCAGTAGTGTTCCTTCTGCATTTGCCGAGTCTTCTTTGCTCAACGACGTGCGTTCTGGTTACAACCGTGCGAAACTCGCTTGGTACACCATCGACCCTATTTTTACTCGTCGTTCATCGTCCATCACCCCTGGTCATATCAAGGGCGACCTGAAGCAATTGTCCGACCCCGATGTACGTGAAGTATACAAGAACGAACTCTTCCCTAACAAGAGTATCAACTTCCGTGAGGCATCAACGCTCAATGTGCTCAACCTGGCATATTATCCCAACGAACGTGGACCATACAACCTCGACCCAAACCTTGATGTCAATGGACGTTTGCTACAACCCGAGAAGCGTTGGGGTGGTATGATGCGCAAGTTGGAAACGAGCGATTTCGAAAGTGCCAATATCGAGTACATCGAATTCTGGATGATGGACCCCTACATCAAGTCACGTCAGAATGGTACTTTGCCTGTCCAGGGTGACTTGTATTTCAACCTCGGCGAAATCAGTGAAGATATCCTCCGTGATGGCAAGAAGTTCTACGAAAGTGGTTTGCCAATTGATGGAGATGTGACGCAATATGCAGAAACTCAGTGGGGTAGGGTACCTACGCAGAACAGCGTGACCTATGCCTTCAATACCGCCAGCGATTCACGTCAGAAGCAAGACGTGGGTTTCAATGGTCTGACTTCAGAGCAAGAGTTGGAATTCCCAGCATACCAGAACTACTTGCAGCAAATCCGTCCTATTGTACGCCCAGAAGTTTACGATTCAATACTGAAATCGCCTTCTGCCGACCGCTATCACTACTATCGTGGTACCGACTTCGACGAAGTAGAAATGCCTATCTTGCAGCGATACAAGGACATCAACAACCCTAATGGCAACTCTGTCGATGCAGACCATTCGCCTGAAAAGTACAGTACGGCGTACAAGACGCAACCCGACGTAGAAGATATCAACCAAGACTATACGCTCAATGAGTACGAGAAGTACTATCAGTATCGTGTACGTATCTCGCCCGAGGAAATGCAAGTGGGCAACAACTATATCGTAGACAAACGTACGGCAAATATACAGACTCGTGATGGCGAGAAGCATGAAGTGGATTGGTATCTCTTCCGTATTCCATTGGACCAGTACGAAAAGCGTCAAGGCAATATCGCCAACTTCTCATCTATCCGTTTCATCCGAATGTACATGACTGGTTTCAGCGAACCCGTCGTTCTGCGTATGGCAACGCTCGACTTGGTTTATGGTCAGTGGCGTTCGTACGAACAAGCGCTCTATGCAGACAAGGCACCAGAGGTCAGTGGTACGATGAGTGTCTCGGCAGTCAACTTCGAAGAGAACAACGAAAAGACACCTGTCAACTACGTCCTGCCTCCTGGTATCAGTCGTGTCATCGACCCAGGTCAAGACCAAGTGTTGCAAAACAACGAGCAAGCAATCTCAATGGTATTGCGCAATCTCGCTTCGGGTGATGCACGTGCTATCTACAAGAATCTACAACTCGATTTGCGCAAGTACAAGCACTTGCAGATGTTCGTTCACGCCAACAGTTTGCCTGGTCAGGTTCCCGTCAGCGATGGTCAAACCAGTCTCTTCCTTCGTCTTGGTTCGGACTATAAGAACAACTTCTACGAATACGAAATCCCATTGGCAGTCACTCCCGAAGGTAAATATGCCAACAGTGATGCTGGTGCTCGTGTAGTATGGCCAGCGTCGAATATGCTCGACATCGACCTCAGTATCTTCACCGACTTGAAGCGCAATCGCAATCAGCAGAAGGCACAAGGTCTTGCTACCTACCACCAACCTTACAGCGAATACGATGCAGAGAAACCAGCGAACAAAGTCAGCATCGTGGGTAATCCATCGCTGGGCGAAGTTCGTACCATCATGATTGGTGTGCGCAACAATTCACGTACCCTGCAGAATGTCGAAGTCTGGGCAAACGAATTGCGCCTCCAACAGTTCTCCAACAAGGGTGGTTGGGCAGCACAGGGAGCGCTCAATATGCAACTGTCCGACTTGGCAAGTGTCAATCTCACGGGTCATGTCGAGACCGATGGTTTCGGTGGTTTGGAAGAAGGCGTATCGCAACGTCGTGACGACAATCTCTATCAATACTCCGTCACTACCAATGTCGATGTGGGTCGTCTGTTGCCCGAAAAGGTTAAACTCAAAGCACCTATTTACTATTCGTATAGCAAGGAGCGTACTTCGCCTCGCTACAACCCTCTTGACACCGATATGGAGTTGTCGGAATCCCTCGAATCTGCCACTACGACCGAGCGTGATAGTATCAAGAATATCGCCGACCGTGTGGTGGAAAATCGCAACTTCTCAATCTCTGGCGTACGCTTTGATATTGCTACCAAGAAGTACTCTATGCCCTACGACCCTGCGAACTTCACCATCGGGTATTCACATAGCAGTCGCAACACTACGGGTCATGTCACTGCTTGGGAGAAGGACGAGAACTGGAAGTGGAACTTCGGTTACGCCTACAATCCTAACTTCAAACCCTTCGAACCTTTCAAGAAGTTGAAGGGCAAGAGCAAGTGGTTGAAGATAGTCAAGGAGTTCAATGTCAACTACGTGCCACAGTCGCTGACTTTCAGCACCGACATCTTGCGCCGTTACTACGAGTTGCAAGAGCGTGATATGGAGAACCTCGAAAATCAATCTTTGCCACTGACTTGGTCGAGCGACTTCACGTGGAACCGCAACTTTGCTATCCGTTGGGACTTGGCGAAGAGTCTGCATTTCAACTTCTCTTCGGGTACTAATGCCGAGGTCGAACAACCCTATACTGCTATCAACAAAGACCTCTATCCAGACCGCTATACCGCTTGGAAAGATTCGGTTTGGCAAAGCATTCGCCACCTCGGTACACCGCTCACGTACCAACAGTCGTTCGATGCTTCATGGCAAGTGCCGCTCAACAAACTCCCGCTTTTCGACTGGTTGACCGCCGATGCCAAGTACAATGCTACCTACAACTGGAACCGTGGTACATCCCTCAGCACGGGCATGAATATGGGTGGTGTCATATCGTCTTCACGTACGGCGTCGGGTAATGTTCGCCTGAAAATGGAATCGCTGTACAATCACATTCCGTTCCTCAAGGAGGCAAACAAACGCTTCTCAACTTCGGGTATCAATTCGGCAGCGAACAAGAAGAATCAGGCGAAGAAGAACTATACTTCTGAGATTCAACTCAAACCCGATACCACTGTCAATGTCAAGCACAATCAGCGTAGCAAGAAACTACGTGTTACCGCCTTGCGACCAGATGGTACGAAGTATCCAGTGAAGTTTAAGGTCTTGGATAATAACAATATACAAATCCTGTCGCAAGATACCGTCAAGGTGAAGTTGACCGTGCAACCCAAGAAGCGCAAGGAGGAACAAGGGTGGTATCAAGGTCTGCAACTCACCGCTCGTATTGCTATGCTCGTGCGCAATGTCAGCGTGTCGTACACCAATAAATACTCGATGGCGTTGCCAGGTTTCCTACCCCTTGCGGGTGATATGTTTGGTCAGCGCAAGGTTGACGGCGCCTTTGCTCCTGGTTTGCCATTCGCCTTTGGTTTGGTCGACGATTCTTATATCGACCACGCCGTTCGTCAGGGTTGGTTGCTACAGAGCGACAGTATCATCACGCCTGCTACGAGCAATATGGGCGAAGACCTGCAAATTCGTGCTACACTCGAACCGTTCACCGATGTCAAGATAGACTTGAACGCTTCACGTGCTACGTCGCAAAACTCCTCTACACAATACATGATAGAGGGCATGCCACGTACCTACAGCGGTAGTTTCAATATGACCACGATGTCAATTCATACTGCCTTCGAGTCTATGGGCGACGTGGACCGTGGTTACAAGAGTAAGTCGTTCGACCGCTTCCTCGGCAAGTTGCCCCACTTCCAACAAAAGGCAGAAGCGCTCTATAATGGTAGAAATTATCCATCAGGTTCAGCACTTGCGGGACAACCCTTCGACCCCAAGCATGGTACCGTGGGTCAATATTCGGCACAAGTTCTCATTCCCGCCTTCCTCAATACCTACACGCTGTCGGGTCGTGATGGACTGGATTTATTCCCAGCGCTCACCGCCTTGCTACCCAACTGGACCGTCAAATACGCTGGTCTTGCGAAGTTGCCACGTATGAAGAAAGTGTTCAAGAGTTTCAACCTCAACCACTCGTACAAGAGTGTCTACTCCGTTGGTTCGTACAATACCTTCACCTCGTTCCAAGAGATGAATGGTCACCATGGTTTCATCACCGACGTCACCACTGGTTTGCCCACACCAGGTTCGATGTACGACGTTTCTACTGTCTCGCTCAACGAAAGCTTCTCGCCACTCGCAGGTATCGATATGACCTTTAATAATAACCTCACGGCGAAGGTGGAATATCGCAAAACTCGTTCGCTCACCCTCTCGATGACTTCGGGTCAAATCACCGAAGCACGTTCGGACGATATCGTCTTCGGGGTAGGTTACAAGATAGCAGACCTCAACCTCTTTGCCCCCCGCGAAGCGGTGCGTATGAAGGGTGACAAGAGACAAGGGTCAAGAGACAAGAGACAAGGGTCAAGAGACAAGGGTCAAGAGACTGACAACAAGAGCAGTTCGTCTTCACGCAGCAATCGTGCCAGCGCCTCGGGTTTCAGTCAAGACCTTAACCTGCGTTTCGACCTCACTTTCCGCAATCAATCGGGTCTGAATCGTGATATAATGACCGCCCTCACGCAAGCGACGAGTGGTAATCGTGCACTGCAAATATCTTTCAGCGCCGATTATGCATTGAGCAAATATCTCACACTCACTGCCTACTACGACCGCCAGTTCAACAAACCTCTGCTCACTACTTCGTCGTATCCTATTACTACCCAGGACTTCGGCGTGACTGTGAAGTTTGTGCTGAATAGGTAGAGTAAGTGATAACCGACTATTCTATTAGGATCAATAGGCTGTTGTTAACAGTCAGAAGTCTGCATCTATATTAGTAACAATGCTATTTTTCATTGTGTAGATGGAATTTCTAACAAAAAAATACTCAATATTATAAACGATAAATATAGGATAATTAATTTTAAATAATAAATAACTTATAGGTAATCGTTTATGTAGTACCCATTTATGAGTACTATATTTAATAGTGCAGGTAAAACTTCATACTGAATATTTGATTTTGTTCATACTAAGTAATTCTGATTTTTAAATTCTCAAAGAAATTAGCGCAATAGAAATAACCTTGTTGAACCTCACAAAATAAACCAAGAAAAAAAACAAGACTTTTTTTAAAAAAATCGCCGAGGAATTTAAACAACACGTCGCAAAATTTAAAAAAGGTTTTAGGTTGTTGACAAAAGTAGAATAATAGCATAGAGCTTATACCGAACTCACGTTATTAGAACCATTTCTATTCTCACCAACTCGGTGTAATTTACAACAAAAATTTTTCACATACTCCTATGGTCTTTACTATGACTTTTCTATGCCCCCTCTTGCGCCTTCAAGAAAATTTAGTAACATATTTTGAATTAATTTTCAGTTTCAAAATATATTTTAGAAAACTTTTCCTTTGAGTAAAATTTGCAAATACTTGATATACAAATAAATAAAAACTCGATAGAGAAAACTTTATACATTTATCTATTTATTTTTGTTTTTATTTGTGCAATCCGAAACTTATGATTAGATTTGCAAAACTTTTTCAAAAAGAACTAATCCCTTTGTTAATATTTCGGTATAATGGACAGAAAAATCTTCACTTATGATGAAGCTTTTAAGGCTTCTTTGGCTTATTTTGACGGCGATGAATTGGCCGCACGCGTGTGGGTTAACAAGTATGCAATGAAGGATTCGTTCGGCAATATTTTTGAACAATCACCTGTAGATATGCATTGGAGATTGGCTAATGAGATTGCTCGAATTGAGTCGAAATATCCTTCGCCAATGCCTGCAGAAGATATCTTCCATCTACTGGATCACTTCAAATATATTATCCCTGCGGGTAGTCCTATGACTGGTATTGGCAACGAGTATCAGATTGCTTCGCTTTCCAATTGTTTTGTGATTGGATTGGATGGAGATGCTGACTCGTATGGCGCTATTATGAAGGAGGATGAGGAACAAGTGCAGCTGATGAAACGACGTGGTGGAGTAGGGCATGACTTGTCACAAATCCGCCCAAAAGGGTCGCCTGTGAAGAATTCTGCTTTGACCTCAACAGGTCTTGTGCCATTTATGGAGAGATTCAGCAACTCAACACGCGAAGTCGCACAAGATGGTCGACGTGGCGCCTTGATGCTATCAGTCAGCATTAAGCATCCTGATTCTGAATCCTTCATTGATGCAAAAATGACAGAAGGCAAGGTGACTGGGGCTAATGTAAGTGTGAGAATAGACGATGAATTCATGCGCTGTGCTACAGAGGGTAGAGTCTATAAGCAACAATACCCAATAGATAGCAACAATCCAATGGTCAGTCAGGAAATAGATGCTACAGCATTGTGGAAAAAAATTGTGCATAATGCTTGGCGAAGTGCAGAACCAGGAGTATTGTTCTGGGATACAATTATTCGCGAAAGTATTCCTGATTGCTATGCAGACCTTGGCTATCGTACAATTTCAACTAACCCTTGTGGAGAAATTCCACTTTGTCCATACGACAGTTGTCGCCTTTTGGCTATCAACCTCTATGCTTATGTAGAAAATCCATTTACACCCGAAGCATACTTCAATTTTGATTTGTTCAAAACACACGTGGCCTGTGCACAACGTATCATGGATGATATCATTGATTTGGAGTTGGAAAAAATCGAAAAGATTCAAGAAAAAATTGATTCTGACCCCCAAAGCGATGAAGTGAAGCAAACGGAACGACATTTGTGGGAAAAGATTTATAAAAAATCTGCCCAAGGACGTCGTACGGGAGTTGGTATAACAGGTGAGGGGGATATGCTCGCAGCACTTGGCTTGAGATATGGTACTCAAGAAGCTACAGATTTTGCAGTTGAAGTGCAGAAAACATTAGCACTTGCTGCATATGGTTCTTCTGTACAAATGGCCAAAGAACGTGGTAAGTTTGATGTTTACGAAACTGCACGCGAAGCTGGCAACCCCTTCGTACAACGTATCAAGGAAGCAGACCCAGCACTATATGAGGAAATGGCACAACATGGTCGCCGAAACATTGCATGTTTGACTATAGCGCCTACAGGTACTACCAGCCTGATGACACAAACTACTAGCGGTATCGAGCCTGTATTCATGCCAGTCTATATGCGTCGTCGCAAGGTAAATCCTAATGACCCTGAAGTTCGTGTTGACTTTACTGATGAAACTGGAGATTCTTTCGAAGAATATGTCGTTTACCATCATCACTTCATGACTTGGATGAAAGTAAATGGCTATGATATAGACAAACGATATACTCAGGAAGAAATTGACGAATTAGTTGCAAAGTCACCTTACTACAAAGCCACAGCCAATGATGTAGACTGGCTAATGAAAGTAAAAATGCAAGGTGCTATTCAAAAGTGGGTAGACCATAGTATCAGTGTGACTGTAAACTTGCCATCAAATGTTGATGAAGAATTAGTTAATAAGCTCTATATTGAAGCTTGGAAGAGTGGCTGTAAGGGTTGTACTATTTATCGTGATGGTTCTCGTGCAGGTGTGATGATTAGTGTATCGGGCAAGGACAAAAAGGCTGAAGAAAAAGCTGCTCCATGTCAACATCCTGAGGTTACGGAAAGACGTCCAGACGTCTTGGAATGTGATGTCGTGAGATTCCAAAACAATAAGGAAAAGTGGGTAGCATTTGTTGGTCTCTTGGATGGTCGTCCTTATGAGATCTTTACAGGTCTTCAAGACGATGAAGAAGGTATTATTCTCCCTAAGACTATTTCAAAAGGACGTATTATTAAAGCATTGAACCCAGATGGTTCAAAACGTTACGACTTCCAATTTGAAAATAAACGCGGTTACAAGACTACCGTAGAGGGACTTTCTGAAAAATTTAACAAAGAATTCTGGAACTACGCTAAACTTATTTCAGGTGTCTTGAGATATCGTATGCCATTGGAATATGTTATCAAATTGGTAGATAGCCTTCAATTAGAAAGTGAAAATATCAATACCTGGAAGGTCGGTGTGGTACGTGCACTCAAGAAATATGTGAGTGATGGTACTGAAGCCCAAGGTGTAGCATGTCCTAATTGTGGTAAGGAAACCTTAGTTTATCAAGAAGGCTGCTTGATTTGTAAGAACTGTGGCGCTAGCCGTTGTGGATAACACTTTATCTCTTACTTTTCAATGTAATTTTGCAGGTAATTATATTAACTAATGGTGTAATATACAAAATATGCTAAACGTTAGAAAGACCAGCATTTGCCTAAAAAAAATGCAATTTTATGCCTATCATGGTGTGCTGGAACAAGAACGTATTGTGGGAGGCGAATACACTGTTGACTTGATATTGGATATATCTATGCCTGTAAAAGCTCTACTTGAAGACAATATAGCAGATACGATCAACTATGCAGAAGTATATGAATTGGTCAAAGCTATAATGAAAGACCCTGTTGATTTGCTTGAGCGATTAGCCTATAAAATTGTAGAAAAACTCTTTTATACATACCAACAAATTGAATCTATAAAAATTGAGGTTTGTAAAGTAAATCCTCCGATGGGAGCAGACATCAAGGGAACTTCAGTAGCTTTAGAAGTAGCAAAGATATAACAATATAAAGCATCCCCCAAAAGTTTCAAAAACTTCTGGGGGATGCTTTATATTGGATATACCCCATACATGTCAATTGGTAGTATTCCTAATCACA
Organism: Alloprevotella sp.; assembly: GCA_045630125.1. Lineage (GTDB taxonomy): Bacteria > Bacteroidota > Bacteroidia > Bacteroidales > Bacteroidaceae > Alloprevotella. The sequence continues at coordinate 47,350 of JAZQSL010000013.1, read as the reverse complement.
GATCGTTGTTAGCAAGATATTTTTCTGCTTCCATGGCCGCTTTGCATCCGCTGGCTGCTGCTGTGATAGCTTGTCGATAGTTTGGGTCAGCCACGTCGCCTGCAGCGAATACGCCAGGCACCCGAGTTCTTGGTGTAGCACCTTCAGTCACAATATACCCTATTTCGTCAGTCTCTACCCATGGTTTGAAAAGGTCACTATTGGGCTTATGTCCTATGGCAAGGAAGAAGCCATCAATGGCAATATCAAGTTTCTTCTCATCTTCTGTTCCTTTCTTATATACAAGGTGTGCGCCTTCAACACCATCCTTACCAAAGAGACCTACAGTGTTTGTCTCGAAAAGAACTTCAATTTTAGGATTGTCCATCACACGCTTTTGCATGGCAAGTGAAGCACGGAGATAGGGCTTTCTGACAATGAGATATACCTTTGATGCTAGGCCTGCTAGGTATGTTGCTTCTTCGCATGCTGTATCTCCACCACCGACTACAGCAACAACTTTCTTGCGATAAAAGAAACCGTCGCAGGTGGCACAAGCACTGACACCCATACCACGATATTTCTCTTCATCTGAAAGTCCTAAGTATTTAGCAGACGCACCAGTAGCAATAATCAGCGTTTGACACTTTACTTCTGAACCATCGTCAAAGGTAAGTGAATAGGGTGCTTGACTTAAATCAACCTTAGTAGCAATAGCTGAACGAATTTCAGCACCAAAACGTTCTGCTTGCTTGCGGATGTCGTCCATCATCTCATTAGCATCGATTCCTTCAGGGTAGCCTGGGAAGTTTTCTATTTCAGTTGTTGTGGTGAGTTGTCCACCTGGTTGCAAACCTTCGTAGACAACTGGATTCAATCCTGCACGGCCTGCATAAATTGCAGCTGTGTATCCAGCAGGACCCGAACCGAGAATTAAACAACGTATTGTTTCCATAATTTTCTTTTTATTATATTGTGTTATTATTTGCTATCTTTTAAGTTTTAGCGTAAATCTATGACTTCAATGTTTGGATTTTTTGAAGAATCAAAGCGGAAATGCTGATCAGTGTATTTTTGGCCAATTTTGATTTGGCTGACGCGGATACGAGTCCAATTACCACCTTGCTTCACGCGGATAGAGTAGGGGAGTAGATTTGCTGGGTCGATAACGATACGCATTTCTTGGATATCTTTATTTTTGCTTTGTGCTTTGAGCAGTACTTCATGACATTTTTTGCCATTGTAATTGACACTTGAAAGGCGATTGTTATAACCATTCTTGTAGAGGTTGACAAATGTGTAAGGATTAATACTCTGTAATTCTTCGTTTGTTGGCTCTGTCCAATTGACCTCATTTGCTCCTGTAAACATTGCCCACTGGTTTGCGCCATCAAACCACACAGTCATCTCGGGCGCAATGATTTTAAACTTGTTTCCCTTGATATTGATACGTCCTTTGCTTGTTCCAGAAACAGAGGAACCTTTGTACGTAGTTGCCTCAAATGAAGCATCAATACCACCGCATGTGCTTAGTTTTTTTGCTGTCTTATTGAGTAAATCAGTGGCTGATTGTGCTGCAAGTTGGTTGAAGGGTGCAGCGACAAGGATGGCTAGAAATAATATTAATATTTTTTTCATAACTTTACGTATTTATTATGTGTAAACGTGGGGTAATAACTATTATTTCAGATTAAAGAGAATTTAACTTCATTTCAAGTTCTGCTTCGTCAGCACACAGAACTTCTCTTGGTTTTGCCCCTCGTGTTGGACCTACGATCCCTGCACGTTCCATTTGGTCCATTAAACGCCCTGCGCGGTTGTAGCCAATTGAGAATTTGCGCTGAATCAAAGATGTAGAACCTTGTTGGTGAATAACGATAAGGCGGGCTGCTTCAGCAAACATGGGATCCATTTCAGAAGCATCTAATCCTTCCTTAATACCGCCATCACTATCTGTGTCAGAGAGTGGTTCGGGTAACTCAAAAGCTGAAAGATAACTTTGCTGCTTGCAAATGTGGTCGTTGATTTTTTCAACTTCTGGAGTATCTACAAAGGCACATTGTACGCGTACAGGATCATTTCCTGCAAGGAAAAGCATGTCGCCTCGTCCTACCAATTGATTAGCACCATTCCTGTCAAGTATAGTGCGGCTATCAATCTGTGACATCACTTTGAAGGCCATACGTGCGGGGAAGTTTGCCTTGATGGTACCTGTGATAATATTAGTGGTAGGACGTTGTGTCGCAATGACCATATGGATACCAACGGCACGAGCTAATTGAGCAATACGAGCAATGGGGAGTTCAACTTCCTTACCTGCAGTCATGATCAAATCACCGAACTCGTCGATAATTACCACAATGTATGGCATATACTCGTGACCATTTTCAGGGTTAAGTTGACGAGCGATAAATTTTGCATTATACTCCTTAATGTTTCTTACTCTGGCCTTCTTTAGCAAGTCATATCTGTGATCCATCAGTTGACAGAGACTCTTGAGGGTCTGTACGACTTTAGTTACATCAGTAATGATGGGGTCGTTTTCCTGTGGAATCATTGCCAAGAAGTGATTTTCGAGTGGTGAATATACACTAAATTCCACCTTTTTGGGGTCTACCATCACAAATTTTAATTCTGCTGGGTGCTTCTTGTAGAGTAGTGACGTAATAATAGCGTTCAAACCGACAGACTTACCCTGACCAGTGGCTCCCGCTACGAGTAAGTGTGGCATTTTAGCCAAGTCTACCATATAAACGTCATTTGTGATAGTTTTACCTAGGGCAATGGGAAGATCGAATGTCGTTTCTTGAAATTTCTTTGAATTAAGAATGCTCTCCATAGAGACTATACGGGGATTCTTATTAGGAACTTCAATACCAATTGTTCCCTTGCCTGGGATAGGTGCAATGATACGAATACCAAGGGCGCTTAGACTCAAAGCAATGTCATCTTCGAGATTACGAATTTTACTGATACGTACTCCAGCAGCCGGAGTAATCTCATACAACGTAATAGTAGGACCAATTGTTGCACTGATACTTGAAATTTCAACACCAAAACTTTTTAATACTGCTATAATACGATTCTTATTGTTGTTTTGTTCCTCCATGTCAATAGCAGGAGAATTGTCTGTATATTTCTTCAAAAGATCAAGTTTTGGAAATTTGTAGTTTTCCAAATCTTTGCGTGGATCGTAAGGCTCAAGATTCTCTACAGACTCGTGCACCGTACCATTAGACATTTCATCTTCTAATGTTTCTTCAAGAATTAAAGTTGTTTCTTTAACAGGCTCTATTTCATTTTCAGCGATAGTAAGGGTTGTATCGTCCACATCTTCTTCATCAGTACTCATGGTAATGGTGTAAGTAGATGTATTCTCATATTCTGGTATATTCTCCTCTATGCTACCCTCTGAAGCGAAATCGTCTTCAATATCTTGACTGGATACATTATTATCATCGAGAATCTCAGCATCTACATGTTCTTCTTTATCATTTTTATACTTATCCCATCCCTTTTTGATAAAATCTTGTGGGTGCAGAATTTTTCTGAAAATATTGATCGTCTCACGACTTAAATAAGTGAGATAGAAAATGGCAGAGACTGCAATTATAATCCAAAGCCCAGTATTACCTGTCCAAATAGAAATGCTGTCTCGTATTTCTTTCCCATATTCACCACCAGTAGAAAAAACGAACCAAGGATAATCAATATACTTTTCTGTCTGAGAGAAAAACAATGACACCCAAAACATCAAGAATGTGCAGTTGAGGAACCATTTCCATAATCTTACTTTATAGGCGTTCATCAATTTAATGCTACATGCAATCAAAAAGATGGGGATAAATATAGCAGCAAGACCATAGAGTGTGTCCATAAAATAGCGAGCAACGTGTGCACCAAGTACTCCACCATAATTAAGTATCTTTTCATACTCGTGGGCTTGGTATGCTGTTTGTTCATCAGCACCAAATAAAAAGTGTGACACGAATGACAAAATCATAAATAATGACATCGCCAGTAGGACTATTCCAAAACCAAATTGAAGTGTTTCGCCTTTCAAATATTGTTTAAATCCAATCTTTGAAATTTTATCAAAAAAACTCTCTTTTTTAACCTCTCTCTTTTTATTTGTTAGTTTAGTTTTGCGTGAACTAGATATCTTTTTTGATGTATTTTTTGTCGCCATGAGAAATCTTAGGGTTTATAAGTGAATAATTTCAACTCTATATTATTTCCGTGCAGAAAGAATAATGATAGGCAAAAGTACAATTTTTTTATGGATATTTTGATAGTACTGTCAAAAAGTTGTAATTTTGTTGGTATAATTTTTTAGGCATTGATAAAATTGAGAACCCATGAAACTTATAGCTGATAGCGGAAGTAGTAAAACAGATTGGATTGTCTATGAAGGTGAGACTATTTACAAACGTTTTAGCACATCTGGTATTAATCCATGTATACTTGATGAAGCACAAATCAAAGAGAATTTGTATGAGGAGTTCTTGCCACATGTGAGAGAATTTGAATTTGATTGTATTGAATTTTATGGTGCTGGGTGCAAATTCCCTTTTAGTAATAAAATAGCAGATGCCTTAAAACAACTAACAAACTGTGAAAACATATTTGTTGAGTCGGACATGTTAGGAGCAGCAAAAATGTGTTGCGCAGGTTCGGAGGGTATCGTCTGTATATTAGGCACAGGTTCGAATAGTTGTTTGTTTGATGGCAAGCAAATCGTAAAACAAACTCCTTCTCTTGGCTATGTTTTAGGTGATGAGGGTAGCGGAGCTGCAATGGGAAAACGTCTCCTTAATTATATTTTCAAAGGAGCTTTGACCGAGAGTATAATACGTTCTTTTGCTGAAAAATATCAATTATCAATTGAAGAAGTTATTCGGAAGACTTATCGTGAAGAATGTCCAAATAAATTTTTGGCGTGTTTTACTCATTTTTTGAAAGAGAATATAGAATTTCCAGAAATTAAAGCGTTGATTGAAGAAGAATTTTCACTCTTTATCACACGTAATATTCTACCATATAACAGAAAAGATTTGCCATTACATTTTGTAGGAAGTGTCGCATATCATTTCCAAGATATATTAAGAATTGTAGTTAAACAAAACGGAATGAAGCTGGGGAAAATTGAATCTCATCCTCTGGATTGTTTTTAGGGGCAAATGAATTATTAAAAACAAATACCTCATCACCTTGCCCAATTAAATTTAAATCGGTACTTTTGCAAAAGTATTAAAACAACAATTAAAACTTATTTATTAAATATATTATGGAAAAAAGTGCACTCCAAATTGCTCGCGCTGCTTATCAGCCCAAATTGCCACTCGGACTTCGTGGTAATGTTAGTATTAAAGAAGGTGAACCTACTCAAAGTGTAGGTAACCAAGAAGAAATTAAGGCTCTCTTCCCTAATACTTATGGTATGCCTCTCGTTGAATTCGTCCCTACAGAAGAGGCTAAGGAATATGCACCGATTAATATTGGTATTATTCTTTCAGGTGGTCAAGCTCCTGGTGGTCACAATGTAATCTGTGGTCTTTATGATGGTCTTAAGAAACAAAACCCTGCTAGCAAACTTTATGGTTTCTTGATGGGTCCTGGAGGCCTTGTTGATCACAAGTATATTGAGATGACTGACGAACTCATTGATGAATATCGCAATACTGGTGGCTTTGATATGATTGGTTCTGGTCGTACTAAGCTCGAAGAAGTAGAACAATTCGAAAAGGGTATGGAAATTATCCGCGAATTGGGTATCAATGCTATCGTAATCATTGGTGGTGACGACTCTAATACCAATGCTTGTGTGCTTGCTGAATACTATGCTGCTAAGAATTATGGTGTGCAAGTAATCGGTTGTCCTAAGACTATCGATGGTGACTTGAAGAATGATCAAATTGAAACATCTTTTGGATTTGATACTGCATGTAAGACGTATGCAGAAGTAATTGGTAATATTCAACGTGATGCTAACTCAGCTCGCAAGTACTGGCACTTCATCAAGTTGATGGGCCGCTCTGCAAGCCACATTGCTCTTGAATGCGCCCTCCAATGCCAACCTAACGTTTGCATTATTAGCGAAGAAGTAGAAGAAAAGAACCAAACTCTTGATGATGTTGTAACATACATCGCTTCTGCTGTTGCTAAACGTGCTGAAGCAGGTAATAACTTTGGTACGGTACTTATCCCCGAAGGTCTTATCGAATTTATCCCTGCTTTCAAGGCCCTTATCGCAGAGCTCAATGATCTTCTTGCAACAGAAGAAGCTAAGTCTGTAGGTGTAGCTGGTCTCCGTGCATTCGTTCTCGAAAAACTTTCTGCTACTAATGCAGCACTATACGAAAGCCTCCCTGAAGGTGTTGCTAAGCAACTCACACTTGATCGTGACCCACATGGTAACGTACAAGTATCTTTGATTGAAACAGAAAAGCTTCTTTCAGAAATGGTAGCAGCTAAACTTGCAGCATGGAAGAAGGATGGTAAATTTAGCGGTAAGTTTGCTGCTCAACACCACTTCTTTGGTTATGAAGGTCGTTGTGCTGCTCCATCTAACTATGATGCCGACTATTGCTATGCACTTGGCACATCTGCTGCTCAACTCGTTGCAAACGGCAAGACCGGTTATATGGCTATCGTGAAAAATACTACTGCACCTGCTGCTGAATGGGTAGCTGGTGGTGTGCCCATCACAATGATGATGAATATGGAACGCCGTCATGGTGCTATGAAGCCTGTTATCCGTAAGGCTCTCGTTCGTCTCGATGGAGCTCCTTTCAAGGAATTTGCTGCACATCGTGAAGAATGGTCTGAACAAACTTCATTTGTTTATCCTGGTCCTATTCAATACTTTGGTCCAACAGAAGTTTGCGACCAATGCACAATGACATTGAAATTGGAACAAGCAAAATAGCCTTACTGTTTATATCACATGTATGGTAATGTAATATTTATTACAGATTAAATTAGAATGGTAATCAGAGTTGATCAAATCACTCATGATTACCATTTTTTATTTAGCCATTAGTATCTTATCTTATAAAAATTAGACGAGCTAATAATTATTTATATTGGTATACGACAAAAGTAGAAAGAAACTAAGAAAGGGTTCACTATACCCATAAATAGGTGTAGCTTATTATTTTTCAAAAGATGCTCATTGTCTTTTATAAACTCGTTTAAATGGACAGCTAATGAAATTATAGCTAAATAATAATCAATTAATGGTTTACTTTTGAAAAATATAACAAGCTACCCTATATGATCGGTAATAGAAAAACATTTCCTAAGAGATAAATGTTTTTGAAAAATCACCATTTTATATTCTTTCGCCAAAGATAGCACTACCGACTCGTATCATATTACTACCTTCCTCAATAGCTATCACATAGTCGTCACTCATACCCCATGAACGAATGGAGAAGTGCTCACCATCAGCGAAGAACTCTTGTTTGATTTGTTTGAATAGTGCATGCGCTTGTGCAAAATCCTGTCGTATTCGGGTCTGGTCGTCAGTATTTGTAGCCATACACATCAGGCCATCGATAGAGATGTTTGCCATTTCGCGCCATTCACTCCCACGCAGTAACTCTAAGCATCCCTCTGGTGTCAAACCATACTTGCTATCCTCTGCTGCTACTTTTACTTCCAGCAAACAGTGCAACTTTCTATCCACCTTCGCACCCTGTTTGTTGATTTCCTTGAGCAACTTTAAACTATCAACGGAATGTATCAACGTGACGAATGGCGCAATCATCTTAACCTTGTTGGGTTGCAGATGACCAATGAAATGCCACTCAATATCATCATGTGTGAGCGCCTGTGATTTGGGGACCACCTCCTGAGCACGACTCTCGCCAAAGACGCGTTGACCTGCATCATAAGCTTCACTCAACTTTTCGATTGGATGAAACTTAGATACAGCAACGAGAGTAACTCCTGCGGGTAGTGTCTGTTTAATCTGATGAATAGCGGTTGCTACGTGTGTCATACTATGCAATGAGGGTGGGATTATTCGTCAGCTAATACCAATGGCTTGTAGTGATAGATATCTAGAATAGGGGTTTCCGTCATAGCAGAAATAACATAATCACTCATGCTATCTTTCATACCTTCCTTAAGACGCTTCACTGCAGATTCGAAGTCACCTGCTTGCACCAACACCATGTGCGAAGATTTCTTTTCAGCACCAGTCTTTTCGTCCAAAGTGATGAATGTGAGCTTTGCTTTGTAGAATTTATCAGCTGATTCAAGGTCGCTTTCAAACAATTCTGCCAAACGAGCACGTTTGATATCTGAGACTTGAAATTCGCCCATCATATAGGGGGTGCGTTCCTCAATCACGCGCTTTTCTGCTTCTGTAAAACTCAAGGCATCGACGAGGTAGGGTTCTGTCACCTTCTTTACTTTACCATCGTCAAGGGTACGTTCATATTTTACTTTGCATTCAAACCATTCGTTGTTCATATTTTTACTTTTTAGAAAGTTTTGGTTAAAAAGAAAGTGAAGCATCAAGCATCTGACCTTCACTTTCCGATGTATAATTATTATTTATCAGATGAGATTATTTAGCATAGCTAACCGAACGAGTTTCTCGAATTACCGTAATCTTCACTTGACCAGGGTAAGTCATTTCGTCTTGAATTTGCTTAGCGATATCGTTTGACAGACTTTCGATTTGCTTGTCATCTACCTTGTCCGCACCAACGATAACTCGGAGTTCACGGCCAGCCTGGATAGCGTATGTTTTGGTTACACCAGGATAAGACATTGCAATGCGTTCCAAATCATTCAAACGCTTGATATAAGCTTCTACGATTTCACGTCTTGCACCTGGGCGAGCACCACTGATCGCATCGCACACTTGTACGATTGGGGCGAGGAGAGATGTCATCTCTTCTTCATCATGGTGAGCACCGATAGCATTGCAAATCTCTGGTTTTTCCTTGTACTTTTCAGCCAATTTAGCACCATACAATGCGTGTGGCAATTCAGACTCTTCATCGGGTACCTTACCTATATCGTGAAGGAGACCTGCACGTTTCGCTTTCTTAGGATTAATACCTAATTCTGCAGCCATCACAGAGCAGAGGTTGGCAGTTTCGCGAGCGTGTTGTAAGAGGTTTTGACCATACGAAGAACGGTATTTCATCTTACCTACGATGCGTACTAATTCTGGGTGCAGACCATGGATGCCGAGATCAATTGTCGTACGTTTACCAGTTTCGATAATTTCTTCTTCCACTTGCTTTTTCACCTTAGCAACAACTTCTTCGATGCGAGCAGGGTGGATACGACCGTCGTTGATTAACTGGTGGAGAGCCAAGCGGCATACTTCACGACGAACGGGGTCGAATGCTGAAATTACAATTGCTTCAGGCGTGTCGTCAACTACAATTTCTACGCCAGTAGCTGCTTCAAGAGCACGGATGTTACGACCCTCGCGACCGATGATACGTCCTTTGACTTCATCATTGTCAATGTGGAATACGGTAACACTGTTTTCAATCGCAGTTTCAGTAGCTACACGTTGAATGCTTTGGATTACAATTTTTTTAGCTTCCTTATTTGCAGTCAACTTAGCATCATCAATGATTTCATTGATATATGATTGCGCATCAGTCTTAGCTTCGTCTTTGAGAGATTCTATAAGTCTCTTTTTGGCTTCTTCTGCAGACAATCCACTCAGTTCTTCCAGTTTTTCGCGCTCTTGCATTTCAAGTTTAGAGAGTTCTTCTTCACGATTTGCAAGGACTTGTTCGCGATTGGTCAACTTGTCTTGAGCCTTATCTAATTCAGATTTGCGGCGAGAGAGTTCATCTTGACGTTGGTTCAAGCTGATTTCGCGTTGCTTGAGTTTGTTTTCTACTTGAAGAATTTTTTGGTTGCGTTGACCGACTTCCTTTTCCAATTCAGCCTTTTTGTTTAGGAATTTCTCCTTCACTTCCAGCAATTTCTTTTCTTTGATAACTTCTGCCTCAGCATTAGCTTTGGTCAAGGCATTTTGATAGAACTTTTTTAGTACATATCTAAACAGGGAATAGCCGCCAGCAAAACCAACGATGAGTCCTGCTAAACTAATTAATATCGTATTGGCCATATTTAAATTTGAGTTTTATTGGTTTTATATAATAATGGTTAATAAGATGTTCACAAAAAATGTGCGCATAGACTTGCATATCATTTTGTCTTATGCGTAAATGTGGGTAGGTATTATGTCGTTTACTTGGATATTATCCACGAGATTCCCCCAATACCTCTTCAATTTCAGAAGTCAATTGGTTGATTCGTTCGATAAAGGGCGTTGTGTCGTTGTCCTTTTCCAATTGATTTACTCTGACTGCAAAGTCGAGTAGGGCAGTAGACATATACTTTTCATACCCTTGATTAGGGTATTTGTTTTCGTAGAGTTGCAATTTTCGGTTGATTTCTTTCGCAGCCTTACGAAATATTTCTTCTTGATGTCTAAATATATTTATCGGATAGAGTTGCTTACCAATCATCAACTGTATCACGAATCTTTCGTCATTTTCGCTCATATTCAGGTGTGATTTTTAAACGTTGAGCAGAGCAATACATTTATCTACGTCACGAATCAATTTGCTAAGTTTCTTTTTGGCATCTTGCACATCGTCACCGCTGACTTCTATCATCTTTGCCATCTTTAATGTATCGTATGACTTTTTCAGCGATACATTTTGATCTTGCAGTGCTGATAGTTCGCCTTGTTGACGCAGAATTTGCTGCTGAAGATTATGTAGTTCAGATTCAAATTCCTTGTATTTGAGCAGTAAATGTCTTACTCTTGTTTCGAATACTCTCAATATTTTTTCTTCCTCTTGCGTCATAGCATTTCACTTTTAAGGTAAGAATATGATTGGGTGATTCGTACGAAATAGCCTTAGATGTGTGATAATCGCACGGCTTGATTCGTAAATCGAAATTTTAGTTTTTACTTTGTGTCTGCTTGGTCTTGGGCCTTAGGCTCTTTCTTGGCCAAGATAATCACGTTGTATACGTATTCCGACATCCAGTTGGCGCTATAGCCCAATTTGTTTTGATATTGACGAATAGCAAGGCAAGCTTTGCGTACGTCATCCTTCTTCCAATCGTTCTTGTTGACGATGTCGTGCACTGTTTTCTCAGTCATTGTTTTCAGTGCGCCTTTGAGGAATCCAGGTACGCGGAATTTCCACTTCATCAGGTTGCCCATCAACATCATAAGGTCTTGTGAGAAACCTTGGAACATAAAGAAATAACTTCTCACGTCGTTAATGTTACGGCAGTTCGTTTTGATACTCTTGTCGATTTCTTTGAAGAAGTCGTCAGAGATGCCATAAATTTCCTGCAACATCTTCTTGCACTTGTTCTTTTCGCCCAAACCGAGTTTGTTATTCAGTGTTGGTACGTGCAATGTTTGCTTGAATACACGCAAGTCGGGCAAAGCTGCGATATTGCTTATGCCTAAATTAGCTGCCATAACAGCCTGATAATATACGCGAATGAGTGTCATGAAGTCCTCCATTCCACCAACTCGCCATCCTTTTTCGCTTGCTGATTCTTTTCCTTTAAATATTTTTGAAAATATTCCCATTTTAAATTAGCTTTTATATATAACGTCTGCAAAGTTAAAAAATATTTCGTGAATACAAAGCGATACCTGCTGAAATTTCACAAATACTTTAAGGGGAAAGGTGTATCTGCTTCATACTTAACAGATATTTAAAATCTTGATAGATTTGAAGCTGAAAACTAAATTTAATTTGAAAAAACCAAGACCTTTTTCAAAAAACATTAGACCTTTTTCAAATTATCTTAGGCCTTGTTTTTACGAGGCGTAGCTCTTTTTATATGCTACAAGTTTTTATATATTTTTTGTTCTTGTAAGTCTATTTTATTGTAGTTTTGCAAAATATTTCTAACTTTGCAGAAAATATATTAGCATATGAGCACAATTAAGGTTAGAGATAAGGAGTTTTCTATCTTCATGACCGAAGATGAAATCAAAGCACAAGTACGCAAGATGGCCAAACAAATGAATCAAGATTTTGCCAGCAAGAAACCATTGTTTATAGCTGTGCTTAGTGGTTCGTTTATTTTTGCAGCAGACTTAATGAGGTACATCAATATCCCCTGCGAAATCGAATTTGTACGCGTGTCGTCCTACGAAGGCACATCGACTACAGGTCAAGTCAAACAACTCTTGGGCTTGAAGGAAGATATCACTGACCGACATGTAGTGATAGTCGAAGATATTATCGATAGCGGCTTGACTATGAAGGAATTGTTGCAAATCCTTAAGGACAAAGGCGCAGCAGATATCAAGATTGCTTCTCTGTTGGTAAAGCCCGACAATCTCTGCGTCGAATTAGACATTCCTTACAAATGTTTCGAAATCCCCAATGACTTTATTCTTGGCTACGGTCTCGACTACGATGGCGAGGGTCGTAATTTGAAGGATATCTACAAAGTCGTTGATTGATCTAAGCATAACCTAAATAATACAATACAAAATCTACAGACATGAAGAATATTGTAATCTTCGGCGCTCCAGGTTCAGGAAAAGGAACGCAGAGCAAATTGCTCGTCGAAAAATACGGTTTCAAGCACATTTCTACTGGTGATGTGTTGCGTAGTGAGATAAAGAAAGGTACAGAGTTGGGCAAGACTGCTCAACAGTTCATCGACCACGGTCAATTGATTCCAGACGAATTGATGATTAGTATCTTGGCAAGTGTATACGACGCGATGCAACCCTGCGACGGCGTCATCTTCGACGGTTTCCCACGTACCATTCCACAAGCAGAAGCATTGAACGTGATGCTCAAGGAAAGAGGGTCTGAAATCGCTGCTATGCTGGAACTTGATGTACCTCAAGAGATGCTGGTCGAAAGATTAGTGAATCGTGGTTTGACATCAGGGCGTGCAGACGACAATGAGGAAACAATTCGCAAGCGTCTCGATGTCTACAATAATCAGACACAACCACTTATCGCTTTCTATGAAGCAGAAGGTAAGCGCAACCGTGTCAAGGGTTACGGTGATATCCAGGAGATTCACAGCGCATTGTGTGCAGTGATTGATAAATTGTAAACTTTAATTAAGTTGATATAAATCATAAAAGGTGGTGATGAAAGGAACTGTTTCTTAGTATTCACCGCTTATTATTTATATAAGAATTAGACTATGGCTGAAAGCAATTTCGCGGACTATGTGAAAATATATTGCCGTTCTGGTAAGGGTGGACGTGGTTCTATGCACTTGCATCGTGCTAAGTATCAACCCAACGGCGGACCTGATGGTGGCGACGGCGGACGTGGTGGTCACGTCTATTTGCGCGCCAACCACAACTATTGGACATTGTTGCACCTCCGCTACGAGCGCCATGTCTTTGCTGGGCATGGTGGCAATGGTTCAAAGTGTTGTTCACACGGTTCGGATGGCGAGGACAAATATATTGAAGTACCTTGTGGTACAGTGGCATACGATGCCGAAACAGGTAAGTATTTGTGCGAAGTGACCGAACACGGACAGACCGTACGTATCCTTAAGGGGGGACGTGGTGGATTGGGCAATTTCCAATTCAGAACAGCCACCAACCAGACTCCTCGTTATGCGCAACCAGGCGAACCTATGGAGGAAATGATGGTAATCCTCGAGTTGAAACTCCTTGCCGACGTAGGTCTCGTTGGTTTCCCCAATGCAGGTAAATCAACGCTTCTTTCTTCTATCTCGGCGGCTCGTCCCAAGATTGCCAACTATCCATTTACTACGCTCGAACCCAATCTCGGCATCGTGCCCTATCGTGATGGACGCTCGTTTGTTATGGCGGATATTCCTGGTATCATCGAGGGAGCAAGCGAGGGAAAGGGTCTTGGCTTGCGTTTCCTGCGCCATATTGAGCGAAACTCTCTGCTTCTGTTCATGGTGCCGGGTGATACTGATAATATTAAGAAAGAGTACGAAATTCTGTTGGGAGAATTGCAGAAGTTCAACCCAGCAATGCTTGACAAGCACCGCATCTTAGCAGTGACTAAGTCGGACCTACTTGACGATGAACTTATTGAAATGTTGCAAGAGGAATTGCCCGAAGACCTTCCTGTCGTCTTTATTTCATCAGTTATAGGAAAGGGTTTGATGGAGTTGAAAGACCTTTTGTGGAAGGAACTCAATAGCGAAAGTAATAAATTGCAAGCGCAAGCAACGGGTGAACTCCTCGTGCGTCGTGATAGAGATGTGCAGGTATTCGATCAGGATTTCTCTGACTACGACCTCGGACTCGAAGATGAGGACATTGATGACGAAGAATTGGATATCTACGAATTAGAAGATTTGGAAGATGAATAAATCATTTGAAAAGTTGCGATTGTTGGAGTACAATTTGGCTCCTTCGGTACGTGCTTTTACAACAACTAAAAATGGAGGCGTGAGCACTGGTGCTTATGCCTCGTTCAATATCACACATTATTGTGGGGATAGTGCAGAATGTGTATCTAAAAATAGGGAGATTTTGTGTGATGAACTCCATATTTCAAATGAGTCATTAATATTACCTCATCAAACTCACAGCTCTAATGTACAACTAATTACTTCAGAGTTTTTCAATATGACAAAAGATGGAAAAAACAAGTTCCTCCACGACGTGGATGCACTTGTCACTAATATGAAAAACATTTGCATTGGAGTTTCTACAGCAGATTGTGTCCCAGTTTTACTATTTGACGAAAAGACTGAAACCATCGCTGCTATTCATGCAGGATGGCGAGGAGTTGTCAACAATATCGTGGCAGCGACTATTGAACAAATGTTAGCAACTTTTTCTATATCTGCAGAACATCTCAAGGTTGTCATAGGTCCCTCTATCTCGCAAAAATCATTTGAAGTAGGAGATGAAGTTTATGACGCCTTTGAAAAAGCTAATTTTGATATGTCAAGCATAGCTATTAGAGCATCGCAACTGGGATTGCCTCTTTCTGTCGAAGGTGAAGATAAATGGCATATAGATTTGTGGGCTGCTATCACAATGCAACTTCTGGAGAAAGGCGTTGAACTGAATAATATCACAATCAGTAATATTTGTACTTTTGAGGAGCACGAGGAATATTTTTCTGCTCGCCGAAATGGTATAAATAGTGGCAGATTATTTACGGGTATTATGATGACAGAATAAATTCCAAAATTTTTTCCCATGTCTAAAAGAATCAAGGCTATAATATTTGACTTAGACGGCACTTTGCTTGACACCCTCCAAGACTTAGCACAGAGTGTAAATTACGCTCTTTCTAAATTTGATTTACCCCAAAGGAGTCTCGAAGAAATCAGAGACTTTGTAGGAAATGGAATAGGTAAATTAATTGAAAGATCAGTCCCTTCAGGTTCAAACAAATTGATATTTGAGCAAGTGTTTAGCACATTTAAAGCACATTATGCAATACATAGCATGGACAATACGAGATGTTATGATGGCATAAATGAACTTTTAGACGAACTGTATTCTCGTGGCTATAAGATTGCTATCGCATCAAACAAAATCAATAGTGCTGTGCAGGAATTAAACCACTGCTTTTTCGAGAAATATTCAATTTATGCGGTAGGTGAATGCGAGAATTTAAAACGGAAACCTTCGCCTGATTTATTGCTCCACTGTATGAATCAATTACAAAGTGCTGCAGACGAGGTGGTATATGTAGGAGACTCAGAAGTCGATGTTGAAACATCTAGAAATGCAGGAGTTCCTATAGTAGCAGTTACATGGGGATTTAGAAAAGCGGATTACCTCAACGCCATTCATCCTGATTATTTGATTCGAAAGCCTTCAGAATTATTAAATATTCTAAATTTTAAAAATAAGAGTTTATGATAAAAGTGTACATCATGGAAACTTGCCCAGACTGCGTGCAGGTGAAGTCTCAGCTGAAAGACAATCCTAATTACGAACTTATTGACATAGGAATGCACGTTCGCAACTTGAAACAATTCATTAGATTACGTGATACACACCCAGCCTTTGCGCATATCAAAGTGCAAGGTGCAATCGGTATACCTTGCTTTGTATTTGAAGATGGGAATATTCAATTTACAACGGAAGAGGTAATAACAGAAATGCCTATGGATGGTGAAGCCTGTAGTTTAGATGGTTCTGGGTGCTAATTATTTTTACAAACCTTCTTCTATTTTAAAATTGCCAAGGATTTCGAGCAACTCTGCACCGTATTTTTCCACAGTCACTTTACCTACCGAGGGGACTATCAATAATTCTTCTACCGTACTTGGTAGCAAATTAACAATACCAATTAGTGCCTTTTGATGTAGTATTGTGTAGGCAGGGCGAGACATTACCTTGGCTTTATTAGCACGCCATGCTGTCAAAATTTTGTAAAGCTCAGGGTATTTAATATCATTGGAAATAGCAATAGCTTGTTTCGTATCGACTTTTTTGTCTTTTTTATTTATCTTTCCTACATTCTCATCGTCCGTGTCGTTTTCTATTGACCAAATCACTAATTGTTTGGTGTATTCAATAGGGTCAAAACCATATTGTTGGACATAGTTAAGCAATTTTTGCTTAAGGGTTACTTGATTTTTTATATCTTCTATGAAGCCCTGAAGATGAGTTTTGTGCTCTTTGCTATCAGTCGGAATATTTGTATCTTCAATTAAGTCAACAATAGGGTCAATTTGTTCGATGAAGTAGGACGTCGATTTGACAAAACGTTCCTGGAGAGTAGAATCTTTAGGATTTTGTACTTGTTGGAAAATACGTGAATATTGTTGCCTAAATCGCTCTGCTACTAAAGTGATATGCTGATGAAATACCATAAGCATGTCTTGATAACGATAAAGCAAATTAGGAACAATGTTTTTGAAATATTGTTGGATATAATTGAGCAATCTTGCTAGAGCATGTTGAATCTCGGAGAAATCAAATAATTCGTTGGATTTTGAAAGGAAAAAATCTTCTTCCCACTTCTTTAGTTCTACTTCATTAGGGGCCAAACTGCTAGCTCGTTGGTTAAAGTGAGCTACTTGTTTATCTGTAATGATAGAACGATACTGAAGTGGGGTAGATAGTACCATACCCTCCAAAGTCTTACACCTACTAAGGGCTACATAAACTTGACCATGCGCAAAGGAGTCTTGAGCATCTATAATTGCATGAGAAAATGTCAAACCTTGACTCTTATGTATAGTGATCGCCCAAGCTGTTTTAATAGGGAATTGGGTAAAAGTGCCTAATTCTTGTTCTTTAATTTCCTGCTCCTCTTCATCAAATACATAGCGGGCATTTGTCCAAGTCATCGGTTCTACGTCAATAGTCTCATCATTTTCTGTAGACCTTACCTTAAATGAATTGTTATCAATCTCTACTATCTCACCAATCATACCATTGTAGAACTTTTTATCCCTCGATAAATCATTCTTGACAAACATGACTTGTGCGCCTAATTTCAGAATTAATTCATGTTCAGTAGGGTATATATTCTCTGGAAATTCCCCCTTAATCTTTGCCTTGTATGAATACTCAGGTTGTTCAATGGCATTGAGTTCATGCTGATTAATATTTTGGGCTTGATAGTTATGCGTAGTTAGATGCACATAACGTTCTCCATGAGCTGGTTTAAAATAAGGTATATGACGTTTATTTAATTCATTTAGAGAGTTTGGCGTTAGTTGATTTGCTCGAACCTGATTAAGTATTTCAAGAAATTTAGGGTCTGCTTGGCGGTAAATTTCTTGTAGTTCAACTGTCGTAAAATGTATTTCAGCTAATGCTTTACTGCTAAAAAAATATGGGGTATCGTAGTAATTTCTTAATATTTGCCATACATCATTAGTTGCTACAGGAGATAATTGTTGGAGGTCGCCTATCATCAAGAGTTGTACGCCTCCAAAGGGTACATTTCTGATGCGAAAACGCCTTAAAACGACGTCAATTGCATCTAATACGTCAGCACGAACCATACTGATTTCATCTATTATCAGTATGTCTATTGCACGTATTAACTTGATTTTATTCTTGGAGAACTTTTTAGTTTCAAATTTTGAAAAAGGAGTTCCTGGGATAAAAGGCGCAAATGGTAACTGAAATAATGAATGAAGTGTGACTCCATTTGCATTGATAGCAGCAACACCTGTAGGTGCAGCAACAACTATACGTTTAGGACAATCTTTGCAAATCTTTTTCAGAAAAGTAGTCTTTCCCGTACCTGCTTTTCCAGTCAAAAATAGGCTTTTGTTTGTGTGATTGACAATACGCCAAGCCTTTTCTATTTCAGGATTTGATTGCATCATGTCTAATTAATAAATTATGGTAATAAGATTATGATAAATTAAAAGACTTGATTAAGTATATAAGCAAGACGAAGACCACCACGAAGTAATTGTTGCTCAACTATAGGTATCCATTTTGCATGATAATCATAGGAAAGACGAGAGTTCTGAGGCGTAGAAAGATAAATATCTGTTGCAATAGCAAGTGTTTGTTTTGCCCAATCGTCAATACTACCACTACAAACGCTATTTACTTCAGTCCGATTGAGTCTATCAAGTTCTTCAGTCCATTCAGTATGGCTCCAGCTATGTCCACTTTCTATCATTGGAGTATCCCATAGGGAGTGCAGGTTTGTAGTACGATTAAAGTGAGTAACTGTCCATTTGTTGCCACCTAAATCAGAAAGATGACCCATATGCATTGGTTGATGTAAGTCCCCAACCAAATGAATTAACATCTTCAATGCTAATTGTTTCTGTTCTTTGGAAGATTCTTTTGATTTTAATATTTCTATTTGCTCCTTTATGGCAGTAACTACATCACCATTAGGTTCTGCTTTCATGGTCTCATAAGTATATCCTTGGTCCACGTTTTTATAATGCCAGGTCTTGGTGTAGGCATATTCTGGAGTATGACTCGCATTATCTAACCAGTTTGACCAATATAGCATAGATTTTCCATCAAGTAAATCATTTACTATTTTTCGTGATTTACGAGTTAAATGATTTTCTGCAATATCAGCAACTATGTCGTGTCCTTTTTGCCCCCAACCAAAGCTATTCTGCGCAAATATAATAGTAAATATTAGTGGCAAAAAGAACTTATTAATGTTTTTCATAATAATTAGTTTTATTAGGTTTTGATTATTTGAGTTAATGACTTGCGAAATTAGTAAAAAATAGAAATATACCCCGCAGAATACATTTCTATTTTCAATTAATTAAAGTTATTTTTAAAACTGATTACTCATGTAATTTGTGTTCTTTTAGTTTATTCCATCTTCCTCTTGTAAAATCTGGAATTTCTATTGGAATGCTCCCTTGTGAGGCAGATTGACAAGAAAGTTCTGCTAAACAGGACCATTCTGCTGCATCATAAACATCTATGTCTAAAGGCAACCCATTGTGCAGGCAGTAAATAAGACGACTATCCATAGTAAAATTCATTTCATTTGGAACGCCCAATTGATGTCCTTTCTTCCAAAGCTGGGAAGCTGGATTTGTGGTGTATTTGTCAGCTTCTGCTAAGGCATTTTCTCCTGTAAGTGCATGTGGAAAATCAGCTGTTTGAATAACAGGGATTGGATACTTTTGCACATAGGCATGAGTTGCACATACAGTTTGTAAGCGACTGTAAGGACGAGGAGTAGTTACATCTAACTGCAAAAGAATACTAACTCCTTTTTCTGTATGAATCAAAGTAGAATTTACTCTACTCATTTTGTCGCTAGTAGGTGTATTACCAGATGTTAATGAAACAAGGTATTTCATTCTGTCACCACGATGCAATCCAAGCAACCATCCTATGGGTCCAATACCATGCGTAGGGTAGGGATTCCCCTCGTGTTCGTTACAATTTTTCTCCATCCACAACCGTGTAGAATTACCTGCATTTTGATCTGGTGTTAGTCCAAAAACATCTCTCAGGTCATGAATATATGCGCCTTCGCAGTGTGTAATTTCTCCAAGTTGCTTTTGTTTGTGCATTTCAAGTGTTGTCAATGCAAAGTGATCATAGCAACAGTTTTCAGTCATGAAAAGATGTCTACGAGTTCGTTCAGCAGTATCAATCAGTTGCCAGCATTCATCAACAGTTCTTGCTGCTGGAACTTCCACAGCAACATGCTTACCATGATTCATTGCTGCCACAGCCATGGTACAATGTGAATCCCACTCGGTGCAAATATAAATCAAATCTACATCTTCTGCCAGACACAAGTTCATCCATGCATTTTGTCCGATAAGCGTTTTTGCCAATGGACGACCAGAAGCTAATAATTTTTCATTAGCTTCGGTAGTTTTTCTCTCAGATAAATCTACGACATACCTAATTTCAGCATCTTTAATGAAGGCGTATCTTTCCAAAGTCTTCATCCCTCTCTGGCCTAAACCAATAAGGCCAATACGTACAAGAGGTATTGGTTCGCATCTTAACTCTAGGACAGAAGGTAGAATATGCATATTAATATCGGAAGAATTTATATTTAATGGAAGGCAGGTTTAATAAAAATGGGTGTATCCATGCTGGACACACCCACTCATACCTTTATACTAAATTCATGTGTATTTGCAAATACATGAAGGAAAGTAAACGTATTATTACTTTCTTGACTTACCGTAGCGGCTCATAAACTTATCAACACGTCCGGCTGTGTCAACAAGCTTAGACTTACCAGTATAGAAGGGGTGAGATGTACTTGAAATTTCAAGTTTTACTACGGGATAAGTTTCACCTTCAAACTCAACAGTATCGTTGGTTTTACAAGTTGAACGAGAGAGGAACATATCGCCATTACTCATATCTTTGAATACTACTGGACGATAGTTTTCGGGATGAAGTCCTTTTTTCATTTTTGCTATAGCTTTTTGGTTATGTTATACTTATTTGTTTGGTAACAATAAGTGTAATGGTCTAAAAATCGGTTGCAAATTTACTTATTTTTTATGAAATGGCAAATATTTACAACCATTTATTTTGCATTTTTAGAATTTGCAGCCCAAAGTAAGCATTGCACTTTGTCTATTCAGATTTACATGTGCTGCATCAAGCCTATTTTCTAGACTATTTCCAGCAGGGACGTGGAAGGTATAGAGTTCACCACTTTGTATATTATATTGGTAAGCAAAGTCAGCATAAAAAATCTGACCCTTATAACCTAAACCGCAAGCAATTCGATTTGTTGCACCAAGGTTGACGTAATCTGTATTAGAGTTATAATAGTATGAATTGCTGTTAGTGAATAAATCCAAAAAAGCAGATTCTTTCATGGGAGCACTGATAAAGTTGTACCCACCACGCAAATAGAAACAATCAACTATACGCAATTCGGCACCAACTTTGAATATGTGAGTCGGATTCAAATATTTCTTGCATTCTTGATTTAGTGCAAAATCCTTTGTTGAGTATGAGGCGTTGTAATAGTCATCATAGTACCCTGTAGGATATGATATGCGCGAGTTTGAAGAGTTTGTATATTCATATTCTACATCAATCGCAAAGGATTTGCCTATTGTAGTTGCAGCACTTACGTTAAACTTCCATGGCGTACGGATGTTGTATTCATAATTACTCACAGGAATAGAGTAGTCAGTATAACTCTTATCTCCACTAGCGAAAGGCGAATTCATATACAAATGCGAATTAGTACTGAGGTTGTACAACGTAGGTGTATGCACTGCTAATCCGATACGTAGTGGAGAGGTAATGATAGGACGTACAATGACACCAAACTTTGCATCAATACCTGTACCAGAAATAGCTTCTTCGTAGTTGGTGTAATATTCGTGTAGACCACCAACACCATCTCTTAGCATTTCTGCATAGTCTGTAAAACTATGGAAGTTTACATTTTTTACTCCAAGTGTAATACCACCATAAATTTGATCATTCCAATTGCCTGCTATTACAAAGTCGTAGTCTTGTATGCTACCCCATTGCACACGTTTATAATTGTAGTGGTCTGCTTCACAAGGGTTATAACCAAGTATTTTTCCCTCAGCATCTCTTACGGGTTCTAACATTTGCGTTTGATACCCTGCGTATGCCAAGTTAGTGGTTTTATCCGCGTCATCCGTAATATCAAGATCAAGCCACTCGTCACCTACATAGCACAAATCAAGCATTTGTAATGACTGCGAAAGGGAATTAGTAGAGAATTCTCTGACATCGATGTGGTTTTTGAAGTTTTTGCTCTTTTGATAGTTGAATCCAAACTGCATATGTCCTAATCCACCTCCACCTTTCACTGAGTAAACAAAACCCAATTGGTCAAATGAAGCGCGTGTCTTGCCTACATCGTAAAATTCAGAAGCATTAGGTTGGCTGTTGATGCTTCCTGTTATGGATACGTCTCCTCGTCTGAACAGACCAATACCTGCTGGGTTGGTTGTCATCGTTGAAATATCAGCACCCAAAGCATTCATCGCTCCACCCATACCTACATATCTAGCTGTACCATTAAGGTCCTTAGACGAAAA
This sequence comes from Alloprevotella sp., assembly GCA_045630125.1. Lineage (GTDB taxonomy): Bacteria > Bacteroidota > Bacteroidia > Bacteroidales > Bacteroidaceae > Alloprevotella. Next base: position 24,889 of record JAZQSL010000013.1, on the reverse strand, counting down.
TGCTTCTACTTTATATATATCTTGTGCCAATGCTGGCATCAATGCTGTTGATGCAAGGATGATTGATAAGACCTTTCTCATTGATATAATATTTAAAACCATAGTTAATATCTTTCCGTAATAGAGCACTTAATTGTGAAATGATTATCTTCTTCCTCCACGAGCTCCACCGCCACCGCCAAAACTTCTGCTTGATCCACCAGCTGTGCTGTGTGAGCGACTAAATGTACTGGTGTTGTTGTACGAACGGCTTGAGTTAGTATTTGTATATGAACGACTTGAGTTAGTGCTATGACTGTTGTACGAGCGAGTTGTCGTTGTTCTAGTTGTCGTTGTAGAACGAGAGGTGTTGCCAAATTTACGTGTTGTCGTGCTAGTACCTTGATAACGATTGCCATTTGTGCGGTTTACATCGCTACGATTGCCGTTGTAATTTCTGTTACCAAATTCTCTTGAAGGACGATAACTATTATTTGAATTATATGCTCTAGAGTTTCTGGTGCTATTCACTCTGCTGTGAGCGGCATATCTATTGCTGTTATTCGTGCGATAACGATCTACCCATCCACCGTGAGGTCCTCTGTTTCCACTAGCATAATGTGGATAGTGTGGGTAATGTGGGTGGTGTGGATAATAATGGTGATGATGATGTCCCCACCAATAGTTCGGGCAACCCCATCCCCAGTACCAATCCCAGCAATTGTATCCCCAACCCCAATACCATGAGTTGTAATACCAATTGTGTCCGTACCAATAGGGGTAACCATACCATGGATCATAATGCCATGGACTATACCACAGGTCATAATAATCTACATAGTAAGGACTACTAACCAAAATCCCAACACGAGGTGAGTGGAAGCGCACCAGTCTGGCGGTATATGCACCTTGTGTGTCATCTTCTGCCATGTACATTTCTATAGCTGCACTCTCGGTAGCGTCAACAACAGTGGTGTCATTTTGATATCTTCTATTATAGGCATCAATGTCTTCTTCGCTATAGTGATTGCCTTCAGCCCAAGTGTCATATTCCATACCATCAGTGCTATAAGAATCATAATCTGCATACGATGCTTGCTTTACCCCAATATGGTTGTTCATCTTACTCTTTTGGGGCACAAAATAGACATCATCATCCTGTGCATAGCCATTAAATGCTACACAGAGACATGATATGATAATGAATAGTTTCTTCATGTTATTTGCGTTTAAATGATTAATACACCACAAAAGTAGTATTTTTTCCCATTATATGGATATAAAAAAACTGAAAAAACAGCTGGTTTTGTATTTTTTCAGATTTATTAAGTTAATAATGTGTTTTTTATACATCAAACACTTTCCAAAAAGTATATTGGGGCCTTTATTCTAGTGTAGCATGTAAACGTTAGAACACGACATACCGTTTTTTTTGGGGGGGGGGTATTTTAGTCTTTTTGACTTTATGACCTCATCTAATCCTCAAATACTGCCCTTCAACTAAATAGAACCCCTCCGTGATACGATTAGCCTTGTAGAGTGCACGAGTTTTTATCCCATAAATCTGTGCAATGCTATGGAGCGATTCACCTTGTTTTACGACATGATATTTGCCCTTGAGTTGTTTGTCTGCCTTGCGCTTCTTAGCAGTAAGAAAGACAATATCACCACCCTTCAATTCATGGTTTTTGCCCACCTCATTATACCTACGCAATCGACGGACTGATGTATTGAAACGTTTGCTTAGGCTTTTGAATGTGTCGCCATTTTTTGCAATGATATAGTAACAATCGTTGCTACACTGGATTTGATAGTCTGCGGAGTAGGCTTCTTTTCTTAGTTTGTCAACAGGCTTCGTAGTGCTCGCTTTTTGTGTGTCATATTGATGCAGATTATAGCGTTCGATCAGATTGATTAGCAGTGGACCATAATTGGGATTTGTCGCATATCCAGCTCTTTTTAACCCATGTGCCCAGCCTTTGTAGTCTGTTGGTGAGAGGGTGAAGAGTGAAGCATACCTTTGACCTTTTCTCAAGAACAAGGAGTGATCTTCGTAGGATTCAAGTGCTGAGTCATAGACTCGAAACTTTTCATTAGGTGCATCATCATCCTTTAGCATATATTTACCGCTCCAGGCTCCACCTACTTTTATCCCAAAGTGATTGTTACCCTGTATGGCTAATTGACTACTTCCTGCACCACTTTCCAGCAGACCCTGAGCCAAAGTGATACTGGCAGGAATGCCATATTTATGCATTTGTCGCACAGCCTCTTCTTTATATGTAGCGATATATTGCTCGTATTTGCTATTTTGCGCCACTGCAATGTGAGTCACGAAAATACAAAGCAACACTGCATTTATGCGCAATAATGCCATGCGTATAAAGGTGAGGATTGGGCTATATCTCATTGACACAAGGCTATTATTCAGTAGTTACATCTTTAATTTTTCTGAACAGATCGGATGCGAAGATGAAGCTATTGAGCTTTTCATTGTTAGCGCCCATCACTTCGTCCTTTGTGCCTGTCCATTCCCCATAGCCTTCGTTGATAAAGAGGATTTGCTCGCCAATACCCATCACCGAGTTCATATCATGTGTATTGATGATGGTGGTCATATTGTATTCATGGGTGATAGAATGAATCAAATCGTCGATCACGAGCGAAGTCTTGGGGTCAAGGCCAGAGTTGGGCTCGTCGCAAAACAAATACTTGGGATTTAGTACTATTGCGCGTGCTATAGCTACACGCTTTTGCATACCACCCGACAATTCGCCTGGGTATTTGTTGGCAGCTTCAAGCAGATTCACGCGATCTAGACAAAATTCTGCACGTCGTTTTCTATCTGCATAGCTGTCGTTGGAGAACATATCCAGTGGAAACATTACGTTTTCCAATACACTCAGCGAGTCAAACAGAGCTGCACTTTGGAATATCATACCCATTTCACGACGCAACAAGGCTCGCTCTCGTTTATTCATATTCACAAAACTGCGTCCGTCATAGACGACATCTCCTTGTGTGGGTTCAAACAGACCTACCACACATTTGAGCAATACCGTCTTTCCCGAACCACTTTGACCGATGATCAAGTTGGTCTTACCATTTTCAAATTGTGCATTGATGCCTTTCAGCACCTCTTTATCTTCAAATGATTTATGTACGTCTAAAATTTCAATCATGATAACAATTGTGTCAAGAACAAGTCTGCAAACAATACAAGTACACTACTGGTCACAACGGCATTGGTACTCGCCTTTCCTACCTCTGTTGAACCACCCTCGACTGTGTAGCCAAAGAATGCTGGTACACTGGCAATGATGAAGGCGAAGAAGAAGCTTTTAATCACACCCATCCAAAAGTACCACACATGCAAGTCATACTGCAACCCTGTGGTCAAGTCTGCTGGTGTCATAATATCGCTAAAGTAGGCCGTAGCATAAGCACCGCATATACCGCTCACTGTGCTAAATACCACCAGTACGGGGATCATCGTCATCATACCCATAATCTTGGGCAGTATCAGATAAGAAGCAGAGTTTACACCCATAATTTCAAGGGCGTCTATCTGCTGAGTGGTTCTCATTGTACCAATTTCTGAAGCAATATTTGAGCCAACCTTACCTGCCAGGATCAAACACATGATTGCCGAGCTAAACTCCAACAACATGATTTCGCGAGTGGTATATCCAGGCACCCAGTTGGGCATCCAAGCACTTTGGATATTCAATTTGATTTGTATACAGACGACTGCGCCTATGAAAAATGAAATCAGTAAGACAATTCCTATCGAGCCAACACCTAAAGAAGACATTTCTCTTGTGTATTGTTTTAAGAACATTCGCATACGTTCAGGACGAGAAAATGTTCTGCCCATTAATTGAATGTATCTTCCAAAAGAATTTAGTAATTTCAATATAAACATATTTTATGAACGGATTTTGGGGGCGTCATTCTTGAAAACTCCGCAAAGTTACATTTTTTTTCTGTTTTATATATTCAAAAGTAAGAACTGATTGTAAAAATAGGAAAAAGTGAAGTTGGATTAATGTTGTGTGACATTTACAACGTATGTTATTTTGATGATCTCTATTTTGTCTTATCCATCTTAAATGGTCATATCTTGCACATTTGCTTTTATTATTAACATGAATTTACCATAAGAAATACATTAAAATGCATAAGAATAAAATTTTATTTGCAACTTAATAGTGTAAAATCAAATATTAACATATAAATTCAACAGTTCTATGACTGATGCAAATTTAATAGAAAATTTCTATATGTTAGATGAATTTTGTAAATAATTAGAGTCTGAACTCAAAATTGAAGATCAAATCCTTTTACATGATATTATCAAGACAATCAGCGACCAGTTCAAGAGCTTATGTCGTATAGAACACACAAAATCTCGCTTAATTAAAAACTAGGCAACGTCTCGTGAAAAAAAAGTCTAACCTTTTTAAAATTTCGCGCCGTCTAGTTTAAAAAAGGTCTTGCTTTTTTTAGAGTGAGTTTAGTATAAAAAATCATTTAAAAAGGGCACCTACAAAACGAAGCGTTTGCTTATGCAAAAGTTTTATCAATCAGATAAGTGATAGACTTGACATTAAAATCCCTTCTTAACATTGTCCCCAAATGCTTGATATGGGGATTTTGGAACTCGGATCTAGCATTGGTTGCACGATTGACATCGTGCCTATAAATGTGCTAAAGTCAAAGGATATTTATTCTCGGATATAATGTGCAAATTAAGGGTTAATTGAAAAAGTTGTTAGACAAGTACATAATGAGACATTATTAAACGTCAATTCCCTATACTTGTTGCACCAGTATAGGGAATCAATCTTATCTTTAGTCCAGCTTGCCTACTTACTGAATTGCCTCTATAAGCAATATGCACACTTAGAACGGATAATTATATAATAGACATTAATAGTGTTAGGTTGGTTTTTATCTTATTTTTTGAAAGAACTTCAAATACTTGTTTATGACTTTATGCAGACCATTCTATTTTTGTCCAAACTTAGGGTCTACTTTCACGAGTTTGGCTACAAGACAGGTGATAGGACATAGCAGGCACACCAGCACAAAAAAGTTGGTGTAGCCAAGTGCTTCCTGAAGGTGTCCTGCAAACAGACCTGGTAGCATCATACTAAGTGCCATTAGTCCCGTACAGAATGCATAGTGGGCTGTCTCTGATTGTCCCCTTGAGAAATAAAGCAAAAACATCATGTAAGTGGTGAATCCGAAGCCATAGCCTAACTGCTCAACAAAAATGCAGGTGCCAATGATCCCGAGGTGACTTGGGGCGCAATATGCCATATATACATAGACGATGTTGGGAATGGATATTGCTGCTACCATTGGCCACTTCCATCGTCCAAAACCATCCCTAGCTATAACTAAGCCTCCCCAAATACCCCCAAGGAGTAAGCCTATGACACCGACTGTGCCTGAAATAATACCAACTTCTTGTGTAGATAATCCCAGGCCTCCATTACCTAAAGGCTCTATCATAAACAATTTGCTTATCGGTGTGAGCAGAGCTTCTGGGAAACGGTATAGTAGCATAAAAAGGAGGGCAGGGACAATGCCAGGTTTTTTGAAGAAGCTAACTATCGTTGAAATGATGCCTACGTCAATAGAGCGTATATTCCTTTCTACATCCCTTGAAGGATGAGGTAGCATATATATGTGATAGCAAGTGATAAGCAAAAATAGTCCTGCAGCTATGCAGAAAGTCATGCTCCATGCTTTGTGTGGCTCTGCAAATATGGTTTCAAGTCGACCAGCTAAGAAAATGAGTATACCTTGACCTGTGATATTGGCAATTCGGTAGAAAGTGTTTCTAATGCCGACATAAAGCGCTTGCTCATGAGCGGATAGTTCGAGCATATAGAAGCCATCTGCAGCTATATCATGTGTGGCGCTGCTGAATGCAATAAGCCAGAGGAATACAAGTGTCCACTGCATGAAAGATGTGGTGGGAATAGAGAGACCTATACCTCCTAACGAGGCTGCAATAATCGCTTGCATGACGATAATCCACCAACGTTTGGTGCGAAAGTGTTCGACAAAGGGACTCCAAAATGGCTTAATAACCCATGGTAGGTAGAGCCATGCGACATAGAATGATGACTGTGCATTATCCAGTCCGAGTCGTTTGAACATGACCAGGGCAACTGTCACAACGATAACATTGGGGAGTCCCTCTGCTAAATATAATGAGGGTATCCAAGTGAATGGATGCTTACTTTTGTGTGGAGTAGACATACTGATTGTGGATAGACTTCTTATTGATACAACTTTTTAATATCTGCATTTTTGTAGTAGTGAAGGAGGATTTCTCTGAACTTATAGCCTTCATCAGCCATAGCTGCAGCTCCTATTTGACAAAGTCCTACTCCATGTCCCCAACCTGCGCCCCATAGTGTAAAGGTACTGGGTATGCCATCTTTTATTTCTCCTCGCTCTACGACAAAGGCAGAACTGTATAAATGGCTATCTGATAGTGTTCGGCGTATTTCTAATTCTTTACCAATAGTAAGGGTCTTGAGTGTTCCAATAATTTTCAGTTTCTCAATACGACCACTTTCACCTCGTTTTATAGGGATGAGGTCTATTATTTGACCAAAATCTTCTTCACGCTTTTCACGTATCAAACTGCTGATCTCTTCTTGTGTATAAACTTTCTGCCATCTAAAGAAATCTGTAGTTTCTTGGTCATAATCATTTAGCACTGAAGCCAATAATGTCTTGTTGTTTGTATTGCAGAAGGCAGATGGTGATGATTTGATAAAGCTTTCTATATCTGACGAAAAGGGTTGGTGCTGTCCATTTGGTGCGTCTATTACGGGTATAAGATAGCTCTTTTCCATATCTTCCCAGCATGTAGAATATCTCTCTGTTATACCACCACAACATTTAGAAAATCTCGCATCACAGATTTCGCCATTGCTTGATAATACTTGCCCGCGTGTGGCCATTACAGCATCAACAACGATAGGTGAGGTTTGACGAGTTACCCCTTGATAGCGCTGACAGTGATCGTCTGCACATACATCAAAGAGTGTGTGGTCCTCTCTGTCATACCATCTAATATATTCATCTTCCTTTCTGACAAAGGAGAAGAAACTTTCTGAATTGTTAGCATTCTCGCATCTCTTTTTAATTTGATGGAATAGCCAACTACGTGAAATTACGGCATGTGCCTTGAGCAATTCAAACGAGGCATTAGCACTCATCTCTGAACTGATAACGCTGATGATATATTCCTCTACGGGAAGAATATTAATGATAATTAATTCCTCCTCTTCGACAATAATACGGATAGTGCCGCGGAAAGTTTGGGATTCTTTTCTTTCCCAATGGAAGTTAATGCCAAACGTGACCTGATGTAATGTAAATGTAGACGAAGACGACTCTGGTGTAAACGTGAGTTCGCTATAGACGTTGCCATTCCAAAGTATTCCACCATCTTGGCAGACAACCTCTTGTTGTCCCCTAACGACATCACCCTTAGCAATATAATTGTCATTAAGCGTGAATGCAACCTTTTTGCAATTCATGATACCTACACTTACTTCAGGTTCCTCGCTTAACTCCAAATTGTTCATTTCTTCATTTGTCGTAACTTTGTTACGCTTGGTATTTAGTTTCTTGGCAATTTGGTCCATTTGTGACTCTGTGACACATACTTCTCGTAGGATTGAAGTGGCCATTTTAGGTGTAATCTTGTTGAAATCCTCCTCCCTTGGGGTGATGATTAGGCCTCCCATATCTAATGCACCTGGGCTGATGAGAAGTTGAGATTTTCCTTCCGCATAGTAGCAATCAGGTCGGTGCTTCCTACGTGGAAATAATACCATCACAACATTATCATGATCTGCTGGTCCACCACTCTGTCTCCATGCCAAAAGATTCATATCTGGTTCATTTTGGCCATCTTCTATAGGCAGGGCATGGAGCAGTTTATTGAGCAAATAGAAATCGCCTTCAGCCTGTCCACCTTGAAGTACAAATGCTGGGCAAGCATATCCTTGCAAACGATATAATCCTACGGTCTTTGATGTATAACCCTTTTCTTCGAGATCTAATTCGTCTGCAGTAGTAAGTGGATAGATTTTTTCTAGTTTCGTTTCAAAATATTTCCAGTCCTTTTCCAATGGTATGATGCCTCTTGCGCCTGCTTGAAGGTGTGCATGGTCTGGGGCAGAAGCACCACATCTGCCACCGTTATAGAACACTATAAAGTCTTGCATCTCCCATGCTATTCTATTCAGTTCGCTTATCAATAGTGATAATTTTTGCGGTTTATGTCTGCGGGTCGGTATCGTGAGATGCTGTGGCAAAATAGGGTAGGGGTTTATCAGGAGCTGATATTGACCATCGATAGGTAGATAAATTTGTTCCTTTGGTCTATTTTTGTCGCAAAGGAAACAAGGACGTTTTTTGAGGTTCTTCTTATCTATTTTTGCAGCAGTAGATACTATACGGCATGGATTGAACTGTGCGGTTAGTTTAAATTCATCTGTTGTTAGTTCCTTAGTCTCAATATTTTTGGTTAAATCTTCAAATCTTAATCTTACTTCTTCCCAAAGTTTAATTTGTTTGTTAAAGAAATTCTTTGCTTCATTTTGATTAATGGGATGATTCCATTTTTCTATAATAGACTGTCTTGCTTGTATCTCTATAGTGCGAAGACTATCTTTGTATGCATTGTTAAGATTGATCTTATCTATAGGTAGTGCGGCATCAGAATTACCATCCCATCTTCTACAAAGATATAGTTCGTCATATATACGACCTATTCTGTAATGTCTGGAGAATGCTAGTCCAAGAGCATAATCTTCACCATAGGAAGTATTTGGAAATCCCATTTCTCTTAATATATCCGTTCTAAATGCTCGTGGAGCTCCCAAACCGTTGATGCGCAAGGCATTATTTCGTCCATTATCTGCAGTCCATTCTTTGTGTGCAATGATGCCTGGAGGTAGAGTTTCAAGATTAAAATCAACCATTCTATATGAGCCAATTACCATTGCAGCTTTTTGCTTCTGAAATGCATCGACAATGATTTTCAAAGTATCCTGGCTGCTATACAAGTCGTCAGAATCTAATTGAATAGCATATCTACCACATTGACTATTGCGTATAGCCAAGTCCCAACATCCACCTATACCCAAATCTTTGCGTTGAGGAATGATATGTATGATCCTTTCATCATGTATTGATGCAATAGCTTGAGATGTGCCATCAGTAGAATGATTGTCTACGATGATGAGGTTGAACTCAAAATCTGTTTTTTGCTCTAAAACACTATTGATTGCATCCTTGATTGTTCTTTCTCTATTTCTTACAGGTATTATAACAGACGCTTCTACAGGATATATATTCTCATCATTTGGAAGTTCATCCCATTCATCAGGAGCAAGATATGCACCTATACATTTTAGATGTTCTGTACAAGCTCTTTCATTCTCGAGTTGCACCTCTCTATTGTTGGGATTGACATAGTCAAATTGTATCTCTCCACTTTGTCTTAGATCTGTCTCTACTTCTGTATATAGAAATTCTCTAATATGATAAATATCTCCATTTCTACTCAAGAAAAGTCTAAGGGCATATAGTGCTGCATATCTATATCTTACCATTTTCTCTCCCGCAAAAAATGCTTTAAGCAAGTCTGTTCGGATCAATAATAATCCCCCAAAATCAAAATCATCTCGCACACTACCTTCTGTATAGTCAATTACAGGGTGCGGTATAACCTTTCCTTCTTTCTCTTCATATCTGTCAGAATAGAGCATTGGAACCCTTGTGCTATAAGCTATCTCAAGCATTCTTTCAAGGCAACGATATCCTAGGCGTAATGGGGTAGGTTTTAAATAGATTGCTGTATATAGCGCACTGCTTTTCTGAGCCACAGCTCTCAGAAACTTAGTGCTTGTAAGGCATTCTGTTTGTAGCGTAGAACATTTATGGTTTGAAGTTAATATATTCTCTTCTGTTGAAGTTATCAAATGTATATGATTAACTTCATTTATTCTTGAAATTTCTTCTATGAGATTTTGCGTACCCTCACATGCACTCCATGAAAGGAAAATATCAATATTTTGCTTCATATTTATTCGTCTTTGGGATTTGATGCTTTAACTATATCAATAATACTTAAGAAAAAACTCTTGATGTTGTTCCAAATATTAATACCAACTATTTTTATACACTTCCATATTAATTTAGACAGATAAACGATCCCATAAATTAAATATTTTGCACAATTAGTCAGTGATAAATTATATTTTGCGTCGGCTTTTCTCCAACCCCAAACACAAAGGATAGGAAAAATACATCCACATATGAAATATATAATGGACATAGCTGGTGATGTTTCACTGGCCTGTGGTAATAAATGCAGATCCTTCCAACTTAGGTCGGTAAATAAGACATGAAAGAAACCAACTATTTTGAAAAATAGTGGGTAAAAGATAATGATATGTATCCAACTAGTGCCGAAATATTCAAGACTTCTTACCGCTGACTTGTTACTTTTAGCTAAAACCAAAGCTAAATGATGCATGACTAAAAAACCAGAGAGTCCACCAATCAAAATACCGATGAATGACAAAAAAGTGCCATTTTCTGTCATTGACACTGGCGAAAGAGTTCCTATAGCAATCAATATGGCAATAGAAATAACAGAGAGAAACGTGCGGTGTTTTATGTATTTCTCGTAAGTTTGGTATAAAGAGCCAAAGCCAAAGAATATGATAGAAAGGAGTTCTGTGTATCCACCATTAGGGAAAAGTGGTAGAGATAATTTGGAAATTAGAAGCCAAAGTGTCAACCCTATGACTATCAAAAGCGATATTTCTATAACCCTTATGCTTGTCCAGTTTCGAAAGAAATTATTTATTGCTAATGTTATGAAATAAAATACAAGTGTGCTGACAAACATACAGCGTAATAACCAAAGAGGTTGGCTTAAGATAGGATCATAGCCATACAATCCAAAACCCAAATTCAATAACCTTTGAAAAGTCTCTTGCCAGCCCCATATATCAGGTGTAGTCAAGCATAGTAGAGAGAAAACATTGTGAAAAACAATGAAGATTGTACCGCCAAAAAAGAATGGTAAATATAAACTGGTTAATCTTTTGGACAGATACCCTCTTGTGTCATTCCAATATTTAGTATTGAAAAAGTAGCCTAAAACCATGAATATTGATGGAATGAACAAATTGCTCACATGAGTAATATCTATCGTAATGTGGCATGCACTCATTACAATAAACATTGCACAAAGAGCTTTGACGATAACTATTGATAAATCTCTCATAGGTTACAATTGCATGATTTGTTAGATTGTCAAATTTGTTGGTCTGATTTTATATCTTTCACACCTATATTCTGGTGCTAAATGAATCAACGATACCTAACAAGTGATTATTTGTATCAAGCACTAATACGGCATGAATCTTATGTAAATGGAGGATTTCTTCAATTGCTGTAATTTTAGTATCAATACCGACAGACTTTGGTTGCTTTGTCATAATATCTTTCACTTTTTTAGTGAAAAATTTATCTTGCTCTGTTTCCATTGCCCTACGCACATCTCCGTCAGTAATTAACCCAACCACACGATCATCTACCACTGCGACGCAAAGGCCTAGTCGACCTCTACTTAAATGAATCACAGCTTCGCTTAGTAGCATATCTGGCGAAACCACCGGCAAATCTACCTTTCTCATCACATCTTTTGCTGTGGTGAGTAATCGTTTGCCAAGTGATCCTCCTGGATGAAATTGTGCAAAATCGCTTGCTTTGAATGCCCTAGCTTCCATTAAGGCACATGCCAATGCGTCACCCATAGCAAGTGTAGCTGTCGTACTGGTAGTGGGTGCAAGCCCCAAAGGACACGCCTCGTGTGCAACACCTATATTCAAATGTGCTGCAGCATATTGTGCCAATAAAGACTTGGAATTTCCACTCATTCCTATGACTGGAATTTTTTTATCTAACAAATAGGGTAGGAACCTGAGTAGTTCGTCGGTTTGACCTGAATTAGAAATGGCCAATACGACATCATCTGAACCTATCACGCCTAAGTCGCCATGAAATGCGTCCAACGGATTTATGAAGAAACTGGGGGTGCCAGTACTAGATAGGGTTGCAGCAATCTTTGCACCGATATGTCCACTCTTACCCACACCTGTTACGATCAATTTGCCTCGACAGGCTAATATTATATCACAAGCACGGTCGAAATCCTCATCTATATTCGGTTGGAGCGCCAGCAGTGCTTCTGCCTCGTCCTGCAAGCATTTCTTGGCTACAGACCTCAGATTGTTATATTTTATCATTATTTATATATATAGTTTATATTACCTGTCAAATTGTTTTCACCAATGCTTCGATTAGATCTCCAATATCCTCAAGTGGAATCATGTTTGGACCATCGCTCAGCGCAGCATCGGGATTTGGATGCGTCTCAAAGAAATACCCTTCTGCACCAAAGGCACGAGCGGCATGTGCCATAGCTGGAACAAACTGACGATCTCCTCCCGTGGACCCACCTGCTGCCCCAGGTCGCTGCACTGCATGTGTACAATCCATAATCACTCGGTCTGCCAATGGTTTCATCAAAGTAATGTTTCTGAAATCTACCACCAATGTGTTATAGCCAAAAGTATTGCCACGCTCAGTCAACCAGACTTCCCTCGCCCCACTCTCACGGCACTTTTCCACAGGATATATCATATCATTAGCCGACAGAAATTGTGCCTTCTTTATATTCACCACAGCCCCAGTACGTGCTGCGCTCACTAATAGGTCCGTTTGTCGACAAAGGAAAGCGGGTATTTGCAATACGTCCACCACTCCTCTCAACGCTTCTGCCTGGTAGCTTTCGTGAATATCTGTAGTCACAAGTAGATTGTATTTTTCCCTAATATCAGACAACATCTGCGCACCCAACTCCAACCCGGGGCCGCGAAAAGCGTGCAAACTCGTCCTATTAGCCTTATCAAACGAAGCCTTAAATATGATTTCAGCCCCAGTCCTTTGTCTTATTTCAACCAACCGTTGGGCTACTACATCCAGCAATTCAGCAGATTCAATCACACATGGACCGGCAATAAATAGTGGTTTCATGTCGAATTTTTGAAAATGATACGTTTATAGTTATATATGATTTGCGAAATTAGTGAAAAGTGAGCGCAGAGCAAAGCAAAAAGCCAAAGAATTTTCATAACAACATCTACTTACCCATGCTCCTGTTAACTTCGTTTTTTGAACTGATAATTATATAACATACAATATCTGGGGATTTGAAAACCAAATGAGACCAATTCTGGGGGCGACCATAGCAGTATCCTGTATGCTCGATAGGGCAGATTTATAAAGTCATATCTCAATAGTCTATCATCATCGCATTAGTCTTTTTCTAAACAGCACGTATGTAGCGACAAAATACACCATGAGGGAGTATTACCTAGGACAACTTGATGGTAACGAGTGAATAAAGGTATGCGGGCGATATAGAAAATAACCTAAAGCACCTATCGCCATTGCTAAGTTAGTGTCCATTGATGTATTAATATAGACATCGTAACAAGGTATCTATTGATAATTTAAAATACTAATGCGAGTGATTTTTCGTATTTGTTTAGTTCGTGCCCATAGCCTCTAACCTTAAAATTTCATCTCTTAAAGCTGCCGCTGTAATAAAATCAAATTCTTTTGCAGCTTTATTCATCATTTTTTTCAACTCCTCAATGCGATCTACTGTATTGGTGAAATGTTTCTCTTGCTGTTTACTTACAGATGTGTAAATAGGGCTAGGTTCAGCAGCTTGTACTGTTGTGAAATTTGGCATAGTGTATGTTTTGTTTTCAACTCTCCCTTTACTCATCCATTCATCATCACATATATTCTTTTTTATTTGTTGTGGTATGATACCATGTTTTTCGTTATATTTAATTTGTTTTTCACGTCGACGATTAGTTTCATCAATTGTTTGTTGCATTGAGCTTGTGATATGCTGCGCGTACATGATGACCAATCCATTGACATTTCTTGCTGCACGACCTGCAGTTTGTGTCAAACTACGATGACAACGCAGGAACCCTTCCTTGTCTGCATCAAGGATTGCTACTAATGATACTTCTGGGATATCCAATCCCTCACGTAGCAGATTTACCCCGACAAGAACTTGGTAGATGCCTCGCCGCAAGTCATTGATAATCTGAACACGCTCCACTGTATCTACATCACTATGGATATAGGCTGTGTTAACACCATTTTTAAGCAAATATGAAGTCAATTCTTCTGCCATACGTTTGGTTAGTGTAGTAACTAATATACATTCGCCTTTAGGTATACGACTCTGAATTTCTTCCATCAAATCGTCTACAGGATAGTCAGTATTTCTGACTTCAATAGGAGGATCAAGTAGCCCTGTGGGACGCACGACCTGTTCAACTACACAACCGCCGCTTTCTCTCAGCTCATATTCAGCAGGCGTGGCACTAACATAGATGGTTTGTTGTGTTAGTTGGCAAAACTCCTCAAACTTTAATGGTCTATTGTCAAATGCAGCTGGCAACCTGAAACCATGTTCAACAAGAGAAGATTTACGCGAATGGTCGCCACCATACATGGCGCTAATTTGTGGTACACTGACGTGGCTCTCATCAATTACCATCAAAAAATCCTTAGGAAAGAAATCCAATAGACAATAGGGGCGAGTGCCTGGAGCTCGTCCATCAAAATATCGGCTATAGTTTTCGATGCCGCTACAGTGACCTAACTCGCGTATCATTTCTATATCATAACTGACGCGTTCCTCAAGTCGTTTGGCTTCAAGATTTTTTCCAATTTCTCTAAAATAGGCCACTCTTTCCACCATATCGTCTTGTATGCTACGTATTGCCATTTCACGAGTTTCTGCTGTAGTAAGAAATAGATTGGCTGGATAGATTTTGTATTCATCATAGGAAGTAATACGAGCACCAGTATCTGCATCCACCTCCTCAATACTGTCGACCTCATCATCCCAAAATGTTATACGTATAAGATGTTCGGCATAAGCTAAAAATACATCAACGGTATCACCTTTCAAGCGAAAGTTACCAGCTTTGGGTGCAGCATCATTTCTAACATAGAGCCCATCAACGAGGCGACGTAATAGTACATTTTGTGCCAATTTCATTCCCACACGTAGTTCTATTACATTTTCATAGAAAGCTGCGGGATTGCCCATACCATATATGCAAGAGACCGATGATACTACAATAACATCACTCCTGCCAGAAAGAAGCGAGGATGTAGCAGCTAGTCGCAGTCTATCAATCTCGGCATTGATAGCCAAATCCTTTTCGATATAAGTGTCTGTTGATGCAATATAGGCCTCGGGTTGATAGTAGTCGTAATAAGACACATAGTATTCCACTGCATTGTTGGGAAAGAAAGCCTTAAACTCCTGATACAACTGTGCTGCCAAAGTTTTGTTGTGGCTTAGTACTAAAGTAGGTTTGCCCACTTGCTCAATAACGTTGGCGATTGTGAATGTCTTTCCACTACCTGTCACACCCAATAATGTCTGTGCATGGAGTCCATTGTGGATACCTTCCACAAGTTCACGAATAGCTGTGGGTTGATCACCAGAGGGGACGTAGGGTGCATTTATCTTAAATTTTGGCATACCAATGTGTGATAAATTCATGAATTTGCTGCAAATTTACTCTTTTCCTCCCAAACATTAAAACATGTACTAATTTATGAATGAATAAGGATGAAGTTTTTTTAAGTACTTCATCCTTTATAATTTTGTGTATTCATAAGATTAATACACCATTTTAACGTTGTCAATCCAAAGCGTGTTGCCAGGACTACCAATGTAGGCTCCTCCATGACTTGAATCAAACTGTAGCACTATATGAGTGGGGGTGTCAGTCTCTTTGCCCCAACCTTCTTCTATTACTTTGACCATTTTCCCCTTGCTGTTTTTAGCATATTTTACGCTTTCGCCTGAGGTTAGCCCCATGTAAGGTTTGTAGAAAGGTTTGTTGGTAATATCACCATAGTAAATGGTAAATTTAGCATTGTTGACCCACGAGCAATTCTGTGTAAATCTATGCACCATTGTTCCAATACGTAGGGCGTGAATATTGCCTTTGGCATCTTCCCAACGCTTTTGCAGATAAAGCATACAGTCTGGCAAATCTTTACCTGCAACATTTGTTACTTTACTAAATCCTGTTTGTTTAATACGATTGGCTTGCCCAGATAGTTTCACTTTGTAGTCAAACATCACAGCTTTGGGCTTTTTTGTGAATTTTATACCTGCATCCAATTTGCTCATTGGATTCTTGGTACCCGTGATTGGTTCTTGTGTTTGGCCCAAATAAATTGACCCAGCTGCAAGGACTTTGATATTGACTATGCCAAGAACTTTGCATTCTTCTATGCGAGTAGTGAGTTTAGCACAATAGCCATGCCCAGAACGCGGCTCACGAAATACGGATGTATTCGTCTTGGTGATGCCAGACACTTTTGCCATGACGTTAGATGTTGCCCAAGGCGAGCCTCCCTGATTTCGATAGGCATTTGAATTATTCCATGTTGCATTTGGTGCAATTTCATAAAGGGTTTTAGTATTTCCTCCAATAATAGAGCTTTCTTTAATATTTCTAATCAACCAACGATCAAAGTTGCCAAAGCTGAGCAATTCAATTTTATCTTGTGCATGTTCAGCAATCTCAAATTCTAATGTTCTAGGAGTTGCATTGGCAATATTCATACAGAATGCTGCTGCCAGAAATACTGAAAGTGAAATAGTTTTCATACAATTAGTTCATTTAGTTTAATAATGCACATTCAATAGTTTTCTCTAGTTTTGTTTAATAAAATCAGTTTAATTTTTTTTGTTCATGTCGGTGCAAAAGTAGTTGAAACATCGAAAATATCAATGCTTTTTTCTAATTTTGCACCGTCAATTTATATATTTTAAACATATGAGACTAAATCGTATCATTTTTTCAGCCATTTTGACTATGGCTTGCGGTGTCACTATTTCTGCATCTGCTCATGAAATAGAACTCACACCATTTGCTACAGCAGAAACAGAAGAAAGCGGTGTTCAAACCTCATTAAATTCAGCAGATGTAGATTCGACGAAAACAATTGCTCCAGTAGTTGAAGAATCTAAAGGTACCGCTGCTAAACTAAAAAATTTTATGCAAAAGGCCAACCCATCACTCAAATTTGGAGGCTTTATTGTAGGTAAGTTCTCTATAGATGATAATAAGTCAAAATCATCAAATAGCAGTTTTGATATGCGCTATCTGCGTCTATATGCCAATGGTTATTGCTTCGACGATTTCTATTATCGTTTTCAATTAGAGGTCAACGGATCTCCAGGACCAGATAGAGGACCACGTATGCTTGATGCCTTTGTGGAATGGCAAAAGTTTGATTTTGTAAAGGTTAAATTAGGACAATTCAAGCGTCCATTTGGTTTCGAAAATCCCTATAGCCCACTTAATGTAGGCCACGGATCTTATTCACAAATTTCTACTAAATTGGCATCACTTAATGACCGTATCGGTTGGGATAAAAGTTGTGATTGTAACAACAATTGTAATGTTAAGCATCAAGAGCGTATTGGCGAACACAAGAGCAATGGTCGTGATGTAGGTGTGCAATTGCAAGGTGATTTATTTAAGTCTAAACGAGGTCACCACTGGTTGCACTATCAAGTAGGTCTCTTTAATGGTCAAGGTATTAACCATGCAGACAAAGACAATTTCAAAGACCTGATCGGTGGTCTTTGGATATCTCCAGTAAAGGACCTTTGTATTGGTGGTTTCGGATGGAATGGTCGTTATACCAACGAAAACAATTTGTCAGAACAAGTAAAGCGTCAACGTTGGGGAGTGGGGTTGAAGTACGAAAGCGCCTATACTGTGCGCGCTGAATATATGGCTTCATATGGTGGCGTGGTTGGTAAACCAATGGCTCCTACGAAATCTGATGGTTGGTATGCCACAGTGGGCGTGCCAGTTGTAAAGAATTTGAAACTGTATGCTCGCTGGGATTGCTATCGCGATGCTATGACTTGGGAAAGTCTTCAAACAAACTATGGTATCTCTGCCAACTATACTTTAGGCAAAAACCTTATTTTCCAGGCTAACTATGCCTTCACAGACAAGCGTGGTCCAGCTAAATTAGGCAATCACTACAATACATTTGATATTCAGGTTTACGCAAGATTCTAAGAAAATATTCTTTTAAAACTTTCTAAGACCTTTTTTAAAATTCAGTACATGTTTTTTAAAAAAGGTCTGATTTTTTTTAAACAATCCCTTACCTTTTTTAAAAGAACAAAAATACGTAATAGTCGAACATACTTATTTAAAAAAGCAGATAAAATAAGCGTGGTAGATGCTTACTAAATAATTGCATCTACCACACTTTATTTGTACACTAAAAACTGAGTGTGATTATTATTGTTTTACCTGCTTTTCTTGGAGCATCAATGAGAGTTCTTCCAATTGTGCTTGGTCTACGCAAGATGGTGCATCGAGCATTACATCGCGTCCTGAGTTGTTCTTGGGGAATGCGATACAGTCGCGGATGCTGTCAAGACCTGCAAAGAGGCTTACCCAGCGGTCCAGACCATATGCCAAACCACCATGAGGAGGTGCACCATATTTGAAGGCATTCATCAAGAAACCAAATTGTTCTTGTGCCTTTTCTGGAGTGAAACCGAGCACGTCGAAAATTTTAGCTTGCAATTCGGCATCGTGAATACGAATACTACCGCCACCGACTTCTACACCATTGCACACCATATCGTAGGCATCTGCCAATACGTTTGCAGGGTCGGTATCGAGCTTGGCAATATCAGATGGTTTGGGTGATGTGAAGGGGTGGTGCATTGCCATCAAGCGACCTTCTTCTTCGCTCCACTCGAACATGGGGAAGTCTACCACCCAAAGAAGCGAGAACTTATTCTTGTCACGAAGGCCGAGACGTTCGCCCATCAACAGGCGCAATTCGCAAAGTTGGCGACGAGTCTTCATAGCATCTTCGCCACTGAGGATCAGGATGAGGTCTCCTGGCTGAGCATTCATCGCTACCTTCAATTTGTTGAGCACTTCGGGTTCATAGAATTTGTCTACCGAGCTCTTCACTGTACCATCTTCGCCTACACGAGCATATACCAATCCCTTGGCACCGATTTGTTGACTCTTCACAAAGTTGGTCAATTCATCCAGCTGCTTGCGTGAATATGAAGCACAGCCAGTAGCGCAAATACCACCGATATATGCTGCATCGTTGAAGACGGGGAATGAGCCAGTGCCCTTCATCACGTCCATCAGTTCTACAAACTCCATACAAAAGCGCATATCAGGCTTGTCGGAACCAAAACGACGCATAGCTTCTGCCCATGGCAAGCGGAGGAAGGGCTGTTCGCCCAGGTCATAACCGCGTACTTCCTTGAACAAGTGCTTAGTCATTTCTTCGAACAATGAGATGATATCGTCTTGTTGTACGAAGCTCATTTCGCAGTCGATTTGTGTAAACTCAGGTTGACGGTCAGCACGCAAGTCTTCGTCGCGGAAGCACTTCACGATTTGGAAGTAGCGATCCATACCTGCTACCATCAGCAATTGCTTCAATGTCTGTGGAGATTGGGGCAATGCATAGAATTGACCAGGATTCATGCGCGAGGGTACGATAAAGTCGCGAGCACCTTCGGGTGTAGAACCTACCAATACGGGAGTTTCCACTTCGATGAAGCCCTTAGCATCTAGGAAGTGACGGACTGCCAAGCAGAACTTATGGCGCAATTCGATATTCTCGCGTACATTCGAGCGACGCAAATCCAGATAGCGGTACTTCATACGCAATTCGTCGCCACCGTCAGTATTCTCTTCGATAGTGAAGGGTGGGGTGTCGCTGGCGTTGAGCACCTTCATTTCTGATACGATGATTTCGATGTCGCCAGTGGGCATCTTGTCGTTCTTAGAATAGCGTTCGTTGACTACGCCTGTGACTTGCAAGACATATTCACGTCCCAATTTGTTGGCATTGGCACAAAGTTCTGCATTGGTTTCTTCGTTGAAAACCAACTGAGTGATGCCGTAGCGATCGCGCAGGTCTACAAAGGTCATACCACCCATTTTGCGTGTACGTTGTACCCAACCAGCAAGGGTTACTGTCTGACCAACATTTTCGATGCGGAGTTCTCCGCAGGTATTACTTCTATACATATTTTATTTATGGCCTATTGCACACTCCTCGACAAATATCAAGAAATGTGCAACAAAGCTTTGATTGATTAATAATAAAATTTCGTGTTTAACGTCTCGGCTAATCAATATTCTTGCCAAGAAGTGATATCCAAATCTTCGATATCTACGCTGCAGAATGCAGAGATAAATGCCGAAGCCAAACGTGCATTGGTGATCAATGGAATGTTCAGGTCGATAGCTGCACGTCTGATCTTGTAACCATTGGTCAATTCGCCAGAAGAAAGGTTCTTGTTGACATTGACTACCATATCAATTTCCTTCTTGTGGAGCATGTCCAAAGCTTGTGGGTGACCCTCTTCGCTTGGCCAGTAAACTAATGTGTTTTGGATACCATTTTCGGTCAGATATCTGCTTGTACCACCTGTAGCATAGAGATTGTAACCGTGTTCAGCCAACATCTTAGCAGCAGCGAGCATTTCTGCCTTTTGCTTACCATCACCTGTTGAAAGCAGGATGTTTTTCTTAGGAATGCGATGACCTACAGCCAACATACTCTTGAGCAATGCAGTCTTGGAATCTACGCCCAAGCAACCCACCTCACCAGTTGATGCCATGTCTACACCGAGCACAGGGTCGGCCTTTTGGAGACGGTTGAATGAGAATTGTGATGCTTTCACGCCTACATAGTCGAGGTCGAACAAGCTCTTGCTTGGCTTTTCAACGGGAAGGCCTAACATAATGCGAGTAGCCAATTCGATGAAGTTAATCTTCAATACCTTGCTTACGAATGGGAATGAGCGAGAAGCACGGAGGTTACATTCGATGACCTTAATGTCATTTTCCTTAGCCAGGAATTGAATGTTGAAAGGACCGCTGATGTGCAATTCCTTAGCGATTTGCTTAGAAATCTTCTTGATACGGCGTGCTGTCTCTACATACAACTTCTGTGGTGGGAATTGGATAGTAGCGTCACCCGAGTGTACACCAGCATATTCCACGTGTTCGCTGATAGCATAAGCAATGATTTCGCCATCACGAGCCACAGCATCCATTTCGACTTCCTTAGCGTGTTGCATGAAGCGGCTCACTACGACAGGGTGCTTCTTGGATACATCTGCTGCAAGGCGGAGGAAACGTTCCAACTCTTCCTTGTTAGAGCAAACGTTCATCGCTGCACCTGAGAGTACGTATGATGGACGTACCAATACGGGGAAACCTACGCGGTCGATGAATGTATTGATGTCTTCCATTGAAGTCAAAGCACTCCATTCGGGTTGGTCGACACCAATACGGTCGAGCAGGGCAGAGAATTTATCGCGGTCTTCGGCATTGTCAATATATTGTGCCTGAGTACCGAGGAGAGGAATACCTTGTTCGTCCAATCTGACAGCGAGGTTGTTAGGTATTTGACCACCAGTACTTACCACAACACCGTGAGGTATTTCAAGGTCGAGGACGTCCAATACTCTTTCGAAAGTCAATTCATCAAAATACAGACGGTCGCACATGTCATAATCCGTAGATACTGTTTCTGGATTATAGTTAATCATGATTGAACGGTAGCCTTCCTTTCTGATAGTATTGAGTGCCTGAACACCACACCAGTCAAACTCTACGGATGAGCCGATACGATATGCACCACTACCAAGTACTACTACGCTCTTGCCGTCGTGTTGGAAAGGAATGTCGTGAGCAGTGCCACCATAGGTCAAGTACAAATAATTGGTTTGAGCAGGATATTCTGCTGCCAATGTGTCAATTTGCTTAACTGCTGGCAAGATGCCCATATCCTTTCTGTATTGACGTACTGACATAGAAGCCTTTTCGGGTTCCATTGTCTTGTCAATACCAATTGCACGAGCAATTTGGAAGTCGGTGAAACCTTGAACTTTGGCCTTGAGAAGGAGTTCCTTAGACAATTGTTCTAAAGATTCAACTTGTTGAAGTTCGAGGTCGGTATTGTGGATATTAACCAGCTTCTTGAGGAACCATTTGTCAATCTTAGTAAGATCGTAGATTTGGTCTACAGTATAACCTTGTTGGAAAGCCTTTTCAATAACGAAAATACGCTTGTCTGTTGGTTCACGAAGTGCAGCGTCAACGTTGTCAATCTTGAGTTCTTTATTTTCAACAAAACCGTGCATGCCTTGTCCAATCATACGCAACCCTTTTTGAATGACTTCTTCAAAAGTACGTCCGATTGACATTACTTCACCTACTGATTTCATTGAAGAACCAATTTCACGGTCTACACCACGGAACTTGCCGAGGTCCCAACGTGGGAATTTACCTACAACGTAGTCAATGGCTGGTTCAAAGAAAGCAGGAGTGGTCTTTGTTACAGAGTTTTTCAAATCGAAAAGGCCATAGCCCAAGCCCAACTTAGCAGCAACAAATGCCAAAGGATAGCCTGTAGCCTTTGATGCCAAAGCTGAAGAGCGGCTCAAACGTGCGTTAACTTCGATGACGCGGTAGTCTTCTGAGAAGGGGTCGAAGGCATATTGCACGTTACATTCACCTACGATACCTACGTGGCGAACAATGCGGAGTGCTAATTCCTTGAGTTTTTGGATTTCGTTGTTGTTGAGCGTTTGAGCAGGAGCAACTACGATACTTTCACCAGTGTGAATACCGAGTGGGTCGAAGTTTTCCATGCTACATACTGTGATACAGTTGTCATATTTATCACGTACAACTTCAAACTCGATTTCCTTCCAGCCCTTAAGGCTCTTTTCCACTAATACTTGTGGTGAGAACGAGAAGGCTTTTTCAGCCAATTTGTTGAGTTCTTCTTCGTTGTCGCAGAAACCAGAACCTAAACCGCCGAGAGCGTATGCAGCACGAAGAATTACTGGATAACCCAATTCCTTAGCTGCTTTGCGCGCTGCTTCGATGTTGTCGCAAGCTTCGCTCTTGATAGTTTTGACGTCTATTTCATTCAAGCGTTCTACGAACAATTCGCGGTCCTCTGTGTCCATAATTGCTTGAACAGGAGTACCGAGAACTTTCAAGTTGTACTTTTCAATAATACCGCTTTGGTAGAGTTGCACACCGCAGTTCAACGCTGTTTGTCCACCGAAAGCAAGCATGATACCGTCGGGCTTTTCCTTTTGAATGACCTTCTCTACAAAGAAAGGAGTGACGGGCAGGAAGTAGATGCTATCAGCAACACCTTCTGAAGTTTGTACTGTAGCAATATTGGGGTTGATAAGTACGGTTTCAATACCTTCTTCCTTGAGAGCCTTCAATGCTTGTGAACCAGAGTAGTCAAATTCTCCTGCTTCACCGATTTTCAAAGCTCCAGAACCTAATAACAATACTTTCTTTATTTCCATTTTGTCTGATTTTTCTAGATTGTTGAATTGTTTCCTTTGTTTATAATGCATTTACGAATTCGTCGTACAATGCATCAGCTTTTACAGGATTGTTGCAAGATTCTGGGTGGAATTGTACAGCAAACCAAGGATTAGTATTGTGCTTGATGCCATCGTTTGAACCATCGTTCATATTTACAAACAATTCTTGCCAGTCGCTAGGCAATGTATCAGCCTTCACAGCATAGCCATGGTTTTGGTTGGTGATATAGCATTGAGTAGTTCCGACACGACGTACTGGCTGATTGGTAGAGTGGTGACCATAGGTCATCTTTTCTACTTCTGCACCGACTGCCTTAGCGAGCAATTGATTACCAAGGCAGATACCCATGCAGGGTCTTACTTTGTCGCCCTTGAGGAATGTGCTGATATTATTAATAGTTTCAGTCACCAGGTTAGGGTTGCCAGGACCATTACTAATCAAGAGACCGTCGAATTCGAGTTCGTTGAAGTTGTAGTTCCATGGTACACGCACCACTTCAACACCTCTTCTGGTGAGGCTGCGGATAATATTGTTTTTCACGCCGCAGTCTACGAGCACTACCTTCTTGCTGCCACCTGCATTATAGGTTACTACTTCGTTGCAAGAAACGGTTTCTACGAGGTTCACTTCGTCGTATTGCATTGACTCGGGTGCTTCTTCGCCTTCGAATACCAAGGTACCGCTCATCACACCCTTTTCACGCAAAGTCTTAGTCAATTCGCGAGTATCAATACCAGTGATCGCAGGGATTTGTTCACGCTTCAACCATTCGCCCAGGCTTTCTGTGGCATTCCAGTGGCTAAATGCTTCGCTATAATCAGTAACGATTAATGCTTTAACGTGAATTTTATCACTTTCGAAAAACTTAGCAACACCATTTTCATCCTTTTCGAAAGGAGGTACTCCAATATTACCAATCAGGGGGTAGGTGAGTACGACAATTTGTCCTGCATTTGAAGGGTCTGTCAAACACTCTGGATAACCAATCATTGCTGTGTTGAAAACCACTTCACCAGAAACTGCTTTTTCATAGCCAAAAGATTGGCCAGAAAATTTAGTTCCATCACTGAGTACTAAAGTTACATTTCGCATATTGTTTATATTTTTGTTTTTATTTTCGCTAATTTACAAAAAATGCCACCCTTACCGGCATATTATTACCGGAGGTGGCATAAATATTATTTATCCAAATAGAATTTTGGGTATTTATTTCCCCTGTTTCTACTGCAATATGTATCAGATTTAGCTATGTACATAGAAGGATATGGTGTTATCATCTATTTTAGGCG
>JAZQSL010000012.1:0-9552 GCA_045630125.1 Alloprevotella sp. | reverse complement strand
AAAAAATTGCATTTTACAGGTAATTCATATACTTGCAATTGAATTTATTTCACTACCTTTGCATCAAAGTAGGAACTCGACTCTGCGAGACACTGCAAAATGGTGCAGAATTTAGGTGGAGCAATAGCGGGAGATTACGTTCGTTGCAATTCTTTAACGCAAAGAAATAGAGCCATTTAGAAATGGAACTCATTTTCTGGTGGCACCACCAAGATTCCAAGTAAAAGAAAGTCGATGATTCCAGTGAATTCATCGACTTTCTTTTTCATTTGTACTCAACTCGACCTCATAAAAACAGATGGGATAGACTAAAGTCGTTTGTTTCCAAATCTGCATGAATAGAAGTTTATTGCTTTATAGCTTATCAGGTATAATTTTATTGTTTTGGCATATTTTAGGCGTATCTGTTAAATTGCAGGGCTGTAAACAAGCAAGTGTTGTACAATAGGCCAAATCGCAGGCTGTAATTATGGCCTACAATTTGACCTATATGCGTTATCTCACAAATGTCTTCTTGCCACCTACGATATAGAGGCCCTTGCTTAGATTTTTACCCTTGCTCAGGTTCACTTTGCGGCCATCGATGGTGTAGACTTCCTTTTGCTTTTCTGTGCCGAGGTGGTTGATGCCCACGTTTTCACCTACTTCGAGGATGACGTCTACGATTTGACCACCATTAGCTTTGAAGTCGCCAAACTTGCCATCGTTGTCACCAGCTGGATCCAGGCTACACCAGTCTTGCACGAAACGCATGCGGTAGATGCCAGGTTTTTCTGGAGCGGTAAATGCTGGGATTTCAGGATTAGCACGACCATTGCCCGAGATGCGCTTGCCAATGCTGTTGTAACCCGTTTCGTCGCTATAGTCGTTGCCGCTATTATAGAATGAATATGCTACGAGGTCACCGGCAGGTTTCCAGTTGTGACCTTCTACGAGACCGCCTGTGAAACCATCAGCGTCGAAGTCCACGAACACAGCATGGTGCATCCATGTGCCTTCATACTCTACCACAGCAGTGAGCTCTTCGCCAGCCAATACCTGGAATGTGGTTGTGGCAGTAGCATCGGTGTAATCTTGTCCTTGTTCTGTTGCAGTCAGTTCATAGACATTTTCGCTTACAGCACTGGTCAGTTTTACAGCAGTGATATTGCGACCCGAAGTCGTTTTGGTGCCGTTGTGCAATGGCTCATAGATATTCTTTTCAGGCACTTCTTCGGCAGTGTAGGTCAACATGATGTTACCATCGATTTGCATTTCGGGGTCGTCTGCATAGGTCACCTTGTTACCATTCATATCCAGCACAGAGAGCATCACCATCATATTGATTGCGCCATCTGCATATTCTGTTGGTACATTAATGGTCAACTCTTTGCCTTGAATAGTATAGTCGGCTGTAGTGAGTTCGTAGGCATCAGTTGCCACATTAGAACGAATTCTGCTACTTACAAGTTCCTTGATATCTTGGTTGAATGTTACTTTGACTGTCGCAGGCATCACTTCGTAGTGGCCGCAAGCTGGGTCAATAGCAGTTACGGTTGTTGCCGTTACAGTCTCTGCACTTTCCACTTCCTCGATTTGGAATACTGATGAGAAATTGTTGTTCCAGAAGGGAGAATAGCCCTCAGCATTATCATAGTCCGACCCATCTGCTTTCAAGGTCAGGTAGCCGTACACGTCGCTTTGTTCTTCAATATCAAAGCCGCGCATGCTGTACCAGTTCATTTTGCCAAATGCTCTTTCGTAGAAGCTTGAATTGGCTACAGACATCTTTGACAAGGTAATCTTTGTCATCTTGTCTGCTTCGTCTTGTAGTCCTGTCTTGTTGCCACCACCTTCGAGCCAGTCGATGCCAGCGTATGGCATGTGGTATACCAAATATTTACCGTCAATAGTTTGGAACGAGAATGTGCCATCACCATTGTCTGTCGCCTTGAATGCAGCCGAGTCGGACAACGCTTCATCTGTGCGTGGTACGATAGCAATATCCTCGCCAGTGTACTTCAGGTAAAACATTTTGCCATTCAGAGCTACCATAGTGAAAGTATATGCTTTGCCAGTTTCGGGCAACGTCACGCTGGTTTCGCAGTAGAAGTTGTTGAGCGCTGTTTTCAGTTTTGCGCTGTAGTCAGTCGTAGCAGCCTTAGCTTCTTCGATCATTGCTACTAGTGCTGTGCGTGTTTTGCTATCTGCCTTGGGATAGCCCACGCCAGTCATTGCCAATGCGCTTTCTGCCTTTTCAATAGCTGCAGCTGTATTGGCATCGACTTGTGCCATCGCAGCATTTACTGACAGGAAAAGCATCATGAGGAAAAGTGTAATTTTTTTCATAAAGAGTATAGTGTTTTTGTGATTTTATTTGCCTGAGTATGTATTCTGCAAAAGTACTCATAATTATTCAATAATGAGGAGGGTGGGGGAGTGTTTTTTGTGTTGTGCAGGCAAATCTGTACGGGGATGATTGTGGCGAATATTGGGAATGCTGTGAATGGGATTGGTTGGGATTTTGGGTAATAAATGTGGGGCGAAAACTTTGCGCCGTCTTGTTTGAAAAAGGTTAGACTTTTTTTAAATTAGCCGTCGCGAAATTTTAACGAGGTCTAGGTTTTTTTCTAGGGAGTGTTTATCTCACGCAAAATTGTATTTTCACGCGGAATCCGCGGAATCCGCTGAGGGCACTTGCTCCGCTCGTGCTGCCGTTCGGGACATTCCGCAATGTCCCCATTAACAAGTAGAACAATGCACTATCATTCCTCGCCCTGAAAGGGCAATATCTCCCAGCCCAGGGCAAGCGACTGCAAGGAGCGACACCCTGGGACAGATGTCCCACACATAAGTTGCGCCCTGAAAGGGCAAAAGCCCTACAAAAATACGTGATAATCCAGCATACTGTTTTGTGATTTAATGCTTTTGCCCTTTCAGGGCGCCAGGTGGTTGGGATACTACAAATCCAGGGTGTCGGCTCACGTTGTTCGCCTTGCCCTGGGCTATGTGCTTTTGGCCTTTCAGGCCGTAATTCCTCAAAGAAGTTTACCCCCCCTGAGTCTTTAGAGCCAAACACACTCTGCATTATCCCGAACGGCCGCACGAGCGGAGCAAGTGCTTTCTGTGAAATCTGCGTAATCTGCGTGAAAATACTATTTCACGTGAGACAAAACCATCAGCGGGATAAAATCCACAAGATCCCCAGAGAGCTAACAAAAAACTCCCCTGCCCGAGAGTGGGGCAGGGGAGTGGTATAGAGATTTATTAAGTGTCAGAGACGAGGATTACTTCACGTAAACCTTCTTGCCACCTACGATGTAGAGACCCTTGTTGAGCTTTTGACCAGCCTTAACAACAACCTTGCGGCCGTCGAGAGTATAAACATCGTTCATGTTTTCAATGCTTACGCCATTGATAGCAGTAGCTTCGTCAACTACGAGAGTTGCGTCTACGATATAACCACCATTGTTGAGGATGTGGTTATTAGAATCTACACAACCACCAGCGTCTACATTGTTCCAGTCAACCTTGAAGCGAACACGATATTCACCTGGAGTTTCAGGAGCTGTGAATGCAGGACAAACGAGTGTGCTGCGGCCATCACCAGAGATGTATTCGTTAGCAGAGTTGTAACCGTAGTTTTCAGAATCTACACCGTAGAAGCTGTAAGAAACGAGGTCCTTACCAGTTTGGTCGTTTGTAGTAGCATCGAATGAGAAGTCACCATCTTGACCAAAGTCTACGTATACATAACCGTGCATCCATACACCGCTATAGTTGAACGCAGGAGTGAGTGTAGCACCAGGAGCGCAAACGAACTTCACTTCACCAGCTGTCATATCGTTGTAAGCCTTGCGAGTGTTAGCCACTGTCAATTCTTGAGCAGCTTCACCTTCTACAGCGAGAGATACAGTAGAGAGTACGCGGTCAGTGCGAGTAGCATCTTGATCCTTGTCGAAGTTGATAGGATATTCTTCTACAACACCAGCAACTGTGTAAGCCACGCGTACTTCTGGGTTGTAGATAGCACCCCATTCTACGCCGAAGTCTGCAGCATCAGGATTGAAACTTTCGTTGTAAACAGTTCCTTCAGGAACTACGAGAGTGTATTCGCCAGCTTCAGTTACAGGAGCTGCAAGAGTGAACTTAACTGTAGCAGTAGGCCAAGAGAATGATTCGTTAGTATCAGGATCAACTTCAGATTCCTTAACAACTTCCATAGTAGCCTTAGTTACTACGTTACCATCAGCATTGAGGACAACAACTTCCTTAGTAGTATCGAAACCACCTACGTAAGTGTTACCTTCACCGAATGTCATGTTGATTACTTCGAGAGTTTCAACTTCGCCTTCTTCTGGGTCAACAGCTGACATCATGAAGATGTTAGACTTCATATCAGCAGTGTACATCAAGAATACGTAGTCTTCGCTCAAGTAGTCAGGATCAGAAGCATAAGTTACATATTGACCATTAGCGTCGATAACGCCAAGAGTGATCATCATGTTAGCTGCGTTAGTTACATATTCAGCAGGAACAGTTACTGTCAATTCCTTACCGTTGATAGTGTAATCTTCTTCAGAGAGAGTGTAGCCACGGTGACTAGTGAAGTCAGTACGTACCATACCGAATTCGAGAGCTTGAACGTCAGCGCTGAATGTCAACTTAACTGTACCAGGCATTTCTGTATAGTGACCGCAAGCTGGGTCTACTGATTCTACAGTAGCAGCAGGGAACAATACCTTGTTGATAGCTCTGTTGAGTTCGTCGATCAATACGCTGTAAGCATCTTCTACTGGGTTAGCATTCTTAGCATATTCAAGAGCTTCGTCGAGACCAGCAGCTTGAGTTTCGTTCATTGTCACGTCAGCAGGAGTCATAGTTTGGCTGTACATTTGGAATTCACCGTATGTGAACCACTTGTTGCCAGTATTACCTGTAGACATTACAGTTTCGTGTACTTCGAACTTGAATGCATCGTAAGCCTTGTCAGCAGTAAACTTGAATTCACCAGCTACTTCGCCGATACCATCAGCAGTAGTCAAGTTAGCGAATGCAGTAGTTTCGTAAGTTACAGTACCATCTTCAGCCATAGTACCACCATAGATAGACATTTTAGTAGGACGGTCGTTGTAAGCACCACCAGCGTTACGAGCTTGGTACTTCACCCAGAGTTCAGTCAATTCGTTACCAGGAACGAGTACTTGGAGGTTGTGAGCTTCTGATGTTGTAGCAGCAGACCATTCAGTGTGGAAGAATGTTCTGTCGTCACCATCGAGGAGAGCTTCGTATGAACCTTCAGAAGCTTCCTTAGCGTTAGAAGTGAATTGAGTAGCACTTGTGATCAATGGCTTGTAGTAAGGTTTAGCTTGTTCTTTGAGAGCTTCAGCCTTAGCAATCACTTGATTCAAAGAGTCTACGAGTTCGAGGTTAGCCAACAAATATTCGTAGTCTTCTACATAGTTCAATACGAACCAGTGAGATGCAGCAGCAGCAGCTTCCCAACCTACGATCTTGTCACTTTGTGATGCAGCTACGTGGAGGTAGTTGTAATTACCGCCTTCTACGTCCTTCAATACGTCATAGATACCATCCTTTTGCATTTCGTAAACCTTAGCATTAGCTGCGTCTACACCTGCAACAGGAACACTTGTACTACATGCACCGAGGTAGAGGCCTGTAGCCTTGTTTGCGATCTTGAATTGGTTCTTGCCTACTGGGTGGAGTTCCCATGCGTTAGCTTCCATGTCTTCAAGAGTGAAGTTCTTCTTGATAGTAGCAACGTTAGAGACAGAATCCATTACCATCACAGCGTTGTATTCTGGGTGGTAGAAGTAAGCTTGTACTGGTTCAGCTTCGAGGTTGTAAGTCAAAGTGAATTCAGGGTTGTAAGTGCTATCTGTGCTTGTGATGAATTGTGCAGGCACAGTGAGTGAGCAAGTACCAGTGTAAGCTACTTCTTCAGCAAATGTTACGCCTACAACTTGTGTATCGAACCAGTCAGCTTCGAGAGTAGCAGTAGTTACTACGTTACCCTTGCCGTCTACTACGTTGATAGCGTCAGTCTTCACTTCTGCAACTTCGCCACCGAAATTGAGCGTAATGTAGCTCATGTAAGATTGAACTTCTTCAGTAGCAGGAGATGCGCTTGTGTAAGTGAAGGTATCTTGAGCTTCTGGAGTTTCAGGGGTTTCAGGAACTTCAGGAGTTGTAGCTTCAGGAACGAACTTAATGGTAGAGAGGTCAACTTCGAACCAAGTGAATGAACCAGGACCCTTTATCTTTTGTTCACCGATCAATGAGCAATCTTCTTGAACAGTGAATGTGATATCTACATTTGTTGTGCTACCAGAAGCCTCGCCACCGACAGTTGCATTCTTCAATACTACTGTAGTAGCTGTAGTTTCGTATGCAACGCATTCGCTGATGTTTACAGAAGCAAGAGGAGCGTTGAATACGTATGTTACATAACCTTCCTTAGCGTTGCCGTCCATGTCTTGGTCGAACAAAAGTTCTGCATTTACATCCAAGCCCATTGTGTTGAATGTAGCAGTGTACTTGTCTGCCAATTCGAGAGCAGGAACTTCAGGAGTAGCTTCAGCTACAGTAAACTTGTGCTCGCCGCTGTAAGCAGCACCATCGCTCTTGCGAGTGATCAAACCTTCAGGAATAACGAGAGTGTATTCACCAGCTTCAGTCACTTCTTGCTCCAAAGTTACTGTCAAGACAGCACCGTCAACTACGTAGTTAGAAACACCACTAGCAACGCTATTGTCTTTCTTAAGCTTCATGAACTTGCTCATTTCATAAGGGTCGAATTGACCTGCAACGTCTTGGTTGAATGTGATAGTCAATTCAGACAAAGCATTAACAGCTTCGCTTGGAGATACGCTTACTACTTCGAGAGGAGTAGCAGCAGGAGTCAACATTGCGATAGCTTCTGTAGCGTCAAAGTCTGCTACTTCAGTGATAGTGTACCATGCACCATTGTCCCAACCATTGTCGCTGTTGTGGCTATCGAGAGTAGATTGGATACAAGTACCGCGTGATAGGTTAGCGCACCAACCTGGAGATGCAGTGAAGTAGTGAGTACCATTAGCTTGGAGAGCGAATGTGTTTTCACCAACTTTTTCAACAACAACATGTTCGAATGGAGCTTCGCCAACGAGTGCGTTGGTATCACCGCTCTTCATCACAAATTTCTTTTCGCTTACGCTATAGAGATAGAGTTTGCCTTCGTATTCTACGAATGCGAATTGTTGCTTAGGATCAGCGTTGTCGAGAGCTACACTGTGGCAAGCATCAGTACCGGCATTGTAAGTCACACCGCACATATCCACCTTGTCAGCGAGTGCATACATACCACCGCGACCAGTGTCAGAAGATACGAGTGTGTAGCACTTAGCATTGCTCAATTGAGCTACGTCAGTGATAACAACTGGACCAGCAGGAACTTCTGGTTGTTCTGGAGTTGTAGCTTCAGGAGCGAGAGTGATAGTAGAGAAGTCGATGAGAGTAGCTGACAAGTAACCAGGACCATACACTTTGTCATTGCTGAGGAGTGAACCATTTTCTTGTACAGTGAAAGTCAAATCAACTTCCTTAGTATCTTGAGAGTTGTTTTCTTCAGTTGCAACTTTAACGCCCTTCAATACAACAGTGTTGCCCATAACTTCATAAGGAACTTCTGCATTGTATATAGGACCCATTTCTACATGAGAGAACAACATGTAAGCATAGCCAGCTTTGTCGTTGCCTTCACTATCTTTGTTGAAATTAAGTACTACGTCTACATCAAGTGGTATGCCTGCGAAATCCAAAGCATAAGTGCCCTTGTAAGTAGCTGCCAATTCAGCATTAGGTACTTCGGGAGTTTCAGGCACTTCAACTTCTTCTACGTCATAAGTCAAAGTGACTTCTGAAAGACCGAAGAAGCAACCGAGGTTTACAGAACCCTTAGTGACAGTGAAGTTCAATGTCATAGGATCAGTTGTAGCAGGAGCATCAGCTACTTCTACAGTGTGCACCTTGTGGTTGTTGTTCATAGTACGACCAGCTTCGCTTCCTTGAGAAATTTCAATGTCAGCAAAGTTAGCTACAGTAGTTTCGCCTTGAGCTACGACTACATTCCAATGGCGACCCACGTTGTCAGCAGGGTCTTGATAATTACCACCACCATTGAGGGCGTGGATATCGAGGCCCATACCTTTCAACTTGTAGTTGGCAGGTACACCATTGAGTTGAAGAGCCCAAGTAATAGTTGGGTCTGTGTTGCCATTAACATTTGGACAGAGGATAGTGTTAGCGTTAGTCACGCCGAGGTCTTTCCAGGCATGAGACTTGCTAACTACTGTAGCAGTCACGCCTTCTACACCACTAACGTTTACTGTAACGTTATCACCACTGCGATCAAATGTCAATTTCAACTCGCTCTGTTGAGCGCTCGCTGTCAGGCCAATCATGGCAAGACAAAGCGATAAGAAAAAGTACATCTTCTTCATAATGGTTAATAATTAAGTGAATAAAAAAATAATAGTTGTCTTGTTTATAAATGAGTGAAACGAAGCCCTACCAAGATAGTTGAAATATCTCAGGCATAGCTTCTTAATGTTTTCCAGTTTTGTATTCTTAGACAGAGGATTGCTCTTGTCCGTTGCAAATGTAATGATAATTATCGAATGAATGCAAACATTTTCAAAAAAAATGTAACAATCTAGAAAATATATAGATGTAATTTGATTTTCTATCGCCGAATCAGAACAGCCAATGTGTCGTGATGGAGCCGATGTTTTGCCACTTTGCGGTGATGGGGCATGTCATCCCGCAAGTGGTACAGTGCAGGTGGCTTTTGATCCGCAAAACGACACGGGCTAAAGGTGTGATTTGTCTGCGGCAAATCCCTCTGTGGATTACATCAATTCAGGCCATTTTTAGGGCTCATCTAATAGCCCAAATTTCTCGCAAAATCTATCGCCTTGTACTTGGGCTGCATAAAATCGATTCTCAAGTGGCTAGAAACTGCATAATTATGCGTAAAATTCATCGTAAACCTGAATTTTCTTTGGTCTGTGTTAATAATTATGCATCGGCGAGCAAAAACTTGGCGTTTTGAGCGTGAAAAAAGTTAAGGCTTAGTGAAAAATCCCCAAGGCTTTTTTGAAATTTTCCTAGACTTTTTTTCAATTAGGTCTTGTTTTTTTGATTTTTCCCCTGATTCTACACTTTATTTGCATTCTAGTTTGCGATTTTGATTTGTCAAAATTTTTCGCACTTTTTCTCGCAGATGTTTTTGTCTCCACGTATCACGTGTATCTCAAGTATTTTTTTGTAGTCAACTGATTTCACGGATTAAACTGTTTTATATCGCATGTAGAGACGTCCCATGGGGCGTCTAGGGTTCTCCTGCGTATCACACGTATCAACACGAATGTTTTTTTATAATCAACTGAAATATAGGATATAACCAAATAAATCTGCAATTATTTTTGTTATTTTCTCAAATTAGATGTTCTGCCTTCCTCCAGAACACTTCGCCACGCTTGATAACAGCAAACATTCTCAACAAAAGTTTAA
>JAZQSL010000011.1:0-1533 GCA_045630125.1 Alloprevotella sp. | reverse complement strand
GCATACCGCCATGCCGATGGCAAACAATATATTTTTCATCGCGTTATTTCTTTAGAACTTTTAGAGAAGATTCCCCGATGGTCACTATATAGGCTCCTTGGGGTAGTGAATTGAGATCAACGAGAGTCTTTCCATTGGCTTGTTGGATAGGTGTGTCTATCTTATGCCCGTTGTAAGCGTATACGGCAACAGATAGGGGCTTGTCGGTGTCAATGACTACCATGTTGTGAGCGTATTGGATGTTCCCCTCCACGACCTGTTTTATGCCGTTGGGATCGTCGGTCGTCGATATGTAGAAGTTCCTTATGTTGGCAAATTCGTACTTGTCAGTATTGACTATGATACCTCCGTCGGCGAATCGCATCATCGGATTGGATTCTCCGCCGAGCAAGTAGTATACGAGGGTGCCATTCTTGAGAGTCAGCACCAGGCTTTTGGCCGAAAGGCTAGCTGTAGCAAAAAACAGACATGCCACGAGGGTGATAATTTTTCCTTTCATAGATTGTTTTGTATGGTATCGTATTGCAAAAGTATTCACATCTTTCGAGATGGGCAAATATTTGGTTTGGAAATGGACGTAAACAAAAAAGGCTCATCTCACGATGAACCTCTTTTGCTCTTCGTCTTGGACTTGAACCAAGGACCCTCTGATTAACAGTCAGATGCTCTAACCGACTGAGCTAACGAAGAATATAATCTAACCCTTAAATCTTTTGCTCTTCGTCTTGGACTTGAACCAAGGACCCTCTGATTAACAGTCAGATGCTCTAACCGACTGAGCTAACGAAGAGTGTTTATTGCAAAATGGAAGAAAAACACATTTTTCTCTCAATTGCGGTGCAAAATTAATAGGATATTTTGAAATAAGCAATAACTTTGTGGAAAAATTTGCAAAAAACGAGAAATAACGCCACGATTATGAAGAAAATTATAGGAATAGGTAATGCTTTGGTCGATGCATTGGTCACTTTGCCCAATGACGACCTGCTCCACACCTTTGGTCTCCCCAAGGGCAGTATGACACTTATTGGCGACGAAGAGCAGCAGCGCATACAAGAGTGCTTTGCTTCGCTCGATGTGCAGCGTGCGACGGGTGGCTCGGCAGGCAACACGATGTTGGCGTTGGCCAATCTGGGCGCAAAGCCGGGATTCATCGGTACGGTAGGCGACGATGCTACGGGTGATTTCTTTGCAGCCAACTGCACGAAGTGTGGCATCACCCCCTACTTGACGAAGCTGCCTGTGCAGTCGGGCATCGCCTACACCTTTATCTCTCCCGGTGGCGAACGCACCTTTGCCACCTACCTTGGTGCTGCAGCGATGATGAGCCCAGACACTCTCGCCCCCGAGATGTTTGACGGATACGACTACCTCTATGTAGAGGGTTACCTGGTGCAAAACCATGCGCTGATACTCCGTGCGGTGGAGTTGGCCAAGGAGAAGGGTATCAAGGTGTGCCTCGACTTGGCAAGCTATAATATCGTAGCTGCCGACCAAGTCGGAGGCCAAGCGGTCTTAGGAAGACAAACTATG
>JAZQSL010000010.1:0-1741 GCA_045630125.1 Alloprevotella sp. | reverse complement strand
GTCTACAGTGAAGTGCTTAATCTCTGCACCACCGGTGATTACGCCGAATACACCCACATAGTCCTGATTGGGCAGGTTTACTATCAAATTGCTGATTACATGATTCTGGCCATCGAACTTACCAGCATATTTGTTTGTTGTGGTACCGATAGGTGTATATTCAACGCCCTGCATGTCAATGTCGTTAGTCAGAACAGCATTGATGGCCTTATCTCCCTTGTTTACACGCTTTGCAAACCAATTGAGGTCTGCAGCATCTTCAAGCTGATAGAAACCGTCAACCAATTCGGGCATCAGAGAAGGATCTTCGGGGAAGACTTCATCCAAAGTCAAAGTACGGTTCCAATATGCCACTTTTGAAACGTCCATGGCATCATACTCACCATCTTCATCACAGAAAAGCAGGCCATAGCCGTTCTGCAGAGTAAAACGTGCATCGGCAGCAGAACCTGCGAACAGAACTGCACCATCCATATAAGTTGTGGGAACTCCGTCTTTTACGCTAAGCACGATGGTGTGCCATTCGTTGAGTGTTACGTTACCACCATATCCAAATCCGGTAAAGGCGAGTCCAACCTGTCCGCTTTTGTTAATAAACAAATCACCGTCAGTTGTATTGTCGGGAGCAGTTTGGAGCAAAGCGTGATATTTAGCAATAGAGTTGATGCGCACATTCCACAACAATGTGTAGTTGCTGACTGTCTCTGTTGTGTTCAGATTCATCTTGAAAATATCGCCAGGCTGCAAAGTAATGGCTTTATCTTCCGCACTTGGACCATCTATTGGGCTAATTTTATTTTCGCCCAGAGTAAATGTTTTTGTTCCAGCAACACCACTTTCAATTGAAAAAGCTGAGCCTTCAATAGAGTTCTCAGTGAAATTGGCTGCGTTCTCGAAATCCCATTGAGCATCGGCTATTGGCCTCAGACTCGGGTCGTACTGTGCATGCAATGCAACACCCGTACTGGCGACAAGCGCCAGAGACGTAAGTAGTCTTTTCGCTTTCATAAATTTAATTGTTTTGTTAATTGTTTTATTTTATTTAATTAATGTATTGTCCACATTTACACCTTATACAGGAATAATGTACAAAAGTACACTATTTTTATTATACGGACAAGAAAAAAAAACATTTTTTTACATAAATGCATTTTTATCACAAAGAAGTGTTCTTTATGAACTGCTAAATATACTTAAAATTCAAAATTACATACATTTAAACGCACAACTCTGAAAAACTTTCCATACCTTTGCAGACAGTAACTCCTAATATCTGGAAAAAATGAAAAAGAAGCATCTACTACTGCTCGCATGCCTTACTTGCATGCCCATCTGTGGCTTTGCCCGCAAAGCACAGGTGATGACCACCACGGCAAATCGAGAGCAATCTTTTGATTTGCAGAAAATCAAGCTTGAGAAAACGGCAGAAAATCCATTGCAGATTATCATTGACCCGAATGTAAAATACCAGGAAATGGACGGATTCGGTGCTGCGGTAACCGGCAGTTCCTGCTACAACTTGATGCAGATGAGCGAAGCTGCCCGAAAGGACTTCCTTGTGAAGACCTTCTCCCACACCAAAGGACTGGGATACAGCTACATCCGCATCAGTATCGGCTGTTCCGACTTCTCCCTTAGCGAATATACTTGTTGCGACAAGCCTGGCATAGAAAACTTCGCTCTGCAGAAGGAAGAACTTGAATACGTCATCCCCATCCTCAAGGAGATTCTTGAAATCAAC
>JAZQSL010000009.1:0-52023 GCA_045630125.1 Alloprevotella sp. | reverse complement strand
CGGTATAAGCTCTATGTTATTTAATCTATGCCGGCGAATCTCTCAAAGGATGATGATAAAAAAAGTCTTACCTTTTTTAAATTTTGCGACGTCTCGTTGAAATTATCTAAGACTTTTTTACAACAAAACGTTGCATTTTTTTAGCACCTACTCGAAACATTTGCATATTTCGTATAGTCTACAGAAAAATCCTACCAAAATAGCATCGCTCACAGGCATGTTGATTCAGATATAATTACTTGATTTTTATACCATAACGTCACAAATGAATTTTTACCTTATGCATTTTCATAACTTTTTTATACCGAACTCACGTTTAAATAGATATTTGCTAAGTGTTACTGCTTGCAAAGTTATAGGGAATAAGATTGTAGGATAAATCTTCAAGTATCAATCTGAATTTTGACCTGTTGAGTGTTTTCAAAATTAATTTTGTGTTAAAAAAAATGAAATACCCATATCGCCTATGTTTAGAGGGATGTGGGTATCTCGTAGCCTGCAATTTGACCTAGGTCAAATTTATCTATTAATCCGTCTAGATTTTGAAATTACTTCTCTCAGAACCACCTTTTTAAATATTTAAACAAGTCATCAGGGGGGCTTGGGCTGAATATAACTTATCGTTTTTTATTTTTAGTGTGATATGCTAAAAGTCATTGACGAATCTTTCTATATTTTGTTTTGTTTCGGAGCGGACGCTAACCAATGGCAGTCGTAAATGATTTTCTATCATTTTTCTTGCTGACAGGAAACATTTTACTCCAGAAGGATTGCCATCTACTGCAAGCAACTTATACATCTCGGTGAATTTATTATGTATAGCAGTAGCTTTCTCTAAGTCTTGATTCAGACCAGCATGAACCATTGCTTTAAATTCAGCGGGGTAAACATTGCCAAGTACTGAAATTACACCTACTCCACCCTTGTTGATAATATCAAGTGTCAGACCATCGTCACCACTTATAACCTCAAATCCCTTTGGCGCTTTGGTAATAATTTCATTGACTTGATCTATTTTTCCAGATGCTTCCTTTATAGCTACAACATTCTGGCAATCATTGGCAATACGCAGGGTGGTTGCAGCTTCAAGGTTAACCCCCGTTCTGCTAGGTACATTATACAATATTATTGGCAGCGGAGAGACGTCTGCAATTGCT
Organism: Alloprevotella sp.; assembly: GCA_045630125.1. GTDB lineage: Bacteria > Bacteroidota > Bacteroidia > Bacteroidales > Bacteroidaceae > Alloprevotella. Next base: position 50,866 of record JAZQSL010000009.1, on the reverse strand, counting down.
TTATAATGTTGATAGAGTCCTTCCTGCGATGGCTTATTATAATATGGCGTAACAATAAGTAAACCATCCCAGGCGGATAGGTCAGACTTTTTGACTCTGTCAATAATGGCTCTTGTATTGTTACCACCAAATCCTAACAACATGGGTATCCTACCACCAATTACGCGCTGTGCAATATTCATCACACAAAGCTGCTCTTCAGTTGAGAGGCAGGGTGTTTCTGCTGTAGTTCCCAATATGCAGAGGAAGTCGGTAGCGCAGTCTAAATGAAATTGTAAAAGTTTCTCAAGAGATGATTCATCGAGACTACCATCTTGATGAAAGGGCGTGACCAGGGCTACACCCATCCCTCTAAACGGATTGCATCTGCTCATATATTTCTTATTTTTTTGCAAAGTTAGTGATTTTGTCTTGACTCTGCCAAATTGAAGTAAAATAATTAAACGGTGAAGGCATTATTTAGAACACAGAAAATGTGTTTCAAAGAATCGGCTCAATCCACATCGAGCATCAGCCAATTTGTCCTCCCACACTTTTAACGAATTCTGACCTATCACATCTGTGATATACTTGACAGAGATGAAGGGTATCTGCATTTGTTCGCAAACTACAGCTTGTGCAAAAGCCTCCATATCGACAACATCGCCAACTACATCACTTAAATCAGACAAAAACTTGTCACCTGTATTCACTTGGTATTGTTGTCCCTGAACATCCTCTGCGTAAAGACTTTCCAAAGCCTGAGGCAAAGGGAATGTATTGTGCAGCGTAGAGACTATACCCTGTAATGGTAATTCCATTAGGTCGCGGTCTACAAAGCGACGTGCCACGATAATGTCTTCTACTTGATGTTTCAAGGTGCCAGCAGTTCCTACGTTGAGCACAGCAATAGGTTGATGCTCGAATACGGCTTTCATCAATGAGGCAGCAGATAGGCTCTTCCCTACCCCAGTGATGACGTTTACCACCTCGCATCCTGGAATCTGAATGTTAATAAATTCAGACTCCAGTGCGAATGTTATGATGATTTTGGGATTATTCATACAACTTGCGGTAACGGATACGCTTGGGCTCTTCAAGTCCGAGACGCTTAGCCTTGTTTACTTCATAGTCACTATATGAACCTTCGAAGAAGAATACATTGCCTTCGCCCTCAAAGGCTAGAATGTGAGTACAGATACGGTCTAGGAACCAACGGTCGTGGCTAATTACGACGGCACAGCCTGCAAAGTTTTCAAGACCTTCTTCCAATGCGCGCAATGTATTGACGTCGATGTCGTTGGTAGGTTCGTCCAGAAGTAACACGTTGCCTTCTTGCTTCAAAGCCATTGCTAAGTGCAAACGATTGCGTTCACCGCCAGAAAGGACGCCACATTTCTTTTCTTGGTCAGCACCAGAGAAGTTAAAACGACTAAGGTAAGCTCGTGAATTAATATCTCTTCCACCCATACGTATCAATTCATTTCCCCCGCTTATCACTTCGTATACAGACTTATTGGGGTCAATATCCTTATGTTGTTGGTCAACGTAAGCCAACTTAACGGTTTCGCCTACTTCAAAGTCTCCTGTATCTGGTGTATCCAATCCCATGATTAGGCGGAAAAGCGTCGTCTTGCCTGCACCATTGGGACCAATTACACCGATAATACCATTTGGAGGTAACATGAAGTTGAGGTCTTTGAAAAGTTCTTTTTGTGGGAAACTTTTAGCAACATGTTGTGCCTCGATGACCTTATTTCCCAAACGAGGACCATTAGGGATAAAGATTTCTACGTGTTGTTCTTTTTCCTTTTGGTCTTCGTTCAAGAGTTTGTCGTATGAATTCAAACGAGCCTTACCCTTTGCCTGGCGAGCCTTTGGTGCCATGCGCACCCATTCCAATTCGCGTTCCAAGGTCTTGCGGCGTTTGCTAGCCACCTTTTCTTCCATTTCCATTCTCTTGGTCTTTTGCTCCAACCATGATGAATAGTTGCCTTGCCATGGAATACCTTCGCCGCGGTCCAATTCAAGAATCCAGCCAGCTACGTCGTCTAGGAAGTAACGGTCGTGCGTTACAGCGATGACAGTACCTTCGTATTGGTTCAAGTGTTGTTCTAGCCAGTCGATACTTTCTGCGTCCAAGTGGTTGGTAGGTTCGTCCAAGAGGAGTACATCTGGTTTCTGCAACAACAGACGACAAAGTGCCACGCGGCGACGTTCACCTCCAGACAAGTGTTCTACTAATTGGTCTGCTGGGGGACAATTCAGGGCAGCCATTGCTCGTTCCAAGCGGCTATCTAAGTTCCATGCATCTGAAGCGTCTAGTATGTCTTGCAATTCACCTTGGCGTGCGAAGAGACCATTCATTTTGTCTTCATCTTCGTAGTATTCAGGCAAACCGAACTTTAGGTTGATTTCTTCGTATTCTGCAAGGGCGTTGACAATCTCGCTTACCCCTTCTTGTACGGTTTCTTTGACTGTTTTAGTATCATCTAATTCTGGTTCCTGAGGAAGATAGCCCACCGAGTAACCAGGTGAGAACACTACATCTCCTTGGATATCTTTGTCAATACCAGCGATGATTTTCATCAAGGTCGATTTACCTGAACCGTTCAAACCAATGATACCAATCTTAGCGCCATAGAAGAATGACAGGTAGATATTCTTCAGAATTTGCTTATTTGTTTGGCGAATAGTCTTTGAGACCCCCACCATTGAAAAGATAATTTTCTTATCGTCTACTGTTGCCATATATTAATATATTATGTTATAGTTTTATCTATTTTTTGTTGTCAGAAGGTTTACTTTCTTTAGATTTTTTATTACGAGCGAAGCGTTTCTTGCGAGGTCTATTTTCTACACCTTCATTAGTCGGTTTGCTTTTCCCTCTTCGATTGTTGTATTTTCGCCTACCCTTTTTCTTCGGAGTTTCAGGTTCTTCTTTTGGGGCTTCCATGCCTTCGGGTAAGTCTTGTACAGGTATCTTCTTTTCTAGCAGCTTTTCGATATTTCTCAGTGCGAGGCAGTCTTTTCCGTTGACTAGAGTGATCGCCTTGCCAGACCTTCCCGCACGTGCTGTACGGCCTATTCTATGGACATAGTCTTCGGGGTCGCGGGGTACATCATAATTGATGACCATCGCTATATCATCTATATCGATTCCACGCGCTACGATATCTGTTGCCACGAGCACATCTATCTTCATTGCACGAAATGTCAGCATCACCTCATCGCGCTGTTTTTGCTCTAGGTCTGAGTGCATCGCCGCAGCATTATAGCCTTTTCTTTTTAACTCAATATTCAGTTCTTTTACCTTTTGCTTTGATGATGCGAAGATAATGACGCGCTCTGGAGGCGTTTGCTTGAAAATATATTGCACAATGCCAGTCTTGTCTTTATCATAGCATCTGTACACACTTTGGGCGATATTTTCAGCAGGTTTTGATACAGCCAGTTTCACTTCTACCGGATTGCGCATAATGTTTTTTGCCATTTCGTTTATCTTATCCGGCATTGTTGCTGAAAACAGGATAGTTTGTCTTTCTTTAGGCATTTCGTTGACGATTTTCATTATATCGTCATAGAATCCCATATCTAGCATTCGGTCTGCTTCGTCCAGTATCAAATGTGTAGTACGACTCAAATCCAAGCTACCGAGTTGCAGATGCGTAATCAGTCTGCCTGGTGTAGCAATCACGATATCTGCCCCTTGTTTCAGGCTGCGTCGCTCTTGTTCGTACCTTTCGCCATCGTTGCCGCCATACACTGCTACTCCATTCACATTCATATAGTACGCAAACCCCTGCAGTGCTTGGTCTATCTGCTTTGCCAATTCTCGTGTAGGAGCCATAATCAAGGCATTCACTGCATCTGCGGGATGACTGTCATTTGTCAGAAGTGTCAGTAGGGGTAATAGATACGCAGCCGTCTTGCCTGTACCCGTTTGTGCAATTCCTATCACGTCCTTCTTGCTTAGGATTTGTGGGATGGTATGCTCTTGGACGGGTGTGCACTCGTCGAAATGCATATCGTAGAGTGCATCAAGCAAATCTTCGTTTAGTGGCAAGTCTGTAAAATACATAATGCTATTGTGGAGTTCTTTTATATAGGACGAATGCAATTATCGCAAATAGTATGTTAGGTAACCAAACTGCAAGCATTGCAGGCCATCCTGCGTTAGTAGCAAAAGTTGCTGCAACGGATTGGAGAAGAATATACGTAAAACTTAGTGCCAACCCTAATCCTATAGATGTTCCCATCCCGTTCTTACGTTTTTGACAGGATAGTGATACACCTATCAAGGTCAATATTAATGCAGCAAACGGTGAAGCAAAACGTTTGTGATATTCTACCTCAAATGCGCTAACACCAGCAGCACCACGATTAGCTTGCTTTACTATGAATTCTTTTAATTGGGGAAGTGTCATTGTCTCCTGCTGATTATTGACATAGAAGAAATCTGATGGTTCCATATTAATAATAGTATCTAATTTGGCTCCATTCGTAATTTCTTCCTTCATTCCCTTAAATTCTCGCAATGTATATTGTTGGACGCTCCAACTATATCTTTTTTCTGCTAAAGTGTCATAATTTATAACATTAGCAGTTAGTCGAGATTTCAGCTGTTTGTTTTCGAATTTGTCCAGTGAGAAGCCAAATCCTCTTTTGGTCTCATTATCAAATTGAGTGATGTAGGCAACTACACCTGGTGCAACTTGTAATTGCACATTTTCGGATATCGTGGACTTTTTCTTTTTCAAATAAGTGTTTTCAAAATTTACTCTTGCTACATTGCCTTTGGGAATAATATACGCTCCTAAGACAAATGTCATCACACCAATCAAAATGGCAGAATAGAAATAGGGACGCAATAGTCTCCTATAACTGATTCCTGCTGCTTTCATAGCAATAATTTCTGATTTATCCGCCAATTTTGACGTAAAGAAAATCACAGAGATGAACACAAATAGTGGACTGAACAGGTTGACAAAGTAGGGAATAAAGTTGAAATAGAATTCAAACACAATATTCTTGAAAGAAACACCACTTTGTGTAAATTTGTCAATCTTTTCATTGTAGTCGAAGATGATAGCAATAGTAATAATGATCAATATCAAGAAAAAATATGTACTAAGGAACTTCCCGATAATATATCGGTCAATTCCCTTTATTCCAAGTACTTCCAGGAACTTGCGCCACATATTTTTCATTTTCTTAAACATAGACTGCCGTCATCTGGGGTTTATAATCTATGAGACAGACGTGGTATCATCATTTTCTTCCACTCTGCAAATGTATCGTCGAGGATATTCTTTCTAGCTTCCTTCACCAGCCATAGGTAGAAGGCTAGATTGTGTATACTAGCGATTTGCATTGCCAGCAATTCTTTGGCTTTGAACAGGTGGTGCAGATAGGCTTTGCTGTATTGCAAGTCTGCAGGACAATGTCCCATTTCATCGATAGGCGAAAAGTCCTGTGCCCACTTAGCATTGCGCATATTGATGATACCCTCGGCGGTGAAGAGCATGGCATTGCGTCCGTTGCGCGTAGGCATCACACAATCAAACATATCCACACCACGGTCGATAGCTTCCAATATGTTCACGGGTGTACCGACCCCCATCAGGTAGCGAGGTTTCTCTTGTGGCAAAATCTCGTTGACCACCTCAATCATTTCATACATTTGTTCGGCTGGTTCGCCTACTGCTAGCCCACCGATAGCATACCCTTCGGCATCTACGTCGGTCATAAACTTTGCACTCTCTTGACGCAGGTCCTTGTACACACAGCCCTGTACGATGGGGAATAGGGCTTGGTGGTAGCCATATAGGGGCTCGGTGTCGTTGAATCTATGGATGCATCTCTTCAGCCAATCGTGGGTCAAATGCAGGCTTTTTTTTGCATAATTATAGTCTGCTGTGCCTGGAGGACATTCGTCGAAGGCCATCATAATGTCGGCACCGATGACACGCTCGATATCCATCACATTTTCGGGTGTGAAGAAGTGCTTACTACCATCAATGTGTGAACGGAATTCGCAACCTTCTGCAGTAAGTTTTCTGATGCCTGTGAGTGAAAATACTTGGAACCCACCACTATCAGTAAGCATAGGGCGGTCGAACCCATTGAATTTGTGCAAACCACCAGCTTTGCGCAAGGTATCTAGACCTGGGCGCAAGTATAGGTGGTAGGTATTGCCCAAGATGATTTGAGCACCGATATCTTCCTTGATTTCATGCAGATGTACACCCTTCACACTACCCACTGTCCCCACTGGCATGAAGATAGGAGTCTCGATAGGTCCGTGGTCAGTCTGTATCAGACCGGCACGCGCTTCGCTATCCTTGGCAGTATGATATTTCTTAAAGGTCAATCCGCCTTTTCTGGTCACTTTGATATCTGTCATCGTATTTTCTAGATTATGAGTTTGGAGGAGGAATATTGTGCTGGGTGAAATTGTTGTCGGGGGTGTGATGCTATGCAGTGCTTATGCCACATGGTCACCCCTATCCCACATTGTCATTTGTCATTGTCAGTCGTCCGTGTTGTCCGCTTGGTCTATACTGCAACTTTACTTTTTTCCTCCACGTCTTCTGCCTTCACATCAACAGCATGTTTGGCTTTGGTATTGAGTAGTGCGTAGTCGAGCACCTCCTTGACATCTTCGACAAAGTGAAAATCCAATCCACTGACATACTTCTCGCTGATGTCTTGCACATCCTTGATATTTTCTTTGCTCATCAGGATATGCTTGATGCCAGCACGTTTGGCAGCCAATATCTTTTCTTTGATACCGCCGACTGGCAATACTCTGCCGCGCAGTGTGATTTCGCCTGTCATAGCCGTATTTTCGCGTACCTTGCGTCCGCTCAGTGCCGACATCAACGAGGTGACTATTGTGATGCCTGCCGAGGGGCCATCCTTAGGCGTAGCGCCTTCGGGCACATGGACATGGATGCTCCATTGGTCAAAGATGCGATAGTCTAGGCCAAAATCATCTGCATGTGCTTTGATATACTCTAGCGCCAATACAGCCGATTCCTTCATCACATCGCCCAGGTTGCCCGTCAGCGTCAGTTTAGGTGCTTTGCTTTTGCTCACACTTGTTTCGATGAAGAGGATTTCGCCGCCCACGGCAGTCCATGCCAGACCTGTCACTACACCTGCATAGTCGTTGCCCTGATAGATATCGCGGTTGTACAGGGGCTTGCCTAGCAATTCTTCGATTTGTTTAGCCTTCAATGGCGTATTCAGATACGACATACTATCGCCATCGATTGTAGCATCTTTCAGTGCTACCTTGCGGAAGACTTTTTCGATTTGCTTTTCCAATTGGCGCACCCCGCTTTCGCGTGTATATTTTTCTACCAACAAATCGATTGCTGCGGCAGAGAATTTCAACTTACCGCCCACGAAGTTCACATTTTCATGAGCCTTGGGGATAAGGTGCTTCTTGGCTATTTCTTTCTTTTCCTCGGCCAAATATCCTTCGACTTCGATGATTTCCATACGGTCGAGCAATGGACGTGGAATGGTGCTCAGGGTATTGGCTGTAGCCACAAACATCACATCCGAGAGGTCGTAGTCCAAATCTAGGAAATTGTCGTGGAACGAGTTGTTTTGTTCGGGGTCTAGGACTTCGAGCAGGGCTGATTGTGGATCGCCATTATGATTTCTATCCGACACTTTGTCTATTTCATCCAGAACGAAGAGTGGGTTGCTGCTTTCAGCCTTAATCAGCGCCTTGATGATACGCCCTGGCATAGCACCCACATAGGTGCGACGGTGACCGCGGATTTCTGCTTCGTCGTGTACACCACCGAGCGATATGCGCACATACTTTCTGCCCAGCGCCGTAGCGATACTCTTGCCCAACGAAGTCTTGCCTACCCCCGGAGGGCCATACAGACAGATGATAGGCGATTTCATCTTACCACTCACGCGTAGCATAGCCAAGTGTTCCAAAATGCGCTCCTTGACTTTTTCCAAACCATAGTGGTCGCGGTCCAATTGGCGCTCGGCATTGTTCAGGTTCAGATTGTCCCGAGTCTTCTTGCCCCAGGGCAAGGTAGTCAACGTCTGCAGGTAGTTCAACTGCACATTATAGTCGGGCGCTTGCATAGGTATGCGTTCCAGCTTTGCTAGTTCTTTTTCAAATGCCGCACGTGCTTTTTGTGGTAAGTTTGCCTTGTCAGCAGCCTTTCTTAATGCCACGACATCTTCGTTCATCGACTCGCCCAACTCGCTTTGGATATTCTTGATTTGTTGTTGCAAGAAATATTCCTTTTGCTGTTGGTCCAGCTCCTCGCGTGTCTGCATTTGTATGTTTTGCTTCAACATCGCAAATTGGTACTCGCGATTCAGTATGGTCAGCAACTTGTACGCACGTTCTTTCTGGTCACCGATTTCGAGCAGTTCAGCTTTCTCTTCGACCGAGAATAGCAAGTTTGTGCAAATGAAGTTGCTCAGGAATACGGGATGATTGATATTCTTGATAGCCAGTATGGCTTCTTCGCGCGGTGTCTCGTTGGCACGGAGCAGGCGCATTGTCGTCTCCTTACAAGCATCCATCAGTGCTATGTATTCCTTGTCCTCATCGTCGGGCAATATTTCTTCTAATTGATGCACGCGTGCACGATGGTAGGGGCGGATTTTGGTCAATTCCTCCAACTCGATGCGTGAATAACTTTGCAGAATGACCGATGTAGCCCCATGCAAATCAATCACTTTCATCACCTTGGCTGCCACACCTACGGTGAATAGGTCTTCGAATTGAGGTGTTTCGATATTGGGGATACGTTGGCACACGACGCCTATCATGCCGCCATTCTTTTCGGCTTGGCGTATCAGTTTCAACGAGGATTCACGTCCCACAGTCACAGGCGCCACGACACCGGGAAACAGGACCATATTGCGCAAGGGCAAGATAGGCAAAGTCTCAGCCACAGGTTTTGAAAAGAGTGTAGAGATATCGCCGTCGAAGTCTGCAATCAATGAAAATGTGCTATGTTCTTTATTCATCACTATAATTATTCTAAGTGTTTATTACTTTAATATCAAACTCAAATTTCATTTTTATATCATCGAAAAACGATTATGCAAATAGACTTGCAAAATTAGCATTTTTCTTTGATATTTTACTAAAATCCATTTTGAAAGTTTCAAAAAGGGATATTCTCTATAATTTAGGATATAACATCTGAGCAAAAGGTGCCTATGTCGTGATAAATATCTATCCCATGTTCGTTTACGTTGTACATTGTGTTCTTTAATCTTATTCGAGATGTAAAATTTTCAATAGTAATATTACTCTGAAAAAAATATCGACAACTTTAGAGGTAGCTTTAAAACTAGATATATGCTATTAGTGCAGCCCCCCCCAATAGCAAAAAGTCTAATGTAAAAACTTTGCGTTGTCTCGTCAAAAAAAACCAAGAGCTTTTTCAAAAAAAGTCTTGGTTTTTTAAAAATACAGAACGGTTTTTTGACACGTTCTCAATGTTATGCTAAATTTTCGTATTACTTCTTGTTGAGGAAGAGGTCAGCTTGAACAGCGCAAGCTACTGTACATCCTACCATTGGGTTGTTACCAATACCGAGGAAGCCCATCATTTCAACGTGTGCAGGTACTGATGAAGAACCAGCAAATTGAGCATCAGAGTGCATACGACCGAGGGTATCAGTCATACCATAAGATGCAGGACCAGCAGCCATATTATCTGGGTGAAGTGTACGACCAGTACCACCACCAGAAGCTACTGAGAAGTAAGGCTTACCAGCGAGTACACGTTCCTTCTTGTAAGTACCAGCTACTGGGTGTTGGAAACGAGTAGGGTTAGTAGAGTTACCTGTGATAGATACGTCTACGTCTTCCTTCCAAAGGATAGATACACCTTCGCGTACATCGTCAGCACCATAGCAGTTTACAGCTGCACGTGGGCCATTGCTATATGCAATGCGTTGTACTTCATTAAGTTCGCCTGTGAAGTAGTCAAACTTAGTTTGTACGTAAGTAAAGCCATTGATACGGCTAATGATCATAGCAGCATCCTTACCGAGACCACAGAGGATGCAACGCAATGGTTTGTCTGCGGGTCTTGACTTATTAGCCATTTGTGCGATTTTAATAGCACCTTCAGCAGCAGCAAATGATTCGTGACCAGCAAGGAAAGCGAAACATTTAGTGTCTTCTGAGAGCAAGCGAGCTGCCAATTGTCCGTGGCCAATACCTACCTTGCGGTCGTCAGCTACTGAACCTGGTACACAGAATGCTTGTAAGCCTTCGCCGATATATTCAGCTGCTTCTACAGCATTTTTAGCCTTTTCCTTCAATGCAATAGCAGTACCTACTACATAAGCCCACTTAGCATTTTCGAAGCAAATCATTTGTGTTTCTTCGCAAGTTTGATAGGGATCGAGTCCTGCTTCTTCACAGATTTGGTTAGCTTCTTCGATAGATGAGATACCGTGTGAGTTCAAACAAGCCAGAATTTGCTTGATACGACGGTCTTGACTTTCAAATTTTACTTCTCTAATCATAATTGCAAATCCTCCTTATTTTATTCGTGACGGGGGTCAATTGATTTAACAACACCATCTTCAGCCTTAGTACGGCCATAGGTACCTGTTACACTCTTCAAGGCTTCGTCTGCAGGCACACCCTTCTTGATAGCGTCCATGAACTTGCCCATGTGTACAAATTCGTAACCACATACTTGGTCATCCTTGTCAAGGAACATCTTAGTGATGTAACCTTCAGTCAATTGCAAGTAGCGAGAGCCTTTTACCTTAGTACCATAAAGAGTACCTGTTTGTGAAATCAAGCCCTTGCCTAAGTCTTCGAGACCAGCACCGATTACAAGACCACCTTCTGAGAAAGCAGATTGTGTACGACCATACACGATTTGCAAGAAGAGTTCACGCATAGCAGTGTTGATAGCATCACATACGAGGTCAGTGTTCAATGCTTCGAGAATAGTCTTGCCTGGAAGGATTTCACTAGCCATAGCAGCAGAGTGAGTCATACCAGAGCAACCAATAGTTTCAATCAAGCATTCTTCGATTACACCTTCCTTCACATTCAAAGTGAGCTTACATGCACCTTGTTGTGGAGCACACCAACCCACACCGTGAGTCAGACCAGAGATGTCTTTGATTTCCTTAGCTTGCACCCACTTTCCTTCCTCGGGGATAGGAGCGGGACCATGATTGGGGCCTTTAGCCACGCAACACATGTTTTGAACTTCGTGTGAATATTCCATATTAAAAAAATTAAGTGAATGGATTTATAAAATCATATTTCACGGCAAAGTTAATAAATATTTAGATACGGCACACTTTATGTGTGATTTTTTTGGAACAGTTGAGGGATTTTATTATTCAAATGATGAGGTTTTATATTTTATCATTGAATGTTTAACCTAAATCATTCAACTTCCATTATTTTAAGCATTATAAAATGCTGACCCAAATCGGGGATACGATAGTAATGACTTAGATGGGTATGAATGAGCGCAGATAGATCAATAATAAAGTAACCCCAAAAGTTTCGATAAAAAACTTCTGGGGTCACTTCACTCTTTTTTAAGGGTGTATTTATTTAAGTAGTTAATACTTCAACAAACGTCCAGCTTTAACAATAGTATTTGCTTTGATATTATTTTGTTTGCATAATTGCTCAACACTTACACCTAATTTCTTGGCAATATTTGGTAGACTTTCTCCAGCCTTAACCTTGTACCAATGCTTGCCTGTATTTGTACTTGCTGATTTAGATATTGTTGCATTTTTATTTCCTGCACTAGCCATCTTATTATAGTTGGCCTGTGATGCAGTTTTATTGAATACATAAAAGTCATTAGTCACGTCTCGCATCGCAAAGTTAAAAAGTAATTCGGGATTGATAGGGTGTCCCATGATACGTGTTTCAAAGTGCAAGTGCGAACCAAAAGAGCGTCCCGTATTACCGCCAAGACCAATTGGTTGGCCAGCTTTTACAACTTGATTGATATTTACCAACTGTTTAGAAAGGTGGCCATAGATTGTTTCAAGGCCATTTTCATGTCTTAATACGAGATAATACCCATATCCATTAGCATCGTATTTCTTTATACGGACTTTGCCATCAAACGCTGCATAGATAGTATCACCTGTATAAACTTTTAAATCAACACCTTTATGCATTCTTCCAAACCGTGGTCTGTAACCAAATTTGCTCGTTACTTTAGCATATTTTTTGTTAGGAACTGGAATAGAAAATCCTCTAAGGTCAATCTTGTATGTATTGGGTATGTTGCTTGAACTATAGCAAAAGGGATTCATAGTATTCCAATTGCTACCATAAATATTTTCTGAGAAATTTTTTTCAAATCGTTCTTGTGCTATACGCTCCAAAGCCACAGAATCAACCGCCTTCATTTTGCGATCAATTGGCGCTTGGTCTGCTAACAAATCTTGTGCTTGAGTGGCGAGTGAAGAAATACTAAGGAAAAGCATCGCCGCTACTTTTCCAAAAGGCTTTAAATTCATTGGCGTAACGTGTATGTTATTATTAACGACTGCAAAATTACTTAATTTTTATCAAACAGACAACCTTGGTATATGAAAATCTTAAAGATTTTGTGTATTTTTAAGAACTAAAAAAGGTTTTATAAAATATTGTTAACAAGGTGTTTTCTTACCTAGGATTAGTTTTTAATTTATAATTTAGTTAAATAATAAACTGTTTATAAGGTAAATAAAGAACTATGCTAAACTATATATATAGATCCTTAGTTAACTTTTTGTAATTTTCTGAACGTTCATTATTGTGATCAGATAGTACTAATGTCTCATTTTTTACAGGGTCTTCTACCACAAAGTTTACAAAATGCAACAAGGCACGTTTGGGCGTTTTGCCTTTTTTTGTCACAATATTAGTTCTTCTAACTAACGTCAGTCCCTGCTTATTAGTTTCTGATATAAAATTGTCAATCTCTGAAAAAGGAATGATTACTTGTAAAGAAGCTTTATCAGACATCATTCTCTTTGCATGTTTGACAAGATCAGAGAAAGGCAAGGATTTGCTATTTCTTGCCAAAGATCTTCGCAGTGATGGTGAAAGCGTTTCTTCGGTAAAATAGGGAGGATTGGACAAGATGCAATTGAATTTTATATGTGGTTGGTAGTCATACAGATCGCAATGTACTGCCTTGAGCTTTGCTGAAAATGGAGATTGTTGAAAATTAATATTTGCCTCCGCGACAGAGTCTTTATCTATGTCTATACCAATGATGTTTGTAGACATTGTTCTTTGTGCTACAATTAAACTTATGACGCCGCAACCACATCCAATTTCTAAAATATTAGTTGCGTCCGATATATCACACCATGCTCCTAGAAGAACAGCATCAGTTCCTACTTTCATAGAACTATTGTCATGTTCAACCTTGAATTTTTTAAAAGAAAAATATGACATAACTTCCGATAAAATATACTGCAAAGTTAATCCAAGAATCTTGATTTGGCAATTTATTTATTTAAAAAGTAAAGCAATTTAATTTTTTATGTTATCTTTGCGCTCAATATAGAATTGTGTGCGTACGCGCACGCATATATATTCATGTGCACCACGCTTAGATATTTAGCTTTAAACTACACAAAAATGAAAAAAATAGACGAACTGAATACTCAAGAAAATAAACTAGTTTCAGAAATAACGCCAATTGTTTCAGGATTTAGTTTTGCAGAAGATGCACCCGAAGGTTTCCCTTCCGAGGAGGGAGGAAATGGCGGTCAAGACCGTGCATCATCTCAGAAAAACAATGAAACCACTACGACTACAGATACGCCTACGATCAAAAACTATGGCACTGACCTGACAAAATTGGCCGAGGAAGGCTTGTTGGACCCCGTCATAGGGAGAGAAAAAGAAATAGAACGCATCGCACAAATATTGAGCCGACGCAAGAAGAACAACCCTATCCTATTGGGCGAACCAGGTGTAGGTAAAAGTGCTGTGGTAGAAGGTTTGGCTACACTGATAGCAACCAGAAAGGTGCCACACTCATTGATGGGTAAAAAAATCGTGGCACTAGATATGGCTTCTATTGTTGCAGGCACACAATATCGAGGTCAATTTGAAGAAAGATTGCGCCGTATCATTCAGGAATTGCGCGAACACAAAGAAATCATACTCTTCGTAGATGAAATACATACTATCATCGGTGCAGGTGGGGCACCAGGGTCACTAGATGCTGCCAACATCTTGAAACCTGCCCTAGCACGAGGCGAAGTGCAATGCATTGGAGCCACTACTATCAATGAATACAAGAAAAGTATTGAAAAAGATGGCGCGCTGGAACGTCGTTTTCAAAAAATCACATTGCAACCCACGACTCCTGAAGAGACGCTGACGATTCTGAAAAATATCCGAGACAGATATGAGGAGCACCACACGGTGAAGTATACCGATGAAGCACTCGAGGCTTGTGTATCACTGACAGAGAAATACGTCACCGACCGAGCATTTCCAGATAAAGCCATAGATGCTATGGATGAAGCCGGTAGCCGTATACGATTGATAGGCGTGACAGTGCCTGCAGAAATCACTGCTTTGGAAAAGGAAATCGATGTCTTGAAGTACCAAAAGACAGAAGCTGCAAAAAAACAAGACTATGAACTGGCGGCTAGTTTGCGAGACGCGATTGCCAAAATGACCGAACAGATGAACACCCTGAGCAAGGCATGGATTGATAGTCTGAAAAAGGACAGAAGCACGGTGGATGCTGATGATATCGCAGAGGTCGTTTCGATGATGACTAGTATCCCTGTGAAAAGGATGTCGCACAATGAAAGCGAAAAACTCAGAACGCTGAAAAATGACTTGACCAGCAAGGTAATCGCACAAGACAAGGCGATAGAGAAAATAGTTCGTGCCATCACACGCAATAAAGTTGGCTTAAAAAGCAATACGCGCCCTATCGGCACATTCATGTTTGTCGGGGCTACGGGTGTAGGTAAGACACACTTGGTGAAATGTTTGGCTGAAAGCATGTTTGGTAGTCCCGATGCTCTGATACGTATTGACATGAGTGAATATGGCGAGAAGTACAGCACAAGCCGTATGCTCGGAGCGCCTCCGGGGTATGTAGGGTATGAAGAAGGTGGACAACTGACAGAAAAAGTAAGAAGACGACCCTACTCTATCGTATTGCTTGATGAAATAGAAAAGGCTCACCCCGATGTATTCAACACCTTGCTTCAAGTAATGGACGAAGGACGAATGACAGATGGTAATGGCACAACGGTTGATTTCAGAAATACTATCATTATCATGACATCGAATAGCGGTACTCGTCAGTTGAAGGATTTTGGAGCAGGTATAGGTTTCCGCGACCCAAGCGTGTCGCAAAGCATCGAGGCTGAAAGTATTGTCAAGAAAGCTTTATCGAAACAATTCCCTCCAGAATTTCTCAATCGTCTGGATGACATCATCATGTTTGAAACGCTGACAGCTGACGATGCACTCAAGATAGCCAAGATAGAGGTGGCGGATATTTCAAAACGCCTTGAAGAAAAAGGTCTGCATATACAATTGACCGATAAAGCTTACAAATTTATCATCAAACACGGCTTTGACGAAAAATTTGGCGCACGCTCGCTGAAAAGAGCAATTCAAGTGCACATCGAAGACAACATCTGTGACATGGTGCTAGAAACACCAAATCTGCAGGGTGAAATCTTATTCGATGAAAGCAATGGAAAAATTGTTGGGCAATTAGCCTCAAAGTAATAGTAAAAAACGCTTTCGGAAGAACAATAGACAACATTATCAAAAGAAAATACAATATATGAACTACATTAAAACCGCAATACCAGATGTTTGGATTCTGGAACCAAAGGTATTCGAAGATGCCCGAGGTTATTTCATGGAAACCTATAGAGCCGAAGACTTTGATAAGGCTGTAGGTTACTCTGTACAATTTATCCAAGACAATCAGTCTATGTCCACCAAGGGCGTGTTGCGCGGCCTACACTATCAAAAAGGAGAGGCTTCGCAAGCAAAATTGGTCAGAGTCTTAAGCGGTAGCGTAGTAGACGTTGCTGTTGACCTACGTAAGGACTCACCAACATTTGGTAAGTATGTAGCCGTTGAACTAAGCGCTGAAAACAGAAGGCAATTGTTCATACCTCGCGGTTTTGCACATGGTTTTCAGGTAACATCGGATACAGCCGTTTTCACCTACAAAGTTGACAATCGTTACGCCCCCGAAGCCGAATGTAGTATCATCTATAATGACCCACAGATAGGTATTGAATGGCCTATCACTGACAAAGAGGCAATTTTGTTAAGCGAAAAAGATTTGAACCACGCTGTATCATTCGAAGCAGCTGAAAAGTTTTAATCTCTCCCAATTACTACAAAACGATAATATGAAGCATATCAGAAATTTTTGTATCATCGCACACATTGACCATGGTAAGAGCACCCTGGCAGACCGTCTGTTGGAATACACCAATACAGTGAATGTGACAGAGGGTCAGATGTTGGATGACATGGATTTGGAAAAAGAAAGAGGTATTACTATCAAAAGTCACGCTATCCAAATGGAATATAATTTGGATGGCGAGAAATATGTTCTCAACTTGATTGATACTCCGGGACACGTCGACTTTTCATACGAAGTGAGTAGAAGTATCGCTGCATGTGAGGGATGCTTACTCATCGTCGACTCTACGCAAGGCGTACAAGCACAGACGATTTCAAATCTATACATGGCCATCGAACATGACTTGGAAATCATCCCAGTACTCAATAAGTGCGACATGCCAAACTCAATGCCTGAAGAAGTTTCAGACGAAATCATCGAACTGCTGGGTTGCAAAGAGGAAGAAATCATACATGCGTCGGGCAAGACAGGTCAGGGCGTAGAAGATATCCTTAGAGCAGTGGTCGAACGTATACCTGCACCAAAAGGCGACCCTGATGCTCCACTACAAGCACTTATCTTTGACTCTGTATTCAACTCATTCCGTGGTATCATTGCCTACTTTAAGATTGTCAATGGTAGTATTCGCAAGGGAGAAGATGTCGTGTTTGTAAATACACAAAAGCATTACGACGCAGATGAAATCGGTGTACTAAAAATGGACTTATCACCGAGACAAGTACTGACTTGTGGCGACGTAGGATACATCGTCTCGGGGATTAAGACTGCGACAGAAGTCAAAGTTGGTGACACTATTACATCAGCAAAGAATCCCTGCGAAAAAGCAATCGAAGGTTTCGAAGAAGTTAAGCCAATGGTGTTTGCAGGTATTTATCCTATCGAAACAGAAGACTTTGAAATGTTGCGTGCTTCACTCGAAAAGTTGCAACTCAACGACGCTTCACTCACTTTCCAGCCCGAGTCGTCAGTAGCACTCGGCTTTGGTTTCCGATGCGGTTTCTTGGGTATGCTACATATGGAAATTGTGCAAGAACGTTTGGACAGAGAGTTTAATATGAATGTCATCACCACCGTACCTAACGTATCCTACCACATATTCGACAAGCATGGAGAAATGAAGGAAGTACACAATCCAGCAGGTATGCCAGACATTCTCGAAATTGAACACATTGAAGAGCCCTATATACGTGCCTCAATCATTACACGCACAGACTATATCGGTAATATCATGACTCTCTGTTTAGGTAAGCGTGGTGAACTTATCAAACAGGAGTATGTATCAGGCAATCGTGTAGAATTGTATTACGACATGCCCTTAGCAGAAATTGTGATAGACTTCTATGACAAACTTAAATCTATTTCTAAGGGTTACGCTTCATTCGACTATCACCCAATTGGCTTTAGACCATCAAAATTGGTAAAACTTGACATACTGCTCAATGGTGAACCTGTCGACGCACTTTCTACTCTGACACACATAGATAACTCTGTGAATTTCGGACGTCGTATGTGTGAAAAGCTAAAAGAACTTCTGCCACGCCAACAGTTTGACATAGCTATCCAAGCAGCAATCGGTGCAAAAATTATAGCTCGTGAAACAGTAAAACAAGTACGTAAAGACGTAACTGCTAAATGTTATGGCGGTGATATCAGTCGTAAAAGAAAATTGTTGGAAAAACAAAAACGAGGCAAGAAGCGCATGAAAGAGATTGGCAATGTACAAGTACCACAAAAAGCCTTCCTTGCAGTCCTAAAGTTAGATTAATACCACATCTGTCATTTTATATTATTATATATGTATATCGAATTATCAAATGCTACTATTGCCTTAGAAGATAAAGAGATTCTAAAGAATGTTGACTTTAACGTCTCTGCAGGCGAATTTGTATATATTATTGGAAAAGTAGGGTCAGGGAAAAGTTCTCTGATGAAGACACTCTACGGTGAATTGCCTGTGGAGGCAGACAATGCTAAAGTGCTTAATGTAGATTTGTGTCAATTGAAACCAAAACACATCCCCTCATTAAGAAAGCAATTAGGTATCGTGTTTCAGGATTTCCAACTTCTGAGTGATCGTACTGTCTATAATAATCTGGATTTTGTATTGCGTGCTACCGACTGGAATGATAAACAAGAAAGAGACAATCGTATCAAAGAGGTTTTGCAAGAAGTAGGTATGCAGGGTAAGTCTCAAAGCTACCCACACGAATTATCTGGTGGCGAACAACAACGCATAGCTATTGCACGTGCCTTGTTGAATCGCCCAAAATTGATTCTGGCTGACGAACCAACGGGTAATTTGGACTACGAAACAGGAAAACAAATCATCCAGCTACTTCGCTCAGTTTGCGAAAGAAATACAGCTGTAGTAATGATTACACATAATCTAGCGCTCTTGCAATCTTACCCAGGCGTTGTCTATAGATGTAAGGAAGGGGAAGTAGAAGATGTTACTCAAGAGTATAATAATCCCATTTGCTTGAGCCAGGAAACAGAGGAATGAAAATGATTCACTTTGACAAAAGAAAACAATATACCATATAAAAAGTCAACAAAAGATTATGAAAATATTAAAGTTTGGCGGCACTTCAGTCGGAAGTCCAGAACGCATTAAAAATGTAGCAAATTTGATAAACGATGGTGAGCAAAAGATTGTGGTGCTCTCTGCCATGTCAGGTACCACTAATACATTGGTTGAAATTGCTGACTATCTGCGCAAGCGCAACCCTGAATCAGCGAGCAGTGTTATCAATCAACTGCGTACACTTTATTCTAAACACATAAAGGCACTCTTCACAGACAACAATTTGTTGAATTCGACTGCTCAAATATTGGATGAAATCTTTATGCATTTGCATTCTTTTGCTGGAACGACATTCAACAACGATGCTGAAAAGTCTATATTGGCACAAGGGGAATTGATGAGCACAAATATGATGACCAACTATCTCAAGGAATTGGGCGTAAATGTTTGTCTGCTCCCTGCACTTGACTACATGAAAATCGATGAAAACGGTGAGCCAGACACTGCATATATCAATCAGCATTTACACGACTTATTAAACAAGCACAAGGGCTATGATCTCTATATCACACAGGGCTTCATTTGCCGCAATGTAAATGGTGGTGTCGACAATCTACGCCGTGGTGGTTCAGACTACACTGCTTGCCTGATAGGCTCATCCCTGCGTGCTGAGGAAATTCAGATATGGACAGACATCGATGGTATGCACAACAACGATCCACGTATTGTTGATGGTACGACCCCCGTCAGACAACTTCATTTTGAAGAAGCAGCAGAACTGGCGTACTTTGGTGCCAAAATTTTACACCCCACTTGCATTCAACCTGCACGCTTTGCTGGTGTTCCAGTACGCTTGCTTAATACGATGGAACCATCTGCTCCAGGTACGCTTATCAATAACGTTATGACTGGTGGATGCATCAAAGCTGTTGCTGCCAAGGAAAATATTACTGCTATCAAGATTGTATCGAGCCGAATGCTCCTAGCAACAGGGTTCCTTCGAAAGGTGTTTGAAATCTTTGAGACATACAATACCAGTATTGACATGGTCACCACATCTGAAGTAGGTATATCTCTCAGTATCGACAACACTAGCCGTATTGTCCCCATCCTTGAAGAATTGAAGAAGTGCGGTACTGTTGAAGTGGATCACAATATGTGTATCATATGTGTTGTGGGGGACCTAGTTATGGAGAATGTTGGTTTTGAAAGCCTGGTTACACAGGCTTTAGCGGATGTACCCATTCGTATGATTTCGTACGGCGGTAGCAACCACAATATTTCCTTCTTAATACGCGAAGAAGATAAAGCAAAAGCCCTGCAGGCACTCAGCCAGCACCTCTTCAATTAAATATTATATTGGGGAGGTAAAATGAAAACTTCCCCACTTTTTTAAAACACAAAAACGCTACGTAA
Organism: Alloprevotella sp.; assembly: GCA_045630125.1. Taxonomy (GTDB): domain Bacteria; phylum Bacteroidota; class Bacteroidia; order Bacteroidales; family Bacteroidaceae; genus Alloprevotella. The sequence goes on along the minus strand of JAZQSL010000009.1, from coordinate 30,517 downwards.
ATGTTTCCTGTTGATAAATTTCAATCACTACACACACCATTCTATTATTATGACATTGCACTCCTTCGCAATACTTTGAATGCTGTAGTCGAAGAATCAGGGAAATATCCCAACTATCATGTACATTATGCTATTAAAGCTAATCATGACCCAAGACTTCTGACGCTCATAGCCAGCTATGGTCTTGGAGCAGACTGTGTCAGTGGCGGCGAAATTATTGACGCTATACAAGCAGGTATACCTTGTCATAAAATTGTGTATGCAGGAGTTGGCAAATCTGATTCTGAGATCACCTTAGCTCTAAAACATGAAATAGGCTGTTTTAATGTAGAAAGCTTAGCTGAACTCCGTGTTATTAATGAGCTTGCCGAAAAAATGAATTGCCAAGCGAAAGTCGCTTTTCGCGTTAATCCCGATGTAGATGCACACACACATGAAAAAATCACAACAGGATTGAGCGAAAATAAGTTTGGTATCTCATCACCTCACCTTTCACAAGCAATAGAAGAAGCTCACCAACTGAAAGCAATCGAATTGGTCGGTCTACATTTTCATATAGGATCGCAGATTGAACAAATGCACGTGTTCGAAACACTTTGCGAGCGCATCAATTCTATTGTGAGCGAACTTGTAGATAAAGGCGTGACACTCAAAAGTATTAATGTCGGTGGAGGACTTGGTGTTGATTATCGTCATCCTTTAGAGCACCCCCTACCCGATTTTGCAAACTATTTTCATACATTCTATTCTAACCTACGTCTACCGCAAGAGATAGAAATCCATTTCGAGTTGGGTCGGTCTATTATTTGTCAATGTGGCCACCTTATTTCACGTGTACTTTATGTCAAAGAGGGCGAGGCAAAGAAATTTATTATTCTTGATGCTGGTATGAACGACTTGATACGCCCTGCCATGTATGGTGCACGTCATCATATCACCCATCTAACAGCTCCCGTTAACCCCAAGAGAGAAATATACGATATCGTTGGACCTATCTGTGAAAGTAGTGATATCTTTGCTATAGCGGAGCTATTTCCATTTACTAAACGAGGCGACTTATTAGCCATCCATTCTGCAGGTGCTTATGGTCAGTCTATGGCTTCTAACTACAACAGCCGTCCCCTAGCACCAGCTATTTATTCGGAGGAGTTATAAGTATTAATAATAACAATCATATAATCCGACTATGAAGAAAATTATACCTCATAGTTTGTTTATTTATAATAATATATGCTCTGTATAAGCCGTATGCAATTATTCTACTCTTCAATATTATCTCAGGCTTTTTCTAAATAAATTCGATAATGTTTAATTTCTCTAACTTTTTTGGAAAGGGAACTTTAAACGATTAAGATGGGAGTCATTGGCTTGGGTGTATATCAATAACATTGAACGATTAGAGTGGAATTTGCTATAAGTTTAGGAAACGAATGTCTTGAGGGGGTAAAGTCTCAATTGACTTTAACTTCCTCATCATTAAAAAATAATCTAAAGCACTTGATAGTCTGAAAGAAATTTGCTAAATTTGCATGCCAATTTGCGATACAAGCAGTGGGTTGATATCTCTAGCTCCTCGCAATGCAGCATTTACTGAAATAAACAATATTAATAAATAGAGAGTCGGGGTAGCACACAATGGACTGCTCGCTCTGCTCAAAAAAAACAAAAAAGATGAATATTTCATTACAAAAGGTAGGCAATGTACAGGCTGAAATCACAGTAAGCCTCGTAAAGGCAGACTATGAAGAAAACGTAAAGAAGACACTCAAAAACTTCTGCCAAAGGGCACAAATGCCTGGTTTCCGCCCTGGTAAGGTGCCCATGGGTATGGTCAAGAAGATGTATGGTGCACAAGCTAAGGCTGACGAAGTGAACAAGCTCTTGGGTGAATCACTCATGAACTACATCCGTGAAAACAATGTCAATATGCTCGGCGAACCTATGGCTTCTGAAAAGCAAGTGCCACAAGATATCGAAACTCAAGAAGACTTTGAATTTGTCTTCGACGTAGCTTTGGCTCCTGAATTCACCGTAGAATGCTCGGCTACTGACAAGGTGGCTTACTATGACATCCAAGTGTCTGAACAGCAAGTGGAAGAACAAGTGAAGCAATTGGCACAACGTGGAGGTCATACTGAAAATGTAGATACTTACACTGATCGCGATATTGTACGTGGTGTGCTTGCAGAACTCGACGAAACTGGTATGCCTAAAGAAGGTGGCTTGCAAGTGGAAATGGCTTCTTTGATGCCTGCTTACTTCAAGAACGAAGAACAAAAGGCTCTCTTCGCAACTGCTAAGACTAACGATGTGATCACTTTCTGCCCAGCTAAGGCTTATGAAGGTAGCGATGCCGAATTGGCTGCACTCCTCAAGGTTAAGAAGGAAGAAGCTGCACAATACCAAGGCAACTTCTCATTCCAAGTGAATGAAATCAGCCACTTTGTAGCTGCTGAACTCAACCAAGAATTCTTCGACCAAGTATATGGCGAAGGAGCTGTAAAGGGCGAAGAAGAATTTAAGAATAAGGTGAAAGAAAACCTCCAAAACCAATTCGTAGCTGATAGCGACTACAAGTTCTTGCTCGATGTACGTGCATACCTCGAAGAAAAGGTTGGCCAATTGGAATTCCCCGACGAAATGTTGAAGAAAATCATGTTGGCTAACAATGCTGATAAGGGCGAAGACTTCGTCAACGAAAACTATGACAAGAGCATCGTAGAACTGAAGTGGCACCTTATCAAGGAACAATTGGTGAAAGCTAATGATATCAAAGTGAACGATGAAGATGTGAAGAAGACAGCTATCCAAGCTACTCGCTTCCAATTCGCTCAATATGGTATGGCTAATATCCCCGATGAATACTTGGAACAATATGCTTCTGAAATGCTTAAGAAGAAGGAGCAAGTACAAGGTCTCGTAGAACGTTGCATTGACGAAAAACTTACTGCTGCACTCAAGAATGTTGTGACTTTGGAACACAAGTCAGTGACAGTAGAAGAATTCAACAAAATGTTTGAAAAGGCATAATTGCACTGCAAATTCTGCAATATAAAAGCATTAATATAATTAAGGAGCGAGGGGAGTCTATATTACACCTTCGCTCTTTTCAACTAAATTAAGCTAAAGTATTATTCTACAAAATACTATTCAAAATGCTCAAAGATTTCAAGAAATTTGCTACAGCCAATCAGGGCATCAACAGCATGGTATTGGACGACGTCCTTAAAGCTCAAAGTCAATACCTCAACCCCTATATCCTCGAAGAAAGACAACTCAATGTCACACAAATGGATGTGTTCTCACGCTTGATGATGGACCGCATTATCTTCCTTGGTACACCCATCGATGATTATACTGCCAACACCCTTCAAGCTCAATTACTCTACCTCGACTCTTGCGACCCAGGCAAGGATATTTCTATTTATATCAACTCCCCTGGTGGTTCAGTATATGCAGGTATGGGTATCTACGATACTATGCAATTTATCAACTGCGATGTAGCTACTATCTGTACAGGTATGGCAGCTTCAATGGCAGCAGTACTCTTGGTAGCAGGTCAAGAAGGTAAGCGTTCGGCATTGCTACATAGCCGAGTGATGATACATCAACCCCTTGGCGGAGTACAAGGTCAAGCCTCTGATATTGAGATTACTGCACGCGAAATTCAAAAGTTGAAGAAGGAACTTTACACCATCATCGCCGATCACTCACACACCGATTTTGACAAAGTATGGGCAGATTCTGACCGCGACTATTGGATGACAGCCGACGAAGCTCAGGCTTATGGTATGATAGACAAAGTATTACGCAAGAAGACTAATGAAGGATAAAAACAAGAATAGATGTAGTTTTTGCGGTAGAAGCGAGGATGAAGTAGCACTACTTATTGCTGGACTCGAGGGCCATATCTGTGCCGACTGTGCCCGAGAAGCTGGTAGAGTGGTCGAAGAAGCCTTTCAATACAGCAAACGAACTACAGCCAAGGACAACGAAAACCTTGACCTGAATAATATACCTAAGCCCAAGGATATTAAGGAATACCTGGACCAGTATATCATTGGTCAGGAAGCTGCTAAACGTCACCTTGCAGTAGCTGTTTACAACCACTATAAGCGCTTGGGACAAGCCAAAGGTGAAAGTGATGAAGTGGAAATCGAAAAGTCCAATATCATCATGGTAGGGTCGACAGGTACAGGCAAGACACTCTTGGCACGAACCATTGCAAAGCTTCTGAAAGTCCCCTTCACCATCGTCGATGCTACTGTCTTCACAGAAGCTGGTTATGTGGGCGAGGATGTTGAAAGTATCCTTTCACGCTTACTTCAAGTGGCAGAATATGATGTCAAAGCAGCCGAGAGAGGTATCGTATTCATCGACGAAATAGATAAAATTGCACGAAAAAGTGACAACCCCTCTATCACACGAGATGTCAGTGGCGAAGGTGTACAGCAAGGTATGTTGAAACTGCTCGAAGGTAGCATAGTCAATGTACCCCCCAAGGGTGGACGAAAGCATCCAGACCAAGACTATATTCAGGTCAATACCAAAGATATCCTCTTCATCTGTGGAGGTGCATTCGATGGAATTGAAAAGAAGATAGCTCAGCGTCTAAATACCCACGTCGTAGGCTTCGATTCAGTGCAAAACCTGCAAAAGATTGATCCCACAGATTTGATGCAATACATCAAGCCTCAAGACCTCAAATCTTTCGGTCTTATCCCCGAAATCATCGGTCGTCTGCCAGCTTTGACCTACCTCTTACCCTTGGACCGCGAGGCATTGAAGGACATCCTCACACAACCCAAGAATGCCATTGTCAAGCAGTACGAGAAACTCTTTGCAATGGATGGGGTAGAATTGCATTTTGAAGAAGATGCATTAGATTTTATCGTAGACAAAGCCAATGAATATAAGCTCGGTGCACGTGGACTACGCTCTATTACAGAAAGCATCATGATGGAAGCAATGTACGAAATACCTTCATCACGCAAGAAGCATTTCAAAGTGACACGTGAATACGCAGAAACTCACCTAGACAAGCATTTGAATAACTAAGAAAAGGTAGTTACGCATAATCATCATACAAGTAAAAATAAGTCCCGCTGACACTATCAGTGGGACTTGTATATTATTTAGGGTGAAAGAAATATTATTCAAGCTAAAGCAAATTGATTCTTTTAACGAAAAGACAATTTCTAGCTAAAGTAATGCACTGTTTGAGTAGTAGTAAAGCACTGTTTGAGTAAAAAACACAATTTGTTTAGTAGAAAGGCACTATTCAAGCTAAAGTAAAGGATAGTTTGAACAGTAAAAGAGTCATTATTTCTTATGCTTCACATTAAGGATTTCAAGGCAAATATCCGCTAGGTTCTTCAAAGCCTTACGGCCCTCCTCCCTAATCGACGATTCTTCTACCACAGGTGTTACTACACGGAATTTACCCTTGATTAGCTCAACTGTAATCTCCCTGCCCATCACAAAGGGGTCGCCATCACAATGCACTGCACCCTCGGTAGGGCGCGTAATCTTTATTTTAGAAGACCTCATTACCTTGACATGAGGATTCTTGTGTAATGACTTGGTAAACATCTGCATTAGCACAAGGGCAGATTCAATCGTATAGAAAGGCTCCATGATAATCACGTCCATCAACCCATCTTCCATCGAAGCCAGAGGAGCGATATACGCATTATTACCATATTGTGAAGCATTGGCACAGGCAATGAGAAAGGCTTCACGCTTTTCAGAATGTCCATCTATTTCTATTGTGTACTTCTCTGATTTATAGCGCACTCCTTCACGCAAGGTATTTTCCATGTAAGATAAAAACCCACGCTTACCACCTTCGGCAAACTTCTTGCTAACAAAAGCATCAAAACCTACACCACAAGTGCAAAAGAAGGGCTTGTCGTTGATTTTACCATAATCCAAATTACTGATATTGCAGGCATTGATGATGTCGATATTACGCTTCACATTGAGTGGAATTTGCAAATGTCGAGCCAAACCATTGCCCGAGCCACATGGGATAATACCCAGTGCAGCAGAGGTTTGCACTACCGAACGAGCCACTTCATTAATCGTACCATCCCCACCCACAGCCACAATGATATCTACACCCGATTCTGCTGCTTCGAGTGCTAATTCTGTGGCATGTCCAGCATATTCTGTGTAGACAACGCTATGGTCAAATTTCTCCTTGTCAAGGTATTTCTCAATCTGCTGAACAATATTTTTCTTATTGTTTGTGCCAGAAATAGGATTTACTATGAACAAAATCTTCTTTTTCATTCGTCTACTTCGTTCAATATCGTCATTGGAAGTGCAAAATTACAATTATTTTCTGTTTCCAATCATATAATTAGTATTAAACGGCGCATTTATAAAGCTTAATTTTCCTAAAAAAGGACCTTTAGTACACATATTGCGTATAAATGACCATTTGGGTTGTCTAAATAAAAAAAATGAAGTAATTTTGCAGGCGATATTTCAAAAACACCTGCATATAAATCACTTAAACATAGATTATATGGGATTACTTCAAGATAAACTTTCCAGATATACACTGCCACAAAAGTATAAGGAGCTAGGCCTTTATCCTTACTTCCGTGAAATCGAAGGTATGCAAGGTACCGAGGTGGAAATGGGTGGTAAGAACGTGCTCATGTTTGGTTCCAATGCCTATACAGGTTTGACTGGTCACCCCCGAGTGATTCAAGCAGGTATCGAGGCTATGCAAAAGTATGGTTCAGGTTGTGCGGGTTCACGTTTCCTGAATGGTACGCTTGATTTGCATGTGCAATTGGAGAAAGAATTGGCTGAATTCGTAGGTAAGGATGAAGCCCTTTGCTTCTCAACAGGTTTCACAGTCAATTCGGGTGTCATCCCATCACTTGTAGGTCGTCAGGACTATATCATTTGCGACGACCGCGACCATGCATCTATTGTAGACGGACGTAGACTTTCGATGGCTACTTGCTTGAAATACAAGCACAATGATATGGCAGACCTAGAAGCACAATTGCAAAAGTGTAAGCCAGAATCAGTCAAATTAATTATTGTCGACGGTGTCTTCTCAATGGAAGGTGATTTGCCCGACCTTCGCAAAATCGTAGAACTTAAGCACAAGTACAATGCTACGATTATGGTAGATGAAGCTCATGGTTTGGGCGTATTTGGTAAAAATGGTCGAGGAGTTTGCGACCACTTTGGTTTGACTGATGAAGTCGACCTCATCATGGGTACTTTTAGCAAGTCTATGGCTTCAATCGGAGGTTTTATTGCCGCAGATTTCAGCATTACCAACTGGCTCCGTCATAATGCCCGTACATATATATTCAGTGCTTCAAATACCCCTGCTGCCACTGCATGTGCACTCGAAGCATTGCATATCCTCCAAGAAGAGCCTGAACGCATCGAAGCCTTGTGGGATGTGACAAATTATGCACTGAAAAAATTCCGTGAAGCAGGTTTTGAAATAGGAGAAACTGAATCACCTATTATTCCACTTTATGTTCGTGATCCAGACAAGACTTTCATTGCTACAGCTAGAGCTTTTGAAGAAGGTGTATTTATCAATCCCGTAATACCTCCAGCTTGTGCGCCACAAGATACTTTGGTGCGTGTAGCATTGATGGCTACACATACCCACGAACAAGTAGACCGTGCAGTAGCAGCACTCAAAAAGGTATTTGTAGAGCTTGAAATCATCAAAGACTAAACCCAAATACATCAAAAGATAAGCCTGAACCTCGTGAGAAGTTCAGGCTATTTTTATGCACTTAAATACAATGTGAAAAAGTCAATACTTTTTTTCAACAAGACGTTGCAAAATTTAAAAAACATTAGACATTTTTTCAACTAGACGTCGCAAAGTTCAACAAGAGATATTGGGGTCTAACCCAAATGGATTAATTATTAAAATTCCACGAAATACCAAAGCGGAAAACCATTCTGTTCAGCGGATAATGGGGCACATAGAAGGGGCGACCCACACCAAGTTTGTGATTTACGTGTGAGCAAATCACGTAGAAACGAGCCTTCTTCAAGTGGAAATTAGCATAGACATTGACCAGAGGGTAATTGCCCACTTTTTGCAGATTGTCTTGCGATTGCACGGCATATTGTCCCATAATAGGCGAGTAGGTTGGTGCATAATAAGCTGTGAAATAGCGCATATCAGCACCAAATTCAGTGCTCAATACCTTTGCTATCTTAAACTTCAGATACATATTGGTATAACCCGAAAAGATGGGCACAGGCAGAGCTTCGGCATCAGTGGAATACTGCGCCGTACCCTCAATATCCCAATTGAATATACCAAAGCGCAGGTGTTGTTTCAACTGCACGCCCAGCAGACTGATATTCTTGTCGGCTTGCATCACACTGGCACCATGCAGGGTCGTCGCCGGGTTGCTATTGCCAGTCTTCACAGCACGTTCCGCCAGGTAGGTATAGTTTTGCAACGTATGATATGTAACTCCCACCGAGGTCCCTTTGTATTGGAATTTGAAATTAGCATGAGCCGAGAATTGATTTTTCAGTTCAGTATTGTCCCACCAAGCATTGCGTGCATGATAGTGACGCAGGTAGAAATTGGGTATCTCGTTTTGTACTCGCGCTGAAGCCAACAGATGTATTGTGTCGCGCTTTGTGGGGATATGCACAGCCACATTGCCTTCTGCATTAAATTCACTCCATTTCTTGCCCGAAAGTCTATATTCTCCCAGGGCATTGAAGTGAAACAAATCGCCTTGACGTTTTGAAATTTCAGCACCGAGGTTCAGATAATTCTCCACATACGATTGCGTGGGATGGTGAAGATTGATGAATTTATACTTCTGAAAATGATGCTTTGCAAAGAATGTGAGCCCCGCCTTCATCCATGGATTAAAACCTTCGCATAGTTCGAAGCCCAATGTATTGGCCACATCGATATAATGTGTGCGGTCGGAAGCTGAATCACCGGGCAAGTAGAAATCTGCAAAGTAGTCTGTGCTATTGGCATTGTGGTGGGCATTGGAAAGGAACTGGCGCTTGTTGTAATCAAACTGCAAGGTATGAATAAAACGTGCCACAGGGATGAAATTACCCTTTTCCTGGGCTACAACAGCCCCCTCGCTCGACACACTGATACTATCCATATCTACTACTACAGAGTCTGCCATCTCTCTCTTACGTTGTCTTTTCAACTTACCAAGATTATAATGATGCGATAGGTAGAGTGTATTGATGTAGAGCTTATTCCACGCCTTGCTGAGCACTGTGGGTATATCTGCCGTACCATATTTTTGCGTGAAGAGTTCAGGTTGTGTGACGTAGGAATCATCTTCGATACCACCATTCTCAGCCGTTTTCAAATGTTCGCCTGTATAATGTGTATGCAGATTATATCTGTCGCCACGATACGAGGCAAAAATGGTACCATCAAACTGCGATGTGGTCTGAGTCGTATAGTAACCTCTACCTAGCGAATAGTCGAGCACAAATCCCATACCAAATTTCTTACCAGCATTGGTCGCAAATTTGGCACGTATGCGGTCTTCGCCATTTTGCTTGTTACCACAGGTGTGATAGGTGATATTCGCTATCGGAGACTTGGTGTTAGTGAACTGCAATTCGTCGGTGTCGAGCAGGAAGAAATCGTAGGGGGCAGCAAAAAGGAATGGCGCATCTGTTTGCGAGAAGTTGCGCTCAATAGCCAAGCGATTGATGCGAGGAGACCCGAGGTTGCCCAAATAGTTGTACTCTCCCGAAAGACCATCTGTCAGATTGTCGTTTTGAAACAAATGATGCACTGTATCAGGTACGGCTGGGGTGACACGAGCAAAGCGTTTATTAATCGTCCATACCTTCAAGCCGACAGGAACATCCGTGGTCTGCACACTATCATTGAATTGTCCCCAATGGTCGTGCGACTCCATATCATCACTGATACGTTGCGCATTTAATTGTACAATAAACGCAGAGTGAAAATATATTAATAATAGTAATCCGTAAAGACTTCTTTTCATAATGTGGCAAAATTACAAAAAAATAGCAGAACAAATGGCTTAAACTATCATAATCGTATTTTCTCAAACTAATGGTTCATTAGTTTTTCCATTATCACTTTAGTTCATTCACACTCCCGCATTCGTGACAAACTCCATTTTTTGCAATAAAGGCTCCACATTTTCCACATGTATAGTGTGGTGTGGCACTATGGTAGTGTCGGTAGAAGGAAAAGAAGATGTAACAGGCAAGAATGAAATAGCCAATATAAATTTGAACGGAGAGTGAGAAAATTATATACAGGAATGTACAAAGTAGGATGAGCGTAGATAGATAGGCTAAATAATCGGCTGCATTATTAAATTGATGTATCAAATCTTCAATAACAGCAATAAAACTAATAATCAATAACCATAAACCAACAATAAAAGCAATGAGTATCAATGGTAATTCTGTAGAGAAGGGGTTGAGTGTTGGATTGAAATAATATTCAATCCAAGTTTGTGGTGCAAATTTTTGTATTGTGCCATAAATTGTGGCATCAATAGAGATGATTAAGCACAATAGTGTTGGATAAAATGTTTCAATGTCGTTGTAGTGAGGGAAACGCAAGGGTCTTTTCTTGTAACGATGAATCAAGAATAATGTCAGAGCAATTATACCAATTAGTATATAGACAAGTGTACTCAATTCGCTAAAGTAAAAAATAAATTTTGATACGTAATTATTGGGGATTATTTTTGTTAACAATTCATTCTCTGCCACCCATCCTTTTTCACCTTCACTAGAAATGACTTTATTCCATACTTTACTGCTAAGTGAATCTCTTTTGATAACAATATCTACAATTGCTATTTCTCTATCTTTGTCTATAATTGTGGAATCAGCTAATGGCACATCATCAATCATTAGATTATTCCTTCTAATTATTTGAAATGGTGTGTGGACATAAAATATATCATTCTTCCAATAATGATGTTCCTTTTGAAATTCGAGTGAATCAATGCCCACTTTGTTTCCCAAATTCCAACTATCATCATGACTCTCCATACGATAGTCACAAGACACAAAAAGTGCTAGTGATAGTATTAAAAGCATCATCATAATGCCATAAGCTGACAGACAATGTCTTTTGAAAAAGTTTTTATTGATCATATGAAAGATTTAATTTCCTGTGTTAGAAAGAAAAATGAAATGTTCACAGACTACTTATTAATATTAAGAGAGCATCAGTTGAGGTCTTATGATATTTGATAGATATATATTTATTATATTTGAATTCATTTCTATTTCATATATGATTTATTATAATTCATCGGTTTAAGTACTTGCATTTCACATTTTTTGCAATTAAACTTTATTGGAAATCTCTTCCCATCGGGTAAGCAGAGATATAATTGTTGGTAACTACGTGGCATTACTTTTCGACATCTTTGTGTATGTCTCAATATGCAGTGTTTGCAGGTCATAAGTACATCAGAGGTACTAGAATCAAGTTCAAATGCTCTGTCTGCAATAATCGTACCATTTTCCTGAAGATAAGATTCAGACAATTTATTACTTACATTATCTTCACTTGTAGTATACCGCCCCACTCTATCAGTATCTAGGGTTTGTTTGTTTGGAGATTCACGCCTATGATTTTTTATAACGAACGTTTGTAGTTTATCAATTAGATTACGTCTACATTCGTTAAGTATTGAAGTTGGAATAAAATAATCTGAGTGAATATTTGTAACAATTGTTGAGGCAACAAATGGTGTGTTACCTAATTTGCTTAGCTGTTTGCGTATGCTGTCCAAACTGGAAGTTTTCGCTAGAACTTTTTCAATACAAAGTTCATATTCTACTTTTATATCATCATAAGCAATTGCTGTGAATAGGAATCCCCTATTTGTTTCAGTCATTTCTATCTGAATTGGTATATGGCGTTTAGCCGTAGGTTTGCTCAGTTGTCTGTCGAAATCAATATCGAAATTTCTCCACACTTTTATGCCTACTTTTAGTGGATTTTGGTAATTATTAAATATCACCCACCCATTCTCTATGCTACTGACTCTGATCCCTTCTAATTTGTCTGTAGTTGTTGAGATAAAACAAAGGCCATCACCAGCTCTTAGTGGTGACGACAGATCCTTAGTATATGAGATTTTGACCTTATTTTTTTGTATATTTTCAACTATCCCTATATATTCTCCAAATGATTTTGGACTATCTGGCTGATATATTATATCCTTGTCGTTGTTTAGGAAATAAGGTGTATAGCCTCTATTAAAAGTACGAAAGAGATTTGGCTTAAAATTATATATAGAAGAACCTATAGATGCTCTTTTATATTCACTTGGTCTGCGTGAAATGATTTCATTTATTGCTTGACTATAAGCAGACGTTACATTTTTTACATATTTTTCATCCTTTAATCTGCCTTCTATTTTAAAAGACATTACGCCTGCATCCATCATTGCTTCTAAATGTTCAATACGCTTCATATCTTTTAATGAAAGTAGATGCTTATCATGCTGTAATATTTCGCCTTTTTCATCAACGAGGTCAAAACCTAAACGGCAAAATTGAGCACATTCACCACGATTAGCAGAACGACCAAAGCAATATTGAGAAGCATAGCACTTACCACTATAGGAGACACACAAAGCCCCATGTACAAAGGCCTCAATATCCAAAGGACTATCTTTGGCTATTGACTGTATCTGAGATAAAGGTAATTCTCTTGCTAAAACAACACGTGAAAATCCTTCGCATTTACGATGATTCACATCTTCTATCGTACGATTATCCATCTGTGTAGAAGCATGTAATGCTATTGGGGGTAGATTCATTCGCATTAGGGCCAAGTCTTGAGTAATCAAGGCATCTACTCCAACTTCATACAAATGATATATCAATTTCTCTGCATTCTCTATTTCGTTATCATACAAAATCGTGTTGAGTGTTACATAGACTTTAGCATTATAAATATGTGCAAATTGACAAAGTTGTGCAATTTCTTCTATAGAATTGCCAACAGCTGAACGCGCACCAAATTGTGGACCGCCAATATAAACAGCATCAGCACCATGTAATATAGCTTGCTTACCAATATTCATGTCTCTTGCAGGTGCTAAAAGCTCTATCTCTCTAATTTGCATAATTTATATCGTTATAAACAAATTTTAGTTCTATAATAATCTATGCTATGACGATTTATTATCTACAGCTCAAAACATTGTGGAGTCGTTCGTTTCAAAGGAATTAAGGGAACTTCAATGAGTTCTTTTCTTCCTGAATTAGCTATTATCTCTTTTATTGTTTTTACTACAAGATCAGGATGATTATTTTCTTCACTTAGATGGCAAAACCAAATTTTTCGTATTTTTGATGAAGAATGTTTGGCAATCAGTTGCCCCGCAAGTTCGTTACAAAGATGTCCGCTGCCACTCTGAATTCTTCTTTTCAAAAAATCAGAATAAGGACCATTTTGCAGCATTTCTCTGTCATAGTTTGCCTCTAAAATGAGATATTCAGCTTGACTTACATATTGAATTATCTCTTGAGTGACAGCGCCAACATCTGTTAAGAAACACAATGTTGCATCACCAAACTTGAGTAGATACCCATTATTGCCATTGCTGTCATGAGGCACAGGGAAAGCAATGATTTCAGTATCGCCGATTTGAAATTTTGAATGGTAGTTTACTATTATTTTGTCATCTTTTAGAATTTTCTTTGTCATCAAAAAGTTTCTTTCCATCCCTTCATGCACTTGCTGAGTTGTATAAACGGGAATACGCATTGCAGATGAAAAAGCCCCCACTGCTCTAACATGATCGGTATGAGAATGACTGACTAGAATTCCTCTAATGTCAGCCATAGCGAGACCATAGTCACTAAAAAATTTCTTCAATTTTCTGTGGCTAATTCCAATATCAATGATAATACCACTTTTCCCTTTTTTAAGGTAATAGCAGTTACCACTGCTGCCACTACCAAAACAATATAATTTTATATTTTCGTCATTTTCCATCAGAGGATAGTTTACTTATTGGGTTCTAAACATTTTAATCACCTGGTCGCAATGCTTTAATACTTCCGAGCGATGTGTGATGAATATCAAAGTCTTTTGGGGAAATTTATTAATAATACGACGCAGTACAACTTGTTCAGTCTCATCATCAAGAGATGAAGTTACCTCATCCAATAATAGAATTGGACTGTCTTTCAGTAATGCTCTTGCTATTGCAATGCGTTGTGCTTGCCCTTCCGATAATCCAAATCCCAACTCACCACACATAGTATCAACACCATCAGGTAACTCGTCAACAAAATCAGCTGCAGCAACAAATAATGCATCTCGCAGATCTTCTTCAGTTGCATTCGGATTTCCTAAATAAAGGTTTTCGCGAATTGTTCCGCTTAGCAGTGTGTTACCCTGAGGTACATAAGAGAATAACTCTCGTGTCTGTGGTGAAGTTGTAATTCTTTGATGTCTATCATATATTTCAACTTGTCCATGGGTAGGGGGTAACAACGCGAGTAGATGACGAATCAATGTGGTTTTGCCAGATCCTGTTTCACCTACTATTGCATTTACACTACCTGGAGTAAAATGGCAACTAAAATTATCAAGTATTCGACGTTTCCCTCCCTCATACTTATACGTTAAGTTTGAAATACATATTCCCAATGGTGCTTCTAGACGAACGGACTCTCCTTGCTTTTCTTTTGTCAAAGATTCTAATTCAATAAGGCGTTCTGTCGCTGTGAATGTATTAATAAATAGAGGTACAAAACGTGTCAAAGTACGCACGGGGGATTGAATTTGACCAACTAACTGCACAAACGCAATAAGTGAACCATAAGTAATACTGCCGTTATATAAACAAGTGACACCCCAGCCGAAGGTTACAATATATCCAGTAGCAAAACCTAGATTTAATATACCAGACGAAATTGTAGCATATTTTGTCTTGTGCACGATATGTTTGCGGAAATCACTTTGGGTCTCGTCTAATTTTTCATTCATCCTTGCTACACGCCCCAAAGATTTGATAATAAGTGAATGTTGTAAGGTTTCCTGAATGACTGATTGTATCTTACTTTCACTTCCTCTGATTTTGTGCGAAATCTTTCTCATTCGTGCGACATAAAGCCTACTTGTTAACAGGAATAGGGGTAATAATATAACTACGATACAAGCTAATGTCCTATCCATATAAAACAAGAAGATAAATGCACCTAAAAATTGCAATGAAACAGTAATAAAAGTAGGTACATTTTCTGTCACAAACGACATTACATCTCTCACATCACGCTCTAATCTATTCACTAAGTCAGCAGTATGGTATCTGCGCATTTCACTCCAGCTAACTTGTAATAAGTGTGAAAACATAGATCGTTGCATACTATTTTGAGCTTTAGCACCAAGTAATGCTCTAATCCATCTTGATGCAATCCCTAAAATTAGTTGTAACAGGATGATTCCTCCCATAAAGGCGATTGATTGTGTCAATGTGAAAGACGTATTATCTCCAGTCGCCACATCAATCGTCAATTTTGTACACCATACCAATGCAAGGTCGCTTGCAACTATCACAACACCAACCAAGATATTCAACCAACTTTGTGTGCGATAGCCTGTCGACATCTGCCACAACCATTTTAGGATAGTGGGTAGGCTTTTTATTTTTTCAGTTTTACTCATTATTTTAATCCAAGACGCTACTATTATCTCTTATCAGCCCCCCACATCATCTTATTTCTTAAGGTGTCGTAGAAGTGAGCATCACGCATTTTAATCACTTTAACACTATATTTCGCTCGACATAATTTAATAGTTGTAGTATCATGTAAACTTTGACTGCGTCCATCCACCGAAATCATGAAATTCTTGCTTCTACTCTTTACACTCAATTCTATTTCTGCATCATCACATAATATTACTGGACGAGTAGTAAGGCTATGCGATGCTACAGGAGAGATTACAAATGATTTTGATTTGGGCTCAATAATAGGACCACCGACGCTGAGCGAATATCCTGTTGATCCCGTAGGAGTAGCAACAATCAACCCATCCGCTTGATAGTTGTTGAGCAGGTGTCCATTTACATAAGTTTCGATTTCAATCATCGATGAATTGTCATGTTTCAATACAGCAACTTCATTTAAGGCAAATGGTACAATATCCAGATCTGCTCCACAAACTTTTGCTTCGATAACCGACCGATACTCTATGTCATATTCCTTTTTAATCACAGCATTAATGGCAGAACATAGCTTTTCTGGTGAAATATCTGCTAAAAATCCCAATCTACCAGCATTGATGCCAAGTATTGGTATGCATTTACTGCCTATACGTGCAGCAGCATTAAGGAATGTACCATCTCCACCAATAGAAATGGCAAGGTCTGCACACAAATCCTGTGGTGCTACAATTTCTACATCAAATCCGCTTAGTTCTCTTTTTTCTATCAAGTCACACTGGTCATCAGTGATAATGATTTTTATTCCAGCACGCAATAAACATTGCATTACTTGTATGGCATAATCATACAGATGTTCTGCTTTGATGCTTGTAAAAATAGCTACATTCAAAATTGTCGACTTTGACATGGTACTAATTTTTGAACCTGAAATTTATATTTAACTTTGTGCAGAAATACACTAAGTATAATCTCAGTTTTCTTTAATTACTTACTTTTTTAGTTTATTCGGCATTTTTTTGTACTTTTGCCAATATTATTATGTGCAAAATTAACACAGAGGATTTGATAGACAAAGGAAATATTACATAAAATGATATTTTGCAGCATTAAAAAATACACATGTATATACGCAAGTGTTCGTAAGGCGCAAGATTTCTATTTACCATATGAAGTATGACAAAATTAAGTGTTAACGTTAACAAAATAGCGACATTACGCAATTCTCGTGGAGGAAATGTGCCAGATTTGATTAAAATGGCCATGAATATTGAGGAGTACGGTGGTCAAGGTATCACAGTACACCCTCGACCTGATGAGAGACATATAAAGCGGCAAGATGTGTATGAACTTCGTAAGAACATCACCACCGAGTTTAATATTGAGGGATATCCGTCTTCAGATTTTATTGATTTGGTATTAAAAGTCGTACCTGCACAAGTCACGTTAGTACCAGATCTCCCTGGACAACTGACCTCTGATCATGGCTGGGATACTATTATGCATAGTAAGTTCCTACAAGAAGTGATAGCAAGATTCAAAGCAGCAGGCATTCGCACATCTGTCTTTGTCGACCCATCCCCTGAAATGATAAAAGGAGCTGCCAATGTTGGTGCAGATAGAGTCGAATTATATACAGCTGCATATGCACATCAATATAATATAGATCGTGAGGTAGCGATAAAACCATATATTGAAGCTGCAAAATGTGCTAAGTCATATGGCCTTGGCTTAAATGCAGGGCATGATCTAAGCCTGGAAAACTTAGCCTATTTCCATCAACAAATACCTTGGTTGGATGAAGTAAGTATTGGTCATGCTCTTGTCTGTGATGCATTGTATTTAGGTATGAAAAATACAATTGAAGAATACTTGAAATGCTTAGAATAATAACCTCAATAAATTTATATTTACAAAATGGTTCATGTATTATTGGCAACTGGATTTGAGGAAATTGAAGCCATTACCACAATAGATATATTACGCCGTTGCGGTATCGAAGTCCAAACCCTAAGTGTAACAGGTAATCGCGTAATACAAGGTGCACATGGTATTTCAGTTATGGTAGATGGACTTTTACGCAAGAATGCTATAGCTGGTTCTCAATGCATCATACTCCCTGGTGGTATGCCAGGTGTAAAAAATCTGCAAGCCTCAGACTGTCTACGAAAATGTACTATTCAACATTTTTCTGAAGGGAAACTTTTAGCAGCAATCTGTGCAGCACCTATGGTAGTCGATGCGTGGGGGGTACTCCAAAATCATAACTATACATGCTACCCAGGGTGTCAGACAGGCTTGAAAGGAGGGAATTTTGTTGAAAAATCTGTTGTACGAGATCAAAATTTGATTACAGCAAATGGTCCTGGTTCGGCAGCAACTTTTGCCTTTGAAATTGCATCAGCAATACTGGGTGACACCATAGTCAAAAAGGTTAAAAATGAAATGGGCTACAAATGATTCTTTTTTAAGGTGATTTTGTCCACATAAAAAAAGCTTAACCTTTTTCAAAAAAAGTCTAACCTTTTTGAAATTTCACGACGTCTTGTTAAAAAAAGGTCTTGACTTTTTATCATTTGAATTTAGTTTTTGTTATAACTATAAGATGGTAGATTCTCATATTGCTTAGAAATATTAAGGTGTGATCCAAATAATATTTTATCTACTGGTTTATATAATCTATTACAACTATATCTATATCAGTTAAGTATGGATTTGAATATGGATGTGAAATACATCAAAGGTGTAGGGCCAATACGTGCCGAACTACTTAATAAGGAACTCGGTATTCGCACCGTTGGTGATCTTTTGTATCATTTCCCATATCGATATATAGATCGCACCGAAATTCATTCTATAGCCCAATTGATGGAGGATATGCCTTATGTACAACTAAAAGGACAAATATTTGACATTGTCACTGAGGGAGAAGGACGCAAGAAGCGTTTGCGTGCCTCATTCAGTGATGGCACAGGCTGGATAGATTTGGTGTGGTTCAACCAAATTAAATCAATAGAAAAGGGGTTGAAGTATGACAAAAACTATCTACTTTTGGGCAAACCTGTAATGTGGAATGGTCGTTTTTCAATTGCTCATCCAGATATTGAAGATGCAGATAAAGTAAATGCGAAAGATGGAACGCTACAAGCTCTTTATCACACTACAGATAGAATGAAAAAGAGTGCATTAGGTTCAAAGCAATTACAAGATATTATTTCGTCGGCTCTTGATATAGGGAATACATCCTTAGAAGATTTTTTGCCATCACAATTGGTGCAACAGCATGAATTGATGTCACTCGATTTAGCTATTAGGACATTGCATCGACCAACATCGGCTGCACTTCTTGCCAAGGCCACAAATCGCATGAAGTTTGAAGAATTATTTCTTTTACAGCTGCAATTACTTAAAACTGCAAATGCAAATAGTAAAAAAAATATTGGTTTAAAATGTGAAAGAATAGGTGATTATTTCAATAGTTTCTTTTATAATTATCTCCCATTCTCACTAACAGATGCTCAAAAACGTGTGATAAGAGAGATACGTGCTGATATGCGTGGCCCATATCAAATGAATCGTCTTTTACAAGGTGATGTTGGCTCAGGCAAAACGATTGTAGCACTACTAACATGCTTAATAGCTATAGATAATGGTTATCAGGCAACTATCATGGCTCCAACTGAAATTCTTGCAGAACAACATTATTCACTGATTAGTCCTCTTGTTAAAGGATTGGGGATTAATGTTGCCCTGCTGACAGGAAATGTAAAAGGTGCTAAAAGAAAAGAAATACTTTCTCAACTGAAAGGTGGTACTCTAAATATTCTGATTGGCACACATGCACTTATAGAACCTAAAGTAGAATTCAAAAATCTTGGTATTGCAATTATAGATGAGCAACACCGCTTTGGGGTCAAACAACGTGCTATGCTTTGGAGTAAGAATGTTTGTCCCCCGCATATACTCGTGATGACGGCTACCCCCATACCACGCACTTTGGCGATGACAGTCTATGGTGATTTGGATGTTTCGATAATTGATGAACTACCTCCTGGCCGCCAACCTGTCACCACACTTCATTATCATGAAATGGATCGTCAAAAATTATTTGAAGGAATACACTACCAGCTCTCTATGGGTGTTCAAGTTTATTTCGTCTATCCGCTGATTGCCGAAAGTGAGAAGATTGACCTTAAAAATTTGGAAGAAGGTTACATTAACCTACAAGAGGTTTTTTCTGAATATAAAATAGGAAAAGTACATGGAAAAATGCTTCCAGCTGAGAAAGATGAGGTAATGAATGACTTCAAGAACGGCGATTATCAAATTCTTGTATCAACAACTGTTATAGAAGTAGGAGTTAATGTTCCTAATGCTGCTGTAATGGTCATTGAGAATGCTGAACGATTTGGTTTATCTCAACTACATCAATTGCGTGGCCGAGTCGGTCGTGGTAATCTAAAAAGTTATTGCATATTGATGACTAAAGATAAACTTTCAGAAAATACAAAACGTCGAATTCAAGTAATGACAGAAACCACAGATGGATTTATTATTGCGGAAGAAGATATGCGCCTACGTGGTCCTGGAGATATTGATGGTACACAACAGAGTGGGTTGCCGATAAATCTTAAGATAGCTCACCTAATCAAAGATGTGAATATTATGGAAAAAGCTAGAAATGCTGCAAAACAAATTTTGCAGGCTGACCCACAATACAATTTGTCTGCAAACTCCATGCTATGGAAAAGATTAAACGAAATAAAAAAAGACGCTGTGTTTTCTGATATATCATAATTAGTTGTCATAATGAATATGAATAAATTTTCATTATTTTTGCAAAGCAATTTAAACTAATAAAAGAATAGGTAAAATAATATAATAATGTCTACTCAAACTGTAAAAATACATACGCGCGAACAACAATTGAAAGCCTTTGAGCGTCTGCTTGACGTACTCGATGAATTGCGCGTGAAATGCCCTTGGGACAAAAAGCAAACTAATGAATCGCTACGCCCAAATACTATAGAAGAAACCTATGAATTGTGCGATGCTTTGATGAAAGACGATGCTAACGAAATATGCAAAGAACTGGGAGATGTATTGTTGCATGTAGCTTTCTATGCAAAAATAGGAGCAGAAAAGGGAGACTTTGATATAGCCGATGTGTGCAACAGATTGTGCGACAAACTGATATTTCGTCACCCACATGTGTTCCCCCCAACAGATACAGAGTCAAGTAAGCCCATGCCTACTATCAAGACAGAAAAGCAGGTTTCTGACCAATGGGAACAACTGAAACAAAAGGAGAAGGATGGTAATAAAACGGTCCTGTCTGGTGTGCCCAACGCCCTACCCTCGCTGGTCAAGGCCTATCGCATCCAAGACAAGGCACGCCATGTAGGTTTTGATTGGGAAGAACGTGAGCAGGTGTGGAACAAGGTGAAAGAGGAAATCACTGAGTTTGAAAACGAAGTGAAAAATATGGACCAGCAGAAAGCAGAAGAGGAGTTCGGTGACGTATTATTTAGTCTAATCAATGCTTCTCGACTTTACCATATCAACCCAGATAATGCCCTTGAGAAGACGAATCAAAAGTTTATCAAACGCTTCACCTACCTAGAAACACAGGCTAAAGAAATGAATAAGCCGCTCACAGAAATGTCGCTTGCAGAGATGGATGAAATATGGAATGAGGCTAAAAAAATGTAGTACTTGACCTACATAGCGTTAACAAACATCCTTGCAAGATAATCTGTTTTTAAATCAATCATATACGCACTATGTCAACTATTAAAGACTTTATCTCTCTTGACATACTTAATGGCGAATCCGCTTGGGCACTCTACAAATTACCTGGCCGCACAGAAATTGTTGGCATCAAGCAGCAAGGTGCTCCATTGCAACTGCATCCTAATGACTTAACAGAGGAGCAAAGCGGTTATCTAATATACCCATTTCAGGTGACCCCCAATACTCCTATCCTGATGATTAAGGCAGAAGAGGTCGCAACATTTGATTTGCCAGATACCAACATGAGCCCCAAGTGCTACACCTACACATCTGACGAAAAACAGCAAAAGACAAAATACACGGACTTGTTTGAATACACACACCGACAGATACGCGCAAAGGGTAGCACATTGAAGAAAGTCGTTCTTTCACGTCAGTTGAATATCAAAATTGAGGGAATGACACCTGCCGAGTATTTAGATTTATATCTAACGGCATGCATGAAATATCCACAAAATTTTGTCGCAATGTGGTACACTCGCGAATCCGGCATATGGTTGGTTGCTACGCCTGAATGTCTCTTGGAAAAAGTAACCAGCACCTTGTGGCGTACGATGGCATTGGCTGGCACAATGACATGGGATGCAGGTGCTCCGATGGGCAACAAGGCCTATTGGAGTCCAAAAGACAAGCGTGAACAAAGTATTGTGGCAGAGTATCTATACGACACACTACTACCCTATGTTGAGTACATCGAAAGATCGCATACTTATCCCATCAAAGCAGGCGACTTGGCTCACCTTCGTACTGATTTTACTTTCTCAATCAAAGCGAACACTAAATTGGGTGAAATGATTAGTGCTGTTCACCCCACACCTGCTGTATGCGGATTGCCCAAAAATGAGGCTCTTGATTGTATCAACCAAGCTGAAGGCTATACACGGAGATATTACACGGGCTTTAGCGGTCCCCTGAACTTGAATGGCAACACTCGCTTTTATGTCTCGCTCCGCTGTATGGAAGCTATAGGAGATACGGCTACACTTTATGCAGGTGGCGGGCTGCTAAGAGATAGTGATGAGGATATCGAATGGACTGAAACAGAAAGAAAACTACAAACCATCCTTAGTCTGCTGGTATCAGAAGAAAAATAAAGACAGATTCTATGTATTCGAGCAAAAGAGATATTCATGCATTAATTTCGTTAATTAGAGCCCATGGTGTGACACATGTTGTGGCCTGCCCTGGCTCAAGAAATGCTGTCATCATCAACGATATGAACGAGTGTAGATTCAATCTACATCCCGTGACAGATGAACGCAGTGCTGGTTTCGTTGCATTAGGCTTGGCTTTGTCTACTTGCAGTCCAGTTGCAGTCTGTGTGACGTCGGGTTCTGCTTTGCTCAATCTATTACCAGCTGTGGCCGAGGCTTATTATCGTAACATCCCCATCCTCGTCATTTCTGCAGATCGCCCAGCAAGGTATATTGATACCTGGGACGGACAGACTATTCATCAGCAAGATGCACTTCTACCCTATGCTCAAACGATTTCGGTGAATGAATCGGTAGATGAAAAGAACTTCAAATGGAATGAATTGAAGATAAACAAGGCGCTTTCTTATTTAAGCGACCGACAACAAGGGCCTGTACATTTGAATATAGAAATAGAAGAACCATTGTTCGATTTCAGTACAGCAAATATTATTCCCTCTACCAAAGTCAACACATATTACTCTCATAGTATAGAACCAATACCGATAGAAGTCATGGCACAAATTGCTTCCGCAAAATGTCCTGTTGTCTTCATTGGGCAATATGAGCGTAGAACATGTTCAGCTTTGGAAACCATTGAAAAGAATGACGCCTTACTCGTGCTACCAGAGATTTTGACTACATCACCTCATTGGCACCGCACATCTATTTTAGAACAAGTGGTTGAGAATAGTGGATTTAATCCCGACTTGATAATCCATATCGGTGGAAATTTGGTTAACAAGCAGCTGAAAAACTTTTTTAGGAAGCATGACGGAATACAAGTTATTCGCATAGAAGAGAAGTCATTATTCCCCAACACCTTATCACATCTCAAATCTGTGATATATGCCAATGTGGAGGACACTCTAAGGCAATTAGCAACCCTCGTACAACCTAATAAAGAAGTGAAGCTTTGGAAGGAGAAATTATCATTTTCTACCCTTGATTTGAATGACATACTCACAAGAGATTTATTTTCCGACTTGTACGTAATGCAACAGGTGGCAAAGCGAATTCAATTAGAATGGGATATTCACTTGGCTAATAGTACCACTGTACGCAATGCGACAATGTTAAATGACTTCAGAGATCATAAAATATTTGCCAACCGTGGCACAAATGGCATTGAGGGGAGCATATCTACAGCTGTTGGTTATGCATTAGGAGCAACAAATAAAGTAATTTCCATGTCAGGAGATTTGAGTTTCTTTTATGATGCCAATGCGCTTTTCAATACAGAAATTCCCAACAATCTCTCACTGATAGTCTTCAACAATGGCGGTGGACAAATTTTCCGACGTTTGCCAGGTATTACAGATTCTCAAGCACTTGACAAGTTTATTTCTGCCTCACACACCTACTCTGCCAAAGGTATTGCCGAAAGCTATGGTATAAAATATTTCTCTCTTTCGCAGACTGATGATTTGCCAAATATATTGGACGAATTTCTTGCTTGCAACGGTCAATGCCCAGCGCTACTTGAAGTTTTCACAAACATCAACAACAATGAACAAGCCAGAAAGGTTGTGGAAAACGTTATCAAAACAAATTATTCAAACAAATTATAAAACTAGAATAAATGGAAACTAGAAATTGGACCCCAATCAAGCAATATGAAGATATCCTCTTCGATTTCTACAATGGAATAGCTCGTATCACTATCAACAGACCTCGTTACAGAAATGCTTTTACACCGCTGACGGTATCAGAAATCAGCGATGCACTCTATCATTGCCGCGAAAACGGGGACATCTATATCGTGGTCCTGACTGGTGCTGGCGACAAAGCATTTTGCTCGGGTGGCGATATGAATGTTAAGGGCCGTGGTGGATATGTCGGCAACGACGGTGTACCTCGACTAAATGTATTGGAAGTGCAAAAACAAATCCGCTCATTACCCAAACCCGTCATTGCTATGGTCAATGGATTTGCAATTGGAGGAGGGCACGTTTTGCACTTGATGTGCGACTTGACTATCGCTTCTGAAAATGCCATCTTTGGCCAGACAGGCCCTCGCGTTGGATCATTCGACGCAGGATTTGGCGCTTCATACTTGGCACGCATTGTTGGCCAAAAGAAAGCACGCGAAATATGGTTCATGTGCCGCCAATATTCAGCTATCGAGGCTGAAGCAATGGGCATGGTCAACAAGGTTGTACCCTTCAACCAACTGGAAGATGAAGTCGTTGCATGGGCAGAAACAATGATGCAACACTCACCATTGGCATTGCGTATGATAAAAGCTGGACTCAATGCAGAGCTTGATGGCCAAAGTGGAATCCAAGAATTAGCAGGAGATGCAACGATGCTTTATTATATGCTAGACGAAGCAAAAGAAGGAGGACAAGCTTTCTTAGAAAAACGCAAACCAAATTTCAAGAAATTCCCTCACTTACCTTAAAATATTTACAAATTGAAATACAGAATCATCCCTTATGAGATGAAGTTTAAGCAAGCTGCAAAGACTTCACGAGGCGAGTATCGCACAAAAAAAGTGTGGTACGTTGTCTTAATGGATGATGCTACACCATCTCATCGTGGTATTGGCGAATGCGCACCTTTGCACGACCTCAGCATTGATGCGATCCCCGAGCAGGAATATCTACATATCTTGTCATCCCACCTCGACCAATACATCTCTACGGGCACATTGAACACCGAAGCGCTTCGAGCATATCCATCAATACTTTTTGGCATTGAGGCCGCCATACTTTCATATCAAGCCAGCCTTCGTGGTGACTACATGGCTCTCTATGACAACCAATTCACACGTGGTGCCGTGGGTATCCCCATCAATGGCTTAATATGGATGGGAGATTTCCAGAAGATGAGGGCACAGATTGAGGACAAGTTAAGTCAAGGCTTCAAGTGTATCAAAATCAAAATTGGCGCAATCGATTGGGATAAAGAGATTAGCCTTATCGCAGAAATCAGAAAGTACTATTCTCGCCAGGATATCGAAATCCGTGTAGATGCTAATGGTGCCTTTGCTGCCAATGAAGCGATGAGCAAACTGAAACAGCTTGCCGCATTTGACATCCACAGTATTGAACAACCTATACGGGCCCATCAGCACGCTGAAATGGCGCGACTCTGCCAAAGTTCACCACTACCAATTGCTCTCGATGAAGAACTCATTGGTAACTACACCAAGGATGAGAAAGCACTGTTACTCGACGAAATTTCCCCACAATACATTATTCTGAAACCTTCATTGCACGGCGGAATCTTGGGATGCCAGGAATGGATTGACTTGGCTAAAGAACGAGGAATCGGCTATTGGATTACCAGCGCTTTGGAGAGTGACATAGGACTCAATGCAATTGCAAACTGGACCTCACATCTGCTTCAATCAGACTATCCCCCTACAACGAAACACCAAGGTTTGGGCACAGGACAACTCTTTCTGAATAATTATCAGCACTCTCCACTCCATATTCAAGACGAATGCCTATTTTGGGGAAGTACCACCGACAGACTATTCAGCAAAGAAGTGGAAAAATTTAAATCAGAATGGCAATCCTCATCCCCTACAATCACTCTTCAAACATCGGGCTCAACTGGGTCACCCAAAGCTATGCTCGTGCCTAAAGCGGGAATGAAGAAAAGTGCCCTGCGTACCAGCGATTTCTTTAGGTTCGAAGAAGGTGACACAGCCCTACTCTGCATGCCGCTGAAGTATGTCGGTGCCAAAATGGTTGCTATTCGTGCTTGGCTTCAAGGTATGCACCTTATCAGCATTTCACCTTCCCTACATCCTTTTGCTCACCTCCGCCAACCAGTAGACTTTGTCAGTCTGACCCCGCTTCAAGCCTACGAGACACTGCAAGTGCCCAGAGAAAGAAGACTGCTGGCGGGGTGCAAGAATGTGCTACTTGGTGGTGGTGCTATTTCACCCACGTTGGAAGCGATGCTTTGTCAATTACCCTGTGCCGTATGGAGTTCATATGGCATGACAGAGACCTACTCTCACATCGCACTTCGGCGCATTAATGGCCCTACAGCAACAGCCTACTATCAACTACTCGATGGCGTAGAAATAAGCACCAATGATTCGGGCGCACTTATCATAAACGACACTTATACAGGCGTAGGTCCATTGACCACAAACGATGTCGTAGAGTTGATAGACCAGAAGCGATTTATCCCTATCGGCAGACTAGATAATATTGTCAATTGTGGCGGCATCAAGCATACGCTCGACCAATTAGAGAAGCAGCTCTGTGAATTCCCCCACCCTTTCTTTCTCGCAAAGCGAAAAGATGAACGATTTGGAGAAGTAATTATTATGATTTACGAGGCTGAACAAAAATTTGAAACAATCAAAACATTTTGCACCGAACGATTGCACAAGTATGCAGTTCCCCGTGATTTTATCCGAGTAGACAAACTGCCACTCACTGAAAATGGGAAGCCCCAAAGATGGCAATTTTACTAAGTTTATTAAACCTCAATTGGTCATTTAGCTAATTGAGGTTTAATGTTTAAGAGAACTTCAAAATCAATTATATTATAATCGCACAAGCCTCAAAGTGTATAGCGCCGCTATATTTAACATGATAATGAGTCCTAAAGCTGGTTAAGCCAGGCATTAAGACTCATTAAATATCGGATAAATCAAAGTTTATCAGTAACGGGCACTAAAATGAATGAATGAATAAATAATGCTATAAATTCTAATGCCCCAATTGTGATTTATCTTGCTTCGCCAAGCAAATCTACACTTCTATTGATGAATTGGCTCAAAGATTCACCTTTCAACAGACCTTGACTCAATAGCGCCAAGTCTACCAACTGCGACATCTTTTCTTGTTTTATTGCGTAAGAAGCAAGGGCTTCATCACGTTTTTGTTCCAAATCAGAAATTTCTTGATGAATTTGCTTGCTTTGTTCAGCCGCCTCCTTAGCTTCAGCATCGTCCGACTTACTATTTTGCAAGTTGGTCAAAGCAGCTTGTCTAGCACGCATACCGCGCAATTCAGCCATAAGTGGTTCCACTGTGCCTGCTGTATCACGCTTTATACCCTCTAGCATATCCTTCACCAAAGGGTGATTAGCATTGAGCACAAGGTTATACATATCTGGCATTTCTCCATAGAAAGCCATACCCTCTTGCAACTTGCTCATGTCCTTCATACGACGCATATATTCACTTTGAGTGATGCACACAGGCATAGCTTCAGCTGACATATTGGCTACTTCTACATGCAGTTCGGCACCAGTAATCTTAGGTAGTACAGCCTTAAATGCACTACTCAACAAAGTCGCATCGTCTTCAGAAACTTCTTCCACCTCTGCATTGTTCTGTGGAATCAGTCGTTCGATTGTATCGCTATCCACACGAACAAAGCGTGCCTTTTCCCACTTTTGCTCCAGCATACCTACCAATGGACTGTCCAATTGACCGTCAAGCAACAACACATTATAACCCTTTTGCTTCGCAGCACTAATTGCTGTATATTGCGCTTCGGCATCTGTAGCATAGAGCACCACCATTGTATCGTCCTTGTCGGTTTGGTTGCCCTTCACCAGTTCCTTGTAGTCAGCATAGTTGAAGTATTTGCCATCCACATCCTTCAGCAAAGCATAGGTCGAAGCCTTGTCATAAAAATCGTTTTGCGACAGCATACCATAGTGAATGAATAGCTTCAGGTCATCCCATTTTGCTTCAAATCCCTCTTTATCAGTCTTAGCAATGCTTGCCAGACGATCACTCACCTTCTTGGTAATATATGTAGAAATCTTCTTTACGTTTGCATCACTTTGCAAATAGCTACGGCTCACGTTCAGAGGAATATCTGGAGAGTCTATTACACCATGCAATAAGGTCAAGAATTCAGGCACGATGTTTTCCACCTGATCTGTCACAAACACCTGGTTGCAATACAGCTGAATCTTGTTGCGATGCAGCGGTGTGTTGCTCTTGATTTTGGGGAAATAGAGTACACCAGTCAGATTGAAAGGATAGTCTACGTTAAGATGAATCCAAAACAAAGGTTCGTCACTCATAGGATAGAGTTGACGATAAAACTCCTTGTAATCTTCATCCTTCAAACTTTGTGGAGATTGTGTCCACAGTGGCTGAGTCACATTGATTACATTGTCCTCAGCGGTATCTTCATACTTACCATCTTTCCATTCCTTCTTCTTACCGAAGATTACGGGTACAGGCAAGAAATGGCAATATTTATCAAGCAATTCCTTAATCTTGTTTTCTTCCAAGAACTCCTTGCACTCGTCGTCAATATAGAGGATAATGTCAGTACCTCGCTCTGCACGTTCAGCTTCACTGATGGTAAATGCGGGCGAACCATCACATTCCCATTTCACAGCTTCAGCACCTTCCTGATAACTCTTTGTAACGATTTCCACCTTCTTAGAAACCATGAACGAAGAGTAGAAGCCCAAACCAAAGTGTCCGATAATCGCTGCAGCATCATCGCTATATTTTTCGAGAAATTCGTTAGCTCCCGAGAAAGCGATTTGGTTGATATACTTATCGATTTCTTCGGCTGTCATACCGATACCATTGTCGCTAATGGTCAGTGTACCCTGTTCTTTGTCAATATTGACACGTACAGCCAGCTCACCCATTTCGCCTTTGAATTCACCCTTTGCAGAGAGCGTCTTCATTTTGTGTGTAGCATCTACCGCATTCGACACAATTTCACGCAGGAAGATGTCGTGATCGCTATACAAGAACTTCTTAATTACCGGAAAAATGTTTTCCGTCGTAATACCAATATTACCTGATTTCATTTCCATAATGATGATACTTATATTTTTATGATTTGATTATTCGTGAACAATTCACACATCGTGATATTGTGCAATAGGTATGCCAAAGTAGAGAAATCCTAATCTACACCTTTATAATATGTCAGCAATCTGCACTTTTGTCAGTTTTTGTCAGTAAATAAAATGTCACAGAAAATATCAAATCAAGTAATTAACTGAAAAGATCTAATAACTTTTATATTTACGTGAATAGATCACTATTAGGAAGTTAATCAGCTAATCTAGAATGGAAATCATATCTTATATTTAGATATACCATTAATAGTACGACTCCGATGAGAACAACTGGAATTGTCGCTAATAAGAATGGTACATTAAAACACAAGTTATCGTATAAACCATGAATGGTGGCAGGAATTAAAATAGCTAACGTATACAATGAAATTCTAAATCGAGGGTACAAGAAGGCAAATGCTACAAAATATGAAGCAATACCACACCAAATAGCATGCAAAAAGGGCAAACTTGTTAAACGCGCAACATTAGAAAGGTAAGAATAAACATACCCTTCTGATATACCATTATCTATAAGCAATTGATAGTTCGGACCTAATTGATAGCTTACACCTTCATAGACGCCAAATGCAATTCCAGACATCAGACCATAAAATACAGCGGTTTTAGATTTCGTAACATCTTTTGACAGATACAAAATTAGAAATACTGGTAAGACTTTAACAGACTCCTCAATAACACCAATTCCCAATATACATGATACTAATGAAATCAACCAATTTCCACTATTATATAGATTATCAAAAGGATTTATTGCTCCAATATTAAAAATATTAAATACTATTGTTGTTAGTACTTGTGTACCAAAAAATAAAAGAATAGTTGTTTTTAGTTCTACTTGTTCAGTTCTAAATAAGTAATAAAAGAACAATCCCCAAATAATAGAGAAATAGAATGCGATACAATAAAATAAAATATATGTATTTAATAGCGGTGCTATTGCCATAAGAAGAGAGAGAGTTAGCCCTACGAGTGACAATATAAAGAGTGTTCGGTCTTTTCTCCATGGCTCTTTTGTAAAAA
>JAZQSL010000008.1:0-92692 GCA_045630125.1 Alloprevotella sp. | reverse complement strand
AAACTCTTCATTGTAAATATAATCTTATTTTTTATATCTGTTTAATCAAGCTCTTGGGATATCTTATCGTTAACCTGACATCTTATAAAAGACATAAGTAAATCGACGGTAGAAAATTTACACCCGAACATATCATGCTATATACATAGTCATTATATATTCTCCTTGTACTTCTCTACAAAAAGTTTTATGGAATTGCTTTCAAAGAACGCTTCTTTTTTATTATGCTACACCATAGACCCGGGGGCCTTACCAGTTTAGCGAGTGCAAAAGTACACACTTTTTTTATTCTAACCAAATCTTTTGATAAGAAAAATTAAAAGTGATGCACTACACAAAATGGCAATCTTGCACTAAACGTGCTATCTGCCAAACAATTAGGCGGAGCAAAAAAAATTACGCCCTATTTGTCACACACCCTGTTTTGAGAGGCGCGGATTGCAAAAATCACACTTTATTACTAACCGGCAAAGCAAAAATTAAAGAAAAATACATAAAAATGTTGAAGAACATAAAAACAGTGGGGTATTTGACACCACAACAACCAGTATCTGAATCATGAAATGAGTATAAAAGCGTCTTGCTTATCAAAAAATACCCCAAAAATATGAGTCTCGAAAACAACGCTAAAATAACATGCAAAAAAAACCAAGGCTTTTTTCAAATTTCATTAGACCTTTTTAAAATTTCGCGCCGAGAAATTTAAAAAAGGTCTAGTTTTTTTTTCAAGAAGAAAATCACGGGATTTTTATAGTAAGGTGGTATATAAAAAACAGGTAATACTAACGGTAGGAATCGAACCTACGATATGCGCTCCGAAGAGAGCGCGCCTACCTACTGGCACCATCGTTAATATTACCTTGTGAGGCAAAAGTACAAACAATTTTCAATCCAACAAACACCAACACCACAAAATAGCATTAAAATGAGATTTTTTAACAATTAAGTAAGATTACTCTTTTAAAACAAAAAAAAAACGGAGAGATAATCCCTCCGCAGACGCCTGTGCCGTAGCAGTAGCTGTACATATCCAAGTATGTCTTGGTGCAAATATACAAACAAAATCCAGCCCACCAATCACTAACACCACAAAATAGCACTAAAATGAGATTTTTTTAACAATTAACAACCCAAATGGCACAACAAAGCCCCAATATCACCAACATCGTACACCGAATCGCTACAAGGCTTGAGCGAGAGGTCAACGACCGACTACCACGACGGGTGAGGGTCATTGCGGTCAAGCACTTCAACCAAAAACTTCCGAGACAGTGGATTCTGCAACAATGGACTAAGGCCTTGGCCCGAGACCAGACGACAGCGAGAGGGAAAGGGGCAGACCGAAGACGCAAACAGCTCATCAGCGCAGCACCGCACTTACAGTACACCACTAACATCAATAACGAAGGCCCCTTATCATGAAAAAAAAGTGGTGCGCATGTAATTCTTTCACATACGCACCACACATTATATATATAAGATACAAATCTATCTAGAAAGTATACCTAAAAAACAAAACGCAAGAGGTCATTGAATATCGCATAACCCATGAGTGCAAAGAGCAGGATCATACCGATGCTTTGCGCTATGCCAAGGAATTTGTCGGATGGCTTACGACGCGTAATGACTTCGTAAAGCAAGAAGAGCACATGTCCACCATCGAGAGCGGGAATGGGCAGGATATTCATAAAGGCGAGCATCAACGAGATGAAGGCTGTGAGCGACCAGAATCTGTGCCAGTCCCAAGCGTCGGGAAACATGCTACCGATGGCACCAAAGCTACCTACACTCTTAGCCCCTTCGGCTGTAAAGAGGTATTTCAAGTCAGCCACGTAACCGCTCAGCACTTCCCAACCATGAGCTACACCTGCAGGGAAAGATTCCAGGAAACCATACGTCTGAGTGGTAACAGGATAATCTGCCACTGGGTTATGCATAAAGATGCCCATACGGAAATCCTTGTCCAAATCAAATGTAAGTGTGTCGGGGGTAGTGGCGCCAGCATGTAGTACTACTGCTGTGACACGACGCAGGGCGGCACTGTCGACTGGTGCAACGTTAGTAGTTGCTGTGCCTGAGCATGATGAAAGCAAGCCCTGTTTGGTAGGTTGTTGAGCAAGGAGAACGTCTCGTATCTGTCCCATCTTTTGGTTGAACTCATTCCATGTAGAAAGTGAATCACCATTGAAAGCCAAAAGTCTATCACCCGCTTTGATGCCTACTAATTCAGCTGGTCCTCCGCCTTGCACACTATCAATCACTGCCGGTGCCAAAATGTCCATAAAACGAGGTTGAGACTGCAACATCTCGATTAAGTTGAGATCGCCTGGGAGCGAAAGTGCTACTTCCTTACCCTCGCGCAATACGGTGACAGTCTTTGCTTCGGAGATATCGCGGAAGATGTTGGCATCGTAGAGTGTGAACGCCTTATCATCAGCTTTAATAGGAATATCACCATCTCGGAAACCGAGTTGCTGGGCAGTTTCGTTGAACTTGAAGCCATGACTCATCTTGTCGATTGGAACGTACTCGCGGCCCCAAGTGAAAAGGATCATAGCGTAGATGAAGAGGGCCAAAAGGAAATTGACCAACACACCACCGACCATAATGAGAAGACGCTGCCAAGCTGGTTTGTACATAAACATATTCTCGCGTGGCGTATCGTCTTTTTCCAAATCTTCGGCAGAGGTGCTCTCGTCTATCATCCCAGCGATGTTGACGTAACCGCCAAGGGGCAACCAGCCAATGTGATAATCGGTGCCACGCCAGGTGAAAAGGCGAAGTGTACCGCTAAACTTCTTGAATCCGAGATTTATTGATGGGTCGAAAAAGAGGCAGAATTTCTTAACTCTGACCTTGAAAAGTTTTGCAAACAAGAAGTGTCCCCCCTCGTGCAAAAGAATGAGGATGGCAAAACACAGGATGAGTTGCAATGCTTTGATGAAAAATGTTTCCATTGATTGATTTGTTTAGTTTTTCGTTGCTATATATTTGTTTTTAGAGTTTACTTGTTAACTTGTTCACTCGTTCACTTTTTTATTTGTTCACTAATTCAGTTGCAATACGTCGTGCTTCGCGGTCTGAATCAAAGTAGATCTCGAGTTCGGCTGAGTTAGAGAATGTAGCACGTTGCATGGTTTCGCTGATAATCTCGGCAATTCGTGGGAAAGCGATTTCTCCGCGACGGAAAGCCAGATTGACCACCTCATTAGCAGCATTCATGATACATGACATATTTCCTCCCTGCTCGATAGCTTTGTATGAAAAATCCAAACAAGGGAAGCGGTACATATCAGCTGGATAGAAATGTAGGGACTGGAGTTTGAAGAGATCCAAGCGATTGTCCTGCATTGCAAAACGCTGTGGAAAGCTGAATGCATATTGGATGGGCAACTTCATATCAGGCACACCGAGTTGCGCTTTGACTGCTCCATCCTCGAACTGCACTGCCGAGTGAACGATGCTCTCGGGATGTACTACGACCTCCACTTGTTCGGGTTTCACGCCAAAGAGGTGGCATGCCTCGATCATTTCAAATCCTTTGTTCATCATTGTGGCAGAGTCGATCGTAATCTTCTCTCCCATCGACCAGTTCGGGTGCTTCAAAGCATCTGCAGGCGTGACAGCCGAAAGTTGTTCGGTCGTAAAATTGCGAAATGGTCCACCAGAGGCTGTTAGCAAGATTTTTTCGATCGTGTTGACATCGTCTCCCACAAGCGACTGGAATATCGCCGAATGTTCACTATCTACTGGCAATATGGGCACTTTGTGCTTCATAGCCTCTGCCATGATATATTCTCCAGCGACCACTAGCGTTTCCTTGTTTGCCAAAGCGATTGGTTTCCTGGCACGCAAAGCACTGACCGTGGGACGCAAGCCGGCAAAGCCAACCATTGCTGTAAGAACCATATCTACCTCAGCACATTGGCAGACATCACACAACGCCTGCTCGCCAGTGTACACCTTGATCGGCAGATCGGTCAAAGCATCCGACACATATTGATATTTGTCCTCGGCGGCGATTACCACAGCATCTGGCATAAATTCGCGTGCTTGCTTGATCAGAAGATCTGCATTGCTACCCGCCGTCAAGATATAAGCTTCAAATTTGTCGGCATGGGCACGAATCACATCCAATGCCTGAGTACCTATCGAACCAGTCGAACCAAGTATCGCTATTTTTTTCTTCATTTTCTTCAATCATTTATTTCCAAAATCCCTGGAGGCAAATCGAGAACAATAAAACGCTCCGTCATCGAAAACTCGACCAAGAAATCATCATGATAAGGCACCAGAAAAGCTTCATCATTAGCATTACGAATCGTAAGCAAGATATTCATATTGCGATCATCAACTTCCTCGACAGTGCCTAAGACTTTTTCTTCAGCATCGTAGACAGTAAAGCCAGTCAGTGCTTTCCACGAGCGAAGTTCTGTATCCTCGTCGTCAGCCAGCAAAGCATTTTTGGGGTAAAACACCTTGGCACCCATAATGCGTTTTGCCTCATGCTCCGACTCTATATTTTCAAAGTGGAAAATAGCTGTTTGATCGTTTTTAAATCTATATTCTGTCCAGAAAAAAGGCACTAATATACCATCCATCTCAAGGACTAAATATTCGGCATCACCGCGATCGAAAGCATCGTCTGTAAAAAGGATTTCCACATCGCCGCAAATACCACGCCATTTGCTCACTTTGCCGATATAAAAAACTTCTTCGTCTCGTATCATCCGCGTCTTCTGATTTTTGCACCAAGTGCACCAAGTCTTTGTTCTATATCTTCATAACCGCGGTCTATTTGTTCCACGTTTTCGATTTGGCTTGTTCCCTCTGCGCTCATTGCCGCAATAAGCAAAGCAATACCTGCACGAATATCAGGACTCACCATACGCTTGCCACGTAGCCTCAAGTTATTATCATGTCCCACGATTACGGCACGGTGTGGGTCACAAAGAATGATCTGTGCACCCATTTCTATCAAATTGTCGACAAAGTATAAACGACTTTCAAACATCTTTTGATGCACTAAAAGTGTTCCCTTAGCTTGTGTCGCAATGACGATAAAGACACTAAGCAAGTCGGGGGTAAGTCCTGGCCAAGGCGCATCAGCCAAGACCATAAACGAACCATCTAGGAAACTTTCGATTTCGTAATGTTCGTGACGTGGTATATACAAATCGTCACCTCTACGTTCCATTTTAATTCCCAAGCGAGAGAATGCTTCGGGTATGATGCCTAAGTTTTCAAAAGAGACGTCCTTGATAGTTAACCCATCTCCGCACATAGCGCCCATACCAATGAAGCTACCCACTTCTATCATATCAGGCAAAATCTTGTGCTCAGCACCATGCAATGCTTTTACACCTTCGATAGTCAGAAGATTAGACCCTACCCCACTGATTTTAGCACCCATAGCCACAAGCAGCTTACAAAGTTGCTGGATATAAGGTTCACACGCTGCATTGTATATAGTTGTAGTGCCTTCTGCCAATACAGCTGCCATCACAATATTGCCTGTGCCTGTCACCGAGGCTTCATCCAGAAGCATATAGGCACCTTTCAATCCTTCAGCCTTAATAGCAAATACCCCCTCTTCGCTATCATAAGAGAACTCTGCTCCGAGTTTCTTGAAGCCAAAGAAGTGTGTATCCAACCTTCTGCGACCTATTTTGTCACCGCCAGGCTTTGAAAGCACCGCATAACCATATCTTGCCAAAAGCGGCCCAAGCAACAGCACACTACCTCTGAGGCGAGAACAGCTATCCAGGAATGCCTGACTTTTCAAGTAATCTAAATTCACGTCTGCTGCACAAAAAGTAAAATCCCCCTTAGCATTTTCCACCACACTCACATTCATATCCCTCAGCAATTGAATCAGATTGTTTACATCCAATATATTGGGGATATTCTTGATACGTACACTATGCTTGGTCAGGAGTGTTGCACAGATTACTTGCAAAGCTTCATTTTTGGCACCTTGCGGAATAATGTTTCCTTTCAAACGATGTCCACCCTCTATGATAAATGTTGACATATCTTATTTTGTATGTTTTAAATTTATTTTTTGAAATGAAATTAATAGCACATGCGATCACTAACGACGCTTTACCTTTAACCTTTTCTCCAAAAGCGGTAATACTTCATCTACCCTGATCACCCCCTGTGTATACATTTCTACATCTCTTGCTATTTTTTCATTTAGATTACCTTGTTCTCCTTTCCATTCGACCAGATTCTTTTTCATCCGTTGCAAAACTTTTATCAAGCCTCTTTCTCTATCTACAGCATTATCTAATTTTGCAATTTCCACAAGCATGTTTTCTATCAGACTACCATAGTGTAGATACTTAATGTTATTTCCAGGATATTCTAATTTTGACACAGGCTCTTCTTCCATCCGTCTGATGGGAAGTGGCCAGTCTATATCCAACTCATAGTTTGCTAAATAAGCCAAATGATCCCACAACACCTGCTCGTGTCCTTCCATCCCTTTCCATTCAGGGGTCAATCGTTCCATCACCTTAACAACTTTGTAAGCCTGTTTTGTTCTATCCTCACGGTCTGCAAATGTTTTCAACTGCTCTATCATTTGCCACACACACCTTCCGTATTCAGGCAGTTTCAGTGTCGGCATTTCAGTATTATAAGGTATATGTTGTATATTTTCTTTAGTCATGTGATTTGTTTGTATCAATCTAAATATAAGACGATATAATAAGACACAAAGTTACCAGCCTATATATGTATCAAAAAATCAACCCAGCAAAGATTTTGATTTTCCTGGTACAAAATCCTTCAGATAAAAAGGTGTATAATAAGCCATATCTTCTAAGCATCCTTTTGCCAAAGCCATTTCTGCCAAAGGTACCATATGCTTTGCTTGTGCCTTGATATTATCGACAAAGTGTGCATTGGGGTGTTTCAAAATCGCCTTGCATTTTTCAGCACCATTGCCAAAGAAATACACTGGCCCCAATTCTAACCACTCCTCAAAACTATTTTCATCTACCACCTTGGCATGCACTTCTTCCCGGGAACACAATGCCCGATCGTATATGGCAGTATACACTTCCATGCGTCTGGCATCTATCATGGGGCACAGCAATGCATCTTCAGGCAAATCATGATACAGTAAGACAGGAGTGCAGAGCAACTTCAGCGTCGGTACCGACACCATTGGAATATCTCGTCCATAGCACACCCCTTTAGCCATCGAGGCACCAATACGTAATCCCGTATACGAACCTGGACCGCTACTGAGCGCAACAGCATCCACGGGGATAGCATGACTATCTGCAAACGACAATACACTATCCACGAACCCTGCCAACACTTGTGCATGCGACTGTCCTTTGGTATCAATTTCTTGACACAGACATTTGCCGTCTTCGCTCAATGCAACTGAGCAAATATCCGTCGAAGTTTCAATATGGAGTATGGTTGACATTCTTTTTGTCTTTACGTATATACATATTCTGTGCAAAGTTAGCATTTGAATGCCACATTTCCAAATTTTTACGATGCTGACACGTTTTTTTTATTACTTTTGTAGCATGAAATATCACAAACGTTTTTCAAAAAGCGAAGTCCGGGGAATATTATTACTACTTGCAATCTTAATAATTTTCTGCGCTATTCGTTTTTTTAAACCATTCACAAACGAGGAAAAGTCCACTTTTACTCCCTCCGAATCTGAAGCCAAAGCACTCAGGGAATTTGCCTCTCGTACTCGACAGCAAGGCGATTCACGACTAGGCCATTCCAACGATTGGCAGACTGATTCAACAATGAATCAACCACACCCAGCCATACCATTTGACCCCAACTCTGCATCTGAGGCAGAGATGACTCGCGCAGGATTAAAACCCTGGCAAGCTCGCAATGTTGTCAAATATCGCGAAAAGGGTGGAGTGTGGCGCAGCAAAACACATTTCAAAAAACTTTATGGACTTACAGCCGAGGAGTACGAACAAATCGCTCCCCTACTCCTTCTTCCCGACAATCACAACACTTCTTATCCCAAGACGGGAGAATACACAACAGAGAGCAGGGGCTCTACCGAAAACACAGCTACCAGAACGATATATCCCCGACAAGAAAAATTATCTCCTGGCACGACTGTCGACATCAACACAGCAGATACCACATTGCTGAAGCATATTCCTGGTATAGGTTCATATTATGCACAGAAGATATGCAAATACAGGGAGCGCCTGGGCGGTTTTGTCTCAGCGCAACAAATGGACGAAATCGAGGGTTTGCCATCAGATATCAAAGATTGGATCACAGTTTCTCCACATTTCTCTCCCGAGCGGGTCTTAATCAATCGTGCTACGTTCAAGACATTGATACATCACCCCTATTTGAACTATGAGCAAACAAAAGCTATTGTCAATTACCGCAACAAATATGGCGCCATTCGCTCCTTTCAGGAATTGTCACTCGATACGAATTTCACCGAGCGAGATTTTAGGAGATTGCAGCCCTATATAGACTTTTCAAAATAAGACATCATGTGTGGATGCAAGGTGTAAGCAAACTTAAAAATTCCCGGTTTAAGCAGACCCTTCGGGGTGCTAACCGGGAGTTTTACTTATCATTTTATTCCCAATTGGGCAGACATTCATAGCTTAAAATCACACTATCTTCACATGACCTCTTCAGTTTTCCATCCTTCACTTTGTCTGAAGTAGCGACACCTAAATCCTTTAGCAACTTCTGCGTCTGTATGGGCACTGTCAACACATTGTTGGTGCTTGGCGAATAGGCCATAAAGTATAAGTAAATGGGTTTGATGCTATACTGGCGCCTGCCATCCACATCATTGTATACGAGCAATTCCACCACATCACCATCCGCTATAGGTCTAGTCAGTTCGCGCATCTTGTAGCAACGGCTACCGAGCAACACATAGGGTTTGTTCTCAATATTGATGCTGGCAAAATCTGTATCTTCGGAAAACTGCGACAAACTTATCTCTTCCAGCGAAACGTTAGCACCGACCAAAAGTTTTTCGTATGCCATGCGAGTGCCACTATTAGGTGAGGTAGCGAAGATATTGAGCGAATCTACATTTTTCATCAACGCCCCCAATTCTTGCACAGAAATTTCCTGCTCGCGCAAGCATTTTGCATCCAGCCGACTGGTCACCTCCGGCACATTCTTCAAGCATATAGACAGGGTGTCATCGCCGAGATAGGTCTCGATCACCGAACCTGATTTCAGGAATTTCTCTTTGCTGGTAATTTTCAAAAAATCCTCTTCCTTCGCCCTGCTGGCTGAGATACACACGGGATAATATTGGGGCGTCTGCTGCGGAGAAATCACTTCCTCAGTGATGAGCAGCCATGCATTACCACTCGGCATGTGCACATAGTACGAAGACGGATAGCGATCCACCTGAACACCTTTGTATTGTTCGATATAATTTTTAGCAGAACCACCGCCCGCTATGAGCAATATGGGAGATTTGTCACAATGCCCCAGATAGAACATAGCACAAAGCGCCAGCAGTGCACCCGCCAATAGCCCCGCTGCCACTTTCCACCACTGTTTTTTTGCTGAGGGCGTTGACTTTCTTTCACAAGTATTCTTGTCTGCGAAGTCTACCAGGTATTCTTTTACCTTGAGCACCAGATCCTCGTCATTCTTATAAGAAATATAATAGTCTTCACCACGCAGTAACCCATTGATATAAGCAATATCAGAAGTCACCTCGTCATACGCGTTCATAAATACCACCACCTTGGGGCGATTCTTCATCTTTTTGGTCTGCATTGACAACAAATATTCCTCCTCTGTGTGTGGACCGATTTTATCCTTCAACACGAAGATTACAAGATGTGCTTTTTTAGTAATAAAGTCATTATATTCTTCTTGATTATTACCAAAAGTCTCATACGAAGACACACTGTAAGCCACCGCACCATTCACCTCCTCATTCCTGTGATTCAGGTCCGAAATCATAGCCTTCAGTTGCTGTCTTTGCCCTGCCAGATCTTTTGCTCCAGCTATAAAGATTTGTATTCTCTTTTTCATATCCCTGAAAAATTATCTTAACAACTATGCCACATCAAAAATATTTCATTTTCGACAAGTGACGACACAAAGATATATCTTTTTGGCAATTTATGATATATTCTTCATTAAAAAGTTAAATAATATTGAATCACACCATTTTGCATTGTATTTTTATCTCGCGTGCCGTCATCTTTTTTTTAGTAAAAAATCCTCGTAAAACAAACCAAGACCTTTTTGAAATTTCGCGACGTGTCGTTAAAAAAAGGTTAGACTTTTTTCAAACTAAGTCTAACCTTTTTTCTCTTATTTTCATTTCAAATCAACCCACACTTATTTCAAACGTCATGGGGCGTCATTTTTTCCCATATCTTTCTGTATATAGGGCTATTTGCCAACACCTGTCGTCCCCCTACCAGAACGAACTGCTCACGAGCACGGGTAATGGCTACGTTGAGTTTACGATCGATCGTTACGCCCTCGACGCTGACGGGCTGAGAGAGCAGGTTGACAGCATGTGGACTATGAATGGTGGTGCCAAAAATAATGAGATCTCGCTGGCTACCTTGGTAACACTCGACGGTATCTATGGTGATAGCATCGGCACAAGGCAC
Organism: Alloprevotella sp.; assembly: GCA_045630125.1. GTDB lineage: Bacteria > Bacteroidota > Bacteroidia > Bacteroidales > Bacteroidaceae > Alloprevotella. Next base: position 82,061 of record JAZQSL010000008.1, on the reverse strand, counting down.
CTCGGCATTACGTAGAGCATTGCGTACCATGGCTATTTGTGCACGAAAGGGGACTATGATACCTATTCGTTTTGACATTTCCTGCACACGATCTACGCCCGCCTGCATCAATTGCCAATAGGCTTGCACAACCCTTGCGATCGCTTCTGCTTCGGCAGGATTGGCCTTTTCAGTCAATGGTATTTCTTCGGGTACAACGTCTATAGCCAACAGGCGGTGTGTAGCAAGAGCGCACTGCATATCGTCGGTGGGAGCAACGGGAAAGGCGAGTTCACCCTGTTGGTGCGCCAAGGGTACGGGACTGAGGCGTCCACCATAATAATCGGCATTGACAAGGTCGCAAATGTCGGGGTGCATGCGTCCCTGCACATCCAAATAGCCCAGACAATTCGAACAATCATGGGTGAGAATATAGCGATGAAGGCGTTCGAACAAAGAACAATCAAGGCGCAATAGATCTATATCAAGTAAGTCGGGCAAGGCGGGCTGTGCACACTGCGACGGCTGCTGAACGACGGCTGGCAATTGTTTATGATCGCCAATAAGGATAAACTTGGGTATGGCGGATTGTGGACCGAGACCATCTGTCAACACTGGATGAGCCACGGCAGATAGCAGACCAAGCAGTTGGGGTTCAAGCACCTGAGATGCCTCATCAATGATTGCACACGAGAAACGACGCAGAGCAAATAGGTCCATTCGCCCCGACATCGTCGTGACTGTGCTGACAAAGATGGGGGTGCGAGCAAGAGCCTGACACAATGATGCACGATTGGGGCATCGGTTCGTCATTGCATCAAGGGTGCGCTGCGCCCAGGGTGCATCGATGTCCATAGGAGTGCCGATACGTAGATAGTCTGCTTCGGGATGCTGCTCCGCCAACAACGATTCGAGCATATTGCATATCTCGTCAACTGCACGATGTGTATAGGCCATGAGCAATAGCGCACTACTATTTTGTCCATCCTTATAACCCAACAGAAATTCGTGAACCATAGCACGCAGGGCTACATTAGTCTTCCCTGTTCCTGGAGGCCCTACTAACAAGAAATAATCCTTGGCACGTTTGGCACGTAACACAATATCTGCCACACGTGGAGCATAGTGTCCCAACAAAGTCTGCGTATCATCAGATTCAGGTGAACGCTGACCTAACAATAATGTCTGACGATGTGCGGGGGCACTAAGCAGAGCATAGACGCCACGCATGGCATGCCGCATGGGAACATCCGTACTGTCGCGTTCGATCACATAAGTGGATGTGCGAGAGAATAGCGCCACATGTCGCTGAGGAAATGACAAATCCAGGGTGAGATACTTGGCAGACATATCATGAATATAGCCTCTGAGCAGCAATGACGTCGAGACATTGTCATCTTCACTTGTCTGCTGATAGCATTGCACCATCTCGCCTATATTGAAATTTGGTATATAACCTTCTCCCAAATCTGGCATACGAAAGACTATACGAGTAATGGTGTGCAGATCCCTGTACACTTTGCTTGCACCCTCGCCTTTAGGGATATCAGGACTATACGGACGCAATTCTTCATCTATCTGTGGAATATCGGTAGAGTGAGTTTCTTCTTCCCCAAACAATTCATGAATATACAACTGTGGAATCATATCACCTGAAGCCACCTTGGAAGCAGCATCCATACGCCAAACTCGCGAAAAGCCACGTGTAGAGCCAATGCGATTGTTGTCGGTCTTGGAGAGAAAATGTTCGCGATAAAGAAAAGCCATCTGCTCGCAAAAATAACTGCGCAATACCCCTTTTGCTTCTTGCATTGGCCTCAACAAATCTTGCAATTGGGGTGCTAGATATTGTTCAAAGAAACGGCCCGACATACGAGTTGTGTTGAGTGATTCAACAGAGAGTGTAGAAAGGCAATCGTGCCATGCATCCGAGGAGCGCAATTGCATCTCGAGCGCAACGATACGATTGCGCAACATCAGCACACGTGCCACAGCCTCCATCGCACTGCGTTGATTCCACAAGTAGGGATAGAGAGAGTAGAGCAGATAGGTTTCGATTTCATTGCGGGAAATATTACGATTGAAGTGCAGGATTTCCTTGTAGAGCGACATCTGCAACACGTGTTCGTCTTTAGGACGGAGGGGAGCATTGCCAAATCCTTCAGCCTTTCCGCTTTTCAACTCCAGGATACGACAAAAGTCGTCCGTCATTACGTCAAATCGCCCACGCAGGCCTAATATAGGACAGATGAATGTTGGTTCGAGGATCAGATGTTCGGGCAATAGTCCAACCTCTGGACAAACAAACTGCTTGCTTACCATAGTGCGGATGCGCTCAAAATGTCCACGTGCTTTACCGAAATAGTTGCGATCTATCAACACATCTGGGTGGCAATAGGAAAGTGGCGTACTCTGAAAAGCCTTGCGCATAGATTGCATATAGAGAGCATCAGGCGTCAAAAGTTCGCCTCGCCTGTCATCTGCATCAACTACACCCGCTTGATGAACACAGCGGTCCATGAAGATATTGGCAGCATTACCCATCAGAATAGGCTCTGTATTGACTGATGGTTGCAACTGTGACAATATATAATTATAGGGAGAATCGCCATAGGGACGCAAACAAGCCGTCAGTGCACTGACGTCGATCAAGTAGTCTGGCTCAAGTATTATCACCCATGGGCGCACCACTTCGCCTTCTACCCACCCCTCAACCAAGTGCAGGGTATTACCTTCGTGCAATAAGGGATAGAGAGAATCAAATTTCTCGTCATTGATAATCCAGTGACCACCTTCACCCCTCACCACGACGCCATGATCTTTCACTTCCTCTACCACCACACACAGACATTTGAAATCATACTTGTGCCCTCGCTCTACTATCGGAGTAAATGCCGTGCCTACCTCTATATCCCACGATTGGAAATCACGGGGAAGTGGTACAGCAAAGAACTCTCGCACCCAATGGGCAAAGTGCAACACATCCTGATGATAGCGCTGCTGGTCTGTCTCTTCCTTGTTAGTCAGGACACGGTGCAAGCGGCGACGCAAACTATCACCTAATCGAGGATCAACACCACGATTTTTACATACTGAGAAGAGACGCGAGAAGAGATTGGTAAAGCCAATCGACAACCCCTCAGACTGCTCAGCACAAATGCGTTGAAGCAGGTCGTAGAGTTGGACGTATCTGTCGGACATACGTTCATCTCGGAAATAGAGTTGACGTAAAGCGTCATAGATGTCTTGTGGTGTCATCATTCGGCTTGCATTTTGAAAAATTCAGGATCGTCAGGTGTATATATCTTTTGTTTGCTCCGCTTTTGTTTGGTTTCTGCACGATGGGGTATACTACTATCTCCTCCTCGTCCACTCAAATCAGAAGGAGACAAACTTTCTATCTGACCACCATAAGAACGGAATCGATCACATACAGCATTGACATAATTATACGTTTCCGAGCCTATCATATAGCCATATTTCACCACAGGATCACGATAGTATGCCGGTTCAGACAAATGCAATATATAAGGAGCCACGTCACTCCAACTCTGTGCATTCTTTCCAGCCTTCTTAGCCAGCGCCATTGCATCTCTCACGTGTCCTATTCCACCATTATAGGAAGCAAGCATAAACTTTACCCTTTCGTCTGGCATTTTTATATCAGAAAGCGATCTGAGTAAGCCACTAATCACACGCGCCGAAGCAGCAACATTTTCAGCGGGATCAAATATATTCTCCTCAGATAGTCCCATTGAAGCTGCAGTCGCAGGCATCAATTGCATCAAGCCCTTAGCACCAGCCCACGACTGAGCCGAGGGGTCAAAACATGATTCTTGATAACACATCGCAGCCAATAGTCGCCAGTCACATCCTGCCGTAGAGGCATTTTTCTTAAACAAATCATCATAACGAGAGATTGTGCCAGTCGACCTCGACAAGAAAGGCTCGTAAACCCTGCGCGTCACAAGTGTGCGATTTGCCGCCTCTGCTTTCACACCTGCATCCACCTCTGCCTTCACATCCTCACTATACCAATTGTTCAGCACCTCTGCCAGGCCTTTCGCTCTGCCACTCACAGCCCAACTATAATGCCCTGTCTGATCCTTGACGCCTGCTGCCACAAGACCCTCTCTCTTCAACATTTCAGTGGGGAGCAATATACCAGCCACATCCACTTCCCCCGACTTCAACTTCTCGATTAATTCAAGTGTATCGCGCACCAATTCCACACGCACGCGCAATCCATCCGCACCTGCGAAATGGGCTGCATATCCATATTGCAGTCCCATCTCGCGACCATGAAATTCATAGTAAGTATCTGGGCCACTCATCGTCGCCCAAATCAATTCACCCGAACTCTTAATCTTATCCCACAAGTCACTATTTTTCGTACTATCAGGAACGGCAAATGCCGCATTCCCCTCAATCGGCCTTTGCTTATCATGACAACCTACAATCAAACAAAAAAAGCTTAACGATAAAAGTACATTTTTACTAAAATATTGTATTTTTGCCATCACATCTATTTATAAATCGATTTACACCCATACGAAGGAATGGACCAGCCATCAGTTCATCCATAGAAGAGGGCACAATAAGATTCCACTCAGGCCCTCACTTTATTGGCTTACAAAGTTACACAAATCTTCTTATATAAATATTATGATCAAGCACATTGTATTATTTCAACTCCGCCAGGACATCAGCGCCGAAACCCGTAGCGCAGTCATGCACACTTTCAAGCAAGCCATCGAGGCCCTCCCCCACTCTATCCCCTGCATCCGTCAGATTCATGTAGGTTTCAACGTTAATCCTGCCGAGAAGTGGGATGTCTGCCTCGAAAGCACGTTCGACTCGATGGAGGACCTTGATACCTATGCACAGCACCCCGATCACAAAGCCGCAGCGAGGGACTTTGTGCCACATGTAGCCGCAAGGGCGTGCGTAGACTACGAAGTATGACATCACGACGAAGCGCCACAGTTTCTTCCACCGATTTTGTCAAAATATTTCGTATTTTCGGAGCGCGAGAATCGCTTAAAATCATTCGAGCAAAACCTTGGTCGGATTTACGAGGACTACAATGCATTAAAAAACACGACTTTTTTAACACATCACAAAGCAATTTTGATTTTAGTAAAGAAAACAACAATCAAAAGGGTCTATCTTAGACAAATCTATCCTTATCGCAGGAAAATTCTACAAGTAACATAGAAATTTCTAGAAGTATTGTAGATAAAACTATCCGTATTGTAGTTCAAAAAAGGTCTTGACTTTTTTCAAAAAGTTTAAGGCTTTTACTTTAGGCTCTTACTTTAGGTCCAACGCGCCGTTCTATTTTACAAAGTGCATTTGTCAAAATTTTTCGCATTTTTTTGCACTGTATTTAGAACACCCTGTTGGGGTAAAATAAGGGGGATGCACATCATCACGATGGCATCCCTCTGTTATCGTTAAACTTTAATCGTTGACCGTTGATTACTCGGAGCGGTAATCTGCCAATTGTTCTGCGGTCATATTCATTACCCAAGCGTGATGCTTGATGACCTCAGCCTCGGCAAAGTTAGCGTAAACGCGTGCTGAGCGTTCGAACATTTCGGGCGCCTGAGTCGCATTGTACTGAATCAAGTGCAACATGATGACGTCGGCAGCCATCTCAACGAGGTGACGTGCGCAGATGTCGTGCAACTCTTGATCTTTGGCTTCCTTGACATAGTTTGTTGCTTCTTCGAAGAGGTCTGCCATCTTCGCAGCACGTGCTTGCAGGGGTTTCATAGCTTCGCTGACTTCGGCTGCTTCGAACTCGCGCATCTGTGCCAGATACGAACCATTGGTAACGTAACGAATAGCGGCCACGACTTGCAATTGGGTGGTACCTTCGTAGATATTGGTGATGCGGGCGTCGCGTGCATAGCGCTGGATGGGGTAATCCATCATGAAGCCCGAACCGCCATGGATTTGCAGGGCATCGTAGGTATTTTGGTTGCAATATTCTGAGTTCATACCCTTGGCCAGAGGCGTGAGCGAGTCGGCCAGCTTGGCATATTTCTTTTGCTCCTGGCGTTCCTCGGGTGTTAACTTACGTTCGCGTGCGATATCGTCCAAGGCCTTGTAGATATCTACATAGCGGCTGGTTTGGTAGAGCAATGCACGGCCAGCGTCGAGTTTCGCCTTCATCAGTGCCAACATGTCGTATACGGCGGGGAAGGTGATGATGGCCTTGCCAAATTGTTGACGGTCGCGCGCATAAGCGAGGCCTTCGTCGTAGGCTGCTTGCGAGAGACCGACACTTTGTGCCGCAATACCGAGGCGCGCACCATTCATGAGCGCCATGACGTATTTGATCAGACCCAATTTGCGGTCGCCGCAGAGTTCTGCCTTGGCATTCTTGTACACCAATTCGCAGGTGGGCGATCCGTGGATACCGAGCTTGTGCTCGATGCGGCGCACGTTCACACCGCCGTCGCGCTTGTCGTAGATAAACATCGACAGACCGCGTCCGTCTGTTGTACCTTCTTCCGAACGTGCCAAAACGAGGTGTAGATCAGCGTCACCGTTGGTAATGAAGCGCTTCACGCCGTTCAGTCGCCAGCAACCTTCTGCTTCATCGTAGGTCGCCTTGAGCATCACGCTCTGCAAGTCGGAACCTGCGTCGGGTTCGGTCAAGTCCATCGACATTGTTTCGCCTGCACAAATGCGAGGGATGAAACGGCTGTGTTGGTCCTCGTTGCCGAATTCGTACAAGGTTTCGATACAATCCTGCAAGCTCCAAATGTTGCCAAATCCAGCATCCTTTGCTGCCACGATTTCGGCACACATGGTGTATGGGGTGATGGGGAAGTTCAAGCCGTCGTACTTGCGAGGCATCGTCATACCATTCATACCAGCGCCAACCATGGCTTTCAGATTTTCAGCTGTGCCGCTGGCATAGCGCACACGGTCGCCCTCGTGGTGAGGACCTTCGATATCTACGCCCTCTGCATTGTCGGCGATAGTCGTGCCTGTGATTTCGCCCACGATATCCAGGACGCGGTCATAACTGTCCATTGCATCCTCGAAATCGAGGGGTGCGTAGTCAAAAGTATCTTTGTCGCGGAAGTCTCTTTCCTTGAGTTCCACAATGCGCTTCATGAGCGGATGATTCATCTCAAAGCGCAATTCGGGATGGTCACTATAACAATTTGCCATTGTAGTCTATATTTTTAATAAAGTAGACGAGTTTTTAGTGGACTAGTAGACGAGTTTTGGGTAAACAAGTTTTTGGTAGACTAGTAAACGAGCACTTGTCAACCTGTCAACTCGTCAACTTGTAAACTCGTCAGCTCGTCAACCTTACTTACTATTTTCCTTATAATATTTAATCATTTTGGGCACGACTTCTTCTACTGAACCAGTGATGACATAGTCTGCCAATTGGTTGATTGGTGCATTGGGGTCGGTGTTGATTGAAATCACGATGCCGCTTTCCTTCATACCAGCAACGTGCTGGATGGCACCACTGATGCCGCAGGCGATATAGACCTTTGGTCGAACGGTCACACCAGTTTGTCCGATTTGGCGATCGTGCTCGCAATAGCCTGCATCAACGGCAGCACGTGTGGCACCCACCTCGCCATGCAATTCATCTGCCAACTTCTGCAATAGGTCAAACCCTTCTTTCGAGCCTACGCCGTATCCGCCAGCCACCACGATGGGTGCGCCCTTCAGGTTGTTGTTGGCTTTTTCCACATGGCGTTCAATCACTCGCACCACGTAGTCTTCGGGTGCTACATATTTTTCCACTTCATGGTACACCACTTCGCCATTGTAATTGTCGTCGACCTTTTCAGCCTTCATCACACCGCTACGCACAGTCGCCATCTGTGGGCGATTGTCGGGGTTGACGATTGTCGCTACGATATTGCCACCAAAAGCAGGACGGATTTGGTAGAGCAAGCCGTCGTAGTGCTTGCCAGATTTGCGGTCGTCGTATTCACCGATTTCCAAGGCTGTGCAGTCGGCAGTCAGACCACTGTGCAATGACGAACTGACGCGGGGGCCAAGGTCACGACCGATAACTGTAGCACCCATCAAGCAAATCTGAGGTTGCTCTGCTTTGAACAAATTCACCAAAATGCTGGTGTGAGGCTTGGTGGTATAGGGGTAGAGCCCTTCGGCATCAAAGACGTGCAGTGTGTCCACGCCATAGGACAAAATCTCCTGTTCCACCTTACCCTTGATGTCGGTGCCAGCAACTACGGCCTCGAGTTGCACACCCAATTCGTTGGCCAATTTGCGGCCCTTAGTCAGGAGTTCGTATGAGACTTCCTCGACAGTATATTTATCTATTTCGCAATATACAAATACGTTGTTCATGATTTTCCTTTTGTAAATGTTTTTCAACGAGGAACAAGGTTTGTTGATCATTAAACTTTAACAATTAACGTTAACCATTAAACTTTAACCATTAATCTTTAACGTTCCTCGTTCAACCTTTTTAACTCGTCAACTCGTCAACCTATAGTATGGCTTTCGAGCAATTCTTTGATCAAACCCTCCACCTCGGCATCAGCAGCGGTGAGTTGTTTGCTTTCCTTTGCTTTGAACACGATATTTTGCACCGCCTTCACTTTGGTAGGCGACCCTGCCATGCCACATTGTTGCAAGTCGGCATCGATATCGGCCGCACCCCATTGGGTCAAGGCGAGGTAAGGTTTCTTGTCGTATTCCTCTGCATAGGGCATATCAGCAGTACGTTCGATAGGCGCAGTAGTACGCTTATACTTCATCACACGCTTTGCATTGCATGGACGGCAAGGAGCAGCCGAACCAGTCACGGTGATCAGCAGGGGCAAGGGGGCTTCGACCCTTTCCACACCACCATCGATACGGCGCACCAATGTCACTTTGCCATCCACTACGCTTTCCACGCTTTCCACGTAGGTCACTTGATCCAAGCCCAGCTTTTGAGCCACCTGTGGACCCACTTGTGCTGTGTCGCCGTCGATAGCTTGACGTCCGCCTACGATGATATCCGGCATACCAATTTTCTTGATAGCTTGGCTGAGTGCATAACTTGTCGCCAAGGTATCCGCACCACCCAATGCACGGTCGGTCAACAATACACCAGCATCGGCACCACGATAGAGGCTTTCGCGTAGCACGTCAGCAGCCTTGGGCAAGCCCATGGTCAGCACTGTCACTGTCGAACCAGGATGTTGATCCTTCAATCGAAGCGCTTGTTCCAGCGCATTCAGGTCTTCGGGATTAAAGATAGCAGGCAGTGCGGCACGATTCACCGTACCCCCGGCCGTCATCGCATCCTTTCCCACATTTCTAGTGTCAGGCACTTGCTTGGCAAGTACAATAATTTTCAGACTCATATTTCTGTGTTTTTCTTAATATATATATATGTGTATTTCAAAGTAGTCAGGTCGCAAATATACAAAAAAAGAGTGAGGATGGTTGAGTTTGTCATAATATTTTTGTAGCGGACATTAAGTATTTGAGATACGACACCATTCCCCAAAAGTACAATTCTCCCGAATATTCCCCCCACATTGCTGGACTTTTTTTACTCAATAAACTTTATAAAAAAGAAACTCCCACGACAGGCAATAAATACCTGATGTGAGAGTTTTTTCTTGTTCTAATCTACACCTTGTCCCGATGGTGGGGATAAGGCTCGATTGATTAATAACTTCTAGCAATAAGTACGCGACACTTAGCAGGTTTGCCACTAACCATATCGACGCCCAAATTGTCCTGGCTATAGCCGAATGGCACGCAACGGATTGTGGCTTGAGTTTCCGCCTTGATTTGCGCCTCGGTCTCCTCGGTGCCATCCCATGGGCAAAGGAAGAAGCCCCCCTCCTTGATACGCTCCTTGAACTCTTCGTAGTTGTCGCAAGGATAAATGTGTTCGTCCAAGTAAGTCTTAGCCTTATTATATATATTGTCTTGTATTTCTTGCAACAAGTTTACTACGTAATCTTCGATGCCATCGAAAGTGCGAGTTTCCTTTTCAAGTGTATCACGGCGCATCAATTCAATGGTACCATTTTCCAGGTCGCGACCACCCATTACGAGACGTACAGGGACACCCTTGAGTTCGTAGTCGGCAAACTTAAATCCTGGGCGCTTATTGTCGGCATTGTCATACTTCACACGAATACCTCTTGCTTCCAAGCGTGCAGCCAAAACACCAAGTTTTTCGTTGAAAGCATTGAGCTCTTCGTCACCTTTATAAATAGGTACAATGACCACCTGGATAGGAGCGAGACGTGGAGGGAGCACCAAGCCATTGTCGTCCGAGTGAGTCATGACAAGAGCACCCATCAAGCGTGTACTTACACCCCATGATGTAGCCCAAGCATATTCCAATTGGTTGTTTTTGTCAACGAATTGTACATTGAAAGCTTTGCCGAAGTTTTGACCCAGGAAGTGGCTTGTACCGCTTTGCAGCGCCTTGCCATCTTGCATCATAGCCTCGATAGTATATGTGTCCAAGGCTCCGGCGAAGCGTTCTGTCTCACTCTTTACACCGCGAACTACGGGCATAGCCATCACTTCCTTGGCAAAATCGGCGTAGACGTTGAGCATTTGTTCTGTACGTTCCACAGCTTCCTCGCGAGTAGCGTGAGCAGTATGTCCTTCTTGCCAAAGGAATTCGCTGGTGCGTAAGAAAAGACGTGTACGCATTTCCCAACGCATCACATTACACCATTGGTTGCAGCACAGAGGCAGGTCGCGCCAAGAGTGAATCCATTTGCGATAGGTATTCCAAATCGTTGTTTCCGAAGTAGGGCGAATGATCAATTCTTCTTCCAACTTAGCTGTAGGGTCAACCACTACGCCATCACCAGTCTCATTAGCCTTCAAGCGATAGTGAGTCACGACCGCACACTCCTTCGCAAAGCCTTCTACGTGCTCTGCTTCTTTTGACAGGAATGACTTTGGGATGAGCATAGGGAATTGTACATTTTGCACACCAGTCGCCTTGAAGCGTGCATCCAAATCTTGCTGTATTCTTTCCCAAATAGCATAACCGTATGGTTTGATTACCATACAGCCACGTACATCAGATTGTTCTGCTAAGTCTGCTTTGACGACGAGCTCGTTGTACCACTTTGAGTAATCTTCGCTACGCTTTGTCAAATTCTTCAATTCTTTTGCCATATATGTATTATTTTACTTTTTTTATCAATTTTGTGCAAAGTTAAGAAATATTTTTTTACCTTTGCGTCATTCAAGAAAACATTATTAACCCATAAAACAAAAAAACATGAAAGGTATGAAGCTTTCTGCGCTTTTGTTGAGCGCAACAATGGTATTCTCTGGTTGTAACATGAGCAACTTGGGTAAGGGCGGTTTGATCGGTAGCACAAGTGGTGGTGCACTCGGTGCATTGGTAGGTGCTTTGATTGCAAAGGACGGCAACAAAGGTAAAGGTGCTGCTATCGGTGCTGCTGTAGGTGTGGCTGTAGGTACAACTGCAGGTACATTGATCGGACACAAGATGGATAAGGCTAAGGCTGCTGCTGAAGCTGCAAAGGCTCAAGCTGAAATCCTTACTGCTGCTGACGGTACTCAATACGTTAAGGCTACATTCGAATCAGGTATCTTGTTCCAAACTGGTAAGAGTGCTTTGAGCGCTACAGCTACTGCAGATATCAACACATTCGTTACTAAGCTCAAGGCTGAAGACAACACATTTAATATTGCTGTTGCTGGTTATACTGACAACCAACCTTGGAAGAACTGCACTGCAGAACAAAGCAAGAAAAAGAATGAAGAACTTTCTTTGAAGCGTGCACAAGCTGTTGAAAAGCAACTCCTCGCTAGTGGTTATGACAAGAACTACATCATCCACGTTGTTGGTGCAGGCGAAGCTAACCCAGTAGCTGATAATGCAACTGCTGAAGGTCAAGAAAAGAATCGCCGCGTTGAAGTATATATCCTCCCAAGTAAGGAAATGATTGAAGCTGCTAACGCTGAAGCTGAAAAGAAATAATCCACTCTAATCGAAAAGATTTTTCAAACAACAAAAGACCTCGGGATTCCTCGAGGTCTTTTTCTTGTTATATATATTATGTATCGCGAAGAGCGAGAAAAGCAGCACAAGGCGTATCCTCCAATTTCAGATAGGTCTGGAGGCGAAATCCACCATCAGCGCCTACATACGCGACACAGCCTTTACTCCCTTGACCGTGCGCAACTTCTTAATCAAAGCATTCAGCACCTGCGTATCATCCACCATCACCGTCAGGATACCAGAGAAGAGTCCGGCGTGCGAATCAATATTGATGCTACGCAGCATGATGCGCTGTTCCTTTGAGATAATAGAGGTAATATTATTTACAATACCCAAATCATCTTGACCAATGACTTTCAGGGTAATCGTATACTTACCACTACCCTTTCCTGCCCAACGTGCGGGCACAATGCGGTAGGCAAATCTATCGCGCAAAGCAGGCGCATTGGGGCAAGTCGTGCGGTGTATTTTTATACCGCCGCCAATGGTTACGAAACCAAAGACTTCGTCGCCGTAGACAGGGTTGCAGCAACGCGCCATCTGGAAGTCCAGGCCCTTCAGGTTGCGGTCGATCACCAGGACATCCTCGCCTGTGTGCTGCACACGCTCCCTCATCTCCTCGGTCATACTGAATTCCTCTGCCGAGCGAGTTGCCGCACGTTCCGCAGTACCGGCTTCGCGACGTGCCAACTCTTGATACAATTCTATCAAATCATTGAGGTCTGCAGTCTCTTCTGCAATCGCACGATAGAAGTCACCAGCTTCCTTAAATCCCGCCTTGCGAATCAATTGATTCACCACGCTTTCATCCCAATCAATCTTGCGGTTTTTCAACTTACGCTCCAGGATTTCACGCGCCATCACGGTGTCACGTGTTTGAAGATCCTTGACAGCAGCACGAATTTTGGCTTTAGCATGAGTGGATACCACGACACTTTCCCAATCCTTCTTCGGCGTCTGTGTATTTGATGTCAGGATTTCCACCTTTTCGCCACTATTCAGCACCTGACGAATCGAAGCTACGCGTCCATTGATACGCGCTCCGACACATCTATTGCCCACAGCCGTATGGATGTGGTAGGCGAAGTCAAGGACAGTGGATTGAGGAGGTAAACGAAAGAGATCTCCCTTAGGCGTAAATACATAAATCTCACGCTTTTTTGCATCCGTAGAAAGGCTATCAGAAAGAAGCTGTTCGTTGCCCGTCTCGAGTGCTGCACGAATATCAGCCAGCCAGCCGTCTACGCCTCCGCCACTACTCTTCACTCCCTTGTAGCGCCAGTGTGCCGCCAAGCCATTTTCTGCAATTTCGTCCATACGTTCGGAGCGAATTTGCACTTCCACCCATTTATCTTCTGGGCCTCGCACCGTGATGTGCAGACTCATATAACCATTGCTTTTGGGTACGGTGATCCAGTCGCGCAGGCGTCGTGTATCCGTTTCGTAGGGGTGAGTCACAATAGAGAAAACGTTCCAACATTCTGCCACTTCACGAGACTGTGGCACGTCTAATATAATACGTATCGCAAAGAGGTCGAATACACCGTGGAAGCCACATCCTTGCTTCTTCATCTTCTGCCAAATGGAGTGGATGCTCTTCGTGCGTCCCTTGATGTGATATTTGTAGCCGTGCTCGTCCAAAGCCTTGCGGATAGGGTCAATGAAACGCTCGATATAGGCGTCGCGACTGCGCTTGGTAGCATTGAGATTGTCCTTGATCATATAATAGGCCTCGTGCTCCAAATATTTCAGCGACAAGTCCTCGAGTTCGCTCTTCAACTTGTACAGCCCCAACTTGTGCGCCAGGGGAGCGTAGATATAAGCCGCCTCGGTGGACACGCGCAGTTTGGCATCTTCTGCCTGTGTATCACGGATACGACGCATCAAGTCTACACATTTTGCTATGAGGATCAACACCACGCGCATATCTCCGGCTTGACTAACCAGCAGATTGCGGAAGTTGTCTGTCTTAACAGTTTCCGCCTTAATTTCCAAAGCATCTATACGACGAAAGGCTGAAACTGCATCTGCAATCTCCTGACCAAAACCCTCTTGCACTACCACGATATCTACGCCCTCGCACACCTGATCGATCAGGTAAGCCGACAGCACATTTCCCTTCAATCCAATAGCATCTACAGCCAAGCGAATCGTAGCCACAGCACACACCAATTTCGACAAACCGAATTCATCGCGCACGGGTACTTCGGGCGAATGCTTTTGAATAAAATCCGCCAGCGTCGACCAATCATTTCGTCCAAATTTCAAACTGCTATTGCGATAAAGGGCAAAGAGATTTCTGCGTAATTCGTTGCGTTCTTCTACATTCAATATAGCCATATTCATCGTCATTCTATTAGTCATTAAGTCTATTGGACAAAGATAAATAAAATCTACCAAACAGAGACAGAAAAGTAAGAAAAAACCATCCAAAAATGACAAAATGATATACATATTCTATAATAGCGCCCCTTAAAAGCCCATATATTTATCTATATAAAAACACCATCAAAAAAACCAAGACCATTTTAAAATTTCGCGACGTCTCGTTAAAAAAAGGTCTAATGTTTTTTAAACAAGGTCTTGGTTTGTGAAAATGAATCTTATTATGGTCAAAATACTCAAAACAAATATCAATCTATCAGAAGAAGAGAAAATCCGTATAAAAAGTTTGGCAACACGAAGGAAAGTTTTTATCTTTGCCGATACAAAGCTGTACCGGTTCGATTGGGATTCTCATCAATTACTTTTAAACGCCGAGAATGCTACACTTGCCGATGGCGTGCCGATATGCATCGCATTTGTGATGTAGGGTCGGATTACAAAGGTAGTGCGGGCGCTCAAATCTTACTTTACTCGGAGTTTCATCACATCATCGGTACAGCCTTTTTTGTATCCGTTTCATTTCATGATCAGATTTCCCTTTTTCATTAAAAAATAAGCATTTAGCATAAAATCCAGTTTTATTTTCTACGATACAAGAAAGAGGCAGACGGCATATTACCGTTAAAAAATGTATCTCCACTTTACAGAATGACAGATAAATGCCATAAAGTTGAGAATAAAGCGAAATATCGTGCGCACACTAATAAATATTTATTAACTTTGCACGTGCAAAAATTAGACCATGATAAAGAATGACTTAACCCCTGACTATATCTTCGAAACCAGTTGGGAAGTGTGCAACAAGGTAGGCGGTATCCACACCGTACTCTCTACGCGTGCCAACACTTTGCAAAGCGAAATCGAAGGTACGGTTATTTTTATTGGTCCCGAATTGGGCCAAGGTGAAAACATTTTCCAAGAAGACAAAAAGTTGCTACCCAAGTGGAGAACTGCCTCTGCTAAGGCGGGTTTGAACGTACGCATCGGTAGATGGAACGTACCCAGTCAGCCTATCGCTGTATTGGTGGATTTCCAACCCTTGATGGCAGACAAGAACGATATCTATGCTCAGGCATGGGAATACTTCCAAGTAGATTCGATTAAGGCATACGGCGACTACGACGAAGCGTCTATGTTTAGCTATGCTGCTGGAAAATTTGTAGAAATCGTAACAGAAAATTGCATTGGCAAGACCAAGAAGATCGTATACCA
The DNA here is from genome assembly GCA_045630125.1 of Alloprevotella sp. GTDB lineage: Bacteria > Bacteroidota > Bacteroidia > Bacteroidales > Bacteroidaceae > Alloprevotella. The sequence goes on along the minus strand of JAZQSL010000008.1, from coordinate 66,469 downwards.
GGCTCACGAATGGATGTCGGGCTTGGGTATGTTGTTTTTGAAGAAGGCACAGCCACGCGTGGCTACGATTTTTACAACCCACGCTACGAGCATGGGACGCTCTATCGCTGGTAATAACAAATTGCTCTACAAATATTTTGAAGGTTACAACGGCGACCAGATGTCGCACGAACTTTCGATGGAAGCTAAGCACAGCATCGAAAAGCAAAGTGCTCACGGCGCTGACTGCTTCACTACGGTAAGCACATTCACAGACCGCGAGTGCAAACAGTTGCTGGATAAACCTGCCGATGTGGTATTGCCAAATGGCTTTGAGGACGACTTTGTGCCCAAGGGCGCTGACTTTACCAAGAAGCGCAAGGAGGCTCGTGCGTGCATCCTGAATGTAGCAAGCCGACTGATCGGCGAAAAGTTGGCAGACAGCACACTGATCGTCAGCACTTCGGGCAGAAACGACTTCCGCTGCAAGGGCTTTGATGTATACATGGAAGCATTGGCACAGTTGAACGCACAAATGAAGGAAGCAATCGGTGCTGGCGAACAATTGGTGTCGGACAAAGTGTTGGCATTAATTGAAGTGCCCTGCTGGACAAAGGAACCTCGTCAAGACTTGGTGGAACGCTTGAACGACAAGAACAGCAAGTTCGACGAAGCGTTGCCCACTCCTATGATCACACACGACTTATATAATATAAATGAGGACCGCATCCTGTGCCTGATCAAAGACTTGGGCTTATGGAACACTCCTGCCGACCCTGTCAAGGTGGTATTGATCCCTTGCTACTTGGAGGGAGAAGATGGTATCTTCAATATGCCCTACTATGATCTTTTGGCAGCCAACGACCTCTGTCTGTACCCTTCATACTACGAACCTTGGGGCTACACTCCGCTGGAAAGTTGTGCATTCAAGACACCTTGTATCACAACGGACTTGTCGGGCTTCGGCCAATGGGTGAACGAGATCCTGGGTCATGAGGGCGCACTGAAAGATGGTGTGCAAGTGATCCACCGCGACGACGACAACTACTATGAAGTGGCAAGCACTATCTGCGGCGCTATCAAGGCTATGACAGTGATGCCTAAAACCGAACGTAATAATATTAGAAAGAATGCGGCGGCTATTGCTGACAAAGCACAATGGAAGCACTTCATCAAGTATTACTTCGAGGCATACGCTTTTGCGCTTAAGAATGTTGAGGGCTAACGAACGAGCGAGAAATTAGGGGTCTTGTCTTAGTAATTTATGCCCAAGGGGACTTAATTGCTAAACCTTAATCGCAATCGATCAAAAAGCAAATCTATAAAATAAATATATTGTATTAAACAATCAATCATGAACGTTAAACTTTGCAAATCAAATGAGCCTACTTGGAAGATGGTGAGCGTAAAGAGCCACTTGCCCGAGTCGCTCAAAGTGCTCGACGAAATCGCGCACAACCTTTGGTGGTCTTGGAACAATGAGGCTACTGATCTTTTCGAAAGCATTGACGCTAAGCTTTGGAGAAAGTGCGGTAAGAATCCCGTAGAATTGCTCAGCCGTATTTCTTACGAACGTCTCGAAGAAATCGCAGAAGACAAAGTAATGTTGGCAAGCATCGAAAAGGTGTACAAGAACTTCCGCGCATATATGGACGTGAAGCCTAACGCTAAGCGTGCCAGCGTGGCTTACTTCTGTATGGAATACGGTTTGAACTCAGTGCTCAAGATCTACTCTGGTGGTCTCGGTGTATTGGCTGGTGACTACATCAAGGAAGCATCTGACTCAAACGTAGACATGTGTGCTGTAGGTTTCTTGTATCGTCACGGCTACTTCACTCAAACGCTCTCGATGGAAGGTCAGCAAATCGCTAACTACGATGCACAAAACTTCGACCGTCTGCCTATCGACCGTGTGTTGGATGAAAACGGCAACCAAGTTGTAGTAGATGTGCCCTACCCTGGCTACACCGTTCACGCAAGTGTATGGCGTGTCAACGTGGGTCGTGTATCTCTCTACCTCCTCGATACAGACAACGGTATGAACTCACCATTCGACGCTGGCATCACATCAGCTCTCTATGGTGGTGACTGGGAAAACCGTATCAAGCAAGAATACCTCCTCGGTATCGGTGGTATGTTGATGCTCCAAAAGCTCGGTATCACTAAGGATGTATACCACTGCAACGAAGGTCACGCTGCACTTTGCAACGCTCAACGTCTCGTTGACTACGTAGCAAGCGGTCTCAACTTCTTCGAAGCACTCGAATTGGTTAAGGCATCTTCTCTCTATACAGTACACACTCCTGTACCTGCTGGTCACGACTACTTCGAAGAAGGTCTCTTCCGCAAGTACATGGATTCTTTCGCTGGCAAACTCGGCATCACTTGGGACGAATTCATGGGCCTCGGTCGTATGAATCCAGAAGACAAGAACGAAAAGTTCTCTATGTCTGTATTCCTCTGCAAGACTTGTCAAGAAGTAAATGGTGTGAGCTGGTTGCACGGTAAGGTATCTCAAATGATGTTCAAGGGCACATGGCCAGGCTATATGCCAGACGAACCACGCCGCGAATACGAAATCCGCGACCACGACACTTACTACAACGACTACAACTTGCAAGAAAACGAAAGCCACGTAAGCTACGTGACTAACGGTGTTCACTTCCCAACTTGGGCTGCAAGCGAATGGAAGGAACTCTACTGCAAGCACTTCGACAAGAGCTTCATGGGCGACCAAAGCAACATGAAGATCTGGGAAAAGATCTACGAAGTATCTGACAAGGAAGTTTGGGAAACTCGTTGCGCATTGAAGATGAAGCTCATCAACTACATCCGCAATCGTTTCCGCGATACATGGTTGAAGAACCAAGGTGATCCCAGCCGCGTAGTATCATTGCTCGACAAGATCAATCCTAATGCATTGCTCATTGGTTTCGCTCGTCGTTTCGCTACTTACAAGCGTGCTCACCTCCTCTTCTCAGACTTGGATCGTTTGGCTAAGATCGTTAACAATCCTGACTACCCAGTACAATTCCTCTTCGCAGGTAAGGCTCACCCCGCTGACGGTGCAGGTCAAGGTTTGATCAAGCGTATCTACGAAATCTCACAACGTCCTGAGTTCATCGGTAAGATTATCTTCCTCGACAACTACGATATGGAATTGGCTCACCGCCTCGTATCTGGTGTTGATATTTGGATGAACACTCCTACTCGTCCTCTCGAAGCATCTGGTACATCTGGCGAAAAGGCACTCATGAACGGTGTCGTGAACCTCTCTGTACTCGATGGTTGGTGGTACGAAGGTTATCGTCCAGGCGCAGGTTGGGCTTTGACCGACAAGCGTACTTACCAAAACCAAGAACACCAAGACCGTCTCGACGCTGCTACTATCTACTCGCTCCTCGAACAAGAGATCATTCCTCTCTACTATGCTCGCGGTGCTAAGGGTTACAGCGAAGGTTGGGTGAAGACAGTGAAGAATTCTATCGCTCAAATCGCTCCTCAATACACTATGAAGCGTCAGCTCGACGACTACTACGATCGTTTCTACAACAAGGAAGCTGCTCGTTTCAAGGTATTGGCTAAGGACGACAACAAGTTGGCTAAGGAAATCGCTGCTTGGAAGCAATGTGTAGCAGAACGTTGGGACAACATCAACGTCGTAGCTTCTGAAGGTTTGGAAAACCTCAACAACATCGTTTCTGGTCAAGACTTCACTATCAAGCACATCGTAGACGAACAAGGCCTTGATGATGCTGTAGGTATCGAACTCGTTGTTATCGAAAACATCGAAGACCGCGACGTGATCCAGACTACTATTCCTATGCAGATGGTTAAGCGCGAAGGCAACCTCCACACATTCGAATTGACTACAAGCCTCGACGTAGCTGGTTCGTTCAAGGTTGGTTTCCGTATGTATCCTAAGAATGCTAACCTCCCCTATCGTCAAGATTTCTCTTACGTGAAGTGGGTAGGCTAATCCAAATAGCATAAACTTAAAAGCAGGAAGTTCCGAAAAGGTTCTTCCTGCTTTTTTATGCTACCTAAACACCGTTATGCGAATGCTACGTGCGCCAAAAATGCGAAGGAACAAGAGAAACAAAAGCAAAACGCGACAACGACGCCTCCTGCAGAAGGTGAAGACGCAACAAGTGAATCCACTACGGCATAGGGCAGAAGTGAAGGCATAATAAAGACGGTGCGCCAAGTCATTGAGTCTTGACGCACCGTTTTTTGGAGACACTATTTTTTACTTTAAAACAACCATAACTAATTCAACGAGCAACAACAAAATCGGCAATGCTAAAACGTACAAATCGCCTAAATATTTTTTTAGAGCAGGTTTTAACTGTCCCACCTCTTTACGATTAGTCCATATCAAGTAGATCACACTTAGGAAATATATCCAAAAGATGATACTACCTACAATCACCATCCACTTTACTTCTAAAAATTTACCACCCATAGCGAATATTAAAAAAGCATATAGGCACGTTTCTTTGATTTTATCCATTTTTTCTTCCTTTTTATTCTTGATACAATCTGCAAAATCATAAACTGCCCAAGCAACCCAAGCAACCCCTAAAGAGCGTGTTCCGATAGCTTTAATTATCTGTTTTGCAGTTTTTGCTGTCATTAACCGTTTGGTTCCATTTATATATAATCCTATGGCTGTTTGATTTGGATCCATTGCAAATAGTTCAAGGATGCAATCAATACCTAAAGCATATTTTAGACAATCGTATATATCTTCTGAAGTTACTGATTCGGTTGTAGCAGCATCATTATACGCGGAACTTAAAGTAAAGGACAATTCAGCTAATTGTGATTCAGTAAAACCTTCAAGAATTTCAACTTCTTCATCAGTCAAGCTACAAATATATGAAGATAAAACAATATAACACAAACTTTGTGCTATAAATAAAATTAGATTTATCTAAAGAATCTTTTGATCATAGAAGAGCAATACAGATCGATACTTCTCATTTAGCAGCAAAAATCACTTTTTACATTGCCATTCCAACAAGTTAAACTAAATTTGCATTGCTTTTTAAACACGTAAATGTTTACACACAATGCTCATTAAAAAGACACTTTTGACACTTCTTGGTTTGATACTATGCACCACCACGACCCTCGCCTATAATTTAGGAGAGGCAAAAGTTTGGAGCAAGAGTATGAAAAAGCCAATTCCGGTGAATATCATCACACCACAAAGTTATAGCACAAACCACACCTATCCCACAATATATTTGCTCCACGGCCACGGGGACAATCATAAGGGTTGGAGCAGAGGCGAAGTCGTAGGAAAATTAGCTGACATATATAATATAGTAGTCGTGATGCCAGACGGAGGTCATGATAGTTGGTATTTTGATAGTCCCATCGAACAGGGCTATTGCTACGAGACGTTTGTTTCAAAAGAATTGATTCCCTACGTCGACCACAATTACGCCACTATCGAGGATCGTCGATTCAGAGCTATCACTGGGCTTTCGATGGGTGGACATGGTGCGTTTTATATTGCATTCCGACACCAAGACCTTTTTGCAAATGTCGGGAGCCTTTCGGGTGGATTGGATATTCGCCCATTCCCTAAGAGCTGGAATATAGCTGGCCGACTGGGTGCCTATGATAAGTATCCCGAACGTTGGGAGGAAAGCACTGTCATCAACATGACGCACCTATTGAAGCCGGGACAGTTGAATATCACCTTCGAATGCGGGGCAAGCGACTTCTTCTATCAGGTCAATTGCAATATGCACAAAAAACTATTAGAGGCTGGTATCCCACACGATTTCACTTCGCGCCCAGGAGGTCATAGCTGGAATTATTGGCTGAACGGCATCAAGTACCAGTTCCTTTATTTTTCAGAACGATTTAATGACTATTTGAAAGAAAAACATTGATATGCACAAGATAGGTTTAGTATTGGAGGGCGGCGCCATGCGTGGCTTGTTTTCAGCCGGCGTGATGGACGTCATGATGGAGCAGGGCATTCCTATTGATGGTATCGTGGGCGTATCGGCCGGTGCTTGCTTTGGTTGCAACTACGTCACTGGACAAATTGGGCGAGCCATTCGCTACAACAAACAATTTGCTGGCGACAAGCGGTATTGCGGATTTGGTTCACTGCTACGCACTGGCAATTACTACAACGCCGAATTTACCTACCACATCGTACCCACTCAATATGACGTGTTCGACACACCGACCTTCGAGACTAGTCCGATGGAGTATCATGTGGTTTGCACAGATGTGGCAACGGGCAAGGCGCACTATCAGCACTGCAAGGAGGGCAGCCATACACTGTTCGAATGGATACGTGCCAGCGCATCGATGCCCCTCGTCGCAGAAATGGTCGAGATGAACGGCAAGAAATATCTGGACGGCGGCATCTCGGATTCTATTCCATTGAAGTTTTTTCAAGACAAGGGTTATGACAAAAATATGGTCGTCCTGACACAACCCGAAGGCTATCTGAAGAAACCCATGCCGCTGCTCTCGGTGATGAAAAGGAAGTATCGCAAATTTCCTGAACTGGTCAAGGCAATGGCTCAGCGTCACGAGATGTACAATGCCCAATTGGAGTATGTGAAAGCCGAGGAGCGTGCAGGCCGATGCATCGTGATTCGCCCACACCAGTCTATTGAAGTGGGACACTTTGGCATATCGGCAGAAGCCATGCAGCACATTTATGACCAAGGCAGAGAGGCGGCTACAAAAGTACTGGATAAACTGAAAGCATATTGCCAAAATTAAATCATAAAAATAGCTGATTTCACAAACCAAGACCTTTTTCAAAAAAGGTCAAGGTTTTTTTAAAAAAGGTTAGACTTTTTTTCAACAAGGTCTAACCTTTTTTTCTTACCCCAAATCGCACGTGCTCCCCACCCTGCTTTACTGCGTTTCAGACGTCACTTTTTTCACTCAAAAATAGAAAAAATCGCTACGAAATCTTAAAATACTATAAATATCGTAGGTAAATACTATATTTATCGTAGAAAGATTTTGCTGAAATAAATCAACCTACTATATTTGCAGTAGAAAACAAATCACAAGCTCAAATACTGAAAAAATTAGAACTCCTTCGTTGTTAACAACTTTTAACTAATGGGGGGGGTAAATGAATATTGTTTAATAAATTTGCACCGCAAGACAACAATAAAGCAAATTTAATTGAACAACAAAAAGACTAAAACGAAATAAACAATTCACTATAGATCCATAAATAAATAGAATATGCAAAAGAATTTGACTAAGGCAGAATTGCAACTGATGAATATCCTTTGGGACAAAGGCGAAGCGACAGTAAGTGAACTCATCGAAGTAATGGGCGAACCCAAACCGGCATATACCACAGTGCTGACGGTGATGCAAGTACTGACACGCAAGGCGGTGGTACAACCTGTGCGTAAGGGCAAAGCCCACGTATTTCACCCCCTACTCTCTCGCGAGGACTACATCAATAGTTTTATGCACGAGACGCGCGAATCGCTCTTCCATGGTTCGGTGCGTAGTTTCTTCTCTTACTTCGTGAAGAGCGAAAAGCTGAGCAAGGAGGAATTGCAAAAGATATTGGATGAAATGAGCGAGGAGTAAGACTCACGCCCTGACATCATACACCCACGGCATCAACTGCTTACCAAACCACAACCGATTATGTTGAAAGAATTCCTTCCCTACCTATACGGCTACGGGTGGCTCATTGCTACATCCCTACTGCTGCTGTCATTCTATCACCTGTTTTTGTCACGCAAGCACAGCTACCGCTTCATGCGTCGCTATTTGCTGGCCATTCCCTTGGTGTGCTTGGTGCAACTCTGCACTATGGCTATACACCATTACTATGCGCAGGATCAAGCTCCCTTGATCATGCAAATGAATCAAGAAGAGGCCGACGCTTATCTGGCTAAATATCCCGAAAGGCACATCATGGTGCAAGAGACACCTGCTACAACCACTCCTGCACAAACAGCAATAGCAACACCTGCTAACGAACCTGAGCGAGCAACGGCTCTGAGTTCATCTCGCACTATACATGTATATATTGAATGGGCATTACTTGGCATTTGTGGTGTATCAGTAATTTTGATATTGGGGATGATTTCTTCTCTGCTACTGATGTATCACAAGATGCGCCGTATGCCATCTACAGTCAGCGATGACGGCTATCGCATCATCCGCTCCTCGCATATCAACACGCCATTTTCTTTTTGGCGCACGATATTCTTGCCCCTCAATCGTACGTCTGAAGCCGAAAAGGTATTCATCAGCCACGAAAAAGCCCATATCACCTGCGCCCACTATATTGATGTGTTGTGTATCGAAGTGATGGTGCGCCTGCTATGGTTCAACCCCTTGCTGTGGTATGTACGCAAGGCGCTGCGAGACCTGCACGAATACGAAGCAGACCGCATGGTGCTGAGCGCAGGTGAAGATCTGCACACCTATCAAACTCTGCTCTTGGGCGAAATCGGCGAATCGTCGAGCATTGTTGCCAATGGTTTTGCAAAATCCCTGATACGCCGTCGCTTCCTCGAAATGAAGCAACAATCATCTGCACCCGTCGGCAGATGGCGCAAGGCGATGGCTACGACTTGGTTGCTGTTGCTCTGCGGTGTATTCGTGTTGTACGCTTTTCCCAACGAGCGGTCAATTGTCCTGCAAATCCAGCAGGCAGAACCATTCGTTCACGGCATAGACAGCACTATGGTAGCGGCAGACTTGGACACCTGCACGTCAAAGGGTTTGACCGACACTATAAATATTGAGAAAGATACCACAGACACCAAGGGCAAAGTGGACTCACTCAAGGTTAAAGCCGAATCAGATAGCACCGCGACCGAACAATCTCAATCTATCGCAGAAGTGAGAATCGTTGCCTACAAACAAGACGAAACGGCAGAGCGTCCCACCCACGCTGAAGATGGATGGCCAATTCTCTACGATTTGCCAACTCCCGACGCAAGTGACAACAAGAGTATGCAAATCACACATACCGAAACCGAGACGCACCTCACCTTCATCAGACCCATCAAAAGCGACGACCAGTTGTTACGCTTCGGCGGTCCGGACAGTTATATCGTCGACTTTGCTACAGGTGCCCACTACAAAGCGCGCCGCAGTATTCCCGCACAAGCATGGCACTACTTCCATTTACACGGGAAGCAAGGCACCAATTGCAAAGTGACCGTGGTATTTCCTCGTCTGCCTGAGACAACGCGATACATCCAACTCTACCAAGTGACACATCATCTGCAAAGTGGCGACATCTATACCGTCTCGCAGTGGCAAAACCCATAAAAATCCAACGTTTCCTCTACTCAAACAATATGAAAAGGACCTTCTTTCACCTCATACTCATGCTGTGCGCCGTAGGCATTGCTTCGTGCCGTTTCCATCAGACCATGCAGCCAGCACAACAATATATCTTGATAGAACGCAACAGCGACGGCTCAATCAATGCCCAAGGTTTACGAGTTGTCACCGACTCTGCTGAATTAGCGCTCATCCAGCGCATGGCACAAGCGGAAATCACCTACGACACTGTGCCCCAATTTCGCCTACCTCAATTGAAGCGCCAAGCCGTGAACTATGACGAGAGCGACTACAACACCTTCGCCATATATACCCACCCGCACACCGTAGCAGCACAACCCTATAAAACCTCGAGGCTTGAAAAGATGGCTATATGGTGTACGCCCGAAGCAACGTATTTGGCAGTGATCGACGAACTAAACTGGACGAGCAAATATTATCACGGCGGTAAAGATCAATACCTGCGCGACTGCAAAACGGGTAATGTCTACCCTATCCTCGGATACATCGGTTATCCACTCGGTCAGACGGTCTGGATAGAGGGCGTCGCGGGCGAATGGCATTGTCGCGTCATGATTTTTCCACCTCTGCCCAAACATTGCACGACCATCGACATCATGAGCGGAGGTGTGAGGCTGAAGAAAATTGAAGGCACCACCGGTTGGACAGAACCCGAAGATCACCTCGGGGTAAAAGTGGCCGTCCTACAAGCACAACAACCCATCACAATATACAAGGAGACGGTGGTGGTGGAGTGAGCTAAGATATATACATCCCTTAATTCTCGCGTTACAAATCGCACTCCACTGCGTTATATATTAAATGACCTACAACCAATAAACCTCAAATAAACCATGAAACCTAAATTGCTGACCTTATTATTTGCTCTCTGCACTATTTTCGCTTATGCACAAGTCCCACATACCGTTTGGGAAAATCCCCGTACCGGCTACAATAGTCACTCGCACGTATTCAGCATCACCAAAGTAAAGATGGGCGACGAGCGCACCGAAGTGACGATGCACGTCAACTTCCGTCCAAAACATTGGATCAAGATGGCTTCGACAGCCTACTTACAAGTGGGCGACAAACATTACCCCATACGCAAAAATATGCCGATGTGGGGCGACAAGGGTACTACACTTTTGGAACTTGACAAGGAGTTTTTCCTCGACGAAAGTGGACAGTTGGATTTTGTCTGCGTTTTCGATGCACTTCCCAAAGGCACTGAGCATTTTGACTTGATAGAGCCAGCAGGTTGGCAGATCACCAATATCCATCCCAACAATATCATGCCACAGGGTATCACCGATACCTATTGGCGCAACGAGGCGACTGGCGATTGGCTTATCGGTTTTGCAGAAAAGCATGCAATATACAATAATCGTGTATGGGATATCCTTTCGCAAACGCAGAAAAAGGACCGATACGAATTGCTCCTGTCTGACGGCAAATCGCAGTTGTCAGTACGTATTGACAAAATGAAAAAGGGCAAGAGAAATATCAGTATCGACGGCGCAAAAGCGCTCAGTTGTTCACCCATTATCACAGAATATCTGCCCGACTATCCCACACGCGACGACCGCGCCGAATTTGCAGACAATGGTTACCGCGCAAACGATAGCGTGACTATCTGCGGTTGGTTGAAAGATATGCCAGAGTTGGCTAAAAAACAAAATGGCGGAACATTCAGACTCGCCCTAAGGAATCTGCTTGCCGACGAGCAGGAGCGTATCGAAATTCCTTTGGATTTGGAAGGCAGATTCTACAAGAAATTGCCTTTGCTCAACACCTCAGACGCTATAACAATCTTGGGTAACAACAGTGGAGCCATGGTGCTTGAACCAGGTCAGACCTATTTCCTCCTACACGACTTCAAAACAGCACAAACCCTAATGATGGGCGACGACGTACGTATGCAAAACGAACTCCTCGCCCACGACGTTCCCTATATCGGTCACAGCATGCATGAGCTAGAAAAAGAGGGAAAAGCAAGCGAAGAACAATTGATGAACTTCCTGGCAGAAGGTATGCAGAAATTTGCCAAGGCTAATGCCGAATTGGATTCGCTCATCGCAGCCCACCCCAATTTGTCACAACGCTACGTCAACTACGCTCGCGGAGAGCTCAAAGTTGGATTGGGTAGCGACTTAATGCAAGCACGCTTCTGTACAGAAAGATTCGATTTGCCCAAAGCCTATGTAGATCACGTTAGCAAAGAATTTTGGATGCAACACGGCAAACCCTACACCCTGCATGGCGGTTTCAGTTCTTTTATGAGAGACTATGTCGATGTTTGCAGTTCAAGCGGGAAAGATCAAAAAATAGAGGTCTTAGCCTTAATCAAAAAGATGGCAAGCAGTGGAGACATTGCCCTGACCGAGGATGAATTGTCAGCGCTTGATCAATTCATGATAGAAGGCGAGAAGTTAAAACAGGCAGTAGAAGTAACCGAAGATTCCGAGCAGAAGAAAGCAATTGTAGCCGCATTTAACAACGGAGAACTGGTAAAAACCATCAATACAATCGTCGGTAAATATCAATTTAATATTAGCACAGAACTACGCCGTATAAAAATGGAACACGGTCTTGACAGCGTAGCAACAGATAAGACCATACACGAACTATTTATCACTCGCGAACTCTATTCACAAATAGAAAACAATCGTCGTGCTTTGCCCAAGTCACTATTGGAATGGATGCAAAGAAAGATCACGATTCCAGCTTTCCGAGACTACGTACTGAAACAGCACGAGAAGTATGATGCCCTCGCTCGCAAGGACTTTTCCAACTCTACCAGCCTGCTCTCTACCGACAACCTTGAGGGCATGACAGAAGGCGAACAAATATTGCGCGAGCTCGTTGCACCATGGAAGGGCAAAATCATCCTCGTCGATGTGTGGGGCACTTGGTGCGGACCTTGCAAGATGGCGTTGAAACACAGTCAGGAACTCTACGAGCGTATGAAGCCCTACAACATGTATTTCCTCTACTTGGCGAATCGTTCAGACGACACTTCGTGGAAGAATGTTATCAAGGAATACAATGTCAATGGCGAGAACGTAGGTCATGTGAACCTGCCTGTAGAACAGCAAGAAGCCGTGGAGCGTTTCCTAAAAGTAAACAAATATCCCTCCTACTTCCTTATCGACCGCGAAGGCCATTTGCTTGATGTCAACGCCGACCCAAGAAATATGGATAAGTTTGAGGAACTGGTGAAGGGGATGGGGAAATAGAGTTTAGAGTACAGATGAAAGAGTACAGATCTTAAAAAAATCCCACAATGAATAAGATTTCAACAATAGCAATGTGTGCGATATTCGCTTTTGGTATGCCATTAATGGCTTCGGCGCAACGCTCCAACATAGAACATCGCCCAAAGAAAGAAATGAGAGAGAAACATCGTCCAAGAGCCATGCATGACAAGGATTTCAAGATGATGTGTGAGATAGTAGAAGATGCTTCGTTCAGTAAGAAGAAAATAGGAGTTGTCAAGGTGGCTTGTATATCCAGTTACTTCAACAACGAGCAATGCGTCAAACTTCTTTCTATGATTTCCTTTGAGAACGATAGGATGGAAGCATTGAAGGTGCTTGCTCCCCGAGTGCTGGACCCAAATCCCAAGGAAATACAAAAACAATTTTCTTTCTCATCAAGCAAGGAGGAGGTAATGGAAATACTGTATCCTGAAAGAAGGTAATAATATTTTGTATACTCAGAAAAAATAGACACCATAACCTAAAACCTCACAACCTAAACCTACTCAATAATGAAACCTAAAATTCTCACCTTTTTACTATTCTTCTGTGCCCTCTTTGCGCAAGCCCAGACTTTCAAGTTTAGCGTAAAGGGCACTATCGTCGAAGAAAGTACGACGAACGCACTTCCCATGGTGAAAGTACAACTGCTCACCACCGACTCCGTGCGTGAGAGTCACGCCACTACCAACGAAGACGGTGCCTTTCTACTCAAAGCCAAAAGGGTAGGCAAATACATCGTTCGCGCAGAAATGATGGGATATGAACCACTCTTCAAGAATGTGGAATTTACCACGGAGAAAACCGTCGTTGACCTCGGTAAACTCACGCTCAAAGTACAGGATTATCAACTCGGCGAAGCCCAAGTCACAGCGCTGTCACGTATGATGACCGTAAAGGCTGACACACTTTTGTTCAACACTAAAGCCCTGCGCTTGCCACCAGGCGCATCGCTCGCCACACTGATGAATCAATTGCCTGGCGTGTCTATTGACAAGGACGGCAACTTGACTTTCCAAGGCAAGGCGGTGAGCCAAATCTTGGTAGACGGCAAACCTTTCTTCGGCGAGGTAAATACGGCGCTGGCCAATATGCCTACGGATGCAGTACAAGACGTGAAAGTCTACGAGAAGACGGACGAAGAGAAGGAGTTTCGCGGCGAATTGGATACAGACAAGGCAACCGTGGTAGATTTGAAGATTAAGAAAGAATACAAGTCTACGTGGATGACGAATCTGGACCTTGGTGGCGGTACGGACAAACGCTATATTGGCAAAATCTTTACTACAAATTTCACGGACCGTCGCCGCACAGCCATATATGCACAGATGAATAATATCAGCCAAAACCAGCGTGTGGACGAGAATGGCAACTGGCAATATTGGAGCGGTATCGGTGGCGTCTATACCTATCGCAAGGCGGGCGCGATGTTGCAATGGGACAACGGCAAAGGGAACAAGGAAGCGGGGAACCTACGCACTAATCTGAATATCGAAGTATCGCACAATGATCAAACGAGTATCAATGACAACAATAGCGAAACTTTCCTGGGCGGAGGCAAATCGCTATACAGTTATGCACATGGTTACTATTTCAGCAAAGATATCAAGGCTAGCCTCAATGGTGGTTTGACTTACAATATCGACTCGCTCAACCGTATCAATTTGAATGCGCGATACGACTATACTAACTACGATGTGAATAATTGGAGTAAATCGTCTACCTACCACACGCTACCCGAAACGACGGACGACTTGTCGGGCAGTCTGATGGGCGATACTATTGATAATACTTTGCGAGAAAAAGGTGTTTATTCGAACTATACGAGCAGCACTGGCCTAAACCCCTATCACAATGCTCGATTCGATGTCAATTACACGCATCTATTTAAGAAGAAAGGCAGAACACTGGATATGAATGTCGACGGTCGGTATAGGAAAAATGCCGGTACAGGTCACCAATGGCAAGAATTGCGCTACTTTCAGCCTGGCGTAGCAGAGCCTGAACGCTTCGTGCGCAGGTATAGCGAAGTAAAACAGGAGTCATTCAATATTGGCGGTAGAATCAGTTACAACGAGCAATTGACAAAACACACCAAACTGAACGCCACGTATCTCTACACCCACGCCGAGAGTCAAGGCGACGAGAATCTGTACAACCTGGACCGCTACGAAAAGTACCGCAATCCGAATCTGCCTCTCGGCTATCTGCCCACAGCGGGCGACTCTTTGGAGTTCACACGCGACTCTCTGAATTCACAATATGCCCGCGAATACAACGACCAGCACAGTCTGCGTCTGACTTTCTCAGGCCAATGGGAAAAGTGGGAAGCAAGCATTTGGCCCTCGCTCAACCTCTTTCATGACCGTATATATATGGAGCGCGGTGGCGAGATATACGATCCCGAGCGCACACACTTTGGGTTGGGTATCTATTCGAATGTGAAATACAAATTCAACAAGCAGAATTACCTGCAACTTTCTTACAACGGTAGTACCAGCCGCCCTTCGTTGTCACAACTCCTTCCTATCACCGACACCAGCGATCCTATGTCTGAGACGGTGTACAATCCTAATTTGAAGGCGGGTTGGTCCAATCGCATCGATATGTACAGCCGATTCTTCAATACAAAACGCGGCGACACCTACAGCATTAGTTTTGGAGTAGACAACCGAACTAACACCCAGGTTACGACACGTCAGACCGATCCTAATACGGGATTCACGAGATATAGCTATATGAACGTGAAAGGCAATTACAGTACTTATGGCTCGGTGTGGACTGAGCAACCACTGGATACGGCTCGTCACTGGACATTGAGCGCCAGCGCTAGCATGAACTTCTCGCACAGCACCGGTTTCGTGGGCGCTATGGGCAATGAGTTGGGTCTTTCTGTTATCAACCGCATTGTGCCCATCACACGCTTGGGTCTGCGTTGGCGCAAGGATATTTGGAGCGTATCACTGAACGGTATGTGGAGCGGTGACTACACTCGCTACACAGCATCGCCCACACACAATCAAAATGGTCACACCTACGAGGTCAACCTCTCGCCACAAGTAGACCTGCCCTTTGGCATGAAGATCAATGCCAATCTGATCTACTACACACGCACTGGTTTCGCCGACGATCTATTGAACCACGACCAATGGATCCTGAATGCCTCGATCTCGCAAAGCTTCCTGAAAAGCAAAGCTCTGACCCTGCAACTCGAAGCCGTCGACCTGTTGAAACAACGTACGTCGGAATTCAGCCGTCTCTCTGCCGAGGGCAGATATTATGGACGTACTGAATGTTTCCTGAGCTACGTGATGCTACACGCCATTTATAAATTTAATATTGGCGGTAAGAAATAACCGCACACACAAAGACACAAGAACTGTTCGAAAGGGTTTTTCACACGCAATTAAACTGATATTAAATTAAACATCCCGAACAGTACGGCACCGAGTCCCAACTCGGTGCCTTTTTTGTATTCATCGAGCAGATGCAAAGTAAAGATAAAGCGCAAAGAATCTGTCTCAAAAAAAAACATCTCCATTTGAGACATTTTTCTAATCCCATGAATTTTTTGTCTCATCCCGTGAGATTTTTGTCTCATCCTATGAAATTACAATTCTATCCTATGAAATTGTAGTTTTATCCTATGAAAATAATTTCAACTCAAATATGAATGATGTTTTATCAAATAGCAGAAGTACAAGTAGGCATAAAGACAAGCCTACAGAAGGAACGAACAAAAAAGTAGGGTAAACAAAAAAAAAGTGCACTGACCTGCGAGGTCAATGCACTTTTATAGTTTTTATCGCTAAGAATAGAGATTATTCTGCACGGAGAGTGAAACGGCTGTATGCTACTACTGTGAGTTCCTTGTCGAAAGACTTCAAGTAATCGCTTACAGACATCTTGCTATCTTGGATGTACTCTTGGTTGAGGAGGCAAGATTCCTTGAAGAACTTAGCCATACGACCATTAGCGATGTTTTGGATCATTTGTTCAGGAAGGTTAGCAGCCTTTTCTTCAGCTACAGTCTTCTTCAATTGGCGGATTTCTTCAGCTTGTTCAGCTGTGATGTTGCCCTTCATGATGCCTTCTTCGATGTGTTCTTCGTTTTCAGCGATGTAAGCATTGAAACCAGCCTTCTTGATAGCAGCGTCAACTGCCTTCTTAATTTGCTCTTCCTTAGTCTTTTCGATAGCTACCTTCAACTCATCAGCCTTCACGTTTTCAGGAACGCTAGCTTCGTCGAGAGCTACTGGGTTCATCGCAGCCACTTGCATAGCTACGTTGTGAGCAGCTTCTTCAGCAGGCTTGTTAGTTTGAACCATAGTACAGAGCATGTGACGGCCCATGTGGTCGTATACAGATACGTTGTCACCTTCGATGAAGTTGTAACCATCCAATTCCATCTTTTCGCCAGTAATACCACTGCGAGCAACTACAGCGTCAGCTACAGTGTGTTCGCCCATAGGAAGTGCGCTTACTTCTTCTACAGTCTTACACTTGTTAGCTACAGCCAAGTCGAGGATTTCTTGAGCCAACTTGATGAAGTCTTCATTCTTAGCAACGAAGTCAGTTTCGCACTTGAGGGCGATGATAGCGCTGAAGCCGTCTACGCTCTTGCAGAGTACGCAACCTTCAGCTGCATCTCTGTCTGAACGCTTAGCTGCAACAGCTTGACCACGTTGACGAATGAGTTCGATTGCGCCTTCGATGCTACCGTTAGCTTCTGTCAAAGCCTTCTTGCAATCACCAAGACCAGCACCGGTCATTGCGCGCAACTTTTTGATATCTTCCATTCCTACTGCCATAGTAGTAAATATTTTTAGGGGTTAAAATTATTCAGCAGCTGGAGCTTCAGTTGCTTCGTTCTTCTTCTCAGCGCGAGCCTTAGTAGCACGCTTCTTGCCTTCGCCAGCAGCTTCAGCATCTACGCGTTCAGCCTTACGTTCTTCGAGACCTTCAGCGATAGCAGCACAACAAGCATCGAGGATTACTTCTACGCTCTTGTTAGCGTCATCGTTAGCTGGGATCAAGTAGTCTACGCAGTTAGGATCTGAGTTAGTATCTACGATACCGAATACAGGGATACCGAGGCGTTGAGCTTCGCGTACAGCGATGTGTTCCTTGCATACGTCAACTACGAAGAGTGCAGCAGGAAGCTTAGTCAAGTCAGCGATAGAACCGAGGTTCTTTTCCAACTTAGCACGTTGACGAGAGATTTGGAGGATTTCACGCTTTGAGAGGTTAGAATATGTACCATCGCTCATGAGCTTATCGATATTGGCCATCTTTTTAACTGCCTTGCGGATGGTAGGGAAGTTAGTAAGCATACCACCTGCCCAGCGTTCTGTAACATATGGCATGTTTACAGAAGCAGCTTTTTCAGCAACGGCTTGCTTAGCTTGCTTTTTAGTAGCTACGAAGAGGATACGACGACCAGACTTAGCGATTTGCTTCAAAGCTTCAGCAGCTTCGTCCACCTTAGCTACAGTCTTGTGAAGGTCGATGATGTGAATGCCATTACGCTCCATGAAGATGTAAGGAGCCATAGCGGGGTTCCACTTACGAGTGAGGTGACCAAAGTGACAGCCAGCCTCCAAGAGGGTTTCAAAATTTGTTCTAGACATTGTTTTAATTTTTTGTTTACGTTCTTTTTAAGTTGAGTGTTCAACCAGCTTATCGTGTAGTCTCGCAGCTCACCGTTTATTGCGACTCACGTCGCTGAGCTTTTGCAAAAGTCACGTAAGCTTAGATACTAAACACTGTATTTTGATTTTATTGCGAGTCGTGCAACTTTTCATTCAGCGTTTTTGTGTGCGTAAATCTTTTGCTTTTCTCGCACACATACACATATAATATATATAAGGTGCGAAGGATTGAAGTAAAAGGGATATTAACGCTTGCTGAATTGGAAGCGACGACGTGCCTTTGGTTGACCTGGTTTCTTACGTTCAACCTCACGAGAATCGCGAGTCATGAAACCTTCAGCGCGAAGTGCTTTCTTGTCGTCTGCATTGATCTTAACAAGTGCGCGAGCGATAGCGAGGCGGAGCGCTTGGCTTTGACCTGTGAAACCACCACCGTTCAAATTTACCTTGATGTCATACTTTTCTTCTACATTCAAGAGAGCCAATGGTTGCTTAACCACGAACTGGAGAATAGGAGAAGGGAAGTATTCAGTAAGGTCACGCTTGTTGATTGTGATTTTACCAGTACCTTCAGTAACAAAGATACGAGCAACCGAACTCTTACGACGGCCTAATGCGTTTATCATTTCCATACCTGCAAATTATTTATAGAGGTTAATATCAATTGCCTTGGGTGATTGTGCTTCGTGCTTGTGTTCAGCTCCTTCGTACACATAGAGGTTGTTGAGGAGTTTCGCAGCAAGACGGTTCTTAGGAAGCATACCCTTCACTACACGACGGAGCAATTTTTCAGCGCCATCAGGCTTAGCCATGATGCTAGCAGGTGTGTGTTCGCGTTGACCACCGGGATAACCTGTGTAAGTGTAATAGATGCGATCTGTCCACTTCTTACCAGTGAGTCTCACCTTGTCGGCATTAATAATAATCACATTGTCACCACAGTCTACGTGAGGAGTAAAGTTTGGTTTGTACTTACCACGCAACAGCTTGGCAACCTTAGTACAAAGACGACCCAATACTTGGTCTGTAGCATCTACTACGACCCATTCCTTGTTCACGGTCTCTTTGTTTGCAGAAATGGTCTTGTAACTTAAAGTGTCCACTCTTGTAAAATTTTTAATTAAATAACTACTAAATTTATCTTTACCTACAAGCCTTTTGATGACTCGTCGCCCCGGCCAATGAGACGCTTTGTCGGCTCATAGATTCGCAGAGTTTACCCCTGCTTGATAATAATCGGCGTGCAAAAGTACCACTTTTTTACGAAATAGCAAACACTTCCCACTCTTTTTTCCACATTTTTTCTTATAAATTAAGCACTTTTGCAACATTATAGCCATTACAAAAAAGCAACAAAACATCTACCACAATACAGCACGTCGCAAATTCACAAAAAATATTGCCATCTGCTGTAGTTTTTTCGCATATTTGTGCGTCTAATTATATATCCATGAAATATACTATGAACCCTCAAGATATCGAGTTTGAAAGAATAATACACGAGCACAAGAGCACCATCTACACGGTGTGCTATATGTTTTCAAAAGATGCAGACGAGGTCAACGACCTGTTCCAAGAAGTTTTAATAAACTTGTGGAAGGGATATGCCTCTTTCAAGGGCGAGAGCAAATTAGAAACATGGATATGGCGTGTCAGTTTCAATACCTGCTCTTCGGAGAAACGTAAACGCAGAGTCCACGAAGACATACCTCTCGCTATGGACATCAACCTATTTTGCGACATGGACGACGACACCCAACAAATCCAAATGCTCTACCGCCGCATCCATCGTCTTAAACCATTTGACCGCGCCATTGTTTTGCTGTGGCTCGAAGGCCTTCCTTACGAAGAAATTGCCGCCATCATCGGCATCTCTGTAAAGAATGTAAGCGTACGTCTCTATCGTATCAAAGAGGAACTTAAGAAAATCTCCAACCAATAATACCCGACCAACATGACACAACATATTGACTCAAAAGAACTGCTTGAAATGAAGGGGCAAATGGCTTTGTTGAAGCAAAAGTTGGATAAAGAAAAGATTATCAACGAACAGCTGATGCGTAGAGTGATGAACATGAAAGCCAGCTCATTAAGGACGAAAGCTGTCCTGGAAAGTATCCTGGCTCTAACGGTCATCCCCGTTTTCACATGGGTTATGCATTCATTATTCCACTTCTCCATCGCTCTGTGCTTGTTCTTTGGCATTGTTGTTACCTGCGCACAAATTTACAGCTATTACATTCATCATCACTTCCGCCCAAAAGATTTTATAAACAATAGCGTTATAGAAGCCCAAAAAGAAACACTTCAATTAAAGACGTACTATGCAAACTGGCTCAAGTATATCAGTATACCGTTTGACATCACATTCCTTACTTGGTTCATCTACGAAGCCATCCAGTTATCACAAGCCAATAACATTCGCACTACCATCTTCAGTATTTCTGTCGTTGTCATTTTTATATCCATGTTCATATTAGCAATGGGGCAATACTACAAAATACAACGCACAGCCGATGAGATAATCAGTCAAATAGAGGAATTAGAAAGTAGATAAAACAATTTTGTTTAATAATTTTTGAAAAAAAACAAAGAAAAAATTTGCCCCCCCCCAGAAAAAATATGTATATTGCGACCGCCATATAGAAACCTATAAATTAACCTTATAAAAAAACTTATTGCTTATGAAAAAGATATTTACACTTTTGCTACTCCTCTGCTTTTGCGGGATTGCTGGAGCACAAACCAAAGTCATTCTCTCAGAAGATTTTTCGAAGTTTACGGCAGGCACAGAGGAAGCGCCAGACACAGTGGCTATAAGTTCCAACGATGATTATTTCCAAACTCCAGGATATTTCCAAACTTCAGGATGGCGCTGGTGGGGTGACCTCTGTCAAGCGGGTGGAATAGCTCTGTTGAAGAAAAGTACGTCCTTATCAACTCCTGAAATAGATTTAGATGGTTATTTCGAAATCAAGATGCGTGTGAAGCGCGTAAGTCCTGGAAAAGAATGGTTGGACTTTGCGTGGGATATGCCTTATGCTGGTGCTTCAGGATCTGTTGAAATCAGCGATGAATGGACAGAAGTAAAATTGTCGGATATTGGCTGGAGTGGAGGACTTTCACGGATTTCGATGTCCGCAAGAAATAGTGACATTTTAATTGATTGGATTGAAGTAAGTTTAACCGCACTCAGCCAACCTCAGTTGCAAGAAGAAAGTAATTTGAAATATGATGGCTTCACCGCTTCATGGAATCCCGTTGTGGGTGCAGATGAATATATCATATCTGGTTATGCTCAAAAGACAGTAGGCGAAGATGGTATATGTGTCATTGCCGATTTGAATTTTGATAATATCAAAGATACAGGTTATACGGAAGATGCCCCTTATGTGGAAACGTCTAAGCGCGGTTTAATATATCTGGATAATATTTGCGACAATGACTATGCTGGTTGGCAAATCTATGCGCCTGTTTATATTGACGGCGCAATTGGGCTGTCTGGTGCATTCGGGTCTGGGAATTATGGTTGGCTCAGGTCTAACTCTTACGACCTGTCTGGTATTGACGGAAAGGTGACCATGAGTTTACGCATGAAAGCGCCATTAGGTCATAAAATAAATATCGATTTGATGTCACGCACAAACACAGCTCTTCAAGATTTGTATCAAGTCGACGGCAAACGATTTGCTGGGACAGGCGAATGGGAGGACTACGAATTTACGTTTTCTGGTGGACGTGAAAAGTGTCTCTTCGATATCACATATTATGGCTCTACCGCCTCGGATATATTATTGCTTGATGATATACGCATCGTGCAAGAGCTTCCCGCAGGGACAGTGCGCGAACACTTTTTCTTAAACAAGGTGGTAAAGGAACCCGTCCAGGACGTCGTAATCCCTACTTGCTTTTATGGTTGCCCCATCAAATATATGGTAGCTGCAAAGAAATATTTACCAGAAACGCCACGACATGGTTTCCCTTATATCCTGAGTGATAATTCAGAGAACCGTACGCTGACGTTGCCCGGCGTACCTGATGGCATCACCGCTACTCCTTCTGAGCAAAAAGCAATAAATGCTATCTACGACCTAAGCGGACGCAAACTTACTGAAAAACCACAAAAGGGATTTTATATCCAGGGTGGGCGCAAGTATATTGCACGATAATTTACCACGGCAACACAACCAACTACATTGGTGTCTGATATTCGAATATTGGGCACCAATATTTTTTTTGCGCAAACCATCTTTAAAATATAAATCAGAAGAAAAAAAGAAAAAATTATGTAGCTTTGCAATAACACCATGCGTCTAATGGGTAAAAATTCTAAATCGAAGACCATGAAAACTACAGAAATTGCATTCGAGGAAATGCTTCGAGAGCACAAGAATACGATATACACCGTGTGCTATATGTTCTCGAAAGACCGAGAAGAAGTCAACGACCTGTTCCAGGAGGTGGTGATAAACATCTGGAAAGGTATGCCCTCTTTCAAGAGGGAAAGCAACGTGAAGACCTGGATATGGCGCATCAGTTTCAACACCTGCATTTCGTTAGGCAGAAAGAAGAAACGCGCCGAAAAGGTTCCGCTATCGATGGCAATCGACCTGTTCAACGACGGCAATGAAGAGACGCGGCAAATCAAGCAACTCTATGAGCGCATACACCACCTGCAACCCTTCGACCGTGCCATCGTCCTTTTGTGGCTCGAAGGCTTGCCCTACGACGAAATCGGCGCCATCGTTGGTATATCTACGAAGAATGTCTCGGTACGCCTCTACCGCATCAAAGAGGAATTAAAGAACATGTCTAACCATAAGGAATAAAAGTTATGATTAATAATGATATAGACCCAAAGGAATTGCGTGAAATGAAAGAGCAATTAGCGCTATTGACACGCCAATTGGAAAAGGAAGAAATCATCAGCAAACGCATGATTCGCCAGGCGATGAAAAGCAAGGCCTATTCGCTACGCAGAGATGCCATCATCGAGGGGGTGATTTGCATCATCTTGGCTCCCCTATATGTATGGCTTGCACCACTGCTGGGTTTCTCTATCTATTTTAGCATCTTCACTGCACTCTTTTTACTCTTTGCAGCCTACTACAACTACTACATGCACAGTCAATTCGACCCCGAGAATTTCATAGACGGCAACATCGTCGAGGTACGCAAGAAGACAATTAAGCTAAAAAGGCAATACACCAAGTGGCTTCCCCAATTTGGCATTCCAGTCATCATCATATTCCTTGTGTGGTTCGTTTATGATGTCACACGTTACTACCAGGGCGAATTATTAAAGGGGGTACTTGTCGGCGGCGCAGTTGGCCTAATCATCGGGGGTATAATAGGCATGCTGCAACGATTCAAAACCCTCCGCAAAACAGACGAAATCATTCGACAAATAGAAGAGTTGGAAGAAGAATAGTCCATTCACACACAAAGACATATCAGATTTAGCAAAAGCACTGCTTTACAATTACCATTAAACCACTTCGCCAGCCCAAATGGGTTGGCGTTTTTTATTTTATCTATCTAAAGCCTCAACATCTGCCTCACCTATTTGAGAATTAAAATAGAATCATTTTCTCTCCCCTTTTACCACCCCCAAAAAACATTAGACCTTTTTCAAAAAAGGTTAGACCAAATTTAAAAAAGGTTAGACTTTTTTTCAACGAGACGGCGCAAAGTTTTCACAGCACTTTTTTCATCAAAACAAAGACTTTTCAAAAAAAGACAAAGCAAAATGAAGTTTCTCATTGCGATTAGCCAACTTTATACGTAATATTCATTAAATTTGCACGTATTATGGAACAAAGCAACAAATACATTTATTCCACCCAGGTGCTGGAGTGGATGACGATATGCACAGAGTTTTGCAAATATTTGGAGAACTGTAGCGGCGAGGAGCAGGCACGCTTCGTCGACGTGATGCGTGGACTGCTGCCCATGCTCTATCTGAAAACATCGCTGCTCAGCAAAGATATTGATGCCGAGGGCTACAATGAAGACAGTGTCACCGAGGAGGACTACAACTATATCCGTGCCAACGTAGCGGCCATTATGAAGGAGAAGGACGACTACCTGGATGTATTCGTGGAGGACTTCAAATATTCCGACCAAGCCGTGCTGTGCACAGTGAGCGAGAACCTGGCAGATATCTATCAGACCGTGCGCAACACAGTCGAGGTATTCCGCGAAGGGTATGAAGAGGCGATGGAAGTGGCCGTCGTGGAAGCAATAGATAGTTTTGAACACTATTGGGGACAACGCTTGCTCAATGCACTGCGTGCCTTGCATGATGCACGATACTCCGACCAATACGAATAGGCCATGCAGATCATTCCACAACGCGAACTATTCGTCAGTACCAACAAGGCACTCATCGCTACGCTGCCACGCTTCGTCTTCAGCGGCAAGATTGTCGTGATCCAATCCGAATCGGAAGCGATACGCGCGGTCCAGGCTTTGCGCCAATCTACCCTGCTAGGCATCGACACCGAAACGCGACCTGCGTTCAAAAAGGGAGTGACACACAAGGTGGCTTTGCTTCAAATCTGCGACGGCAAGGTGTGTTTCCTCTTTCGCTTGAATCAGATCGGCATGCCGTCGTGTCTGGTGGATTTGCTGAGCGATCCATCGATCACGAAGGTGGGATTGTCGCTCAAGGACGACTTCCTGATGCTGCGACATCGCCAGAAGTTCAGTCCAAACGGCTGCATAGACATACAACATCTGGTGGGCGACCTGGGCATCAAGGATATGAGTCTGCAGAAGCTCTTTGCAAACATCTTCCGCCAGAAGATTTCGAAAAATGCCCAACTGTCAAACTGGGAAGCCGACGTGCTGACTGCAGCCCAACAGACCTATGCTGCCACAGATGCTTATGCGTGCATCCTGCTCTACGAGGCATTGAAACTTTATAGTCGACATAAGAACTACACATTGATAGAAAACGAAAATAGACCATGAGAAAATATCGCAAACCAGCTGCGCCGACATTAATTCACGAAGATGAAATCCGTGGCGAGCACAAGAAATTGGTACAACTCCTGCCCAAGAAGGAAGAAAGTCTGAGACGCTTTCACCCCTGGATATTCTCGGGTGCTATAGCTCGGATGAGCGATTCGCTGAAAGAGGGCGATTTGGTATTAGTCGTAGACAACGAGGGCGAGTTTCTAGCCTGGGGACACTATCAAATCGGTTCGATCGCCGTACGTGTACTCTCGTTCGAAGACCGTCCCATCGACGCTGCATTCTGGGAGGAGCGCATCAGCGAAGCCTATGATTTGCGTGTCACACTGGAACTGGCTGGCGCCAATGACAATGACATGTTTCGTCTGGTGCACGGCGAAGGCGACCGCTTGCCAGGCCTGATCATCGACGTCTACGGCAAAACGGCGGTGATGCAAGCCCACTCGGTCGGCATGCATTATTGCCGTGAAGACATTGCTAAGGCTATTATCAAGGCCTCGAAGGGAGCGATACAGAATGTCTACTACAAATCAGAGACCACCCTACCCTATAAGGCAGATCTCAAACAGGAAAATGGTTTCCTCATTGGTGGCGACTTGGAGAATGTGGCTCGCGAATACGGCATCAAATTTCATATCGACTGGCTGGAAGGACAAAAGACAGGCTTCTTTGTCGACCAACGCGAAAACCGCAAATTGCTGGAACAATATGCTGCCGGCAAGCGCGTACTCAATATGTTCTGCTACACTGGGGGGTTCTCTGTCTATGCGATGCGAGGTGGCGCAGAATTGGTGCACTCTGTCGATGCCAGCGCCAAGGCTATCGAATTGACCAAGGCTAATGCCGAACTCAATTTCCCTGGCGACACACGCCACGAGGCATACGCCGAAGATGCGTTCAAGTTCTTGGAAAGAGCCGGTAGTGAATATGATTTGGTCGTGCTCGACCCTCCTGCCTTCGCCAAGCACAAGGATGCGCTGCGCAATGCTTTGAAGGGTTACACACGTCTCAATGCCATCGCTTTCAAGAAGATCAAAAAAGGCGGCATCCTATTCACCTTCAGCTGCTCGCAAGCGGTCAACAAAGATCAGTTCCGTCTGGCTGTCTTCACCGCCGCTGCGCAGAGTGGCCGACACGTCCGCATCCTGCACCAATTGCATCAGCCAGCCGACCACCCCATCAATATTTATCACCCCGAGGGCGAATACCTCAAAGGCCTTGTCCTACAAGTAGAATAGTACGGCTATGAAAGAAATCTTCCCTATTGCCAAGATCAACATCGGACTCTATGTGACGCGTCGCCGCGAGGATGGATACCATGATCTGGAGACCATCTTCTACCCTATTCCCCTGCACGACAACCTGAGCATTGCGCCGCTCAAGATGAGTGATGCGCCGTATCAATTGCAAACGGCAGGTCACCGCATCGAGGGCCGAGCAGAGGACAACTTGATCGTGAAGGTATATCAGCAATTGGCCGAGGAATTCCAACTACCTCCGCTCGATATATACCTGTACAAGCGCATCCCTATGGGCGCAGGTTTGGGCGGTGGCAGTAGCGATGCCGCGGCGATGATCAAACTGCTGAACGACACCTACGACCTAGGCCTGAGCACAGAGGACATGGAACGCCGTGTGGCACGATTGGGAGCCGACTGCGCCTTCTTCGTACAGGGTAAACCCGCCTTTGCCACAGGTATTGGCGATATACTCTCGCCCATCGAACTTTCGCTCAGCGGCATGCACTTGGTACTGGTGAAACCCGACATCTTCGTTTCTACCAAGGAAGCCTACGGCGGCATTGTCCCAACCACTCCCGAGCACGATCTGCTCGAGGCGATCAAAACACCGATTGCAGAGTGGCGCCACACCGTAAGCAATGATTTCGAGAAGAACGTATTCCGCCTGCACCCCGAGATTGCGGCAATCAAACAGACGCTCTACGATATGGGCGCCGTTTACGCTTCGATGAGCGGCAGCGGTAGCACCGTATTTGGTTTATTCCCCCACGCCGTAGAAGAGGCAGAGCGCGTATTCGACGACTGCTTCGTATGGCAAAGCAAACTATAGGAGATAATTCTGAGAACTCTGAAGACTCAGAGACTCTGAGCAGTCCGAAGACTCCGACCAGCACTCCGCAAAACCTAAAACTCTATATTCATTATGACTAAAAAAATCGTAATTGCCGCATTGGCATTGTTCTCTACATTTACAATGAGAGCACAAGACATCAACATCATCCCTACTCCGGTAGAGATGCATGTGGGCAAAGGCAACTTTACACTCGATGCCAACACATACTTGGTATACAAGGGTAAGGAAATCAAAGAGGTTGCCGAATTCTTTGCAGAAAAAGTACGCCGCACAACAGGTTTCCCACTAAAGAAAGGGAAATTAGGCAAGACAAAAAACATCGTATTCCAACTGGATACCATCATCAAGGGTAAGGAAGAATACATGCTCGAAGTCACACCCGAAATTGTTGTAGCCAAAGCACGTACTACGGATGGCTTGTTCTATGCCGTACAGTCTTTGTTGCAACTTCTTCCTCCCACAGTCGAAGGTAAGCAAGTCGTTAAAACTACAGCGTGGGAAATACCTGCCGTACAAATCAAGGACTATCCTCGCTTCCCCTATCGTGGCGTGATGCTCGACCCCTGCCGTCACTTTTTGCCCGTAGATGCTGTCAAACGACAGATCGAGATGCTCTCGGTCTACAAAATCAACCACCTGCACTGGCACTTGACCGAGGACCAAGGTTGGAGAATCGAGATCAAGAAGTACCCCAAATTGACAGAAATCGGCTCAAAGCGTGTCGAAGGTGACGGAACAATCCACCAGGGCTACTATACACAAGAAGAAATCCGTGATGTCGTAGAGTTTGCACGCCGCCATCACATCACCGTCGTACCCGAACTGGAAATCCCAGGCCACGAACTGGCTGCAATCGCTGCTTATCCCGAACTGTCATGCCGCGGCGAAGCTACAGACCCTCGTATCATTTGGGGTGTCGAAGACGTCGTGATGTGTCCAGGTAAGGAACTGATGTTTGAGTTCCTGGAAGGTGTCATCGACGAAATGGCAGAATTGTTCCCCTCTACTTATTTCCACATCGGTGGTGATGAATGTCCCCGCGGCGAATGGGAAAAGTGTCCCAAGTGCCAAGCACGTATGAAGGAGCTAGGCTATACGAAGGAGGCACAGTTGCAAAGTTACATCGTAGGCCGTGTAGAAAAATACCTGCGTACTAAGGGCAAGACCATCATCGGTTGGGACGAAATCCTGGAAGGCGGCAATCTGGACACCACAGCCATCGTGATGTCATGGCGCGGCGAATCGGGCGGTATTGCAGCGGCTAAGGCGAATCACCATGTACTGATGACACCTGCCGACCAAGGTTGCTACTTCGACTACTACCAAGGAGACCCCATCGTCGAACCAGCCTACTTCGGCGGTTACTACACATTGGAACGCATGCACAGCTATGACCCTGTGCCCGCCGTGCTCAAGGAACAAGGCAAGGAGAAATATGTACTCGGTATCCAGGCCAACAACTGGAGTGAATATATCCACACACCTGGCCGTTTGGAAAATGGACTTTACCCACGTGCCCTTGCTTTGGCAGAAGTGGGATGGAGCCCCATGGAAACGCGCAATTTCCGCGACTTCGTACGCCGTGTCGACTACGATCACACCCTGCGCATGAAAGCCCACAATATCAACCTGCACGTACCCGTGCCCGAACAACCGGGCGGTTCATGCAATCACGTGGCCTTCACAGACCAGTATCAACTCGCTCTCAAGACCTCACGTCCTCTACCTATCTACTACACCCTCGACGGCACTGCGCCCACTACAGCTTCTACGCTCTACACAGGCCCAATCGCTATCGATCGCACCACCACTGTACGCGCCATAGCTGTACTGCCAGCAGGCGTTTGTAGCCCAGTGCGTGATATCTTGGTAGAAAAACAAACCATGCTCCCTGCCGTAAAGACAGGTGTCATAGAGAAAGGCCTCAGCTTGAAGTTGGTGTGGGGACGCCACAATACGCCATTCGTTCTCAATCAGCCTTCTGAAATCGGCGACACTATCGTTCCTGGCATCGAGAGCCTTCGCACCCTGACCACCGTGCCTCGCAATGTACGCAATGTCAAGGATTATGCTGCGCAAGTAGAAGGTTTGGTGGAAATCCCAGCAGATGGCATCTATGAACTTAATACACAAAACACACAAGTGTATATTGATGGCAGATTGGTCATTGACAATAGCAACCAGGCTATCCCCCGCATCTCTCGCAACAATGCACAGATAGCCCTTCGCAAGGGATTGCACCGCATCAGCGTATCCTTCCTGGGCGGCATCTACGAAGGTTGGCCTACCTATTGGGACGAAGCCTACGTGAAGTACAAAGTCGCTGGCACATCCGAATGGAAGACCATCACACCCGACATGCTCTATCACGAAGTGAAATAAAGCAAAAATGCAGGCTACATAGTCTGTGCAAAGGAGGTACCCCGCGCGGGTACCTCCTTTTTTGTTCACTCTAAGAGATAAGGGTCAAGCAATATAAAACTGATTCAGAAGAGCAGTTATACCCCTGAATATTCAAACAAAAACTGACCCAAAATGCAAAGGTAAAACCAGGATTTTGTCGACACAAATTTGTCAAAATTTTTCGCATTTCAAGAGGCTGAGAATCGCTTAAAATCATCCAAGCCAAGAGTTGGTCGGATTTACGAGAATTATAGAGCATTAAAAAAAACGACATTTTTAACACAGAGCACCTCTGTTCTGATTTTAGTAAAGAAAACAACAATCAAAACTAATAGATATTGGCTTCATCTTCGTTTTATGTAAATTTGCCACCCTTGTTGTATGAAAAATTACAGGTGACGTTGCCGAAAAAAACCTTAGCTTTGTTTGAACAATCCCTAATGTTTTTCAAAAAAGGTCTTGACTTTATTCAAAAAGGTTAAGCCTTTTTTTCTTACACCTTATTTTGGATCCAACACACCGTTCTATTTCATCAACTGCGTTTGTCAAAATTTTTCGCATTTTTTCATTATCAAATATCAGGCCTCCCAAGCATCAA
This sequence comes from Alloprevotella sp., assembly GCA_045630125.1. Taxonomy (GTDB): domain Bacteria; phylum Bacteroidota; class Bacteroidia; order Bacteroidales; family Bacteroidaceae; genus Alloprevotella. The sequence goes on along the minus strand of JAZQSL010000008.1, from coordinate 36,188 downwards.
AAAAAGTGGGAGAAACCCATACGGATTCCTCCCACAAATTATATGAAATTAAAATTGGTTAGTCGGTAGATTAGAGCATAACCTTCTTAACAGTTACACCTTCTGCAGTAACTACGCGTACTACGTAAGTACCCTTAGCACCGAATACAGGAACTGACACTGTGCCATTTACAGATACGTTAGAAACGAGTTGACCAGCAGCAGTGTAAACTTGTACTTCACCATTAGCACCGCTTACTTTGATAGCACCACCTTCAGCAGAGATCTTTACGTTGTTGTTCACTACAACATTTTCGAGACCTGTAGAGAATACAGATTCGCCAATGAGTGCCTTTTCAGCAGTAACGATTTCACCGCTAGTAGCGTCGAACAGGATTGCAGTAACACTTACGTTGTCGATATTTGCAATGCTTGATGGAAGAGTGATAGTGTAGTTGTGCATCACCTTCTTACCTGCAGTGAATACCTTGTTATCAAATGAACCTTCGATACCACCTACGCCAGTGATGAGACGAGACACATCGTTGAAAGTTGGCTTGTACTTAGGACCTGCAGTAGCGAGGAACTTCAAGTCTTCGGGCAATTCGTCTACAGAGATTTCGCCATATTCCTTAGCGAAGTAGTTAGTTTGCTCGTAACCAGTCACGCCATCTTCAGTCAGTACGTATGTGAGTGAATAGTCCTTAACGTCGAGATCCATCATAGGCTCAACGATAGCGGTAACATTGACACTCTTGCCATCATCGCTGAGTTCACTAGCTATGCCCATACGTGCTTCGCAAGCGCTTGCACGCATAGCTTCTACGTCCTTCTCAATACCATAGCCTGTACCATAGTAGGGATCGAGCAAAGTGTAGCGGTTGAGCAATGCACTGGGGTATTGACCGACGCCGAATGAGAGTTCAGCATAGCTTTGGTCTACCATTGCGTCGGGTGATTGGCTATCACCGACGTGAGCACAGATCACTGCTACGTCGTTGGGGTATGCTTGTTCGATCTTGTCCATTGCAACGATACCAGAGGGACACCATCCGCACCACATACCTGTGAATTCTTCAACTACAACCTTGCGTACAGCGCTATTAGTGATAGAGAGGATACCTGCAGAAGCTTCGTTGTCCTTGATGTCGTACACAGATCCATCATAGTCTGTGATAGTGTAGCCAGCGAAGCCGTCTTCTTCGCCATTGACTGCCTTAATCTTGAGGTTAACATCATATCTGCCGCCTACAGCTGGTGCAGTAGCCTTGTAAGGCATATTAGCTTTACCGAGGAAGGGGATGCCAGTTTCGTTGTCGACAGTTGAGGTCACTTCCTTTTCGCCATCAAAATAGCTGTAAGTGATAGAATAGATAGGTGCCTTACCCCAGTTGGTGATACCGATGGTAGAGCTATACTCGCCACCTGCGTGAGCACGGCTGCTGAACATTTGACCTACTTCTACGTCGTTGACAGGGTGAGACTTTGGACCTTCTGTCAAACATTCTACGTAGAAAGTTACGCCCAATTGGCTACCGAGGTTAGCAAAACCATTAGTTGCACCAAGTTGAGTCATATCTACAACGAAGCCCATAGGCACTGTACCATTGTCGAAGATAGGGAGCTTTACAGTAGCATCTTTGAAGGTGAATTCGTAACCTACGATGATAGGGCGATTAGCTTCAACTTCGTAGTCGCAACCTACGGTCACAGACTTACCTTCTGTACCACCACTGGTGAGACCACCATTCTTAGACCAAAGGAGTTCTTGAGTCATAGCGTCCCAGATGCAATACTTCAAGCTTGAGAAACCAGGGCCAATCCAATAGTTGAGTTCAGTGATCACATTGCCAGCAAAGCTATTGACCATACGATAATCATACACTGTACCAACTGCCATCTTACCAGTTTGTGGGAAACCATTGAAGAGCGCATGGAAGTTCATGATATATGCACCTTCTGCATCACCTGGCATATAAGTCATATACTTCAGGTAATCCACTTCGTCTTCACCTTCGCGAGTGAAGCCATTCAAGCCACTCATCTTTTCTGGAGTGACCTTGTTCAATTTTTCAGAGAATTGTGCATCGGGGATCAACTTTGGAGTAGCTGGCGCAGTAGCCTTAGCATTCCAAATCTGAGCAAATGCACCTCCGATAGCAAATGTACTTGCTACGAAAAGGAGTAAAATTTTCTTCATTGCTTGTTGTTTTTAAAGTTAATAATAAGTGATTTTTATCTTGTTTCGATTTTTGCTAATCGTAGATCATTCAGCGTACAGCGTACATAACCACCTGTCTTTTATGCTAGGGCATCGAGCATCAGGGAGAGATCAAATTCAGTGATTCCCTTATCTTGCAGGATATCCTTGTCTTTCTCAAAGAATTCGGGACTGACCATATCGCATTTTGCCAAACTTAGCGACTGACGATAGTAGGTTAAAGCCTCGGCTACCCTACCCTGTACCCAAGCATTATGCCCAGCGTTGAGACAATCTGCCGATGTGGGATTTTGCTGCAATATCTTATTATAATAGTCTGTGGCCTTGTCATATTTCTCCGTCAGAAAAGAGCACCAAGCCAAAGCGCGAAGTGCAAGACGGCCGTTGGGGTATAAATAGTCTGCCTTGAAGAGTTTGTCGAAAGCCTGAGCATATTGCTTAGTTTCAAGATAACATTCAGCGAGAGCCAACAGTAATTTTTCGTCGTCGGGCTGTGCTTGTTCCAACTCTTCATAATAGCGCAAGGCCTCGGCGTATCTGCCCAACTTTCTAAAACCATTACCCAACTGGCGCAACGTCCATGTGGAACCCTCTTGTAGCAAGTTGGCCTTTTCATAATGGGTCAGTGCTTCTTCCAAATGCCCCAACTGTTGCAAACTATATCCAATCTTCTGGTGATGAACGGCCTTTTCCGGAAGCGCTTTATATAGTTCTAAAGCATAAGCCCAAAAGCCTTCTTTGAAAGTAAAATTGGCTAAGTCTGACTGCATGTCTTCGTTGGCAAATATACTCTGGCACACGGCATACTTTAGGAAAAGCACATCATCCAGGAATGGATCTGCCATAGTATCAAGATGGCGGAACAGTTTGAAGTAACGGTAAATATCCTGAACGTAGAGACGAATAGCCGCAACGAGTTCTTCCTGTGGTGTCAAGGTTTGTGGGGTGTTTCCCCAATTACCCTCTCCCGCCCCGCCGAGCGCTGCACTCAGTTGCTGAGACATAGCATCTTGCATCTGCGACATATTCGTGAACATCAGGTGCAGTGAATATTTGTCGGACTCGCACATCATGCCACGAACGAACATTTGCTGAAAGGTGTCGGGCAAGGCGGGCTTGCCGTTGAACTCAGGATGCGAGGTCGTATAGGGATAGAACCAATTAGCAGCAACTGAGAAGAAGGGATAACTTTGCTTCAACATCTTGAAACTGCCGAGCATAATATCAGCCCCCTTATGTTGCATCTCTGAAAGTGCGCGCATCTTTTCGCCTAACTTTGAAGCCGCACCATCTGACTCCCATTCTGGATTCAGTAGTTGCTCGTTCAAGAAATCCTCGGACAAATCAAAATTACCCTTCAAGTCTTTTGTTTTATTCTTGACGTGCTTCATCATTTCGGGGATGATTTCTTCACGCAAGTTCTTTTCTATCTCGAGGGTATTGAGCGAGAGCAACAGTTGCATTTGCAGTGCCAAAAGCGTAGAGGACAATTCTTGCTCTTCGACCACCAATTCCAACTGCGATTGTAATTCGGGGAACAAAGGCAGAACGTCTTTATTTTTAATCGTAGCCAACACAACACCAACCAAAGCACGTGCTTTGAGTGAAGTACGTGGTGAGCGCATCATCTGCATCAGAAACTGCAAACGATTAGGATCAAATTGATACATCAAGCTGAGCGTAGCACCACTGACTACCAAAAGGGCGGTGATATCATCTGCCTTTTGCTCAATCCATTCTGTCAGTAGTTCTCTGTCACTATTTGTCCAAACTTCACCAGTCCAAATGACCTCGAACCACCAACGAGGACTGACCTCAGCCTTGCACATTTCCGACAAGGCAGTAGGCAGATTCAACCGGCTAACCGTTTTTTGCACCACAGCGAAGTGAGAAGTTCCCTCTGCAATAAGATACATGCGATGCAACTGGGACTTAATCAGAAGGGCACGGCGCAAGAAATTATTGATATGGGACTGACGTGTAGGATCCTCCACTCCTTTTTTATAATAGTCGAGCAGGAATGAATAGCCCTCGTTTATCTCTGCCAAAGCGTCGTTGAATTGCACACACGATAAGCAATCAGCCATACTGCGCAATGCTGCTATGACCGAACCAAGTCTGCCTTTGCTTAATGCTTCAGAGACTTCTTTTTCGAGTGATATAAATGTCACCTTATCCATGACTTATCATTTTTGTGGCAAAAGGGATGAAATCTTATGATTCAATAGATTTGTTGAAGAAAGCGTCACACCTCTTGATTGCAAAAAGTTCCTTGCTTTTTCTCTTTCGACCTCCGTCACCATTGTCGCCTTTTCAAACTTAGGCAAAGTAATTTTTTCAATAGTGCTTGCTTCCAAACCATAATATTTGTGAAGGACTACTTTACAACTAGATAGACCGCGTTGATTCAGAGAATCGACTGCCTGATTGTAAATCCTAAATACTTGCTTCAATTGTTCTTGTTTTTTTGCATCACCAAGAACTTTAGAATTTACAACAAGACATCCCAACACCATATCGGTGCTATCACTGTACAAAGCAACGTGTCCGCGCTGTAGAGCTTGAGTCAAATAAGGTTCGGGCAGAACTGCTGCCGGAAAGTCTTGACTATGCATCATATCGCCGCGCAATTCGAAATTGTTGATCTGAGGGCGGAAGACGAATTCGTAGGATTTTCCCGCTTTACGCAAAGCTTGTGCACAAAGGTAGTCGGAGTTAGAAAACCGAGAAACGCCCACCATCTTTTTCTCCAAATCTGCGACTTTCTTGATACGACTTTTTCCGTTAACTACTAAAGCCCAGCGTCCCTGAGTACGACATGCGTAATACATTAGTTGGTTTCTTGAAGCATAATATTCTGCTCGAAACATATCTGAGGCTGCCAAATGTGCACTTTGTCCGATCACAGCTGTATCGCAATCCATCTGTGCAGCATAAGACGTAAAGAAAATTTTATTCTCTTTTTCAGAAAACCAACCTTTCTCTACCGCCAAATAAAGAGGCAAACTTTCAATCGTAGGTACTGCGGCTACAACAAACAAAGATGAATCTATCGCTGCACGTTCCTTTTTCTTTCCAACACCCTTAGGTGCATCACTGCAAGCCCCCATTCCCAAAACAGAGAGGACCAACAGAAAAAGGATTGTATGCATTGGTTTCATACGTCTACGTTATTTATCTGACCACCTAATATAGAGGGGGAATAACTCAGCAATAGATATTAGTACACCTTTCGTAAGAGAAAAGTAATGCGGCGACAGTTATTTGACTACCTGCCGCCACACATACTTTTTATAATAATTATTCGTTGATTGCAGCAACACCTGGAAGTACTTTACCTTCGATTGCTTCAAGCAATGCACCACCACCTGTTGAGATGTAAGATACTTTGTCAGCCATACCAAACTTGTTGATACAAGCAACAGAGTCACCACCACCAATGAGTGAGAATGCACCGTTTGCAGTAGCTTCAGCGATAGCTTCAGCGATAGCCTTAGAACCTACAGCGAAGTTATCCATTTCAAATACACCAGCAGGACCATTCCAAAGGATAGTCTTAGCAGGAACGATAGCAGCAGCAAATGCCTTGCGAGCTTCGGGACCTGCATCGAGACCTTCCCAACCTTCTGGGATAGCCTTTACAGAAACGACTTGAGTATTGCAATCGTTGTTGAAGTCGTCACCTGCTACACAGTCTTCAGCGAGAACGAGGTTTACACCCTTTTCCTTAGCTTGTTCGATGATAGAAAGTGCGAGATCCAACTTATCGTTTTCGCAGATTGAGTTACCAACTTCACCACCCATAGCCTTTGAGAAAGTGTAAGTCATACCACCGCAGAGGATCAGGTTGTCCACCTTACCCATGAGGTTTTCGATGATACCAATCTTAGAAGAAACCTTTGAACCACCCATGATAGCGGTGAAAGGACGTTGGATGTTGCTCAATACATTGTCAACAGCCTTCACTTCTTTTTCCATCAAATAACCGAGCATCTTGTGATCTGCGTCAAAGTTGTCAGCAATTACAGCAGTAGAAGCGTGCTTGCGGTGTGCAGTACCAAAAGCGTCGTTCACATAGATGTCTGCGTAAGAAGCGAGTGTCTTAGCAAATTCTGCTTGACGAGTCTTCATTTCTTCCTTAGCAGCCTTGTATGCTGGATCTTCCTTATCGATGCCTACTGGCTTACCTTCTTCTTCTGCATAGAAACGGAGGTTTTCGAGGAGGAGAACTTCACCTGCCTTGAGAGCAGCAGCAGCTTCAGCAGCCTTAGCGCAGTCAGGAGCAAATTGTACGGGCACACCCAACTTTTCGCTTACTGCATCTACGATTTGGCTCAAAGAGAACTTTGCGTTCACCTTGCCTTTGGGCTTGCCCATGTGGCTCATGATGATCAAAGCGCCACCGTCTGCGAGCACCTTCTTCAATGTAGGCAACGCACCACGGATACGAGTGTCGTCTGTAATGTTTCCGTTCTCGTCGAGGGGTACATTAAAGTCAACACGTACGATGACTTTTTGTCCTTCAAACTTGCAATTGTCAATTGTCATAGTCTTTTATTTTAAAATGTAAACAGTTTATAAATTTCGATACTATTCAAGGGGTCTAACCAACCTTGGCGCAAATATACAAATTAATTCGCAAAGGGCGCTCAATTCTTGGGCATATAATCATCATTTTATCACCATTTTCTCCCTGCCCTAACATAATTGACAACTTTACGTCTCAATCGTACATTTTATTTCAGCACTTCTCCCTTTTTGAAAGTCTTGCAGAGCGTAGCCAAACCACACTTTTCACACTTAGGTTTTCTCGCCACACAAGTGTATCTGCCATGCAGTAGCAACCAATAGTGAGACGAAGCGACCAGATGCTCTGGAATATATTTGCGCAATGCCATTTCTACGCTGTATGGCGTCTTGCAAGTGGAGGGAACGAGGCCTAATCTGTGGCTCACACGAAAGACGTGCGTATCTACTGCCAGAGCAGCCTTACCAAATGCCACAGCTTGCACTACATTGGCAGTCTTGCGCCCTACTCCGGGCAATTGGGTCAATTCTTCTAAAGTCGAAGGCACTTCTCCGCCAAAATCACGTACCAGCACTTTTGCCAAGCCCACCAGGTGTTTGGCTTTATTGTTGGGATAACTGACGCTCTTGATATATTCATAGATTACTTCGGGAGTAGTTTCTGCCATTGCCTCGGGTGAGGGAAAATCCTGAAATAGTCGTGGTGTCACCATATTGATGCGCTTGTCGGTACATTGAGCTGAGAGTACCACGGCTATTACTAATTCAAATGGATTGCTGAAGTGTAACTCCGTCTCGGTGGCATCCATCGTACTACCCAAATATCCAAGGACTGCGTCAAACAATTCTTGCTTTCTCATATCTTGAAATTTGCTTTATCCTAGAGAAATAAAATTCATAGTTATTTTACCCTACAAATTTACGTTAAGAAAACCGAACAGGTATTTATATTAACGTTAAAAAGTCTTACCAATTTGGTGACTTTAGATAAAGAAACAAAATATTTTTCAAAAAACACTTTGTCGGCAGTTGAACTTAGTTCCTTTTTCGCTATTTTTGCAAAGTGTGATATTTCAAATAAGTCTAACTACTCAAAACAACACGAATTTATGCTAAGCCAAAAACTTCATGACGCACTCAATGCGCAAGTCAATGCCGAATTGTGGTCGGCCTATCTATATTTATCCATGTCACTGGATGCTGAATCTAAGGGTCTGAAGGGAGTTGCAAACTGGTTCTACGTACAGTTCTGCGAAGAACAGGCACATGCACGCATTTTCATGAATTATATCAATTCACGTGATGCTAAGGTAGAATTAAAACCCATTGACGAAGTCCCTACGACTTGGGACAGTGCACTCGACATGTTTAAGGAAACTTTGAATCACGAGCGCAAAGTGACAGCACTCATCAACAACCTTGCATTTATCGCTAATGAAGACCGCGACTTTGCTTCAATCAATCGCATCAATTGGTTTATAGATGAGCAAGTTGAGGAGGAAGAAAGTGCAAGAGATATGATCCAGACATTCGAAGCTGTAGAAGGCAATAAATATGGTATGTATATGTTGGATAAAGAACTTGCTACACGTACATATACCGACCCATCGCCTCTGCAAACTGGTGCAGAATAGCAAGTAAGAAAGGAATTTTATAACTAATGCGAGGTTTCATAGATCAGATATGAAGCCTCGCTTTTGTTTTGTCAATCCACAGGAGTAGCACTGGTAATTTCCAATACAATAAATAAGTCCCACCACACGCTTAAAATCAGACAAGATATCGCAACAAATCTAGCAAAAAAACTTTGCGCCGTCTCGTCAAAAAAAACCAAGACTTTTTTTGAAAAAGGTCTAGTTTTTTTTTAATTATAGAACGGTTTTTTATTAAGCCTCTTTTTTCTTCTTTTTACGCGGTGCTCTGTGGTATTCTTTTGCCAAGCCACCTTCGCTTGTTTCACGATAGAGTGATGGCAAATCATGGCCTGTCTGCTTCATCACCTCGACGGCTTTGTCGTAGGAGATACGATGTTCGCCTTCTGCATAAGTAGCATAGATATTTGCATCCAACGCACGCGCAGCAGCATGGGCATTGCGCTCGATACAAGGTATTTGCACCAAACCACAAATAGGGTCGCAAGTCATACCAAAGTGGTGCTCCAATCCCATTTCTGCAGCATATTCAATTGCAGCCAAACTACCACCAAAGATATAGTTAGCTGCAGCTGCTGCCATAGCACATGCCACGCCAACTTCTGCTTGACAACCGGCTTCGGCACCTGATATCGAAGCACGAGATTTGGCGATATTTCCCACAAGGCCAGCCGTAGCGAGAGCATGAAGGATACGTTTTTCAGAGAACTTACGACTCTTGGCCAAGTGATAAAGCACTGCGGGCACTACACCACACGAACCGCACGTTGGAGCAGTAACGATGCGTCCGCCAGAAGCATTTTCCTCGGTCACAGCCAAGGCGTATGAGAATACTAAACCGCGAGTTTGCAAATTAGAATTATACCCCATCGCTTTGATGAAATAGTGAGGTGCTTTGCGTTGGAGATTTAGACCACCAGGCAACACCCCTTCGGTATCTAGTCCACGTTCGACACTATCCTTCATCACCTCCCAGATTTCTGCCAAGTAGTCCCATATCTCGGGACCCTCGCAATGGTCCACGTATTCCCAATACGAGCGACCGCGCTGTTCGCACCATGCCATAATATCAAGGAGATGATCCAAATCATATACATCTGGACTTTCGAGCGAGTCCTGTCCCTCTTCAGCCAAAGCACCACCGCCGACACTATAGACCACCCACGCATCATGCGCACCACCCTCGGCATCGAGAACTTCAAACTTCATGCCGTTGGGATGAAAGGGCAGAACAATTTCGGGCGACCAAACAATCTCTGTACGCTCTGCACCGAGAACTTGCTCTATCGCCCAGTCCGTCAAGTGCCCCTTTCCCGTTGCAGCCAAACTGCCATAGAGTGTGACCTTGAATTGTGTAGCGTCTGGATGTGATGCTAAATATTTTTCAGCAGCAGCACGAGGCCCCATCGTATGGCTACTGGATGGCCCCTGCCCTATGCGAAATAATTCCCTTAAACTTTTCATATTTAGATCTTCTTTTTTCTATTTTTCCTATGATTCCTTAATCAAACCACGACGATACGCCTTGAGCAAGCGTTCGAGATCGGCTATTTGTTCACGCAGCGACATACCTATGTCTGTATCTCGCACCATAGCACGATGCCCCATCATTTCAACAATTTGCGTCGTACTCTTGATGTCTGTTCCCTTGAGAATAGCCTGTTCTGTAGACATAAATGGCGCATGCTGTACCAATTCGAATCCACGGCTATGATATACCAGAGTATATCCCGCAATACCGGTCTTACTATGATAAGCCTTAGCAAAACCGCCATCGATCACCATCAGCTTGCCATTGGCTTTGATAGGGTTCTCGCCTTTGCTGGCACGCACTGGAACGTGGCCGTTGATAATATGACGGTGCTTGCCCCCTACCCCAAATTCGTCCAGGATACGGTCGCACACCTCCTCAGAAACGCGCAGTTTGTAGAACCAACCTTTATCTTCGTTGTGCGTCTCCTTGTCTGCAATAAAATAGCGCTCAAAGGTAGCCATCTTCGACTTATCAAACAATGGAGAATTGGGACCACTCCAAATATACCAGAAGTAATCACAAGCCCACTTTCTCTCGTCCTCGTCGGCACTAATATCAAATGGTGTACGTACGACTTGCTCCACACGTTGCATCAGTTCGCGTCCTGCCACCAACGTATCGCCTACCATAACCTGGCGCAATGTACCATCTTCATTTAAGGGCACTGAAGCGTGGAAAAGCAAATTAGAATTGCAAACACTATACATGCCTCCGTGATGTAGCAAACTTTTGACATGACGTTTCAAGCGTTCGCTGATCATAAACGAATGCTGTAATCTATCTATCAATTCAGCTTCCTCAGCGGTAAGTTGGTAGGGATTTTCAGGATCTAATGTTGGCCACAAAGGATCGTTTAGCAAATACTCCTTACCTTGCAAATGAATCGTGCCTTTTGCTTTGTCGATATGCTCCAACAGACAACGCTCGGTCATTTCCCATTCAGGATAAGCTTGATATAATTGCCCTTCCAACTTGAATTGTATCACTGTGATAGCCTTATGCATTTGCGAGATAAGGCGCAGGGTCTTTTCTGTAAGACCCGGACGATCTTCCTGCACATGTGGCATATAAATATCGCACGGGTCATCTGCATAAGTCTCCATAGCAAATGTAGCCAATGGAACCATATTGATACCATAGCCTTCTTCCAGAGTCTGCGTATTAGCATATCGCAATGACAGGCGTAGTACTGTAGCGATACAGCATTTATTACCTGCCGCCGCGCCCATCCAAAGCACGTCGTGATTGCCCCACTGAATATCCCAGTTGTGATAGTCGCAGAGGGTATCCATAATCAAGTGTGCACCGGGTCCACGATCGTAGATGTCACCTAAGATATGCAGGCGATCTATCGAGAGGCGCTGTATTAAATAACAGATTGCGATGATAAAATGGTCTGCCCGTCCTGTGCCGATGATGGTCTGAATAATGATATTATAGTAGGCTTGTTTGTTGTAATCGTCGGTAGATTCGTGCAGCAACTCTTCAATAATATACGCATACTCTTCTGGCAAACTTTTTCTCACTTTCGAACGCGTATATTTAGAAGATACGCTACGACAGACAGTGATGAGTTGGTTCAAAGTCGTTTGATAAAAATCCGAAAGATTCTTGTCATTCTGCTTCACCAACTCCAATTTTTGCTCAGGGTAATATATTAACGTGCAGAGGTCCTTCTTCTCACGCTCTCGGAGTGAGTTTCCAAACAATTCATTTACCTTTCTTTTAATATTACCCGATGCATTGCGCAACACGTGCTGGAATGCTTCGTTCTCGCCATGCAAATCTGCCAGGAAGTGCTCGGTAGATTTTGGGAGATGTAATATTGCCTCGAGATTGATAATCTCTCGAGTCACCCTTGATATTGTAGGAAAATCTCTGGAAAGGAGACGCAGGTAGCGCAAATCTTCTTTCACACTTTTCAAAGATGTTTTTGGCTTTACCATAATGCGTATTGGAAATAATTAATCACAACAAGCGACTACATTACCGACAAAATTAAAGATATTTTCTGGTATAAAAAAATATTCTTGTCAATAAGGATAAAAATCAAAAAAGGTCGCTCTCAAAAGAGCGACCTTAATATCTTCTAATAAGCTACTATTATTGAATCTTCACAGTAACACGACGGTTGTAAGAGAATGGGCTAATTGCATCAACACCACCCTTAGATTCAACAACGATATTGTCACGGCTTACGCCCATGTTAACCAATTCTTCAACAACTGTATTTGCACGTCTTTCACTCAAAGCTTGGTTGAATTCAGCAGAACCAGTCTTGTTATCAGCATAACCAGTAACGATAACCTTAGCATTGTTTTCAACTGCATACTCAGCCAATTCCTTCACGTTAACGAGGTCCTTACGGCTAGCGATCTTGTCAGAACCGATATTGAAGAATACAGATTGAGAAATGTTTACGAACTGAGGTTTAACTTCAACAACCTTTTCAACTGGCTTTTGATTTGCGAGGAGATCACGAAGACGAGCGTTTTCATCTTGTTGATCCTTCAAAGAAGCGTTGAGAGCGTCAACTTGTTCTTTGTTCATTGCCATCAAAGCAGCTACGTCTGGAGTCTTTTCCCAAGTTGTCTTGCCGAGGTTGATAGTCAAGCCCAAAGATGCACCGACCATCTTGTCCCAGTGACGTGCAGTATACTTACCATGCTTATTCCATGCATCAGGAGTAGCACCGTCGAAGTTACCTTCCATCCATGCGGTGTAAACATCAAAGTAGATACCGAGGCGGTTGTTGATGCGGAAGTTGTTCAACAAACCGAAGTTGTAAGAGAATTCACCATTATGGCTCTCAAGATTGTGAGCATAACCCAAACCGAAGTAAGGAATGATGTTCCATACACGATCAGCCTTGTAACCACCGAACAAGTTGTGGAGGTTGAACATTACATCTTCGTGTACATTAAAATTCTTGTAAGAATGGTGATCGTCACGAGTGTTTACTTGCTTAGCCCAAATACCTTGGAACTTAGTGCGAAGACCGATTACTGGAGTAAACCATTTACCTACAGCAACGTCGAAACCAAATGTACCACGGTCTACGCTGAATGGGTTCTTGTTGCAGCAATCTTCTTGCGAAGTGTACATAGCGTTGAAGTCGCCACCCACTGTCACGAACCAGTTTGACCAGAATGAATTGGTCGATACGCTATACTTGCTCACAGGAACAGTTGTTTCTTGAGCAAAAGCAGTTGCAGTAAAACCTACAAATGCCAAAGCTAACATTAACTTTCTCATAAATAAACTTTATTAAAACATTAATTAAATTTCTATCTCTTTACCCTCTTATGGCTCCGCCTTAGCTGAAATTTGTCTCAACATAAAACTTTTGCCACTCAAAGGTTGTGCAAAGTTAAGGAGTTTTGCAACAATAGCAATAAAAAGTAGCAAAAAAATGCAGTTAGAACTCACATTTTATGCTTTTTAAGTGGCGCAAACACAAATTTACACCCTTTTCCCTGCTATCATTTCAGTTTGCATACACGGATTTATCATACATCCCTATATTAGTTTGCAAACATTTTTTCAATCGCACATACTTCAAGGGTGCTCAACACCAAGTGACCATCAGGTGTGTAATTAGGATTTTGTGACAAATATAGCCTTTGCACCAAATCCTCCATTTCTGTGTCAGAAAGATATTGACCTATTGGCATAGCTGCACGTTTGGAAAGACTTAAAGCAATGAGATGACACACCTGCTCCTTGACTGAAACCTGTCCTTGTTGTGCATCTTCAACCATATCCTGCAATACTTGCACATGATCCAACCCCTCTGTACCAGCAGGAATCCCCAAGATGGAGAAAGAGCCACCACCCAATGGAGACAAATCAAAACCCACACTGCGCAATTCATCCTCGATAGATTCTAAAACCTGTGCTGCAGACAATGGCAACTGCAATATTTGAGGGAACAATAAACCTTGAGAAATACCTTTCCTATCCTCTAAGCGCCTCATAAAATCTTCATACAGGACTCTCACATGTGCTCTCTGCTGATCAATAATCAAAAGTCCAGATGAGGAATTTGTCACAATAAAACGCCCTAAATATTGTATATACTTAGCATCTTCCTTATTCCACACGAGCTTTTCCTCTAACGGAAGTTCATCATACAATGTCGGCGATTCTGGCACTGTGGTATTCTCTCCTTTTGCTACACCAGCAAACAACTCATCATAAGCACCCATCCATCCATCTACATTAGATTTCCTCGCAGCCCCACAGCTGTTGTAGGATGTTGCCGCATCTGATTTGGGTTTTGAAGGTGAGTCGAAAGGATTAAAATTAGGATTGATAGAAATCTCTGGCATCTTAATCTGAGAAAAATCGCCAGTAAAAGTTGGAATATTCGGACGATTTGCTGTATCAAAATCTATTGTGGGTATTGCATCATGCTTACCTAACGACTCACGGACAGCAGCAAGAAGAATTGGCCAAATAGCATTTTCTTCTTGAAATTTTATTTCTGTCTTACTCGGATGAATATTGACATCTATTTGGGCAGGGTCTACTTGTAGCTTAATAAAGTAAGATACTTGTTCACCATCAGGAATCAATCGTTCAAAAGCACTCTGTACTGCCTTATTAAAATAAGGATGCCTCATATATCGATTGTTGACAAAAAAGAACTGATGCGCGCCTTTTTTCTTTGCACTTTTAGGACTACCTACAAAACCCGATATTTTTACAATATCAGTATCTACCTTAATTGGTATTAATTGCGATTCTAGTTTTTTACCAAACAGATTAAGAATTCTCTGTTTAAAATTACCATGAGGAAGGCTTTGCAAAAGATTTTTCCCTGAATAAAATTCAAATTCTACTTCAGGATGTGCCAAAGCTATACGTTCAAATTCAGAGAATATATTATTCAGTTCTGTCTGATTTGACTTCAAAAATTTTCGTCTAGCAGGAATATTATAGAACAGATTGCGAACGATAAAATTAGCTCCAACTGGACAAGAGGACATATTTTGTTCTTTTACGGCCCCTCCCTCTATAATCAATGCAGAGCCTACTTCTGCATCTCGCTGCTTCGTTTTGAGTTCAACCTGTGCAACCGCTGCAATAGACGGCAAAGCCTCACCACGAAATCCTTTTGTTTGAAGAGCGAACAAGTCATTAGCATCACTAATCTTAGACGTCGCATGACGCTCAAAAGCCAAACGTGCATCCGTATCACTCATTCCCTTGCCATTATCCACCACTTGGATACTATCTTTCCCTGCTTCAACGACGACTATTTGCACCTTAGTGGCTTCTGCATCAATAGCATTCTCTACCAGTTCCTTTATGACAGAAGATGGACGTTGTATTACCTCGCCAGCAGCAATTTGGTTGGCAACAGAATCTGGTAGCAATTTAATCACATCACTCATATCACTTCCGGTTTTTTCTTGACTTTAGTTTTTGCACAGGCGCTTCTCTACGCACACTTTCTTTTAATTCCGTCCCCGTTTTCTTTCCACGCCACTCAAACAAATCATATTTATCTCTTGGCCGGATATAGTCAAACCAAGCAAAATTATTCAAATGAGTCTGATCTGCTGGCGCCATTCCGATTGGATAAAGGAAACCTTTGGCTGCATTAGTCCAAAGACGTTTAAGTTTTCCATCTTGCATAAACATACGCAATTGTGTAGTCTCTGTATAGTTCTGATATAGCATCACACTGTCTTTTTCTATAGGATAGAATATCACATAGACATTACCATCCACTCGATTTTCTCTAATTTGCTTTTTCTCGTCAAAATAAGCACGCATCAACTCCCCCGCAACTTGATTATAGTGCAAACTGTCTATTTTTTCCACCATCAATGCTTGTCGTTCTACCCTAACACTATCAATCGTACTATCATTTGAAAAAGCATTGATTTCCTCTCCAAGTATTTGCTTATTTGCGCTCCATACAATCGGATCATAATACAAGTCCAAACGTTTCAACAAGGAATTACCCACCAAAGAGTCACAAACCGCCTGAATGTCGGAGCGAAATGCTCTTGCGTGCCGATACCCATGTATAACGCGATATAGTGAATCTGTATCCTTGTTGTAAGTATACATACGAATAGTATCCGCATGCACAAACAAAGTATCCCTGGGATTTGAATAATCCTTGGCTAATGCACGCCCATAAGCAAAAGCCTCTCCTGTAAATTCATTGTACCAACAGTAATCGCCAAAAAAAATTATATTATTATCGGGATCTTCAAAATAAATATCTCTAAAGGCTTCCATCACACCTTTTTTCTTGTCATAAAAGATGCTATCGCCTCTCATATTCCTATTCTTGCTGTAAAGATGCGAACTTTGATAAAGTTGCACTTCCTCACTATTACTATTATAATATGCGTCTGTCGTATAGATACGGCTTTCACCACTTATAATATTTGAGGGGCCTAATACATGCGACCATTTAGTATGTGTATCATACATCAAAGTATCTGTAGTGAGCGTAAACTTTTGATTAACGAGCTTTACAGAATAATAAAAATTTGCTTTTCTTGTTGAGGTATAATATTCACCCCAATCAGAAGTGAGCGTATTCTTTCCATCCTTTAAAGTTCCACATTCAAAATAGTATCCCTTACCAAATACTCGATCGTAGTTCAAACTATCTGCCGTTAGGATACGTCCTCTGTGAGTCAGTCTCACCTTCCTTCTCGCTTTAGCAATTTGTTCTAAACCATCATAGAATATCGAATCACTAGTCAATGAAAGTGTATCACCTTGTATCATTCGCACATTCCCCATGGCTTCAAAGGAATTTGACTGCTGATATAGCACGGCGCTATCACATTTTAGGATCATCCCCTTGTGACGTATTTCAACCTTACCACTCACACGCTGTGCACCAGGGTATAAGACTTCATCATATCTGAAATTGTCTGCGTGAATTAGTTCTATTCTATCATCATCCACGCGTTCAAAAAAATGAGATGTCGCATACGAGTAGACTTGAGCCATAGAAAAGAATAGCACTACTATGACCCAAGCTACATTGAGAGACTTATTTTTACTAAAATCAAATTTTATTCTCATTTCGCCCAATAAGGATATTGGAAATCACATCCTTTCCAGTCAGGATTTATACGAACATAAGTTTTCTTTATCTTTTCTTTAATCCAAGAATCTACCTTTTCTTGACTACGCTTTTCTGTTACCAAATTCTTCAGCATCTGAAAATCCTCTGTCACATTTGCGTGATGTCCTTCAATGCGTTTTTTCAGTTTGACAACGGAGCACACCATTTGTCCTTTTTCATTGACCCAAGTGAAAGCAGGCGAAATTTCTCCTGGTTGAAGTTTTTCGATTTGCGCTGCGATTTCTGATGGCAACTCTTCCATTTTGAATCTTGAGGTTCTAGAGCCGGTCTCCATACTTATGTGTCCCATCAGGCCATTGTTGTTTCTGGTATCTTTATCATCAGAAAGGTTGTAGGCTGCCTGTTCAAAAGTAAATTTTTCTGCTCGAATATCATTTGCGATCGAATCCAACCTTGCCACACCACGTTCGTATTCACTATCTTCGATTTCTGGTTTCAACAAGATATGACGTACATTTACTTTATCTCCGCGTTTACCTATCAGTTGAATAATATGAAAACCAAATTCTGAACGTACCACCTTAGATACTTTCTTAGGATCTGTCAAACTAAAAGCAACGTTGGCAAATTCAGGCACCCAAACGCCTTTACCTGTATATCCCAATTCACCACCATTTCTGGCAGAACCATCCTGCGAATAGAAACGTGCCAAAGTAGCGAAATCAGACTCACCGCTATTCACACGACGGGCAAATTCTCGCAAACGACTTTCGACCCGTTCAACTTCTTCTTTTGAGACCTTGGGTTCGGTAGTAATAATCTGTACTTCTACTTGTGTCTGAACATAGGGCAGACTATCTTGAGGCACATTTTTGAAATATTCTCGTACTTCAGCAGGTGTCACCTTAATATCGCCTGCAATTTTGCGCTGCACATTTTTGATACGATAATCGTCGCGAGCTTGTTTCTTGTACATATCTCTCAACTGCGACACAGTTCTTCTCGCAATAGCTTCGAGATTTTCTCTCGTACCATAGCGTTGCAAATTCTGGTTGATTTGTGCATCTGCCATTTTGATAGCATAAGCCTCGTCTGCCTCTATACTATCCAATTCCGCCTGATGCAAAAACAATTTTTGAATAGCCAATTGCTCTGGAATCACACAATATGCATTCTCCACAGCTTGTCCACTCATTTCGTAACCGACTCTTGCTTCTTCGACATCACTCAGCAGGATGGGTTCGTCACCCACCACCCATATCACTTCGTCCACCACATTTTTTTGCGCCCAACAAGGCAATGCGGCAACGGCCAAGAATAACAAGAAGAGTCCCTTTATTTTGTTCATCTTAGTGATTGTTTACTGTTGAAAGCACAGATTGATTGATATCAAATGTAAATTGTTTGCGCAACTTTTCTACCCAAACTTTCTCCAACGACTCTTGATAATCTGTCAACACAAGAGATTTCACATCCTTATATGATTGTGGTTGCTTCAATTTCTTGCCGACTTTATCCATCATAGGATAAGCCTTGTTTACTGCTGTCTTTTCAGCACCAAACACGAGTTCATCCACACGATTGTTTTCACCTTTTTTGCAGAGCAATGGACCTACGACTCTCACTACTACGCTATCTTTGTTAAGCTCCTTCTTAACAAGAGACTTCCATTCTCCATCTTGATTTTTCTTAACGATCTTCACAGCTTTTTTCAAAGACTTCTTGTCCTTTGCATAGATCACAAATCCCTTGAAGCGTGGTTCTGTCCAAGCATATTTTGCTTTGTTTTGCTTGTACCATTGTTCCAAGCCTTTTTCATCTTCAGCAGCTTTATCCCACACCTGTCCCTTGCTCACTTCATAGAGCAACAGACCATCATAGTATTCCTGAATCAAGTATTTCAACTCTGGATTTTGACCGATGTTAGCTTGAATCAAACTATCCATCACCATTTCGCGAGTCAGCGTACCATTAGAAGCCTCAATCAACTTCTTGATTTTCTTTTCAGCTGAGATTTCTTCTATACCCTGACGTTTCAAGTTGTCATAGATTTCTTCTTTCATTTCAGCATAAGGTGCCAAACTTTTTCTCTCCAACATCTTTACGATATGATAACCGACTGTCGTAAGGAAAGGTTTAGACATTTCGCCAGTTTGCAATTTATAAGCTTCGTTTTCAAACTCAACCAAAGTCATACCAGGACCAATCCATGGCAACTCGCCACCACGTACTGCCGAACCTTTGTCTGCAGAATAAGCCTTAGCTAAGCTGGCGAAATCACCGCCTGCTTGCAACACTTTATACAAAGAGTCAGCCTTAGCCTCTGCTTGTTTCTTTTCCGCCTCGCTTGCATTTTGCTTCACCAGAATCAAGATGTGTGCAGGACGCAACATATCCTTACCAGCCAACTGATCGCTGGTGCGTTGATACATGCTTCTTGCCACAGAGTCAATAAAGACCTCGTCTACCATATAGGGAGTCAACTGCAAATCTCTATATTGTCTAAATTCTTTTTGGAAAGAAGAAAGTGTATCCATTCTCGCTGCTTCCGCAGCAGCAACTTTCAGTTTATAGTTTACAAACATCTGTGCATATTCTTCCACAGTTTTTTTCTCAACAGCGCCTTCGACACTTGCGTTTTTATTGTAAGCATATTCAAATTCGCCACGAGTCACGGGCTTACCATTGATTGTCATCACCACTGGGTCTACACTTTGTGCAGAAGCCGCCAATGTTATTGCTGAAAAGCAGGCTAAAAAGATACGTTTCATAGTCAATCATTTTTCAGTAGAGCGTTCGCAAAATTTCAATCTACGCCTCTACATATATAATATAATGTATTTAGAAAAAGGCTCCCCATACAAAGACGGGGAGTTACTTATTTGCTTAAAAAATCAATTCACACCAATCATCGCTTTAATGCGATCGGAGCATGAGATTATTCACTACGCGAATAGTTAGGCGCTTCACTCGTGATAGTAATATCATGTGGGTGACTTTCCATCACACCAGCATTAGTAATACGGGTAAATTTAGCATTCCAAAGTGCTTGGATAGTAGCAGCACCGCAATATCCCATACCCGAGCGCAGACCACCTACCAACTGATAGATCACTTCCTGCACAGTTCCCTTGTAGGGCACACGTCCTGCGATACCTTCTGGCACGAGTTTCTTCGCTTCTGTCACTGCGCCCTGGAAGTAGCGGTCCTTCGAACCATTTTCCATCGCTTCGAGCGAGCCCATACCGCGATAAGCCTTAAACTTACGGCCATTGAAGATAATAGTATCACCTGGAGATTCTTCGCAACCAGCCACCAGCGAACCAATCATCACACAGTAGCCACCAGCTGCAATAGCCTTAACGATATCACCAGAGTAGCGCAAACCACCATCAGCGATCAAGGGCACACCAGTACCTTCCAACGCACAAGCCACATCATACACAGCCGAAAGTTGAGGTACGCCAACACCTGCTACCACACGAGTAGTACAGATTGAACCAGGACCAATACCCACCTTCACACCATCAGCACCAGCTTCAACAAGTGCCTTAGCCGCTTCACCTGTAGCCACGTTACCAACTACGATATCTACATCCTTAAATCTTTCCTTAGCAATGCGAAGACGATCAATCACACCCTTTGAGTGACCATGAGCAGTATCAATAATGATAGCATCCACACCAGCATTCACGAGCGCTTGCATACGATCCAGCGTATCAGCAGTCACACCCACACCGGCAGCCACACGCAGACGGCCCTTGCTATCCTTACAAGCCATAGGTTTATCCTTAGCCTTTTGGATGTCTTTATAGGTAATAAGGCCAACCAAACGATTTTCCTTATCTACCACAGGGAGCTTTTCGATTTTGTTTTCCTGAAGAATCTGACTTGCCGCTTGCCAGTCGGTGTGTTGCGTCGTAGTCACCAAGTTTTCAGAAGTCATCACCTCATCAATCTTCTTGTTGACATCACGTTCGAAGCGCAAATCACGATTAGTCACGATACCCACCAAGTGCATTTCATCATCCACCACAGGGATACCGCCGATATGATATTCTGCCATGATAGCCAGAGCATCACCCACAGTCGAACCTCGTTTGATCGTCACAGGATCATAAATCATACCATTTTCCGCACGCTTCACGATAGCCACTTGACGTGCTTGTTCCTCGATCGACATATTCTTGTGAATTACACCGATACCACCTTCGCGAGCAATAGCGATAGCCATCTTCGCTTCGGTCACAGTATCCATAGCAGCCGTCACGAAAGGAATCTTCAGATCGATATTTCTCGAGAACTTAGTGCTCAAATCCGCCATATAGGGCAGCACTTCAGAATAAGCAGGAACTAACAGGACGTCATCAAAAGTCAAACCGTCCATCACAATCTTGTTGGCAATAAAATCAGATGTCTTCATGATAGGATAAAATTTATTGCGTGCAAATTTACTCTTTTTCCGCGAGGAATGCAATATTTTCGCCGATTTTTATTTTTTGTTACATTTACAACACCTATGAAGTCTACATATCCACCTACTTGTTATCATATACAAATAGTTTCTAACGAAACAATCAATCCCCAAAACCTTCTACCACATTAGATACATTATGAAAGAACATCACATAGTATATCGGGATATACGTAATACCTTTATCAGTATACACGCGTTGTTCATTGGACAACACATAGGCTTGTTTAATATTATAATCATCATTTGACAAGAACTTATTCAGAGCACTATGAACTGTATAATCCTTTCCCGACTTTACTTCTATTGGGATATTTGATAAGTGATCCGCATCATCGATCAAATAATCCACCTCACCATTTTTCTTATTATCGTAGTAGTATAAATCATAACCATGTGCTTTCAATTCCTGAGCAACCACAGTCTCATAGACCGACCCAAGATTAATGCTACGGCTATCAGACATTATAGCCATAATGTTATTACGATAATATATACCAGACAAAATCCCCACATCATTCAAATAAAGTTTGAGCAAATTTTTCCCACTACTTTCGACTAATGGATATGTTGGGGTACTGATTGCTTTTACCTCTAAAGCAATCCCTGCAGATATCAGATAGTCAAATTCATCTAGATAATCATCAGCTCGCTTCCATCCCTTATCCTCTATATTCTTAATAACAATTCTTTTCTTTTTATTCTCAAGATTTGATGGTATCATATCAAATATACGACGTATCTTCAACCTTTTTCCATGCTCCTCTTCATACTTAGACGCATCCACGCCATACAAATTGTGCGCTTCATTTTGCACCGAACGAAATTCAACAATATTACGACTTTCGACAAACGTTTCAACAGCCTTGGGCAAACCACCCACTATCAAATATTTTCTAAACAAGTCCATTATTTTTTTGTGCATAGCATCGGTCAACGATTCTCTATTGCGAAAAGATTCACGCATACCTTCAATAGCCACAGCCCCCACACCATTTGCATACAGAAACTCTTCAAAATCCATTGGGTACATATGTTGTATATCCAAACTCCCAATTGGCACAGACTGTGTATTTTTCAATGTCACCCCAAGCAACGAGCCACTAGCCACATAGGTAAATTTCTTCTCTTTCATCAAAAATTTCACCAGAGTCAGAAGATGGTCATATGCTTGAATCTCATCAATAAAAACAAGTGTATTTTCACGTTCTTTCATTTTTACACCAGCGAGGACACTCAATGCCATATAAAAGTCCTTCGTGGTTTTGGCCTGTGCAAAAATTCTATCGCCCAGTTTATCCTCCTCCATATTTATTTCTATATAGTTGGAAAACATTTTTTGCCCCACGTGCCGAATGATATAGGACTTTCCTATTTGCCGAGCGCCATCAACCAACAACATTCTGTCCGAATCAGAAGCCAGATAATCTTCTATTCGCTTTGCAATCTTTCTATACAACATAACACAACTTATTTTTAATGCAAATGTAGTATTTTTTTAGCAAAAGGTGCGTTTTCCTATAAAAAAAGACCTCAAAAAGGTGCGTTTTCCTATAAATTTATCACTCAAGAAGGTGCGTTTTCCGATTTTTCGCAATAAAACTTGTACTAGATTCAAAAAGTAGACACTAAAAATAGACGGCTCCACATATCACGAGTATCACAAGTATACTATTAAGTCAAAAGATTTGTGCGAGAAATAAAATACAAGCTATAATACTGACTGCAAATCCTATGCCAGGAATAGAACACATGACAAAAAGTCTGTTTCGTTTTTTATCCAAATAAAAATAGGAACCTTACGAAATACATTCACAAGATTCCCATATATTCAATTACAGTCAACATTAGTCAAAATTCTCCACTTGTTCTTTATTTCTCACTGCTGTTACCACCTTAATACTCACCTCATACAAAAAACACAAAGGAAGAGCCACCAAAATCAACGTAAAAAGATCTGGTGGAGTAATAATTGCAGCAACTATTAATATCAACATGAACGCATGACGACGATATGCTTTCATTATTTGACTATTTATCACTCCCAATTTTGCAAGAAAGAAAGCCATCACTGGCAATTGGAATATCACTCCCATCATCAAAGTCAATGTTGCAAATGTCGAAATATAGGAGTTAAGTGTTATCGTATTTTTCACTATTTCATCCACTTGATAAGTCCCAAGAAAACGGAAAGAAATAGGAAATATAACAAAATAACTCATCAATACACCCAATATAAATAGAGCGTAAACAATCAAGACAACTTTAACTGAATATTTCTTTTCATCTTCGTACAAAGCTGGCGAAATAAAACGAAAAAGTTCATACATAATGTAAGGAGACGCACACAACAGACCTATGTAAATAGAAGTTGTCAAGTGAGTCATAAACTGGCTAGAAAGTTCTGTCGCTATTAAATCTATATTGTATTCCTGAAATTCAAAATCAACACTAATTAAAGCACAAAATCTTTCTATATAATCAAACGTCACAAAATTCCATTTACTTGGTGCAAACAGAATTTCAAAAGCCTGCTCCTTAAAACAGAATACAGCAATTGAGAAACACAAAGTTAACAATAAAATTCGGAAGAGCATCTTACGTAATACTTCTAGATGCCCTCCGAAAGTCAACATATTTTGATTATCTTGCTCCATTATTACGATGCGTTCTCATCTGTGGGTTCAGCACTTTCCTTTTCTTCTACTCTATCAACATTGTCTTTTTGTTCATTGATGTTTTCTTGATGTTCTTCTGTTTGATCATCATTTTCGTCTTTCATCCCTTTTTTAAACTCTTTCACACCTTGACCGAGTCCTCTCATCATTTCTGGAAGTTTTTTCCCTCCAAAGAGCAATAGAGCCACACCACCAATAAGTAGCAATTCTGTAGTACCAATCATTAAGAGTGTCATTGTGCACCTCCTTCTACTAAATAAATTTCACATGTTTCAAAGTTAATTTCCCAATTTCCACCTTCGCTACTTTCCCATTGATATTTATCTGCCATACGATTCCACCAATCTTGAAATTTTGCTCCCGTTTCACCCATATCTTTAACGAGTTTTTCATACAGAGCATCATTTTCAGCAGTCAATATCATTGCCAATTCATTCAAACCATTTCTACGTTCAAATAATGCTTGAATTTCATTCTTTTCTTCTAACGTCACCTGTCCTACTTTTCTTTTCATACTTTTTTGTTTTAATTACCATTTAAATTCTAATGTATCTTTCCCTGTTGCAGATGTTGTGCATGAACCATAACAACTACCATAACAACTACCCTTACAAATATCTGAACAATGATCACATTTACCAGAGTATTTACAACTACCTTTACACGTACGATAACATGCAGCAGCGC
Organism: Alloprevotella sp.; assembly: GCA_045630125.1. Taxonomy (GTDB): domain Bacteria; phylum Bacteroidota; class Bacteroidia; order Bacteroidales; family Bacteroidaceae; genus Alloprevotella. The sequence continues at coordinate 11,370 of JAZQSL010000008.1, read as the reverse complement.
ATGCATTAGTACATTCTACCGCACACAATCCTGTACAAGTTCCTGTACAACCACCTTTACATCCTTGTGGATTCTGTCTTTCGGCATTGGGACTTGATATTATATTTACAGGATTACAAGCGCAAAAAACTATAACACCTAAAATAGGAAGAGTCTTTGTCAAAAAAACACGCCTTGTTATTCGCTTCATATTGTCTGCCAGCATACTATAATATTTTTCCAGTTCCTTTGCAATATATGCATATGACATATTCTAATCTACATTCATTACATATTCCTGTGCCGAATAAACTTCCTCTACCACACAAATAACAACTTTTCCATTGACTTCCTTTTCCTTGACAAACACTACATTTCTGCCATTTTTTATCTATATACTTACCTCCATTTATACAATGTGGGCATTTGATATAACCGGTGCCTTTGCAGGTATGACATATGCCAGTTGAATTACACCAAGTACAATGTTTATGAACGCGCCCACGTCCGTGGCATTCAAGACAAGCATCAGGAGCTGTACGAAGTATACTACACGATGAAATCAATATTGCGCATAATAGTGGTAAATATTTATAAACTACCATTCTTTTCTTACTTCAAAAGGGTCAAGATAAGTTATTTCCTTTATTTCAACTTCTGGCATAAATATACCATGTTGGCGAATATTTGTAAGCAACTTGGCAGACACATTACGTTCTATGTGAGATACAACACATTGTTCATGGCTTGGGGTATTTATTTCCAAAGTTGTTTTACGATTAAGCCATATACAACGTTTACACTGATACGCATCACAATTACGACACAAAGGTGCATGAGACAAATGGTAGAGTTGCGGATTCTTAATATTAAGACCATTTTGCAGATCCCCAATACTTGAAGCTTTATCTTCAATTACAGTTTTGGTTTCTCCCTGATAAAATGCTGGACAAATATAAAATTTCCCATCAGGAGCTAATGTTACATTCTCCCAACCTGCATTGCAATTATTCATCTTTGTAAGCATCATACGATCCGTCAAAAGATTTAGTTGTGGAGTTTTTCCTGACAAATAAAGTCTTTCAAATTCGTCGTTCAATGAACTTAAGTATTTATTATAGTCCTCAAAATCGGTTTCAATAAAACTTTCAACATCTGTTAAAACTATATTTAAGCGATTAATTTTTTCCAGGACTTCTTTTATTCGCGTACAATTTCTAAAGAATTCATCTTTTCCTGTACGCAGAACATAAGCAACATCTTCATTAAATACACACTCATTGAACTCCATCCAACCATTGAGTACCACCACATCACCTGTTTCCAAACCTCTTTCGGGAACTATTTTAGTATGATCTATTGAGTGAATTACGTCCTTATATTCTTGGGGAATTTCATAATTTGGATAAACAAACTGAATCATCAAGTTCTCTTTCATTGCGAAAAGAATTCCAGATTTCAGAGTATCTAAATCAATTAGTCGGCGTTCATTCTTTTCGTTTTCGTAGTGACAGAACGATGTACTTGTGTCATCCAATAAAATGACAAGATATTTCAACATGGCATCAGCAGATTATTTCGTTAGACTTACGTTTGTTCTTCTCAAACACCTCACGCTCACCTTCCAATTCCAATTTACGGAATAGTTTGTTCCAATAATAATTATTGGCACGCACGCGAGCCTTATGCATTTTGCAAATCGCAGTAGAGCGCTGATAAATAGTTGGTGTTTCTGCAGCATCATAGTTCTCACCTTGACACCAAGCACAACCCTCTGCAACTTCGCAGTCAATACACTCTTGCGTACTTTGAGTGCAACGATCAAGCGTTAAGAATGGGCGCAACTTATTCTTATCAATACCATCATGGATATTACCAATAATCCATGCCTGCTTGTCACGAAGAGAATATTGAGCAAAGCGTGTACATGGATAGAATTTTCCAGCAGCGTCTATTGCAAGCATACGACCTGCTCCACACCAATTTTGATTCTGTAAATGACAGTCTAAAGGTTTGCCCAAGTGTTCAGAGAAAAAAGAACAAGTATAATCTATATAATACTCATCATCAATGATGGCATCTGCTAATTGCATCAATTGATCCTCAAAGATTTTATCATCTCCTTCATGCCAAACATCTTCAAATACACAATTGATATTTACCTCGTGAATACCCAAAGAATATAGATGCAATACACTCTCCTTTATATAGGGTATATCTGCACTACTAATTGTCACTTTGGTGCTGGCGTTAGGAAATTGCTTCAACCATAGAGGAATGTTTTTTACAACATCATCATAAGAACCATGCTCGTCTTCAGGTTTAGGCATTATGCCTTTTTCCATTTCTTTAGTTTTCCAAATGCGATTTAGATTATGTTTGCGAGGAGTGCCATCAATAGTAATTCCAATACTTAAATGACCAAGATTCTTTTTAATGAAATTCTGCACCTTATCACTTGAATAGTTTATACCATTTGTCGCAAAATTAAATCTATATGAATTAAACCAATGATGCTCCTTCTTGTACATCTCAGTCTTCAAATAATCACAAATTTTATCTATTAACTCAATTTCCAAAAAAGGTTCTCCTCCTATAAAATCCCAACTAACGGACTTCTCTGGAAATTCAGTTTCATTATTAAGAATATAGTCTATAGCCAATTTAGCAACTTCCCAAGTCATTCGTTCCCTGGTATTCTTCCCTACAAGATAACAATACTTACATGCTAACTGACAATCCTTTGTCACTATGAAGGTTATAGACTTTGCTATATTTTCTTGCCACGCTGTTGAATGTTTCTTTATATACTCGTTTCTCATAATTTCAACAACATAAAAGTTATGAGCCTCATAACTTATGAAAACATGTTTTTATATTAATAACTAACTGCATAACATCCATAATGACAACTGCCAGTACAACCGCCAGCACAAGTACCAGTACAACCACCTTTACATCCACCTCGACAATTGAAATTACAAGAATCCATACAGGTACTAGTACAAGAGTAATGACATCCATAGCACCCTGCTGCACATGTTCCTGCACAACCATAATTACAACCCATAGGTTCTTTTTCAACTGCTTTAGATAATATGGGAACATTTGCTAACAATACTGCGCCCAAAATAGGCAACGCACCTTTGGCTGCTTTCTTGAAAAACTCTCTTCTTGACTGAAGTTCTTCATTTTTTCTTTTCTTTTCGTCCATAGTACGATAATATAAACTGCCTATAGACCTCCCCAAGATTCGGCTGATTAATATTGGATACAAAAAAGACGTGGGAATCTGTACTTACCGCTTATCCCAGTCTTCAGGCCTTCGCATTGCCTTTCTCCCAAGGATAAGCAACGCAGCCAGCCCACGCCATGATATATTATAATGATCAAATGGAACGCCGAGTATGGCATTCACATTTGGATATAATACACCCAACGTGGACGTTCCGAGTTGCCGTATCTCTGTGGGAGAATTCAAGTTTGCGAAGTTTGAAGACCCAAAGATTACGTTTCGTAACGTCCTTTCGCCACCAAAGTGGCTCACCCCGAAAGCCCTTAGGCTGACTGAGCTGTTGCAAAGGTAAATAAAAAATCTATATGAATTAGAAAAAAGGTAAAATTTCTCAACAAATACATAAAGATAGGCTGAAGCGAAAGGCTCCACGTATCACGGGTATCTTCACGTATAAGGTTACAATGAATCCTTGTGATATGCGAGATACACTGGAAATAAGGCTCCACGTATCACGAGAATCACAAGGATTCTAAAACAAAATGCGTAAATAGGCGAAACACGACGGAGCGAGCAAGAAAATTGAAGTAAAAACAAATCGGCGCGGAATTTGAAAAAGGTTAGACTTTTTTAAAAAAAAGCTTTGGTTTTTCAAAAAGGGTCAAGGTTTTTTTGAACTGCGCTAATTTAGCGCGGTTGTTAAGCCCTTGCACGGGGTTTTTCATTTTGTTCTCCGCTCACCTTGCACGACTTTGCTGGCGCCAAGTTAGGCTGCGGTTCGGGATAAAAAGTGAAATTCTTTGATTTTCCCTTTGTTCTCCGCTCACCTTGCACTAACTTTGCCACATGATGAAGAAAGGATACGTCATACTGAATATAATGAAATGGATGGCTATAGTGGTGGCTGTCCCTTTCTTGCTGTTCCTGATTCTCGCAATTTTAGTCTATCTACCTCCTGTGCAAAACTATGCAGTGCGTATAACTGCGGAGAAGTTGTCGGAACGCATGGATATGGATATTTCTGTGGAGAAGGTGAGACTGGCTTTCCCGCTGGATCTGTCCCTACACGGTGTCATGGCGGTGGAACATGGTGACACACTGGCTGACATTAGAGCACTGAGGCTGAATATCCCCGTTCGCCCTTTGCTGAAGGGTGAGGCGAAGGTTCAAGGGATTGAAATATACGACACACATGTGAATACGCGAGACTATATCGCGGATATCCAGGCACGAGGCACTATCGGTGTGCTGAAGACTGGAGTGGATGTGTCGATTTCGCCTTTGGGATGTGTGAAGGTGAACGGACTGCATATGAGCCAGGCTGACCTGTATATTGCCCTAAGCGACACGGCTGTTGTGGATACGACAGAGGCTGAAACGAAGTGGGATGTTGATGTGAAGAATGTGAGGATTGAGAAATCCAACGTATGCCTTTCTATGAATCGGGATGAAATGCGCATACGTTGCGGTATGGAGGATTTTGCTTTGGGGGAAGCTAAGGTGAATACTGCACCGATGCTAACACGGGCAAAAAATATACAAGGGGATGGGCTATCTATAGGATATGCCACCAGACTACGCAAGGGCTACAAACAGAGTGCCAACGATGCGCTGATGCACAAAAGTATTGACCAATGGGACAAGGAACTTCCCCAAAGGGCGGGACTTGACCCAACGCATGTGCTATGCGACGAGGTGGAACTGTCGATTGCCTCATTGGTCTATCTACCCGATGGCACAATACAGGTGGACGTACCATGGTTCAAAGGCAAGGAGCGCAGCGGTCTTCAAATCAACGAACTGATAACAAAGGGGGAAATGAAGGGCAATCGGGTGAACGTGGAAGTATTGAAAATGAAGACGCCACACTCGAGGATTGAGGCAAAGGCATCTGTTCCGCTGAACATCTTGGAAAAACAGAGTCGCGAGATCTGCCAACTTGACCTGAATGCCCAGCTGGGATGGCAGGACCTGCACTTGCTATCGGCACCGTGGGTGGATGGCAATATCATAAAAAGACTCCCCCACTCCACACTATCCCTATGCGGCAATATCGATGGTGGGCGCACACGACTACGAATGAAGGATACCCAACTGCATTGGCAGGGCGTGGCGCAAATAGATATGGAAGGAGAAATCAAGCGTCCGCTCGAAAAAAACAGAACGGGCGAAGTGCATCTGCAGGCAAAAGTCGCTGATGCAGCACCCTTGATGCAGTGGTTGCCCACTGATTTGCAAAAGACACTAAACCTGCCCAAAGGCACAAGTGCCAAGGGCATAGCAAAAGTGAATGGAGACCACTATGCCTTTGATGGCAACTTGATGGTGCAAAATGGCAAAATGGCACTCAACGCAGAGCTTGATCCTACACAGAGTGACTATTTCGTAGATATGGATGCCATGCAATTCCCCGTAGCAGCTATTCTGCCGACATTGGGCATAGGGACATTGACTGGTAGCCTGTGTGCTGAGGGCAAGGGTTTTGATCTCATGGCGGCAGATGCCCGATTGGCCGCTAAAATGAATATCAAATACGTAGACTGGCAATCCACACCATTGGGACAATGCCAAGCTGACGTCAGTCTGAATGGACAGGTGGGCGAGGGCACCTTTGCACTAAGCAATGATTTCCTGGATGGCGAGGGCAGTATGGTGGTAGACCTGCGAGATCTCTGGAAGGTAACGCTGGATGGCAATTTCGACCCTATCAATATCAAAAAAATAGCGCAGATGAAGGATACGCTGTTGCTGAGCACAGCCCTTCACATAGAAGCCTATACCAATGCTGAACTGACAGAATATGGCATAAAAGGTAACTTGGCGGACAATAAATTTATCACTGCAAAAAGTGGATTTACAGCAAAGGATGTAGACTTTGATCTGGCGGTGAATCCCTCTCAAACTACGCTCTGTGCTGAAGTGGGAGACCTGATCTCTGACATCCAATATCATGGGGCTATAGATGGTATAGCAGGCCAACTGATGGCGCTGAAAGATGAACTGGTAAACCAATCGCGCAATAAAGATTTCGATCAAGAGAGCATACGCCAAGTATTGCCGGCATTGAGCATAGACCTAAATATCGGCACAGACAATCCCGTGAGCAATATATTGCGCATGAAGGGATATGCTTTTGACGGTTGCTATCTCCATCTGGATACTGACAAAATACAGGGTATCAATGGGCAAGGGCATTTGAGTGAACTAAAAATAGATGACATACTGGTAGAAAATCTGGGCGTGACAATTGGTCAAAACGAACGAGGCATCACGATGGATGTCAATGCGAGCAATAAGGGAGATGACTATGAACCACGATTTAGCGCACAAGCTCACGGCTATCTGTATGACGAGGATGCAGGCGTGGAACTCACCCTGCTAGATGGTGCTGGAAGGACAGGTGTCGATCTGGGATTAAAAGCATTGCTCGAAGAGAATGGACTACGCGCTCATTTCTATCCCGAACGGCCCATTATCGCCTATCGCCACTTCAATCTGAACGACGACAACTATCTGCATCTCGGCCGCAAAGGTACCATTGGCACGGATATACGATTGAGTAGCGAAGACGGAAGCAGTATGGCCCTATACAGCATCCCCGATACGCTGGCAAACGACTTGACCCTAACATTAAATAAGTTTGAACTGGGAGAACTGACAGAATTGCTGCCATTCCTACCTCAAATCAAGGGTACATTAGGAGGAGATATCCACTTGATAGACGACCACAAGGAGCTATCAGCTATGGGTACGTTGAACTTGGCTAACTTCGAGTTTGAAGACATCAAGATGGGCGATGTGGGACTGGAAGTCATCTATATGCCCAAAGAGGACAGCGAACACCATTTCAACGCTTTCGTTTCGGCAGCAGAAACTGAAGTCATGGCGCTCGAAGGTGTCTATTATAACAATCGCAACGGACATTTCGAGGGTAAGGCAGACATGATGAATTTTCCCCTGCATCTGCTAAATGGTTTCCTGATTGGCACAGATTTTGCACTAAAAGGAAATGCTGGGGGTACACTGAATGTCGTGGGTAATCTGACCTGTCCGAAGTTGGATGGTGCCCTGCAGTTTGACGAGGCTCATCTCTACTCAGACGTCTATGGTTTGGACTTTCGCATGGACGAACAGGCTGTACCTATCAATGAGGGAATGATGCACTTCAACGACTACAACCTCTATTCTAAACAAAGTCAAAATCCGCTCCAAGTCAACGGAAAATTAGACCTGCGCCAACTGGACAATCCACAAATCAACATCACCCTGCAAGCCAAGAATTTTGAATTAATCAACTCAAAAAGGCAAAAACAGTCATTGGCATTTGGCAAGGTGTATACCGATTTCAATGGCACGGTACGTGGATCTTTGGACAAACTGGTGGTACGTGGCAATTTGGGTATCTTGCCAGGGACCAACATGACTTATATATTAAAGGACTCGCCACTGACTGTGGAGGATCGCTTGAACAGTTTGGTGAAGTTTGTAGACTTCAACGACACGACTACGGTGAAGCCAGAGCCTGTGGAGCGTGGGCAGTTTGATTTGGCACTTGGTATATCCATCAATGAAACGGCCAAATTTCACTGCGACCTGAGCAATGGTGGAGACAACTATGTAGATATTGAGGGCGGCGGAGACCTGACCCTACGCATGAATCCACAAGACGACATGCGTATGACAGGGCGATTCACTGTGGGCGAGGGCGAAATGAAATATTCACTGCCCGTCATACCACTCAAGAAGTTTAAAATTCAACGTGGCAGCTATGTGGAATTTACTGGAGACATGATGAATCCCACGCTCAACATTACTGCGACAGAAAAGGCTAAAGCGACAGTCACAGAAAACGACGTACCGCGCTCAGTAGCCTTTGACGTAGGAGTGAAGGTGTCGCGCCAACTCAACAATATGGGTTTGGAATTTGTCATCGATGCGCCTGATGATATAGACATGCAGAATCAACTGACACAAATGACGACCGAACAACGAAGCAAGACGGCCGTATCGTTGCTAGCCACAGGCATGTATCTGAACGACGACATGTTATCGGGCGGCGGAAGCGGACTAAAAGCCAGCGATGCCTTGACCACCTTCCTGCAAAGCGAAATACAAAATATCGCAGGCAATGCACTGCGCACCGTCGACCTGTCAGTAGGTATGGAGTCGGGGGTCAGCGCTACGGGAACAAATACCACAGACTATTCATTCCAATTTGCTAAACGTTTCTGGGGCAATCGCATCAGTGTGATTGTCGGGGGTAGAGTAAGTACTGGCGAGGGCGCAACTAATACGGCAGAAAGTTTCATCGACAATGTGGCTGTAGAATATCGCTTAGATAAGGGTTCGTCGCGCTATGTTCGCGCCTTCTATGATCGTGGCACACGCGACCCATTCGAAGGACAACTGACCAAGACTGGCGTTGGTCTGGTGCTACGTAGGAAAACCAACAGACTGGGCGAACTCTTCATCTTCCGTAATAAAAAAGAAGACACTCCTACCCCACAGCCCATGACAGAAGAAATAGTAGACACACTGACGGTGAAAGAGGAGTAAGGAGATATTGTGGGATTAAAACATAATGAAGATTTATGAACAATATATTGAGTAGTATGAGGGCATTCGGTCAAATGGTATGGATTATCTTATCTCTTGCTATTTGCCTTTGTGCTGCGTCATGCTCAACCACTGAAAAGTTGCCCGAGGACGAACTGCTCTATACCGGTATCGACAAGGTGATATATACAGATGTACCTGGCACGACCGAAAACAAGACAGACAGCGCCACCACCGAAGAGGCCATCACTCTGCCACCTATATCAAAAGCAGAGAAAAAGAAAATGAAAGCTCTGCGAGACAGATTGAAAGAAGAAATCAACACTACACAAAAAGAGGTGGAGGCTGTATTGGATTTTGCTCCAAACAATGCGCTCTTTGGTTCGTCCTACGTGCGCTTCCCTATCCCCGTTGGGCTATGGTCGTATAATAAATTTGTAGATAGCAAGACCAAATTTGGCAAATGGATGCACCGCACATTCAGTTCCGACCCTCTGTTTATCAGCAGTGCCAGCCCTGAAACACGAGTACAAGTGGCGACCAACACACTGCACAACTATGGACACTTTCAAGGCGAGGTAAACTATGAAATCGTGCCACAAAGTCATCCTAAGAAAGCCAAATTGAAATATACCATAGCTATGGGCCCCGTGTGGCGTTTGGACAGTGTGGAGTATCGAGGTTTTTCGCCTCGCATGGATAGTTTGCTCCGCCAAAATATTACTGCTACTTTCTTGAAACGTAATGATGCCTTTAGCGTCATCAATCTGGCCAACGAACAAAGTCGCATCGAACAGCTATTCAAAGAAAATGGCTACTACTATTACTCGGCTGATATGACCACCTACTCGGCTGATACATTGCAGCACAAGGGGCGGGTACAATTGCGGGTGCAGCCAGACGAACTTCGACCATTAAATGCACGCCACCCTTGGTATATCGGTCACACCTACGTATCCATTCGCAACAATGCAAAGGAGGCGCCCGACAGCACCATTGAACGAAGGAATATGACCTTTAGTTTTTCGGGCAAGAAGATGCCACTTCGCGCCAATATATGGCGAGGGGCTATCAATCACCGACAGGGGGAATTGTATCAATGGAGCCGTGGACAGTCCACTCTGGAAAAGCTCAGTGCACTGGGCGTGCTTAGCCAGATGGATGTGGACTATGTGCCCAGGGATACTACTGCGTTATGCGACACTTTGGATGTCTATGTCACTGCGGTGATGGACAAATTGTATGATGCGACTTTCGAGACAAATGTGATGTTTAAGAGCAACCAGCAGATTGGTCCTGGTGTCTCTTTCGGACTTGCCAAGCGCAATGCCTTTGGTGGCGCCGAAAAGGTGTCGTTTGATATCTTCGGTTCGTACGAATGGCAAACGGGCATGGGGCGCGAGGGCAACAAATCATTGCTCAATTCTTACGAACTGGGCACTCAGTTGGCTATCACCCTACCACGCTTTGCTTTTCCCGGCATCTCGCGACGTCGTCATCGATTCCCAGCCACCACGACCTTTGCCCTCACTGGCAGTTGGCGCAATCGCTCACGCTTTTTCAATCGCGTCAGTATGGGTGCTGGTATCACCTACAATTGGCAGCGCCGCGCCACGGTCAAGCATGAAATGACACTACTCAGCCTCGACTTCGACAAAATGCTGCGCTCCACTTCTCAATTCGACAGCATCATGAGTGCCAACCCCGCCCTATCGCTTTCGATGCGCGATCAGTTCATCCCTTCCTTCTCCTATACCTTCACCTATGCTTCGCCGTCGCGCCATCGCCATCCAGTGTGGTTTCAGGCCAATGTCAAGGAGGCGGGCAATTTGACTTCGTCGATCTATGCACTTTGCGGGAAGTCTTTCTCCCAGCAGGATAAGCACCTTTTTGGCAATCCCTTTGCACAATACATCAAGGCTTCTGCCGAGCTGCATCACACCTTTCACATTCCACGCACGCCCCTGTCGCTGGCATGGCGTGTCTTTGCAGGTGCGATATATAGCTATGGCAATAGCCGAATGGCGCCCTATGCCGACCTTTTCTACGTGGGTGGTGCCAATAGTGTACGTGGGTTTACCGTGCGCACCATTGGACCTGGTGGATACAAGTCGGCGGATACAAAATATGCCTACGTCGATCAGACGGGCGATGTCAAACTCGAAGCCAATCTGGAGTTCCGCTTTCCCATCGTAGCCGACCTGCATGGTGCAGCCTTCCTGGATGCGGGAAATGTATGGTTGCTCCGTCCCGATCAGCAAAGACCTGGTGCCGAGTTGAACCTGCAAAATCTGAAAAAGATAGCTGTCGGCACGGGCTTGGGTTTGCGCTATGACCTGGACTTCCTCGTACTGCGCTTCGACGTCGGTGTAGGTCTGCACGCCCCCTATGACACGGGCAAGTCGGGGTGGTATAATATGCCGAAGTTCGGCCGAAGTTTAGCTTATCACTTGGCTATCGGCTATCCGTTCTGATTTAATTAGAAATAAATAATGGTAATAATATAGCAGATGTCCACAAATCATCCTTACATCAAAGATGTTGTACTCTTATTATTGTAACCACGAATTTGCACTAATTTACACTAATGCCTTGCGGGG
>JAZQSL010000007.1:0-2411 GCA_045630125.1 Alloprevotella sp. | reverse complement strand
CACGGGCCTAGCGCTCTGACGGTCGATTACAGATGACGGTAGCAAAGACGATTATGCATCCCCTGTGGGGACTGAGGGGCATAACCAGCTGGAGTCTTTTGGCTTTTGGAGGAGGAAATTTTGCATAAAGAACGCAGAGATTTTGTCCGTAGGCAAAATCGCGGAGTTCGCAAAATTTGCCGAGGGAAAAAGACGAAAGTCTCCAGACCGCTATACCTTCACATCCTGGCCGAAGGCGGGGATGTTATTGAAGGGAGGATTGTTGACATTATGCTGGAGCTCGCGGAAGCATAATGACAACAGTCCGATTCTTTATGCCCATAAGGGCAAGTCTTCTGGCAGCTGTGCTGACTGAAGTCTTGCACGGGCTTTTCTGCACTTCTGAGACGGTTTATCCGGCTTAGAGGTGCTTATAAACCGTGCCGACGAAGTTGTGGCAAACTTGCTTTGACACAATTTCGCCGGTTCCCCGTATTGACTGAGGGACGCACGGCCTTCTGGGTGAACGAGTGCTCGATAGAGAGCCCTTGCACTACCACTCAAGAACGTAGGACCCCATATTTCCGCGAAGCGGGGAATAAAAATCATTGGTCTCAAAATCCTCTATACTAGCAGAGAGAGTAACACCAATACATAGTAAAGGGAAAGACAAAGACATCCTTTTGCGTTATGAGATGTTACGTGTAGGATCATGCTTACTGACATTGATATTATTCACTGCACCACGAGCGGCGACAGCCGCAGGGGGCGACCGCAAGGTGGCGTAGCCACCGAGTGGCACCCGAGGGAGCCGCAGGCTCCCGAAGGGAAAGGAACAGCGGCGTTGAAGTTCTGCACTGCGGCCTGATTGAAATGCTGGGGTCACTAGTGGCACTGTGCGACTACCGGCCTACACGTAAGCAAGATGAGGGTGGCGGGCGGCGACTTGCACTGGGGACTACTGCACTGAGGTCGCCGCCCATGCACCGGAGGACCGCCTTAAAGGCAAGTCTCTTGGCTTTCCCGTGGAAAGACTAGAGTCTTGCGGCGGTCCGGAGTAGATAGATAGGTAGCCTTCTGTGGCTTTCGTAGAAAGACATAGAGGGCTACACCTTTTTTATAGGAAATTTATTAAATTTGCATAAAAACCTACACGGCAAATCACTTGGCACTCATAGCGCCTATATCTTAATACATGACTTCACACACAGCGTAATAATAACAATAAAATCATCATATATGAAACAATTCATAGCATATTTATCACTGGCATTAGTAGCATTGTTTGCTACTAATGGATGTGTCAAGGAATCTACCGACACTGTAAAATACGATGACCAAGCCTTTTTTGACAAATACGATTTTGCAGGCTATCCTATTGCAGAATTGAAGAATCTAGAAGTAATTGGGGAAGACCTTAGCCTCTTCACCCTTACTGACGGCATTCGTCTACACACATTCATACAGGGAGAAGAAAACGGACAGCGTTGGTTCGGCATATTTAGAGGCATCCACCTAATTCAATATTGGAAAGATGATATCTCAAACAACCCTTTACAGTTAGCTGAAATTGCAAATGTTATCTATACGCCAGAATGGGCGTATATGATAATTAGTTATTCAAAAGACTCAAAAGAGACCAATTACTGCCCAAGAATTGACGCAATATACTTTGACACAAACAAGAACACTAAAAGGACACACTTCGTAGACTACAAAAGCAACACCAATATGGCTGATATCAGTCAGAGATGGCCTGCAGCCATCTATTTGTGGTCCAAAAACAGTGTTGTAGTTACCTATGCTGCAGCTGGCTCCATAACATCTGCAGAAGTAATAAACTTCACAGACGACACTGTAAATTCTCTTCCTAAAGAAGCAGTCCCTTCAATATATTATGGACTGTTCGTCAATCACAAAGAGGATTGCTACACAGTATTTGACATCAACGCTAATCTCACCGTAACAGGATATAAGGGATATACCACTCCGTTACCGTCAAAAACATATGAGCTTTTTACACCTTGGCTTTCAGATCCTGAATCACCGACATATGCCATAACCAGCTATAGCTCTAGTTATTATAGCCAGAGTCTAATGGTTGACATTAAGCAAACTAGATCAAATGGCAATACAACTGAAAAAGAACTTGACTTTGACACCAACAACTATATCGGAGATTTCTATTCCGTTGATATTACTGTTGATGACAAAACATTAGGAACATATAGTTCTTGGTAAAAGCAAGCTAGAACACTTTTACCGTATTTCATACACGTAAGCATTGAAAAGGTAAGCCTCCGATAAAATGCATATTGTGGCGGGCAGTGATGCTCGCTACTTTTGCATAAAAAAGGAAAGCTTATGATGACACGTGAAGAAATCCTCTCGATCGAGGAGTACTGTGCAGAGCATAAGATCTCGCACAAGAA
>JAZQSL010000006.1:0-27038 GCA_045630125.1 Alloprevotella sp. | reverse complement strand
AAGATATTTCATTGACAAATTATTTGAACGGGAATAAAACTTACGGAAATTATACCCGATAAGGTATAACGTAGGTTTTATAATTACAAATTATACCCGATTGGGTATAAACAGTTATGAGTCGTTTGCGATCGGATAGTGTTTTTAGCTACAAGCTATATTTGAGTCTCAGTTGACACATTGGTTGACACAAATGTGTCTTTTTGGAGGCTTTTTGCTTAAAAAATGGCAATAAAAAAAGAGAGTTACATTTCTGTAACTCTCTTACTTTCAGTGTGGTGCCACCAGGAATCGAACCGGGGACACAAGGATTTTCAGTCCTTTGCTCTACCAACTGAGCTATGGCACCTTGCTTAATTGCGGTGCAAATTTAGAAAAAGATTTTTATATGGGCAAATGTTTTTGTGAAAAACTTGAATTTTCTATAGAAATAATAGATTTATCGTGATATGTTTTATGAATGTTTATTTGTTGATTAAATTTGCAGATATATAGATGTGTTATATTTATTTTTAAAATTTAGAACTTATAAAGTATCGGCTATGGAAATGATTTTTGCGATTATTGTTGGTGTGGCAGTTGGGATTGTGATTGGTGTCATTGGGGCTAAATTGAGAAATCAAAGCAGTCTGGCGTTGGTGGAAAAACTCCAATTTCAATTAGAGAATGAAAAAAATAATGCTAAGCATAATGCAGCGCTTTATCAGCAACAAATCAATGACGCAAAGGCTGAGGGTAAGGCGCAAGTTGAAGGCATTAAGCGCGATTATGAGAAGCGGATCCTTCAAGTTAAAGCGGATACAGAAGCCCAGTCAAAAGAGATGCTGGCGGCTCAGGAACGTAGTCATGCTCAGGCGATGAAAGATCAACAGGCACGCTTTGAAGAGGTGATGGCTAAGGTGACAGAACAAGTTAAAACGGCGACTGATGAGATGCTGAAGCAACGCCAAAAGGAATTTACAGAGTCCAGCAATACGAACCTTGGGCAAATTGTCGCTCCTCTGCGCGAAACGATTGACAAGATGAAGCAGACGATGAGCGAAAGTACGCTGAAGCAGACAGAATTGAGCACTGCGATGAAGGTTAATTTGGAAAATATGATTAAGCATAGTGTCGAAGCCAAGCAAAGTGCTGACGAGTTGGCACGTGTGTTCAAGCACAAGAGCAAGATGCAAGGCAATTGGGGCGAACGTGTGCTGGAAGAACTATTAGATTCGCAAGGTTTGCAATGTGGCATACACTATGAACGCGAAAGTGTGATTCGTGATAAAGATGGCAACGTGGTGAAAACCGATACAGGTGGCAATTTGCGCCCAGACGTTATCCTGCATCTTGATACTAATCGTGAAGTCATCATCGACTCAAAAGTGTCGCTCACTGCGTTTATGGATTATATCAATGCTGAGACCGAGGAGCAACGCCAAACGTATTTGAAACAGCATATCGATAGCATTCAAAAGCACGTCAAGGAACTTTCCAAAAAGGACTATTCCTCATACATTCAGAAGCCTAAGTTGAAGATGGAATATGTCATAATGTTTGTACCTCATACTGGTGCATTGTGGACTGCATTGAATGCCCAACCAGACTTATGGCGCAAAGCAATGGAGCAAAATGTCTTTATCGCAGACGAACAAACGCTATTTGCTGCACTTAAGATGATCAACCTTACATGGAGTCAAATCAAGCAAGCGGAGAATCATGAGCGTGTATATGATTTGGCAAATGAAATGTTGACTCGTGTGGGATTGTTCCTGAAGAGTTTTAATGAAATGGGAAAAAATCTGGAGAAGGCCAATGTATCTTATTCGGAAGCAAAAAAGAAACTTATGCCACAAGGGCAAAGCATCGTGAACACTTGTGATAAGCTGGAAAAACTCGGTGCAAAACAACATCCTAAACATCCCATCACACGTTTTGATGAAATAGAAGAACTTGAAGCATAAAGTTGAATAATTGTGGCTCTATTTGCATCAGGGAAGAGGGGGTGTGTATTAGATCTGCTCTCTGTTTAAATAATAGCAATATGAAGAAATAGCAAGGGCTTTAAGACTTGGGGAGGTTGTCGGTAATGCGATGACCTCCCTTGCTTTTAGTCATTGGCTTTTACATACCCTCTCCGCTACACTCATCCCCCTAAGGGGGGGGGGATAATACTTTCCTTTTTTTCATATTCCTCCCCTAACTTAACGTGAGTTCGGTATATGATCTACGCTATTTAATCCACGACGGCGAATCTCACAAAGGATGATGGTGAAAAAAAGTCTAACCTTTTTGAAATTTTGCGACGTCTCGTTGAAATTATCTAAGACTTTTTTACAACAAGACGTCACACTTTTTTAGTTACAACCCAATACACGTTTACACACTTCGCATAGTATACAGAAAAATAGCACTAAATCTGCACCGCTCGCAGGTGTGTTGATTCGGATGTAATCACCAGATTCTTTAAAACTATAAAGTCACAAATAAATTTTCACCCTATGCATTTTTATAACCTTTTTATACCCACCTCACGTTAACTTAGGGAAAGTGGCCGAAAATCTGAGGGGGTATATACATCATTCCGCTTTTGATGGCATTTCTCGCCCTACCTCTTGCTCAAAAAAAAATAAAATTCTAAATTTGCGGTGCGATCATAAGATTGCAGACATATTTAGATGAAAGTGTATTAGCTTTTATCCCTTTCGGAAATCTGGAAAATTTCTATATCACAAGGGAAGCAATCACACTCGTCACTCCGTATTGACTCTTCGATAGGGGTGGTTTGCCCCATTCTTGTAGTAAGATACGAGTGTGGGGTATTGTTTATTTGTGATAAGGCATTCCAGAGCCTCCGAAAGATAAACTAATCGACCTCACACTTTTCTTTTTATATTAACTGCACATTCGGGGTTGGTGGGCCAAAAAGACATATTTATTATGAAACTCTTTAAAAGGATTTTGGCAGTTTTATGTTGGGCTCTAATTGCCAGTTGCGTTATTAACCTGTTTGTCAGCCCTGTTTACGGACAGTTCCCAATGTCATTAGCCTTCATTGTTCTACTATTCAGATGGGGTAAAGATTTATGGGTTATAGATCCAGAAACAACTCATATTAAAGGATGGGTAAAATCCCTAATCTTTATTGGTGTTCACATCGGCTTAGTTGTGGTATGCGGACTTATTGCTGGAATTATCAGTTTGATTCTTGCTAATGGAGATTTAGTCATACAAAATTGGATATTTTTTATAACAATATTCTTTGTAGGATTATGGTTGACACCTAAAAATTTTCTACCAAAGAATAAAGAAAATAAAGATACTGAGATAGTAGTTGAAGATGGTAACAATTTTAACAAGTAATTAGGTTATCATGGATCAGTTAATTTGCACAGAATACTTAATCGCATTGTCCGTATCTTGGATTGTTGGAGGTTGGATATATCAAGTAAAGGCTGCAAGCAATGCAGCATATGATTCTATTCATCTGTACACCACACCCTTATATGCGATCTTTACTTCTATACCTTTTTTAGCTATTATAGTTTCTTTGGTTATAAATATATTTCAAGCAGGATTTCTGTCAACTCTTTGCTATATTGGAATACTTTCAGCTGTCCAATTTATTAATATCAATATATTATTTCGTATTTACTTGATGATATTTGGATATTCAGGTATTGGTGCAATTGTTCCAATGATAGGAATAATCCCATCGCTGATATGGTTATTTGGCGTTCAGTTTGCATAAGAGAAAATGAAGTCAAATTGTTCAAATAACACATTTATTTTATATAAGTAAAGGACTGCATATTATTAGTAGTATCTTTGGGGGATTGTAGTTATAGTTATAAGATACCTTTTGTGCTCATTGTTTAGTCTTTCATTTGATATAGATGAATGGAACGGATTTTCAAATATTGTCAAATGGATTATAGAATGCATAGATATATTCCTTATAGCAGACATTATAAGAATTCCTTTTGATAAAACTACTTACTACTAAAGTTATACCTTAGAATACAATACACCAAAGCAAAAAGATTCGAGGTCCCAAACAGGATCCTCGAATCTTTTTTAGTATATGTATATAGCGAGATTACATCATACCGCCCATGCCTGGAGCACCCATTGGCATTTCAGGTTTTTCTTCTTTCTTGTCGCAGATGACACATTCTGTGGTGAGGAACATACCTGCTACAGATGCTGCATTTTCGAGAGCTACGCGTGTTACCTTTGCTGGGTCCACGACACCAGCGGCACGGAGGTCGCAGAATGTTTCGTTCTTGGCATTGTAGCCGTAGAAACCTTCGCCTTCGCGTACCTTGTTCACGATTACTGCGCCTTCGACACCTGCGTTCTTGCAGATTTGACGCAGAGGCTCTTCGATTGCACGGCGGATGATAGCGATACCTGTGTTTTCATCTGCATTTTCGCCTTGCAAGTTTTCGAGAGCTGCTTGTGCGCGGATGTAAGCGACACCACCACCAGTCACGATACCTTCTTCGATTGCTGCACGTGTAGCACAGAGCGCATCGTCGCAACGGTCTTTCTTTTCCTTTTGTTCAGTTTCGCTGGCAGCACCTACTTCGAGTACGCATACACCGCCTGAAAGCTTAGCCAAGCGTTCTTGCAATTTTTCCTTGTCGTAGCTGCTGGTAGTATTTGCCATTTCGTTCTTGATTTGACCAATACGTTCTTGGATACTTTCCTTTGCACCAGCACCATTTACGATAGTAGTGTTGTCCTTAGACACAGTAACCTTTTCAGCAGTACCAAGCATTTCGAGCGTAGCTTGTTCCAGTTTCAGACCCTTTTCTTCGCTGATTACCAAACCACCAGTCAATACGGCGATATCTTCGAGCATTGCCTTGCGACGGTCGCCGAAGCCAGGAGCTTTCACAGCGCAAATCTTCAGTTGTGTACGCAGACGATTCACTACGAGTGTAGTCAAGGCTTCATTATCTACATCTTCAGCAATAACGAGCAATGGACGACCAGTTTGCACTGCTGGTTCGAGGATAGGGAGGAAATCCTTCAAGTTTGAGATCTTCTTGTCGTAGATCAAGATCATAGGATTTTCCATCACGCATTGCATCTTTTCGCCGTCTGTCATGAAGTAGGGCGAGAGATAGCCGCGGTCGAACTGCATACCTTCTACAGTCTTGAGTACAGTGTCGCGACCCTTAGCGTCTTCGATAGTGATCACACCGTTCACTGTTACTGCACGCATACCGTCAGCGATCAACTTACCGATTTCTGGGTCATTGTTTGCAGAGATTGTAGCAACTTGTTCAATCTTGTCGTAGCTTTCTTCTACTTGTTCAGCTTGTGCCTTAATATCTGCCACGACAGCAGCTACCGCCTTGTCGATACCACGCTTCACGTCGAGAGGATTTGCTCCTGCAGCCACGTTCTTCATACCTTCTGTCAGGATAGCTTGAGTCAATACAGTAGCAGTAGTAGTACCATCACCAGCATCATCTCCAGTCTTGGCAGCAACACTCTTTACCAATTGTGCACCTGCATTTTGGAAAGCGTCTTCGAGTTCTATCTCTTTAGCTACACTCACACCGTCTTTTGTGATGCGTGGTGCACCAAATTTCTTATCGATTACTACGTTGCGGCCTTTAGGACCGAGAGTTACCTTTACTGCATTTGCCAATGCGTCAGCACCGGCGCGAAGTTGTTCGCGAGCGTCAACATCGTATTTAATATCTTTTGCCATAATTATCTATATTAATATATGTGTGTATACTGTTTGTTGAAATCAATCTAAAATAGAGCGGAAGTGTTAGCCTAATACCGCTAATACATCGCTTTGGCGCATGATAAGGTATTTTTCACATTCCAGTTCTACTTCTGTACCAGCATATTTGCCGTAGAGTACAGTGTCGCCAGCTTTCAGCACCATTTCTTCGTCCTTAGTGCCGTTGCCTACAGCGAGCACTGTGCCTTGCAATGGTTTTTCTTTAGCTGTGTCGGGGATAATGATACCGCCGATAGTCTTTTCTTCTGCAGGTGCAGCTTTCACGAGCACTCTGTCTGCTAATGGTTTAATGTTCATAACGAGTGAATGTTTTTATTTGTTTGTACTATATTCTATATCTTCTCTATTTTCTCAAGAATTGGTTTACGTCAGTAAATATGCGAAAAGTGTGCCAAAGACACATAGCATTTAGGATTATTGATTTATTGTCAGTTCTTGCTGACATAATGACAGAGGCACTTGATTAGAAGACAACCCTTCAATCATACACATATAAAAATAAGGGATAACTACTGTCACGTTAAAACAAGAGTCATCCCCTAAAATAATATTTACCCAGTACTACATTTTCATCTGCATACCTATCAAGAGTCCATCATAGTTATCAAGCAATTTTGTCAAAGAAGAAACTGCGCTACTCTTACTAAGCAAAGGCACCTTCTTCATCATACCCAAGAGCTTGTCTGCCTCATAGAGAATGCTGATAGAATTAGCATTTCTTACAACATGTGCAGTCACAGTACCCAAGCCGTTTAAATATGTCATTGTAATCGTCTTGCCATCCTTGCTGATTTCATATTCTCCAGACAGATTGTATGCGCCCAATGTCGCAGTATAAGTACCATCGCTTGCAAAGGCATAAGAGCAAGAGCCTGGCTTAATACCAACTTTCGCCAAATAGCCATCAATTTGAGTTTCAATCTTGCCTGCTGCAATCTCTCCGCCGGCTTGCATCAATAGATTCTCACTTTCAAAAACACAATCGCTGCCACTATAGTACCAAGTTCCCACAACGTCTGCTTGCTTTACCGTAGAGGTTGAACCAAGGAGCGCACCTAAAACACTTGTCAAAGCCTCGCCATTCATGTTCGTTGTACCATTATCGGTTTGACCTTGTGCCAATCCACCTAAAATAGTACCCAGCATCGAACCAGAACCATTAGTAGTACCGGGCTGAACACAACTTGAAAATGTCATTGATGCGAGCAGGGCAACAGAAATAAAAAACTTTTTCATAATGATTTTATTTATAATTTTAAATTGCATAATCATATTCCATAATATATACACACTCTTGCCTATATTTAGAATATTTTGCAAATATGCTTATTTTTTTTGGAAAAATCAAGAAAAATAGACAGAAGCTCACTTTTTCTCTATTAGCAACATCAATCATCGAACCAACTTGTTTTTTCAAACAACATATTCCGCCAACAATAATGTTAACGATTCAAAAAAGGATGATTGCACTTTTGATTATATAAAAAAACAAACTATTTTTGCATAGTTTTTAATACGATAACAAATAAATTCTCATACATGAATTCAAAAAGTCCGTTGTGCAAACTTGTCTTGATATTGATAAGTTTGACATTCTCTATGAATTGTTTTTCGCAAAGAGTCGGCATCAAGACCAATACCTTATATTGGGCCACAGCATCGCCCAACCTTGGGGTTGAGTTTCGCCTTTCTCGCCATTTCACCCTAAATATTGAGGGAATGGGCAATTTGCTTGAAGGCAAGAAGTTCAGGACACACACTGCCACCGTCATGCCCGAGGGCAGATATTGGTTTAGTGCCCGTCCTCAAGCTGGACATTTTGTCGGCGTCATGGGGACTGGTTCTCTGTTCCAATGGAAATTAAACAACACCTTTCACAAGGGTGACGTCGTAGGCTTAGGTTTGACCTATGGTTATAGTTTTGTACTCAGCAAGCGCTGGAGTTTAGAAGCTACCTTAGGAGCAGGCTGGGCGCACTTCAGAGAAATAAAATACAAGGCAGGAGAGAAAGCCCCTAATCAGATCAACAACAGCAAGGATTTGTTTGCACCGCTCAAAGCTGGACTTACTTTTGTCTATTTGATTAAGTAACCAACCTGCATCTTTAGTCATTTGAACAATATCTATACTCACAATATTCAAGCCATACAAAATCGATGAGCCACACAATATTTAATATATACAAGCAATCCACATGCAGCCGACGGATTGTCCAATTGAGATACTGCTCTATTCTGCTACTATTTTTACTAAGCATCCAGGTATCATTTGCGCAGATCATTCGTATCAGCGGCAAGGTCACAGCTCAAGGTGAAGGTCAGCCATTAATAGGGGTCAACATCACTGATAGCAAGACTGGCAGGCTATTGGCTACGACTGATGTTGACGGGCGCTATGCTATCAATGCACACTCGAATGCTACATTGAAATATTCAATGATCGGGGCTGAGACTGTTTCTGTCAAAGTCAATGGGCGTAAGGTTATTGATGTCGAACTCGCTGCCAAGGACGTTTTCTTGGAAGAAGCGACTGTTGTTGCCAAGCGCATTACCGACAAAGTCACCCCAGAGCCAACAGAAATTGAAGTCAAAGGCAATTACTTCTACGTCAGAACTCGTGTACGTGTACCCAAAGAGATGTTCAGCCACAATACACGATTGGTACTCCAACCCCTATTGAATGATGTCACGAAGAAGGAGTTGAAAGCCATGCGCCCCTTGGTATACGATGCGTTGGAATACAATCGCACACAGGACCGCATGTACGATTTTGACATGGATAGCCAAGATCCATTGGCCAAGTATGTCACCATCAAGACAGATAGCATGCGCGAGGCTGGCAGAGAGAACGACATCATTGGATATATTGACTCGATCTATGTGGAAGATGTCAATCACGAATACTCATGCGATGTATATATGGCCATTGAGAATTATCGCAAGATTCTCTACCGAGACACCACAATCATCGCTCGAGGCACAGTGAATCCCCTCCGCTTCTTGGAATATGATTTTGCTGGCAAGGAAATCACAGATGAGACTTTGTTCCCCCAAGAGGAACTGCAAATGCGGGACACCAAGGGTGAAATGAAACTAAAATTTGAGAGAGCAAAGAGCGACCTCAATATGAACGATCCTCAAAACGTCGAAGAAATCGAAAAACTTCATGGCGAACTGGCAGCAATTGAGCGAGACAAGAACTCCGACCTACAGAGTCTAAAGATTGTAGGTTCTGCCTCGCCAGAAGGTAAATACACGACCAATCAAAAGTTAGCCAAAGCACGTCTCAATTCTGCGCTTCAGGTCGTATTGTCGACATTAAGCGAAGAGCAAAAATCAAAAGCCGACTTCACCACAGAGTCTAATGTCATTCCCTGGGAAGACGTCGTCAAATTACTACAAAAAGATGGATTCAACGAGGAGGCTGCTGCCGTCCAGAATATCATTGATCGCTACAAAACAATTGACCAACAAGGTGCTCAAATCAAAAAATTGAAGTTCTACAAGGACATTCTGCTCGATACTTATTTGCCAGAACTACGTAAAGTGGAATACCAATTAAGCTATTCTATCATGCGCAAGTTGACCTTGGACGAAATTCGTGAACTTCATCACACAGACTACAAGCAATTGTCCAAATATGAATTTTTCCGACTCTATCGTGGCGAGACAGACACGGTCAAACGTGAACAATATTGTCGCGAAGCCTTGGAGGTCTACCCCAGCCTAATGATAGCAGCCAACGACTTGCAGTCATTACTCATTGCAAGGGGGACTCCTGAGACAGATCTACTCACCAAGTTTGCGGGTCCCAAGGCACCAGTCACAGTCAACTCCAATCACATCATTGCATTGATTGAAGCAGGCAAATACAACGACGCTGTCGAAATTGCACAATACTTGCCAGACACAGAGGATACGAAGTTTATCAAAGCCGTAAGCCAAGCTCTCAGCGGAAAGTACGACGAAGCCTACCCTGTCATTGCAGAAACGGGGTTGCAAAACGAGGTTTTGATGCTGTTGATGATGAAACGCAACAACGAGGCTTGGGAAAAATCACAAGGTCTAAATCCTGACGAAGCGATGACCTACTATATCCAGGCCATGTGCTTGAATCGTTTGGACAAACCCAACGAGGCTTACGAACAACTGAAAAAGGCTTTTGAGAAAGATCCCAAACTGATCGAGATCGCAAGGCTTGATGGCGACGTCAATGACCTCCTTCCCGAGAACGAATAATTTCATAAACGACAAACTACACACGTCATAAGATGTACACTATTATATCACGCTTACACCACATACGCAAGCATCTCCTCCTGGGATGCCTATGTGCATTGCCTTTGTCTATGATCGGACAGGTTGAAGAAAGTGCTCTCAATCACCTCCTACAACGCCGACAAGTGGCCAAGCATTATGAAGACAAGATTTTTGGCGACCACGTGTTCATCGAAGCTGGAATGGGGGCCAACACCACTTTCACTGGATACAGATGTTTCCCCTACATGGAGACACCTGGTATGCAAGCCACTGGCGCCATCGGCGACTGGGTAACTCCATTGCATGGCTGGAGAGTCGGCATAAATGGCGGCACACGAGTATTAGGCAAGAAAAAGACCAAAACCCTTGGATTTAGCGCAGACTATCTGCTGAATCTGACTGCGCTCAGTCGTCCTCAATACAAGTCTGTCAGCAACTGGGAGTTTATTGCCACTGCTGGTATTGGCTGGTCATGGGCACACTATGATCGCGACACACGGACTGCCCTTCACACCCGAGTTGGCTTGCGGGCTCAACGCAATATCAACGATTTCACTTACCTCTATCTGGAACCTCAAATCGGTCTCGTATCAAACGACCTGTACAACGTTTCCTCATGGCGTGGCTATCGCATGGCGGGCCGTGTCAATGCTGGTTTGGGATACAGACTCGTACCCGAGACACGCAACAAGCAGACATTCGAGGGCAATGCCGGCTTTATGGACAACACCTTCGCACAAATTTCGGGTGGGCCATCCTTCTTATTCAATTCTGCCCCCGAAAGCTGGGGCAATACATTAGGTGGTAGGCTTGATGGGCATATCGGAAAATGGTGGGACCCTTATTCTGCCACACGTATCGGTTTGGGAGTGGGACTGAATCGCCGCGGAAACAAGGCAAAGAATAAGAGCCTGAGTGTATCACTTGGTTACATGCTCAATATGCATAATGTCTTTGGCGGCTACGACCCCAATCGCAAATACTGGGTCAATGGTTTGATCGATTTCTCTGCCAATATTTCAGCATCAAACTATGGCAAAAAGTTTTCTCCTGGCATCGGCGCAGGCCTGCAAGGCAATTTCAAGGTAGGCGCCAACACCACGTTGTTTCTCGAACCTCGCATGGATTTGATGCAAGGCGATTTCCTTATGGACCACACTACAGTGCGCAAGTTGGACTTGATGCCATCGCTCTCTGCTGGTATCAACTTCATGAGGCATGGCAATATGAAGTCCGTACGTGAGAAGAATCAAGGATTCGAATCACCCAAAGCACACAATCACCTTTTTGTTGAAGCTGGTCTGGGTGCTGCTATGCCTCTGACAGGACACACTGTCGACCACATGGGTGGACATCTTCGCCCCATGATACACCTGGGCATCGGCAAATGGTTCCATCCGACATCAGGGGTAAGACTTTGGAGCGAGGCTACTCAATATATTAGCACAGATACTAAGCGCTACAAAGCCATCTCGGTGGGTGCTGACTATTTGTGGAATATCACGAACACCATGATCGGTTATGAGCCGGGCCACCGCTTCGAAATGATTGCTTCAGCTGGTATCAATGGTGCAGCACGTCAACATCAGCGTGGAGGATACTTCGGCGGCCAGGTAGGCCTCCGTGCACAATGGAATGCCAACAAGATGTGGGGCTTCTATGTCGAGCCTCAAATCAGACTCTATGATAATGATTTCTTACCAGGCAGTCGATTCACCAAATTTGACGTAGATATGGTGGGACACCTCAGTGCTGGTGTGCAAGCCAATCTACGCGATTATGATACGAAAGTCGCTCGCGAGCGTTTCCAGGCTGACCAGAAGCGCAATTTCGTTTCTGCTGGTTTAGGTTTCGAAACGAATGGTTGCGGTCTGCGCACGGCCAGTCAATATGGTCCTGTGGGTCGTTTCAGTTTCGGCAAATGGTATAGCCCGATTTCAGCATGGCGTGTCAACTTGGGCGGATTTGAGAAGGAGAACAATAATCGTCGCTACATGCGCATCATGGCTGGCGCGGACTATATGTTGGATTTGTCCACTTTGGGTATGGGTTATAATCCCGACCGTCCTGTCACCTTGCGCGGTGTCGCTGGTGTAGATTTCGGTACAGACTTGGTCGTTCGCGGCAAGGGTTACTTCCTGACAGAACTTCATGGTGGAGCGCAATTGGCAGTCAAGACTGGCAAAAATTGCGAAGTCTACCTGGAGCCACAGATTGGCTACGAACTTTCCAGCAAAAACTATGGAGCGCGCATGAAGCACCTGAATGCTCGTACATACGCTGGCCTCAACTGGAAGCTTAACAGTGTAGAAGGCAAGCACCGCAAAGAGGCTGCGCCCGAACGTAATCAATTCGTGAGCCTCGGTGCCGGCACGGGTTTCCATACAGGTACGCTCAATGCCAATATGCCTTTTGGCCGCAAGCTCAATATTGATGCAGACGTATCCTATGGTCGTTGGTGCAATGCCGTTTCGGGGTGGAGCGCGGGTGTGAAAAATTCTACCGTACTCACTCCTCGCAAAGACAATGCCAATATCACATCTATACACGGCGACTATTTGTTCAACATCATGACGCTCACTGGTGGCAAGGAACAATTGGATAGCCCCGTGATGTTCAATGGTTACGTCGGCGCAGAACTTAATATTGCGGCTCGCCCTGATCATGAGACACGTGTAGCACCTGGTCTGCGCGCAGGTTTGCAAATTGGCGGTAATGTAGGTAAGAATTGGTCGATCTATGCCGAACCTCACGCCAACATCACTACTAAGAAAGTTTGGGTAGGATCTACTCACCCTGCCGATGGACAAGTGGGGCTGATGGTTGGTACAAAGTATAGATTCTAACTCGTTCCCGAGGATTTTAATCAGATAAAGTGTAATCTCCCTTACATTATCAGATACGAAAATAGGATACCCCGCAAATGGGGCATCCTATTTTTTTGATTTGTATCAAATATGGTGAATTACTTGAACTCTACAACATTTGCAGTAGCTGTGCAAGTCACTTGTACATAGAATGGAGTGACCATCTTAACAGATGTATTAGTAGTGATGTTAGTCAAAGTTTGTGCACCCTTGAGGTTAGCATTCCTAGACATTTCATTGATTGCATTATTGAGCAATGCTTTTTTAGAAAGACCACCAATACCGCAGATGTAAGTAGCAGTAGCTTCGCCGTAAGCTTGACCTACAACCTTGAAGTTCTTTTCAGACAATACCACCTTAGTCTGATTGTAGTTTGCACTTGTCATCAAAGAAACACCACAACCTGTGAGGCTCAATGTAGCTGCTACAATTGCCAAGATTCCAAATATCTTTTTCATAACGTATTAAATTTGCTTTTGACCCAAAAGCACTTCTAAATTATTAGTTAATAGGCATATAAAAAAAGTGTGGGTCAATTTTCGCACAATCAATTACCAGCGAAACACTTTCCAAATATGTCGTAGCCTAATTTGACTACATCGCAAAGATATAAAAGTTTTTTTTAACAATGGATAAGATTTCTTTTCATTTTTGTTAATATTTTTGCATTATATGTTTTACGGCATTTTTTGTAGTTTACCACACGGACAAAATCTTGCTTGTCGCAAAGGCATCACATCAGAAGAATGACCAACCAACTACCATCAATTTTCCCCTCCTCAAAAATTGCGAAAAATTTTGACAAATCAAGTTTGCATTCTAGAACGGGAAAAATAACCCAGGTCAAGCCTTTTCGAAAAAAGTCAAGGGCTTGTTGAAAAAAGATCTAATGTTTTTTAAAAAAGTCGGCGCGGAATTTTCACAAAGTCTTGACTTTTTCTCAAAAAATATCATCAAAAAAATGGGGCAAAATATAGAAATTCACCAAAAAAGTCTAGGTTTTATACAAAATCAAAGCATTTTGGCTGATTTTTTAGCGAAATTAACCCTCTGAGAATCGCTCAGAAGCGAGCGACTGACTTGGTGGTGAAAAATAAGCGCAAAATACCCCCTGAAAAATGCGAAAAATTTTGACAAAAAAACCGCCGATGCTCCACCTCTCTTGGCATAGGCAATACTAAAAAGGCAGAAATAGCATTGTAAAACATAAGAAAATCCCGAAAAAACCACCTATGATATTAGCAAAATTGTGTAACTTTGCCATTAGGTATGTACAAATGTCTGCGGCACACCTGCCCTATGGGCACTATTGCCGTAGGTACGAGCATAAACGATGCATTAACACCGAAACGTACAGCCGACAGTTTTTATCATGGAAAAAGTAACAGAGTATAAATACTTATCGCAAATCAACTCGCCAGCCGATCTGAAGCAGTTGCCCATTGATGCACTGCCTGCGGTGTGCGACGAATTGCGCCAATATTTGATCGAAGTCTTGGCTGAAAATCCAGGGCACTTTGCTTCGAGCCTCGGCACAGTGGAGCTGACCGTAGCATTGCACTATGTCTACGACACGCCTGGCGACCTGTTGGTGTGGGACGTCGGCCATCAAGCCTATGGTCACAAGATTTTGACCGGACGCCGTGATGCTTTTCCCACTAATCGTAAGCTTAAAGGCATTCGTCCCTTCCCTTCGCCCAAAGAAAGTGAATACGACACCTTCGCTTGTGGACATGCCAGCAACTCGATCTCGGCTGCGCTGGGTATGTCGGTAGCCTCGGTGCAACAAGGTCTGACCGACAAGCACGTAGTAGCCGTCATCGGCGACGGAGCCATGAGCGGCGGATTGGCATTCGAGGGGATCAACAACGCTTCGGACACGCCCAACAATCTGCTCGTGATCCTGAACGACAACAATATGAGCATCGACAGCGCTGTGGGTGGTATGCGCGAATATTTGCACTACCTGCACACCAGTTCGACCTACAACAAGATTCGTTTCCGCCTGGCTCGTTGGCTCACCTCATGGGGTTGCCTCAACGAGAAGAACCGCCAGCGCATCTTGCGCTTCAACAATTCGCTGAAATCCCTGCTCAACAATCAACAAAATATGTTCGAGGGGATGAACATCCGCTACTTCGGTCCTATGGATGGACACGACGTGAAGAGTCTGGTACGTGTATTGCGCGAAATCAAGGAGATGAATGGCCCGCGCATGCTACACCTGAGCACAAAAAAAGGCAAAGGATACACCCCTGCCGAGAAAGAAGCCACAATATGGCATGCACCAGGCAAATTTGACGTAGAAAGCGGCACACGTGCTGAGGCTCAAAAAGAAAATCCGCCGAAGCGCTTCCAGGACATCTTTGGCGAAGCACTCTTGGAATTGGCTAAGATGAACGACAAGGTGGTAGGTGTGACACCCGCTATGCCTACGGGATGCTCGATGAACATCCTGATGAACGAGATGCCCGATCGTGCCTTCGATGTAGGTATTGCCGAGGGACACGCCGTAACCTTCTCTGCCGGAATGGCTAAGGAGGGAATGATTCCCTTCTGCAATATTTACTCGTCCTTTGCACAGCGCGCCTACGACAACGTGATACACGACGCAGCCTTGCTCAATCTACCCGTAGTCCTATGCCTGGACCGCGCAGGTATTGTGGGCGAGGACGGACCTACACACCACGGTGTATTCGATTTGGCATCGTTGCGCCCCATTCCTAATCTCACGATCGCTTCGCCCTACGACGAAAACGAATTGCGAGACCTGATGTACACTGCGCAACTGCCCGGCAAGGGGACGTTTGTGATACGCTATCCACGCGGCTGCGGCAGAAACAAAAAAGCCCCACAAGCATTTGCAGAAATACCTGTGGGACGTGGAAGGTGTCTGAAAGAAGGTACAGACCTGGCCATCGTGACTATCGGACCTATTGGCAACATGGCTGAAGATGCTATCGCAAAGTATGAAGCACAGAGCGGCCATAGCATTGCACACTATGACCTCAGATTCCTGAAACCTCTGGACGAGGAAATGCTCCACAACATCGGCAAGAAGTTCCAAAAAATCATCACACTAGAGGATGGCTGCATCATCGGTGGGATGGGTACAGCCGTCATGGAGTTCATGAATGATCATGGCTACACCATGCAGGTACGACGTCTGGGTATTCCCGACCATTTCGTAGAACATGGCAAACCAGCCGAACTCTACCACCTACTTGGTATAGACGAAGAGGGTATTTGCAACACAATTGAAACCCTGCTCGGCGCTAAATAGACTTTACCCCAAAGGCATTTTCAACTACAATATATAGAAAATGAAAATCATCATTGCTGGAGCTGGCGCGGTGGGTACTCACCTGGCCAAACTACTATCACGCGAACGACACGACATCATTCTGATTGACGAAAGCAAGGAGAGATTGTCGGACTTGAGCACCAATTTCGATCTGCTCACTATCTGCGATTCACCATCCTCTATCGAAGTGCTGAAAAACGCCGAGGTGGACGATGCTGACCTATTCATCGGCGTCACACCCGACGAGTCGCGCAATATGACATGCTGCATGCTGGCGTCAAAGTTGGGCGCTAAGAAAACCGTAGCACGTGTTGACAACTACGAATATACACTTCCCGAAAACAGAGACTTCTTCAAAACCATCGGCATAGATTCTATCATCTATCCCGAAATGCTGGCGGGCAAGGAAATCATCTCGAATATCAAAAAGAGTTGGGTGCGCCAGTGGATGGAGTTGAAGGGCGGCGAACTGGTAATGATCGGCGTAAAAATCCGCGAGAGTGCAAAGGTACTAGGTCAACCCTTGCGCGAATTGTTCGGTCCCGACGAACCATGTCATATTGTGGCGATCAAACGCGGTGAAGACACAATCATCCCACATGGTAACGACACGATAGAAGTCGGCGACGTGGCATTCTTTATGACGATGCCCGAATACACATCATACGTGCGTGAACTCACAGGCAAGACCAATTACCCCGATGTCAAGAACGTCTTTATCATGGGTGCCAGCAATACTGCCGTACATGCTATATGGAACATGCCAGACGGGATGCACGCGAAAATATTCGAACCCGACGCAAAACGCTGCGAATGGTTGAACGAACACTTAGCACACCACAACAATGTACTCGTGATCAATGGCGACGGCAACGACCCCAACTTGCTGATAGACGAAGGTATCCAAAAAGCAGAAGCCTTTGCCGCACTGACAGGCAACTCCGAACAAAACATTCTGGCTTGCCTTAGCGCTCGCAGACTAGGCATCCGCAAGACTGTGGCTATGGTAGAAAACACAGACTATATCAAAGTAGCCGAAAACCTGGACATCGGGTACATCATCAATAAGAAAACTTTTGCGGCAAGCCATATCTATCAGATGATGCTCAAGGCTGATATTACGACTATGAAGAACCTGGTCGTAGCAAACGCCGATGTCGCAGAATTTCACGTTCATCAGGGTGCAAAAATCACCAAAAAGGCAGTAAAAGATCTCGATTTACCCTCAACAGTTACCTTGGGGGGGCTCGTCAGAAACGGCCGCGGACAATTGATCAACGGCCAAACGATAATAGAACCCGAAGATACTGTCGTAGCCTTCTGCTTGGAGAACGAAGTAAAGCGTCTGGAGAGATATTTCAAATAGCAGAAAAAGGGAAATCAATAGTAAGTAGAAAAAATGCTTAATCTGAAAATCATAGCAAAGATCCTGGGCACATTGCTCCTGCTCGAAGCATTGCTACTCCTGACATGTTTGGGCGTGGGTCTGCTCTACCATGAATCAGACTACGCCTCGTTCGTCTACCCCGCCCTGCTCTCTTTAGGACTGGCTGGCGGATTAAAATACTTTGGCAGGAAGGCTGAAAACCGCATGGGACGGCGCGACGGCTATCTGATAGTGTCGCTCACGTGGATTATCTTTTCGTTCATTGGGGCCTTGCCTTTTATGATAGGTGGTTACGAAGATCGATTTGCCTGTGCTTTCTTTGAAAGTATGTCTGGCTTCACCACCACAGGGGCAAGTATATTCAGTAATATAGATGCCCTGCCACACAGCATCCTTTTCTGGCGTAGCATTAGCCATTGGTTTGGCGGCATGGGAATCGTCTTCTTTACCATCGCTCTGCTCCCCCAGATTGGTATGGGTGACTTGAAATTGTTTTCAGCCGAAGCCACGGGTTTAAAAACCGGGAAATTGCACCCACGCATCAGCACCACAGCGCGCTGGCTATGGGGACTGTATCTATTCCTGACCGCCGTGTGCTCAGCATCCCTATGGCTGGGCGGAATGAACCTATTCGACGCGATAAATCACGGCATGTCTACTGTTGCCACCGGCGGTTTCTCGACACACCAAGACAGTTTAGCATTCTTCCAATCGCCTTCGTTGGAATATATCGTATCCTTCTTTATGATTTTGTCTGGTATCAATTTTACATTGCTCTACCTTTTAATTGTCAAAAGAAGATGGCGCGAAGTCTTTGAAGACGGCGAATTAAAATACTACCTTGCATTGATTGCATTTTGTATCGTATATTGTACAGCGATCCTGTATTTTGTCGACGGATACGAATTGGAAAATGCTTTCCGCGCCGCCACGTTCCAAGTAAGTTCAATGGGAACTACCACAGGATTTACTACCGAAAATTATATGAGTTGGCACCATTCCACTTGGTTCCTGATTCTGTTTATTTCCCTTGTTGGCGGATGCGCGGGGTCTACCAGTGGTGGTGTAAAAGCAGTGAGAATTTACACGGCATACAAGTATTTGGTCAACGAATTCAAACGTATTCTTCACCCCAGAGCGGTTATTCCGATTCGTCTTAATCATAGCGTCGTCAACCCAACGATTGTACAGTCCATTTTCTCCTATTTCACTGCAATGTTCGTACTGTTATTCATCGCAAGCGTAGCCATGATGTGCCTGGGAGTACCGATGCTGGATGCGGTGTGCTTGGGAATTACAGCTTTCAGTAATACCGGTCCATCAATCGGTTGGCTTGTTGGTCCGCCAGACTCTTGGGGTGTACTTTCCGACCCTGTATTATGGATCAACTCCTTCCTAATGTTGGCTGGACGTTTGGAAATTTTCTCTCTCCTACTCCCATTTGCTCCGGCATTTTGGAAAGAACAATAAAGGTATTCTCTCGTAACTAATAGTAAAGATATATGAAAAAGAATCGCACACCCCTAGGCTACTGGGTCAAATCCATTTCAATAATATGTCTACTTATTTTATCATTCACGTCGTGTGAGAAGCGCGACATCCACCAAGTGATTCGCGAGATGGCTGAAATGCCTGTCGACACCGCTGGCTTCGTGACTTCACACCTTGAAACGAATAATTTCACCCTGGTCGAAGTAGATTGTTTCGCCGACGTGATCTTCACTCAAACAAAGGCAGACGAAGGCGCGTCTATAACGATAAAATCAAGCAAAGAAGTGCTGGAAAATGTCAAAACAAAAGTAGAAGATGGCAAACTGAGAGTGACCGTGAATCGCAGATATCGTATGCCCGAGAAAGCGATTGTGGTGGCAGAGATCAAGGCTCCTGTTGTCAACAAATTCGTAATGAACGGCACCAAGTGCTTGCGTATAGACACGCTCAACATTTCTTCGCCTCTCGAGGTAGAAATGGATGGCGTAGGTTCGCTTGTTGCAAATAACATCAATGCTTATGAGAGCAAAATACTGCTCAATGGCGATGGTCATATTCACATCAAAGACATTAAGACTGGGCACCTGCAAACAGCCCTTAATGGCGGTGGCGGCATAACAGTAGGCGGAGAATGTACAGATATTGTAGCACTTCTGGTGGGGGAAGGAAAGATGAATTTCTCTCAACTAAAGAGTGAAACACCTATTGCGCAAACCATAAATGGTACTGGCACAATCACTGTACCTAAGCAAAAATAAACAAAGAGTAATCTAATAAAAAATAAATCTAAATATGAAACCTATTAAGTTTGGATACCTCCTGAAATCTACAATCTGGGCAGGAGAAGATATCGTAAAAATGAAAAATATCGCCGACCAGCACGGCATTGGCGAAAGTTGGGAAATATCAGGTGTACCTGGCGACGAAACGCGCGTAGTCGAGGGGGATGACCTCGGCGCTACTTTGCCCGAATTGATAGAGAAATATGGTGCAAAGTTCGTGGGCGAAAAGAATTTGCAACAGTACGGCACAACTTTCCCACTCCTTATTAAATTTATCTCTGCTGCTGAGCCTCTAAGCATTCAGGTTCACCCCGACGATGCTATGGCTAATCGTATGGGCCACCCCTACGGCAAGACCGAGATGTGGTATATCGTAGGCAGTGGCGAGGGTGCGAGCCTTTGTTCAGGATTTGCTCACGATTTCTCGGCAGAGGCTTATACCAACAGTTTGGAGGATGGTTCGTTGGAAGAACATTTGGCATACCACGATACTAAGGCGGGCGACTGCTTCTTTATCCCTGCTGGTCGCATCCATAGTATTGGTGCAGACAATTTCTTGATCGAAATCCAACAAAGCAGCAACGACACATTCCGTGTGTACGACTTCAACCGCACCGACGCTCAGGGCAACCGCCGCGAACTGCACGTAGCACAAGCTCAGGAAGCGCTCGACTATAAGGCTTATGACGAATACCGCAGTCACTACACTGCTGAACAAAATGCGGCTACGTTGATGGTGGAATGTCCACAATTTACCACACGTCTGATCAAGGCTGACCAAGAGTTGGTGATGGATTATGCAGACATCGATTCGTTTGTCATCCTAATTGCCTACGAAGGCAGCGCACAATTGACAGACAGCGAAGGCAACACCACGACTTTGGCAAAGGGCGAAAGCATTCTGTTGCCCGCTTGCAATGAGAATTTGACCATCACTCCCGTCGGCGGAGAGCAATTCTCGTGTGTAGAAACCTTTGTTGTGTAATTACGCAATAGGACTATGGATCAACAAGAATTGCACGAACAGGTACGCAATGTGAAGTTGCATCTGCGCGGTGTGATGAACGGCGTGACAAGCCAGTCTATGCGCGAAAAGGGGTTGACGTACAAGGTTAACTTCGGCGTAGAATTGCCACGACTGCGCGAGTTGGCTGAAGAGTTCCCTCACACGTCTGCTTTGGCCGGCGCCTTGTGGAAAGAGGACATTCGCGAATGCCGCATCCTGGCAGGAATCTTGCAACCAGCCGACGACTTTTCGCCAGAAATGGCAGATTTGTGGGTCGAGCAAATGCGTTTCCCTGAAGAGGCCGACTGCACCGTGATGCATCTGTTCGCCCGCTTGCCATACGCTTCCCAGAAGGTGTTCGAATGGATTGCCCGCGACGAAGAATACTTCCAACTCTGCGGCTGGCAACTGCTCAACCGCCTGCTGGGCAAGGGTATGATGCCATCCGAGCGCGATCTGAATGAACTGAACGACCAAGCTGAGGCCGCCCTCCAATCCTCCAACAGATTCATCCAAAAGGCGGCTTACAACGCCCAAGGCAGATTGTGGGAATGTACCGAAAGCGGAGGTGAAGTATAAAGAGTTTATTATATTTGACCTATACGCCTTATATTCAAATTACGCCTAAAAAGAAAATAGTAAAGCCGAGGGAATGCCGTCTCACACAATGCTTACTCGGTTTTATCACATGCCACAAACAAACCGAGGACTTCGCAACACTGCGCGTCCTCGGTTTCGCATTTATTTATATATAATGTCTGCTTGGTGCTTGGGCGCACCAAATGGCCTTACGTTTTATCCATCCAGCCTTACTTTCCAAACACCTTTTGGTAGTCTGTTTCGAGCGAGCGGTAAGCCTTGTTGAGCGACTCAACGGCTTGTTGTAGCGCATTCTGATCTTCTTTGTACCACTTGGCAGAAGGATACCAATGCACGTCGTTGCGTTTCGGCGCCACCTTGAGTTTTGCACCCTGGAAGAGGTCTCCTGGCAATCCATTGTCGGTGGCTGTCATCATGAAACCTTTCTCTTTCTTTCCCAAACGCTTGTCTTCAGAATTCAACCAACCCCATTCTGCCGAGAAGGTCTGCATTGCGCCGCAGGTGAATTCGCCTGTTTCTGCATTGTAGTCGAGCATTTCCAAGCGGTAGCGACGTGGCAAAATTTGGAAGTCGGTGTGATTATTAAGCGCCAGGAGCGCGGTGAAGTATAAGCCCATCATTCCGTTACCCTCGGGATGAACTTGCAAGTTGCCTATTGCATAAGCACCACCCTCAAGGACCATCCAGCGGCGATTAGTTTGCTGATCGAACTGATAACCGCAAACTTCGAGCGGAGCAGTGAAGATGTACGCGGTAAACTCAGGCATTTCCAACAGTTTGTCAGGATCGACCATCGCCGTGATGAAGCCGTAAGTCTTTTCGCCGTATGGTGAAGAAATGTTGGGCTCCTCGCTAATCTCGGCGTAGATCTCTGTATCCATCGACCAGTCTTCGTTCTGAATAAACTTGTATCGTGTTCCCTGCAGAGCTGTGGTGTGCTGCGGCGTTTCGGTAGTATCCTTTTCCAGGAAGTGCACGGTCAAATTCATATCGGTTGTTACGCCAAATGGTTCACCTATATTGGGCACGGTGTAGCCTTCTGTATCACTGGTCACACGAGCCACAGCCCAGTCCTTGTTGGCTTTTGCCGTGAGTGTGGCCATATCGCCATACTCAAACACTTTTGCAGGCGTGATGCTGGCGCTTCCGCCCTTGGCTGGTTCGCATTTCACCGTCACGTTGTACTTTTGCTTCTGACGAACTTTGGGACCTTCCGGACCGTCAGTTGGTGGAACAGGTTCGGGGATCGGATCATCAAACCCCACTGAATCACCTGGCTCTGGTTCGATGGGCCAATCACCCCAATCCTTTGTATACTCTTCGGTCGAGAATAGCCATTCCAACTCTGCTGTGGTGTTGATGATACCTAGATAGCGTTTGTTGTTCATCTGTATATTAGTCATCACTGCATAGCCATCAGCAGTAAAATTTCTGAACCCTGAAATTCGGTCGAACCCTTCGCCATCCCAAACAGAGATAAGCACATCGCCCTTGTTGTTGCGTATTGAGGCATCGTTCATATCGCTGTATACCACGGTACCAAGGGGCGAGAACTTCATTCTGTCGAGATTGTAGGCAACGAAATCTTCAAAGGAGAAATGACGAACGATTTCGCAATTGTTGTTGATAAGTTTCACACCGTTGTTGTCGCCAGAATTGTCAACTTCAACAAAAGCATAGCCGTCGTAAAAAGGCATACCGTTGTTGAATTCTGCCAATTTCTTGCCTGTGATATCGTAGTATTCCAGGTTGGCGCTGTTGGAGCGTTGGATATAGAATTTTCCATTCACTACGTCTGAATAATAGTCGTACTTTCCTGGTGCAAACACTACTTTACCCGTCTTGTCAATCAGTTGTGGCTCGCCCAATGTCTTGACCACCCAAGCATAACCTTCACTGAAGTTTGTTGCCTTCATATATGTTGCTGGAATCACCACTTTGCCGTTGGCGTCCATGTATCCCCAGGCATACAGTGTGCGAAATTCCTGGCTCCATTCCTTGTATTCACGAAAGGCGCGCAGACCATTGCACAACGGGCGCATAGCATCGTCAGCGTCGCCGTTCAAGCGGAGATTGGGAAAGGCTTTCTCGCCTCGCACATTGATATAAAAATATTGATCCTTGTAGTTCACCGTTTGCTTCACGATAGCCAGACCGTCGCTGAAGTGTGTAATTTCCTTGTACGTCGGATCCAGTTCCTTCACGCTGCCGTCTAGATAGAGCAGATGCCAGCGCTTTTTACCATCAGCCGCAGGTTTGCTGCTCACCATCGGACACACGCCGCTATTGAAATAGGGGAAAAAGTTATACGACGACTCTGGGTGCTCCCACTCATCGGCATAAAGTCGCTTGCCCGTCACACGCCAGAACTCATACCTATAATTCTTTTTCACGGAAAAGACGCCTTCGTGCACATCGCCCACTGTATTGTCATAGAGATCGGGCAATCGCAAATACTTCGTATTGGCTGAGATGAAGGGAGTGGGGTAAGTTGGTTCCACGGTCTTCCATTTGCTTCTGTCGGGTGCAGTCGATGCCGCAGCAGTCGATGTCGTTGCGGTAGCAGGCGCCGCAGTTGAAGTGGTGGGTGCCGTGGTCGAAGTTTCAGTCTGTTTCTTCTGTGATTTAGGAGTCAGAGTGGGTAGTTCGCCATTCTTCATCTTGTCCAAGCCCTTGTTCACCTTTTCCAGGCCCTTGTTCACCTTTTCCAACCCTTTTCCGAGTTTCTTCAGGAATTGTGCTTCGCTGGTCACAGGTACCGTAAAAAGCAACAAACCGAGCCATAGTGGCAATGCTGATAGGATACGTTTTGTTTTCATAGTTGATATATTTAGAGGTGAAAGACTTTCTATTTTGCAAATATACGCATAAGCGAGCGAGAATTATGAAGTTTACTTCAATAATTTTCACAGCGAGCGGAAGTATATTGGAGATTTATCTCACATATACGCCTGATTTTTCAATACATTTTACGAAAAAAACTTTGCGCCGTGGCGTAAAAAAAAACCTAGACCTTTTTTAAAAAAACCGTTCTGGATTTTAAAAAAGGTCTAGGTTTGTGATTTGGGGGGGAATAGGTACTTAAACTTTAATAAAGTATTGAAGTCATATTTTCAAATATCCGAATCTTAATCTATGCATTCACTATTTTCCCCACTGCGTAGGCACTTCGCTCATCACGAGTTCGAGCGTGCCGCCTGCTTCGAGTTGCTTGTGGGTGAAGAATGGTTTCTTCAATGCCTTGCCATTCAACTTCGCAGACTTAATGTATTTTGCCTTGCGACTATTGTTCTTTGTCAGAATAGTAAACTTCTTACCATTTTCCAAATTGATAGTCACCTCGGGGAAGAGGGGACGACCGATGGAGTAAGTTGGATTACCTGGGCAAACTTGGTAGAAACCCATTGCGTTGAGGATATACCAAGCGGACATTTGACCACAGTCTTCGTTGCCCGAGATACCTGCTGGCGCATTACGGTATTGATTGATCAGGACGCTGTCCACCAACTCCTGAGTACGCCATGGACGACCCACGTAGTTGTAGAGGTGAGTGGTGTGGTGACCAGGTTCGTTGCCATGAGCATATTGTCCGATGAAGCCAGATACGTCGGGCGACACATCGTCGCCTGTCAAGCCCGAGGGTGCTGTAAATAGCGCATCGAGCTTGTTTGCAAAGTTCTCTTTGCTTCCCATCAATGCGATCAGTCCATCTACATCGTGAGGAACGAACCATGTCCATTGCCATGCTGTACCTTCGCAATAATCATCAGCACGGTGCTTTGAACTGCGAGGATCGAATGGCGTGCGCCAGTTACCCTGTGCATCCTTACCGCGCATAAATTGTGTAGTTGGGTCAAAATAATGCTGGTAAGCCTTGCCAAATTTGTAGTACTTCTCAGCCACTGCCTTATTCTTCACACCATTTGCCAAAGTTGCAATACACCAGTCATTGTAAGCGTATTCCAATGCCTTTGCCACAGTTTCGTGGTCGCAATCGTAGGGGGCATAGCCCATCTCATTCTTATACTTACGTGCAGGAGGCATGATTTCGCTAGTCAACTTCCACTTGGGCAACGTCTGCGTAATGCCTGCGGTGTCATATTCAGCCATACGTACACCAGCAGTCAAGGCTTTCTTGGCATCAAAATTGCGATGGCCTTTAGCATAAGCATCAGCCGCAAGAGAAGTAAAGTGGTAACCTATCATACAGCCGGTATAGTTGGAAGCCAATTCCCACTTGGGTACGATACCGCCTTCCTCGCCCTTGCGAATGAGGTTGCGAATATAGGCTTGGTTTTGCTTGGGCGAAAGAATAGTGAGCAGTGGGTGCAAAGCGCGGTGAGTGTCCCACAATGAATAAACGGTATAGTTGGGTGAAGCGGCATCTGCTTGGTAGATCTTCAGGTCCATACCTTTGTAACGACCATCTACGTCGGTAGCCAAAGCGGGAGAGATATTAGCGTGGTAGAGGGCGGTATAGAACACTTGCTGATGTTCCTTCAGGAATTCACCTTCTACTTCCGGCATTTCGATTTTGCTCAATACCTTGTTCCACTTTTGCTTTGCTGCAGCACGCACGCCGTCGAAATCCCAACCAGGAATTTCTGCCATCAAGTTCTTCTTCGCACCTTCGTAGTCGACCATAGAAATAGAGGTCTTCACCATCACTTGTTCATCTTGATTAGTCGAGAACTTCAAGATCACTTTGCAACGAGGTTCTGTGCGCTTGCTGGTCTTCACCGTATCGCGCACCACTTGTGCTGTGAAAGGTTTTGAGAACTTAGCATAGAAATACAACTGCTGATTATACGCCCAACCTTGACTTCTGCGGTAAGCACGAATCGTCTGATTGTCGACGATTTCTACGTCCATGGCGTGCATAATTTGGTCATGGATGCCATAGTCCAGGTCGAGGATCATACCAGCCTCGGTAGCCTTGGGATAAGTATAGCGATGCAGCGCAGCACGTTCGGTAGCCGTGAGTTCTGCCTTCACGCGATAGCGGTCCAACACCACTGTATAATAACCGGGTTCGGCACTTTCGGTAGACTTACAGAAAGGCGAAGCAAAAGCCACACGCTGACCAAGAGGTTCCTTCTCGCCAATATATTGTAAGTCGGGGCGGCCTACAATTGGCATCAACAAGAAATCGCCATAGTCAGCACAACCCGTACCACTCAAGCGTGTATGAGCAAAACCATTGATGCTTTGGTCCTCGTAGTAATAACCCGAACAAGCATCCCACTCGTGGAAACGTGTATCAGGCCCTGGTTGAATCATACCATTAGGCACCACTGCAGCAGGGTGCGTGTGACCATGATCAGCTGTACCGACAAAGAGGTTTACATACTTCGTGTAATCCTTTTCCTGTGCATTCATCGTAAAAACTAAAGCCAGGAGCAAACCTAAAATTCCTATTTTTTTCATAGAATAGATATTGTTTTTTAAATTTCACGACAAATATACGCATAAACGAGCGAGAAATATGAAGTTTACTTCAATATTTTTCACAGCGAGTGCTAAGTATATTCAAAGTTCATCTTAAAATATACGCATAAACGAGCGAGAAATATGAAGTTTACTTCAATAT
>JAZQSL010000005.1:0-105741 GCA_045630125.1 Alloprevotella sp. | reverse complement strand
GAACAGAGAAGTTAAGCCCGTCCACGCCGATGGTACTGCCGACAGGTGGGAGAGTAGGTAGCCGCCGCCCTATACGAACCGCTTGGAAAGACGAAATGATCTTTTCAAGCGGTTTTCGTTTTGTCTAGCCCTGGATAGAAGAGCAGGGTTTGCTCTCTAGATTGTCTAGATCATCTAGAAGCTCTAGAATCTCTAGATAATCTAGACCTTCTAGAGTCTCTAGGTGATCTAGAATAGTCAGATGATAAAGCATACGCGCACGTGCATACGTATATACGTACACGTGCGCGTATGTTTATATATGGTGTGCATTGTGTGTTATTGTGCCCCTAAAGTCCCTAAAGACCTTAAAGACTCTAAA
This sequence comes from Alloprevotella sp., assembly GCA_045630125.1. GTDB lineage: Bacteria > Bacteroidota > Bacteroidia > Bacteroidales > Bacteroidaceae > Alloprevotella. The sequence continues at coordinate 105,380 of JAZQSL010000005.1, read as the reverse complement.
GACCTTAAAGACCCTCAAAACCAAAGTCAGGTCATAATCCAAATATAAGATTTTAGCGCCAATTCCCTCCACGCTTTTGAAAAAAAAGAAAAAAGTTTTTACCGCTCCACATCCCCTGTGTTTATAGTGCTTTTGACCCCTTTTTGAAATGTTAAAAAAATCTACAAAGAGCAATTAAGATGAAGACGCCCTCTGACAAGTTGTATCTTTGCAGAGTCAATCAAAGAAAGAGAAAAAGATTGACAACGCTCTTTGACTTATTGTACAACAAATGTCTTGCTAGAGGTAGCGAGACGGAGGCCATCTGCTACAAACCAGTAGTGAATAAGAAACACTGCGCGTGAGGCAGAACCGAAATATGAAGATGATTGGCAACTGCTGATAGACCAACAGAAGAAAACTTCAAAAGCCGATTGTAAGCAGATTATTTTATTTTTTTGTAGAATTGTTAATTTATTTTTGTACTTTAGCAAGCTATAAATCAATTTGAAAAAACTTCATAATGGCTTTTTTAGAGGATTATACGTTATTAGAGGAATTAGGACAGGGCGCCTTTGCCACCGTCTATAAAGTCCGTCATAATAAATTAGGGTATATTCGTGCTGTAAGAGTATTGAATAAAGTCATCAGCCAGGGAGAGTCAGACCCATCTTATCAAAAGTTCCTAGAAGAATGTATCCTACTGTTGCGATTGGGCAATGGCAATCATCCCAATATCGTTCATATCTACCAACCCCTTCTGAAGGACCAACATGCCGTAGTCGAAATGGACTATGTAGATGGCCAGGACCTATATCACTATATGGATAGCCATGGTAGCTTTGTAGAGATCGACGAAGTGATGAGCCTGCTGAAAGATATCGGCGGCGCGTTGGCTTATTGCCATGAGGATATCTATGAATATTGTATGGATAGGGATGTGGACCACCTGCAGACCGACCCCAATGATGGCTCGAAGGTATTGATCGATGAAGCGACTAAGCATAGGCTAATTCAAAAATATCAAGTCGTGCATAATGATTTGCATCCCGGTAATATCATGCGCAAGCGCAATGGCGGCTATATCCTACTGGACTTCGGTCTTGCGATAGAAGGCAACACCGTCGTGCGCAGTAGCCGCAAGAAGAATGGAGTACCCGAATACAAATCTCCTGAGAAATGGCGCAACGAGTCGCACATATCTACGCAATCAGATATTTATAGTTTTGGTGTGATTCTCTATACCATGCTAGCCGGTCGCCCACCATTCAAACTAGAAACGGAGAAGTTTGGTTCCTTTGGCGCAGAGCAACATCTGTATGATGCCCTTTTGAATGAAGCCCCTCCCGCCATATACACTTATCGTAAAGAAGCTTTCGAAGCCGCTCATCCCGGTCAAACCTATGAAAAAGACTATCCCGACTGGCTCGAAGCACTAATCCTGAAATGCCTTGAGAAGAAAGAAGAGGATAGATTCCAAAGCGGAAAGGCATTGATGGTATTTATGAATGAAAAGGAACTTCTGAGAAGTGCTAGGAATTACGAAAATCTAAAAGAAGCCTTCGATGCTGCTCATTTTGGTCTGACCAATGGAAAGGAATATCTCGAATGGCTTGAAGCATTTATCTTGAAAAACCTTGATACTCGCTTAAACCATTAAGTATACCATGACAGGCTTGAAGCATTTATCTTGAAATGCGTTAAGAAGGAAATGGATAGATTAAAAAGTGGTAAGAATCCTGTCGCAATTGGGCAGGAACCAGATAATAGCGATGGCGAGAATGACGGTGTTAACCCACCTGTGGATAAACCATTTGAAAACGGCTACGAATATGTTGATCTCGGCCTCAGTGTGAAATGGGCAACTTGCAATGTCGGTGCCGATTCTCCCGAGGACTATGGCGATTACTTTGCTTGGGGAGAGACTAGACCTAAGCCAATTTATGATTGGTCACATTATAAATTGGGCAACTATAAATGGTATATAGGAGCTAATATGGAAAAATATACACGCAAAGACAGAAAAATCCAATTAGATCTATCCGATGATGCCGCCTGTGCAAATTGGGAGGGCAGATGGCGTATACCTACTCATGATGAGTTTAAGGAGTTGTGTGAAAAGTGTAATTGGTCTTGGACTACTCAGAATGGTGTCAAAGGTTATAAGGTTACCAGCGAGATAAATGGTAATAGCATCTTCCTACCGGCTGCTGGTTTCCGTGTCGATAGTGGACTGTACAAAGCTGGGCAGACCGGCTATTACTGGTCGAGTTCGCTCTGTACGGACAATCAGAACGATGCGATAAGTGTGCGTCTCGATTCGAGTTGCGTAAGTTGGTATTACTACTTCCGCTACTACGGTCAACCCATACGGCCAGTCTGCCCTTAGAAATCACTCCTTATCCCTCACTGGTAAAAAAGCAAAACCCCTAAGCTATCCATCATGTACGCTCAGCATGTCGCCAGGGAGCTGATGCAATAGCTGTAGGCTACCCAACCCGCTCGGCAAAACATGCTCCACGGCGGCGATGGAAGACTAGCAAAATAGATTAGCTAATATCAACAAAAATCGACCGAATCGGTGATAATAAATACTCGATTCGGTCGATTCCTTTTCGTAAAGGCTTAATCAACAATCACGGTTTTGCCTTTATAGATATAGACGCCAGGAGCAAGATTGTTTAGATCTGTTGCACTTCGGCGTACTATTTTCCCACTTAAATCATAGATGGGGGATGGGGGTGTGGAAGTTGTTGGTGTGATATTTGTTGGAGTTCCTCCGCTCATGGTAAATCCCCCAGCAGCACCTGAACCTTCTGGCGAATAGCAGGTCAGCGTGTAGGCATTGCCCTGCATTTCCTCGATACGTATGATGCCTGGATTGACGTCGTAACTATCAAAATAGAAAGTTTTGCTGATTTTTTCAAAACTAATATTTGGCAATGTAATTTCATACTTACCATTTAGTGCTGGAACATTCTCGGCCAATACATATTTGAACGTCTCGCCGAAATCATCAGATAAAGTGATGCGCAGTTTGCTATTGCTATTGAAATACGATGTATTGACGCCCCAATTTACCGTAACCTTTTCGCCTGCTCTATAATGATCTTTACTAGGTGTTAGAGAGGCCGTAAATGGTGTGCCGCCGACTATTTCAACTGCAGTTTTGTAGATGGTATATTGAGAGCGGAATGGCGAAGTAGTCATCCCTTGCAAGGTCATGTCGTGTGGTTTGGGTAAGTCATTTGCAGATGCAGCAAAGCGATAGGTGCCTGCAGTTAGTGTAGTGATGCAGTTGTCATCTGGATAGAAATAATCGTCACCAGGGAAAAGAACGTAGCGTGGACGGTAGTCAATTAATGGATTGTCTGAGGGTGCAAATGCTGGAAGTACTGCGCCATCTTCATATTGTTGAAAGGTATAGGTGATACGATCATTGTCTTCATCTGTCGCAGAGATATCAATAGAAAAGCATGCACCTTGAGGGATTTGGTATTTTTCTTTCATATTACCAGAAACAAATTGGGGGGCATTATTCCCTGCGACCTTCACACCATATACATAGTTCCCACCAGCATTGTTGCCTATCAATTTGGTGCGATCTTTGTCGGCATAGTATGACGCATTTTTGGATTTCATGCAGTCTGCAATAAATTTCATGCTCGCTAAGGAGAAGAAATCTTTGGGCGTGCCGTATCCCATTACACTTTGTCCCAGCCCGGGTTCTGTGGCAGAACCTTCATCGTGTGTATGTGGTGCGCCAAACAAATGGCCTAATTCATGGGCCACTGTGATAACGTTGTTTTCTGAATAACCATTTGCCTTTGTTCGTACATTATAAGCCCCCTCCAAGACACTTACTCCACTGTTATCAAAATCTGCAGCAATGGCAATCCACAATCCTACGTCATAAGCGCTTGCAGGAATGATTTCGTTCATTAAGTCTGTACCAAGTCCAGCGGCATTGAACACATTTTGGTCAATAGAGTTGTTTGTGCGCGCAATCAGTTTCTCATCTTCGACAACGTCAAAGCAAATACCCAATGGGATGTATAGTTGGTTGACGAAGGCTTCAGTCTCTTGCCAAAAGTCTTTTACTGCATCAGCATTTCCGTAAAAGTTTTGGTTAAAGCAAGTATTTGTTACGGGTAGAGCAAGGCGGTAGAAACGTAGCACTCCATCATTGCTGAGGTAATCATTGGCAAGTACTCGTTTGGCTTGTTCTGCTTCAATGCTTGTGGACTGAGCTCCGCTATAAAGGTTATAACTGCATGCAAAGAGCAATAATATCAGAAACTTTTTCATAATTATATGTGATAAGATGAAACTGTGTAGATGATTTTTCTAACTTTGCAAAAATAATGTAAAGAAATGAGATTAGTATATAAAATGAAGAATTTCCAAATGAAAAAAATATTCTTTCTTTTCTTTTTGAGCCTTTTGAATCTTGAATTTATTTCTGCGCAGAGCACAAATGTCATAGAGCAACCATTGCAGACCATGATGACGCAGACAGAAGAACTAATCGGGATAAATATCTTGTTGCAACCAGTAAACGATGGTCGCAAACCGTCCCCATCTGTCGCTTTGCTCCAGTCAGATCGCTCCGTAAAAGTGGCAGCTCAAAAGAAAAAGTCAAAGCAAATGCAGATGAGTGTTTCTGCCATATTGGGCGAGTTTGTCCAAAGAGGGCAAGTGACAGATACGGCATCTTTGTGGATGGCAAATATGATTAATTGCAAGGCTACACCAGAGGTGATAAGGGTTATGTCTGTTTTGCCAGAGGTGGTGAGCATTGGATTGGACCAAGAGTTTCAGATTGCAAATGCTGTGGGAGAAAATATCGATCAGCCTTATGTGAATAAGAGCGCTGCTCCGCATGTGTTGCAAGTCAAAGCCAACGAGGTGTGGAAGCTCGGATATACTGGGAAAAATGTCATTGTTGCAGTGCTGGATTCGGGAACAAATCCTGAGCATGTCGACCTGAAGGACAATCTGTGGGTGGGTTATGCCGACACGGATGGAGATGGTGAGAAGGATGATATGATACATGGTTGGAATTTTACTGTAAAGGATGCACAGGGCAATTCGGATATTCGCGACGACTACGGACACGGCACACACTGCGCAGGTATCGTTTGTGGAAAGGGCGTAGCGGGAAATATCACCGGCGTAGCGCCTGATGCCAGTCTGATGACTGTGAAAGTTATCGGGAGAAATGGCGGCGGCAGTCCTGCGAATATGATCAAAGGCGTAGAGTTTGCTATCGAAAATGGTGCTTCGGTGCTGAGCATATCTTCTGGATTTAAAACTTCACAAATTGGCGTTGCTGCCAAGGAAGCCCTGCGTCGCACTTTCGAAAGCGCTCTGGATTTGGGCATAGTTGTTTGCGCTGCTGCGGGCAATGATGGTACCAGCATAGGTGCGCCCGACAATGTCGACATCCCTGCCGCTTGTCCTCCCCCTTATTTCTCGCCAGACATGCAGGGCGTATCGGGTGGCAAATCCAGTGTGATTTGCGTGGGCTCGGTCAATTCTTCCGACGAATATTCTACATTCTCATCACAGGGTCCAGTCACCTGGCAGGACACCCAGTGGCAAGACTTTCCATACACTGATGGTGTGGGCGGACTGATACGTCCCGATGTTTGCGCACCTGGTGATTTTATTTATTCCTCTCGCCATGATGAAAATGACAAGTACAAGATTTATTCGGGTACTTCGCAAGCTACACCCTGTGTTGCGGGAATTATCGCTTTGTTGTTGGAAAAGAACGAGCATCTGACACCTGCACAGATTTGCGAAACGCTGGAAAGCACTGCCAAGCATCTGTCGGACAAAAAGAATAATTTGACAGGGTCGGGACGTGTGGATGCCCTGGCCGCAATCAATGCAGTGACACCTGCCAGCACTACGCCCTATGTGCGCACAGCACGGATCGTTTCGCCCCGGGTAAATCGTGGGGGAAATGTTGCTTTACAATTTGAAATGGCGAATTATGGTCAAGTCGCAACCTCTGACAAAGCGAAAGTCACGCTGACTACAAATGATCCCTACGTTACGATCGTTAGTGGCGAAACTACGCTTGGCGAACTGTCTACCAATACCTCCGCCATCGTATCGTTCACTGCCGATATCTCAGCATCTACACCGATGCCTCATATCGCCTATTTCCAAATTCAGACCGAGGACAATGGCGTAGTTTGGACCGACAATGTGCAGTTGAGTATTGAGGGCGAACCCCGACTGCTTTATCAATCCGGTGCCCCCTTGACACTGGATGCAGGCAAGCGCCATGATATGACACTCACCCTGGTGAATGCGGGCACAGTCCCTACGTCGGGCGCATCCAATGTCGTTCTTCAATCCAAATCGTCTTACCTCACGTGGATCGAATCTGATGCCGTCGTGCCAGTCCTTCGACCAGGAGAAACAGCCGAAGTCACCTTTGCCTTCGAGATAAGTCAAAGTATACCCGACGGCGAAAAGATAGCGTTTGATATCTATGCTACGCCCAACAACTATACGGATGTGCGCTCCAAGATGTACGAATTCGAGACAGGTATAGAGGTGATGGGCTACGCAGACGATGGTTTCAATGGCTGGACCACTTTCGACGCCAGCCCCGATGGTCGCGACCATGCCTGGTGGCACTCGTCATTGGCCGTGAAGCACCGTGTCGAGTCAGCAGGTCTTGCCGCGTCGGGACGAGGTCAGATGATGAGCGAAGCCTATTGCCAAGGCTCGATGATCGAGTACGAAGTGCCCGTAGACAACTACCTCGTGTCGCCCCGTGTGCGTATCACCGCAGACAGCAAGTTTACTTTCAAGGCGCGTGTACATTCCTCTTATTTCTACGGCGAACACTTTGGTGTAGCGATTTCCGAGAAGGGTAACAAGGTGGCAGACGATTTCACTACAATACAGGAGTGGAGTATTCAGACCCAGGACGGCACAGACTGGATCACTTATAGTGTAGATCTGAGCGCTTATGCTGGGCGCGACGTCTATGTGGCCATTCGCCATTTCTTTACCGAGGAGCAATGGCGCGCTTACAATAACGGCTACGACCTCTACGTCTTGCACATCGACGATGCACAGTTCACCGATATCATCGACGTGTCCGACGTCTTTGTGTACAATAATTACAGCTATTTCGACGTCACCGTCAATTCCTCTCCGCTTCCCGCTCCCGCCAATCTTGTGGCGAAAGCATTGGACGAGACCAGTGTGCAACTCTCTTGGGATGCTGTGACAGGTGCCAAGGGGTACAATGTCTACCGTGACGGCGTGCTCGTGGCAGAAGCATTGTCGAGCACCAGCTATACGGATAATAATCTGCAATCGGATACTCAGTACGCCTATACCGTAGCAGCCGTTCGTGGCGACCGCGTCTACGAACAATCTGCTCCCGTCTCGGTCAGAACTGCTCAGGCGGAATACAGCGTCGCTATCCTTGACGTTTCACCACGTGTACTGCAATTGGGAGAAAATCAGGTAGAAATCACTTTCATCAACAATGGCCGCCTCGAACACCTTTCGCGCAGTACGGTGTTGTTGACCTCGACTTCGCCATGCGTTAGTGTGCAGTCCTCGTCCGTCAGTATCAACGCCCTGATGCCTGGACAGACCGTCTCGCGTACGTTCTCCGTAGTGCTGAGCGAACCCTTGCCTGCTGATGGCGTGGTCGATTTCAATGCCAATGTCACCTATCGCTACGAACCCTACACCTCGTGGGACTGCCCCTTTGTGCTGAGTGTACCGGTAGAGACGGGCCTTTCACAATTGGAGACAAAGCGCAAAGTCTACGCTCAGCGCACTACGCTGGTTGTGACCGGTGTGCAGGGCGAAGTGACCATCGGCTTGTACGATCTGACGGGTAAGATGCTGATGCAACGCCAGTGCATAGCAGACGAGTCCGAGGTGGTACGCATCGATTGCAGTCATCTCCCCCGTGGCGTATACATCGTCAGATGCAGTGACTCGTCGGGTCTGCAGTCTCACAAAGTGCGTTATTGATACGACAAAATAGTAAATACCGAGGGCTTACTCCGCTATTGGAGTAGGCCCTTTTTTTGTTGGGCATAACATCTGTCTCCTTCGGTGAAGTGCGAAAAAAACTTTGCGACGCCTCGTGAAAAAAAGGTCTAACCTTTTTTAAATTTCGCGACGCCTCGTTGAAAAAAGGTCTAATGTTTTTTTGAGGAGGTCTGATGGACTTCTATTAAGCTCGAATTTCGACCATTTTATGTGCTTTTCCGATGAATTATTTTTTTCTTTTTTTATTCAGCTGTTTTTTTCTTACATAATTATAAATTTGCAACTATATAATCTATGGATGCATTGTATAATGAAATTTGAACTTTAAATCTATATGTCAATGAAACGCCGTGTCTTTTTTAGTTTAGTTCTGCTTGCGTCGTTTGCTACCTCGGTTTTCGCTCACGATTTCGAGGTGAATCATATCTTTTATCAAGTGAAAAGCAAGGCAGACAAGACCGTGGAAGTGACCTTCAAGGGGGCGACGGATAAGTCCTATGCCAACGAGTATGCGAGTGTGGTGCGCATTCCCGAGACAGTGACTCACGATGGCCAAACCTACACCGTCGTTGGAATTACAGAAAGGGCCTTTTCAAACCAAGAGAGTCTGACACAGGTCGAAGTACCCAATACTGTGGAAAATATTGGCGAGTCAGCTTTTGAGGGTTGCGAATATCTTTCAATGCTTACTTTGGGCAGAGGAGTAGTGAATGTAGGCTACGATGCTTTCAAAAATTGTCGGCGTTTGTTGACATTGCATCTAGACTGCGAAGTGATTCCCGAAGGGTGGTTCACCACGATGCATCAAATAGAGACGCTGGTGCTGGGCGAACACGTCAAGACGGTCGATGACTACGCCTTCCTGAATTGCACGAACCTGAAAAACTTGACATTCTCTCCTGCATTGCAGCGTATCGGAGTGAGTGCTTTTGGCATGTGTATTAACTTGCCAAAACTAGATTTCTCTGCAACTTGTGTGCAAATGGCAGAGCGCGCTTTCAATGGTTGCCAGGCATTGACAGAAGTGGTGTTGGGCAAGAATGAAGTAGGCGCGAAGGCTTTCCAAAATAGCAAAGGGCTGTCAGTGTTGAGTTTGGCTCATCAACCCGTTTTGATAGCCGACGATGCTTTTGATGGCTGCGATAATATCAATACGTTGAATGTATATGCCGATAGCCTGTCGGGGCTCGGCAATATGCTGGGTAACCTGAAAAGTATCTATCTCGGCCCCAAAGTGGAGCACATAGATGTTACCACATTGCAGGGATTGTCACAATTGCAAACTATCACAGTTGATCCCGATAATGAGCATTTTGATTCGCGCGATTCGTGCAATGCCTTGATAGATTCTGATATGGATCAGTTGCTCTTGGGATGTGCTACGACCCAATTGCCCGCTACAATTCGGTCGATTGGAAAATCTGCCTTCCGTGACTGCCGCGGATTGACTACGCTAAGCATCCCCGACGCTGTCGAGATGATCGATGCTTGCGCTTTCGAGGGGTGTGTAGACTTGACATCGCTGACCTTAGGCAAATCTTTGCAAGAACTCGGTGATTCCGCTTTTTATCGTTGCATACACTTGAAGGAATTAAGCCTGCCCGAAAATGTGAAACGTCTGGGCAGTGCCGCGTTTGAGGGTTGCGAGTCGTTGACTTCAGTCGCTTTCAATCCGTCATTGACGCATATAGGCGCGTCTGCTTTCCGTGGTTGTAGACGTCTGATGGACCTTCGCTTCCCCGATGCTGTGGAATATATTGGAGCAGATGCCTTCGATGGTTGTGTCGCTGTGATGACTGTCACTTTTGGTAAATCGCTGAAGGAAATCGGCGATGGCGCTTTCCGTGATTGTAATGGATTGATAGATTTGGTCGTTCCAGATTCGGTCAAGCGAATAGGCGACTTCGCCTTCCGAGGTTGCTATGATTTGATGTCATTGTCCTTTGGACAGTCACTGGAATATATAGGCACAGAAGCCTTCTACAACTGCAAACGTTTGACCGAACTCCGTCTCCCTGATTCCATAGAATATATAGCAAGTCGGGCTTTTCGTGGATGTAGTGCGCTTGCTACAATATCCTGGGGCAAATCTCTTAAGGCCATCGACGCAGCCGCTTTCTCTGATTGCAACACCTTGACGATACTAGACCTTCCTGATGGGGTAGAGCGTATCGGCGTATCTGCTTTCGAAGGGTGCACGGCATTGGGCGCGCTCTCCTTGGGACAGGGGTTGGTGGAAATTGAGTCTTCTGCTTTTCGTGGTTGTCGTGGCATTACAGCACTTAGCCTTCCTGACGGCGTAGAGCGTATTGGGGCAATGGCTTTTGAAGGTTGTGACGGTTTGAGTGCGATTTCTTGGAGCGTATCTTTACAGGAAATAGGCGATGGCGCATTTCGCAGTTGCTCCAATCTGATAGAGGTGAATCTGCCCAGCAAAGTGCAGCATTTGGGCGCATCAGCCTTTGAAGGTTGCAGTGCTTTGAGCATGGCTTCGCTGGGAGATAAAATGGAAACTATCGGTAGCGCTGCATTCATGAAATGTGTCAATCTCCAGACTGTGAAGCTACCCCAATCGTTGAAGCAAATCAAAGATTATGCCTTTGCTTATTGTGATACGCTCGAGGCTATTACCCTTGGAGACAATGTGACGGAAATCGGTAGCAACGCCTTTTTGTCCTGTCGTAATATGACGTCTGTAGGCTTGAGTAGGGCGCTCGTTAGTATAGGTAACAAGGCCTTCGCTGGTAATCGAAACCTTTGTGCGATACAGATACCCCATGCTGTGAAAACCATCGGTGCTGGTGCATTCTCGGATTGTATAAATTTGCAGACGGTACAGATGAGTGACAACGTGATCCATCTAGGTGGAGAGGCATTCTATAATTGTCAAAAACTTCGCTCGGTCAATCTTTCCGATAGCCTTTCTGTAGTAGCCGAAAATACGTTTGCTAATTGCAATAATTTGGAATATGTCAAAATTCCCGACGGTGTGAGGATGATTGGCAACGCCGCTTTTCAGAATTGCAACCTTTTGCACACTGTGGAACTCGGAGACTCTTTGCACTATATTGACGGGTATGCATTTGATAATTGCTCAGCTTTATCCCAAATACGTCTGCCCGATGCAGTCGAGACGATTATGTCCGCCGCCTTTCGCAATTGTGATCAACTCCATTCGGTCTCGATTGGAAAAGGTTTGAAGCAAATAGCTTATGGGGCTTTTGCAGGTTGTGATACTATCGAGCATTTGTCAATCAATTGTGAAAGAGTATTTGAAACTTTCCGAAATATGACAAACTTGAAGCGTGTTTATCTGGGAGAAAATGTGAAGGATATTCCAATTCGTTCATTTGAGCAGATGAAGTATCTGGATACGCTGGTCGTGGGCAGTACTGCACCACCAAAGGCTGAATTGGAGAGCTTCTCAAACGACCAATATCTGACAGTAAATGTCTTTGTCCCAACATCTGCTATCGAAGATTACAAGGCAGACTGGCTATGGAGACGATTCCGGAATATTTACGGTATGGAGGCGACAGATATAGATGAAGTACGTGCTGAAAAACCAGTAATAGACTTTAGTGGAACAGGTGTAGTTAGTCTGCGCCAAGCACAAGGTTTGCCTATTGGCATCTATACCATAGATGGCCGTTTGCTTCACCATATACCGGCATATAGTGGCGAGAGGATAAATCTGTCCCAAGGACTTTATATATTCCAAATAAATGGTAAGAGTTATAAAGTGAGGCTGAAATGACACCTTGATGACAAAAACGGGGCATGAGTCCTATATATAACTATGCTCCGTTTTTGTTTTCTCTTGATAAATTACCCACAAAAAAAGTGTGCCAAACGTTATTGCTTGGCACACTACATTATTTTAAGGCGAGTGTCTGATTAGAACATCTTTTCAGGATAAACACCTTCTTCGCCCAACTTCTTGAACTTTTCAACTACTTCTGGACGATCTTCTGGGTATGTCACACCGAACCACTTAGATGTAGTGTCGAGGACTTCGCATGTAGCAGTGCCGTCCTTGATGAGTTTGTCTACCATGAGAGGGATGAAGAATTCGCTCTTCAAGTTTTCCATGTTCTTAGGATCAGAAAGGAAGGTCTTGAAGTATTCTTCGCTGTGTTGGAAGTAGTCGGGAGTGAAGCCCCAGAAGTTCATAGATACTGGAGTAGTGTCGGGGATTGCTACCCATTCTTCGTTGTCGTCTTGGTATTTCACTACGCCGTCGAAGCGTTGGATCTTTGTGCGTTCTACTACGCTGGTGAGGAGGTTGTTTTCGTCGTTTTCGCAAACACCACGGCTTACAGTACCGCTTTCAGAGAGTGTGTTGCCTACGCGGAAACCTACCATTGCATACTTGCCTGTGCTGCCTTCGGGGAGGTTGCTGAGCCACTTGCCCATTACTTGGAATGCGTCGCGATCGTAGAAGTCGTCGCAGTTGAGCACTGCAAATGGTTCCTTGATAGCGTCCTTACCCATCATTACGGCGTGGTTAGTACCCCAGGGTTTAGTACGGTCTGCTGGGCAAGTGAAGCCTTCGGGCAGAGCGTCGAGTGCTTGGAATACCAATTCGCAAGGGATGTGGTCTTGGTACTTAGAGAGAACGATGCGACGGAAGTCTTCTTCGAAGTCCTTGCGGATCACGAATACCAACTTGCCGAAACCAGCGTTGATAGCGTCATAGATAGAATAGTCCATGATGGTTTCACCATGAGGACCGAGTGTGTCGAGTTGTTTCAAACCACCGTAGCGGCTTCCCATTCCTGCTGCGAGGAGAAAGAGTGTAGGTTTCATTGGATATAATTTTTTAGGTTAATGTTTTTCTTGTTAGGGGGGAGGGGCTTTGGGCTGTGAGCTGTGAGCTATGAGCTGTGAGCTTTGGGCTCTTGACTCTTGTCCCCAATCCCTTGTCTACTATTTGCAAAATTACGTTTTTTTTTGTTACGGCGCCTCTTTTGCTACTTTTTTTCTTGCGTTTATGAGTTTTTGTAGCTGTCCGTTGAATATTTACTTTAATTGGGACGCGACAAACCCTCGGCAAAGTAGCGTTCGGCTTCGAGAATCATCTCCTGTGGCACAGCGCCGATGGATTCCAAAAAGTGTGGATGTTCGCGCTCGTAGACATCTGCCATACGGCTTTTGATACCAAAGAGGGTGGAGTAGCGCAGATTGGCCAGGCGGTCGCACATCTTCAGGAAAGGCGCAAAGCGAGTGTTGCGGATGCCTTCGTAATATTTCTCTCCAGCACGTTCGGCACGTGTGCGGCCCTTGTCGTTGGTCAAGGCATAAACGGCTTCTGTGGCTACTTCTACATTGATGTTGCAACTTTCGGCGTTGAGTTTTTGGAAGACCTTTGTCAAATCATTATAAGTGAGACGTGCGTCCTCGAGTGCGTCGTGAAAATAAATCGCGGCGTAGAGGGTTTGAATCTCTGATACATCGCTGATGACGAGATGACCGAAACGTGTGACGTACGATGCCGCCAATTTCAAATGAAAGGCGTAGGGTAGATCATCGCCGTAGTGTTGGTTGACATCGGCATGAATCTGTGCGGCGCATTCGTAGATGCGTGTGATTTGCGCTTCGTGCGCAAGGTAGACGCTTAGGAATTGTGTGCCGTCCATAGGTTATGATTGGTTTGAAAGTAAATATTCCGCAACGGCTTCGGCACAGCGTTCGCCATCGATAGCCGCTGATACGATGCCGCCAGCATAGCCTGCGCCCTCGCCACAAGGATAAAGCCCTGCGTAGTGAGTGTGGCACAAAGTGGCGGGATCTCGGGTGATGCGCACTGGGGCAGAAGTGCGTGTCTCGGCCGCAATCATCAGTGCATCGTTGGTCAGGAATCCACGACTGCTCTTGCCAAACTTCTTGAAACCTTCTGCCAAACGAGTGACAACAAAACGAGGCATCCAAAAGTGTAGGGGCGAAGCGATAAGCCCTGCTGAATAACTGGACGCGGGTAGGTCTGCGCTGAGTCGGCGGTTCACAAAGTCGGCCATACGTTGTGCAGGTGCCACTTGTTGGCGGCCCCCTTGTATCCAAGTGGCACGTTCGAGGGCTGCCTGGAAGGCCATCATGCACAGAGGGTGATCTGACTTGGTCATACCTTGGTATTGTGCGGCGAAGTCTTCGTCTTGTAGCGCCTCTTGCATGAATGGACGCAACTCGCCGTCGAGGTCTTCCACGTGTGTCTCGACCACCATGCCCGAATTACTCCATGCACCCGAGCGGTGGCTGGCGCTCATGCCGTTGACAACGACTTGCGCAGAATCTGTGGCGGCAGGAACAACTGTGCCGCCGGGGCACATGCAGAAACTGTATACGCCACGGCCTTCCACTTGAGTGACAAAATTGTATTCGGCGGCAGGCAACCATTTACCACGACCTTCTCGGTTGTGATATTGTATCTGATCGATCAGGGCCGAGGGGTGTTCCAATCTCACACCTACTGCGATACCTTTGGCTTCGATATGTATGCCCTGTTGATACAGGTATTTATAGACATCTCTGGCGGAGTGACCAGTAGCCAAGATGACGGGGCCATGAAATTCGCGACCATCTGCGGTGCGTGTGCCTATGATTTCCTTATCTTTAATGATCAACTCGTCTACGCGACTATTAAAGTGCACTTCGCCTCCTGCCTCGATGATTTGATTGCGCATCGCTTCGATGATACGTGGCAATCGGTCTGTACCAATATGAGGGTGTGCATCGCAAAGTATATCTGTGGAAGCGCCATGCTGACAAAATACGCGCAGTATCTTTTCTACATTGCCACGCTTCTTAGAGCGCGTGTAGAGTTTGCCATCTGAAAAAGCACCTGCGCCGCCTTCGCCAAAGGAATAGTTGCTCTCGCTATCTACCAAATGCTCGCGTGAAATTTTAGCAATATCTTTTCTGCGGTTGTGCACATCTTTACCACGCTCCAAAACGATGGGGCGCAACCCTAGTTCAATAAGGCGCAACGCAGCAAAGAGCCCGCCAGGACCAGCACCCACTACGACAACAGTAGGGCAGTCCTTGACGCTGGGATAGTCTATGGGAAGGTAGTCGAGGCGTGGGGGATATTCGTCGATATAAATATCTACGGAAAGATTGACAAATATTGTGCGTTGACGCGCATCGATACTGCGGCGGCGAATACGTATAGCCGAAAGTTTGCTGAAGGGAATGGCAAATTCTCGGCAAATATATTCTCGCAGCGCTTTCTCATTGTAAGCAATGGAGGGGATGACGCGAAATGTACTTTGCTTTATCATATTATTATTAAGGGAAGGCGTAAAAAGTACCTTTGTAGTAACAAAAAGGTAAAAAAATTATCCAAAAAGTTCTCGAAGCGCATGCTCAACTCGTGCTATAGGGACAAGTTCAATAGAGAAGTTCTCTGTAGTCAATCCTTTCATGCATGCCTTGGGTAGTATCATGCGACGGAACCCTAACTTTTGCGCTTCGGCAATACGTTGTGTGATTCGAGTGACTGGGCGAATCTCTCCGCTCAAACCCACTTCGCCTGTCACGCACACGTCTCGATCGATTGGGGTGTCGACATTGCTGGACAATACGGCGACAATGACAGACAAGTCGATGGCTGGGTCGGTGACACGAATACCTCCGGCGATATTCAGAAAGACGTCTTTTTGTGCGAGTTTAAAACCGACTCTCTTCTCGAGTACAGCGAGCAACATATTCAAACGTCTTAGGTCGAAACCAGTGGCAGAGCGTTGTGGCGTGCCATATGCTGCAGTCGAAACGAGGGCCTGTGTCTCAATCAGGAAGGGACGTATACCTTCAAGAGCAGCTGCGATGGCCACTCCGCTTAGGGCTTCGTCGTTTTGAGTAAGTAGCAGCTCGGAAGGATTGTCTACGGGGCGAAGACCTTCGTTTCGCATTTCATAGATGCCCAATTCGCTGGTCGAACCAAAGCGGTTTTTGATGCAGCGTAGGATGCGATAAAAATAATGACGGTCGCCTTCGAATTGTAGAACGGCATCGACGATGTGCTCCAAAACCTTTGGTCCTGCCAAACTACCTTCTTTGGTGATATGTCCGATCAAAATGACAGGAACAGAATTCTCCTTGGCATATTTCAATAGTGCAGCGGCACATTCTCGGACTTGTGAGATAGTACCCGGAGAAGATTCCACGTGTTCCAAACTCATAGTCTGCACAGAGTCGATGACGAGCAAATCAGGTTTGATATTTTTCGCATGAGTAAAGACCTCCTCCAATCTTGTCTCGCACAATAGATAGGGGCCTTCGCCTTCTCGTAGTGTGATGCCCTGGCCTGCTGCTAAGCGGTCGGCGCGCAGTTTGATTTGTTGCTCACTTTCTTCGCCAGAAACATAGAGCACGCGGCGCTCGCTCAGATGTAGCAGAGTCTGGAGCAGGAGTGTAGATTTTCCTATCCCAGGTTCTCCGCCCAAGAGTAGGAGTGAGCCTGGCACAAGGCCGCCGCCAAGCACGCGATTCAGCTCAGCATCGTGCAGGTCGTATCGTGCTTCTTGTCTTGCTTCGACTTCGCTCAATAAGACGGGACACGCAGCATTGCTACCGTTGTGTCCGGGCAAGGCTGCGTTGGCTTTTCTTGACGAGGAGTGACTTCGTACGTTCATCTCCTTGAAAGTATTCCATTGTCCGCAGGCTACGCATTTTCCCACCCACTTTGGTGACTCGTAGCCGCATTCGCTGCATAAGTATATGGTCTTTTCTTTTGCCACAAGAACGTGTCTTTACGATTTGAAAAAGTTCAAAAAAAACTAGGGCCTATTATTCTCCTAATTGTGCGCGGAGTTCTTGCAATTCTGCTTTGAGTGCACGAAGTCTATCTACGACTTCTGTGCTTTTCTCTACACCTTCTTTGTTTTTCTTCAAGGCTTCGCGAGCGGCTGAAATTTTCAGACCTCTCACCTTAACCAAGTTGTAAATGGTGCGAATTTGTTCGATATCTTCTTTGCGATATTGACGAATGTTTCGACCAGTTTTCTTGGGCGAGATTTGAGGAAATTCTTTTTCCCAAAAACGAAGGAGAGTTTCGTTTACATCAAACATTTGAGCCACTTCGCTGATGGAATAATACAGCTTGAGTTCTTTGTTGGGATTAAGAGGCATAGCGTCGAGTATTAATATAATTATTATAATAGGAGTAATAGCTCGTTTAGAGTTCAGACTCTTTGAGGCGTTCCGCATTTTCTGCTACGATCAGATGGTCGATACAATCCTGAATGTTGCCATCCATGAAAGCTGAGAGGTTGTAGATTGTGTAATTAATGCGGTGGTCGGTGATACGACCTTGGGGATAGTTGTAAGTACGAATTTTGGCAGAGCGGTCACCCGTTGACACGAGTGTCTTTCTTCTGTTGGCGATATCGTCAGCATACTTTTGGTGTTCACGGTCGTAGATGAAAGTACGCAGACGAGCCAAAGCGCGTTCTTTGTTCTTTGGTTGGTCACGTGTTTCGGTACATTCAATCAGGATTTCCTCTTCTTCTCCAGTATTAGGATTTTTCCAAGGATAGCGCAGACGTACTCCCGATTCCACTTTGTTAACATTCTGTCCACCCGCACCACTTGAGCGGAAAGTATCCCACTTGATCAAACCTTCGTGGATCTCTACATCGAAAGCTTCTGCTTCGGGTAATACTGCCACTGTCGCAGCTGATGTATGTACACGGCCTTGTGTTTCTGTGGCAGGAACGCGTTGTACGCGGTGCACTCCACTTTCATATTTCAATGTGCCATATACATCGCTACCGGTAACGGAACAAACGATTTCCTTGAAACCTCCAGCTGCGCCTTCGCTTGCACTGGATACTTCTAGCCTCCATCCTTTCGTTTCGCAGTACTTGGTGTACATTCTGAATAGGTCTCCAGCAAAGAGTGCCGCTTCGTCGCCACCAGTACCGCCGCGGATTTCAAGAATGGCGTTCTTTGCATCTTCGGGATCCTTGGGCACGAGCATCAACTTGATAGTTTCTTCGATTTCTGGAATACGTGCTTCGCAGTGTGCTACTTCTTCGCGCGCCATTTCCTTCATTTCCGGATCATCTTCGCCTCCCATCAAAATATCTTTGCTTTCTTCAAGATTAGCCAAAAGCATAGCATATTCCTTGCGTGCGTTCATCAAATCTTCCAAATCCTTGTATTCTTTGGTCAAGCGCACATATCTTTGTTGGTCGGCAATAACCGAAGGGTCGGTGATCAAGGTTGAAACCTCCTCGAATCTTGCTTGTAGACCTTCTAACTTCTCTAATAAATTATTGTTTTCTGCCATTTTTCTGCCAGACTTCTATTTTGCCTTTTGAGATAGGTTTTAATAATTAAATTCGCCGAATTCACTCTTGATGGTCAATGAGCGTGGACCTTCTTCTACGCGACCTACGATTTGCGCGTCGATATTGAAACTCTTGGCGATATCAATCACTTGTTGTGCGTGCTCTGGTGCCAGATAGACTTCGAGACGGTGGCCCATATTGAAGACTTTGTACATCTCAGCCCAGTCAGTACCGCTCTCTTGTGCGATGGCGCGGAACAATGGAGGAACGGGGAACATATTGTCCTTGATCACACGGCAATTTTCGCCTACGAAGTGAAGCACCTTGGTTTGTGCACCACCTGTGCAGTGTACCATACCATGAATTTCGGGACGGAGTTCGTCAAGCAAACGTTTTACGACAGGCGCATAAGTTCTTGTAGGAGAAAGTACCAATTTGCCAGCGTCAACGGGAGCACCTTCTACGGGGTCAGTAAGTTTGTAACTGCCGCTGTATACCAATTCTTCGGGTACAGCCTTGTCGAAACTTTCAGGATATTTCTCTGCCAAATATTTTGCAAATACGTCGTGACGAGCCGAAGTCAAACCATTTGAACCCATACCGCCGTTGTATTCGGTTTCGTAAGTAGCCTGACCACATGACGACAGACCTACGATTACATCGCCAGGACGGATATTAGCATTGTCGATCACATCGCTACGCTTCATACGGCAGGTCACAGTCGAGTCTACGATAATTGTGCGCACCAAGTCGCCCACGTCAGCTGTTTCGCCACCTGTAGCATAGATGCCGATACCCATATCGCGCATCTGTTGCAGCAGTTCGTCTGTACCATTGATGATGGCAGAGATGACCTCGCCAGGGATTAGCATCTTGTTGCGGCCGATAGTTGAGCTGACCAAAATGTTGTCTACTGCACCGACGCAGAGCAAATCATCCGTATTCATAATCAACGCATCCTGAGCAATGCCTTTCCATACCGAGATATCGCCGGTTTCTTTCCAATACATATAAGCCAAACTCGACTTTGTGCCAGCACCGTCAGCATGCATGATGTTGCAGTATTCTGGATCTCCGCCAAGGATATCTGGGATAATCTTGCAGAAGGCTTGTGGGAAGATACCTTTGTCAATGTTCTTGATGGCGTTGTGTACGTCTTCTTTCATCGCGCTAACTCCGCGCATCATGTAACGTTGTTTATTGTCCATGGTACTTGTTTTTTTAGACATTTATGCCCATGCCGTATTGGCTACAGGGCAGGTTTTACGATTATATATATTTGCCTACAAAATTACTATAAAAAACGGCGAAAAGCAATAGTTTGCCCTTATTTTAACGTGAATTCGGTATAATGCAGTCAACTACAACTACAAATAAGATTGAAAACAGACAATCCCAATCATTAGTTCACATATTTTTCATAATCCCATGCTTGTCTGAAAAAATCTCATAGGATAAGACAAAATTCTCATAGGATGAAACAAAAATTTCATGGGATGAGACAAAAATTTCATAGGATGAGAAAAATGTCTCAAAGGATGAAATATTTTTTGAGACACTATACCTTGATCATTGGTTTGCAACAGTACGTAATATAGAAGGAGAAATCTCTAGAATAACAAGTGTGAAAGGAACATGAATGGCATGTAGAATCACTATCTTATACCGAACTCACATTATTTTACCCCTTAGGTGATTTGTTGGCAAATGTATTTGTGGAGAGGTGAAGCCTTTTGACGACGCTCTGTCATGTGGCATTTGCTTGGTATGACAGAATATAGCAAAGGTTCCCCAGTTTAACTACTTTCTTTGAATAAAAACAGGATGTAGTAACCTGGAGAACCTTTGTGGTATGTCTTTTTTATAAGTGTTTCAGGAGCATAAATTATCTCACAACGACTTTCTTCCCCTCAATGATATAGACACCCTTGGGGAGGTGCTTTGTGCCTGAAGTCATATCTGCATTTTGTCGCACCAAACGTCCGTCGATGGTATAGACGTTGGCAGTCTTGCTGGCGCCCTGAATGTTTTCGATAGCAGTGGAACTTTGTTGTTTGTAGAGGCAAACGTCTTGCTGTGTACCAGTGTAACATACAAAGCGTGGCGCAGAGGCGTTGTACTGTATGCGACGGCCGGTACTGCTCAAGGGCGAGATATGCGCATAACCATTGTTGAAAGTGATCTTCCACTGCTCAGAGTTAGCCGAGGCTGATGTTGCGCCAAAGAGTTTGTTCTTGCTGCCTGTATAGGAGAGGTAAACGCTGGAGGATGGGTCGTAGAGTGTATAAGCATCTGCCTGGCCGCCCAATACCAAGTGATAGGGATAATCGCCACTACCCGTCTCGGTGCTGAGGGTGCCATCTGCGCCCAGTGTGATGGTTGTAGAGTTGCGGATGTCTTGACTTGTTCCTCCGCCGATACTACCCAGTGCTGTGCTGTTCTTTTCGCAGACGATTAGGTAGTTCGCACCGATTTCAAGACCTTCTGCCGAGGTAACTTTGACATAGGTATTTGTGCCAACTTCAGATACTGCGTTTACGGTGTAAGTCTGTGTCACGCTTTCGCTGGATGTCTCGCCAACCACACTGCGTGCCGAGATGGTGGTGCTTTCTTCAATAGTGATATCTACGGGGGGGAGGGCTTTTGTTTCTTCTCCGCCGTTGATGCTATAGTAGATGCTGGCACCATCAGTCTCGCAGTCGATAGTCACCACCGTACCCTGTGCCACTGTACCGCCGGCGGGCGAGAATGTAGGTGCACTTGGTGCGCTGGGTGTGGGATCAACGGGGTCGCTGCCGTCGTAGTTGTCGGGATTGAAAGCTGTAGAAGATTTCGCGCCCCAAACGTATTGTTCCAAACCAGGGAAATCAACGTATGGGTTTCTATTCTTTTGGATTTCATACACCGCATTGTTGCGGTCGATTTCCTTTTGGCTGACGGGGTCCTCTTTTGCCCAGCGCAGGAGCATATTCAGTGCCCATTCTTTGTAGGCCGGATATTTGTTGCCAGCCAGCATTGGACTGCTGAAGTTGGGGAATTGCTCTTCGTATGCCGTAGCCATATAGAAATATATACGCGCGAAGTCGCCCTTGTATTCATCGTTGGGTTCAAATACCGTTCCGCTATATCCACTGGTCGAGCAGGGCCCAAGTTTGCTCCAGTCCTGTGCAGAAGTCCAGGTTGGGTTGTCGGTTTCGCCGAAGGGGTAATTGCTGCGGCGTCCGTTCACATAACCATCTGTAGGCACCAAGTGCATCAGGTCGGTATTCATAGGCGATGCTTCGTCAAACCAACTTTTGGGGAAAGAGTGTTCGCGATTGTATACATCACCTTCTGTCTTGTAATTGCCTGCTTGGTCGGTGCCAAAGGTGTAGTTGGTGATGGCGGAATACATATCCCATACTTTACCGTCGGGGCGTACGTCAGTCTTGCGTACGTGTTCCCAGATCGAGCTGTAGGATAGGGTGGTGTGACTGGCGATGACTTTGCAGAGCGCTGTCTTCAGCCCAGCACCTGTCTGACCCTTTGCCGAGGTGTAGTAGTCTGCTGGTGCTTGTGCCAATGCTGTTGCGATAAATGCAACAAATAGCATGGCGGTGGTGAAAGATTTTCTAAGCATGATTAGCTGAATGTGTTATCTTGTTCTATGTTGTTGAAAATTGTTCTTTTTGTTGACGACGAAGAGGAACTTATCGCTTGCTACTTCGTCCATATCTTCCATGCTGCCAATGCTTGCAGACGCAACATCTCGGCACCATTTTTCGTGGCAGCGCCTTGCTTTTTGCCAATATGCAGGAATAGCGTTTCGGCAGGGTTGTAAACGAGATCGTAGAGCAGGTGCTTCTCGTTGACCAATTCATAAGGGATGTCGGGGCAAGTATCCACGTTGGGCGTAGTGCCGAGTGGGGTACAGTTGACCACGATTTGGCAACGCTCCATCCAGTCGGGTGTGATGTGGTCGTAGGTCAAGATGCCAGGCTGTGCTTTGCGGCTGACTTGATGTGGCGCAATGCCCATTTTTTTCAAGACAAACATCACCGCTTTTGCTGCTCCGCCAGTACCTAGGACCAAAGCCTCGCGATGGTGAGCACGCAGACAGGGTAGCAGGGATCCCTCGAACCCTACGACGTCTGTATTATATCCCGTCAATATTGGATTGCCGTCTTCCCATTCCACTCTTACGGTGTTCACGGCGCCTACCTTTTGTGCCTCGGGGCTGATATGGTCCAACAGGGGTAGGATGGCTTCCTTGTAGGGTATAGTGACGTTGAATCCGCGTAGGGTGGGGTGCTCCAATAGTAAATCCGCGAGTAAATTGATGTCGGGGATTTCGAAATTCAGGTACTCGGCCGAGATGCCTTCCTTTTGGAACTTTTCCGTGAAGAAGGGTTTCGAAAAACTATGGCCAAGCGGATAGCCCAATAACCCGTAGGTGTCGATATGATTCATTGGAGGAATGATTCGAAAGAGTTTTTTGTCGGTAGGTACTACTATATTATTCGCACAAGATAGCTGAAGTGTTTTTTTACTTCTTCGCCGTGTACATGGTGCTCAGGCCAAAGGTGAAACGTTTGAACGCCACGTCGCGATAACCAGCCTTTTCCAGAATCTGTTGCATTTCTTCGCCCTGTGGAAAGGCTTCCATCGTAGCGGGCAGGTAGGAGTAAGCGCGCTTGTCCTTAGAGATGATCCAACCGACCAGTGGCATGAACGCGTGTGAGTAGAGCCAAAACAATTGGCGCATAGGGAAACGGCGCGGCGCAGTCAGTTCGATGATGACCAGACGACCATCCTTTTTCAAAACGCGGCGCATTTCGCTCAAACCCCTGTCTAGGTCGGGAAAGTTGCGCACGCCGTATGCTACGGTGATGGCATCAAATTGGTCGTCGTCGAGGCTCAGTGCCATACAGTCGTCCTTTTGAAACTTTACGATGTTGGCCAATCCGCCCTGCAATACTTTCTTGCGACCCACATCCAGCATCCCTTCAGAAATGTCCACGCCCAATAGCGAATCGGGCCCAAGCATCTTGGCAGCAAGAATGGCAAAATCGCCCGTACCTGTAGCGACATCGAGCATACGCTTTGGCGCAAAGGGTTTCAGTGTATTGATTGCTGCACGACGCCAACGCTTGTCAATGCCCATCGAAAGGCAGTGGTTCAGCAGGTCGTAGGAGTGGGCGATATTGTCGAACATCTGTTCCACCTGTGCTCCCTTTTCGCCCTCGGCGGTATAGGGTTTTATATCTTCTTGTTTGTATGCCATGATTGATAATTCTCTAAATCTGTGGCAAAGTTAACGATTTTCTTTATATATACATATATGTGTGCGAGCGAAGAATCCCACAGATTGCACCGAAGATGTGATTTTGTCATTCTTTTTCGCATTTTTTGAGGTCTACTTAAATCCATAAATTACATCAAAAAAAGCGACCACCGAAGTGACCGCTTTTAAATGGTAAATTTAGAGTAAAAACGACAGGATTGGTTTACTCCC
The DNA here is from genome assembly GCA_045630125.1 of Alloprevotella sp. Classification (GTDB taxonomy): domain Bacteria; phylum Bacteroidota; class Bacteroidia; order Bacteroidales; family Bacteroidaceae; genus Alloprevotella. The sequence continues at coordinate 81,575 of JAZQSL010000005.1, read as the reverse complement.
AATAAGTGTCCCAGTCGTTTTCGTCACGCTTGCTGGTGTTGAAATCGTCATCAGTACCAGGCGTTTCGTTACCGCCCATTCCTTCGCTTGGGATGGTGAAAGAGGTCGCCAACACAGATTCGAGCGAGAGGGTTACTTCCACAATCTCTGGTTTGATATATTCTTTCTTCATAAGTCTCTTGTTGAAATATCCACGGGCGACCATTGCCACCCGTGGATGATGGATGAAATATTACCGCTTAGAAGAGCACTTTCTTCTTGTTGATGATGTAGATGTGTCCCCTTTGTGGTGTCAAAACGCGACGGCCTTGCAGGTCGTAGATTCGAGCGTCTTCTTGCTCATTGTCCGTCTCCACCTGATCGATGAATGTGGTGCCATCTTCAGACTCTTCGCCCACCAGGATCATACGCATAGTTTGTGCATTCTGCCCACTAATTTCAACAGGCGAACCGTCTTTGTTGGACATTGACAAATACAGACGGAAAGGCACCAACGAAGTTTCCAATCCCATCTTCTGCCATTGTCCTTTCTTGTTGACTGCATAGACATAGTTGCTGTCGTTCAACTCGGCACTTACGGTCTTATTATAAACACCCTTCACTGCATATTCCATATAAGCAGAAGAGCAAGTCACCACAGTGCGATACTCGGGTGCAGTATTGTACAACATGGTATTGTGCTGAGCGATATCCAACTGCTTTGCCATTTCATTTTTAGGACGGATGACGTATGGGTGGTGCGCTTTAAGTTTAGTGTTAACCTTCTTGATACTAATGATCTCGACATCCCAACCATCAAGTTCTCCATCGTCGTCTATATCATAACTGCGAATATCGTTGATGTATGCCACATCGTAGTTGTCTAGGAGGTCCTCGGTCAACTCAACTTTGAATGGTACATAGAGCGCATTCCAGGCATCGTTGAGCGTGCGTGTGTAGTTCAGGTCTCTCACGATCTTGTCCTTTGCTACCTCGTACTCGGTCAAGGTGCCGTCTGCGATGAGCTCATACTCTATCATATCCTCAATCATCAATACCTGCTCAGGTCTGATGTCTAGGTTTGACTGCATATAAGCGCGGTAGGGGAGTAATGCCTGACCGCTATGAATATTCCAGTAGTTGTTTGCGCCTAAAAGATACAGGTCGTAGCGCTCTATATCCTCTGCAGAAGTCGCAGACAGTGTACCGATCATATGATAGTTGCCAACTATAGTTTCAGGCATATTGTTTGGAGCAACTGATACTGTAGTTTCCACTTCAGTGCCGATCGTCATATCTTCGTCTGGCAGGATAATATATGGCGTGTAAGCCTTCATTACCTTTGTCACAGGTGATACGGTGATGGTCTCGTGGGTGCTGCTTGTCATCTCATAGACAATCATACCGTATGGCACCTCCATATCGAAGGGCAGACAGAGCGTAGTTCTTTCGTTTCCTGCAAATACGCGGTCGAAACTGATAGTACTTGCCTTGAATGCACGAGGTGCGTCAAAGCCAGCTTTTTCCGACAAGAGCATACGGTCGCACTTCAAATCTCCCTCGCTGCCATATACCACATTGGTATAGCCAGTGCCAGCAAAGTTTTCGGGAGCATAAATGAGCGCATGATCGACGAAGCCCAATGTGCCGATATTGCTTTCGGTCAGTACATCTGCTTCTGTACAAGCAGCGAAGTCCGCCCACAGCAGATTTTCGTTTGCCGCAAAGGCACCAGATTCCACTTCCTTGAGTGTTGCTGGGAGCGAGATCTTTTGCAAGTTTGTCAACGCTGCCAATGTCGTAGCCTTGAGGGTTTCAATAGAAGACTTTCCCAACGAAGACAAATCCTTCACACCAGTGTGGTGGTCAAACCAACCGTCGATGTTTGTCACACCTTGCAATTGGTCTGTGCTCATTACTGCGTGCGAACCATAAGCACGAAACAGTGCTTCTTCTTTGAAATTAGTGCATATTTCCTTTGCGTGAGTGGTAAATTCTCTGTCGGCTCTATATTTGCTGGAGAGATTAAATGGAACATGTATCTTTTCCACTCGATAGGGCTGATCTGAAATAGGATCGGTGAATGCATCGTCGTCCAATGTTGGTTTGTCATTGCAAAGGAAAACAAGATTCTTAAGGCTCTTGCACTTACCGAATGCATCGTTGCCAATCTCTGTCGTCTCATCACCCACCACGATGGTCTCGATGTTCAGACAGTCATAGAATGCATTGTCGTCGATTTTTGTGACATTCTTTGGCAGGATGACGGTCTGCAACTTGTCGAGCTTCCAGAACATGTGTTCGGGGATTTCGTTGTCGTTCTCAACATAGTCATTTATACCGTCTCTGTTGAAGCAGATGTTGTTAGGGTCGGTACAGATCGTAGCATCATAGAGGTCGAGGTAGGTCATATGAGCCAATGCCACCTCGTCGGCATCTTCTTCCTCGCGACCGCCCAGCATACGCAATACTGCAATATCCTTACCATTGATAGGCCCAATCACCTTCAGTGCCTTTATGCTGACGATGTCGCCGCCGATGCGTCCCACATCGCTTGGTGAATCCATATCCACGGTGAAACCAAGTGCTTCGCCCAGTGTACCAGCTTCGGTCACAGTGACCACCTTGATCTCCTCTTTGTATTGTTTGAAACCTTGAATGTGGTTGGCATACTGTGGCCAAGCCTTACGATAAGCTTCTTCCTGACCAGGAGCCACATAGATGACGAATTCCTTGGGCAGACTTTCGAATGCATTGTTTGCCAAAGTTGGGATAGAGTCATTAGTTACGTTGACGCTCATCAAAGAAGTACATCCATCAAAGGCACCTGCCGAAATAGACTTCAATCTATGGGGCAACATTACTTCTTCCAGGCCAGTACATCCGCTCAATGCATTGTCGCCCAATTCTTCAACATCAACAGCCATTATCAATTCGTTGAACTTCTTGATATCAGTATTGCCATTGATCAAATTGTCTACACTCTTCAGACCACTCAAATCCTGCATAGTGTAAATACGCTTTTCAGCCAAAGCGTACAGCAAAGCATCGTCCTCGAATGGAGAGTCGATAGAGTCGATGCGGGTATAATACACGTGACTGCCCGAGAGATGATTGCGAATAGCGTTGGGCGCATAGAATGCTTTGACGATTATGTCTTCTGCCCAAGCATCGCTATCGGTAGCAGGCACCTCTTTGCAGAGCAGGATCACTTCTTGCAAATTAGGACTGTCGTGAGTGACCTTCTTGTCGATGCTCTTAATATTATCGCCGATGACCAAACGCTTCAAGGCGTCACAATCGTTGAATGCGTATGCCTTGATTTTAGTAGCGCTCTTTGGCAAAATCAAAGTTTCAAGCACATCCAATTGCCAGAACATATAAGTGTCGATGCAATTGTCCTCGGTGATGCTGTCGTTCGCACCATCTTGATTATAGTCTTCGCCACCCTTCCGGATGTCGGCATCGTAAAGGTCGAGGTATTTCAAATTGCCTGCGTGGGTCACCTCGGCATTGTCGACGTCGCGACCACCCATAAAGCGGATCACACCGATGTCGGTACCGTTAATAGGACCTACGACCTTAAGGCTATCATATTTGTTGTAGTTACCGCTAATGGTCAACGGATCACGGCCAGTGATGGTGAGACCCAACTTTTCAGCCAATGTGCCTGGCTCTGTCAAGGTTACCTCGAAGACGCCTGTATGCTTTTCGCTCACACTTTGAATATGGTCGGCATACTTCTTCCAATCACTATCGCTCTTGTATTTCTCTACAGCCGCATCGGGGACATAGATTACATAGTCCTCGGGCAGACCGCTGAACACGTCGTTGCCCAAACTTGCAGGTGAACTTGACTGGAGGGTGATGCTCTTGAGCTGGCTGCAGTCTACGAACGCTTCAGTGCTGATGAAGGACACGCCTGCGGGGATCACCACATCGTCGAGCAATACGCAGTTTTTGAAGGCCTGCGCGTAGATGCCCTGTAGTGTCGAGGGGAGCTCGATGCTTTGCAACTCGGTACAATTCATGAACATAGCCTCGGGCACAGCGGTGAGGTTGATGCACTCGAAGGCCTTGAAATCGAGGAATTCGGCAAACGCCTTACCCTGGAACTTGCCGTTCAGCACAGCGGGATCAGTCACCTGCATCACATCATAGATGTCATAACTACCGCCCATCACTGGCGAAGAATATCTCATACCGCAATCCCCCAGCACGCTCATCAGGGCGGGGTCTTCGGTCAGGATGAAGCTGGGGAGGAAACGGTCTTCATACTTCACCCACGCTGTATCTGCCTTAAACTCATCTATGGCATCGGTCACCATCTTAATCTTAAGCTTAGGACTATCTTTGAATACATCCTTACCCAACATGACTCGCTTGGGCGACATAGGTTCTACACTATTCGTTCCATCCGTGCGGAAGTAGAGCATATTGATGTGTTCCAGGTTAGGACAGTTAGCAAAAGCCGAATCCTGCAGCACCACATCGAGGTCGGTATAAGCGTCACCTAAACCTCCAAAACCCTTGAGGTCGAACATTGAGATACCCTTGAGTTCCTTGCTGCCATAGAATGCTTTTTTCTTTACATAGTCCAGCTTATAGTTGTTGTAAGCACCGATATCGTTCACCAGTCCCAATTCACCGTCCTGGCTATCCAAATCTCCGTCTTGTCCGATGATATGAAGGTGCTCGATATTGTGCTCTCGCAAGTAGGTTTCTTTCTTTCGAGAGTTGTTCTCGAAGCTATAACTATATTGTGCGCCAAATTCGACGAAGTCCACCTTTTCTTGGATATCAACTACTTCGAAATTGTCCTTGAACTTGCCCCAAACAGTATTTTCGGCAAATTCTTCGTACTTTTCTTTGCCGATGCGAATCTTCAGTTTGCTCATATCGCAACCTTCGAAAATGTCGTCGCCGCAGACAATAAAGTTTTCGGGACCGAGGGGCACATAGCGTTGGGTGTAGTTGCTCCACATGATCAAGTCCAAAGTCTCAAGGTTGGTACATCCCTTGAACGCCTTGTCGGGGACCACGACAGTCATTGGGGCATACATCTCGCCCGTGTTCACATCTTTGAATTTGATAGTTTTCAAATTTTTCTTGTCGTGGAAGGCAAAGTTCCCAATCCCCACAGTCTTGTAGTTGTAAGCAGTACCTATGTCGTTGTATAGCGTCACGGTTTCCTTGTCCTCCACATCCTTCACATACATGTGATAGATGGTGTGCTTATTTTCTGTCAATAGCCACTGGCCGCGGAGCATCCACGATGGTTCGCGGCGCGCCTTTTGTCCTATGGTATTAGCGACATAGCTCAAACCATTTATACCGGCAGGCGAAGTGGCAGTCAGCCCTGCAGCCATCATATAGTAGGCATTGGTGGTCGCGACATTCGCTATAGCTTCTTTTGCCATTCCCATCGACATCGTAGCAATTTTGAAGCCATTTTGAGCCTCCCTGAGAGCAACACTTCCCAGACCTTGAAGAATGACGTTGTTGATGTCGTTCTCTGCATGGAGAACCCCCTGTTTGGCTACTTCTAACCACGACTTAGCAGCCAGCCTGTTTGTAGCCGTAGCCGTACCCGTAGCAGCATTTGCCCATCCCCAGGTCGCAATGGTAATAGCCAGCTCCGCCCCCACGATAGCCGCATTCCACCATGACGATTGCATTCGAATGAGCTCTGATGTAGGCAATATATTAAGCGATTTGGATGCGTAGTCGTAGGTCACGCCCTCGTGAGTGACTGGTTCATACACCAAAGGCATATAGTCTGATGCTACAATCCTGTCGGCATATTGCCCCCAGTTTTTATCAGCGATGAAGAAGTTGTATAATTCAGGTGCTACCACGATGCGGAAATCCTCGTCGCAACCATCAAACACATTCTTGCCGATATAGACATCCCAGGGATAGAGCATTTGATAGTTGTTGTCGCCTTCGCTCACGAGGTAAAACATATTAAATTCTTTCAAGTTCTTACAATCCTTGAAAGCTCCATCGTGTATCACCATTTGCAGCATCGTATTAGCATTTTCTGATGCTGATGCACAGTCCTCGAACACCACACGCTCGATGTGTTCGTTGCCACGAAGCGCTGTGCTGTCGATGGCGATGGTCTTGTAGTTGTAGGTGGTACCAATGTCGTTGTAGATGCGCATTTCTCCATCAGCGGCATCAATCTCGTCGTTGTTCACACCTACGATTTGCATATACCATGTCTCTTTGCCTGGTGCAGGGGAGAGAAGGCTGTCGACATCGAGGTATTTGAATTGAGCCTCCCAGTGTCCGAGCAGTGTCTTCATCTCGTCTTTCTTGCTGCTCGAGAGTTGGTTGCCGAAGTAACCATACATCACACCGCCTTCTTCTTCGACGATGTGTGCGTTGCTCGATGGTACGATGTAGTCGGCATACTTGCTCCAGTTGGGGTCGTCGAGGAACATCTTGTACACCAAGGGGTCCACGGTGATGCGGAAGTCTGCGTGGCAACCATCAAATACGTTGCTGCCGATATAGACATCTGTGGGCTTGAGCATCTGGTCGTGGTTGGTGCCGTCGGTGACGGTGTAATACATATAGAGCTCCCGCAGGTTGCTACAGTTTTGGAAGGCGCCATCGTGTATCACCATCTTGAGCATTGTATTGGCATTGTCTACTCCCGATGCACAGTCTTCGAACACGATTCGTTGGATGTGAGTGTTGCCGCGTAGGGCTGTGCCGTCGATGGCGATGGTCTTGTAGTTGTAACTACTACCGATGTCATTGTAGATACGCATCACACCGTCCAAATCGTCGAGGTCGTCATTGTCCACCCCATTAATCTGCATGTACCAAGTCTCCTTGCCCGGTGCTTGGGTAAGGATGCCATCGACATCAAGGTTGGTAAACTCAGTTTTCCAAGGTTCGACTATAGCCTTCATCGCGTCCATATCGTCGCTTGAAAGCTGGTCGCCATAGTAACTGTACTGCACACCGTCTTCCCAATAGCCCCAAGATGCTCGGGGCTGTACGCCCATCGCAGCGTTTGAGCGATTTGGCAAAGAGGTCTTCATCGTCGGTTCTTGCACCACGAAGCGCTGTGCCACGGAGTCGTATGTCATCTCCGAGGCAGGAATGGCTTCGGTGGCAAGGGGGTAGGACTGTGTTTGCAAACAACTGTCCTCCGTCACCTCATTCGAACCGTCTGCCCATGCCCCGAGGGGCAATGATAGCATCAGAATAGATGCCGTGGCAAGGGTTAATAAAGTTTTCCTTTTCATGTGTTATTTATTAAGTTGTATTATTAATTCCAAATCATGGCTGATTGTTTCAATGTCAGTCTACGACCGACTTTAAGCCCCTTCTGTGATATGCTCAGGAATATTGTATTCCGACGCCCCTCTCTCTGCCGCCTGCTGATCGTAGTCGGGGCGGTATGATTGTATGGCATATCGGGGGCGTTTGAACAATCCAAGACTTTGTGAAAAAAAACCAAGACCTTTTTTAAATTCCAGAACGGTTTTTTTGAAAAAGGTCTAAGTTTTTTTCTCGATATCAGAATCCGGTGCTGAAGAGGTCTACCATCCAAAGGCTACAAGTAGTAGCATGGTCTACGGGCAACTCTGATTTTTGCAGCGTGACGATGTCTGCTCCGAATGCTTCAAAGATAGCGAGGGTGTTCTCTTGAGGAACTACCGCGTCGAATGGAGAGTAGTGGAGCTTCATAGGATGAACGGGTGTCCAGCCCTTGGTCAAGTCATTCTGTTCGAGGCAAAGATAGAATGCCTTGCAGAGAGGAGAATCCCTGTCCAGGATCTCTGGGCTGAGGATGTCGCTAAGGTAGATTTCGTCGGCAGCAAGATTGTTGTCTACGGTCTTTCTCACCTTGTCGAGGAATACTTGGTTGATAGCTGCAGTATTGTGCTTTTTGCTGGCAATCATTTCCTCGATCTCTTTCCTTGCGGCGAGGTAGTTTTCAGAATAGGCCATTTCTTCTGTGAAGCCGCCCATAATCTCGGGGTAGGAGTCGAACATAGTCTTCACTACCAAGGGGAATACGACAGGGTAGGCCACTTTGCCGTCGCTGTAGTACTTGTCGATAGTAGCCACAGGGCTGTAGGGACCAGAAGAACAGTTGGACGCAGCAAAGTTCCATTTCGCAGCAAAATCAAGGTGAGTGTCCATATACTTGTGTACGGCAATGGCATTTGCGCCGCCTTGTGATGCACCAGCTAAGTAGAGTTTCCAGCCTTCAGCCATTCCATTCTTCACGCTGTCGCCGAAGAGGTCATAACCAGCAGTCAAAGCATCGATAGAGTTGATAGCGCATACATCGTGGTTGAGGTAGGGGTGAGGCATATCCTTGGTGACGCCATAGCCGATGTAGTCGGGCATGATGGTGAGTGTATTGCCAGTGATAAACATCTCGAGTGCGTAGGCATTGCTGGGCGCTTCGTCATCGCTGGTGATAGTGTAGTGTTCCATCAAGCAGATATTGTCGGGTTGAAGGTCAGTCCAAGTACCATTTACAAAGTAGCCCAACCAAAAAGCAGCAGACGACAGTGTGATAGGGTTACCCTTCACATCTGTACTGGGGTAGGTGTAGGTCATCTTGCGGAAACCAATTTGGATATCGGTGCCCAATGCTTGCTCCAGGGCGTTCTCTCTCATCGTGAATGCTTGAGCCAAAGGTTCCTTGAAAGCAGCATATTCTTCGGGCATACTGCCAAGGAAGAGGGTGATAGGGACTTGTACATCGCTTTTCACCTCGTAGGTCAAGGCGGATTGGTCGTTGCCAGAAGGTACATCGACACCATCGTCGGGTGTACAAGCTACGAACACAGACATCATCAAGAGGATGATGGGAAGTAATAAAAGATTCTTTTTCATAATTATTTTGTTTGTTAATATTCTGTTTTCGGATATTGATATCTTGTTTCTTGGTGTTAATGTCCAGTTTTTTGATATAATGTCCAGTCTTTTGAGGTGGGCGCATTAGTCTGCTTTCGAATTGCCGTTGTTTTATACTCTGTATAAACTATACAAAGTTACTTTGAACTGTCGAAATCTTAAAAAAATAAAATCCTACATTTCTTTCTACAACCCCTATATTTACTGATATATACATCAAATGTAAACCGAAATGTAAACAGGAGAATTTAGGTTACTACATAGAATTTACATACTTTTGCATTATGTTTATACAATAGACATAAAGACAAGTCTTAGTGATATACAAAAGAAAAACAATTATGAAATTACCTTTATGGAGTAGATGTCTGCTCCTACTTCAAATGTTGCTTTTGGTATGCAGTACCTGTTTTGCAAACGAAGAACTCTTTCGCGAAGCAAGAACTTTGCAGCGTGGCGGGAAGTACAAAGAGGCCATCGAAGCATTCAGAAACTACCTGACACAACCTGTGGCTGGAGACAGTCTCTCCGACCAAGAGCAAACCTTGTATACTGAAGCTTTGATGCAACTGATGAATACTTTTCAAAGCAAAGGTGAGCCCGAGGCTTGCATTACTACCCTGGAAGAGGTTTTCAAGGGTTCTCCTGCCATACAAAGACAATGTCTGAGAGATTATTACTCCATACTGGGATATGCTTTGTCTCGCACAGAAAGAATGAAGGAGGCAGAAGAAACGACAATGAAAGCACTCGCGCTGCCGCTTCATCAACCTACGCCTGAAAATTATTTCCGCGATTATGCCTATGCAGCAGCGGTGTTTTATAGTAATCCCAACTATCAGAGGGAAGTGATAAACTGGTGCGAAGAGGCTATGAAGCAGGCTGATTTGTGCAAGAATACTTCGGGTAAACAGTGGGTGATGACGATGCTGGGGTCTCTCTACAAACGAAACGGGTACATCAATAAGGCGATGAAGCTATTCTTGCAAAGCAAGGAGGAAGCGCTGGACAAGAAGGATGATTTAGGCGTACTCAATAGCCTAAATACATTGACTGACCTTTTCCTTTATTGGAAACTGCCACAATATGCAAATATCTACGCGTCCGAAGCCCTGCAAGTGGAAAAGGGGATGAAGGAAAAGAATCCGATGGTGTCGGCACAGACCTATATAAATAAAGGTTGGGCACTGTATCATCTTGGTGTAGCGGATTCGGTATCTTATTACACACAACAAGCTCGTGCGCTCTGTCAGTCGCTACCTTATAATAGCGGTATGGTGGACGTGAACTTGCTGAATGGTACATTCCTGGCAGAGGGAGAAGGAGATTCCCTCCAGAATGGCGTAAAGGAACTACTGCAAGTAGCACAACAAGCTACGACCGTAAATCGTGCGAAAGCCTATCACCAATTGGCTCAAACCTACTTGAAACACGGGAACAACGGCATGGCGGAGACCATGCTCGACAGCCTATATGTATTGCTGAAGCAATGTGATTCGCCAGCCTACATCCACGTGGACTATGGGCCGATACTGGATCATTTTCTGAAAAACAAGAATCAGTCGAAAGTCGAGCAATTCCTCAGGATGATGCTCGAAGAACAGCAAACTTTAGAGGAGAAGAATGTAAATTTCAATCTGGTGGAGTCTATCGTTGAACTACAGATAGCACATAATAAACAAGAAGAGAAGATAATTCAGCTGGGAAATACCAACCAACGTCTTTGGGTATTGGTGGGGATCGTCTTATTCGTCGTCGTCATTACTGCGGTTGTGATTTTTCATTTATATCAAAGAAAGCAGCACAAACTGCAAATGAAGCAGGCAGATGCCGAACTTACTTCCGTAGTACAAAAGCTGGAACAAACAAATGCTGAAAAAGAAATGAGAGCGCAAGAGATCAAAGATTTCCTGAAAGAGAAAAACAATAGCCTGGAACTGGAAGCTTTGACACCATCCATACTTCTAACAGAAGGAGAATCCAAATTCCGTCAGTGCTTCGAACTGTTGTATCCGCTATTCCTACCTTGTCTTCGAGAGAGAGTGCCCACGATCACTCGCCGTGAAGAGTTGCTCTCAATGCTCATTGTCTTAAAGCAAGACAACAAGCGGATAGCCGAACTCTTGGCTGTTGCCCCAAGAAGTGTCTTGATGCTTCGTCACCGCTTCCGCCAAAAGATTGGCATGGAGACTGAATTCTCGTTGGAAAATTTCATAGAGGATACATTGAGAATTACTAAAAGTTCTGGTGAAATGCCAGAGGCAGATTAAGTGGTGTTAGAAACTTTGGTGTGTGTAAAAGGGAATGACATTGTGTTGCAACAATATTTCCTTTTATACACGCCCTCTTTTTCTATAATGCTGCTCCCTTTACTTAATTAATCTTTGTGTTTCTAAAGCATATACCTCCGTCACTTACAAGATAGGATTTATGAGGTTTAAACATTTCGTTGAACTTTTCAAGCCCAGTTGTGTGTGTTTCGCTGTTGCTTTTGACTTCAATGGCAACTACGATTTTTTTCACTCGCTGTAAAAAATATTGAAGTAAACTTCATATTTCTTGCTCGCTTATTCGTATATTTGTCCCTGGAGGAGTAATACTATGTGCACAACCGATAAATATCTGAAAGAGACTGCTGATTATTCTGCAGAGGATGCAAAGTTCATGGCAATGGCCATAGATCTGTCGATTAAGAATATTGACGAGGGCGGAGGCCCCTTTGGCGCAGTCATCGTGCGCGACGGGGAGGTGATCGCTACAGGTACCAATCGCGTCGTGCCGAATACGGATCCTACGGCGCATGCTGAGATTATTGCTATTAGAAAAGCCTGTGCCAAATTGGGCACTTTCCAGTTGACAGGCTGTACCGTATACAGCTCGTGTGAACCCTGCCCGATGTGTCTCAGCGCACTTTATTGGGCTGGCGTGGACCGCATTTGTTATGGCAATACCAAGGATGATGCCAAGGCGATCAATTTTGATGATTCCTTCATTTACGATCAACTCGAACTGAACTATGCCGAGCGCTCCATTCGCTGCGAACATTTCATGCGCACAGAGGCATTGGCAACTTTTCGCAAATGGGCAGAGCAAGAAGACAAAGTCTGCTATTGACGACCGATAGATTATTGGCATTGGAAACTTATATCAATGACATCCATCTTTGCCCTTATGTTTATGGGATAGGACTTGTGCCACCAGTTTGCTGGTTTTACATATTTTTATAATTTTGCCATTCGTTATTTAATGAGGAAAAAAATATCAAATCTCATATAGTATGAAACATTACATTTTATTATTGCTCGTAGCCGTATTTAGTCTGAATGTCGCGGCGCAGAGCACAGTGGCAGACTCGGTGGCGTACAATCCCATCGATATTCGTGGCAGCAGGGTGTTTATGAATGATCTGGAACTCGATAAATCTAGTGCCACCGCTTGTTTCTCGTCACTGAATGGGCTGGACAGAAGCCAAGACTATTTGAAATACCGAGCGGGATATAAGACGGGGCTCGGACTCACAGTGGGTGGTGCATCATTAGCCGCTTTTGGTTTAGGGTCAACCCTGTTCGGTTTCGTTTATGGTATGTCAGATACTATTTCTAATCGTAGTGATGCTTTGGCAGATGCTGCGATATATTTGGGGATGGGCTCAATGGTTGTTGGTTCGCTCTGCTTCGTGGCAGGTGTTCCCACGCTCTGTGTATACAAAACACGCTTGAATCGTTTGGAGAATGGATACAATTCCTCGCTCAGCATTGGAGCTTCGCCTACGGGCTTGTCATTGTCCATCAATTTTTAATAGCGAGTCATACGGCTCTGTGTTGATTTGTTCTGAGATTAAGAGGTCTTGAAGTCCTGAGCAACTGATAGACCAAACGATAAAATACCTTGTCATGCAATGGCAGGGTATTTTTTTGCCCATTAGGATGTGCCGAGTTATTTAATATATTATTGTAATGGCTCCTTATTATATATAATATATCACCCAGCAGTGCAACCCCGCCACCTATCAATTTTGCCAATTTGTCAAAAAACTTCGCATTTTTTGTCCGTCCGACTTTTATGCTTTTTTAATATTTGATTATCGGTAGCAAGGTGGGATTTCAAAAAGTCAAGGCCTTGTGAAAAAAAAGTCTTGGCTTTTTTCAACGAACCGTTGCGAAATTTTTACAAGGTCTTGACTTTTTTCGTCGGGAAAATCAATAAAAAATAGGCAAAATAGCTCTGTATTGACTATTCCGCCTAGATTACAATGCAAATTTACAACAATTTTTTGCGTATTCCAAATCCCGATTTTTCCCATTTTGCCCTTTTGTCAAAATTTTTCGCATTTTTTGTCAGGATTTGATGATTTTCTAAATAAATGCCTATTGCTCTGAAAATAAATGATATAAATGCTGTTTTGGTCTGCTATTGCATCTGCTGTAAGAGAAAAAGTGAATTTTTTTTCAAAAAAAGTGACGAGAAAATTTGGAGGTAAAAAAATAAAGTTATACTTTTGCAATGAAATCAAAAATGAAATGATTACAAATTTGAAATGAAACAGAAAGATGCTTACACATATTTGATGGAACACGGCATTAAGCCTTCGCCTCAACGCATGGCGGTGATGGAATATCTGATGGCGAATCCTGTTCATCCCACAGTCGAGACGATACACGCTGCGTTGGTGGGACGGATGCCGACCCTGTCAAAGACGACTGTTTACAATACGTTGAAACTGTTCGTCGAAAGTGGAGCAGCTCTGATACTGACGATCAATGAAAAGATGGCGAATTTCGACGCCGACGTGGCGCCCCACGCACACTTCCTCTGTACCGAATGTGGTGAGATCTATGACATCGCCGAGGACGAGGATTTGGTGAAACAAGCTACCGCACTGCCTGAACAATTTCACGTCGATACGACTTCGGTTTACATGCGCGGAATTTGTCCTAAGTGCCTGAGCAAAAACAATAAATAAGTACACAAAAACTAACAATCGAGAATAATAATCAAAAAACGTATAACATTTAATCTGAAACTATTATGAACAAGAAATTTATCTGCACAGTATGTGGTTATGTACATGAAGGAACTGAAGCACCTGAAAAGTGCCCACTTTGTAAAGTACCTGCTTCTAAGTTTAAAGAATTGGAAGAAAATGCTGGTTTGCAATTTGTAGCTGAACATGAATTAGGCGTTGCAAAAGGTTGCGACGATGAAATGATAAAGGACCTGAACAATCACTTTATGGGCGAATGCACCGAAGTAGGTATGTATCTCGCTATGAGCCGTCAGGCAGATCGTGAAGGTTATCCCGAAATCGCAGAAGCTTTCAAGCGCTATGCTTGGGAAGAAGCAGAACACGCTTCTAAGTTTGCTGAACTCCTGGGCGATGTGGTTTGGGATACCAAGACTAACCTTGAAAAGCGTATGAATGCTGAATCTGGCGCTTGCGAAGACAAGTTCCGCATCGCTAAGCGTGCTAAGGAATTGAACCTCGACGCTATCCACGATACAGTACACGAAATGGCTCGCGACGAAGCTCGTCACGGCAAGGGATTCGAAGGTCTCTACAACAGATACTTTGCGAAAAAGTAAATCCCGACTCAAAGAATTTAGGTTGATAATTGATGGAATGCCCTTTGGGAAACCAGAGGGCATTTTTCTTTGTTTTCATGTACGGAAACCACGAAAAAAGTGTATCTCAGCGTAGCAATGTGTATCTGAAGTGTGCAAAAGTGGTTGTTCGATTTGAACTAATTTGTGTCCTAATTTACATCGTTTCTTTGATATAAGTATTTGAGAATAAAATGTTTCTTTTGTGAAAGAGTGATATTTTTGTGAGAAAAACAAAATTAAGCGCAAAAAAATGCTAACTTTGCATAGAATAAACCGGCAAAGGGGTGTGTTTTCTGTCCCGATCTTAAATTTAATCGAATGGATTCCCTTCATATCAGTTACGTGCAGTTTGCGATGATCTGTCTGATGACAGTCTTCGCTTGTGTGCCTTTTATGGTAAAAATTGAGAGCAAAGATCATCAGTCCTTGTTCCAAAAAAGTCGTCTTTGGCTAGTTGGTTGCCCTACATTATTAGTCATTCATTTTGTCCTACAGTTCGTTTTCGAATTCCGTGCTATGGGACCTATGCAGGCGGCGCTGATCAATTTGTTCTTCTATCCTCCTGCTATGTATTGCCTCTTTATGTCGGCGATATATATGCTGAAAAATGGAAAAGTTAAAACCAGCGAGTATTTATCCGGCATAGCTTTGATCATCTTAATATGGTTGATCTTATTAAGTACTTTGGTATTTACCGATCACAAATTGTTGGAAACATCAGAGTATATCCATACGGCAGAAGTAGTAGCGGCTATCGTATATTGTTTGGGATTGGTGGTGCATTTCACTTATGTGCAGCGCGAATTACAACGTATCCAGAAGGCCTTGATCTCGTATTATGATACGACCAAAGTAGAGCTGTTGAAGTGGATCAAGAAGAGCTTTTATGTGATCAGTGCTTCTGTCTTTTTGTCGCCGATTGCGATGTTTTTGGATAATATTTTGCTCTTCATTTATGGTATCATCATGATCCTGGCGATACCTTATTATATCACTAATTATACCATATTCTGGGCATCCAGTGGTGCAGACAAAATCGGTGAGGCAGAGGGCAATGTTGTCGAATCTCAAATCCTGCTGGACGAGTCTGAATCGATAGGTGCAATGAAGCAAGAAGATTACCAGCGCGTGGAAAAGGTGGTGAATCAGTGGGTGGGCGAACTTTCTTTCAAACAAGAGGGATTGACCATGCCCGAGGTGTGCAAGATGATGAACCTGTCGCGCCGACTCTTTGCAGCATATCTGCGCACTACTGAATATTTCTATTTCCAACCCTGGTTGACCGCTGTACGTCTGAATCACGCTAAGGAACTGATCAGTCAAGGCAAGGATTACAGCAACGAAGCTATTGCCAAGGAGTGTGGATTCAAATCGCGCACACACTTCCAAAAGGTGTTCCGTGAGTCTACGGGTATGACGCCCCTGCAATGGGCACAAAGGGGAGGCAATGCTTAAAATCGCACCCAGGATAAAGGAAAATGAATGTTGAATTATACAGAATCGCCTTGCAGTTTTTATTGTGAGGTGATTTCTTTTATTGTTTATCCTTTCTTTCAATTCTTTGTTGTATCTTTGTAGTCGCAGAATGAAATGCCTCGTTCTGTCGAGGTTATTTCCCTGAAAAGAATATATATAGATAATCAAAATACAATGGCAACAGGAAAAGTAGACGCCTTGCTCGGTATCGTATTTGGCGACGAAGGCAAAGGAAAAGTTGTAGATTACTTTACACCACAGTATGATGTGGTAGCACGTTTCGCAGGTGGTCCTAACGCAGGTCACACTATTATCTTTGACGGTAAGAAGTTTGTGCTTCGCTCTATCCCCTCGGGTATCTTTGACGAAGGTAAACTCAATATCATTGGTAATGGTTGCGTGATTGCACCAGACCTCTTTATGCTCGAAGCTAAGGAAGTGGAAAGTGCAGGTTACCAATTGACAGATCGTTTGCACATCAGTAGACGTGCGCATTTGATCCTTCCTACACACCGTGTGCTCGACCGCGCTTACGAAGCGGCTAAGGGTAAGGCTAAGGTCGGTACTACAGGCAAGGGTATTGGTCCTACTTATAGTGACAAGGCTGCTCGCATCGGACTGCGTGTGGGTGATATCTTGAACGACTTTGATGCAAAATATGCAGCACTCAAGGCACGCCATGAACAAATCCTGAAGGACCTCCATTTTACTGACTACGATATTACAGAAGAAGAAAAGGTATGGATGGAAGGTGTGGAATATATGAAGAAGTTCCACTTGGTAGATACAGAGCACGAAATCAATCGTTACCTGAAGGAAGGCAAAACAGTCTTGGCTGAAGGTGCACAAGGTTCTTTGTTGGACATCGACCATGGTACATATCCTTTCGTGTCATCTTCATCGACTACCAGTGGCGGCGTATGTACAGGTTTGGGCGTAGCGCCTAACACTATCGGTCGCATCTTTGGTATCTTCAAGGCTTACAGTACTCGCGTTGGTTCTGGTCCTTTCCCTGTAGAACTCTTCGACGAGACAGGTGCAGAAATTCGCCGTATCGGTAAGGAATTTGGTGCTGTGACAGGTCGTGATCGCCGTTGTGGATGGATTGACTTGGTAGCATTGAAGTATGCTATTATGATCAATGGTGTGACAGACTTGGTGATGATGAAGAGCGACGTGCTCGATGGCTTTGATACAATCAAAGTATGCGTGGCTTATGAAAAAGATGGTGAGACTGTGACAGAAATGCCTTACGATACAGAAGGTTGGAATCCTGTGTATGAAGAATTGCCAGGCTGGAAGACGTCATTGAGCGAATTGCGCAATGAAAGTGAATTCCCCGCAGCATTCAAGGCATACATTGATTACTTGGAAAAGGCACTCGAAACACCTATCGCAATTGTCAGCGTAAGCCCAGATAGAGATGCGACAATCGTAAGATAAGAAGTGATCTCAATATAATAAAACAAGGTGTGTCATGAATGAACTTGACACACCTTGTTGCTTTCTTATATATTCTCTATATCAATTGGAATAGAACTCTATAGTCCGATTATCATGACAACGTCAATAGAAGTATCATGCTGTTGTATCATGATTAAAACTATTCCTATTGAAATCAAATCATTCCTTATTGGATTTCTTTGAGTGTTTCTACCACAGCTTCGATACCTTTGCGGAAAATATCTAAGCGGAAGTTTTCGTTGGGCGAGTGAATAGCATCGCTTTCCAAACCAAAGCCCATGAGCACAGTCTTTACGCCCAGTACGCGCTCGAAGTCGCTAATGATTGGAATACTGCCACCGCGGCGTACTGCCAAAGGACGGCGACCAAAGGCGGTCTCGAATCCGCGCTCAGCAGCTTGATATTCTGGCAAAGTGATAGGACATACGTAGCCCTGTCCGCCATGCATTGGTGTCACCTTCACACGTACACTGTCTGGTGCAAGGCTTTGTAGGTAGTCTGTCATCATTTGTGAAATTTTCTCGTGCTGTTGATGTGGAACGAGGCGACAAGAAATCTTCGCATAAGCGACGGATGGCAACACGGTCTTAGAGCCTTGTCCTGTATATCCACCCCATATACCGCAGATGTCGAATGATGGACGACATGCGTTGCGCTCGAGGGTCGAATATCCACTTTCTCCGCTCAATGCCTTCACGCCGATAGCTTCCATGTATTTCGCTTCGTCGAAAGGTATAGATTGTAGCATTTCGCGTTCTTCTGCTGACAATTCTTCAACGTCGTCATAAAAGCCTGGCATAGTGATGCGGCCATTCTCGTCGGTGATGCGAGACATCATTTGACAAAGTACGTTGATGGGGTTGGCTACTGCACCGCCAAAGTGACCAGAGTGTAAGTCTCGGTTAGGACCTGTCACCTCTACTTCCCAATAGGCCAAACCGCGTAGACCCGTGGTGAGAGAGGGTAGTTCTGCTGAAAGCATACTCGTATCTGATACAAAAATTGCGTCGCATGCTAGACGTTCTTTATGAGCTGCGAGAAAGGCGCCAAGGTTGGGCGAACCGATTTCTTCTTCTCCTTCAAAAACAAACTTGACATTACACTTCAACAAGTCGTGGCGTACCAAATATTCAAAGGCTTTCACTTGAATCATTGCTTGTCCTTTGTCATCGTCGGCGCCGCGTCCCCAAATACGTCCATCCTTTACGACGGGCTCAAAGGGAGAGGTGTTCCATAGCTCTAGTGGTTCTGCTGGCATTACGTCGTAGTGGCTGTACACTAGGATGGTGCGATTCGCTCCGGGGACCTTTTTCTCTGCATAAACGATGGGGTGACCCTCGGTGGGAATTACTTCGCACGAATCCACACCTGCTTCCATCAGCAATTCGCACCAGCGCTTTGCACAGTGATGCATGTCTTCTTTGTGTTTGGGCAATGCGCTAATACTAGGAATGCGCATCAAACTGAATAGCTCGTCTAAGAAACGAGATTCATTCTCCTGAATGTAACTTTTGATATTCATATTATATAGGTTTTAAGTTTTTATTATTATAAATGCGATAGGTGGTAGAATTCTAACCCTTTATTTTTTGAACCAAACCTTTCTGTCCTTGCTCACAGCTATGCCGCGTTCAGGGCGCCGAGGTAATCGTTTGCCATCGGGGGAATACCACAATGTGCTTGACTCATTATGTACAAGGGTAGGGAAAGAGATAGCTGCATCCACACCTTGTATGAACTTGATGGAGTGTTGTATCTTCCAGGGACTACGCAGGAGCAAAGTGTAGGTTTGCCCTGTTTTCAAACCGTTGAATAGAAACGTTGCTGTCTCTTCTGCGCTGGGCTGGGTGTATATTTTTTGCGTGTGGCGCGTTCCCTCCTGTGTGCCATCATAGATGCCTTCGACGACTTCGGCTATCAAACGTTGTCCGGCGCGTGCTTCTGTGGAAAGATTGCGATAGGTAATGTCTACGCGAGTAGTTCCCGTTGCAGGGAAGTCTATCTGCGGACGATCAAACTCTATCTGTGCCGCAACGCCGTCTAGTATCGTGAGCGGTTGCTCCCATAGTATTTCTACGTCATCAGGTGAAATGCAAAATAGCCGTTCGCCAGCCTCGCTGAATGTGGCATGGATGATGCACGTATCCACTGCTTGTGGTAACAACGTTGCACCACTGAGCGCCACAAAGTCGGCACCTTCGAAGCGCACCGTATCTGTGGTGGCGTGGGTGAAGTATTCGAAGGGCGTAGTCAAAGGATAGTTGCTCGTATTTTTGATGATGCACTGGATAGGTGTCATCTTTTTTGTCTCGGGTGGGAGTAGGGGAGTGACTTCCAAGACCTGGATCTCGCGCCCCGTTCTTGCCAATGTGTCAGGTAAGGCATTGTCCACTACATCGGGGCAGATAAACAATGCTTCCTGATTGCAAAAGAAACCTTCGTCTATTCCAGATTGACCGAGGTCGTATTGTGGTTCGGCAAAGTTAAGCAAATCCAATCGGAAATACCCATCATAGTTGCCACCATATCCCCAATTGACGTGAAAAAGTCCTGTCTCGTCGACACCATCCAATACAAAGGCGTGACCAGACATGCTGCCCGTGTAACCAGCATAGAGTACAGGCCTACCAGCATAAATTTCAGCACGCATCATCGCCGTCCAATCTTCAGGAGAATACTTGTAACTGTCCGCATAGTGCACATAGGGCAGGGCAAAAGCACGTCTGAGCGGTTCGACCAAACGGCTCACGCGAGCGCCGCTTTCATTAGGTCCCCAATTCATCCTGGCTGCTATGCCGCACATTAGGGACAATTTTGCCACGGCGTCGATTTCTTCTGCCGTAGCCTCTTGTGTGTCATAATTGTCAAGGATTAGTTGGCTATTCACCCTTTCACCAGGTAGCATAGATGGGATGGTGTAGTGCGAAGTACTCCAACCGTGCAAAGTATCTGCCAATACGTATTCACGACGATAATAGGTGAGTACCTCCTCCAAAGCCGTAGCGACACAACCTACTACGCAGCGTTCACTACTCGTCGTGCCATCATCGTAGGTATAGTGTGGGCAGTAATTATTATACGGCGCCTTCTGATGACGTACTGTCGTGAGCAAAGGCTTTACTGGGGTGTGGGTATTTGCCGTTGACTTTTTACCTTGAGGTCTGATGTATTTCAGCGTCTGTCTGAATGTTTTTAACGCAGCCGGTATTTCCTCGCCACGACAATAACCATAGCCCAGTATCTCGGGCAGTGCGTCGTTTGCCGCCGTTAGGATGAAGGCGCCATCGGTATGCTTGAAGAGATAGGATGAACCATCGTGCGTCGCCAGTCTGAGCCCCTCGTTACGACTATTACTGCGCTGCATGTGTCCCCTCGCCTGCAGCATCTTCTCCCACTGCACCTGTGCCCGACGTCTGGCCGTGATAGAATCTATCGGCATAGCGAGCAGATGGAGCGAGACGAAAATCAGCGCCAACGTAGTGGCGTAGCGTCTGAGCCTTGATAAGTGTGAAAACAGATACATATATATTATATATAGTAGGGGGAGATAGGATTGATAATAGATATTATAAAATCGGCGAAATGATTCGTGTGGCAGATTCCAGGCATTTTTTGTACAGAGGACGTTCGCGCCACTCTTCTATGCTTAGTTCCCGACAATGTTCGGCATCTACGAAGAATTGTGTCTTGACTTCTTTCGCCACCACGTCGTCATAGATGAAAGCATTTACTTCGAAATTGTTGTCGAAACTACGTTGATCCATATTCGAACTGCCCACGGTGCACCAATCGTCGTCTGCCACGGCACACTTGCTGTGCAAGAATCCATTTTCATACATATAGATGCGAATACCTGCTTGCAACGCATCCTCGATATAACTGTCGTTGCCCCAACGCAGTATCTTCGAGTCAGGTTTCTCGGGTATCATGATGCGGATGTCTACTCCCGATAGTGCAGCAGTACGTAGCGCTTGCATCACCACTTCCGAAGGCATGAAATAGGGCGTTTGCAGATACAGGTAACGTTTGGCATTTTGTATCATCCAAGTCAGTGCATACATGATGTGTGGATAGCGCGCCACGGGGTTAGCCAGTACGATCTGCATTTGTACACCTTGTGCGTCGGGCGCTTGGGTTGAAAAATGCGCGGGAAAGTATTGTGCGTCGTAGGGTAATTCCTGTGTCGTGAAATACCAATCCGAAACAAAAATGCGTTGCAGTTCGGTCACGGCACCGCCCTCTACGCGCAAGTGTGCGTCGCGCCATTCGCCACCTTTCTTGCTCAGGTATCTTTCTGCCAAATTCATGCCGCCCATATAACCGACTTTGCCGTCGATTACTGCGATTTTGCGGTGATTGCGATAATTGGCGCGGTGTGTCAGTCGGCGAAAGTGTACAGGCATGAACGCCTGCGTTTCACCACCCGCCCTGCGCAGTGGTTCCAGAAACTCCTGGCGCATACGCCAACAGCCTACGTCGTCGTAAAGCAAGCGCACCTTGATGCCTTGTTGGGCCTTGCCGACCAAAGCCTTGACCACGGCGCTACCCACTTCATCCTCCTCGATGATATAGGTCTGTAGGTGTATGTGATGCTTTGCCGCTTCTATATCTTTCAAGAGCGCCGTGAGCATCGCTGTGCCATTCCACATTTGGGCCACTTTGTTGTCACTCGTCAGTTGGGCACGCGCTCTACTGCGGTTGAAGTTGATCAGTCGCCCATACTTCTGTTCGCCCTTGTCACAACTCTCGTATGCCTTTGCCCTGGGTACTTTTTGCGTCAATAGGTCATAAGCACGTTTTTCGATATACCTTTCCTTTCGGATGTTTTGCCCGAAGAAATAAAAGAGAATCCATCCCGCCACAGGTACACCCACCAGGAGCAGCACCCAAGCCACCGTCTTGGCAGGCTGACGATTCTCCAGCACCACGACAATGATCGTAGTGGCAATCAGTAGGAAATAACCTACCGACAGTATGCCGATGAATATGTCCTGCCAGGGGGTCATGTGGGGAGTAGACGAGTTGACAAGTAGTCAAATAGACGAGTAATAAATCAATAGGTAAAAACTCTCTGTGTTTGGGCGAAGATAGTCATTTCACGGGAAAACACAAAGGATATTTGCTTTTTTTAATATAATAGGCTTTCGCCGGTCGCCAGAAAAAGTGTAATTTTGTCGCAGGTCTTTTGAACAACCCACTCGGTGGGGGAAATATCTGCACCATATTGACTATTAATTGTATCACCGACTACGACCATGAAAATAGCTCCTTTCATACGTCTGCTCCTTCTGCCCCTTGCCTTTGTCTGCCTGCCAGTCAGGGCGCAAGGCGTGAGCGAGTGTGTCGATACCCTTGGGGCGACACAGGACGATGTGGCACATGTAGCCGAGACCGAGATGCTGATTGATTTGCCCGTCTCTCCCGCTCCCTATGATATTTGCCATTACCCTGTGTCATTTCATCCCTCGCCCTTTGCCTTCCATCCCTCGCCTTGCGGCTTTAGTCCTTTCTCATGGCGTCTGCATCAGGGTTTCAATGCTCAGTTGTCGATGAATGTAACCTCAGCTTTTGGCAAGGGTGCACCTAGTGGCGTGGGTTTTGGACAAAGCGTCGCCTTGGCGTATGCAGCACCTGTCAGCAAGAAAGTTAATGTGGCGGTAGGCGTGCAGGCACAAAATATGGACTGGGGCAATTATCACCACAATAGCGTGGGCGTGAGTGCTGCAGTCACCTATCGCCCCAACGACAATGTTTATGTCACGGGTTATGTGGTCAAGAACTTTGGTCCCCGTCGCCCTGTGCGGCCACATCAGCCCTGCGCTTCGCTCTATCCCCTTCGTCCTTCGACGCTCGCTTTCGGACCTTCGCCTTACACTATGTATCCCTATTACTTCGAAGACTATTCCACGCGCATTGGTGCATCTGCGGAGTTTAAAATCGGAGAGCATTCCTATATACACGTCAGTTTCGAGCATCGCCAATGGTAACTATAATGGGGAGCGTATCCGGGGAAGGAACTTAATTGCCCGAAATTGTCAAAATTTTTCGCAAATTTTGAAGTCATTTTTCGCTTATTTCAGACCGCTTGAAGCATTGGTCGCAAATAGCGCACTCTCGAAAGGTCTAAAATCCCGCTTTTTTGTTGTTTTGAAGCAAAAAAGCGGGATTTTTTATGTTTTTCTTCTAGAAAATAGGGTTGAAGATTTGTTCTCGGGCAAAGGAAAAAGCCAAAAAAGGTTAGACCTTGTGAAAATTTCGCGACGTCTCGTTGAAATTTCCTTAGACTTTTTTTCAACAAGGTCTTAGTTTTTTTGTGCAAAGCCTACTCTAATGTATTATTCAGCTTCTATTTCATCAATTGCATTTGTCAAAATTTTTCGCATATTTTGAACACTATTTTTACCTCCTATTTTGTGCGAAAAAAGGCAGTGTGGCATCGCGATAGATGTAGATGCCACACTGCCCTTGGTAAGGTGTGTATGAGAATGTGCTTAGCGCACTAAAACCCTTTCACCCTCTACGAGATAGATACCAGGCGAGAGTGTGATTTGTGACTGACCATCAACGCACGCTTGGCGTACAAGGCGACCGCAGATGTCGTATACTTGGACAGTGGTAGGAACTTCTGTGCTCACTTTCACACAACCGCGACCTGGGACGACGGTAGTTTGTGCCGATGTGGGGCGATCTATACCCACCACGCCGTCGGTGTTGACTTGGCCATTCTTTTGGTACACACGTACCCAGTCGAAGCGTGTCTCGTATGTATGGCTGACGTCAGCATTGGCTGCCCAGGCGCCATTGCCCACACTCTGATTGAGGATCAGGTGGAAGTGCTTGTCGAAAGGCCATTGACCTTGATTCAGGACATTAGCTTGTGTAGACTTAGTGTAAGTGCCGACTTGCTTGCCATCAACGAACCATGTCAATGAGGTTTCATCCCATTCCAAACCGTAGGTGTGATAGCGGTCCAGGGGTACTGCCAGATTGAAGCTGGATGTAGGATTGTTCTTATTGCCCAAGTCGTAAGTCCAGTTTGAGTGGATGGTGTGATAAGAACGTTCGTCGGTATCGATCACTTCCCAAATGTCTATTTCACCACAGTCGGGCCAACCTGCACTTTGGTCTTCGGGCATCATCCATATAGCAGGGAAATTGCCTATCCATGGGTTGCTCAGTGCACGGCATTCCACCTTGCCGTAAGTGAAACCAAACTTGCCCATAGACTTCACACCACCAGTGATCATAGGCACGGGGTCTTCGGTCGTGTCGGGGTTGGGGATGGCGCGCGCCACCAGGTCTCCGTCTTCCAGGTAGATCACTTCGGGACGATCCGAGAGCCAGCGGTTCCACGTAGCGCCTTGTCGTTGGCAGCGCATCCACTTGTCTGAGGTGGGTTGAGTGCCGTCTGCTGCGTTGAATTCATCGCTCCACACCAATTGGTACTCTGCGTCCTCTGTAGGTAGATATTCTGCACTGATACGTACGTCTCCATTGATTGAATCGGCGGGCACGGTGCAAGTGCGTGCAGCTACTGCGTATTCGCTCCATTGGCGATTGCCATGGATGTATTGTGGACCATTGAGGTTGTGTCCGTGACGGATCACGAACTGCTCTGCTGCATACCCCTCGGCAGCAGGTTGTGGTGCAATAACTAGCGATTTGAACGGAGTCAAATGTAGTGGCAGTGCGCTGCCCTTGCTAGCAGAAATACTACCATTTGTGGTGTAGAGTTTCAGGGTATGTGTATCCCCTGTCACGTTGATGAAAAAGTCTACTACACATCCGCCACACGCTACAACATTGGTGGCTGCAGGAGACTTGTCATTTTTGTCCAACTTCAAACGTGCGCGATACACGCCAGGTTGTAATCCTTCGGGCAGGGTGAATGTAGGCAAATCATAGTGAATTGCTGCATCAGTTGCACTGGCTGCTTGTCCTGCGCTGTTCTTGCCATTGAGATGTGTGTATGCAAGGAGTTCGCCCGACAGGCTGGGACGTCCGTCTGCCTGGAGTGTTGCAGCAAAAGCGCCGTCTTGATTCAAATCCACATAGAGATAAGCATCATTTGCGCCGAATGTGCCATTGAGTGCCAGGGCAACTTCGCCACCCACCTTAGCAGGAATTTCTGGTTGAAGCATTTTGTGGTATGCTGTCGTAGTCGTAGCAGGGAAACTCAATGTCTTGGTCTTGCCAGCCGAGGTATATTTCATACTAGTCAAGGGGAAAGTAGTAAATGTGCCTTGAGTATTTTCTGCAAAGTCTAACGGATAGTCTACGCCATCATTGTCTGTAGCATTCCCCTCAACGAAGATGCCCTTGATGTCCAATGCGCCGTTGATATATTCCCCGGGCAGGGTGATTTCCTCCTTGTCAACGATATAGGCAGGCAGGGTGCGTGTGAAATGCATCGGATTGCCTACGGCTGAGACTGCTGGACCGTCCAACTGATAACCACTGGTGATGCTGACACCATCAAACACAAATCCCTCGCCAGCATTGACACGAAGTACGAGGTCTTTGCCAAAAGGTACTTTCGCACCATCGAGCGCACTGCCATCAGACAAAGTTAGAGCGCCGCCTTGCGACGTAGATACTACGGGGCATGTGTCGCCGTGCACATTGATCATCACGTCGATGATACCCCCACCATTTTGCAGGATAGAGTTGCTCGAAGTCATACGTCCACCGGGATCGATGCCAGCCCAGTCGACTTTGAAGCGCATGCGGTAGAGACCGTCGGGCAAGTCGGCAGGCAGGGTGAACGAGGGAGGATTCAGTACGTTGGAATTGCTCACGCGTTCGCCCCGGCTATTGTATCCGTTGCCCGTATCCAGGGGATTTTCGGCATAAGAGAAGGCCATGATATCGCTACCTTCGGGAATAGCGCAATTTTCGCCCAGTTCGGCAGCAAAGACACCGTCGCCGTTGCGATCGAGGTAGACAAAGCCATGCATCCAGTTGCCCGTGAAGTTAAACGACGCCGTCAGCGTCTCGCCAGCCTTGGCTGTGAAGCACTGAGATGTCATATCGTTGTACACCTTGTTGGGATTGCTTACGACGACCTGTTGTGTCCCATCCGCTGAGCCACTGAGCGACACTCCATTCAGGCGGCGCGATGAGTGAGAGTAAGACTGATTTTTGTCAAAGTTTAATGTGTATGAATTGCTCTCCTGTGCCGTGATTGCGAGGCAAGGCAGAGTGCAAAGTAGGAGTAATGTTTTTCTCATACCAATATTATAATATTTAAGGATTTGGGGCGAAGTTAGTAAAAAAAGTGCATTGTACTGGGAAAATGCTATCATAATTTCTCATTTTTCAAACTTTTACATTAAATTTGCCTTGCAAATCGCATGAGGATATAAATTCCCCAGCACTTTTCTACCTTTTCAAAAAAAACTTCAGTAGATGGATTTACCACAAGACCCCTTCATGTTGCTCAGCGTCGTGAATATGAAACTGCGAGATGAATATCCCTCGCTCGCAGCCCTGGTAGAAGATTTACAAATAGACGAGGCGGCGCTACGACAAAAGTTGGCTGATGCCGGATTCGAATATATGGCGGCGCAAAATCAGTTTCGCTAAGCCCTGGTGTCATTACGAAGAAATCGAAAACAACGTTTAAGCATAATACTACAAGATGTCACTTTACCTGAGAATATCTGAACACGATTTTTGTATTGCCAAATACGAACTGCGCGAGGAACCGATGTTCCACTTCGCTCGGCACAAGTTGCGTCCTCAAGTTTCGTTTACAGTCAACCTGCGCGAGGCTCAGGACACCCAACCCTTGTTGCAAGATATCAAGGGCTCGATGAACATCGTCGTTTGCGGCCCGACAATGTTGGTGCCTTTGGCAGAATTTCAAGAGGAGGATTGTGCAGAACTCTATGGTTTCTGTTTCTCTACCGACAAGAAAGTCTGTGTCTTCTACGATATTATTCAAGCCTCTAACGCCGTGTTGCTCTTTGGACTAGATCAGATGATCTGCGACAAGTTGCGCGAGTCATTTGGCGACGTGCGCTTCATCTCAGCCCAAACTGCTGTGCTCAGACATTTCTCAGTCAAGGGCGCTTCTCAAAGCGGAAAACGTATTTTCCTATATAAAAACGAATTGGGACTAGATGTCGCTGTGTTCGAAGAGAATCGTCTGTTGTTGAGCAATAGTTATCCAGCGCACACCAATTCGGATATCGCCTACTATACCTTTAATGTGGCTAGAAATCTGGGTGTAGATTTGAGCGAGACCCCGATTTATGTCGCAGGTGATACATCTGGGCGCAACGAGGTCGTAGAGGAGTTGAGACGCTTCTCGACAGAAGTCTTCGCCATCAACCCTGCAGGCGAATTCAATAGACATATTGTCACTCAGCAAGACGATGTGCCCTATGATTTGCAAACGTTGTTGCTGGAAATGTAGGTGTCCTTCGGCTTATCCTATCTGTTTCCCAATATCAACTGATCTCACTTCACACGAAACCTTTTACCCTTCATTCCGATCAAATAGATGCGAGTAATTACCGGTAAATATAAAGGGCGACACTTTGATGTGCCCAGAAACTTCAAGGCAAGGCCTACGACGGACTTTGCCAAGGAAAATTTGTTCAACGTGCTGCGTGCCTATGTCGATTTCGAGGAGACCCGAGTGCTCGATCTCTTTTGCGGCACCGGTAGCATCACGCTCGAGTTCCTGTCGCGCGGTTGTCCACGTGTAGTCAGTGTGGAAAAGGATAGGGCACACTTCTCATTCATCGCCCAAACCTTGCGCACACTCGGCGACCCAGCGGCACAGCCCCTCTGTGGCGATGCACTGAAGTACGTGGCGCGCTCCAACGAAGGGTTTGATTTGGTATTTGCCGACCCTCCCTATGCATTGCCCGAATTGCCCGAATTGCCCCAGCGTATTCTCGGTGGTGAAGTGCTTCGTCCGGGCGGACTCTTAGTACTCGAGCACGGCAAGACCCTTGATTTCTCCGATCACCCCTGCTTCCTGGAGCACCGTGCCTACGGCAGCGTGAATTTTAGTTTTTTCAGAAGGCCAGAAGAATAGGCTACTTATAGATTAATATTAGGAAAAAGCAAATGCCTTAAACCACACACGATATGATGGTTCAAGGCATTTTTTGTATGATTGATTGTTGAAAAATCAGGCTAAGTTTATTTCATACCCAGCAGCATGTGCTTCAGGACTACCGTTGCCGAAATCTCACGATTGGCTGCTTCGGGGATGACCAGCGAACGTGGCGATTCGATGACATCATCTGTCACCACCACATTGCGGCGTACGGGCAGACAGTGCATAAAGTGTGCATCGTTGGTCACTGCCATTTGTCGTGCACTGACGGTCCACGATGGATCTTGGCAAAGGATTTTTCCATAATCCTCGGGGCGTGTCACACCTGGGCAGCTCCAGTTTTTCGCATACACAAAGTCTGCACCTTCGAAGGCCTTCATTTGGTCGTATTCCACCTTGGCATCACCGACAAACAGAGGGTCCAGTTCGTAGCCCTCGGGATGTGTCACGACCAGGTCCACGTCGCCAGCTCGCATCCATTCGGCAAAGCTATTGGGCACGGCTTGTGGCAGCGCTTTGGGGTGAGGTGCCCAGGTCAGGACCACCTTGGGGCGCTTCTCGGTGCGATGCTCTTCGATGGTGATCAGGTCAGCAAACCCCTGCAAGGGATGTGCCGTAGCACTTTCCATCGAGAAGACCGGCTTGCCGCTATATTTGATGAATTGATTCAAGATGCGCTCCTCGTAATCCGCCGCTCTGTCGGTCAATCCTGCAAAGGTGCGAACACCGATCAGGTCGCAAAATGAAGCCATCACTGGGATTGCCTCGAGCAGGTGTTCGCTCTTGTCACCATTCATCACCACACCGCGCTCGGTCTCCAACTTCCATGCGCCTTGATTCACATCCAGCACGACTACATCCAAGCTCAGATTGCGCGCAGCCTTTTGCGTGCTCAGGCGAGTGCGCAGGCTGTTGTTGAAGAAGACCAGCATCACCGTTTTGTGGTGACCCAGATGTTCGTAGGCGTAGCGGTCGCGCTTGATTTCGGCAGCTTCGAGCAACGCCGTGTTTAGGTTTTCCAAATGCGATGCGTATAAAAATTCTTTCATGTCGTTTGCTTTATTTTATGTCTTGGGAGCAAATTTATCAAAAAAACTTGGTAAAGGTGCCAATCTCTGTTGTTAATATCATGTCAAGGCTTCATTTTTTGCCATCTTCGACCGTGAAACAATATGTTAGCAGTTGTTAATGCAGATTTGCATTTCGTGGAAAAAAGTTGTATCTTTGTGACAAGATGAAGGGGAGTTGTCTAAATGCAGGCAATTCCCCTTAGTTTTGCCCTAAATTTCGATGAAAAAAGGTCAGACCTTGTTGAAAAAAGTCAAGGCTTTTTTGAAAATCCCCAAGACTTTGTTTGAAAAAAGCCTTACTCTTTTTGCCCGAAAGCATGGAGTCGTCTTTACAATTCCTAAATCTTCTTAAAAAATACAAAAATATCGGAGCGTGAAACATTTTCCAGCCAGGATGAAATGTTATATTTTGTCTAAATGCCTCAAGTGTCAAATGAAGTTCGTACCTTTGAACTCAAACTCAAACGAGATAATCAATAATTCACATCAAACAATAGGACTATGAAACGTATCTTTTTATTAATGACAGGCGTACTGATGATGGCCAGTATCAGTTGTGGTAAGCCAGCTAGTGCTAATCAAGTGGCTGATGGTCAAGTGGGCAACGTAAAAACAGAAATGGCAACCGAAGCACAAAATGCTGAGGGCGCAGGCAATATCGAACACAAGGCTGTGCTCAAGACCGTGGACAAAGCTCTGGGCGGTATGGAAGCGTACGATCAAATCATGAAGAGCTATGAAGGTAAGGTCGTGGTGATCGACTTTTGGGCAACATGGTGCCCTCCCTGCCGCGCAGCAATGCTCGAAGTGGACAAAATCAAACCTGCACTGATGGACAAGGGTGTGTGCTTCGTCTACATCACTGGCGAAACTTCTCGACAAAAGGATTTTGATGAGATGATGCCAAATATTCACGGCGATCACTACAGACTGACCAATGCGCAATGGGGAGAAATCTGCAAGACGCTCAACATCCCAGGTATTCCCGCCTATGCCGTAGTGGGCAAGGATGGAAATATGGAGTACAACAGCCTGAGCCGTGGCGGTTTCCCTGGCAACGAAACTATCGTTAATGCAGCTGAGACTGCTCTGATGAAATAATAGGACGCAGAGACCGTCCTTGGACTGAAAAAACAAAATCCCTGTACCGTGGTATATGCTACACGTGGTACAGGGATTTTTGTGCTTTGTTGTTTCGCCGTGGGCGTGAGGCCTATTGGATGTTGTGCCGTATCTTTTCCAGATAAGCACCGAGGCGTGCCTCGTCCCTTTGGTCGATGATGTCGAGCAGTTCGCGCAGTTCGTCGCGTATCAGCGAGACTTGTCCACCCGTCAGAGGATTGAACAAGATT
The DNA here is from genome assembly GCA_045630125.1 of Alloprevotella sp. GTDB lineage: Bacteria > Bacteroidota > Bacteroidia > Bacteroidales > Bacteroidaceae > Alloprevotella. Next base: position 50,661 of record JAZQSL010000005.1, on the reverse strand, counting down.
TCGCGCAGCAGACAGTCGTCCTCGGACAGTACGCCGCGCGCTATGGCATGATGGCGCTTGAAGGTAGTACCCGGTGCATCCTGATGCTTCATCACTGCCGCAAAGACAAAGGTCGATACGAAAGGGATGCTCAGCGAATAGGCCACCGTCTCGTCGTGTTGGCGGAAGGTGTATTCGCAGATGTTCAATCCCAACTTGCTGTACAAATCGCGGAAGAAGATGCGGCCCATATAGTCGCCCTCGGAGATGATGATGGCGTTCTCGCCCTGCAGCGAACCTAGGTTGGCAAACGTCGGGCCAAACATCGGGTGGGTCGACACGTAGCGAAATCCGCACTGGTCGTAGTATTCCTGCATGCCCGTCTTGACCGATGCGATGTCGCTGATGATGCAATCTTTGGGCAATAGGGGTGTGACGGTGCGGAAGACGTCGAGTGTGTGTTTCAGAGTGACAGCGTTGATGACCAGTTCGGGGCGAAACTCGGCGATCTCGTCCAGCGTGGTGAAGCGCTGAGTATTGTACATGAAGCGGAGGCGGCGTGGGTCGGCATCGTAGACCGCAGTCTCGTGCTCAAAACTCAGCAGGTCGACAAAGAAGGACCCCATCTTGCCTGCGCCAAGGATTAATATTTTCATACGTCGGATATTTCGATGACAAAAGGCCTTCGTGCCGCAGAGCAAAAGCCCGGTTCGCACTCACTAGGCGCACTACTTACTTATTGAATATCTCTACCTGCTGGCGCACACTCTCTTCGTGAATTGCCTCGAAGATGGTCTTCATGAAGTCGCTCGACATACCGCACAGCACACCCTGTGCACCGCGCTTACTCAGGATTTCGGTGTAGCGCTTGGTCTGTACGATGGTCATGTCGTGTTCGCGCTTGTACTGACCGATCTCGCGGCTGATGCGCATACGTTTTGTCAAGAGTTCGATGATGCCGTTGTCCAACTCGTCGATTTGTTTGCGCAGGGTGTCCAGACTTTCTGTCGTTTGGGCGTGGCTGCGAATCACCAACTTCTCCAAGATGAAATCCAGTACGTCGGGAGTGACCTGCTGACGGGCATCGCTCCATGCACACGAAGGCGAGCAGTGACTTTCGATGATCAAACCGTCGAAACCCAAGTCCATGGCTTGCTGGCAGAGCGGTGCGACCAGTTCGCTGGCTCCGCCAATGTGGCTAGGGTCGCACAGAATGGGCAGATTCGGTATGCGGCGGTGCAACTCGATAGGTAGGTGCCACATCGGTGGGTTGCGGTAGATGCGCTTCTCGTAGGAAGAAAAGCCGCGATGAATGACAGCCATGCGCTCTACGCCGGCGCCCGACAAGCGTTCCAGAGCGCCCACCCACAGTTCAAGGTCGGGGTTCACAGGATTCTTTACTAATACGGGCACATCAATGCCGCGGAGCGCGTCGGCCAACTCCTGCACCGCAAAGGGGTTGCAAGTGGTGCGTGCGCCTACCCACAGGATATCGATGCCCGCCTCGAGTGCCGCCTCGACGTGGCGTGGTGTAGCCACTTCGGTGGCAACGAGCATGCCGAGTTCATCCTTCACGCGCTTCATCCAAGGTAGTCCCTCGGCGCCTACACCCTCGAAACCGCCGGGTTTGGTGCGAGGCTTCCAGATGCCGGCACGGAAGATCTTGATGCCTTTGCCTGCCAGTGCGGCGGCGGTGCTCATCACTTGTTCCTCGGTCTCGGCCGAACAAGGACCGGCAATGACCAAAGGACGTTCGGCAGAAATGCCGGGCAGATTGAGTGGAGAAATATTGAGTTCCATAGTTGTGCAGTTTTATAGGTTGAATATTCTGATGTATCTCTTGTTTATATTATAATATAGTGTCTATTTGTCGTGGCTTATTGCCACTTTCTCGCCAACTAAAACGCAGTCTTGATGCGCTCTAATGCCTGACGCATTTTCTCAGGTTTCTGACATAGCGAGAGGCGTATGTAACGCTCGCCGGCACTACCAAAGATGAAGCCGGGAGTAATAAATGTGCGCGCCCTGCTGAGAACTTCGTCCGCCAATGCTTCGCCACTGGCACAGGTGTCGGGGATTTTCCCCCAGAGGAACATACCCACCGCCTTGGCGTCGTAGGTGCACCCCAGGGCTTGCATGATTTCCTCGGCAATGGCACGGCGCTCGGCGTAGGTTTGGATGTTGGCTTCGCGGTGCCAGGCATCGTCGTTGGTGTAAGCCTTGGCCGCTGCCAATTGCAAGGGGCGGAAGGTGCCCGAGTCGATGTTGCTCTTCACCTTGAGTATCCATTTCACAAATTCAGCATTGGTCGCCAGCATACCCACACGCCAACCCGGCATATTGTGGCTCTTGCTCATCGAATTGAGTTCGATGCAGCATTCTTTGGCGCCGTCTATTTGTAACAGGCTCAGATGCTCTTCGTTCAGGATCAGACCATAGGGATTGTCGTTGACCACAAGGATATCATGCTTTTGGGCAAAAGCCACCAAGCGTTCGAAGGTCGTGCGCTGAGCGGCGGCACCTGTCGGCATGTGAGGGTAGCAGGTCCACAGGATCTTGACGCGTTCCAAAGGCATTTGTTCCAGTTGCTCGAAGTTGGGTTGCCAGTCGTTTTCTGCGTCGAGGTCATAGTACATCACTTCGCATCCCAGGAGGCGCGACAACGATGTGTAGGTGGGATATCCAGGGTTGGGCACCAGGACTATATCGCCTGGATTGGCAAAAGCCAGGGTGATGTGCAGGATGCCTTCCTTCGACCCAATCAGCGGTTGGATTTCCGTCTCGGCAGAAAGCGTCACACCAAACCAACGTTGGTAAAATTGTGCCATGCCTTGTCGCAGTTCGGCGATGCCTCGTGTCGGTTGATAACCATGTGCTTCGGGGCGCTGAGCCTCTTGGCAGAGTGTGTCGATGGTCGCCCTGGATGGCGGCATGTCTGGGCTGCCGATAGCCAGGCTTATGATATCTTTTCCTTCGGCATTCAGCTGCGCCACTTCGCGTAACTTTACCGAAAAATAGTATTCTTGTACAGTATCTAGTCGTTGTGCTGGAGTGATCATAGAATGAGTCGTTTTAATCAGTGTTGAGGATGTCGCAGAAAGGCTTTGGCTTTCATCCGTTGTTTGTAGTCTATGGTCGGTAAGCCGTTGCCTATTGTCTGTAGACTCTTGCCTATTGTTCGTTGTCCGTAGACTTTTGTTCTCTACTTCCCAATATATTCGCCCAATACCTCGATTTCGCCGGTCAAGGGGCGGGCAGCGTCGATGCAGAGACGGTAGCGTGCATAGTCGTCGTAGGTCACGTCAACGTAGAACAGGTATTCCCACTCGCGGCCAATGATGGGTAGGGATTGTATCTTGGTCAGGTTGATGCGATAGAAACTGAATATGCTCAGCACCTGGGAGAGCGATCCCTCTTCGTGCTTCAAGGCAAAGACCAAACTACTCTTGTTCGTCTGTTGTACGTCGCGGTATTTGTCAGCCTTCCATTTGTCCGCCAGGATCAAGAAGCGCGTGAAATTGTGCTTATTGTCCTCGATAGATTCGCGCAATACCTTCAACCCATATCTTTCGGCGGCAGCTTTGTGACAGATGGCCGCGTGGTGTTTCAACTGCTGCTCGGCAATCATCGCCGCCGCGCCCGCCGTATCGTACGCCTCGACCACCTTCATCCCAGGGTGGCGCTCCAGATAACCACGGCATTGCATCAGGGCGACAGGGTGCGAATTGACTTCGTGAATATCGCTCACACCCTCGTCGGGCAGTGCGGCCAGACAGTGCTCGATGTGCAGTTTGTGTTCGCCGACAATAGTCATGCCACTCTCGCGCAGGAGTTCGTAGTTGTGCAAGAGGCTGCCCGCTATCGTATTTTCTATAGCCATCACGCCCACCACTTCATCGTCCGCCTTCATTTGGCGAAACAATGCCTCGAAGGTGTCGCAGCAGATCACGTCTGCTTGCTCCTCTGCAAAGTATTCGCTCGCGGCGATGTCGTGAAATGAACCTTTGATGCCTTGTATTGCTATTCTTGCCATGTTTTGAACGTTTAGGGTTGAAGGGTGAACGTAGAGGGTTTGACGTTTGGCGATGAATGACTAATGTTTAATGATTAACGATTAGTGTTTAACGATGAACATTCAACGTTTTGCGAAGAACGTCCCACGATGAGCATTTAGCGCCTCCTCTCCTTTCTCCTCTCTCTATTATTGCAAACATCCCGCTGCTGTCATTCAGAGCGGGATGTTGTGGTGTGCTATTCGATTGTTTGTCGTGTCTTTTAATCACAAATCACCTCGCTCTACCTGTCCGGTAAAGTAAAAGTAACCAAAAAAGTAAAACTTCTGCTTCGCTGTCATAGTAATAGCGTTGATGATTGATGATTTGCTGACAAAAGTAGTAAATAGATTTATATCTGCAAATATTTTCTGCGAAAAAGTTGCAAAAAGTCATATTTTTGATTGGTCGGGGCTTCTTGTGGGCGGAATATGATACCTTATTATATATAGGGAAAACGTTCTTGTTTTCTGTCTTTAGATAAAAGTGAAAAAACTTCAGAAATCTTTTGCTTTCCGTAGATTAATAAGTACATTTGCAAATAAATCAAAACACGTATAAATTATGAATAAGAAACTTTTTGTCTTTTTAGGCATACTATTGCTTACCAAGATGACATCCGCTTTTGCGGCATTCAGTGATGAAAATGGTCACGAATACGTCGACCTTGGCCTCAGTGTCAAATGGGCGACCTGTAACGTTGGTGCCGACTCTCCCGAGGACTATGGTGACTATTTCGCCTGGGGCGAGACAAGTCCGAAGTCTACTTACGATTGGAGCACCTACAAATGGTGCAAAGGTGCTTATGACAATCTCACCAAATACAACACAAAGAGTGGTTTCGGCACCGTAGACAACAAAAATCAGTTAGACCTTTCCGACGATGCTGCCCGTGCTAATTGGGGTGGCTCTTGGCGTATGCCCACTCATAATGAATTAACTGAATTGAGAGAAAATTGCTCTTGGACCTGGACCACTCAGAATGGTGTGAAAGGTTACAAGGTGACTAGTAAGACAAATGGTAATAGTATCTTCTTGCCGGCTGCAGGTTACCGCGACAGTAGCAGTCTGTACAACGCTGGTTCGTACGGCTACTACTGGTCGAGTTCGCTCTACTCGGGTTTCCCGCACTGTGCGAGGTATGTGGGCTTCGATTCGAGTGGCGTGGATTGGTACTACAATCGCCGTCATTTCGGTCAATCCGTGCGGCCAGTCTGCCTTTAGAATTTACTCTTTACCCCCAACGGGCAATAAATAAAATCGCAAGGCATTTAGAATAGTCTGCTGTATGTGCAGATGCTCTAAATGCCTTGCGATTTGTTGGTTCAAAACAGATAACCCGAGTCAGGAGACGGTGAGTGATGCTAAAATATGGCAGTATTCTGACAATGTTTCATCCCTTTGTTGTATCTTTGCCAATCAATACTAACAAGTGAATATGAAACAGACTTTGATGATACCGCCCGCAGAAAGGGTGGACGGATGGCGCAGATTGCCCATCCAGATTCGTTTTAACGATGTGGACCGCTATGGCCATGTGAATAATAATTCGTATTTCTCTTACTACGATTTGGGTAAGGAGGAATACCTGAACAATGTGCTCACAGCCGATTATTTCGAAAAAGATATTGTGCCCGTGGTGGCAAGTATCAATGCGGACTTTATTGCTCCTATCTTCTATGGCGATAATATTGTGGTGGAAACCCGCGTGTCGAGAGTGGGCAATAAGAGTTTCACGCTGGAGCAACGCGCCGTGAATGTGAAGAACGGCATGGTGGTGTGCAAGTGCAACACTGTGATGGTTTGCTTCTCGCTCAGCACACAACTGTCGGCAGAAATACCAGCAAAATATCGTGCGGCTTTTGAGCAAGAGATGAATGCTTAATCATTCAACTCTTCTCTCCCCTCTCTCCCCTCTCAACTTTCAACTCTCCTCTCTAACCTTTCACCTTTTCCACAATGAGTGTAATCTATGTAGACCAATGGTGCGACGCACTGCCCAAGATGTGGCAGGCAGTAGATCAGACGCCCGACAAGATATTCGTACTGACAGACGAAATGACGCGTGTGCATTGTCGTTCGCGCTTGCCCATAAGAGGCGAGGACGTCGTGGAAATCTGTATACCCCAGGGCGACGAGAATAAAACCCTGACTACGCTGTCTGGCGTGTGGGAGAAACTGACACACCACGGCGCCACACGCCATTCGCTCCTGATCTGTTTGGGCGGAGGCGTAGTGACAGACCTTGGTGGATTTGCTGCAGCAGCGTTCAAACGAGGCATTCCTTTCGTCAATGTGCCGACTACGTTGCTGGCAATGGTTGATGCAGCGGTGGGCGGTAAGACCGGCATAAACTTTGCAGGACTGAAGAACGAAGTCGGCGCGTTTTGCCCAGCACGTGCAGTGATGGTGGACGCAGGGATGCTCGGCACGTTGTCGCACGAGAACGTCTGCTCAGGATTTGCAGAAATGCTGAAACACTCGCTGCTGGGTAGTGTGGAAATGTGGGCAGAGCATGTGTCGTGCGACCCGAATGATGTGGAAGAAAAGGTGATGGCGCGTATGATCCGACAAAACATCGAGGTGAAAGCACACGTCGTCGAACAGGACCCAACAGAACGCGGATTGCGCAAATGTCTAAACCTCGGACACACGCTGGGACATGCTTTCGAAAGTTTGGCTTTGGAAAAGGGACAACCCGTCTTGCATGGCTATGCCGTGGCTTGGGGTCTCGCTGGCGAACTCTACCTGAGTGAAAAACTGATGGGATTCCCTCTCGAACGAATGCGACAAACGGTGCGCTTCATCAAGGAAATCTACGGCGATGTGCGTTTTGAATGCAAGGACTACGATACTTTGCTCGATTTTATCAGTCATGACAAGAAAAATGTGGGTGGTCGCGTGAACTTCTGCCTGCTGCACGACATCGGACAGGTGGCATTGGATATCGAGGTCAGCCGCGAGGATATCACAGAGGCTTTCGATTTCCTGCGCGAAGGATTTTGAGTTAAAAAATAAAAGACCTATACAATATAAATATATATGTACAAGCAAAAATGGTTTGGTCGCTTGATGCAGGTGCTTGATGTGTGCCTGTCCATCGCTTTGCCCGTACTGATGCTCGTTGCAGCAGCAGTATGGAGTGGTGCGTTGGGCGGCCGTCCCCTGGCGGCCGAGACACCAACTGCTGATGAAACTTCGGCAGAAGCAGTGACCTTGCTCCAAGACGAAATAAAAGCGATGGGGTGGGGCAATTGCTTGGTGCAACAAGTAGACTCTGTGACCTGGCAAGTGGTGGAAAACGAAGGAGGCACGGCGCGTGCACGATGGATCAGTAGCCAGAAAATTGCCGCCGACGTGCAGGGCTTTGCAGGAGCGACACCAGTCTGCCTGATGCTCTCGCCCGAAGGAAAAATATTGAAAGTCGTGCCACAAGAGCACGCCGAAACCAAAGACTATTTTGACGAGGCGTGGCAGCATATTTTGCCACAATGCGAGGGTAAGACTTTGGCCGAACTTGATGCTGAGAAAATTGATGGAATGACTGGCGCGACCTATACTTCCCAGTCGCTGATCAAAAACATCAACGCCGTGAAGATACATTGGAGTCAAGCGGAGCAAGGCGCCGTCGGACAATGGCACTTTGGTTGGAAACACGCTGCCCTGCTATTGACGCTGTTGGTCGGTGGCGTAGTGGCGTGGATGAAACGCAAAGCGCCCTGGATGCGCATCGCCGTTTTAGCGCTCAATGTCGGCGTAGTAGGGGTGTGGACTGGTTCATATTTGTCCTTGTCCCAACTCCTCGGCTGGATGGAGCACGGCTGGGTACTCGCTATGGCTTATCCCGCAGTCCTGGTACTTGGTGTCTCGCTGTTGATGTCCCTGCTCGGTAAGCGCAAATACTATTGCAATTGGATTTGCCCCTATGGTAGCGCACAGGAACTATTGGGAAAATTGCCCGTGCCAAAGGTTGAAATATCCAAACGTGGAGCCGAGTGGATGACGTGGATACGCCGTGCATGTTTTGGTACATTGTTTGTTCTGTTGTGGATGGGCGTGGGACGCGATATATTAGGTTATGAACCCTTCTCCTTGTTCCAGCCTCAGGCTGCAGCGCCTGCTGTGTTAATCATCTCAGGTGTGATATTGCTCAGTTCGCTCTTTGTGCACCGCCCCTGGTGCAGATGCCTTTGCCCATTGGGAGAATTGATGGATATGGCGAACCCTTCGGTCAGAAGTAAGGGAAAAGTGTCGCAATGTGAAACAAAAATAAAAGAAGATCAAGATGGAAAGTAAATATAAATTTGTCAGTGTCATCCTGGCGTTGGCGCTGGTGGCGAGCCTCTCGCGCCTGGTGTACGTGGTCAGTGCTGATGCGGACAAGGTGGAGCAAACTGCAGATGCCAAAGCGGTCGTATGGCAGAATATCATGTCGCGCAAGAGCGTACGCAGTTATACCGATCAGCCCATCAGTCGCGAGCAAATCGACACCTTGCTGCGTGCCGCCATGGCCGCACCTTCGGGCAAGGATATGCGCCCGTGGAAATTCCTGGTTCTGGACGATTCGATCGCCATCAAAGATTTTGCAGCCAAGGTGCCCCGTGCGAAGATGTTGGCAGAGGCTAAGGCGGTGGTTGTAGTCTGTGGTGATATGACGGTGACGGGCGACGACGGCAAACCTTCATACAGTTGGGTGCTGGACTGCTCGTTGGCGTCCGAAAACCTCCTGCTCATGGCCGAGGCTATGGGGCTGGGTGCAGTGTGGGTGAGTGTGCATCCACGCGAAGAACGTATCCAGGAAGTGCGCCAAGCATTGAATCTACCCGAACATCTGATGCCGCTCAATATCATCCCTCTCGGATATCCAAAGGGTGATGCAAAGCCCAAGGATAAGTACAATGCCGAAAATATTTATTACAACAAATGGTAAAAACTCTGTCGTAGTCCCCTTGTGCGACCAGAGTATAAGTTGATACCCACTGAGACTGACTTCCAACGAAGTGCAGTCTCTTTTTTTATGCCCCACCGCGTGTACCCAAAGTGATGCAGGCGGGCCAGGGTAAAAAACCTTTTTTTGCACGACCAAAATTGGCTTTCAAAAAAACCAAGACCTTTTTTGAAAAAACCTTGACCTTTTTTAAAAAAGTCGGCGCGAAATTTTCACAAGGTCTAACCTTTTTTTGATCACCCCTTTCTGCGATGAAAAGGATGAGGCGTAGCGATGATTTAATTTACAGAAAAGTGGGGTGTGTCCTCTTGATTTTATCCAAAACTTTACCTACGTGATGGAGTGATTACCCCTGCATTTCATGCTCTTTTTACAGCATAAGAAGATGAAAAGTCAGGTCTTCGTCATTCGCACTGCTATAAATATAGGTCGTGATGGATTGCAATTGAAGATTTTTGGATAACTTTGTACCTTTGTAAGGTAATGTCCCCTTGCTTGGGGATGAAAAACGAAACGGCAGTATGACGAAACGCGAAAAGGTATTGGTGGCCATGTCGGGCGGTGTGGATAGCAGCGCCGTGTGCTTGTTGTTGCAGGACCAGGGATACGAGGTCGTGGGTATGACTATGCGCGTATGGGACCTGCCACAGCAATTCGCTTCTCCCGACCAAGAGCAACCCGACTTTATACTGAGTGCGCAAGAATTGGCTCAGCGCTTGGGTATCGAACACCATGTAGTTGATGTGCGCGAGGAATTTCGTCAAACTATCGTTCAAAACTTCCTGGACGAATACCGAAATGGCAGAACGCCTAACCCCTGTGTGCTTTGCAATCGCAAATTTAAGTTTCGCCTACTGGCCGAAATCGCGGACCGCTTGGGATGCCCCAAGATGGCGACGGGACATTACGTACAGGTGGAGGAGAAAGAAGATTTTGCCTACCTCCTGATGGGCGACGATGTGCGCAAGGATCAATCCTACTTCCTGTGGCGCGTACCCCAGCAGACCCTGAAGCGCTGTCTGTTCCCTCTGGGGAAAATGGAAAAACCAGAGGTGCGAAAATATTTGGATGAAAAGGGATTTGCCCTGCGCGCCAAGCAATCCGAATCGATGGAGGTCTGCTTTGTCGAGCGCGACTATCGCGATTTCCTGCGTCAGCAACTACCCGATTTGGCAGAGCAAGTCAAGGGTGGCGCTTATGTAGATGCAGGTGGCAAGAAATTGGGCGAACATCTGGGTGTGCCCTTCTACACCGTGGGGCAGCGAAAAGGATTGGGCATTGCGCTGGGCGCACCAGCCTACGTGTTGCGTCTGAATCCCGAGAAGAATACCATTGTGCTGGGCTCGGAGGAAGAACTGAAAACAACCTTCCTGCTGACCGAAGCCCCCGAGGTAGTCAACGAAGCAGAATTTTTCTCCGCCCAGGACTTGACCGTACGCATCCGCTATCACAGCAACCCCGTGCCCTGCAAGGTGTGCCGACTCGACGACGGCAGAATGCTGGTCGAGACGGCTGACGATGTGAGCGCCGTGACACCAGGCCAAAGCGCCGTGTTCTACATCGGAAACAGACTGGTCGGTGGTGCCTATATTGCTTCGCAGAAAGGCATAGGCGGGGTGGTGGCAGCGATGAAAGCATCTAACATAAAGTAATAGATAAGATACATTTGAATAAAGATAAAAGACTATGATAAAAAAGTATTTTGCAGTATTGAGTTTGGCGATTTGCACAGGCACAACGCTTTGGGCACAAACTCCCCAAGATGAGGATTATCAAATAGACGATCTGATTTGTGATCAAACTGCTGGTGGTATGTCGACTACTTTAGATGAAAACGCCGAAGATTACTTCTTTTTGACGAAGAAGTATCGTTATCGCGTCACTCTGACGGACAAGAAAAATAATCCTTATTCAGTGAGGCGCCCCGAAGAGTTCCTTTCCAAAAAAGCCTTGGATCGTCGCAAAAGATTAGGGATAAAGGTGGATCAATATGACTTGCCTATCACACCAGAGTACGTGAAGAAAATCAGTGCTACTGGCGTGAAAATCCATAATATGAGCAAATGGAACAATACCGTCGTGGTGGAGGTGAAAGATTCAATGGACGCAAAAGCATTGCTTACCTTGAACTTCGTAAAGGAAGTGAAGAAAGTCTGGGAAGAAGTGGATAGTGTGTCAATGGGAGATGATAAATTTTTGATGGCTGCTGTGCTGCAGGGGATAATTCCTACAGATACGATAAACCTCTATATGGATGCAGATAGAAAAATGCTTCTGAAAAACAAAGTTCCCAAAACAAACAATGAATATGGCAATGGTCTGACTGCAGTAGAGATGTTGAACCTTCAGACTTTGCACGATATGGGTTTCCGTGGTCAGGGTATGACTGTGGCAGTGATAGATGGCGGTTTTCGTAATGTAGATCTAATAGATGCTTTCAAGGACTGCAAGATCATAGGCACAAAGAATTTTGCGCACCCTGGATTTAGTATTTATCGTGAGTTGGAAGACCACGGAACAATGGTCTTTTCGACTTTGGCAACGAATCAGCAAGACCGCTTGGTAGGTACTGCGCCCGAGGCTTCATATCTGTTGTTGCAAAGTGAGGATGGTCTGACAGAACAATTGGTGGAAGAAGACAATTGGTGTGCTGCCGTAGAATATGCAGATAGTATTGGTGTCGACTTGATCACTACATCTTTGGGCTATTACGCTTTCGATGACAAGACTACTTCGCACAAATACGAAGAACAAGATGGTATGACTGCAATCAATAGTCGTAGTGCTTCCCTGGCGGCGAGTCGTGGTTTGTTGGTGCTGAATAGTGCCGGCAACGAAGGCGATGGTGCCTGGAAGAAGATAGGTTTTCCAGCTGATGCCAAGGATATCTTGACCGTAGGTGCGGTGAACGAAAAAGAAGTCAATACCGTCTTCTCATCTTTGGGCTATACGGCTGACGGACGTATCAAGCCCGACGTGATGGCATTTGGTGAATACGTGCCAATGATTAATGATTCGGGTAGTTTGGTTTATGCCAGCGGTACGTCGTTCTCCTGCCCAATCATGTGTGGAGCTGTGACTTGTCTGTGGCAAGCCTTCCCCAACAAGAAGCCTGTGGAAATCATTCGCGCAGTACAGGCAGCAGGACACATGGCTAAGCGTCCCAACAATGTATTTGGCTATGGTATTCCCAACATGAATGTAGCGTACAAAATTCTTGACGGTAAGAAATAATAGACAAACCTCCTATATTATATATATTGTATAGTGATCAACCACCTTACTCCTCCGACCTCTATCCCTTACCTTCGTCTCTCCGAGATGAATGCTTTGGTGCAGGCGGTGTTGCAAAATGAATTTTGCGACAGGTATTGGGTGGTGGCAGAGTTGAGCGAGGTGCGCCGCCGACCGGGTAGTCATTGCTACATCGAACTGATAGAAAAAGAACCAAACGGCAATCGCCTGCTAGCCAAGACAAGTGCGGTGATTTGGAACGGTGTGTACGATGATATCGTTCCCGAATTTGAACATACCACCGGAGTGCCTTTCGCATCTGGGATAAAGGTGCTACTGCAAGTCAGCCTGTCCTTTCACGAAATCTATGGTTTGAAGTTTGTCGTTGAGGATATCGACCCATCTTTTACCCTGGGCGAACAACAACTCAGACGTCAGCAAATCCTTGAACAGTTGAGAACCGATGGTGTGCTGACATTGAACCAAGAGTTGGACTTTCCGCAATTGCCCCTGCGCGTGGCTATAGTCAGTAGCGCTTCGGCAGCAGGATACGGCGACTTTATGAAACAAATTGAAGCTTCGCCATTTGCCTTTCAAACCCAATTGTTCCCGGCCATTATGCAAGGGGATAGGGTAGAGGGAAGTGTGATAGCTGCCCTTGAAGAAATCGCAGAACAAGAGTCGGAGTGGGATTTGGTCGTAATCATTCGTGGCGGAGGTGCTGTGAGCGATCTCAATGGTTTTGAGTCCTATCTGCTGGCTGCCCATGTGGCACAATTCCCCCTGCCAGTACTCACAGGGATCGGTCATGAGCGCGACGAGACGGTGATAGATTTGGTAGCGCATCTCAAATTGAAGACGCCTACCGCCGTGGCAGCATTTCTGATCGAAATATTGCAGGGTGAAGCAGAGACTTTGACGACTTTTTCTCAATATATAAAGAGTGGGGCCGAGGCTTTGTTGCTGCGTGAAGAGGAGTTGTTGAAACGTGCTGAGATGAACCTTGGAACATGCGCTCAGCACGCAGTGCAAAATGCCGAACAGCGTTTACAACTATTGACACAAAATATAGGTGGCGCGGCTTTGGCCTATCTTGGTCAGTGGAATGAGCGCATACGCTTTTGGAATTTGCAAATAGAGCAGGGAGCGCAGCAGGTATTGCACAATTCGGCGCAAAAACTCGACGCTCTGGAAAAAGTAGTGCACATGGCGGATCCACAGCGTATCCTGGATTTGGGGTTCAGTCTGACCCTGAAAGACGGCAAACCGATTTCAGATGTAGTAACCTTGACCGAGGGCGACCGCGTGGTGACCTTGTTGAAAAATGGCAAGGTGGAAAGTGAAATAAAGGAAATACATAATAATAAATAATAGACGCTATCAAGATATGGCAGCATCAGAAATGACCTATCAAAGTGCCGTGAAGGAATTGGAAGATATCGTGCAAACCCTATCACAAGGACAAGTGGATATCGACCAATTGGCAGAGCGAATCCAACGCGCAAAGGAGTTGCTGGGATTCTGCAAAGAGAGATTGTATAAAGTAAATGCTGAGGTAAACGAAATATTAGAAAAATGAGCAAGAATAAATTGTCTAAATTTGCTGACATGAAGGAATATCCTCATGTCTTTGAAGCGCCTTTCGCAGCTTTAGAAGAGGCTACGTTTGATATGAAGGGTCGTTGGCATCAGGATTTTTTCAAAAATGATAATCCTATCGTGCTCGAACTGGGATGTGGTCGCGGCGAATATACTGTAGGGCTGGCAAAACTCTTTCCCGAAAAGAATTTCATTGGTATTGATATCAAAGGGGCAAGAATGTGGCACGGCGCAACTGAATCATTGAAAGCAGGAATGACTAATGTGGCTTTTCTTCGCACACATATTGAATTTATCGAGCGTTTCTTTGCGCCAGGCGAAGTGAGCGAAATTTGGTTGACCTTTAGTGATCCGCAAATGAAGAAAGCCACCAAGCGTCTGACCTCAACCTATTTCTTGAATCGTTACCGCAAATTCTTGATAGATGGTGGACAAGTGCACGTCAAGACAGACTCGAATTTCCTTTATACTTACACAGGGTATGTGGCGTCTATGAATAATTTGCCCGTAGCAGTGCAAACAGCAGATCTCTATAACGATTTAGCACCAAAGTCTGATGAACATACAGCGAAGATACTTGGCATAAAAACTTACTATGAGGAACAATGGTTGGCACGTGGGTTGAATATAAAATTCATTAGTTTCAGACTTCCGCAAGAAGGCGAACTGGAAGAACCTTGTATTGAAATTGAACTGGATGACTATCGCAGTTATAATCGCTCTAAGCGTTCGGGGTTGGAAAAAAGTATGTAATTTTGCTGCGCTAAACCAAGAAAGACTTAGATCCTATACAATATATAATATATATGACACTCTATCCAAAACTAATCATAGATGCGCTCTCGACAGTACGCTATCCAGGTACAGGAAAGAATATTGTTGAGGCGGAAATGCTGGAAGACGATCTCCGCATTGATGGTATGAACGTCTCCTTCTCCATTATTTTTGACAAACCCACAGATCCTTTTGCCAAGTCGGTGGTAAAATCTGCCGAGGCGGCAATTCATACTTACGTTTCAAAGGATGTGAACGTCGCAATCTCTATCAAGAGCCTGCAAGCCGCTCGCCCCGAACCAGGCAAGATGTTGCCGCAAGTGAAGAACGTAATCGCAGTAAGTTCAGGCAAGGGCGGGGTAGGCAAGAGTACTGTTGCGGCAAATCTGGCCGTAGCTTTGGCTAGCCAGGGATA
Organism: Alloprevotella sp.; assembly: GCA_045630125.1. GTDB lineage: Bacteria > Bacteroidota > Bacteroidia > Bacteroidales > Bacteroidaceae > Alloprevotella. The sequence goes on along the minus strand of JAZQSL010000005.1, from coordinate 35,660 downwards.
CAGCGTCGGCTTGCTCGACGCCGATATTTTTGGCCCCTCTGTACCCAAGATGTTTCACCTTGAAGCAGAGCGTATCTTTGCTCAGGAATACGAAGGCAGACAATTGCTTATCCCCGCAGAAAAGTACGGCGTGAAAATACTTTCCATTGGCTTCTTCGTCAATCCCGACACGGCGACACTATGGCGAGGCGGTATGGCGTCAAACGCTTTGAAGCAACTCATCGCCGATGCCTTGTGGGGCGAATTGGATTACTTGGTTTTGGACACACCTCCCGGCACAAGTGATATACACCTCACCCTGTTGCAAAACCTCGCAATCACAGGGGCTGTGATCGTTTCGACCCCACAAAATGTAGCCCTGGCAGATGCACGCAAAGGTATAGATATGTATCGCAATGAAAAGGTCGGCGTGCCCATCCTTGGCATGGTGGAAAATATGGCTTGGTTCACACCTCAGGAGTTGCCCGAAAATAAATACTACATCTTTGGTAAAGAAGGCGTGAAGCGCTTGGCAGAAGAAATGAATGTACCCCTATTGGGACAAATCCCTATCGTACAATCTATCTGCGAAAGCGGTGATGAAGGCGAACCAGCTGCTGTCAACGAAGAATCAATCATCGGACAAGCCTTCGCAGACCTGGCACACCGTGTGGTTGAGGAAACAGCCAAGCGCAATGAGATGTTGCCTCCGACAGAAATCGTTGCAATGACAAAGTAAAATTTATTACAATTGAGACAACTTTCCCCTTGAAGTAACAAAAACTTTGAGGGGATTCTTTGTCCCTTTTTAATCGTTCAAATAATCTTCAATTTGACCATTTTTATCCCCTTGAAAATTTCGCGCCGTCTTGTTGAAAAAAAGTCTAACCTTTTTTAAATTCTGCGCCGACTTTTTTGAAAAAGGTCTAAGTTTTTTTTGACTGGCATAGAATAGGGCAAAAATATTGTGGATAAAAAGTGTTTTCTGTGTTATTTGGGCAGGAAAACAAAAATGGAGTCGCTAAGTAGGTGTGCTGTTTTGAATAAAAAAGCATTCTTAAAATAAATTTGCAAAATAAAGTGCGAAAATATCTTCGATAAATTTGCTATAAAATACGAGAATGTTTATCTTTGCAGACAAGTTGTGTAGTCTATACACCTTTTTGGGGTGCATAGAGTGCAGATACTTAATATTAAAACTCTATAACCTAATATTTTATTTATTAATTAATTCAATTAAAAATGGGAACAACAAAAGCAGCTGCTCCTAAGGCAGCAAAAAAGTCTTCCGGCTTTAAGGGTATCAAACAAGGTATCTGGGTGATTATCATTTGTGCTATCGCTGCACACTGTGTGTTCTACTTCGGTGCTGGTCACGCTAGCAACTTTGCTGACCTCGGTGGCGCTCAATTCGTGATCCAAACTCCAGGTGACGTTCACCCACATCCAGTGAACTTGCTCGGTACAGTTTACCTCGGTGGTTTCATCGTACCTATCATTTGGTCTTTGTGCTTCACTGTATTGACTTTCTGTATTGAACGTTTCTTCGCTATCCGCACAGCTAATGGTAAGGGTAGTGTAGCTAAGTTCGTTGCTGACATCAAGGTTGCTTTGGCTGCTCACGATCTCGACAAGGCTCAAGCTATCTGCGACAAGCAACAAGGTTCTGTAGCTAACGTAGTAAGCGCTACTTTGAAGCGTTGGAAGTTGGTTGAAGCTGATGCTACTCTTTCTAAGGAACAACAAGTTTTGGCACTCCAAAAGGAATTGGAAGAAGCTACAGCTCTCGAAATGCCTATGATGCAAGAAAACCTTCCTATCATCGGTTCTATCGTAACTCTCGGTACATTGACAGGTCTTCTCGGTACCGTAATGGGTATGATCAAGTCTTTCCAAGCTATGTCATCAGGTGACGGTGGTGCTGACTCAACTCAGTTGGCTACTGGTATCTCTGAAGCACTTGTAAATACTGCATCAGGTATCGCAACTTCATTGTTCGCTGTAATCGGTTACAACTACTACACTAACAAGATCGACCGCCTCACTTTCTGCATCGACGAAGTAGGCTTCTGCATCGTACAAACTTACAACGCTACTCACTAATCACATAAATTAGGTAATAAGAAATGGGACGTTTTAAAGTTAAAAAACAAGACATGTTCATCGACATGACGCCGATGAGCGACGTCATGGTCCTGCTGCTTACCTTCTTTATGCTTACTGCAACATTCGTTAAAGACGAACCTGTAAAAGTGAACGCTCCTGGTTCTGTTTCGGAAATTAAAATCCCAGAACAAAACTTGCTCACAATTACTGTAAATCCCGACGGTAAAGTTTTCCTTGGTATGGATTCACCCCAAAACATGGAGAAATTGGCCGACAAGATGAAAGAAACCGGTTCGCTTACGCTGACAGCTGCTGAATTGGAACAATTTAAAGATGTCCCCATGTTGGGTACGTCAATTGACCAAGTTCAACAATGGCTCAAGTTGGAAAATCGTAATGATTATCTCAACAAGGGTGAAAAAGCTGGTATCCCTTGCGATAGCGCAAATGACGAATTGAAAGTATGGGTAGGTAATGCCCGCGCGGCCTTAGGCGAAGGAGAAAAAATGCGTATTGCTATCAAGGCAGACAAGGCTACTTCGTACAAGGTAATAAAGGATGTAATGAACTCACTGCGTTCAATCGACGAAAATCGATACAATTTGATTACGTCGCTTGCTGGCGAAGATAAATAATTTAGAATGTTATGGCACAATTAGAAACTGGAGGAGATCAGGGCAATAGCAAACAAAAAAAGATGAATGCCCGCGTAGACTTCACGCCTATGGTCGATATGATCATGTTGCTTGTGACATTCTTTATGCTCTGTACTACTCTTCTTAAACCACAGACCATGGAAATCGCCATGCCATCTGACAAAGAAGACTTGCAGGACGATCAAAGAAGCCAAGTTAAGGAAAGTGAGGCTATTACTGTGATCATTGACGAAAATAATGCAATTTACTATTTCGAAGGAAAACCCGACGAAGCAACATTGACACCTACAGCATACGGTAATGATGGTATCCGCAAGGTCCTGTTGGCTAAAAATGCTGAAGCAATGAAGCACGTGGAAGCTTTGAAAAAGGAATATTCTACTAAAGAAGTCAATGAAAAGACTAAAGCAGAATATAATGAAAAATTGTCTGATATCAGAAATGGTAGAAAAGAAGTGAACGGAAAGAAGATTTCTACACCTACCGTTATCATTAAGGCTTCAGACAATGCTTCTTATAAAAACCTGATTGATGTACTCGATGAAATGCAAATCTGCAACATCGGTAAATACGTGATTGATAACTTTACGGATTTCGACCAAGGCATGATTGATGCCCTTAAAGGTGGAGCCTAATAATAACGTTAAGTAAAGTAAATAGATATGTCTAAAGTCGATTTAGTATCACGCCAATGGTGTGAATTGGTATTCGAGGGACGTAACAAAGAGTACGGAGCTTATCGTTTGCGCTCTAAGGCCGGAGCTCGTAACCTCAAATCATTAATTACTCTCTTTTTAGCTTTTGCAGCAATAGTAGCAGTCGTGCTTACCAAGGTGGCAATTGAACAAGCTATTAAAGCTAACAATCATGCTGAAGATCAAGTGACAGAGTTCGCTGAACTTGAGCAAAAGAAAGAAGAAAAGAAAGAAGAAAAGAAGGAGGAAGTTAAGGTTGAATACGTACAGCCACAAAAGCAACAAGTAAAGGTAAAAGCTTCTGTGCAGTTTACAGTTCCTAAAATCGAAGACGATGATAAGGTCGTTCAAGAAAAGGAATTGAAGACACAGGATGATATCCAAGATATGAAGAATATCTCTATTGCTGCTACAACCTATGAAGGTGATGGCGAAGGCGGTATCAACATTGACGACTTGAAAGCGGACCAAATGGCTGGTGGTACAGAAGTTGCTCCAAAAGAAACTCCAAAGCAAGAAGAGGAAGTAGTGGACAATGCTGTAGTAGAAGTGCCTGCGTCTTATCCAGGTGGTGAAGCTGCAATCTTGGCTCACATCGCTAAAAACTTGAAGTATCCTGAGATCGCTATCGAACAAGAACTTCAAGGTGTAGTAACTCTCCGCTTCAAGGTGGAAAAGGATGGTTCTGTAGGTACTGTGACCGTAGCTAAGGGACTCTCGCGTGAATGTGACCAAGCAGCAGTATCTGTTGTTAAAACTTTGCAAAGATTTACTCCTGCAAGACAACAAGGTCAGCCTGTAGCAGTATGGTTTACACTCCCTATCCGCTTCCAAATTCAGTAACGACAATACTTTCAATGAATACATTATTTTGATGTAGAATCTTTATTGAAAGTAGGAATAGATATATCGGAGGTTTTGCATTGTCGAGACCTCCGATATTTTTTCAAAAAAATATTTATTAAATAAATACTTTGCAACGATATGAAGAAAATAGGCCTATTATTAACAGTTTTGATTACCTTGGCTCTTGTCTCATGCGAAAAAAAAAATGTAGGTCAAGGCTGGAGATACTCAGATGACGTTCATGTGGCAATAGATGAAACTTTTCGTCCGATAATGGCCGAAGAAATGGAAGCGTTTCGTTTGCAGCATATCGAAGCTGGTGATAACGCTGTATATTGTAGTGAAGATTCTGCAATCCAAATGTTGGTTGATGATAGCATACGTTGCTGTGTTGTGACACGACTTCTGACAGAGTATGAAAACGAAAAAGTTAAAGCCAATAGGTTGCCAGTAATGAAAGCAAGAATTGCTACTGATGCATTTGCTTTGATCGTAAATAAGGCCGTAAGTGATACCATTATTAATATGGACGACCTCAAAGGTATCGTAAGTGGTAAGATTACAAAATGGGAACAACTGCGCTACGCTACACGTAGTGGAAAACTAAGTTTAGTATTTGATAAATCTGGATCAAGTACTGTGCGCTATATGAGAGATTCCTTATTAAACGGAGAAAATATTCAGGGTAATGTGTTTGCACAAGGTAGTAATGAGGAGGTGATCAAATTGGTTAAAAGTGACCCAGGTGTTATAGGTGTAGTCGGTACAAATTGGTTAAAAGAACCCAAGGCAAGAGTATTAGAGGATTTTACGAATCTGGAAATAAAGGTGCTCAAGGTAACAAGGGATAATGATGAAAACCCAATAGGATTTAGACCTTATCAATATAGGATTCTGACAGGCGACTATCCACTGACACGTGCAGTTTATGTCATTTCAACTGATCCTCGCCGTGGTTCAAATGTCAACTTGTTCTATTTCTTCTTAAAAGGACAAAAAGGGCAAACGATAATATGTAACGGCTCACAGTTACTACCATACAGTCCTGTACAAGTAAAATCAGTGAGTTCAAACTGAGAATAATGAATAAGGGTATATTCCGCAGGAGTATATCCTTTATTTTGTCTTAAACGGGTACTAAAACCAGCTTCAAAACCTTACGTTAATGTTATAGAAATAAAAAAACAGACCGAACTTAATAAAAAAGTGTCAAAAAGCTATTCGTGTGTGGATTATTTAGTAAATTTGCAAGGAAGAAGCCTAAAGTTAAAAAATACTTAGTGTGTTTAACTCAGAATTTAATCAAATAAAAATTTATAGTAATGAAGAAGACAATTATTCGTAATTTAGTTCTCGTGACAGCCTTGTTTGTCGGCGGTCTCAGTACGCAGGCTCAAAACTATTACAATGCTCCTGCGATGAGTTCGGCAAATGAAGCAATGGCGAAAGTAGTAGTAGAGGAACAATTGACTGATCCTGACAAAGCCAATGAGGCATTTGTGAAACTTCTGAAGAAGATAAAGAAGGATAAGAGCCAGGCATTGAGCGTAGGTGATTACTTCTTGAATAATGATAACTATCCAGCAGCATCACAATGCGCTAAATTGTTGGAAACTCTTGATCCTACAGGTATTGATGCGTTGATGTTCCGTGGTCAAGTTCACATGTATGCAAAACAATATGGTCAAGCAGGACAATGCTTTGATCAAGTTCTTGCAATCGATCCTAATTACGTTCCTGCTTTAAGACGTAATGCTCACGTGTATAAGAATGTAAATCCCTATGTGGCTATCGAAGCATTGAATAAGATTAAACAAATTGAGCCAGAAAATTATGATGCAGAAAAAGAATTGGGTGACATCTATTTTAAGCTCAATAATAATAAAGAAGCTGCAGCTCATTATGGCGAGTACTATAGCCGCGTTCCCAAAGATGTTGACAATTTAAGCATTGTTGCATGCGAGAACTATATGATGGCTCTCTTCTCACAAGCAGATTTTGCCAAGATTAAGGAAGTGGCAGACGTTGTAGAAAGTCTTGCACCAGGTGGACGTATGTTGAAGCGTATGAAGTTTATTGCAAACTATGAATATGCACGCAATTCTATCAATTATGCAGAAGAAATGCCAAAGGTGGAAGAAATGCTTGGTTATATTACAAATCAAGAATATCACGATAGCGTTTACTTGTATATGGACTACGCTTATGCTGCGGAATATATGAAAGAAGTAAAGAAAGTGGACGAAGCTATCAAATACTACAACTTGGCATACGCAAAGGATCCAAAGAAAATCTCTGTACTCAATGATGTGTCTCGTCTTTACAGACAAACAAAGCAGTATGACCAAGCTATTGAAGCAACAAAGAAATATCTTGAATTGTCTGGTGAAAATGCAAAATTGTCTGATCTTTTGCGTTTAGGTCAAACTTACGTATTTGCAGCGCAACAAGATAGCTTGACAGCAGAAAAGCGTGCTGAATATGTGAAAGAGGGTGAAGCTGTATTAGCAGATGTTCTTGCAAAGGATTCTACTGCTTACCAAGCATTGCTCTATCGTGCACGTATCAACATTACAGATCCCAACTCGGCAGAAGAAAAGCCCAGAGAGTATTATGAAGAATCTTTGGCTATGATGGAAGGTCGTGAAGGAATTAGTGCGGCTCAAGTAGAAGCTTATCGTTACTTGGCATTCTATTGGTTGAAGAAAGAAGACTATAAGAAGACACGTTCATTCGTAAACAAACTCTTAGAAATCGATCCAGAGAATGCATTTGGTAAGAATTTGGACAGTGCATTAAAATCAAACGGTTTGTAAGAAACGATAAAATTTGTGATGACAAGTTATAGGTCGCGCAATAATAAAATGAGATAAATGTAGAGGTTGGCAAGATCAAAGTTGTCCAACCTCTATTTTTTTTCATGCACTAATTTGTATTTTGATGTATTTATGAGTAACTTTGCAAAAGAAAATCAATTAAAGTCAAATATTAACCTAAAACCAGTTAAAATTATGAACATGAAAAAGTTCTTTCTTTTGAGCTTGGCAGTAGTGCTCTCTTTCTCTGGCATCATTGCTCAAGCGCAATCTTTGTCACCTTCTACTAAGTGGCATTGGGACAAGGGTACAATCGTTATTGATACTCCTCAGCGTCCTGCAGGTCAACAACACGTACTCGGCCTTACTGCTGCGCCCATCCAAACTGTACGTGTAGCTTTCGTAGGTCTTGGTATGCGTGGTGATGGTGCTGTGAATCGTTTTGCACACATCCCAGGTGTAGAAATCGTTGCACTTTGCGACTACGAAGAAGCACGTGCTGAAGAATGCCAACAGTATCTCCGCAAGCAAGGTCTTGCTCCTGCTGCTATTTACTCAGGCGAAAAGGGCTATGAAGAAATCTGTAAGCGCTCAGACGTAGACTTGGTTTACATTGCAACTGACTGGAATCACCACTTCCCCGTAGCTAAGTTTGCTATGGAAAACGGCAAGCACGCTGCTATCGAAGTGCCTTCTGCAATGAACCTCGAACAATGCTGGGAGCTCATCAACCTTTCTGAAAAGACTCGCCTCCACTGCTTCATCCTCGAAAACTGCTGCTATGACTACTACGAGCTCAACGCACTCGCTATGGCTCAAGATGGCGTTTTCGGTGAAATCATCCGCGCTGAAGGTGCTTATATCCACGGCCTCGAATGGTTCTGGGATTACTATTGGAAAGATCCTAACGACAACGACAAGAACAACCTCCGTTGGCGTATGAAGTACAACATGGAAAACCGCGGTGACGTTTACGCTACTCACGGTCTCGGTCCTGTTGCTCAATGTTTGGATATCCACCGTGGCGACCGCTTCACTACACTTATCGCTATGGATACAGAAAGTTTCGTAGGTAAGGAATGGGTAGAAAAGAAGACTGGTAAGGAATGCAAAGAATTCCGTAATGGTGACCACACTACTACTTTGATGCGTACAGCTAAGGGTAAGGTAGTTGAAATCCAACACAACGTAATGACTCCACAACCTTACAACCGTTTGTTCAAGTTGACAGGTACTAAGGGTTACGCTACTAAGTATCCAGAACCTAAGTATGCTCTTTCTGCAGACGCTCTCAAGGGTACTGATGCTCCTGCTGTAGACAACCTCAACGCACACGGCTTCATCAATGCAGAACAAGCTGCTGCTCTCGAAAAGAAATACTATCACCCCATCTTGACTAAGTACGGTGAACTCGGTCGTGAAATGGGTCACGGTGGTATGGACTTCATGATGGATGCACGTCTCGTTTACTGTCTCCAAAATGGTCTTCCCCTCGATATGGACGTATACGACATGGCTGAATGGTGCTGCGTAGCAGAATTGGGCGCTATCTCAATGGACAACAACTGCGCCGCAGTGACATTCCCCGACTTTACTCGCGGTCACTGGAACGACGTTAAGGGTTACAAGCACGCTTACGCTGCTCCTGAAAAGGAAGCTGCTGTAGAAGCTGTTGCTACTAAGTACACTGCTGCTCAAAAGGCTGCTGTAGAAAAGAATAAGCTCTGGGCTCTCTATGATGCAGTAAAGAAAGCTGAAGGCGATGCTAAGGCAAAGGCTCAAAAGGCTTACGACAAGGCTGTAGCTAAGGCTAAGAAAGAAATTGCAAAAGCTACAAAATAAGATATGACGTGATATACTCTCGTTGAGAGTGACACAATATCATACAAGAATAGCACTTCGGACTCGCCGAGGTGCTATTTTTTTGCCTAGAGTTGCCTACTCAATGGTTTGGATGGGTGAAAAAGCGCCGTTTTTATTGTGCAGAAAGGAATAAACAATTACCTTTGCAATAGGGAAAGTGCGAGTCAAGTACTTTTTCGCAGAATTACAGGAAAACAATCTTAGAATACAGCAAAACAAAATGAATATATTGGTTACTGGAGCCAACGGGCAATTGGGCAATGAGATGCGCATTGTATCGGCTCAGAGTCACGACAATTATATCTTTACCGACGTAGCCGAATTGGACATCACCAATGCTTCGGCTGTGATGGCGATGGTCAAGGAGCATGACGTGCAGGTCATCATCAACTGCGCAGCCTATACCAATGTGGACAAGGCCGAGGAAGACGAAGCTTTCTGCGAACTGCTCAACGCTACCGCAGTAGACCATTTGGCCAAGGCGATGCAAGAAGTCGGTGGTACCTTGATACACGTTTCGACCGACTATGTCTTTGGTGGCGAACCCTACAACACACCTTGTGCCGAGGACCAAAAGGGTACGCCCACCGGTGTCTATGGCAAGACCAAATTGTGGGGCGAACAATACATCCAAGCCAGTGGTTGCAACTACGTCATCCTACGCACGGCGTGGCTATATAGCGAGTTTGGCAAAAACTTCGTCAAGACGATGCTACAGCTCACTGCCGAAAAGCCACAACTCAAGGTCGTGTTCGATCAATGCGGCACTCCCACCTACGCACTCGACCTGGCGCAAGCCATTTTCGAAATTGTCGAGGGTCGTAAGTTTGAGGGCAACTCAGGCATCTACCACTATTCCAACGAGGGCGTCTGCTCTTGGTTCGACTTCACCAAGATGATTGCCGAATATGCCGGACACACAGCCTGCGACATCCAACCATGTCACAGCGACGAATTTCCCTCGCGCGTCAAACGTCCTGCCTATAGCGTGTTGGACAAGACCAAGGTGAAGCAAACCTTTGGCGTGTCCGTACCCTATTGGACGGAATCGTTGAAGAAATGTATTGCCAATCTCAAAAACGTTTAGAAAATCTGAAAAACTAATAATATGGAATTCAAAAGGTCTATTGTAATTACAGGCGGAGCAGGTTTTATCGGCAGCCACGTCGTACGTTTGTTTGTCAACAAATATCCCGAGTATAAGATCATCAACCTTGACAAGTTGACCTATGCGGGAAATTTGGCCAACCTCAAGGATATTGAGTCGGCGCCCAACTATCGCTTTGTCAAGATGGACATCTGCGACTTCGAAGCCTTCTATCAATTGATGCAGGACGAACATATCGACGGCATCATCCACCTGGCGGCCGAAAGCCATGTGGACCGCAGCATCAAGGATCCCTTCACCTTTGCGCGCACCAACGTCATGGGCACATTATCCCTGTTGCAAGCGGCTAAATTGTATTGGGAAAGTTTGCCCGAACGCTACGAAGGCAAGCGTTTCTATCACATTTCAACCGACGAAGTCTATGGTGCGCTCGAACTGACACATCCCGAGGGCAAGGCCAACGATTTCAGCGCTCACGAAGTCTACGGCGACGACTTTTTTGTCGAAACTACAAAGTACAATCCTCACTCTCCCTATAGCGCGAGCAAGGCGAGCAGCGACCACTTCGTACGTGCGTTCCACGACACCTATGGCATGCCCACTGTGGTCACCAATTGTTCCAACAACTACGGACCTTATCAGTTCCCCGAAAAGCTGATTCCGCTCTTCATCAACAATATTCGCCACCGCAAACCTTTGCCCGTGTATGGCAAGGGCGAGAACGTGCGCGACTGGCTTTATGTCGAAGATCATGCCCGTGCTATCGACCTAATCTTCCACGAAGGCAAGGTGGCCGAGACCTACAATATTGGCGGCTTCAACGAGTGGAAAAATATCGACATCATTAAAGTCGTGATCAATACCGTAGATCGTCTGCTTGGTCGCAAGGAGGGTGAAGATCTCGACTTAATCACCTATGTCACCGACCGCGCCGGCCACGATTTGCGCTACGCTATCGATAGCCGCAAGTTGAAGGCAGAACTCGGATGGGAACCCTGCTTGCAATTCGAAGAAGGTATCGAAAAGACTGTCAAGTGGTATTTGGAAAACCAAGAGTGGATGGACAATATCACCAGCGGTGAATACGAAAAGTACTACGAAGAAATGTACGCCAACCGTTAATCGGACGAACAAACAATAATATCTTGGGACGCCATATTTGGTGCGCGCATCTCGGATGAATACAAATTTCATTCGTACTTGCGGACACGAAATATGGCGTCTCAACTTGTTTTTTTAGCCTCTACTTAATGCCACGAGAATCGCGTATTTTTCACTGCCTTTCCAATTGCTCGCGTCTACGCGATTCTCAGAGGGTTAAATTTGCTCCGATTTCTTAGAAAATCCCCATAAAATCGAGGCTTTTCTGCAAAATGTTGATAAAATTTGGGTAAAATCCGTGATTTTTTTGACTAAAATAGCGAAAACAAACTCAGACTTTGTGAAAACTTTTCAAGGGTTTGTTGAAAAAAGTCAAGGCTTTTTTTGAAAAAGGTTAGGGTTTTTTACAACGAGGTCTAATATCCTGCAAAACTTCCCTACGACTATCCTATTTCTTCGTTCTAGATGGGGTAGGGCATTTTGTCAAAATTTCTGCAGGTTTTTAGTTGTGGAATTTATCGTTTGGGATACGGACACGAAGTATTGCATTCCTGCCGACAAATCCTTATGTTTGATGAAAAATCTTATTTCTTCCTTCAAAAAAACCTGGCCCTCTGGAATTGTATAGTGATCGAACACATAGTTCAGCACAGCATCGTAGACAGCTGTGGGAGTATAGCAGTCGTCTGGGGGGCGTGTGGTCGCTGGTTCGAATCCAGTTACCCCGACTGAATTGTAAAGCATTGATAGTCTTATGATTATTAATGCTTTTTCTTTTTTACACATATCTGTGAATGGGCGCGGTTTAAGCCATGGTTTAATCAAATGTTTAAACCAGAGTTTAAACCAAAATTAAAATGAAGGCTACAATTTCAGTGATTTGTTACAAAAGTAAAACACTTGCAAATGGAGAGCATCCTCTAATGTTACGCATCACGCAAAATCGAAAAAGCAGCTACAAAAGTCTTAATGTGTCTATACTCGCAAAACATTGGAACTTTGAGAGGGAGGAACCAAGACCTACATGCCCAAACAAGGAACTTATCAACAAAATTATCTTAAAGACCCGATTGGAGTTCCAAGATTTTGAGGAGAAATATTTTTATAGTCACTGTTCAAATTTTGTCGCCTACTTAATTTTAATTACAAAAAGCACGTTCTAAAAATTTTATTTAATGAAATTCCTACTTTGAGGACTTGGATATAACATTTTTTCGTTACATTTGCATCAATTCTGGTTCGCGTCATGTGGAGCAGAAGTACATAACGAAAAGGTGTTATTGAAATTATCTTCATTGGTGAATTCTCGCAAAATTTTCCTGTAGCGAAGATGATGGCAGTAGCACCACATCATTGGTTTGTACAGCCTTTATTGGCTCCTTGCATAACCTTTGGTGTGGGCTATTGTTTTATCCGCTACAAAGGCAAATGCGAGAAGCCTACCAATGGATAAAGCAAATATAGTTCCCACACCTTATTTTTTTATCCGCTTTCATCGGGGAATTAGGGGGCACAATTATAAGAGAAAATATGAATAATATAGAAAATGAAGTCATTAAAAACCTTTCTCCGTTAGATTTGCGTGCAATCAATGATTTGTTGGGGCTGCTCAATTTGCATTTTTTGAAAATTGACACTAACTCAGATAGCGAAGTTGGAGGTGAAAATTTTATGAATTATTTTTCTGATGTAGATTTCTCTCGAATGAGTGAACCTTCAACTGCAATAGAAGCTTTGAATGCAATAAGAAATCTAAACCAAGAAATCAAGAGGTTTATATTTGTTAGGGTGCTAAATGCGTCTCATAAGATGACGTTATTCTGGAAAATTAAAAGAGAAATTATTTCATATTTATTAAATTTCAAATTTATTGGAGCAAAAGAAATGATGATGCTAAATTGCTCTTATATTCTCAGAAACTTACTGCCAGATGATGATTGTAATTGTGAGTTAGCAAACCGTGGTTCCTATGATTATGAAATGTGGATTACAAACGAGGAAGACTTTCATTGTAATATATATATCAATACAGGCAACGATGGTAGAGGAGGTTTTGTGAATATTTTCATAGATTACGGGACAATATTACGAAATATGCAAAGACATTTACCACCATTTTCCTATGCTATTGAGGAGAAATTATATTTGATTTCTAAAGCTATCGATGATAACAACTGTTTTAATAGTTGTAAAAAATATTTCTTTTCATATAAAAAAGACTCACCTAGTGTGGATGATATAAACCATGGTGTTTGGTTCAGATTCTATGATATCCAATTTCAAAAAACAAGTTATCTAATATCTATTTTATGAAAGCAGTAAATTTAGGATTATCGGTAATGTGGGGTGACTGCAATATGGGAGCAAATGAGTGTTACGAAGATGGCGATTTATTTGCATGGAATGAAATCGTCCCTGAAGTTCATAGACTTTCTGCATTGCATACTCCTGTTGCTATTCAAAATTCGATGACTAGCGATTTAGCTGAGAAGATTTATGGAAAAGGTTGGCAGATACCAACAAAAGAACAAATGCTTGAATTGATGCAAAATTGTGAATTTGAATTTGCATTAGGAGGTAAAGCAATAATGGCAACTGGTCCTAATGGCAATAGCATTTTTCTTCCGTTAGCAGGAAATCGAGATTGGATGGGAGACAGAGCGAATGGAGGGTTTTATTGGACTTCCACTGCTGCTTTAGAAGAAAATGATCATGCTTATCATTTACGGATCTCGGACCAAATAACTTTTGGTTACAATTATATCGCAGTTTGTCAATCAGTAAGACCCATTTATTGTCCACCCCAAGAAAGTGATAGAAAAAATTACAACATAGTAAAAAATCCAAAACTTTACACAGAAGTAAATTTTAACTACATAAAGGACCAAATAGAAAATTGGTGTAAAGAACTAAATATTCCCTATAAATTAGATCCCTTCCAAGAAGTAGACAGAAATACTAAAAGCAAGGTTCCTGTAGCACTTTATATGCAAAAACTACTAATCAGAAAAGGTAATGCTTTGGGGCATGGCGATATTACATTTGTGTTTGCTATAGGTAAGAAGTTGATTGGACTTATAATTGAAAACTCCAGCAAAAAATACATAAACAGCGTTAAAAACTGCGGCATGGTCTATGGTACAATTTATGGCTCTGCAACTTTCGGCGAGGAATGCCCTGTTGATTCAATAGTTAAGTTGAAAGCAGACGACATTTATGTAAGATTATATTAAAAAGATGAGGGATATTATAAAAACTCAATTTTGATTTGTCAATAAATTTGAGTGCAAAACTGCCAACTTAAGTTGGCAGTTTTATTTTAGATGTTTATAAGTAGCTCCATCTAACAGGAATTAGTACGATTAACTTGTTTTATCATAAACTAGCGAGAGTGATTGAGTAATAATTAATAGAAAAGATAGTACTTTTTTGGAATACATTGAATCTTTGAATAGAGAGATTCGGAGAATGCTGTACATTTAGCATTATTTAAATAACTTTTGATGAGGTTGTAAATAATGCGTCTTACTTGATGTAATATTGTTCCCTTTTTATTATCTTTGTAAAAGCAAACTTATTGTTGAACCTATCTCTGTTTTATACAGTGATTAAACCAACGATTAAACCAAGAGGAGGTAGCAGGTTGGTAACAAGAAGAAAATCAGAATTATCGGTGCGACAATAACAATCGTCTGTGGGGCGTTTGGGTTCAAATTTTTCGACGAAAGCTTTATAATCGTTAAATTTTCCTTTTTTTTGCCCATAGTATTGCACGTTTAGTTTTTAGTTTGTAGATTTGCATCATCTTAAAAAAGGAGAGTGTGGTAAACGCGCCCAATGGGCTTAGGACCCGGGTTAACGCATACACTCTTCTTTTTTTTATGGTTTGCCCTCTATTAAATCTTTAGGCATCTTTTTTCAATTGTATAAACAACTTCCCCGTATTGTTTGTGCATTTTGACGTTTACCCAATATTTTTCTCCCTTGATGTCCATACTATAATATATGAAATATTCTGTTTCGGGATGTTTCTTTTTGTTTGGATTATTGGGATCATATTTTTTATGATCAGGTGGATATGGTCTATTTTCAGCCCATCCTTCGTATCGCATTTTTTTTGAAGTCTTTGAACTTCATATTTTTCAACCACTCCATAAGTTTCAAGTCCTCCTTTTGGTGTTCATATATATATCGTCTAAACTTCTTCGTAAAAGTGTAATTTTACCAGACAAAGATGATTTGAACTTTCCCGATAATTCTTTATCTTTGCTTTCGATTTATGTCTAACGAGCGATAGACAAAAAAGCTTATGAAAGTACAATTCCTCCAACTCGATATCGCGTGGCGAGATGCCGATGAAAATATTTGCCTAGTCGAGCAAATGATCCAGGATGCTGCGCCAGCAGACCTTTACCTATTGCCCGAAATGTGGGCTACGGGTTTCGATGTCTCTCCTTCGGCAGACACTTTGGCACAGGCAGAAAAGGCGCTCACTTGGATGTGCGAAACTTCTCGTCGCCTACAAATACATATTGCAGGTACTTTGCCTTGGGCAGAAGAAGGAAAGGTGTACAATCGCTTCTTTGTCACTTCTCCCCAAGGCGAGATCGTCGCGCAGTACGACAAGCGACACCTCTTTGCCTATGGTGGCGAAGATCATGTGTATAGTTCGGGCGCGGAAAGGGTAGTCGTGGAAATCTGTGGCGTACGCTTTTTGCTTCAGACCTGCTATGATTTGCGTTTTCCTGTGTTCTCGCGCTATCGTGGCGACTACGATGCCATCATTTATCTGGCCAATTGGCCCGCCTCTCGTATCTCGGCGTGGACATCTCTGCTCTGTGCGCGAGCCATCGAGAATCAATGCTATGTCTTCGGCGTGAATCGTACAGGCGACGGCGATGGCATTGCCTACTGTGGCGCCAGCGTGGCATTTGATGAACGCGGCAAAATCGTAGGTCAGATGTCCGACCAACCAGGTGCTTTGCTCATCGAATTCGACGTAGAAAAAATCGCTGCTTTCCGTCGCAAATTTCCTGCTTGGGCAGATGCCGATGGATTTTGTTTAGATATAAAATAATGTCAAACACGAATATTCAATCTTATATTTATATATATATCTACGAAATAAAGTGGGTGTTATTTATTCGCTATTTAATAAATTGATGTTATAATTCGCCGAATGGCATTCGTGCAAATTCGTGTACATTCGTGGTTAAATATAAAATTATCATTTCGAGGTAAGTTTGATTCAATTTGAGTAGGCAAATCTGATATTTCTCCCCTCGAAAATAGAAAACTTTCCCCGTAAAATTGTAACTTTGCTCTCGTATAATATATAATAAGCTCAATTTATGCCAGAGAATACCTCAGTAGCACAAATCATATTTGATCATTTCCCAGAACTGACCGATTTGCAAAAAAGTCAGTTCGAACAACTCGATGCCCTCTATCGCGAGTGGAATGCCAAGATCAACGTTATCTCGCGCAAGGATATCGACAATCTATATTCCCACCACGTCCTGCACAGTTTGGGCATAGCAAAAGTAGTCAACTTCCGTCCTGGCACACGCCTTTTGGACGTAGGCACAGGCGGTGGTTTTCCAGGCATTCCCCTTGCCATACTTTTCCCCGAATGCGAGTTCGTGTTGGTCGATAGTATAGGTAAGAAAATCAAGGTGGCGAATGCTGTGATCGAGGCCTTGGGCCTGACCAATGTGACGGCGCTGCATCGCAATGTGATGGAGGAAAAACGCAAGTTCGACTTCGTCATAAGTCGCGCTGTGATGGATACTGGCGAATTGGTGAAGCTTGTGCGCAAGAATGTGGCACGCGAATCAAAGAACTCCCTGCCAAACGGCTTGATTTGCTTGAAGGGCGGAGATTTGACCCACGAGTTGGCGCCATTCAAACGCACTGCCGAGACATGGAATTTGGCAGACTATTTCAAAGACGAATTCTTCGAAACAAAACGAGTCATTTACGTGATGTTATAGCAGAGAGAGGCGCTCCCGTGTAGCGCTTCCTCTTGTTTTATACTGTACAATTTTTATTCCAATCCGCTCCTAAAAACAATAGATATGCTCAACGCTCCCTGCACCCCCAGAGAAATAAATTTACCCAACGCACAGAACGGTCTACGATGCGTCTGCTTCGAGGTAAATATGATCCAAGAAAATACTTATCTATTGTGGGACGAAAGTGGTGAAGCCGTATTCATCGACTGCGGCGCTTTCTACCCCCACGAGTACGATGCGATTCGCCAGTTCGTCGCACAACACGAACTGCGACCAGTATTGTCGCTCTATACCCACGGACACTTTGACCATATCTTTGGCGCACAATTCCTATGCGACACCTATGGCCTGCGCCCCTTGTTGGGAAGTGCAGACATCCCCACCTACGAGTGTGCAGAAATGCAGATGCAGATGTTCCTGCACCGCGCGTTGCCATTACAAACTCCGCCCGTCGAACGAGGTCTTGAAGAAGGCGAAGAAATCCGTTTTGGTCATCAATGCTTCAAGGTGATCAATACCCCAGGTCATACTCCCGGTGGTGTATGCTACTATTCGGCGGACAATCATCTTTTGCTCAGTGGCGACAGTCTCTTCCGCTACTGCATTGGTCGTTGTGATTTGCCCGGTAGCGACGGCGCCTCATTGGTACGTGCTTTGCAGGAAAAAATCTTCGTTTTGCCCGACGAAACATTAGTACTGCCTGGTCACGGAGATGCTACTACAGTGGCAGACGAACGTGTGGGAAATCCTTATCTCTAACGCTTTGTTCTCACTCCTTCTCATCTATGACGCTCCATCTATTCAACCCTTCGCACGACGATGCTTTGGCAGACGGCACTCCTTATTATTGTTCGTCTGAGGCGGCGCGTACGCTCGAGTCTCGCCTTTGGGCGATTCCTTCGCTTTGGGCTGATAGAGGTGATGTCATTGTTCGTCCAAAGGGAGTAAGCACTGATGGCGCACCTTTCCTGACCTCGGACGTAGAATGGGTGGACGAGTGCGATTTGCATAAGGTCCATCCCGAAAAAGTCGAGGTGTGGGGATGGGATGCTCAGGTGGTATTCCGTCTGCAACGTGCTGGAATTTCTTCGGCATTACTGCCTGACGCAATAACCTTAGAGCACGTTCGCCAGTTGAGTAGTCGCCGCCTTGCTGTAGAACTACTCGGTCGCATTCGTCAAGACCTGCCGCAAACTATCGGTACTTCGTTGTGGTGCGAGTCGGACGAAAGTGTATGGCAGTTTGTGGAAAAACATCAAACCGTAGTAGCCAAAGCGCCTTGGTCTACCAGCGGTCGCGGGATATTTTTATTAGAGCCCAACGCTTCCCACTCTCCTCGCGGCAGAGTCTCACGTATTATTCGCAAACAAGGAGGGATCGAGGTCGAACCCTACTATAATCGTGTGGCAGACTTTGCCCTAGAATTTTATGCCGATACCTGCGGGGTTCAGTATCAAGGTATTTCTCTTTTTCTCACTCACTCCGGTGGAGCGTATGCTGGCAATTTGATCGCGCATCCCAATCGTTTGATGCAATGCTTTCCCGACGATCTTCGCCCCTTGCTTGAAGATCTCATTCGTGTACTTCCCCTTCGACTTTCCGAACTTTTGTGCACAGACTACGTAGGTCCTTTGGGCGTAGATATGATGTTGGTGCAAACCGATGAAGGTCTGCGTCTACATCCTTGCGTCGAAGTGAATCTACGTCGCACCATGGGTCATGTTGCCCTTGATTTGTGCCATAAAAAAGCAACAGAAAATTGGCAAATCTTTTCTCCAAATTTCCCAGGGTCAGAGGGCGTTTTATATCCATTACACGGCGAAGAAGAAAATCCTTGGTTTGGTAAGGTGAGGTCTCGTGATTAGTGTTTAAAACTAGATGAAATAACAAAGGTTTAAGCTATTGTCTTAAATCTCTATAATGCATTGTGAAAAAAAGGACCCTTTAGGTCTCAAATCCCGTGTCTTTTTGCTAATTTTGGAGCATAAATGGCGCATAGGCGCTTTCTATTTTATTTTACGTTAGAAAGAATACGAAAAAGTTATGACAGAAATAGCAAAGTTGGGCGAGTTCGGCCTAATCAAACATTTGACAAAAGAATTACCTCAAACACAATCTACCACAGTCAAAGGCGTGGGCGATGACTGCGCCGTGCTGAAATCAGTAGACGGTAAAAACTTGCTCTTGACTTCTGATATGTTGATGGAAGGTATCCATTTCGATTTGCAATATACACCCTTGCAACATTTAGGATACAAGGCTGCGATGGCTAACCTTTCCGACATCTATGCGATGAACGGCACGCCTACACAAATGTTGGTGAATTTGGCTGTAAGTGGACGCTTCTCTGTAGAAGATGTTGAAGCACTCTATTCAGGTCTTCGTCTCGCTTGCCAAAATCACAACGTTGACATCGTAGGCGGTGATATCAGTACCTCATTGACAGGTCTAGCGATCAGTATCACTTGTGTCGGAGAAGCAGCAGAAGGGGATGTGGTATACCGCAGTGGGGCAAAAACTACCGACCTGATTTGTGTGAGCGGAAACCTCGGAGCAGCGTACATGGGATTGCAGTTGATGGAGCGCGAAAAGCACATCTTCAACTCGCGACCTTCGACAGAAGCCGAAGCAGCCCAACCAGATTTCAGCGGACGTGAATACTTGCTCGAACGACTATTGAAACCCGAAGCACGCCGCGACGTCGTCGAATCACTTCGCGCCGCTGGCATCCGTCCCACTGCGATGATAGACGTCAGCGATGGACTGTCGTCGGAAGTGATGCACATCTGCGAAGCATCAGGTGTGGGTGCACGAATCTACGAAGAACGTTTGCCGCTCGACTATCAGACCGCCGTGGCTGCAGAAGAATTCAATATGAACGTCAGTACCTGTGCGCTCAACGGAGGCGACGACTACGAACTACTCTTCACCGTGCCCTTGACAGCACACGAGGCTGTGTCGCAAATTCCCGACGTACGCATTATCGGCCATATCACTCCAGCAGAACAGGGACGTATGCTTGTCTCACGAGACGGTCAGGAATTTGAACTCAAAGCGCAGGGCTGGCCCACAGAATAAATCCCGCGACAAACAGAGTAGAAGAAAAATATTCCAAAAAAGCAATATCTCTCCGTAGACCTATATATATAAAGGCGACGGAGAGATATTTTATGCTCAAAGTAAAAGATCTATTTATTTCAATCTTGGAAAGATTCTTTGCGAAGTCTCCAAAAGCGTTTGGTATACTTCTGCAATAGGCTGTTCATAAACCTCGGCCAACTTTTCCACAATATGCGGAATATATGATGGTTCGTTGCGCTTGCCACGGTGAGGATGAGGCGTGAGATAGGGAGCATCTGTTTCGACAACAATACGGTCCAATGGGACTTGGCTACGCAGAACGGCGGGCAGGGTAGACTTCTTGTAGGTCAATACGCCGCCTATACCCAAGGCGAAGTGGGGGAATTTGTCCAACAGTTCACGTGCTTCCTCAATACTGCCGCCAAAGCAATGGAAAACACCAGAAGGTATCTTTTCTGCAAAGGGGAGCAGCGTTTCTACGACTTCTTGATGCGCACTGCGGGCATGTATGCTGATTGGCATTTGATAGCGTACCGCCCATTCTAATTGGCGCTTGAAAATATCAATTTGTTCAGCCTTACGACTCGTATCCCAATACAAATCTATGCCTATCTCGCCTATCGCTACAAAGGTCGAGTGTTCTCGCTCTAAGACCTGTTCCATACGATCCAAATCCTCGTGTGGACGTTCTGGCATCTCGGTGGGATGCATCCCTATCATCGGAAGGCACACGCCTGGATGACGGTGGCATAAATCCATCAGTGTGGGAAAAGAATCAAAGTCTATGCACGGCAACAACAAATGTGTTGCACCAGATTCAACGGCACGATGTACTACGGCGTCGGCATCTGTTGCAAATTCCTCGGTATAGAGATGTGTATGGGTATCTACAAATGCGTACATGTGGATAAAAAGAAAGAAAACTTACTTTTGTCTGTTCAATAAAGTTTGTGCAAATTGCCACAAGTAGTCCTTGGCTTCCGCATTGAGACTTGTTTGCTCCAGATGTACTCGTGCGTTGTTGTAGAAAGCGTCAATTGCCTCTCTGCATTCTTGCTGGATAGACAATTGGTCGTATGTGGCGCGAACGGTGCTGACCTTTACCTCGGGATCAAGGTCTGTATCGTGCAAGGTCTTCAACAATTCTGCTTGGCCTTCTGCATCCATTTTGCTTAAAGCACGAATCAAGAGGAAGGTCTTCTTGCCGCAACGAATATCGCCGCCAATAGCTTTGCCAAATACTGCAGGATCGCCGTAGACGTCGAGATAATCATCGCGCAATTGGAAGGCGAGTCCTACATTCATTGCAAAATCATACAAAGCCTGAGAATCCGACGCAGAAGCATTGGCACAAAGTGCACCCATCTTGGCCGCACATCCAAGGAGTACGGACGTTTTCAAACGAATCATTTCGATGTACTCTGTTTCCGTCACATCGCTACGATTCTCAAAGTTCATGTCGTACTGTTGGCCTTGGCAAATTTCATCCATAGTACGGATAAATAAATCCATCATTTCTCCTTTGCGTACGGCATCAGTTTGTTGCATAAAATGGCAAGCCATGATGAGCATGGTGTCTCCGGAAAGAATGGCTGTATTAGCATCCCATTTCACATGTACCGTAGGGCGTGAACGACGTACTTCGGCGTGATCCATCAAATCGTCGTGAAGTAGTGTATGGTTGTGATAGATTTCGATGCCCAAAGCAGCGGGGAGAACTTTCTCTACATCTTCGCAAAAAGCATTGTAACACATTAGAGCCAAGACGGGACGAATGCGCTTGCCGCCGCCTTGTAGTGTGTAACTGATAGGCTCGTATAGCCCTTGTGGTACGTTGGGGTATTCGATGCCGTTGAGGGCTTGCTCGACGAGAGATAAGAGTTGCTCGGATGTCTTCATAATATGAAATAATAAGTTTGATGCTTTTTATAAGTGTTTATTTATCTTGAAAAAATCTTGGGGACTTAAGGATAAGATATTATTTCGGTTCAAAATGCAAAGGCAATGTGACTGCAACCTTACATGGCTCGCCATTATGTTTGCCTGGTTTCCATTTTGGCATACGTTTCATGGCTGCAAGGACTAACTTATCCAAGTCGGGATGTAGTGATTTTGTAACTTGAAATTCGGCAGGAAATCCTTGAGTGTCTACAATAAATAACACCTCCATCATCCCCCGCACTTTCTTATCCATACAAGTTTTGGGGTAGGGGATGTTTTCGCTTAGCCAGGTCATCAGTGCTTTGTTGCCACCAGGAAAGATAGGTATTTCTTCCACTTTGTCAACTTGTATTAATTGTGGCCCTTCTACGGGTAGGTCAATATTGTCTATATTATGTGCCGTGTCTAAGTCCTCCCATTCATCTATCCATTCCTCGACTTGAAATGTTTCTTTGCCATTGATGCCGATGATAATCTCGTTTTCAGTGTTCTCGACGATTTCGCCTATTTCTTCCGTTGCATTCTCTATTGTAGAAATCTTAGGACGGCTTCTGCCCGCTGAAAGTAATTTGACCTCGTGATTAGGTCTTGCTTTCATTTCTAATTTCCTAAGTTCTGGAATCTCTTTGGTGAAATCTTTTGCGCTCTTATACAATTTGTATTTGATGTATAAGTGAACCCCTACGGGTAGTCCGATACAAAAAAATAGTGTGAGAAATAGTATTACGAGAGCACGACGATACCGACTTCCCGCCGTAGCACGAAGTTGATATGCACCATAGTCTTTGTTTCTGTCTTGAAAGACTTCATTGCACCATTCCTTGGAATAAATATCGACTTTACCCACTCGTTATGCCTGTTTAATCTTTGAAAAGACCTTCGTTTTGTTTTACTTTGTCAAGCCCAAGGGGAGCGGCAACGTTTTGTTGAAGATACTTTCTTGCTGTTTTTCCTACAAAAGTACACTAAAATCTAAATTTTATAGTAACTTTGAGCACAATTTTTGGGATACATGATGAAAAAAATATTGATATATTTGCTTTTGCTGATTATAGCGCTACCTATCCAAGCACAGGAAGGGGCGTTTAGCCATACCTCGCTGCGTCTGCCAATGGCATCGCGTACTGCAGCTCTAGGCGGCGAAAATATTTCCGTGGTCGACGATGCACCATGGATAGGTTCTGTCAATCCTGCCCTTTATTCTGGTGTGAGCGACAATTCGCTTGGCCTGAATTTTATGACTTATTTTGACTCCGGCATTTGGGCTGGAGCAGAATATACCAAGGCATTTGGCGAAAGACATACCGGTGCTGTGTTTGCACAAATGATGAACTACGGCAAGATGACCGAGACGGACCAAAATGGTGTAGAGTTGGGCGATTTTTCTCCTAAAGATATCGTTGTGGGCGTGGGATATAGTTACGCTCTGACCGACAGGTGGGCCGGAGGTGCTACATTGAAGGGACTCTATTCCAGGTACGCGGATTTCTCCGCCTTCGCCTTGGCCGTAGACCTTGGTTTGAATTATTATGATGAGGAAAAAGGTATCTCGGTATCAGCTGCAATGAAAAATATCGGTGCTCCCATTAAAACTTTCGATGATCGCCCCGAACGTTTGCCTTTTGATTTACAACTGGGCTTTACGCAAAAGATGAAGCATGCACCGGTGCAGATTTCTTTGACGATGACTGATATTACGCACTGGAGGAATCAGGACTTTTATCACATAGAGGGCGAAAAGATCAAGTGGTATAATATGATCTTGAACCACTTTGTCGTGGGTGTAGATGTACTGCCTACGGACTATCTCTATATTTCCGCAGGATACAATCTGCGCCGCGCCTACGAACTCAAAGCGGCAGGCTCAAGCCACTGGGCAGGATTCACTTGTGGTGCTGGACTCTCGCTGAAGAAGTTTAAGCTTGGTGCTTCGTGGGCGAAGTATCATCGTTCTTCCTCTTCACTAATGTTTAATGTCGGCTATTCTTTCAACTAATATCTTTGGGAAAAAGAATGGAAGTGTAGCAAAAAATAGAAAATACAATGGAAAAGAAAATAATTGTAGCCATCGATGGACATTCATCGTGCGGTAAGAGTACAATGGCCAAAGCATTGGCGCAAAAGGTAGGCTATATCTATGTCGACACTGGTGCTATGTATCGCGCAGTGACTTTGTTCGCGCTCCGAAATGGTATGTTCGACGAACAGGGTCAACCCAAGGCAGAAGAACTCGAAAAGGCAATGTCAGACGTACACATCTCGTTTGTGCTGGACAAGGAAACCAACCTCCCATTGGTATGCTTGAACGGCGAAGTAGTGGAAAGCGAAATCCGTTCACTCACTGTATCTTCGCGCGTCAGTCCTATTGCCGCATTGCCCTTCGTGCGCTATGCACTCACCCAGGCTCAGCAACGTATGGGTTTGGAAAAAGGCATCGTGATGGACGGCCGCGACATCGGTACCGTAGTCTTCCCCAATGCAGAGTTGAAGGTTTTTGTCACAGCATCAGCAGAAGTGCGTGCGCAACGTCGCTATTTGGAATTGACAGCCAAGGGCGACAACGTCAACTTCGACGATATCCTGCGCAATGTACAGGAGCGCGACTACATCGATTCGCATCGTGAAGTTGCCCCCTTGCGTCAGGCAGAGGACGCCTTGCTTCTGGATAATAGTGAACTTACTCGCGAGGAACAAATGCAATGGTTGCTTGATACCTTCAAGAGGGTGGTGGAATGTCAATAAAATATATCCCTGCCGTGAGATTGGAATGCGACTCGCTGGCAGGGATTTTTTGTAAGGGTCCTTACTGAAAACAAACAAGAAAATATGCAGATAGAAATAGACGAAGGCTCTGGTTATTGCTTCGGTGTGACGACAGCCATCAGCAAGGCCGAGGAGGAACTGGAAAAGGATGGCGCTCTGTATTGCCTGGGCGACATCGTGCACAATGGTAGCGAGTGCGACCGCTTGCGTGCTATGGGATTGCAGACGATAGACCATCAGCAGTATGCCGTCTTGCCTCGTGGTAGCAAGGTGTTGCTCCGTGCCCATGGCGAACCACCCTCGACCTACGCCCAAGCGCAAAGTGCCGGCATACATTTGGTGGATGCTACCTGTCCCGTAGTGTTGCAACTGCAACGCCGTATCAAGCGTGTGGCAGATGTACCCAATCCGCCGCAGATCGTCATCTATGGTAAACGTGGACACGCCGAGGTCTTAGGACTTGTGGGACAGACGGGTGGCAGTGCTATCGTGATAGAATCGCCCGAGGAGGCCGATGTGCTGGACTTTACCCGCGATATCTGCCTCTTTTCGCAAACGACAAAGGCGCTCGAGGGTTTCAAAGCCGTCGTCGACTATATCACCGCACGCATTCAGGCGCCAGCGCAATTCCAGTATTTCGACACCATTTGTCGTCAGGTTGCCAATCGCTTGCCCAATGTCAAGGATTTTGCTGGTCGCCATGATGTCATCTTGTTCGTATGTGGATTGAAGAGTAGTAATGGTCGTGTGCTGTGCGAAGCTTGTCGCAGCGTCAACCCCTCTACTTATATGGTCGACCAGCCTTCTGGTATTCGCGCCGAGTGGTTTGAAGGCGCACAAAGCGTAGGCATTTGCGGTGCCACCTCTACGCCTAAATGGTTGATGGAGGAGTGTCGTGATGTGGTGGCACAGATGACGAATGGGGCTGCATCTGAATGATATCAAATGGCGCAGAATCCTTCGCCGAAACAACCTTTTTTCAGCTGTGTTTTGTGTGCCGAAAAAAAAGTCTAGGGAAATTTGAAAAAAGTCTTGGATAATTTAAAAAAGGTCTTGGTTTTTTTGAAAAAGCCAAGACCTTTTTTTAGCGCCTCATTTAAGGCTATGATTTTTGTTTTTTCATAGGACTATTTTGTCCCTTCATTATTCTGCAACATAGTCTTTGTTGTATCCCGAAACTGGGCAAAGTGCTACGGCATAGCATGCGCCATATCTGACGTCAGATGAAGTGAACTTGATGTGCGACATATCCTCGTCAATACTTACCGCATATTCGTTGAGCAGAGGTTGCTTGGGTTCCTTCTCCAAGTCATCCGAGTCGGTGATCCAAATGCGTGTGAGCAATCCCGTAGCATCGTCTATCTCGTAGCCCCACAATGTGGTGGAATGTAGTAGCGTGCGGATTTGTGGCGAGAGCGAAATGGTCAGTGCTGCCACACCGCGATCGATGAATTGGACCACCAAGTCGGTGAATACTTTCAAGCGCTCCTTACCCCTGAGGGCTGTGCCATTGCCCCAAATGTAGTAGTTGTTGAAGTCACCCACATACAGATTTTGATACATGCCCAGCATGTAGTCGTAGCCGTGGTAGAGGTGCGGATAGATGTCGGCCCAAATATCTTTGTAATAACCGCCTGCATTGCCGGGCAGAGGATAGGCTTGCGAACCCGCAGTGGCAGTCTCGCCATAGTATTTTCCTTCGAAATACCAAGGTACGGCTTCTGCTACTTGACCGCCTTTGTCATTGTTCCATTGTTGATGAAAAACTTCCATCAATGCCAGTTCGTAGGTTTGCCCTGGTCCTGTGACGGCTTGAGGTGGCAGGGCGTTTCCTGCTTCCATGTATCTGTCTTGCCACCATTGGATGATGTTCGAAGCAGCGGCAGCCCAGCACATATTGATGTCGCCATTTTCGCCCTTGCCCACTTTGTTTACGTCGTACCATCCCGATTCGATAGATACACCTTTGGCAAAAACGATGCGCTTGCCCGTAGGTTCTACTTTCTCTTTTTCTTCGATCTTTATACAATCGATGTCGTAGATAGGTGTCTCGGTTGATTTCCCTCCTTGCCATAGCAATTGATACGACACGCCGTTTCGCGTAGTATATGTGATGCTATCTATTTGCGTAGCGTCGTGATTGAAAAGTAATTTTTCGCGGCTATAAAACTGCACATCGTTCCACTTTTGCGAGTGGGCAGTGAGCGGGAGTAGGGTGGTGAGTAAAAGTAAAAAAGATATCGTGCGCATAGAATTGGTTTGAGTGAAAAAGGTAAAGAGTAACTGCTATAAAAACAATATGCCTACTACAAATCGAGTAGGCATATTTCTCCGTTGAGGGAACGTGATACATCAATAATACGTTGGTTGGCGCTGCCGCGAAAGCGTAGGGATGAATCCTTCTGACTTTCGATGAAAGGACCGTCTACGATGACGTCGCAAAGTTCGGCAAGGGCTCGCTGCCTGGGATGCTGCAGGATGTCTTCCAGACGGTAACCTGTGTAGCACCAAATGTTGAGCGAAGTTTCCTGCTTGATGCGTCGTGCTAAAGCGGTGAAACCCTCTGGATGCAACATCGGGTCGCCACCAGAGAAAGTGACATTCATCCGTTCGCGGACAATCTGTGCAAAGAGTGTATCGACGGACATCGCTTCCCCGCCCGTGTCATCCCAAGATTGAGGGTTGTGGCAACCAGGGCAACGATTGTTGCACCCAGCGCAATAGATTGATGTGCGTAGTCCGGGGCCATCGACAGAGGTACCGTACTTGATGTCCAGGACCCTTATGCTATTTGTGGATAACTCTGTCATTCAATTCAGCCAGTTTAGCCTTGTTCCAACGTTCAGTAGTTCCCACCAAATAACCAGTGATGCGTTGCAAACGGTCGATCTCCTTGCTAGCACATCTTGGGCAAACCTCCAAATTTTCGCTTGCATCCTCGTAACCACAGTTCATGCAACGATTGCGATTGTGATTTACCGAACAATATCCAATATTGTGTTGGTCCATCAGATCTACGATATTCATAATCGCTTCGGGGTTGTGTGTAGCGTCGCCGTCGATTTCTACGTAGAAGATGTGACCGCCGCGTGTCAAATCGTGATAGGGTGCTTCGACCTCAGCCTTGTGGCGAGGCGAACATTTATAGTAGACGGGCACATGGTTAGAGTTGGTGTAATATTCTCTATCAGTGATGCCAGGCAATACGCCGAACTTCTTGCGGTCCATACCGGTGAAGCGACCAGACAAACCTTCGGCGGGAGTTGCTAGGATACTATAGTTGTGACCAAATCTTTCAGAGAATTCTGCCGCTCTTTGGTTCATATATCCAATAATGCGCAGACCCAATGCTTGTGCTTCTTCGCTTTCGCCATGGTGCTTGCCCATCAAGGCTACAAGGCATTCAGCCAAGCCGATGAAGCCTATACCCAACGTACCTTGGTTGATCACGCGCTCGATAGTATCGCCGGGGTTCAAGCATTCACATCCTGTCCACAGCGACGACATCAGCAGGGGGAATTGTTTAGACAAAGCCGTCTTTTGGAAGTTGTATCTGTCAGCCAGCTGTTGTGCTGTGACTTCCAGGAGTTCGTCCAATTTTGCAAAGAACTTCTCGATGCGCACGCTTTGCTCTTCGATTTGCATGCACTCAATCGCCAGGCGTACAATATTAATAGTAGAGAACGACAAGTTGCCACGTGCTACGGATGTCTTTTCGCCAAAACGATTTTCGAATACGCGTGTGCGACATCCCATCGTAGCCACTTCGTACATATAGCGGTTGGGGTCGTCAGCACGCCACTTCTCGTGCTGGTTGAACGTAGCGTCGAGGTTGACGAAGTTGGGGAAGAAACGACGAGCTGCTACCTTGCACGCATATTGATAGAGGTCGTAGTTGCGGTCTTCGGGCAAATAGCTCACGCCACGTTTCTTCTTCCAAATTTGGATAGGGAAGATGGCTGTTGAACCTCCACCTACACCTTCGTAGGTAGATGTGAGCAATTCGCGGATGATGCAACGGCCTTCGGCAGAAGTGTCCGTACCATAATTGATAGACGAGAATACCACTTGGTTACCGCCGCGCGAGTGGATCGTATTCATATTATGTATGAAGGCTTCCATCGCTTGGTGCACACGGTTTACAGTGCGATTGATAGCATGTTGTTTCCAGCGCGCAGTACTTTGCAGGAAGTCCAGATCCTGATAGATATAATCTTCGACTTCGGCATCGTAGAGCGAACTCAAATCCATACCGGTCAAGACTTCTACATTTTTCAATTCTTCGATATAACTTTTTCTCACGTAGGGAGCGAGATAAAAGTCGAAGGCGGGAATGGCTTGTCCGCCGTGCATTTCGTTTTGCACCACTTCCATCGAGATGCACGCCATGATTGCTGCTGTCTCGATACGCTTGGTGGGGCGAGATTCGCCGTGGCCTGCCACAAAGCCCTTGGCGAGGATTTTGTCCAAGGGGTGTTGCAAACATGTCAACGACTTGGTTGGATAATAATCCTTGTCGTGAATGTGCAAGTAGCCGTTGCGTACAGCATCGCGAGTTGCTTGTGATAGCAAGTAGTCGTCAACGAATGGTTTTGTAGTCTCAGATGCAAACTTCATCATCATACCTGCTGGTGTGTCGGCGTTCATGTTTGCATTTTCGCGAGTCACATCGTTGGATTTTGCTTCAACAATTTCCAAAAACATTTCACGAGTCTTTGCCTTTCTGGCAATGTTGCGCTTATCGCGATAGGCAATATAACTCTTGGCTACTTCCTTGCGTGGCGAAGCCATAAGCTCTACTTCCACCATGTCCTGGATTTTCTCCACAGTGGACTGTTCTTCTCCGCGCATCTCAATGCGATCTACAATCTTGCCTACTAGTACGTCGTCTTCACCTATCTCTGTGGTTAACATTGCCTTACGTATTGCAGCGGCAATCTTTTCACGGTTGAATCCTACGATTCGTCCGTCTCTTTTTAGTACGGTTTGTATCATTGTGGTTTTGTTTTGTTTCAAAAAAATAAGGTTGAAAAAATCCGCATCCTTGGGATCGGAAATAGGCTGGCAAAGGTACAAAATATTTTCCTTTACTTTCCAAAAAATGTAAACTTTTTTGTGTTAAAAATTCAATGAGACTTTTCTAAAATGGAAAACTTTTGGAAAAATAAAAAACGAAAAGTTTTCCGTTTTGAAAATTTCAAAATGAAGTTTCAGTATAGAAGTTTTCTGGAAAGAGATATTGTTTCAATGAGTTATTGTATAAAAAATGGGTTGCCTAATGAAAAACTTAGACAACCCAATGAAGTATGAAATGGTATTTCTATTTAAATTTCTTAGCAAGGAAACGTCTGACGGGTTCGTCGTATAATTTCAAACAAGCGTATGCTAATGTGACGCTCGTTAGGATTACTAATAATGCAACGGGCCATGCTTCGCTCAAAGTGTAAACCTTGTTTTTAATCAACCAAGCATAGAACAGATACATCACTGGATAGTGTACGATGTAGAGCGGATAGGAGATGTCGCCCAGGAATCTGCATACATTTGTAGAGGCTTTATCGCTCGTTTCACCAGATGCTGCGCCCCAGATGATAAGGGGAAATACAAATAGAATACATGCAAATTCAAAAAGGCTATTCCAACTGATACCTGGAATAAATGTCATATTTGCAGAAGAAATGTACGGCACTGAGAATAGACCGAACAGAACGAGGATAGACCACCAGAATATGCCTCGCACACGGATAGGTCGAAAATTGCGGCAGATAAACATACCAAGGGTAAAGGGGAAGAGCATGCGCAGTAGGCCTCCGAAAAAGTTGTGAGTGTCTAATGTCCAGCCCACGCCGAGCATGTCGTAACCGGAAACGTTGGTTATGGCGAAGGTGCCCCATGCTACCCCTGTGATTAGGGTTAAGGCGAACAAACCTTTGTTTGATAAACGACGAATGAATAGTGCGTAGAGCAAGTTGCCCAAGTATTCGAAGAAGAGTGACCAACTGGGACCATTGAGCGAATACATTTCGCCGTTCCCCCTAACATCGTAGCCTGCACCAGGATATGCGGGAATAAGTAGCATTCCTAAAACCATTGCTATCATGGTCCATCCCAATGGGGTGGGGGAACCGTCCCACTTCACGCCACCTCCTATCAAGAAGGCAATGCATCCGATGATGGCGCCCATGATGATCATGGGGTGAAGTCTGATTAAGCGTCGTTTGAAGAAATCCTTCATCGAAAGTCCTTTGGCGGATTTGTTCTGCCATCTGTCATCGTAGGCATAACTTATTACAAAACCAGAAAGCATAAAGAAGAAATCTACACCAAGGTGACCATGATTGAAG
Organism: Alloprevotella sp.; assembly: GCA_045630125.1. Lineage (GTDB taxonomy): Bacteria > Bacteroidota > Bacteroidia > Bacteroidales > Bacteroidaceae > Alloprevotella. The sequence goes on along the minus strand of JAZQSL010000005.1, from coordinate 4,347 downwards.
GTTTCTATACCTGTGCCTGACGCAAAGGCAAGTCCTTCGAAAATATGGTACCATACTACCATCAATGCAGCGGCGCCTCGTAGTCCGTCCAAGAGTTTATAATGCACTTTGGTGTCGAGAAATGCTGCGGATGATTCATGTTTGGTCGTGCTGAGTGACATGTTTTGAATATTAGGTTTATTATGTTAGGTTTGCAGTAAGGTTTCCTATATAATATATATGGTGTAGAATGAACAGTGTTTGGGTATCTGAAAATATACCAAGGCAATAGATATACTATACATATTATATAAGGCAAAAATAATTGAATAATTTGGAGTAACAAAGAAGTTGTCGCTTTTTGCCAAAGTTTGTGCTGTTTGATGCCTTTACTTTCCTTTTTGGGGGGATAATCTTAAAAATAATTTGTTTGTAATTTGGTTTATAATATAAACTTCTTTATATTTGCATCGTGATTTAATTGAAATGCTCTCACTCTATCAGTCCGGAAGGGTAGGGGAGGGGGGTGAAAAGTTTAACTTTCTAAGAAAAAAGAGTATGAAAACGAATGAAATGACTCCTGAACAGAGTCTTCAACTTATTAGCGATGCGATAACAAAGAGTAGAAAGGATTTTGAACGTAACTCCGGTACACCACTTGTTCTATGGGGATGTGTGGTGTTAGTGTTTTCTTTGTTGGTATGGAGTGTGCTCGAGATAACTGCAAATCCGCTGTGGAATTTCCTTTGGTTCGCCATCCCGATAGTAGGTTTCCCTCTGTCTCACTTTTGTGTAAAGCATAAAGTAGAACAGAAGGGCAAGAATTTCATAAACGAAACCATCGGTATGATTTGGATCGGCTATGGTATCTTTGCTACTGTGTTGGCGCTGATTTTGGTTTTTCTTATTCCCGAATATGTTGGTGCGATTCATATTGCGATGCTTGGCTATGGCGCGTTTATGACTGGCGCGATCCTTAAGAATCCTTACATCGCAGTGGGAGGTTTGGTTACGGGCATCGGAGGTGCTGTCGCTATGTCGCTTCTCCATACCTACGACTATGCTTTGGTGTTTGCCGTAGCCTCTGTTGTTTCGATGATCCTGCCTGGTGTAATGATGAACCATAAGGCTAATAAAAAATAAGTAAGATGTTCAAAAAATTAGATCCATTACTTCACTCCGAACTCCGTCTGGCCGTAATGTCAGTGCTTATTGACTTGGAGGAGGCAGATTTTGTTTACCTTCGCGAAGCAACGGGTGCGACGGCTGGCAACTTGAGTGTGCAGATAGACAAGTTGACTTCTGCCGGGTACATCATGGTGGAGAAGGGCTACAAAGGGAAAAAACCGCAAACGATTTGTAGAATTTCTCCCGAAGGTCTCAGGGCTTTCGAAGAATATGTGGAGGCCTTGAAAACGTATTTGAAATAATTACTGGGCGACTATTCTCCTCGGAGCATAACCGATGGTTTGCTACGGATAATACCCCTTTGCAGATTCTGCGAGATAGCGACAAGCAGCTTACCTTAACCGCAAATCGAATACCCCTCAGTCAATGGTTTTGCGAGCAATACGACAAACTACGACAATCAATCCGACAGCCTATTCAACCAAAGAAGAGCAGAGGAATGAAACTGTAACAATAATGGCGGCCACTTGATGATGCGGTCGCCATTGTGAGTTTTAGTTAATCCGATATTTTCGTTCTCTCTTTTCAAAGGCAAATTTACCACCCTCCAATATCTGACAAACCTCATTATTGACATCGGGATCTTCTAACGAACCTGATTTATATTTCAGCTGACCATCTTCGTTCTGAGCAATGATTACCTGTTCGGAATCTGAATTGACGACCAAGTTTGCATTGTGAGACACTATAATAATCTGCCTATATTGCTTTATAGTTTTGAAAATAGATATAAGTTCGCTAGTAATAAAACTATTATCTAAGTCATCCTCTGGTTGGTCATATATGATAGTCTCACTAAACATATTTGCCGCAATTTGTAATCGTAAGTATATAGTACCCTGTTGGCCAAATGATAGTTTGGTTATAGGTTTTCCTGCAAGAGTTACATTTATGTCGTGCGATATGAACTGTGTATACCTCTTGAAAAAAAGTTCTAATAGCCTACCTTTCAAATCATCTTTAATTGCAGGACTAAAAATATTATGGTCAGTTGTTTGTGAAATAAAACCGTAAAAATCATCTAATGTTTCAATATTAAGAATCTTCTTGATTTTTTCCTCGTTATAACTTCTGCCATCAAGCTTTTCTAATAATAAGTTATACATCTTGTATGAATCAAAATGTATATCAACAGATACATTTAAATCCTCTTGGAGAATCAAATCTAACAATTTTTTCTTTTTAGGTTCAATATCTATACCTAGCCCCTTAAATTCATACCACTTCTGCTCAATTAAACGAGTATACGATTCTATATCATTTTTTATTTCAATACCCAGACTTTTAAATACATCACTTGTTATAGCTTGATATTTAGTCTCTTCTATTCCAATAGCTTCTATTTGCTTTGCTAATTCAGAAACTTTATTTTGATACACTGAAACATTTGACAATAAAGTTGCCAAATCTCCCTTATAGTCTTTAAACTCATCCTTTGTATCAGCTATATCTTTTTGAATTCTTTGTTGTGCAACTATAAGACGAGGAATAAGTTTATCTCTGATATACCCTCTTGTGTTGGAGGTATCAATTGAAGGGATATCTACTTTTTGAGATTTAAACAACTCATTCCATGTAGATATAGTCTCATTTGTTTCAATTGTAAACCTATCAATGTTTGTTGCCAATTGTTGAAGCGAATCTATCCAAGAATTAAATTGGCTTAATTTGCCAACCTTATTTTTATAGTTCTCTAATTTCTTCTTATTCTGTTCAGAGGTTATATTTGTAATAAAATCACTATACTTTTTTATTTCTCTGCCAATTATCTCTCGCTTTTCTTGGGGTGTTGTATTATTTGCGTTAATAATCTTAATAATTCTAAAGTATTCATTTATTGCAAGTTCCGCTCTAGATGAGAAATCGGATGATATGCGATACTCATCTGTGACCCCAATCGTTTCACGTATATTTCTTGAAAATTTATCTTTATTTTGTACCAAATCTTTAATTTGACTTTGAGCAATATACATGAAAGGAACATTAGGATTGTCGGAAACCTTAAAATCTTTTGCTTCTTCAGTAATTGAAGCTTGACGACTAATAACAATGTCAGAGTTAAGATTAAAGTTGTCGGATTGTGTTTGCTTATGAAAAGCTGCTGCAATATAGTTTATTAAAACGCTCTTACCTGTTCCTCTACCACCAATAATAGAAACCAAATTGCTATTTAAAGGCAGTTCTTGCTGTGCAAAAGAAATATCAGTTTCATCAACAAATACATTGGTGTTTGTCGGTATATATATTCTTGTGAATGGACATTTTTCTATATTATAGGTTGGATTTTCTTTTTGAATACAAACTCGTCCCTCTGGTTCATAAATAATTTGTTTCAAACCCTCAAATGTAGGGTCGGCTTTAATCCATGTAATTCTATCATTTGGGAACACATTAACATGATCAAGAGTGTGAGCATCACTACCAGTTACACATGGTTTTATACTGCCATAAGCATCCACTATCGCTTTTGTATCGAGTCTTCCTTGCCCTAAGAAAAAAAGGGTATCGTTTGGGTTCCCTGAGAATATCATATCTGACATTCGATATATCTCTAATCTAGTAGCTTCCATAGAGGAATGCTGAATGCCGCTATTGCCATCTCTATTACTATTGGAAACAGCAACAATAATATGATTCCTCAAAACAGGTTTTTGAAGAATACGATATAGGTCTTGGAAATTTATATTAAATTGTCCGATACCGACTTTTCTTGCAGACTCATCATCTAGTGAATTGTCATTACGAAATGCTTTACCTAACGCTATCAGATCTCTTCTTATACAAGAGTACTCTGACCCTCCATAACTAAATTTTAGACAACCCAAAAACTCTCGTTCTATGAAATCTACTGATAATTCAGGATTAAATATAACATGAATATTTATTGGCGTTTCTTGTTTGGTTACTGGGGTTATTCTCAATTCAACATTGGGAAGAATAGTTTTCCCTTGCAAACGACCCTCTGTTTGCTTCTGCTTTAAAAACAAATAGTTTTCAATTGAGAAATAATCAGTTATACCTAAGACCGCAACATCTGTATTTTCTTCAAGTTTGGCAATATATGCTTCCCAAACAGCTTCATCATTGCCGTATTGGTCATTCTTTGCTGTACCTGGTGTATGGATATGCAAGTCCCATATACGCCATTCTGAACCTTTAGGATATTTAGCCATTGTTATG
>JAZQSL010000004.1:0-9468 GCA_045630125.1 Alloprevotella sp. | reverse complement strand
GGCTTCAAGTTCATGCAGGCCTTTGCCATGAGCAATGGTATCGAGTTCAACAAGCTTTATTCGCTTTTGGACCTTTGTGCGATCAGTATCGCTTCGGATATTGTACCCATCATGGGAGAAAATCGCATCCTGGCCTGTCATGGTTTGAGATGCCTCAACACAAATCCCAGCGTGGGTATACAGGCTATCATCGAGGTCTGTGGTGTGGGCGAGAGAGAGTTGACCATCAACGACATCATCTTCAAGATTGGTCCACGTATCAACGCCTCGGGCAGAATGCAGAACGGCCGCGAAGCCGTGGAATTGCTCGTGGAGCGCGACCATGCCACCGCAAAGGAATTGGCCAACCGCATCAACCTCTACAACGAGGCACGCAAGGACCTGGACAAGGCCATGACGGAAGAAGCCATTGAAAAAGTGCGCGACCTTCCTCAATTGGACGAACGCCGCGCCGTAGTGATTTACAACGAAGAGTGGCACAAGGGAATCATCGGCATCGTGGCTTCACGCCTGACTGAACAATATTACCGCCCCGCCGTAGTCTTGACCCGATCAGAAGGTATGGCTACAGGTAGTGCCCGCTCGGTGTCAGGATTTGACGTCTACAAGGCAGTGCAAAGTTGTAGCGATTTGCTGGAAAACTTCGGCGGCCACACATACGCCGCAGGTTTGACGCTCAAAGTAGAGCATGTGGAAGAATTCACCCGCCGCTTCGAAGAATACGTAGCCGAGCACATCCTGGACGAGCAAACGCAGCCCACACTCGACATCGACGCCATTCTGGACTTCAAGGACGTTTCGTTTAAGTTCTACCAGGAGTTAAAGCGCTTTGCCCCCTTCGGACCAGGCAACGCTCGCCCCGTATTTTGTACCAAGCGCGTCTATGATTATGGCACAAGCAAAGTCGTGGGCAGAGGTCAAGAACACATCAAACTTGAACTCGTAGACAACAAGAGTAACCGCATCATGAACGGCATAGCCTTTGGACAAAGTTCGCAAGCGAGATATATCAAGACGAAACGTGCTTTCGACATTTGCTATGCTATCGAAGAAAATACCCATAAGCGCGGAGAAGTGCAACTGCAAATCGAAGACATTCGTCCATGCGAATAAAAAAAACACCGCTTGAAGTTTTACGCGAAGTTTGGGGCTACTCTGAATTTCGTGGGATTCAAGCAGAAATCATACATAGCATTTTGCAAAAACGCGACACCCTGGGCCTAATGCCTACGGGTGGAGGGAAAAGTATCGCCTTCCAGGTGCCAGCATTGGTACTGGAGGGCGTTTGCATTGTAGTCACGCCGCTCATTGCGCTAATGAAAGACCAAGTGCAAAACTTGCGCAAGAGAAATATCCGTGCTGCTGCAATTTATTCGGGACAGAGTCATGAGGAAGTAATAAGACACCTGGACAACGCTGTCTTGGGTGCTTACGATTTGCTGTATCTTTCGCCCGAGCGTCTGGAGACTGATTTATTCCAGACAAAGCTTCGTCGCATGAAGGTTTCCTTTATTACCATCGACGAAGCGCACTGTATCTCGCAATGGGGATATGATTTCCGCCCTTCCTATCTGAATATCTCGCATATCAGAACCCTTTTGCCCGATGTGCCGGTTTTAGCGCTCACGGCAACGGCTACGCCAAAGGTGGTCAGGGATATTTGCTGGCAACTCTCACATATTGGTCGCGAGGGCAGACTGTTGGAGAATCTTCCTGCTAACAATTTCAACAAAGATACGGCTGAAGAAAAAGAGGACGTGGTCGAGGGATTTCATGTCTATCGTATGAGTTTCGCAAGGCCGAATCTTAACTATATCCTCAGACAAGCGGACGACAAGGTTAGTGAAATCATCCACATCCTGAAATCTGTCGAAGGTTCTGCCATAGTTTATACGAGAAATCGTAAGAGTACGCAGGAATTAAGCGACATCTTGAACAAAGAAGGCATCACCGCCGTACATTACCACGCCGGGTTGACCAATGCAGACAAGGATGTGCGCAGCCGAACTTGGCAGGACGGAGATATCCGCGTAATGGTGGCAACAAATGCCTTTGGGATGGGGATAGACAAACCCGATGTGCGCTTAGTACTTCACTTGGACGTGCCCGATTCCCTTGAAGCGTATTTCCAGGAAGCCGGACGCGCAGGACGAGATGGGTTGAATGCCTACGCAGTCCTGATACATAATAAAAATGATCAGGCCTTGTTGAGACGACGCGTTGCAGACAATTTCCCACCCAAGGAGTACGTCCAGCGGGTATACAATGAAATTTGCTACTATTTGCAGTTGGCTGTCGGAGATGGTTATCAAGTGAGCTATGAGTTCAAACTGGAGAAATTCTGTCTCAACTTTAAACATTTCCCCACTCATGTAGTGAGCGCCCTCGAATTGTTGACGAAAGCAGGCTACATAGATTATAAAGAAGAGGAAGACACAACTTCACGTCTCCTATTCCTGGTAAAAAGAGATGACTTGTATAATCTGCGCCACCTGGGCAAAAAGGCAGATGCCGTTATTTCTGCTGTGCTTCGCAACTATTGCGGTATATTTTCTTCGTATGTATTTGTCGAAGAAGAGGACATTGCGCGAGATTGCGAAATATCTGCGCACGAAGTCTATGAGATATTGAAACAACTGACCGCTCAGCGCATCATACACTACGTTCCTGCTAAGAAAGTACCTAAGATTACCTTCCTGACACGCCGTGTTGATGAAAACAGCATCGCGCTGAGTACAGCAATTTACGAAGACCGCCGACAACAATTCATTGATAGAATTTCGGAAGTCATAGACTATTTGAACAATGAGGAGTATTGTCGTAGTCGTTTCCTATTAGAATATTTTGGCGACAATACGGGAAAAGATTGCGGACTTTGTGATATTTGCCGCGATCAAAGATCTGCGCAAAAGAACAGAGCATCTATTCAGGAGGACATCTTGCAAATTCTGTCAGATAACAAGCCGCATGATCCTTGCGACTTTGCCCTTTACTCCTACAATAAGGATGAAGTGAGCAATGCCTTGCAGGAAATGTGCGATGCCGAGAGGATTTGCTTTGTAGATGGGAAATACAAACTATCATAATAAACATTGAAAAAAAGAAGGAAGTTCCTTGGATGGATTTCCTTCTTTTTTCTGTGATCCGCCTGGGGCTCGAACCCAGGACCCCAACATTAAAAGTGTTGTGCTCTACCTACTGAGCTAGCGAATCAAACCTCTTTTGCTGTTAAGCGAGTGCAAAGTTAAGCACTTTATTCAGAATATCCAAACAAATTGCTCTTTTTTTTCTTTTGGTATAGAAAAATGCACCACAATCCTTTGTTTTGCTCTATGCACCTTGCATTTTTCATAAAACATTATGTTTTTCCTATTGTATAATACAATTTCTTTACAAAAAATGCGTTAAATTTGTATGCAGAAGTTCCATATTATCGAATAAGTGGAACCTTTTCGTCAGAAGATATGAAAATAAGCATAATTACCGCCACATATAACAGTGCATCTACGTTGAAGGATACAATCAAGAGTGTCTTGGCACAATCCTATCAAGACCTCGAGTATATCATCGTTGATGGAGGATCCAAGGATGAGACCTTGGACATAATACGTCATTATGAGCCTTTATTCAATGGTAGATTGAAGTATGTGAGTGAATCAGACCGAGGTCTCTACGACGCGATGAACAAAGGTGTCGGTATGGCGACGGGTGATATAGTTGGCTTGTTGAATTCGGATGACTTCTATACGCATCGAGATGTATTGCAGGGTGTCGCAGAGGCTTTGTCGGACGAACAAGTTGATGCCGTTTATGGTGATGTGCACTATGTCGATGCAACACGTTTGAATAAATGCGTACGTTATTATAGTTCGAAGCGATTTCGTCCTTGGTGGATGAGACTAGGTTTTATGCCAGCGCATCCTTCCTTTTATTGCCGTACAGACTTATACCGAGAATATGGAAAATTTGATATTTCCTATCGTGTCGCGGCAGACTTTGAGCAACTGTTGCGTTTGATCTTTGTGCGCAGGATTCGCACGAAATATTTGCCTATGGATTTCGTGACCATGCGCACTGGTGGCGTGTCAAATGCCAATTTGAACAGTCGTTGGAAGATAATGCTTGATCACCGCCGGGCGCTTAGAATCAATGGTGTGTGGTCGTCCTATCTCTTGCTGAGCCTGAGATATTTTTACAAGGCAGTAGAGGTGGTCCTCTCGCGCTTTCATCGTCCAATAGAAGTCGCAGACTATATCGCTCAGGATTGACAATGTATTTATGATGATAAATCCCCATAGAATTGTGCGTTCTATGGGGATTATTCTATTTAGATATATGAGCACTCGGTAATAGAGGCGTTGTATCCTGTTAAGGTGTTTTTATTCTTACAGAAAACATCTTATTATTTCAGTTTGGCAATGGTTTGTTTCAATTGATTGCCGATGCCGATGGTGTAGCCCTGTGTGCGGAATACTACGCGGTTGAATGTATCGCCGATAAATACGATGGGCAGTGCCTCGTTGTGTACCAATTCTGTGCCGCGAAGGTCCTTCATGCAAGCACCATTTTCATCTATACCGAAGACAATGTTTTTGGGCAGAGCGGTAAATTCGTTGCTGGTCTTTTTGAAGTTTTCGTAGTCAGCATGCGAGGGGAATAGGACCAGTATGCTGCGACCCCATGCTTCGAGTGCTTGCGCTTCTCTTTCCAAGTCGTGCAAGATATGGTTGCTTGGTTCATGTCCCGCCTTGATCAATGCTACGGCAAAGTAGCCACGACCAGTGGTCGAGAGGATTGAGCGCGATTTGCCAGTAGCAATGTCGTAATATAAGTTTTCGGAATTGAAATTACCAATCACTTGTACGCCCGATTCGTCGCGACGCATATCCAATACGTGTGTAGCTGTTTTGTTGGGTTCTACTGAGAAGAACGACAGGTTAGCCAATACACTGCCGTCAGCCATACGTGTGCCCGAAGTCATCAGATAGTTGCCCTGAGTCAAATCTGCGCCGTTGGCAAAGTTGTTTTGCCAATTGTATTCGTCGGGATATTCTTGCAAGAAGAGACCTCCGTTTTCCTTGATTTGGCTCAAGGTGAAGTGGATGTAGTATTTCGGATTTTCCATACCATCACGTGGTGTGAAGGTCAGGTTTACTTTACCCTTTGGCTGATTGATTTCTGCTGCTGCCTTTTCTGCATCCTCTTTGTCGGCGAGTGTCACACCTGTCCACAGACCTTTTTCATTCAGATATTCTACGTTGCCATTCACGGGGTTGATGCGTGCGGGTATTTCCAAACTTCGTGCGATGGCTACAAAGAGCAAGCCCTTCGAGCGAACGTCTGTGTGTTTCATATCCAATACAGATTCAGGCGCAGTCCAAAGTTTGAGTGGATTCCACACCTTTTCGGTGGAAATATTGCTTTGAATCCATGCCGCAATATCAGCTGGATTTTTCTTGAATTGTTTTGCTTTTTTACCCTTGAAAGCCTTTTGCATCTCGCTGCGCCATGGCGTGAGATGTTCGGTAGAGATACGTGCACACAGCACATAGTTGCGCAGGATTGAGTCTGAGGTGTTGAATGCGACGTGTTGCAAATGATCCTCTGCTACGCCGAGTTCGAAGTCGCGCAAGTCCTTTACGGCTAAGACTTCCAAGTAGTCGAGCGCTTTGGTACCATATTTATTATATAATGTGAATACATTTTCGTAGTTGCCTCTACTCTTTTGCACCAAGGGGAGGAGGCGTGTATAGTCAGCGCCGTTGGCTTTACAGAAGTCGGCCACCTGTTGTTCGTTGGGCCAAGAAGCGATGTAAGCCAGTCGGATGCTATCTTCGTAGGCAAAGCGTTTCGCATTGGTTTGTACCTGTTCGTCGGTCAATGCAGGCAGATTATTTTCGCCCGCAGGCGGAGTGATATTCATTTGCATTGAGAAAGTTTCACCCAGTTTGTGATCCATGCACACAGTCGCTTCGCCGTTTTCGCCGGCAGTGACTTTGCCCCATCCGAACTTATCCTTGTCGTAAGCGAATACCACAAAGTCGCCCAGCCCCGTCAGGATAGACGCGCGGCCCGTTCTGTTGGTCTTAGTACTCAGTACGGTGTAGAATTCGCCGTAGTTGTAGATTCTAAATTCTATAGAAATGTCGGGACAGGGTTTGCCATCCTTGTCGGTCACCAAGACCGTAGTGCGTGCCACCTTGGCATAGTTGCGTGTCACATTGATTTCGGTGAAACAAGGTGTGCGGTACATCACATCCTCGGGACCATTGTATTTGCCGAATACCTTAGTGTGCATCAGCATCCCTCTCGAGGCGGGCTGATTGAACCAACCGAGGTTAAGCACCGGTTCAGGCTCGCAAGCACCCAAGAAGTACCATTCGCCATCCGCCCAGGCTTCAACCCAAGCATGATTGTCGTCGGTATGTGCCCAGCGAGGGGTGTAAACCTGTCTTGCAGGGATGCCCACAGCACGCAGTGCGGCTACGGTATAGGTCGATTCTTCGCCACAACGTCCGATGGCCGAGCGCATAGACGAGAGTGGGGGAGAAGTACGTGCGTCCGAGGGTTGATAGGTCACGTGTTCGTGGCACCAGTGGTTCACCTCGAGTATAGCCTCCTTCATCGACATGCCCTTGACCCGTTCCTTCAACTCTTCATAGCATACTGTGCGGAATTCGTCCAGGTGCTCGTTGTTCACGCGCACTGGCAAAACGAAGTGCAACCATTCGCGTTGGGGCACCTTGTCGGCCCATTGCATCTCTTGCTGAGCGCGAAGTGTGGTGCGGATCTGACGCAGGTGAAATTCGGGGCTATAGTCTGCGATATCGGGCAGTGTCATATAGGCATAGAGGAACTTCACTGCTGCACGTTCTTCCTCGGTCTGTGCTTGGCGCAAGGCTTCCTTAGCATTGTCCGTAGGCAATGTTTTCAGACGTTGGGTATAGTCTGCTTCATAGTCAACCTTGTCTTGCGCAAACGATAGTGCGGGGAGCAGGGCGCTCACGGCGATCAGAATTGATAGGATCTGGTGTCTCATGGGGGGGGAAGGGTTAAGGGTGAGGGGTTAAGGGTTAAGGGGATGAGGGGTTGAGAAAACCTTTCTCAATTAAAAGCAACTGCTACCGTCGAAGCAGTGTGTACACAGTTGGCACTTAGGCAGACCGATTGCTTGAACGATAGTTTCCAACTTGGCAAACTTCAGTGTGGTCAAGCCCAACTGACTGCGAATTTCCTCAACCATTCGGCAATATTCAGGCGAATCTGTGGTAGCGTACTTTTCGAGATTTTTGTCGGCGTCGCCTTCCAGTTTTTGGATGATATTGCGTGTGATAAGTTCCATCTTGCTCTTTTGTGAAGTGAAACCGATGAAGGGGCACGCATAGATGAGTGGTGGACACGCGATGCGCATGTGTACCTCGCGAGCGCCTTCGTCAAACAACACCTTCACATTGTCGCGCAATTGTGTACCGCGTACGATCGAGTCGTCGCAGAATAGGATGCGCTTGCCGTTGAGCATATCTTTGTTGGAAATGAGTTTCATCTTTGCCACCAACGAACGCATTTCCTGATTCACCGGTGTGAAGCTGCGAGGCCAGGTGGGCGTGTATTTTGAGATAGCGCGTTGGTAAGGGCGCTTCATACCGTGAGCATAACCCAACGCCATACCGATGCCCGAGTCGGGGATACCGCAGACGTAGTCTACCTCGGTCTGATCCTCCTCGCCCATCAGGCGTCCACTGTCGTAGCGCATCATCTCGACGTTGCGACCTTCGTAATTCGAGGTGGGGAAACCGTAGTACACCCACAGGAATGAGCAAATCTGCATCTTGTCATTGCGTTGACGAAGCGTTTCCATGCCGTCATGGCGCAACTTCACGATTTCGCCAGGTCCTACGTAGTATTCGATTTGGTAGTCTAGATTCGTAAATGAAGTCGATTCGCTTGTCGCAGCGTATGCACCGTCCTTTTTACCAATGACGATAGGTGTACGTCCCCACTTGTCGCGCGCAGCGATCAGACCATCTTCGGTCAGAATCAGCATCGAGCACGAACCCTTGATATGATTGAACACGTTTTCGATACCTTCGACGAAATTCTTGCCTTGGATGATGAGCAAGGCAATCAATTCTGTTTGATTGGTCTTACCCGAAGAAAGTTCTGCGAAGTGCTTGTTTTCACTCAACAGCATTTGTTCCAGTTCGTCGATATTTTGGATTTTTGCCACCGTCACGATCGCAAATCTGCCCAAGTGCGAATTGATCACGATGGGTTGAGCGTCTGTGTCGCTGATCACACCGATGCCCGATTTGCAACCGGCAAATCTGCCCAGCGAACCTTCAAATTTAGAGCGGAAGTAAGCACTTTCCAAATTGTGGATAGAGCGGGTGAAGGCGCGTTCGTCCTGATTGTACCCCGCCATACCACCGCGGCGAGTGCCCAAGTGTGAGTTATAATCTGTGCCGTAAAACAAGTCGGCAGTGCAGTCTTGTGTTGATATAGTTCCGAAAAAACCTCCCATAGGATAGTATTTTAAAGTGGATGCTTAAATAAGTTTTTTGTTTGAGAGTTCAAAATTACTACACCCCGAGAAAAAGGCAAAGCGAAAGCCCCATTTTTTTCAATATTTTTTAGCAAAAACTGAGGATATGGTAGGTCGAGGCAACAGAATTATAGTTTCTAAATTCGTACCAAAAAATGCGAAAAATTTTGACAAACGGACTTCGCGTTCTAGAACGGGAAAATCATACGACATCAGACCTCGGGTGAAAAAGTCAAGGCTTTGTTGAAAAAAGGTCTAAGATAATTTTCACGAGGCGTCGCGAAATTTTCACAAACCCTTGACTTTTTTACCCATCTTTTTCTCCCTTTTTCACCAAATCACCCCCATTTTTCAGTGACAAACCTTGAAAACTCAAGGATTTTTGTCAAAAATGTGCGAAAAAACCTATTTTTTACCCTCTTGAGAATCGCGTATTTGCGACCAAAGGTGCACGTGATTAATTTTAAGCGCAAAATGACCCCTGAAAAATGCGAAATATTTTGACAAACTGGGGGTAAATAATCTGAAGATATAACATTCGGTTAAGTACAATATATTTTTTGTTTAGTTTGAAATTGGTAATGATATAAGATGTTGGCTAAAGTTTTATATAAACACGGATATATTTGTCTGAGATACGAATGAATGCTAATGGAATACAAAACAAATAGAACAATTATTTGTTTTTTTAATTATTTGCACGAATAATCGTATGGCAATTGAAAGTCCTCGGGCATTAGAGTAAAAATTTATGTCAATTTGTGGCTAAAATAAAATTAGTTGTTTTAAAGGTGATTTATGATAAAATCTATATCGTTACCCTAAATTTATTTTCAAAATAAGGTAATTTATAAATCTCTGTGACTTTGTACGAAAAGAATTGATTACCTTTCTAGCTTTGTCATATAGATACAATATTTGTTTTT
>JAZQSL010000003.1:0-3799 GCA_045630125.1 Alloprevotella sp. | reverse complement strand
TATAATTATCTTTGCAAAGATAAAAAAAATATACTAACAAACCAAACCTTTTCACCTTTTTTTTATTAACTTTGCACAACAAAAATATCTACATATAAAACTTATCACAAAATGAAACACATCACACTAATACTCACCATCATAGCACTCCTCGCCTGCACCAACCACAAGGCCCAAAACTCCAATAGCGAACCTCAAAACTCAATAATCATATCATCTGATTCTTCTGACAATTCTCAATTCTCAATTCTCAATTCTCAATTCTCAAAATCTCTCCTTCTCGGCAAATTCAACCCTGCCCAAGACTCCAACTTCGTCCTCATCCCCGAGTACATGGCATCCAACAAATCGATGTATTGCCACCGCGAAACCTTCCAAGCCTATCTCGCCATGCTCGACTCTGCCCTCTGCGAAGGCATAACCCTTACCATCGTATCCGCCACTCGAAATTTCGACCGTCAAAAACAAATATGGGACCGCAAATGGCAAAACACACAAGGCAACGACTCTATCAAAGTCCGCTCCATTATGCGCTACTCCTCAATGCCTGGCACATCGCGTCACCATTGGGGCACCGACCTCGACTTCATCTCCGTCGAACCTGACTACTGGACTCACGGTGAGGGCCTCCGCATCTACAACTGGCTCTGCGCCAATGCCCACAAGTTCGGATTTTTCCAACCCTACACTGCCGACCCTACTCGCACAGGCTATGCCGAAGAGCGCTGGCACTGGAGCTATGCTCCACTTTCAAAACTCTATCTCGAAGCCTATAAACAAAAAATTACCGCCGAAGACATCACTGGCTTCAGCGGTAGTTATCTCGTCGATTCACTAGGAATCATTCAATCTCATGTTTTCGGAATATCCGAATAATCATTTCACTTGTGCTTTCACGTTATTGAGGTAACACTCAACAGTATTTTCCATCAAGCAAGCGATAGTCATAGGACCTACGCCACCTGGCACTTTTGTGATATATGATGCTTTTGGTGCAACTTCATCAAAGTCCACATCGCCACAAAGTTTACCTGTCTCAGGGTCGCGATTAACACCTACGTCAATCACCACTGCACCCTCTTTCACCATCTCTGCTTTCACAAATTTAGGACGACCCAATGCAGGCACAAGAATATCAGCTTCAGAGCATACTTTAGCAATATCTTTTGTGCGGCTATGACATACTGTTACAGTTGCATTTTCGTCCATAAGCAATTTAGTCACAGGCAAACCTACGATATTGCTACGACCAATCACCACAGCACGTTTACCTGCGATTTCAATGCCCATATTTTTCATCAAACGGATGATACCTTTTGGAGTACAAGGCAACACACAAGGGCGTTTTTGCCACAAAGCAGCTACGTTCATAGGGTGGAAACCATCCACATCTTTTTCCTTAGCGATAGTTTCAATCACCTTCTCTTCATTAATACCATTAGGCAAAGGTAATTGCACAAGAATACCATCTACAGTAGCATCCACATTAAGTGCACGCACAAGGTCGAGGAGTTCTTCTTCTGTAGTTTGCGCACTAAGGCGGATTGTGCTATTATCAATACCTACCTCATCGGCAGCTTTAGCTTTACCTGTAACGTAAGATACACTACCTGGGTCGTCACCCACAAGTATTACTACAAGGTTTGGTTTACGTCCATATTCTTCGGCGTATTTAACCACATCGGCAGCCAATTGTTGCTTCAATGCAGCCGCCATATCTTTTCCGCTAATTACATTCATTTTTTAGACTTTTAGTAACGAGTAGCGAGTAGCGAGATTTCTGTACTCGGCTTTCGCCTCGTTGTTTTTTGTAATTTTAGTAGCGAGTAGCGAGTAACTAGACTTTAATATTTATACTTGCTTCGCTAGTTTTATTCAAAAATTAATTGTGAATTGTGCATTATGCATTGTGCATTGATTTCACTGCTTGCCAACCGATATCGCTACGGTGGAACAAGTTTTCGCATTTGATTTTTTCTACTTCTGCATTAGCTTTTGCTTGTGATTCAGCAAAAGTATCAGCCATAATAGTAACAAACAACACACGACCACCATTTGTCACATATCGACCATCTTTCATTGCTGTACCCATGTGATAAACAATACCTTCCACCTCATTTAAGCCTCCGATTTCATAGCCTTTATCGTAAGCTTCAGGATAACCTTTCGATGCAAGAACTATACCAATAGAAGCCTTATTGTTCCATTTAATATCACCCATCTCTTCGCCATCAGCCACAGCACAGAAGATGTCGTAGATATCGCTTTCTAAACGAGGCAATACCACCTCTGTTTCAGGATCACCAAAGCGAGCATTAAACTCAATCACTTTTATACCATTAGGAGTTTTCATCAAACCTCCATACAACACACCACGGAATGCACAACCCTCTGCAATCAACGCATTAGCTGTAGCACACATGATATAGTCGTATGCCCAATCAATATCCTCTTTAGTGATAAAAGGAATTGGTGAATATGCACCCATACCACCAGTATTAGGACCTTTGTCGCCATCGAAAGCGCGTTTGTGGTCTTGTGCCACCTCCATAGGATATACCTTTTCGTCAGACACAAAGCACATAAACGAAAACTCAGGGCCTGTCATAAATTCCTCGATCACCACACGACCATGTCCGAATTTATCATTCAACAACATATCGCACAAAGCCTCGTCAGCCTCTTCCAATGTTTCAGGAATCACTACCCCTTTACCAGCTGCCAAACCATCGTATTTCAACACAGTTGGAAATGTACCTTTTTTTACATACTCCAATGCCGCTTCATAGTTGTCAAACACCTCATACGCAGCAGTTGGAATTGAATATTTTTTCATCAAATCTTTAGCGAACTCTTTCGAACTTTCGATTTGAGTAGCCGCTTTTGTAGGACCAAAAATCCTCAATCCAGCAGCACGGAAAGCATCTACTACACCCACAGCAAGAGCAGCTTCAGGACCAACAACAGTAAGATCAATAGACTTCTCACGAGCAAACGCAATAAGTTCATCTACTTGAGTCTCTTTAAGAGCTACACACTCAGCAAGTTCAGCGATACCCGCATTACCTGGTGCAGCGTATATTTTTCCAACTTGAGGCGAACGGCTCAACGCATGCACAATCGCATGCTCACGACCACCACCACCTAATACTAAAACCTTTTTCATAATTTTCAGTCTACAGTCAACAGTCTACAGTCAACAGTCGCCATTCGGCATTAAAAATCTGTCCTCCATAGATTGTAAACTTAATTATTACAACACACAATCAATGGTCGGTGCGGTCTGTTGACCGTTGACCATTGACTGTTGACAATATTAATGTTTAAAATGACGCATGCCTGAGAAGAGCATAGCAATACCGCATTCGTTGGCTTTTTTCACCGAGTCTTCGTCGCGAACGCTACCGCCTGGTTGTACGATTGCAGTTACGCCCATTTCGTTAGCCAATGTCACGCAGTCGTCGAATGGGAAGAATGCGTCTGATGCCAATACCAAACCTTCAGTCACGCCGTTAGCATGAGCTTGTTTGAGAGCAATTTCGGCAGAACCGATACGATTCATTTGACCAGCACCCACACCGAGAGTTTTACCAGCTTTCACTACAACGATAGCGTTAGATTTCACATGTTTCACGATGCGAAGGCCGAAGTTCATATCTTCCAATTCTGCTGCTGTAGCATGTTTTTCAGTTACTGTCATCGAGTCAACCACTTCAGCAGTGTTGAGGTCCATTCCTTGAGCAAGGAGACCACCATTCACGCTCACATATTGCATAGGCACAGTAGTCATTGGCGACAT
>JAZQSL010000002.1:0-235017 GCA_045630125.1 Alloprevotella sp. | reverse complement strand
AGCCACTAATGAACACTAATTTTCACTAATATCCATCCGGTCTTAAATGCTCCGCAAGGCATTAGTGTAAATTAGTGCTTATTCGTGGTTACAATAATAAGAGTACAACATCTTTGATGTAAGGATGATTTGTGGACATCTGCTATATTATTACCATAAAAAAAGCTCGTTGAAGTTCAACGAGCAATACCCAAATATAAAAATCAAAGATCTAAGAACTTTGAAAGTGGCGAAAGTAAAAAAAAAAATCGTACAAACCAAATTTCGAGCACAAAATTTGCGATTTTTTCATAAAAAGGCGAAAAACACCGCCGAGATGACGCTTCCGTTTGGCGAAAAAGGGGCTGAATTGGCTCACGCATTTGGTGGGCGATTTTGCCACAAAGGGCAGAGGTCACGGTGTGATGTTTCCACATTTTTACCCCATAGTTTTGACTTCAAAAGCGGTTTAAACGCGTGTTTTTGCAAAATGAGTTTGTCAATTTGCATTTTTTACGTTTTATTGTGATTGCTATTCAAAATTAAATTTCTAACTTTACCGCGGAAAATTCTTATATGTTTAACTTAATATCAAAATCTCAATGAAAAAAATTTACGGTTTCATTGCCTTGATGATGTTGCTCTTCGTGGGCAACGCACAAGCTCAACGTGCTTGGGAAAAGGTATCAGAAGAAAGCGTCAACGAGATTAAGACTGACGGAACACTCTATGTGCTCCAAGAAGGTTTTAACACTGGTGGCTGGTCTTCTAACGGTTATCTCAACAGTGGCGCCGAAGAAGTTGTTGCAGAAATCAACACTTCTTGCGTCTATGAATTCGTCGCTACAGGCGAAAAGAAGGAAGCTGGTGGCGAAGAGTTCGAAATTTATGTATTGAAGAATCTTGAGAACGGTAAGTACCTCCGCGCTTGGAACAATGAAGAAGGTCACTACACTCGTACGCTCAAGAATGCTTTCAAGTTCACTGCTCGTAAGGCTAAGGAAATTGATCCAAAAACTGAGTTCCCTGAAGGTGACGAAGGTTGGTATATGTACTCAAACGCAGTAGAAAACACACGCAACGCTGGTGCTGAAGCTGCTGGTGCTTGGGTATTGTGCTCTCCTGATGCTCAAAGCTACATCTCGTTCGGTGCTAACCCTGCTACATGGGGCTACTGGGACACTTCAAACTGGTTGATCTACGAAGTGAAGGAACGTCCTATGTCAGACTACGAAAAGTTGAGCACCACTTACAATCAATGGTTCCCTAATGGTTTGAACGCTGACGACTATCCTGTAGGTACAGAACCTGGCTATATCAACAGCCAAGAACTCGTTGACCAATTTGTAGCAGTAGTAGGCGAAGTAGAAGCTGCTATTTCTAATCCTAATGGTGGTGCTGACTTCGCTGGCTTGCAAGCTAAGCTCATCGAAATTTACACAGCAGTAAACGAAGCTCGTATCGAAGTAACTGATGGTTACTATTACTTCCTCTTCCAACGCTCTTCAGACGCTATGTATCAAGACAAGGCGAACGTGAAGGCTACTGGAAGCTGGGCTGCTCCTGCAGAATGGACTAAGGCTGATGCTAAGTATATCTGGAAGGTGACAACTCCTGCTGATGCAGACAAGGGTCGCTTCTATCTCAGCAACTTCCAAACTGGTGATTACATGAACAATGCTCCTGGTACATCACAAGTTTGGACAATGATCTCTGACTCTACTTACACATTCGCATTCCCACGCGTACAAGGTGCTCAATTCAACTTGGAAGCTCAAAATGGTAACCTCGGTCACGTAGACGGTAGCTACAACGTGGTAACTTGGCACGACAAAGTTGCTGGTGGTAACCTTTGCTTCATTTACAGAGTAGAACCTTCTGTCATCGAAGCACTCTCTGCAGAAGTTAAGTTCGAACAAGACAGTTTGGCTATGGACGCTCTCATCAAGGATGCTTACAACGCTAAGGAAGCATTCAAGATTGCTACAGACTGCCAATTCAACGATTCTTACAGCACTGCTGGTCTCGTGACTGAATTCGAAGGTGCTAACGCTACTGAAACTCGCGAAGGTTCACCTGCTTCTGCATTCGACGGCAACCTCACTACTTACTACCACACATCTTGGGACGCTAACGCTGCTCCACAAGACGACTGGCACTGGGTACAAGTTGACTTCGGCAAGGAAGTACAAAACCTCTTCATGAAGCTGTCTCAACGTCACAACAACCGCAATGGTAACCCATCTCGTTACAGTCTCGTAACATTTGCAGAAGGTGAAGACCCAGATGCAATGCAATGGACAGACTCACTCGTATGCAACGATACATTGATCTACGGCTACAGCACTAACTTCGCTGGCAACGTACTCGACAGCACTACTGCTATCGTACGCCTCGACTTGGGTCGCCCAGTTCAAAAGCTCCGTTTCGTAGTACACCGCACTAAGGCTAACCAAATCTACGGTTTCGGTCCTTGCTGGCACGTATCTGAGCTCCGTTTCTACGAAGATGGTGGTGACGACCCACGCTACAACATGATCTCAGAAGAAGTGAAGGCTGCTCTCGACGCTGCTATCGCTGCTGCTGAAGCTGAAGTTGCTGCAGGTGCTTACACTGAAGAAACTTACAAGGCTCTCGAAGAAGCTATCGAAGCTTACTACGAAGCATATCCTGACACTACAAACTTGGGCAACCTCCTCCGCGACGCTGCTGCTCAAGCTGAAACAGCTGACGAAACAGAAGAAGCTCTCGGTTACTTCCAAAAGGGTGCTACTGCTGAATTGCTCGCAGTTGTAGAAGAAGTTAAGGCTATCCACGAAGGTGACAAGATCCTGACTAAGGAAGAAATCACTGCTCTCGAAAACAAGATCAAGGACGCTGTTAAGGCATTCTGGGGCAAATTGATCACTCCAGAAGGTGGCAAGTACTATGTCCTCAGATCAGCTACTACTAACGAAAACGTATACGGCTCTATCGTTTACGCTGCAAACTCTGACGTAGATTATCCTATCTACTGGGGTGAAAAGTATGCAGATGCTACTTACCAACTCAACCTCGCTTGGCGTTTGGACAAGAAGGAAGATGGCACATTCGCACTCTTCAACGTTGGTACAGGTCGCTACTTGAAGAACATCTGCGACGTAGAAGACGTAGATAAGGTGAACTTGTCTAAGGCGCTTACTCAATCAGACGTTCCTTCTTACTTCTCATTCGGTTACGCTGGTAAACCAGGTGAATTCGTTGTTCAAATGGCTGAAAGCCGTTACCTCAACACTGACCCAACTCAAGGTTTGGTAGTAAACTGGAACTCTCTCGGTGGTAACTCTAACTTCACATTCGAAGAAATCGAAAGCTTCGAAGATGGTATGGGCATGAACATGGTTCGCGCTACTGCTGGTGAATTCAACATCATCACATTGCCTTACGCTGTAACTGGTCTTGCTGACTACTACAAGGTAGTAGGTCGCATCGGCAACGAACTCCAACTCACTTCATTCGAAGATTCTGAAGTTGTTGAAGCTGGTGTTCCATTCATCGCTGATATGACTGAAGTTGACGCTGAAAACAACTTGCTCATGGTTTACTTGAACGAAGCTCCTGAAGAACTCACTTACAGCTTCGAAGCTAAGACTCAAAACGGTCTCGTAGGTGTACTCAACGACACTGAACTCCTCCCTGGCCGCGGTCTCTTCATCGACCAAAAAGTAATGCTTTCTGAAGAAGGTGACGTAGCTGCTGCAGGTACTGGTTACTTCTGCGGTGATATCCCTGAAGTAGAAGAAGAAGGTGAATTGACATTCACTCTCCCAGGTGAATTGATCACTGCTATCGGTAATGTAACTATCGAACGCAACGAAGCTAAGGGTGTATACTCTATCACAGGTGTTAAGGTGCGCAACAGCCAAATGACTAAGGGCGCTCTCAAGAACTTGCCTAAGGGTGTTTACATCATCGGTTCTAAGAAGTATATCGTGAAGTAATTTCACTGAAATACTAAATACACTAAGTGCTCGACGCTCCGCGCCGAGCACTTTTTTTATCGCCATAGGAAAGCGTCATTTATCCTTTTTCACTAATAATAATATATATTAGTCTGTAGTCAAGACGACGTTTGAGAAAAAGTTTCTAATTTTGCAGCCGATAGAAACCAAAGATTGTTTCACCAGAGCAAAAGACCTCTCATCACTACGCACATGACATTTGCACGACAATTCATGCTATATCTACTTTGCACGATTTGTGTTCTTTCAGCAGGAGCGCAGACTGTGACAGGTGTCGTGACTGACGAGCGCAGTGGCGAGGCGTTGCCATTTGCCAATGTGGTGTATGATGAACATTTGCACACCAAGACAGACGCCGAGGGACGATTTTCTATCACCCACAAATCGGGCAAACTGAAAATTAGCATGATCGGCTATGAGAGCCAAACGATAGCAACCCCAAACGCCGGCGAATATCAGATCAGGCTGAAAGCGACAGACAATGTGATCAGCGAGGCGGTAGTAACCAGCGAAAAGAAAAAATACTCGCGCAAGAACAACCCTGCCGTTGAGCTGATGAAAAAAGTAATTGAGGCGAAAAAACAAAGCAACCTGCGCGAACACGACTACTTCTCTTACGAAAAATACAACAAGACGGTGCTGGCCTTCAGCGACGTCAACGAGAAATCTTTTGAGGAAGGTTTCTTCAAGCGTTTCCCTTTCCTGAAAGACCATATCGAGGTCTGCAACGAAACCGGTCAACTGATCCTACCAGTATCGGTGGACGAGAGCGTGGTGCGCCATATTTACCGAAAAGATCCCGAGAGCGACAAAACCATCATATTGGCGGAACGCAGCAACGGCGTGAACGAACTGATCAATTCCGGACAAATGCTGAGCACTATGCTGAAAGATATATTTGCCGACGTAGATATTTACGAAGACAAGGTATATTTGCTACAGCATCAATTCCTCAGTCCCATTGCTACACATGGTGCAATCAGTTTCTACCGCTATTTCATCACCGACACCTTGCTGGTGGATCGCGACTCGTGCTTTAAGGTGGACTTCACGCCCAACAATGCACAGGATATCGGATTCTCGGGCTCACTTTATATTACAAAGGATTCGACATACCGTGTGAAACGCACAGACCTGAGCATCCCGCATCGTTCGAGCGTGAACTTTGTGGACGAAATGCGGATCATACAGCAATTTGAACAATTGGAAAGCGGCGAACAAGTGATGGTGAGCGATGATATGCTGGTGCATTTGAAAATCGTAGACTTCCTGCAAAAAATGCAAGTGAAACGCACCACCAACTATCGCGAATTTTCCTTCCGACACGTTCCGGCACGTTATTTCAAAGTAATGGGCCAGGAATCCATCGACCCCAAAGCCCACATGCGCGACGAAGCCTATTGGGAGAAACAACGCTCCGAGGATTTATCGCACAGCGAAAAGGGCATGAAGACTTTCGTGAAACGCCTGCAGGAAATCAAAGCACTCAAACCGATTATCTTCGTGGGAAAAGCCTTTATTGAAAACTTCGTAGAGACCAGTACAAATCCCGAGAAGCCTTCGAAAGTAGACATTGGACCAGTCAACACGACCATTACGCACAACTTCGTCAACGGTCTGCGCCTGCGTGCTTCTGCACAGACTACGGCCAATCTGCATCCGCAAATCTTCCTGCGCGGCTATGTGGCTTATGGTTTCCGCGATAATAAATGGATGGGGCTGGGCGAAGCGACTTATTCGTTCAACAAGAAGGGTTATTTGCCACGCGAGTTCCCTGTGAACAATCTCACCTTTACCTACAACCGCGACGTGATGGCACCGAGCGACAAGTTCCTGCCTACGGACAAGGACAACGTATTCGTGTCCTTCAAATGGCACACCGTGGACCACATGATGTACTACGAATACTACCGACTATTGTGGGACCGCGAATGGGCCAACGGCTTGCGCTTCAAAGCCCAACTGCGCACGCAAAAGGATGAACCCACGGCGGCCATGTTCTACCAGTCGCTCGACGGAACAGGCACTCCCTCGCAAGATGCTTCGCTCTACCGCAAACAACTCCGCACCAGCGACCTCAGCGTAGGCATCACCTATCAACCCGGCGTGACCTGGGTCAACACCAAACAAAGACGCATCCCCAGCAACCACGATGCGCCCATCTATGGTCTGAGCCACACCAGCGGTATCTACGAGCACATGGGACAGAATCATTTCTACCACCTGACCGAAGCCAATCTGTACAAACGATTCCGCTTGGCGTCGTGGGGAAAGATTGATGCCTATCTCAAAGGCGGTGTGCAATGGAGCCAAGTGCCCTACCCTCTGCTCATCATGCCTGCTGCCAACCTGTCGTATATTAAGGAAGATCAAACTTTCGAACTGATCCGCAATATGGAGTTCCTGAACGACCGCTATGCCTCACTGATGATTGAGTGGGACCTGAGCGGAAAACTCTTCAACCGCATTCCGCTGATCAAGAAGTTGAAGTGGCGCGAATTCCTGGGTTGCAATGTGCTGTGGGGAATGCTTTCGGACAAGAACAACCCCTTCCTCGAGCAAAACCGCACGAATCATCGCCTGTACTACTTCCCTGGTCGTTTCCAGGCCGATGGCTCCTATCAATATTTGTCCCACGTGATGGACCCCAAGGTGCCCTATGTCGAAGTCATTGCTGGTATTCACAATATATTCAAGCTGCTCCACATCGAATATGTACACCGCTTGACCTACACAGACCTACCCGGCATTGACAAATGGGGTATCCGATTCATGCTACGCGTCAAGTTCTGATGGCAAAAAGTCTGACCGCGGCGGCACAAAACGGCTTTTTAGATAGAAATATTTTGCCCTTTCAAAAATAAGGTCTATCTTTGCCCACGAAAAACAAAGTAATACGCGGACTAAGTGTGAAAGGATTCCTGCCATACCACGGAGGGAGTTCTTTCGATTTTTATGTTATTTTTTAGTATCAACATTCAAAAACAATAAGTTTACAACTATGGCTTATATGACCCAAGAGGGCTACGACAAGATGGTAGCTCAACTCCGCCACATGGAGTCTGTAGAACGTCCTGCGGCATCTGCTGCGATTGCAGAAGCACGCGACAAGGGAGATCTCTCTGAAAACAGCGAATACGATGCTGCAAAAGAGGCTCAAGCAATGCTCGAAACCAAAATCAACCAATTGAAGTTGGCTATCGCTGAAGCAAAAATCATCGACACCAGCAAATTGAGCAACGACACTGTACAAATCCTCTCAACAGTTGAGATGAAGAACTTGGCCAACAATATGGTGATGAAATATACCATTGTGAGCGAAAGCGAAGCTAACCTCCGCGAAGGTAAGATCTCTTCGACTACACCTATTGCACAAGGTCTGCTCGGCAAGAAGCCTGGCGACGTGGTAGAAGTAAAAATCCCACAAGGCACTATCAAACTCGAAGTGCTCAATATCACTGTATAATCGTACACGACATACGGTCTACTGCGGGCGGTCCATATCCTGGGCCGCCTGATTTGTATATAATGCACTAAATAGTTATTACAAAATATACTGACAACTCATTTATTCTACTATAATAAAGGATTCGTCATGATATAATAAATAACAAGAACAGCTCAAACAAGGAAAGATTAGTCCAAACCATGCCCATTTCAATTTTATTCCTTATCTTTACACCGACATGTGCCCGTCTGGCTTAATCTTACGGCATATTTGATCCAAGTATTAACCTCAAATCCGTATACACTATGACTATTTTCAGCCGAATCATTGCAGGAGAAATTCCTTCGTACAAGTGCGCCGAAGACGACCGCTTCTACGCCTTCCTTGACATCAATCCCGTGACACGAGCACACACCCTGGTCGTACCCAAACAGGAGGTAGACTACCTCTTCGACCTGGACGACGATACACTCAGCGCCATGGTGCTCTTCTCTAAGCGCGTAGCAGCAGCCATCAAGCAGGAATTCCCCTGCAAGAAGGTGGGCATGACAGTTCTCGGTCTCGAGGTGAACCACGCTCACATTCACTTGGCACCACTACAAAGCGAGATCGATATGGATTTCGGCAAAAAGAAATTGCAACTACCCGCCGAAGAAATGCAAGAGATTGCCGACCGCATCCTCAAGGCGTTCAATGCAGC
This sequence comes from Alloprevotella sp., assembly GCA_045630125.1. Taxonomy (GTDB): domain Bacteria; phylum Bacteroidota; class Bacteroidia; order Bacteroidales; family Bacteroidaceae; genus Alloprevotella. Next base: position 226,889 of record JAZQSL010000002.1, on the reverse strand, counting down.
TAATCCTAAATAAGAATCTTCAACATTTCAACCAAAACTATGTATCTCAAACGTACATTCTCCCTCATACTGGGCCTATGCGCTCTCACCGCCTCGGCTCAACACACCATTTGGTTTGACACACCTACCTCGCTCGACGGACGCGAAGTGTGGAAGAAGGCTGTCCCCAAGAATGCACCAGCCGACTACAAACCCGTAGATGCGGGTAGCGGATACAACGACGACCGCGAATGGGAACAACGCTCACTGCCCATCGGCAACGGTTCAATCGGCGCAAACGTGATGGGTAGCATCGAAACCGAACGCTTCACGCTGAACGAGAAGACCCTGTGGCGCGGAGGTCCCGGCACAGCCAAGGGGGCACAGCACTATTGGAATATGAACAAGGAGTCGGCACATCTCTTGCCCGAAATCCGCCAAGCCTTCACCGACGGCGATTGGAACAAGGCGGCACAGTTGACACAGCGCAACTTCAACAGCACCGTGCCCTACGAAGCTACTCGTGAAAGCGAATTCCGCTTTGGCTCATATACTACAATGGGCGAACTCTGCGTCGAGACTGGCATCAATCCTCAGTCTGTCACCAATTATCGCCGTGCACTTTCGCTCGACTCTGCCCTGACTCGTGTATCATTCACTTCGGGCAATGTCGACTACCTGCGTGAGTCTTTTATCTCCTACCCTGACAATGTCATGGCGGTGCGCTTCAAGGCATCCAAGAAAAATGCTCAACACCTGCACATCACCTATACGCCCAACCCTCTCTCAGAAGGCAAGATCCATACCGACGGTAAATCTACACTCACCTTCGACGGCTGCTTGGACAACAACGGCATGCAGTACGTTGTACGCATCCAGGTGAAAGCAAAAGGCGGAAAAGTGGAAGCACACGACGAGCACATCTGCGTAGACGGTTCCGACGAAGTGATTATCCTGTTGACTGCCGACACAGACTACAAGCCCAACTACGATCCCGACTTCAACGACCCCAAAGCCTACGTAGGCGTAGATCCCAACCAGACTACCACTGCATGGATGAAGGGCGCGACAAAAAAGAGTTGGAAGAAATTGCTCACACGCCACCTCAAGGACTATCAACCCTTGTTCCAGCGCGTAGACTTCGTACTCGCGGGCAAAGGCAACGACTTGCCCATGAACAAGCGTCTTGAAGCCTACCGCAAAGGCGCCGAAGATCGCGCACTCGAGACGCTCTATTACCAATTCGGCCGTTACCTCCTGATCGCTTCATCTCGTCCCGGCAACTTGCCAGCAAACCTCCAGGGCATTTGGCACAACAACGTGGATGGCCCATGGCGTGTAGACTATCACAACAATATCAATCTGCAGATGAACTACTGGCCTGCACTGACCACCGACTTGGCTGAATGTGCCGAACCCTTGACAGACTTCATCAAACTGCTCGAAAAGCCTGGTCGCAAGACTGCCAAGGCGTATTGGGGCGCTCGCGGATGGGCTGCAGGTATCTCGGCCAATATCTTTGGTTTCACCGCACCGCTCGAGGGTGCTGATATGTCGTGGAACTACAACCCCATGGCGGCATCATGGCTAGCCACACACCTATGGGAATACTATGACTTCACACGCGACGTGGATTTCCTGCGCAATACCGCCTACCCATTGATCGTAGGTTGTGCCGAATTTACCGAAGACTTCTTGTGGCGCAAGCCCGATGGCACCCTGACCGCAGCACCATCGACCTCGCCCGAGCATGGTCCTATCGACGAGGGTACAACGTTCACCCACGCCGTAGCACGCGAAATCCTGATTTGCGCGATCAACTCGGCCGAAGTACTGGGTGTAGATGCCGACAAAGTGGCCGTATGGAAAAAGACACTGGCCGACATCGTGCCCTATAAGATCGGTCGCTACGGACAAATCCTGGAATGGAGCAAGGATATCGATGACCCCAAGGACGAACACCGCCACGTCAATCACCTCTTTGGTCTGCATCCAGGCACCACAATATCGCCCCTGACCACACCAGAATTGGCTGACGCTTCACGCGTCGTACTGAATCACCGCGGAGACGGTGCTACGGGTTGGAGTATGGGTTGGAAACTCAATCAATGGGCACGCCTGCACGATGGCAACCGTTCGTATACGCTCTACGGCAACTTGCTGAAAAATGGTACTGCAGACAATCTGTGGGACATTCACCCACCCTTCCAAATCGATGGTAACTTCGGCGGCACAGCAGGTGTGACCGAAATGCTCCTGCAAAGCCATGCGGGCTGCCTGCACCTCTTGCCCTCGCTCCCCGATGCCTGGGCTGAAGGACACATCAAGGGATTGCGCGCACGCGGCAACTTTGGCGTAGATATCGAATGGAAAGACGGCAAACTGCAAAAGGCTGTGATCTTGTCAGAGTCTGGCGAACCATGCACCCTGCGCTATGGCGACAAAACACTACGCCTTGAAACCCAAAAGGGCAAATGCTACACTGTGACTGCAGCTGACTTCACATAAAAAGATGCTCTTGCGCAAATCCAGGACGATACATAATATATTCATATTCGAAATCAAGCAATTCCCGATATTTGCGTAAGAGACAAAATCCCTAAGTCTATCACATACTTTCTGCCGTAAAATCCAAATTTGTCTGTTTTTATTTGGTTTTTGCCGCAGAAAGTATTATTTTTGCACCCGAAAGAAGGAAACAATCCCTTTCACTGGACTTGTAGCTCAGTTGGTTAGAGCAACAGACTCATAATCTGGAGGTCCCTGGTTCAAGCCCAGGCTGGTCCACAAATCATTCACAAACACTTACTCAAAGGCGGTAAGTGTTTTTGCTTTTATTATGGGTGACCTTAGGCAGATTATTTTGCACTCCAAAAGTCCCCCAGCACACTACACCTATATATTATATAACAAGGTATGGCACTCGAAAACCTGAGGTAGTGTGTTTTTATTTACTTCATTTTGCTGCAATCTTTTTATTTACCTCATTATGCCGTAGGGGTTGGCAGACATTCTATGACAGGTCCTTGTTTTTTCAGCTCAGCACGATAGGCGCTAGGCGAAAGGCCTACGACGCGTGTAAAATACTTGCCGAAGAATGATAGTGAGGGAAAGTTCAGGTCGTAGGCAATATACTTTATAGAGCGATCAGTTGAGGTCAGTTGAGCAATAGCATCCAGCGTGACGTAACGCTCAATCCATTCCATGGCACTACGTTCACTCGAGGCTTTAACTATAGTGGATATATACTTTGGCGTGAGTCCCATGCGTTCGGCATAGTACTTCAGGTCGCGATGTTCGCGGTAGTTTGCCTCAACAAGTTTTAGAAATTCCGACGTGAGTTTCACCTGTCGACTATCCCCCTCATCCGCTTTGTCTTTCTCGTGGAGAAAGTAGCCCAGGCCTAGGAAGAAGGCGCGCGTGATAAGTTGCACAATCTCCAGTCGGTTGGGATTGGCCTCAATGGTGATGGTATTTTTCACCATGCGCAGGTAGTCTTCGATTGCCTCGCGTGCAGGTGCAGACAATAGTTGATAGGGGCACGACTGTATGATATTGCGCAGATTGAAGGTGTTGCCTATGCTCAAGCTCTCGGTGAAATGGTCCGTCATAAGCAGATATGTTGCCTCGAAATCGTCGCTCAGCTCTACTAGTTCGGTGATTTGGCCAGGGAGCACTATAAACAATCCGCCCGCCTCGATATTGTAGATGCGCGTGTTGACTCGCCCCGTGCCCTTGCCGTGCTGACAGTATGCCGCCACTACAAAGGGTGAATGGTGTGGCTGGCTCGGTAGTATAGCAAACGATGGGTTGACGATAACGGATATTTCGTCACCAAGGCTATAAGCACTGCAGCGATGCCCTTCGTCTATATATTTGTCAATTGTCTCAGCAAGTGTCATATTTTCCCTCGTTTAAATTAAAAATCCGACTATTACTCCACAAAGATAAGAATATTAGGAGACAATTACTCGTATCACCAGAACAATCGTCCATTCAATCCGACTCAGGGCACTTTGTTTGTCTTGTTTTCCATCCTACCTTTGCACTCGTAAATAAGCGTCAATAACATTAACGGTAAAAAAATAAGAGTATGACAAAGAAAGTATCAGAGGTAAAGGAAGGTGTAGTTGAAACCTACATAAGTATTGAAAACGCTGTGGTAGGTAGTTATAAGACTATCGAAAATGCAGCAGTTGCCAGTTATAAAGCTGTTGAAAAAGCTGCAGTGGGAAGTTACAAAAAGATAGAGGACAAGGCTGTAGAGTTTGGACGCAGCCTTGCTGAGGAGTATGAACGCCAGAAGAAGAACGGTAGGTAAACATATAATAATATAGACAGGCGCGAGTCGTAAGGTGAGAAAAAAGATTTATTCTTTGTAGACGCTGATTTTGTAGAGAAAAATGATTACTTTTGTGAAGCCCAATCGATGATTGCAGTAGGATGAAATGGTGGTGATGGGTTGCCGGCTTCGTATCGCTGGTCTTTCTACTGAGATAACTTAAGGTCTACAAAAAAACGTATGGAACTCGAAAAATTTGATCGCCAGCTGAGACTGATGGTCCTACTGACACAAAATCGCGCACACAGCGTCGAGGATATCAGCTGTATGCTTCATCTCAGCAAGCGCAGTATCTATAGATATCTCGATTCGTTTCGTGACATGGGATTCAAGGTGATCAAGGAGGGGAGCTACTATCGCTTGGACCATTCTTCACCATTTTTCCGTGACATCACAGACAAGATTCACCTCACCCAGGACGAGGCTATCACACTGAACAATATCTTGAACACTGTGCCCGACAATTCGCCACAGGTGAGACATCTGCGCGCAAAACTGGCACAACTCTACGACGACAAAGCTCTGGCTAGCCATGGCATAGATACCCACGTAGCTAAAAACCTGACAAAACTGTACGAAGCTGTACGTACGGAGCACATGGTCGTGCTGAAGGGCTATTCATCTCCCAGTAGTGGTAAAATGAGTGACCGCATCGTCGAGCCCTACCTCTTCCTCTCTGACAATACAGAAGTACGCTGCTACGAAGTGGCTTCGGGTATGAACAAAACATTCAAGATAAGTCGTGCCCAAAGCATAGAATTGCTGGATATGCTCTGGTCGCACAAAGACAAACACAAACCTATATATACAGATCTGTTTCACTTCTCGAGCGAAACAACTACTACCGTAAGACTACTCCTGGGAACCTTAGCTACCAGCCTACTGCTGGAAGAATATCCCGCCGCAGAACACGAAATGAAACAACAAGAAGACGGACGCTACCTATTGACCACAAATGTGTGTAGTTTCAAGGGGATAGGACGCTTCGTACTCGGGCTGTTTGACGACATCGAAATCATAGATAGCCCGGAACTAACCCAATATTTGCAAGCTCAAGCAGAACTTTTAACACAAAAAATTCAGAAGTGACGTACTTTGTCACTTTTTGGCTGTTCCTTTGCATCAGAAACCTAAAACATTTAGTATTATGACAAAGAAAGAAGCCACATTGAAGATGACATTCGCACCACAAGCCTGTGCACCATTTTCACTCAAACAATATTTGTGCACTTGCTCAGCGGTGAAATCTCTCGCAACTATTTATTCAGACCTATTGGAAGAAGAAGTGTCAACATGGCGTACTTTGCAATTGGTACACGCTCAGATGGCTTTCTTCTCACTCATCCTTTTTGGCGGGGCATCCGTTGGGGGAACATTACTCCTCTTGTGCTGGGTATGTTTTGCCTTACACAAAACAATAAAAAGCAAATAGTTTATTCAACACAACTTAAAAAAGGAGGAAATATGTTTGAAGTTCTCGTTATTATATGGATCATTGTATCAGCTTTCAAGGAGTTGACCAATGGAAATGGTTTTTAATCATACGTTTTAAGTCTTTTACCACGTACGAAGCCAAATCAAGGACTCTACTAATCATAGCGGATAAAAAAAAAGTTTTATCTTTGCAACAACAAAGCAAGTGAGTCGAAAAACTTGCTCTAAACTTGAACACAAACGCTATGTTAGAAATCAAAAACCTACATGCCTCGGTCGAAGGCAAAGAAATATTAAAGGGCGTCAATCTGACCATTGGCGACGGCGAAGTGCACGTATTGATGGGACCCAACGGTTCGGGTAAAAGTACTTTGAGCCACGTCCTGGTGGGCAATCCTAAATATACCGTCACAGAGGGTAGCATCACATTCAATGGCAAGGATTTGCTCGAACTCTCGCCCGAAGATCGTTCGCACGAGGGTATCTTCATGTCATTCCAGGCACCCATCGAAATCCCCGGCGTATCAATGACCAACTTCCTGCGTGCGGCTGTAAATGCCAAACGCAAATATTTTGGCGAAGAACCTATTGCCGCAGGAGACTTCTTGAAAATGCTCAAGGAAAAGAGAAAACTCGTAGGACTCGACGCACACTTTATGAGCCGCGGCGTGAACGAAGGATTTTCCGGCGGCGAGCGCAAACGCAATGAGATCTTCCAGATGGCTGTGCTTGAACCAAAATTCAGCATCCTTGACGAAACAGACTCTGGACTTGACGTAGATGCTCTGCGCATTGTGGCAGAGGGTTTCAACCTGCTCCGCACTCCACAGACATCAGCGATGGTCATCACACACTATCAGCGCATGCTGGACTATCTCAAGCCTGATTTTGTACATGTCTTGGTAAACGGACAAATTGTCAAAGAAGGTGACGCTTCGCTAGGTTATGCTATCGAAGAAAAGGGATTTGATTGGATTAAGGAAGAACTCAAATAATGCGCCGCTATGAGTAGCCTTGAACAATACCTGCAATTATATCACGCCGAAAAGCAAAGGATCGCCGCGGGCAGTTGTGCACCACTCAATGCTTTGCGCGAGGAGCAATTAGCTCTACTCGAAAAGCATGGTCTGCCTACAAAACGCAACGAGGAGTATCTCTATACCGACGTCGAAGCGGCATTGGTTCCTGATTACGGCGTCAATTTGAATCGCGCCGTTCCTGCCATCGATCCCTATCAGACCTACCGCTGCGCAGTACCCAATCTGAGCACATGGCTCTACTTCGTGGTGAACGATGTCGTGATGCCGAGCGAAGGACATGCTGCACCATTGCCCGAAGGCGTCGTGGTGGAAACATTATGTCAGGCTGCGGCGAAAAATCCCGATTTCATCGCAAAATTTTATCATCGTGCCGCTGGCAAAAACTATGATGGAATTGCTGCAATCAATACACTTTTAGCACAAGATGGTATCCTGGTACATATTTCTAAAGGGGTACAGCTGAAAAAGCCTATACAAATTGTCAACGTATCGGCGGCAAAAAACGATTTGATGATGAATCGCCGCATCTTGGTCGTTGTGGAAGAGGGCGCACAAGGCAGCATTTTGCTCTGCGACCACGCCGAGGGCGAACAAAATCACTTGTCTACACAAGTTGTCGAAGTATTCGCCGCGCCACATGCTCTGTTGGATATTTATAGTATTGAGGAAACGAAATCTACCAACACCCGTTTCAGCAATCTCTACACCGAACAAGCAGCAGAAAGCCATATTTCATACACAAACGTCACTCTGACCAACGGCAAGACTCGCAATCGCGCAGAGTTCCGCTTATTGGGCGAAAATGCCAAGATAGAAGCACGCGGAGCCCTAATGACGGATGCAGAAGAAAAGGTGGACAACTATTTATTAGTAGACCACGCCGTACCACAATGCACCAGCGAAATGCTCTACAAATATGTGGTGAATGGTAAGAGCACCTGCGCATTTACAGGCAAGGTGTTGGTGCGAAAAGATGCTCAAAAGAGTCTATCAGAGCAGATCAACGCCAATCTTCTCGCTTCGCCCGAAGCACGTGTATTGACTCAACCCATGCTAGAGATTTATGCGGACGACGTTAAATGCAACCATGGTTCAAGCATTGGGAAGATGGACGAAAATGCTCTATTCTACATGCGCCAACGTGGTATTGCCGAGCAAGAAGCCCGTTTGCTGTTGCAACAAGCCTTTGTCAACGAAGTGCTGAATCACGTCAAGATGGAACAACTCCGCGACAGATTGACACACCTCGTTGAGATGCGTTTCCGAGGCGAACTCTCGCCTTGTCAAGGATGCAAAATGTGCCGATGAAACGGCACTTTTTTGCTTTTCTATTTCGCCTTTTTACCTTTTTACTACGAGTGGATAAAAATATCCATATCGTGATGACTTAGCCAAAAGACCTTTTAGTTAATAGACAACTTTCTCATAGAATCACACGCCGTCTCGTGCGCACTACATTTGAATATGAATCCAATTTCTCAAAATATCGAACAAATTCGCGCCGACTTCCCTATCCTGGGCAGACAGATTTACAATCGTCCCCTGGTTTACCTGGACAATGCTGCCACTACGCAGAAACCAAAGTGCGTGGTCGACGCCATTGCCGACGAATACTACAACCTAAACGCCAATGTGCATCGCGGTGTACACTATCTGTCGCAACAAGCCACCGAGTTGCACGAAGCTGCCCGTATCCGCGTGAAAGAATTCATCGGTGCGCATCACGAAAAGGAGATTGTTTTCACCCGAGGTACAACAGAGAGTCTCAACCTACTGGCTTTTTCTCTCGGAGAATGGTTGCTCGGCGAAGGAGACGAAGTTATCATCTCAACGATGGAACACCATTCAAACATTGTGCCTTGGCAAATGTTGCGCGATCGTAAGGGAATTGTACTGAAGGTTATCCCCGTGGACGACAAAGGAGACCTGCTGCTCGACGAGTACGAGAAACTTTTCACCGAACGCACTAAATTGGTCAGCGTAGCACACGTCAGCAACGTCCTTGGTACGATCAATCCTGTCGATGAAATGGCAAAAATTGCGCACGATAAGGGTTGTTTGATTATTGTCGACGGCGCGCAGAGCGTACCCCACATGCCCATCAACGTAGAGCAGATGGATTGCGATTTCCTCGTATTCAGCGGTCACAAAATGTACGGTCCCACAGGAATTGGTGTACTCTACGGCAAAGAAAGTCTATTGTCGCAAATGCCACCCTACCAGGGCGGCGGAGAAATGATCAAGACCGTCAGTTTTGAGAAGACCACGTACGAAGATTTGCCCTACAAATTTGAAGCCGGTACGCCCGACTATGTAGGCAGTCATGCTCTGGCCATAGCCATCGACTATCTGGAGAAAATCGGCATGGACAATATCGCACGATATGAGGACGAGTTGCTACATTATGCTATGGAGCAAATGCGAACCGTTGAAGGTATGAAAATCTACGGTGAATCCGATAAAAAAGATGCCGTCATCTCTTTCAATATCGAAGGCATCCATCACCTAGACCTTGGCACATTGCTCGACCGTCTGGGCGTAGCCATCCGCACTGGTCATCACTGTGCACAACCCGTGATGCAGCGCTTCGGCGTAGAGGGCATGGCGCGCGTATCCTTTGCTTTGTATAACACTAAGGAGGAAATTGACGCATTCATCGCCGCTTTGCGCAGAGTACAAAAGATGTTTTGACCTTTAGCTTTATCTTTTTTTGAATTTACCCACTTAAACAAAAAAATTATGATACTCACAACCACACCAACTATCGAAGGTTATCCCGTACGTCAATATTTGGGCGTAGTGACCAGCGAAACAATCATCGGCGCCAACGTCTTCAAGGATTTTATGGCAGGTATTCGCGATCTTGTCGGCGGACGTTCTAATGCTTATGAACAAGTGCTGCGCGAAGCCAAGGACGCGGCGCTTCAAGAACTCACATCTCGTGCACAAGCGCTCGGCGCCAACGCAATCGTGGGCATCGACTTTGACTACGAGACTGTAGGTTCAAGCGGTTCTATGCTGATGGTGACATGCAGCGGCACTGCTGTAGTTATCTAATAGACACAGCATGCCCGAACTTTCACCTATTTTCAACGACAAGGGTTGGATCGAAGCAGGATGCGACGAGGCTGGGCGCGGATGCCTGGCCGGTAGTGTATATGCCGCTGCCGTGATCTTGCCGCCCGACTATAAAAACGAACGACTGAACGATTCGAAACAACTATCCGCCAAACGGCGTTATGCCTTGCGCGAAGAAATCGAACGAGATGCCGTAGCGTGGGCACTGGGTGTAGTGACGGCAGAAGAAATCGACCGCATCAACATTCTGAACGCCTCGATTTTGGCGATGCACCGTGCTCTTGATGCGCTGAGTGTACGTCCCGAATTTATTATAATAGATGGCAATAGGTTTAAGCCTTATGAAAAGATCCCCTCGCAAACGGTGGTGAAAGGCGATGGTAAATATCTGAGCATCGCAGCGGCGAGTATTTTGGCGAAGACCTATCGTGACGACTACATGATGGCGCAGCATCAACTCTATCCCCACTATGCGTGGGACAAGAATGCAGGTTATCCCACCAAAGCTCACCGCGAGGGCATCATCAAGCACGGCATCACCCCGATACACCGTCGCACATTTACGTTGTTGCCCGAGGAAGATTTGTTTGGATTTGACTTTTGATCTCCAGCATTTTTAGTTATCAAAACTTTGCAACGGCTCGTTAAAAAAAAGTCTAACCTTTTTCAAAAAAAGTCTTGGATATTTTCAAAAAACCAAGACTTTATTTTTTTACCCCTACGACAACCAAACAAAGAGCAAGAGACAGCAGTGACATATCACTGTTTTTTTGTACCTTTGCAGCGCTTAAATTGAGCACCATACTATTGACACTGTCATCGAGTAGAGTAAAAGGGGACACCAAACCGTGTTTCCCCATTGTTTTGTTGACAAAACCGAACCACAAATGCACTATTTGCACATTCTATTGACATTATTCGCATTGCATCTGCCACAGATGGCAAAGGCTTTACTCACGCCGTCGCCTATGGCTTACTCCGACTGCTATGTTGTAGACAGCCTACCAGCAATAAACGACTACTCAAATCTACACGTAGTCCTGCTAGGCGATTCCGAGACCGCCATCGGTGGAGACCAGTGCGACCAGCCACTCGGGTGGAACAAATGGTTTGCAGAAGCCTTGCAGCCTGCATCATGTCGCAGTTATGCTCGCAGCGGAGCCACCTGGACCAACACCATACGCACCAAGCTGAATCGCGAGGAAAACATCGGCATCCTGGGCGATGACAATGTGATCTACAATCAAGTGGAACGACTGAAAGCTGCGGTCAAGGCGGGCGAACAAGTTACCCCCGACCTGATCATCATCGCCGCTGGCACAAACGATGCGTGGTTTCAGAAGCGCCGTCCGGGAGTCTTTGACAAAAGCGCGGCACAAGCATTCAGCATACAAGACAAATTCATCACCGACCGTAAGGTCAACACCATCACTTCGCTGACCGAATCTATCCGATACAACTGCGAATTGCTGATACAAGCCTTTCCCGATGCTCAAATCATACTACTCACCCCCATGCAGGCCGCAGCTGTTCCGACTACAGAAATCCTGCGCACAGCTGACACTATCGCAGAATGTGCAAAATGGTTGAGCGTAGGCCTTGTGCGTATGGACGGCGGTAGCAGTCTGTATCGCCCACGCGAGAAGGTGAAGAACAAATTCACCTATGACGGCACACACACCAACGAAGCCGGAGCGCGCAGAAACGGCCGCTACGTGGCACGCCAGGTAGCAGCGATGCTCTATTTCTAACACCCAATACCGAATTTACACTATCAATCATAAAAACGACGAGTCGCGCTCGTCAAAATAGCAAAAACGAATTACATGGTTTTTTCTGATCTATTTTTCCTATTCGTATTCCTTCCCTCCTTTGCCCTGTGCTATCTGTTGGCAGGATGGTTGGACAAAAAGTTTTTCTCGACCCCACTGGAGCAAAGCAACCTGGCCAAGAACAGCATCTTGGTAGCCTTCTCCCTGATCTTCTACGCTTGGGGCGAACCCGTCTATGTATTCTTGATGCTGGGTAGCGTTGTCATCAACTTTATCGCCGGCCGCGTCATCGACAAACAAGAGCAAAAGAGGAAGGTAGCACTGGTAGTAGGTCTGATCTGCAACCTACTTATTCTCGGCACATTCAAATATGCAGGCTTCTTTGCCCAAACACTGACATCAATAGGTATCACAGTGGCCGACCCTAAGATCTCGCTACCCATCGGTATCAGTTTCTACACATTCCAATCTATATCATACCTGATAGACGTCTATCGCAAGGAGTCTCCAGCACAAAAGAACTTCTTCGGCTTATTGCTTTATATCTCGATGTTCCCCCAATTGATCGCCGGCCCTATCGTGCGCTACAACACCGTGGCTGCCGAGATTTCCAACAGACGCGTCACTGCCGCAGACTTTGCAGATGGCTCGTATCGCTTCCTGATCGGTTTGGGCAAGAAGGTGATTCTGGCAAACCAGTTCTCTACTATCGCTGATCAGTTCCTAGCGAATGGCCTGAACGACCTGTCTACCTCGGGCGCTTGGGTCGGAATCCTGGCTTTCGCATTGCAGATCTTCTTTGACTTCTCTGGTTACTCCGACATGGCCATCGGTATGGGCCGCTGCTTGGGTTTCCACTTCAACGAGAACTTCAACCACCCCTATTGTTGCAATTCGATCACCGATTTCTGGCGCAGATGGCACATGTCGCTGGGTAGTTTCTTCCGCGACTACGTCTATATCCCCATGGGCGGTAATCGTCGCCACCAGGCATTGAACATCATGACCGTGTGGTTCCTCACCGGTATGTGGCACGGTGCTAGTTGGAACTTCATCATTTGGGGTGTCTACTTCGGCGTGATCGTGATGCTGGAAAAGTATACCATCCTGCGCTGGAAAGGACGCATCCCTGCCTTTTTCCTACACCTATACAGCCTGCTACTCGTCACTATCGGTTGGGGAATCTTCTATTTTGAAGATTTCGGCAAGATGCAAATATTCTTCCGTTCATTCTTTGGCAATGCAAGCAAGGGATTCGACCTGCTCAGTCAGACTGCTATCACAGACAATTTCTGGTTGTGGGTCGTAGCACTAGTCTTCTGTCTGCCAGTCTACGACACTGTCAACAAAGTCTACCAACGCGCCTTTGCCAACAACGAGAAATATGGCGAAGTCGTTGCCACCACAACACGAGTAGTCATCTCGGCGGCACTCCTGATACTGAGTGTAGCTCTGCTCGTTGGCGCCACAAACAATGCTTTCATCTACACCAGATTCTAATCAGCCATGAGAAACATTTATACATTCGCCCTAGCGACTCTGCTCTGCCTTCTCGCACCGAGCACGACTGTCGCACAAATAGATTGGCACACTACGCCAATCCCTGAATACATCAATCAGGTCAATGCCACAGCCACTGTGCGCAAAGCACCAGCCGGAAATATCATCATCGCAGGCAAGGGCGACAGCCTGAGAGCATTCAGCCCATGGAGCGGTGGCGGCGGACGAGACACCCTCTATGCACAAGTGGCCAACCTCTACAAAAAGGAATTCCCCAACGTCAATATCTACGTGATGCCTATCCCCACACAAGGCGCATTCTACTGCCCTGATGGTGCAAAGGAGTGGACTCGAAGCGAAGGTAAGACGATCGAAACCATCTTTAAGCATTTGGACAAGGAAGTGAATCCTGTCAACATCTATACTACACTCGGCACACATGCCGCCGAAGGCATTTACTCGCGCACAGACCACCACTGGGCAGCACTCGGCGCCTACTATGCAGCAAAACAGTTTGCCCATGTTGCCGATCTCCCCTTTCGCGACCTTTCCCACTATGACACCCTCTGTGTGTCAAACTATGTAGGTACGATGCCTACATTTGCGAAAGATGCCTCTATTAGAAAAAATCCAGAGGTTTTCTACTATCACACACCAAAGGACATCGAATATACCACAACATACATCAAGTACACTTTGGACAAATCTCGTCGCAAAGTCATCAGTGCAAGTGCACCATGCGAAGAACCCTTTTTCTTGAAATATCCTGATGGTAGCAGATTAGCCTATTGTACTTTCTTCGGTGGCGACGACAGGCTGGTACACGTCAACACTGATACAAAGAATGGCAGAAGCCTGCTCATCTTGAAGGATAGTTTCGGCAATGCAGTCCCAGGGTATCTATTCTACTCCTTCGAGCACATTCACATCGTAGACTGTAGATACTTCACCAAAAACCTGAAAGCATACGTTGCCGAACACAATGTGACCGACATCCTCTTTGCAAACAACATCTCGCACGCTTGCATGACAAAAACCATCAATTCGTACAAAGCTTATCTGACACAATAATATGAACAAGCATACCATATACATAGTTATAATAGCTCTGCTTTTCGGAGCTTTCACTTTGGTCTTCGACACCTTTCCACGTAGCACCATCTCTCAATTAGAAAAGCGAGAGCTGGCTACTCTCCCCAAATTCTCTTTCGACAAATTGTTCAAGGGGACTTACACCACAGAGCTCTCTGCTTGGTTCAGCGACACTGAGCCATACCGCGACACCCTGATGCTACTGAGCATGAACATCAAGGATAAGCTCCGTTTCAGTTTCTCAGAAGAAGAACAAATCACATTCCACTCGTCAAAAGACCAACCTGTCCCCGAGGAGGACAATGCCAACCAAGGTCGCGAACTGGGTGAATACAACAACAAAGTGACCGCTGACGAAAAGGCAAAAATTGCTAACCGCGGTATCGTTGTGATTGGCTCTGGCGAAAATGTACGTGCTCTGATGGCATTTGGTGGAACCGAAAAGGGTGGTGTTGGCTATGCTGAAGCGGCCAATCTCTATAAAAAGACTTTTGGAGACAAGGTTAATGTATATTGCACAGTCATCCCAACCTCGACAGAGTATTATCTGCCAGAAAAGGCTAAGGAATTCTCAAAGCCCCAGTTACCTGTCATCAAGAATATCTTTGCCCACTTAGACGATAGCGTGAAGAAGGTCAACGTCTACAATGCCCTGGGCGACCACGCAGCAGAACCTATCTACTTGCGTACAGACCACCACTGGGCACCGTTGGGCGCTTACTACGCAGCAGAAGAATTTGCAAAAGTGGCAGGCGTACCATTCAAGCCCCTCAGCAGTTATGAGCGCAAGGCTGTACGCGGTTACGTCGGTTCGATGTATGGTTATTCCAATGATATTGCTCTGAAGCGCGCTCCCGAAGATTTTGTATACTACGTTCCACAAAATATCGACTACGAAACGACTTATTACGGCTACAATATAGACAAGAAGTACAAGGTGACAGGCGTTCGCGCCGCAAGCAAAGGTCCCTTCTTCTGGAAGTACAAAGATGGTAGCGGCGGTGCTTACTGTACCTACATGGCTTCAGACTGCCAAATCGTCAAAGTACAAACTGGCACCAAGAACAAGCGCCGCTTGATCATACTTAAGGATAGTTTTGGCAACCTCATACCAGGTTTCTTGTTCTACTCTTTCGAAGAAATCCATGTCATAGACCACCGCTATTTCACAAGGAATATGAAGGACTATGTCAGAAACAACAAAATCACAGACATCCTGTTTGCCAACAATATTTTTAAGGCATACGACGGTAATATCAAAAATCAATATGCCGGTTTCTTGACTCAAAAAGACCCCTATGCTGCTCAAATCAGCAAATTGGGATGGCCACAATAAAAAAGCAACTGTTGCACCAACATCTAACCTCGTTTGTTCGAATAGATGGTAGTGCAACAGCAGTTTTTATATAATACAATATTTAATACATGAAGCATTCACCTCTTGCCAAGAAATTACCACGCTGGGCTGAAATCGATGATCTACTCGCTCCACCATCGATTTCTATGGAGCAGTGTTCTAGCGAAAAGGCAGCACTATACAAAAAGCAAGTCATCTTGCAGCTATTTCCCAAGGGTGGCGACAAAATGACCGACTTGACAGGTGGATTTGGTGTGGACTTTTCTACCCTGTCACAACTATTCGAGCACGGCACCTACGTGGAGCAAAGCGAAGAACTCTGCCGTATAGCACGACACAATTTCCCCTTGCTCGGCACCAAGTCTGTGGATGTGATCAACGGCGTGGCCGAAGAAATTCTCCCCACCCTACCACCTCAGGATTTGATCTATTTAGATCCAGCCCGCCGTTCGGATGTAGGACGCAAAGTCTTATTGGTAGAAGATTGCACCCCCAACGCAGTAGAACTAATGCCAAGTCTGTTGGAAAAAGCAAAGCACGTCATGATCAAGCTCTCGCCTATGCTGGATATTACTCGCGCCATGCAATCCTTAGGGCCTGCTGCCGAAGTACACATTGTAGCTGTCGGAGGCGAATGCAAAGAATTACTCCTGCTTTACCCCTGTGATAAAGGTCTAACAAAAATTATCTGCCACGACGACCGCTACGACTTTTCCTTTGATGCCAATGCTGAAAGTAGGGCTGCCGTGAAATATACCGACGAAGTAAAAACTTTTCTCTACGAACCGGGTGCAGCAGTACTCAAAGCGGGTGCATTTCGCCTGATGAGCGAGCGCTTTGGACTGGAAAAACTTCACCCCAACAGCCACCTTTACACCGCAGAACACCTCGTGGAGGATTTCCCAGGTAGAGTCTTTCGCGTGCATACCATCAGCGGGTTCGGCAAGCGCGAGATTCGTCCTCTGCTCGCCGCAACAAAGCAAGCCAATCTGGCCGTGCGCAATTTTCCAGGCACAGTGGCGGAACTACGTAAACGTTTCAAACTGCGCGACGGTGGCGAGGATTACTGGTTCGCTACCACATTATACAATGAGCGCCACGTCATCATTGCTACCCAAAAGGTAGTCGACTGCCAATAGCACCAAGGCACCTTACCCCGAAGTCTTAAAGGCTGAAAAAATGAAGAAAAAGCACTTTTTCCGAAAAAAATAAAAAAAATCTCACTTTTTTTTGTAACCTTTCCGTCACTTATCCGTCTTAACTATAGAGAGCAATGAAAAAGATCGACTTCAGATACGACCTCTTGCCTTTGAAGAACAAACTCTTCAGGTTGGCTCTGCGTATCACTCTCGATAGCGCGGAAGCAGAGGACGTGACGCAGGACACGCTCATTAGAGCCTGGCAACGGCGGGAAGAACTTGGGAAAGTCGACTCTATCGAAGCCTACTGCATGACCATCTGCAGAAATTTGGCACTCGACAGACGGGAAAAGCGCGACGCACAGCATCTCTCACTCGACGAAAATCCGATAGAGACCGCCGATATTAGCCCACTACCCGACGAACGGTTGGAACGAGACGAACGACTCAGGCACGTACACCGCCTATTCAACCAACTGCCCGAACGACTGCGAACTATCCTGCAACTTCGCGACATCGAAGGGAAAAGCGTGAGAGAGACAGCGCAAATCCTCGAGATGACAGAAGAGAACGTCAAGGTGACACATCACCGCGCACGACAATTGCTCCGTCAACAATATCAAAAAATAGAAAGTCATGGATTATAAATATATCGAACAACTACTAGAGCGCTACTGGGAATGCCAGACCTCTGCTGCAGAGGAAAGCATCCTGCACGCCTTCTTCACACAAGAGGAGGTGCCTGCTCACTTGGCGCAATACAAGTCGCTGTTCGAATACGAAGAAGTGGCTGGACAAATAGAACCCCTTGGCGCAGACTTTGACAAAAAGATGCTGGAGTTGGTGGGCGAGAAAAACGAAGAACCCAAAGCGGGAAAAACGGTTGTCCGCGCTCAACGTGCAACAACTTTCTATCGCCTACGCCCCTTCTTCCGCGCAGCAGCCTCAGTCGCAATCGTTGTACTCGTTGGTTCGGCTGCACAGGGTCTATTCCAAGACAATGGACCTAAGATCTCTTGGGATTACAACAAGAGCTCGTACAAAGATACCTACAGTGCAACAGAGGTAGACGAAGCCTTAGAGTTTAGTCTCAAGGAATTAGGTAATATCAGCAAGAGTCTGAGAGACACCAACCTGGTTGTCGTAGACTCCACAATGCGCAAGATTAAATAAAGACTCATCATCTATTCGCCACACGACGAAATGAGAAAAGTGATATTTGCCTTATTGCTACTCTGCCTGCCATTGTATGCATCGGCACAGCAGGAACGAGATTTTGCTACACAGTTTATGGCATTATATGCCCATGAAGATGCAAATCTAACCTGCAAAACGGTCAGTCCAGAAATGATGACAGAAATGTTGCAAACCGAAATGGTGAAGAATGATAATGATACAAAAAATATCATACGCCAAATAAAGACACTACAAGTGATCCGCAGCGTAGACAAAGACACAGCGCCACTCCACTATAAAAATGCGCTAAATCTGGCGACACTCAACAAAAAGAGATTTACACTCTACGCCTATGGCGATAAGTACCAAATCTATCAAAGAAGAAAAGGCAACACCATCGTAGAACTGGTGCACATCTACTTAAATGATGACACTTTTTGTATCACGGACCTGACTGGACAGATGACGAAAGATTTTATCAAATGCCTGGCCGAGTAAAAATAGAAGAATCTGAATATAAATACTATAAAGCCTAGCCGAAACGCGGCAAAGCAACGAGTCAAAATGGTTAACTCGCTTTATTAAAACACCTACGAAGCCATAATGGTTTCAGTTCTCTCAAAAGCACTTATCCAGTGGGATAAGACCTGATATCAAGGGGAAGCAAACTCTATCGACTAGAGATTGCCTCCCCTTTATCTTTCAAAAGGCACTAAGCAAAGGACCATTTTCACAACATTAGACCTTTTTCAAAAAAACTTAGACCTTTTTCAAATTCCAGAACGGTTTTTTCAAACAAGGCTTTGACTTTTTTCCTACCTTCCTGACAGATTCAAAAACACCTCTTAATCCGTACTATAAACAAACTAAAAACGCCACAAAAGGAGATGTGGGACAAAGGCATAATGGCATAAAAAAAATAAGGCGAAGCACCCTGTTGCAATCAACAGAGTGCTTCGCAAAAGATTTCTTATAACGCTTAGATATTGACAAAACTTAAATGCCCCAAGCGGTAACGAGGAGGATCAATCCAACTCTTCGTCCGCCTCGTAACCTCCCATCTCGCGGATAGCATTCTTGAGCATGGTGTATTGTTGGAAGAGGTGGTTTACGGGAACTTCACCCTTGGTGTAATCATGCATTGGGCTCTTCAAATAGAAGCTCAGGAAATGCTGATTGCCATACTTACCAGCACGCGCTGCTAAGTCGGAAAGCAACACAAGGTCGAGGCAGAGTGGAGCAGCCAGGATGGAGTCGCGACAAAGGAAGTTGATCTTGATTTGCATAGGGTAGCCCATCCAACCGAAAATGTCTATGTTGTCCCAACCTTCCTTGTCGTCGTTGCGAGGTGGATAGTAGTTGATACGCACCTTATGATAGTAGTCGGTATAGAGGTCGGGCTGATTTTCGGGAACAAGGATACTTTCCAAAGTCGAAAGCTTTGACACTTCTTTGGTATGGAAATTTGCTGGTTCGTCAAGCACCAATCCGTCGCGGTTGCCAAGAATATTTGTAGAGAACCATCCCGACAATCCCAGACAACGGGTGCCGATGATAGGTGCAAATCCTGATTTCACAAGGGTTTGTCCCGTCTTGAAATCCTTACCAGCAATTGGCATTTTAACCTTTTCTGCCATTTCCCACATGGCGGGAATATCCACCGTGGTGTTGGGCGCACCCATAATGAAAGGAGCTCCTTCCGCCAAAGCTGCATAAGCATAGCACATAGAGGGGGCGATGTGTTCACGATCGTCTGCCTTCATCGCAGTTTCAAGCGCTGCGAGTGTGCCATGTACTTCGTCGCAGACAGGAACATAAATCTCGGTCGAAGCAGCCCAAAGCACGACGATGCGTTCGCAGTCGTTCTCTGCCTTAAACTTGCGAATATCTTCACGCAATGCTTCCACCATTTCCCAACGCGTAGCACAATCTTTCACATTATCGCCATCCAGACGCTTAGCATAGTTCTTGTCAAAAGCAGCCTTCATCGGCACAATGGCTTTCAACTCATCCTCGACAGGTAGAATATCCTTCGCACGAAGAACGTCAGCATTGACAGCGCTTTCAAAAGCATTCGCAGGAAATACATCCCATGCGCCAAACACCATATCCTTTAGTTCTGTCAGCGGAACTATCTCGCCATAGTGCAGGTATTGCTTATTTTCGCCTCGACCTACTCTGATTTTATCATATTGAGTCATCGAACCCACAGGCTTAGCCAAACCTTTGCGTGCCATCAGGACTCCGGTGATAAAAGTAGTGGTGACTGCGCCCAAACCGACGCAAAGTACACCCAATTTTCCACTTGCTGGTTTCATATATTTATATTGTTTGTTTTTATTATAATTCATCAAGTCGCACAAAAGTAATCAATGTTTTTTGAAAAAGCCATATCAAGCAGAAATTAAATGTGCACACAGTAAAAAATTACTTATTTTGTACGACATTTTGAACTCTATCCTACCAAGAAACGTTATTAGCATGGCAACAAGTCCTTTTTTAACTTATAGCAGACATACGTTCCCACATGACAAGCCCATAGTTTTATCGCTATATCCTCAAAACAAAGAAATAGGCTATTTATTGTACAACTCAACGAATTTCTTTAACTTTGCGAGAAGTTTTGAATTTTTAGAGGAACTGGCTAAGAACCACAACAACTATTCGTAAAACATGGTATTAAATTATATTTGGATTGCATTCTTTGTTATCGCATTTGTCATAGCATTGATCAAATTGATTTTCTTGGGAGACACTGGCGTCTTTCCTGCAATTATGGATTCTACCTTTTCGACCGCAAAGACAGCATTCGAGATTTCCTTGGGTTTGACTGGTGTATTGTCGCTTTGGTTGGGTGTAATGAAGATCGGAGAAAAGGGGGGCGTGGTAAACTTCCTTGCACGCTTACTGGGACCTCTGTTTGCAAAACTCTTCCCTGAAATCCCCAAGAACCACCCTGTCGTAGGCAACATTTTTATGAATTTGTCTGCCAACATGCTTGGTCTGGACAACGCAGCAACACCGCTCGGTCTAAAAGCGATGGAGGGGCTACAAGAACTCAACCCTAAGAAAGACACTGCATCAAACTCGATGATCATGTTTTTGGTACTCAACACGAGTGGACTGACGCTGATACCGGTCAGCATTTTGGTGTACCGTGCACAGCAAAATGCCGCACAACCTACAGACGTCTTTTTACCTATCCTTTTAGCCACTTTCGTTTCGACCTTGGTCGGAATCATCGTAACGTCGCTCTATCAGCGCATCAACTTGCTTAATCGCACCATCCTCCTTGCTTTGGGGGGTATCTCAGTGTTCCTGGCTGCAATGGCCTGGGGATTTCATCAACTCAGTAGCGCCGAAGTAGAAATACTCAGCACCAATATTGCAAATATCCTACTCTTCCTTATCATCATGGCTTTCCTCTTAGCAGGGATTCGCAAGAAAGTCAATGTCTACGAAGCCTTCGTCGAAGGAGCCAAGGGAGGATTTGACACAGCCATTCGCATCATCCCCTATCTCGTTGCCATGCTTGTCGGCATTGGTGTGTTCCGCGCATCGGGTGCTATGGATTGGCTCATCGACGGACTACGCTGGCTGATAGGCTTGACCGGATGTGATGCAGAATGGGCAGGGGCTATGCCAACGGCACTGATGAAACCACTTAGCGGTAGCGGTGCACGCGGTATGATGGTTGATGCGATGACAACGTATGGTGCAGATTCATTCGTAGGTAGATTAAGTTGTATTTTCCAAGGGTCCACAGACACTACGTTTTATATCTTAGCTGTTTACTTTGGTTCTGTCGGCATTCGCCATACGCGCCATGCTGTTACCTGTGGGCTTTTGGCCGATTTAGCAGGTATCATCGCAGCCATAGGGGTATGCTATTTATTCTTTACGTAGAAAACAACTTGCGATAAACTTAGATTTTCAATTACAACAAGACATCAATCTATACAGATATGGCTTCAAAGCAAAAAAACAAACTCTCGGGCGGCGGCCTCGGCGCATTGATGAAAGATACTGTAATCTACGGCATGAGCAGTGTCGTAGGACGTTTCCTGAACTACCTATTGGTGCCACTATATACAGCAAAGTTGGCAGTAGAAAACGGTGGCTACGGCGTAGTGACCGAAGTTTATAGTTATGTAGCTCTACTCCTAGTGCTACTCACCTTTGGTATGGAGACAGCTTTCTTTCGTTTTGTCAACAAGGGAGAAGATCAACCCGAGCGTGTCTACTCTACGACACTCATAGCAGTAGGTAGTGTCGGTTTGCTCTTTGTCATTGCGATAATGCTGGGGCTTCAACCGATTTCTGTAGCTATGGGATATGCCCAACATCCTGAATATATCGCCATGATGGTAGTATGCGTCGCACTGGATGCCTTCCAATGCATCCCATTCGCTTACTTGCGCTACAAGCGCAGACCGCTGAAATTTGCTGCGCTCAAGTTGCTTTTTATCACCCTTAATATCACGCTCAATCTCATCTACTTCCTTGCATTGGATGGCAGTGATGTCTTCTATATCTTTGCTATCAATTTGCTTTGCACAAGCAGCATCACATTCCTATTCTGGAAAGAACTCACAGGGTTCAAATGGACTTTTGACAAGGCTTTGTTTCGTCAAATGTGGACCTACGCCTGGCCAATCTTAATCTTAGGTATTGCAGGGATTCTTAACCAAACTGCCGACAAGATCTTATATCCTCACATTTCAGAAACGGTGGATGGTGTCACTCCCCACGCTCAATTGGGCATATATGGTGCCTGCGTAAAAATTGCTATGATTATGGCGATGATTACCCAAGCCTTTCGTTACGCCTATGAGCCTTTCGTATTTGGGAAGCACAAGGACAAAGATAATCGCGACACCTATGCCAAAGCGATGAAGTATTTCATCATCCTCAACCTACTGGCATTTCTTGCAGTAATAGCATATCTTGATATTTTGAAGCACATCATTGCACCGGGATATTGGCCTGGCCTGCGCGTAGTACCTATTGTGATGGCAGCAGAAATCATGATGGGCATTTACTTCAACCTATCCTTCTGGTACAAGCTCATTGACAAAACCATCTGGGGTGCCTGGTTCTCGGGAATAGGTTGCGCCGTACTGATAGTTGTCAATGTCATCTTTGTACCTCAGTTTGGCTATATTGCCTGTGCTTGGGCTGGTGTAGCAGGTTATGGTACGGCGATGCTGCTCAGTTACTTTGTTGGCCAACGCTACTATCCCATCAATTATCCCTTGAAGTCTATCGCGGTATACGTCGCAATGACCGCATTGTTCTACACCGTGATGACACAGCAGCCCGAGTCGTGGGGTATAGGTGTTAAGTTGGCGATAAATACCGTTTGCTTATTGCTCTTTGCTGCTCACATTTTGTACCACGAGCATTTTCTTGACAGATTTAGAAAGACTCACTGAGTAGAAGACCAAACCGTGTAATATCTCTTGCAAACACCTTGACAATGAAAGCACACTCTATATATACATTGCCCAACGGCCTGCGCATCATCCACGAACCTTCCACGTCGGAGGTGCTCTATTGTGGCTATGTCATTGCTGCAGGTACTCGCCACGAGTTGCCCCATGAATCTGGCATGGCACACTTTATCGAGCACATGACGTTCAAAGGAACAAAGAAGAGACGCTCATGGCAAATCTCAAACGGTCTAGAGTGCGTAGGTGGCGAACTGAATGCCTTCACCAACAAACAGGAGACGGTATACTGCGCCACAGTGCTGCGCCAAGACTTCCGCCGTGCAGCAGACCTACTGACGGACATCGTATTTCACAGCACCTATCCACAACAAGAGATTACACGCGAAGTCGAAGTTATCTGCGATGAAATCGATAGTTATCAGGACTCACCGAGCGAGATAATCTTCGATGAATTCGAGGAAAATTTATTCCTGGGCGAACCTTTGGGCAGAGATATATTGGGGTCTGCCGAACGTCTACGTACATATACCACTGCAGATGCGCTTGACTTTGCACAACGCTACTACAAACCCGAGAATACTGTATTTTATGTCTATGGGCAAGTCTCCTTCAAGACCGTAATCAAGACTTTGTGTCGTTTGTTCGATGTAGCCGAAGAGGACTGTACAGGCAATGTCAAATTTGGCGATGAAATGGGAGAAAATCAGGTGACAGAGGAAATAGAAAACCCATCTTCTGACAAAGGATCTCCTATCGATTTCTTACACTTCCAACCCGCGACGCGACGTCTCGTAGACCGCGCCACCCACCAAGCACATGTTGTGCTGGGCACCAAAGCCTACGGCGGACGCCATCCGGGCCGCTTTGCCTTGATGC
Organism: Alloprevotella sp.; assembly: GCA_045630125.1. Classification (GTDB taxonomy): domain Bacteria; phylum Bacteroidota; class Bacteroidia; order Bacteroidales; family Bacteroidaceae; genus Alloprevotella. Next base: position 202,651 of record JAZQSL010000002.1, on the reverse strand, counting down.
TACTCAACAATATACTGGGCGGACCGGGCATGAATGCACGCTTGAATATGCAACTGCGCGAGAAGGCCGGCCTTGTATACACCGTCGAATCCACCTACTCCACCTACCCCGACGTCGGCGAATGGACCACCTATTTTGGTTGCGACGCTTCGGACGTGCGCAAATGCCTCAAGTTGGTCTATCGTGAATTGGTACGTTTGCTCCGCGAACCCATGACCGAACGACAACTCAATGCAGCCAAGCGCCAATTCATCGGACAGATCGGAATCTCCCGCGATGCTCACGAGGGGTATGCCGTGGCATTGGGACGTGCCTACTCTCGCTATGCCTCTCATCGTGATTTGGACGAACTGGCCAAAACCATTAATGCACTGACCGCCGAAGAACTGCATCAAGCTGCGCTCGACACCTTCCGTCCCGAACATTTAATACTATTGGTCTATGCCCCAGAGGGCACACGACTAGAAGTGTAGGACGTATGCATTGAGGCACAAGCAGCAATACTATTCCATACGAATATTATATAAGTCTAATATCTGCCTAGACTGACCAACCATCCAACGGTCCAAATTAAAATCTGTTTACAACAAGTCAAAGAGCGCGAAAGGAGTATGCAGACAATGATTGACTTTTCAATCTGACATGTCGGCCTTCTCATTTCAAGTGCAAAGATAATACATATACCAGGGCGTCTTCATCTTAATTGATGTAGATAGATTTTTTTAACATTTCAAAAACACCCTACTCACCGTTTATCTACAGGCGGTTTCAACAACAGAAAGTTTTTTTATTTTTTCGTAGCCTACTAAAAATGTGGACTACTCCTAACAAGTCATAAACCTATTTGGCAACAAATGAAAAGACTTTCACAGCAGCTACGCCTCACAGACATACATATAAATATACATATACAAACAGGAGGAGATGTCTCAACACGAGATATCCTTTTCTTGTGCCATAACCTTGGAATAGATATTACCATGCATTCAGGTTACTCTACACATGCTGACAGGACTTTACCTTCATAGAGTGAAAGCCATAGTCGCGGCTCACAACATTCTTCTCTACTCCTCTGATTAGCAGTTCCTTAGGGGGGGGTAATCTACAAAAACGCCTTAAAAAATTTGCAGAAAAACATTTTTTATGGTAAATTTGTTGCCATACAAGAATATATTCAACTTAAATTCATACTTATGAGAAACAAAATCATTTCTCTTCTTGCGCTATTCAGCACATTGTTCAGCACAGGTGCTTATGCGCAATCCGACTACTATGTAGCGCATGGAGCTAACGTCAACGTTAGTCATGCGACACACTACCCCAAAGCGGTGAGCATAGAGGGTAGTCAATCTCCAGAACAAGTGCTACAGAACATTGCTTCGGCTCCGCGTTGTCAAGCCTACTTCGACAAGACATCTACCACATTTGAAGTCTTGGCTGGCGAAGTGGTCACACCCAACATTTCTATCAACGGCGAGTGGATGCACGGCTACGTATATGTAGACTGGAACCAAAACAAGCAGTTCGATGTGAACATCGAGGGTGCTGGCCCTTACACCCAAGGTGCTGGCAACGAATTGATGTGTTGGTCGCTCTACAGTAAGGATGGCGATGGCGATAGTGGGTGGAACAGCGACGGCGTTTACTTGTCGTCGGGTAATGTTTTGACCCCTGGAAGTTTCAAGGTACCAGCTGATGCTGAGATCGGTACAAGTTATCGCATGCGCTACAAGGTTGAGTGGAACAGCATCGACCCTGCAGGTTCTGGCAACAAGTTCCTGAGCGATGGCGGTGCCATCATCGATGTTATGCTGAAGGTAACTGGCAAGGCTGCTGAAGGAGTTGAAGAAGAAAAATATCCGATCAATGACTACAAGGAACCTCGCGTAGGCACTACGCCAAATACAGTTTCATGGAACCAACTGGCAGAAGGTTTGCAAGCAAGTTGGGGTTCGCGCGATGGATTCTACAGCTTGCACGAAGTACCTGATCATGCTATCAAGAATACCGCCAAGATATATGCTTGGCAAGGCGAACGTGCCAACATCCAAGCAGTACTGTTCAGCAAGAGTGACCAAGGTATGTTGCGTGTACGTATGACTGAGTGGAAAAAGGACGGAGCGACTACTGGCATCAATGCTGGCGATGCTCGTTTCGTGAATTATGTCATCACCGACGACTACAAAGCTTGCGGCTATCACCCCACAGGCTTGCAAAAATGGCTCGTCGCAGACGTCATCGACCAAGACAAAGCTCACGCCGTACCAGCTATGGAGACACGCCCCGTCTGGTGTACTATCGAAGTTCCTCGCGGAATACAGGCAGGCGTCTACAACACAGCATTAGAGGTTGTAGACGAGCAAGGGCAAGTAGTCAGAACGCTTCCCCTCGACATATGTGTAAACGATCATCAACTGCCCGAAGTAAAGGATCAAAAGTTCCATCTCGACTTTTGGCAACAACCTTATTCCGTAAGCCGTTACTACCAAGTGGAACGTTGGAGCAACGAGCACATTGAGGCTTTGCGCCCATATCTTGCAGCTTTGGGTCGTGCCGGACAACGCACAGTGAGTGCCATTATGTTCTACGAACCTTGGGGCGAGCAGACTCACGACCTTTTTGATCCTATGGTACAAACTACCAAGAAGGCTAATGGTACATGGGCTTATGACTACACCATCTTCGACAAGTACGTTGAACTTTGTGCTGAGTATGGTATAGACAAACAAATCAACTGTTTCAGCATGGTTCCCTGGGATATGAATTTCAGATACTGGGACGAAGCTACGGCACAGTTCAAGTTTATCAAGACGACAACATCTTCATCTGAATATAAAGATTTGTGGAACAATTTCCTGGCGGCGTTTAAGGTTCACCTGCAAGAAAAGGGATGGTTCGAAAAAACTAATATCGCGATGGATGAACGCGCAGAAGCAGATATGCTGAATGCTTACAACATAGCCAAAGCGCATGGCTTCAACATGGCATTGGCGGGCAATTACCATTCTTCATTGAGTGACAAATTGCAAGACTTCTGCGTGGCTTTGGGACAAGATAAGCAGTTTACAGCAGCTCAACGTGCAGACCGCAAAGCCAAAAATCGTGTGACAACCATCTATACCAGTTGTGCCGATGTTGAGCCTAATATCTACACCAACTCCTTCCCTGCTGAAGCGACATTCCTACCTCTTTATGCGGCAGCCAATGATTTGAGTGGCTATTTGCATTGGGCATGGATCAACTGGGACGAGCATCCACTGACAGATAGCCGTTTCCGCAAGTTTGGTTCGGGCGACACCTATTGCTACTATCCTGGCAATCGCTCCAGTGTACGCTTCGAAAGATTGATCGAAGGTATTCATCAATACGAAAAGGTGCAAATTCTCAAGGAGGAATACAAGAATAATCCTGAGCAATTGAAAAAGTTGAATGCACTCCTGAAGCGTTTCGAAGGTCATGCTGTAGTGGGCGAAGATTGCGCCCCAATGGTTAATGACCTTGAGAATTTCCTCAATGGTCTGGAGGTAGAAATTCCCGAACCCAAGGATGTAAAGACTGGCTATTATCACTTGGTAAGTAAAGCCACAAACCGTACGGAGCACCTTTATAATGATGCGTTGTTGAGCGGCAATAGTATGCGCTTCACACTCCAATCCAACCAAATGGTAAATACAAACAATGGTATTTGGCACATCACCGTGAAGGATGGCAACAAGCTGGGAGTGAAAAATGGCGATGGCAATGCACTTGTGGCTGGCGCCAGCTATGGCGGTTCTGTGGTGGGAACCTTTAATGAACTGACAGTAGGTTCTACCTCTGACGTTGGCGAGCATCGCTACTACTACTTCACCGAAGCCATCAACTGTACCAATGGTGGTAGCAACTTTAAACTCTCAGGAGTAGATTTCGTGACTACATGGACAGACGGTGGAGCAACAGCCGATGACAATCTGTGGCGCTTTGAAGAAGTTAATGTGGATGATAAAAAGGTTTATGAAGTAAAGATTGATGGCGGCAAAGACGTCTACGTAACCTATAAGAATGGCGGTATATCTGAAACGGCATTTAATGGAGGGTTCTTCATTACCGATACAGATATCTCTACAGTTTCTCTTTCTGTGGGAATCGTGGGAAATATCGTGAGATCTGCTGATGTAAAGGTGGAAGGCACAACGATTAAAGTGAGTAATGTAACTATCAAAACTCCTGCTCAAAAGCAAGATCTCTACAACACGAGTAAGGGAGATGGGGTCGTCCCCCCCTATCGTATCCCCGGCATCACAACAGCCAGCAACGGCCGCTTGATTACTGCTGCAGCACGCTTGGTATGTGGTACCGACCCTGGATATGGACAGGTGGATATCGTATGTCGCACAAGCGATGACCATGGTACCACCTGGAGCAATATGATCGATGTGGCAGTGGGCAACGGAAAAACTTCTGCTACTGTCAACTATTTTGATACAGCCTTTGGTGATCCTGCTATTGTTGCCGACAGGACTAGCAATGAAGTACTGATCATCGCTGTGGCAGGATGTACGGTATATGGCAATGGCAATACGACTCGCCAAAATCCCAATATGATTGCAACCATCCACAGCAAGGATAATGGTAATACTTGGGAGAAGCCTGTCAATGTGACTGAAGACATTTACAGCCTCTTCGACGCAGGCAACCCTATGCAAGCTGCATTCGTTGGCGGTGGTAAGATATTCCAAAGCCGCATTGTCAAGAAAGACAAATACTATCGTCTCTATGCAGCAATGTGTGCTCGTCCAAACGGCAACCGTGTGATTTATTCTGACGACTTCGGTCGTACATGGCACGCATTGGGCGGTGCATCTGCTTTGCCCGCTCCTGGTGGTGATGAACCCAAATGTGAAGAAATGCCAGACGGCCGCGTGATCCTGTCAAGCCGCGTAGGTGGTGGACGTATTTATAATATATATACCTACACTAATACATTGGCTGGCGAGGGCGCTTGGTCTACCGACGTAAAATGTACTTTCGCTGGTTCTGGTCTCACTCCTGGTGGCAACTCCACAAACGGCGAAATCTTGATCGTACCTGTCAAGAGAACTACTGACAACAAGGATATGTATCTCGCTTTGCAATCACTGCCCACTGGTAGCGGTCGTACCAACGTAGGTATCTACTACAAGGAATTGACAGACTACACCGACATGAACTCGGTAGCCAATTTCTCTACCGACTGGAATGGTTTCTATCAAGTCAGCAACACATCTTCGGCTTATAGCTCACTCGACTTGCAAGCAGACGACCGCATCGGTTTTATCTACGAAGAGACATTGACTGGCTGGGGCAAGCGTAATAACCCTGTATCAACAAGTTTCCCTAATGGTGAAGGTCAACACAACTTTGACGGTTTTGACAACATCTACGTAGCATACGACCTCGACTATATCACAGGCGGCACATACGTGGTCAATCGCAATGTATCTCGTGGGGCATTTGTCCAGAATTACCTCAATGCGATGATTGATGCTTCGAGTGTATCAGCAGCAACAAAGGCAGATGCGAAGAAAGCCGTCGTAGCATTGTCAGACAACCCCACAACTGCAGAAGTAGACAAGGTTTATGGCGTATTGGCAGGCGAACCTTTGGCAGACCCTTGGGATGGCAAGGTGGTAACATTTACCAATGTACAACAAAATGGCAAAGAGTATGCGCTTTATATCAATGACCAAAACGTGCTCTCTATCAGCAATGATCCAGTAGAATACTTGGGCGATGCAGCAAAGTTTGTTTGCAAAAAAGAAAATAGTGGCAAGTACAGCCTCTACAACGAAGCTTCAAACTCGTATATGATTTGGCGTGCAGGCAATAATTATGGTTACAACAACAATGCTGGTACATTGTCTACCTACAACGCCACCTATTGCGATTGGAGCATCAACGATGCTAGCGGCACCGTACCAGGCACCTACTACATTACCAGCAAACGCGCCAATGGTACTACTGATGGCACATTGATTTTGCTTTCATCAGGCGTATTCGATGCTTGGTCTAGCGGAGTAGGTTATGCCAGCAACTACAGCAACCTCTTTCGCATCGAAGCTACAGTGCCCACAGCAATAGAAAGTGTATCTGCAAAATGCGACGGGAAAGTTTATGACCTTAGCGGACGCCAAGTAGCACATCCTACTCGTGGCATCTACATCATCGATGGTCGCAAGGTATATATAAAATAGAGGAGGGGCGCTACTCTCTTCTTGACATCTTGCAGGAAACAGAGAGAATCATCGTCGAATTGCGCCGCTTGCTCAAGAGCGTTCGTCACTTCCACGAATATGCAATTGAAGTGACTGCTCAATAATTGAACTTACGACCCAGTGTCGTTAGAATATAATTAGGATTGGAGTGCCCCTGGGTGCTCCAATCTTTTTTGAAGGGTGATTTTTGAAAAGTATTTATATTTATAGGACTGCAAAGTGGAGAAACTAAGGCAATGTTGCTTAGTTTGTCCCATTAATAGGAGTGTTGTCTTTTATCGCAAATTAATTGCGTTAACTGCTTTACCTATCATAAACTTTTAATGTAAATATTTGGTTAAATAAAATATAATGAGTTTATTTGCAGCAATTTTATGTCAGTTGAACTACTATTATAGTTTTATTCGCATTTTTTTATGAATAAATTTTTTTTACTAACAGGTTGTTTATGTTTGTGGAGTGTTTTTGTTAAAGCTCAAATTACAATTTTGGATGAAGAAGTTCAAGAAAAAAATGTGATTAAACCAGAGCCCTTTGATAGTCTTTCTAATATATCTATTCAAGAAAACTGTATTCAATACAAAAAATACATTGGATATAAGTTGTATTGTCCTTTACTTTCAAATAAATATACGAAAGATGTGTCAGAAATGTTCGGTTTCAATAGCTTTACTTCCTACTTGAAGTCAAAGTCTATTCGTGAAATTGTTAAAAAACATGTACCGTTTGAAAAATCTGACTTGGCTGTAGTTTTTGGTGATGTAAGCAGTTTAGAGGGGAATGCTCTGGTTTCATATCAGAAGATGAAAGAAAAATACGAGAAGGGTTTTGTCGTAAAAACTTCTATATACAAAGCAGTAGAAGACAAGAAAGGTCATAATATTTACACGCCATACGATTCTATTCAGAATACATACTTTACAATTCTTAATATCGAAATTGCAGAATATATTGATGCAAAAAAAGGACTTTTCATTGCTTTGGAAGATTGGGAGAGTAAATCCGACAGTAAATATTATTTGCGGTTTACATTAAAGAATGAGACTTCTGGAGAGGAATTATATTGGATTTGTAGAGATAATGAATTAAATAGAAGTAAATTTTTCTTAGTACCTTATTTTGAAAAAATGCAAAAACTATATAAAGGTCAGGATGTTATATCAACAACTGGTTTGGATGAGCTTGTTGATATTAATAATGGCTCACTTGTAAATATTAAGCCTGAAGAAAAATGGCATTGTTGTGATGTTACATTTGTACATTCAAAAGACCATGAGCTGGTTAAGCCGTTCTTCTTGTTGGAAAGGGATGGTGCTAAAGTAAAAATTCCGTTTAGTTCTTTTACAGAAGAATGTTATGGTGTCTTTACCCCTAAAGATAGAAAATATCGTAATCGATTTATATTAGAAAGAGAATATGATAATATTATAGCGGAAAGGAAAAACTCTGAGGAAGAGCAAAGAATTAAGGAGGAGGAAAGACTGCGTTTGGCAGAGCAAGCTCGTATAGAGCGTAGCAAACGCATCATAAAAAAATATGGGAGTAGGTATGGCAAATTGATTAGCGAAGGACGTGTGTGTCTAAATATGACCAAAGAAATGTGTATAGAAGCTTGGGGGGAGCCTAATTACATTAACTCAACAATTCTCAAAGGATTTGTTTATGAACAATGGGTATATTGGGGCAGTTATTTGTACTTTGATAATGGAATTCTGACTGCTATACAGAACTAATTTTCTGTTTTAAAAAAAACGAAAAATTTTGACAAACGGTGTGTGTCGGATAATTTGAGTCGTAGCGACAACATTAGACCTTGTTTGAAAAAGTCAAGACCTTGTTGAAAAAAGGTCTAATGTTTTTTGCACAAGACGTCGCGAAATTTTCACAAGGTCTTACTTTTTTCTCCTTTTTCTGCTCTGGATTTTTCATTTTAGAAATACGTGAGTTCGGTATAAGATTTACGCAATCAACCTACTTTTATCAATGATTTCAATATTCATTTCAGGTTTTTTGGGCATCACAATTACTTACGAGAAAAGGTCTTGAAGGGAATTCACTTCGCCTTCAAGACCTTTTAAATATATCTAGGTTAGACCTAATTACTCTTTGTTTTCACGACGTGCTGGACGACCTTCGCCTTCACGACGGGGACGACGTGCTGGGCGGTCTTCCCATCCTTCAGGTTTTTCTTCGAGCACTTTGTGTGAGAGGCGGAACTTACCAGTCTTTTCGTCGATTTCGAGCAACTTCACGCTGATAGTGTCACCTTCCTTCAGACCAGCTTCTTCCACTGATTCGAGGCGCTTCCAAGCGATTTCGCTGATGTGGAGCAAACCTTCCTTGCCTGGCATGAATTCAACGAAGCAACCGTAAGGCATGATGCTTACGACCTTAGCATCGTACACTTCGCCCACTTCGGGGATAGCTACGATAGCACGGATCTTAGCGATAGCAGCATCGATGATAGCCTTGTTTGCACCGCAAACTTGGATCTTACCAACACCATCTTCTTCGTCGATAGTGATAGTAGCACCAGTTTCTTCCTGCATACCTTGGATAATCTTACCACCAGGGCCAATCACTGCACCGATGAATTCCTTAGGAATTTCCATAGCTTCAATGCGTGGTACATGAGGTTTGAAGTCTGCGCGAGGTTCGCTCAGTGTCTTCATCATTTCGCCCAGGATATGTTCGCGACCAGCCTTAGCTTGTGCCAAAGCCTTTTCAAGGATTTCGTAAGAGAGACCATCGCACTTGATGTCCATTTGTGTAGCGGTGAGGCCCTTCAATGTACCAGTGGTCTTGAAGTCCATATCGCCCAAGTGGTCTTCGTCGCCGAGGATGTCTGAAAGTACTGCATACTTGTCTTCACCTGGATTCTTGATCAGACCCATTGCGATACCGCTGACGGGAGCTGCGATGGGCACACCAGCGTCCATCAACGCCAAAGTACCAGCACAAACTGTTGCCATAGATGACGAACCGTTTGATTCGAGGATATCGCTCACCACGCGTACTGTGTAGGGGAAGTCTGCAGGGATTTGACCCTTCAGACCGCGCCATGCCAAGTGACCGTGACCAATTTCACGACGACCTACGCCGCGTGATGCACGAGCTTCACCTGTAGAGAATGGAGGGAAGTTGTAGTGCAACAAGAACTTCATGTAGCTCTTGTCCAATACGTCGTCTACCATCTTTTCGTCCAATTTTGTACCCAATGTAGCGGTTGAGAGGCTTTGTGTCTCACCACGTGTGAAGATACTTGAACCGTGGGGGATGGGCAGAGGTGATACTTCGCACCAGATAGGACGGATGTCGGTAGTTTGACGGCCATCGAGACGAATACCTTCGTCCAGGATGCAACGACGCATAGCGTCCTTTTCTACGTCATGGTAGTATTTGTCGATCAAACCGTTCTTTTCGTCCAATTCTTCAGCAGCCATATCAGCGTGAGCAGCAGCGTAAGCTTCCTTGAAGTTTTCGCGTACAGCTTCGAATGCTTCAAGACGTGCGTGCTTTTCGAGTCCTTGCTTAGTGATAGCGTAGCATGCGTCATAGCATTCCTTCTTCACTTGTTCGCGCAATTCTTCGTCGTTCACTTCGTGGCAGTATTCACGCTTCACGTCAGTACCCAATTCCTTCATCAGGTCGATTTGCAATTGGCACATAGGCTTGATTGCTTCGTGAGCCACCTTGAGGGCTTCGAGCAAAGCGCTTTCGGGCACTTCGTTCATTTCGCCTTCCACCATCATGATGTTGTCCATAGTTGCAGCTACCATGAGGTCCATGTCTGCGCCTTCCAATTGTTCGAATGTAGGGTTCACTACGTATTCGCCGTTGATGCGCGCCACGCGTACTTCAGAGATAGGACCGTCAAAGGGGATATCTGAACATGCCAAAGCAGCACTTGCAGCGAAACCAGCGAGTGCGTCGGGCATATCTACGCCGTCGGCAGAGAAGAGGGTGATGTTCACGTACACCTCAGCGTGATAATCGCTGGGGAAGAGGGGACGCAAAGCGCGGTCCACGAGACGTGAAGTCAATATTTCATAATCTGAAGCACGGCCTTCGCGCTTTGTGAAACCACCGGGGAAGCGGCCTGCTGCAGAGTACTTTTCTTTGTAGTCGCACTGAAGGGGCATGAAGTCAGTGCCGGGATTTGCATCTTTTGCCCCACAAACTGTTGCGAGCAACATGGTGTTGTTCATACGCAACATTACGGATCCATCAGCTTGCTTAGCAAGTTTTCCAGTCTCAATACTGATGGTGCGTCCATCAGGCAACGAGACGGTCTTTGTAATAACGTTCATCTTATTTTTACTTAAAAAGTTGTGAAATACTTCTATAAATCGCACAAAGTTACAGATTTATTTTGAGCCACTTGCTTTTATCGTGCTTTTTTTCGTGCTTTTTGCGCTCTGTTGGCTTAAAAAATGGCGATTATTCCCTAATTCCCCGAAAAAAGCACCGGGGACTGCACCGTTTTTGTCAAACACCTGAAATTTCGATCACCGCCAACTCGCTATTTGTTCCGATGCGGAAAGTTGGCCCCCAAAGGGAGAGGCCGCTGGATACCCAAATGTGTGAATGAGACCACTTGCGATAGCCATGACTCTGCTCGTAAAGTTGATCGACCAGTAGGTTTAGGGGGAATATCTGACCGCGATGTGTATGTCCGCAAAGCATCACGTCGACGCCCAACGAATCTGCCTTGTAGAGGTGATAGGGTTGGTGATCGAGAACTATCGTAGGCCGCTCGCGATCAGTCCGTGCCAACAGTTGTTCCAGTGGCAGACGGCGCTTGTTATGCAGATCATCTCGGCCCACTATCTGTATTCCTTCGCGCAGAGTTACTATGGAGTCTTGCAGCAGTGTAATGGGAGTGCGACCCAGATAATCCTTCACGCGATCAATATCACTGAGATATTCATGATTTCCTGGCACCATATAGATACCTTGCGGTGCTTGGATTTCAGACAAAATTTGATCGAAAGGTCGGTTTAGCAAGGGGGTGATGCTGTTGTCGATCAAATCGCCGACGATCAGCACGACATCGGGCTTTTGCGCATTGATCATCTGCACATATTTTTTCAACGAAGCCACACCTGTACCGTATCCCAAGTGGACATCGCTGACGACCACAGCACGCAGGGTTTTGCCGCCCAAATCATACGGGGTCGAGATCTTGATTTGTTCGATTTTGGGGTGTTTGTAGTTGACGTAGCCGTACAGCAGGATAGCTGTGGTCAAGGGCAATACATACCACAGCGGATTGCCCATCGCCGGGAAGAAGTGCTTGACAATATCAGCGACGAGCAGTAGCATCACGGCGTAGAGCAGGAAGACAAGCCATACGGAACCTACGGCAAAGAGGGTGCGAAGGAGGCCATGAGGCAAGTCTGTGTCGCGCAAGCCCAATGAAATGAATAGCGAAAAGGCGACTATCCAATAGACGACCGAAAGCAAAATCTTGCTCCACATAGGCAGGCAAGACGCCGTCTGCAATAGTCTGTAAAACAGATAACCATTACCAGCGAGATAGACTATAGGAAGGAGCACAAAGAGTGTTTTCATAGTATATTTATTTACTGAAAAAAATAGGGTATTTAATGGGTGTAAAAAAAGTCTAACCTTTTACAAAAAAACCAAGACCTTTTTTAAAAAACATTTGACTTTTTTTTAACGAGACGGCGCGAAATTTTTCTAAGGTTTTTTCGTGGTCTCTTTTTCTATACTTTTGACAATAAAAAATCAACGTGGCAACATGCCGCGCACACGTTCCATGATCTCAAAGAGTGACTCGACAGTTTCGGCGCGAAGCATATCGATGCGTGTCTGGCGGAAATTGTGAATACCCTTGAACAGCGGTGTCGCAGCCAAGTGCCTGCGTGTGTGCAGGATACCACCACGCTCGCCGGCGCGTTCTACGCTTTGCAGTACCTGTGCTTTGAGCACATCGAGCATCCAGTCTGGGGTCAATGGTGCGTACTGGCTATCGATCACAGCCTCGGTTTCTGCCGATGAAATGGGCGAAAATCCTTCAGAATCTCTGATTTCCTTGAATATCCATGGGCGGCCGAATGTAGCACGTCCGATCATCACGGCATCGACACCATACTGCTCGAAACCACGACGGGCATCGTCGGCACAACAGACATCGCCGTTGCCAATAATGGGGATGTGCATGCGGGGATTGTTCTTCACCTCGCCAATCAGTGTCCAGTCGGCTTCACCAGTATACATCTGTGCTCGGGTTCGTCCGTGTATGGTGAGGGCTTGGATACCGCAATCTTGCAGCTGCTCAGCCAGGGGCACGATAATCTTATGGCTATCATCCCAGCCCAGTCGGGTCTTGACGGTCACGGGCAGATCTACGGCATCCACTACGGCGCGGGTAATCTCGAGCATCAGGGGCACATTTTGCAACATCCCTGCACCTGCACCCTTGCCAGCCACCTTTTTCACGGGGCAACCGAAGTTGATGTCGAGCACGTCGGGGCGTGCGCGCTCTACTACGATCTGTGCCGCATCGCGCACGGCTATGGGGTCCTTGCCGTAGATCTGTATCACCACGGGGCGCTCCTCGTCGCAGACGGTCAACTTCTCCAGACTCTTATTGACCATGCGCACCAAGGCGTCGGCGGCTACGAACTCTGAATACACCATCGAGGCGCCCAACTGCCGACAGAGCAGACGGAAACCAATATCTGTGACATCCTCCATCGGGGCTAAAAGCAAGGGACGTTCGCCCAAATCGATATTACCTATTTTCATTTCGCAAAACTATTTATTGCCGATTTCATCGGTGAATCCGCAGAAAACCGAATCAAAAGCGGGAATGTATTATATCAGAAATATGCGATTTCATCGCAACTATTCTATCTATTTGGTCTGAGGCAGAGACTTCATCCCCCACCATTTATTAAGGAGAAAAGCACCTGCGCCAAATGTCACCAGGGTACAAGCCAACAAAGGCAGAGTGGACATATCATGCATCCAATCTTCGCCCCCGGGCAGGTTGAGCAATATCACGGCGGCAGTATTATTGAGCACGTGCGCCAGGGTACAGAACCACAAATTGCCGGTGCGCAGATAGAATAAGCCCAGGGCAATACCGAGAACCAGGGCGGGGATGATTTGTGCCAAATTGCCGTGAACGATGGCGAAGGCTGCTGCCGAAATCAACACTGCCACCATCGGATTCCAGTTGGATTGGACAAGATTTCTCAGGATGCCTTCGCGGAAGATTACTTCCTCAGTCAACGGTCCTACGACGCAGAGCAACAACAAGCAGAAGAAATCGTCCTTGACACTGGAAAATACTGCAGTAGTTCCACCGTCGGGCAGCGGAATCAGACTGGAAAGGAAGGAGGCGCCGAGGACGAGTAAAACGAAAGCACACAGTCCCAACACGACCTCGCGTTGAGTCAAGCGAATACGACGAACAAATGCTTCCCTGCGACAGACTTTTGTCAAATAAAGCACACCTATCACCAACAGGTCTACGGCGAGCAAAGCATAAAGCGAAACGCGTGAATCAGCCAATAGCAAAGTTTCATCCAAACCCTTTCCGGCTGCCAAATTCGGCATATTCACCCCCAAAAGTGCTATGCACATAGCTACTACCTGCATACCCAGAAAGAGCAATATTAACAATAGTGAGTTTTTCATACATACAATATTTTTCTTGCAACGTCTGCATCGTTTTTCAATTGTCTTATTAAAGCCGAAATATCAGCAAATTTCATTTCTTCGCGCATCTTTTCCACGAATTGCAGGGTAATTGCTTCGCCGTAAAGGTTGCCGGTGAAATCAAACAGATGGGCTTCGATCGAGACGTTGTCACCATTGTCTAGAGTCGGACGTCGACCGATATTAATCATTGCGCCATACATTTCGCCGTCGACCTGTGCCCATCCGGCGTAGACTCCGATGCCAGGCACTAATAGTTGTGTGGACTGGGGTTGGAGATTTGCCGTAGGAAAACCAATTTCGCCCCCTACTCTATGACCATGCACCACCGTTCCGTGCAGACTATAGTTTCTGCCCAAGGCTTGTGCTGCGAGAACGACATTGCCTTGCTCCAGGGATTTACGTACTAGCGAGGAGCTGACGGTATAATCGCCGCAGGTCAGGGGATGCGCCTCGACCACCTGGATTCCCAATTCGTTGCCGTAGCGCTGATAATCCTGAAAACCCTCTGCGCTCTTTTTCCCAAAGTGATGATCATAACCAATCACCAGGGTTTTCACACCAAGTGCCTCGGCAAGGCATTTTTGCATAAACTCATAGGCAGAAAGTGAAGCCATTTCGCGCGAAAACTGCAGCACGGCGCAAGCATCCAAACCCTCGTGCGACAACAACGAGATGCGCTCTTCACGGGTAGTAAGTAGGGAGGGTTGATACGCTTGATTGAGCACACGGCGTGGGTGGTCGGAGAAAGTGATCGCCATGGTCTGCAAACCCTCCAGGGCAGCGTGCTGTTTGACCTGCTCCAACAGGAAACGATGTCCGAGATGCACACCATCAAAAAAGCCTATCGTCGCACAGAATCCCGATTCTGCACGGCGAGGCAAAGCACTTTTCACAGTCAGTGTATTGATGGTAAAAATCTCCATTATCTTTCGTTTCTTTCGCGTAGTTTCGTCTCAACCAGGTCTCATTTCCTACGATAAAACCGTCACTTTTTATCTATTTCAAGGCGTAAAGGTCAGTTTTCCCGCCTCATCGAAATCCTTCAACCAAACTCCGTCGGCAGGCGCCAAGCGCGCCAACAAACCTTGCTTACGCGCTGCTTCGCAATTGACTTCGCTATCGTCGAAGAAGAGTATTTCTGAAGGCGCGCAACCAATACCTTCAACAACTTTGTCAAAGATTGAGGGGTGCGGTTTCTCTACTCCCATCTCGTAGGAGAGGAATACGCCGTCGAAGAAGTCCTCGACTTGTAAACCTTTGTAGCGGAAGAATTCTTCTCTGCCTTGTCGCCAATGGATCTCGTTGGTATTACTCAACAAATAGATGGGGTAATTCTTTTTGGCCTTGAGCAATGTCTCCAAACGTTCGGCTGGTACGTCCATCAGGTAACTTTCCCACGCTTTCACCAAGGTTTCGTTGGACAAATCGGCGCGTCCGCTCAATCGTCTAAGCTCTTCGCAAAATTCTGCGACGGACAATTCACCTCTTTCCAATTGTGCGAAAACACCAGCCTGAGCGTATGTGCCCAAGAAGGGACGAATGTCGAATCCAAGTCCTGCAAAGGCGTCAATACATCTTTGCTTGTTGAGATCTACCAAGACCCCGCCGAAATCAAAAAGCAGGTTCATTTTTCACGAGTTTATAGAGTTTGTCAGAAGATCTAATCTTGTCGGGCACAGGTATTGAAACTAATTGCCCCTTCTTTGCCGTTTGGATAGAGCCCTTATCTGCAAAGTGAATTTCAGTAGCTGTCAGATAGTGTACGCCTGTAGTCGGACCGACAAGCAGTAGGCGATCACCTACATTGATCTCGCCTGCTTCAACATAGAATTCACCTACACCGAGGCGTGAGAAGTATTTTACACCTTTGGCTACGTAGACTTTCTTCTCGGTAGCACTTGAACCATACTTTTCACTCCATTCGCCGAGTTTTTGTCCTTGATAGTAACCATCCCAGAAACCACGGTTGAAAACAGTCGAGAGTTTTTCGTCCCACTCTGCGACGCGCTCTGGCGTAAACGTACCATCAGCCACAGCTTGCAACGCCTCCTTGTAACAACGTACCACATTGTACACATATTCTGCACTGCGAGCACGTCCTTCAATTTTGAAAACACGCACACCAGCACCGACCATTTTGTCGATGAAACCGATAGTTTTCAAATCTTTTGGACTCATTATATACTTATTGTCTATATCGAGTTCCACGCCCGTATCTCGGTCGCGCACGGTGTAGGCTCTGCGGCACACTTGCATACATTCGCCACGATTGGCAGAACGTCCGAGATTGTCCAGGGAGAGATAGCACTTTCCGCTAACGGCCATGCACAACGCCCCATGACAGAACATTTCGATACGAAGAGGTTCGCCCGAAGGACCCTTGATTTGTTCGCGATCGATGAATTGTCGGATATGATGCACTTGGAACATATTCAATTCGCGAGCCAAAACGACAACATCGGCAAAGCGAGCGTAGAAACGAAGTGCTTCGGTGTTGGAAATATTCAACTGCGTAGAGAGGTGAACCTCCTGACCGATGCGATTGCAGTAGTCCATCACAGCCACATCCGCCGCAATGACAGCAGAAATACCCGCCTCGTGAGCAGCATCACAAATCTGGCGCATCAGTTCTAGGTCGTCGTCATAAATAATCGTATTCACCGTGAGATAAGACTTCACCCCGCGCTCAGCACATATCATTGCGATATCACGTAAGTCGTCTATTGTAAAACGACTCGCCGAGTGTGCGCGCATATTCAAAGCCTCGATACCAAAGTAAATGGAATCGGCACCAGCTTGCAAAGCCGCGGCCAAAGATTCCCTGGAACCAGCGGGCGCCATCACTTCCACCTGTTCACCATTAATGAGGATGGGCTGATTCTTCGGTGCCGAGATTTCCTGCAATGAGATTTTATTTTCGTTATCCATATTGTATTATTTTTTCTTCAAGAAAGTGTAATCAATGTACCTGATGCAAAGCGACCGACACATTGCGGAGTTTCTGCCGTGTCTGCATTTATGCCAGTTTCCCCTGTTGCTGTGCTTTCTTCAAGGCGTGTAATGCGCACTTGGTGTACGCCACGTTCTACGGCCTTTAAGCAATTTTCAAGTTTGGGTAACATTCCGCCTGCGACAACTCCATCTGCGGCCAATTGAGTAAACTTTTCGCGATTGATATGTGGTATTACCGAAGTCAAGTCATCGGGATTTTGCATCACACCAGGAAATTCGAAGACATAGAGCAGTTCTACTTCGAATTCCTCGGCGAGCGCTGCAGCCACTTCGCCAGCAATGGTGTCGGCATTAGTATTTAGAATTTGTCCCGCGCCGTCGTGAGTCAATGGTGCCAAGACCGGAGTAATACCACCTTTGAGCAAAAGCGAAAGACGCGACGCATCGACACGCGAAACATCTCCCACAAAACCATAATCTACTTCTCCGACTGGTCGGCGGTTTGCCCTGATTACATCTGCGTCTGCTCCTGTCATACCGATAGCCGAGATACCCATCCCTTGGAGTTGCGCCACGACATTTTTATTAACCAACCCAGCGTAAACCATAGTTACCACGCGCAACATATCAGCATCTGTGATGCGACGGCCTCCGACCATCTTTGTTTCGATACCGAGTTGAGCTGCCACGTCTGTTGCCGCCCTTCCGCCGCCGTGCACCAGGACTTTATAGCCTGGCAAAGCAGAAAATGCGGTTAACAATAGTTTCAGCGCAGCAGGATCTTCTACGATTTTACCACCGACTTTTACAAGATATAAGTGAGGCCGATTGTTCGACATTTGATTTCTTTTTTATAATGTTTGTCCTATGCCTGGAGGAGAGAGATTTCCTTTACTGAAATAGGATCTCTGTTTGCACAGGGTTTATCTTTCTTTTGACGGGCACTTATGGCGAGTGCTGATCATCTATTTCTGTTTGTCAAAATATTCTTCTTTCAAGCGCTCCACACCTCGACGCACAGAATGCAAGCCGAACTCTTCCGAGCGCAATTCATCCACGGGAATCCAGAGTACTTCTGCTGCATCGTCGGCAGCAAAAAGTGCGGTTTCATCGTCGATTTTACACAAGAAGAAGCAGTCCGCTGTATGCACAGAGAAACCTGAATATTCGTAGACGTTGGGCAGTGAGAAGAGAAACTCCATGCGTTTGACCTGCAAGCCAGTTTCTTCCAACACCTCCCTGCGACAACCATCATCCACGCCTTCGCCGGGATCCACAAAGCCACCTGGCAGATCCAAGGTCCCCTTTGCTGGATCGTATGCCCTACGTACAACCAACAACTCCCTATTAGCGTTGACAATCACCGCCACCGTGGCCGCCGAAGCATTGTGATAATAGGTAAAGCCACAAGCCTGGCATCGCTTACTGCGCGCATCGTGTTCCGCAAACGCAGACGCGCCGCAACGAGGGCAGTAGGAAAACAGAGATAATGGGTGCTGAATCATCGACGGATTGGGGAAAAACGAGAAGTGTGAGACCTAGGAAAAAGCAAAATCAATCTGCCAACAATTTGCATTGCCGACAGATTGAATCTATTTCATATATTTCTTATTTTACGATGATGAGGAAGTAATTCTTCTTACCTCTTTGCACCAACAAATACTTACCTTCGATCAAATCCTCGGCAGAAATTTCATAGTCAAAAGCAGCGAGCTTTTCCTTGTTAAGGCTTACGCCACCACCTTGAACCATCTTGCGCATTTCGCCCTTTGAAGGGAAGCACTTGGTAGTTTCAGCAAACAAATCTACTGCCTTAGCACCGACAACTTGTTCGCGAGATACTTCGAACTGAGGCACACCGTCGAATACACTAAGGAAAGTTTCTTCGTCGAGTTTTGTCAAACTTTCTTTGGTAGCCTTACCGAAGAGGATATTAGATGCTTCGAGCGCCATCTCGTAGTCTGCACGACCGTGAACAAGGCAAGTTACCTCTTCGCCCAATCTCTTTTGCAATACGCGACGACCTGGATCTGTTTGGTGTTCTGCGATCAACGCGTCGATTTCTTCTTTTTCGAGCGAAGTAAAGATCTTGATGTAGCGTTCAGCTTCTGCGTCGCCTACATTAAGCCAGAATTGATAGAACTTGTAAGGTGTGGTGTAGCGGCGGTCGAGCCATACGTTGCCCTGCTCTGTCTTACCAAACTTCTTACCATCTGCTTTGGTGATCAAAGGACATGTGAGCGCGTATGCGTCGGCTTCTGCACCAAGTTTACGACGGATCAACTCTGTACCAGTAGTAATGTTACCCCATTGGTCGGATCCACCCATTTGGAGCTTACAGTTTTTCTCTTGATAGAGGTGGAGGAAGTCGTAACCTTGGAGCAATTGATAAGTAAACTCAGTAAATGAGAGACCATCGCTTGCTTCGCCGTTCAAACGTCTCTTCACGCTATCCTTAGCCATCATATAGTTGACAGTGATGTGCTTTCCGATTTCACGAGCGAAATCCAGGAATGTATAATCCTTCATCCAGTCGTAATTGTTGACCAGTTCGGCTGCATTGGGTGCATCGCTTTCGAAATCGAGGAAGCGAGACAATTGTTCCTTAATACAAGCGACGTTGTGACGAAGGGTTTCTTCGTTCAGGAGATTACGCTCAGCGCTCTTACCCGAAGGGTCGCCAATCATACCCGTTGCACCGCCAACAAGCGCCAAAGGTTTGTGGCCAGCGCGTTGGAAGTGTCTCAACATCATCACACCGCAAAGGTGACCGATGTGCAAAGAGTCTGCAGTAGGGTCAATACCTACGTAAGCAGTAGTCATACCCTTTTCGAGCAACTCCTCGGTTCCGGGCATCATTTGGTGGAGCATACCGCGCCACTTCAATTCTTCTACAAAATTCATATCGTTTATTTTTATTTATATTTCAGCGTAATAGTTTTGTTCTTAATCCAGCAAATATTGCAAGTCCCATGCCATCGCTTCGGTGGGAGGAAGTACCTTCAAGGCGTCGTCTTCTGCTGCTTCCATAATTTCGCGTTCACCTGGACCTTTATCATCGATGCCACAGAGGTGCAGGATGCCGTGAATCATCACACGGTGCAACTCTTCGGCATAGGGGCGACCGAATTGTTCGGCGTTTGTTGTCACGGTGTCTACACTGATGAAGAGGTCGCCACTGATCTTGTTGCCCTCGGAGTAGTCGAAGGTGATAATATCTGTATAGTAGTCGTGTTGCAAGTACTGCTGGTTCACACGAAGTATCTCTTCGTCATCGCAAAATACGTATGCAATTTCGCCTACAGTTTTGCCATATTTTTCAGCCACTTTCTTTACCCAAAGTGTGATATCTTTTTTGCGCACAGCGGGCAATTTTGTATTGACAGTGTTGTATGTTATCATATATTTATCAGAATTTAGAGGTTATTTCTTTACTCGTATCACGTGCTTCACGCGCTTTTGTTCCTTTCCTCTGAAGGAATGCACCTCGTACACCACATGTTTGCCCTTTTTCTTAGGAGAGAGTGTATAGGTCATATTGACTGCGTCGGCGCCGACCATACCTTTTTCCATATTCTTGGGATGCAGGTATTTCAAGTCGCGCTGACGGTCAAACGCGGTCTCGTCGTATTCCAAATGAAACATTGTACCGACCGAAGCATGCATCTTGCCCGAGATCGCATACGTTTCCTGACGCTCCATGCGAAGCGTCTGATGCACCGTAGACGAGCATCCCGTCAGCAGGTATAGGGTCAATAGCGCAGCAAGTATTCTTTTCATAAATCAGAACAAGGTGGGTTGTTTAGGATCAAAGGCCATGCCTGTATAAGGACTGCGACCGAGGTGTGTAAAGGCTTGTTCGGTCACCTCGCGTCCGCGGGGTGTGCGACGGATGAAACCTTCCTTAATCAAGAAGGGTTCGTAGACTTCTTCGAGTGTACCCGGGTCTTCGCCTATCGCCGTGGCGATAGTGGTGAGTCCCACTGGGCCGCCCTTGAACTTATCAATTATAGTGAGCAATATCTTGTTGTCGATTTCATCCAAACCATAGCGGTCAATATTCAGGGCTTCGAGCGCAAAGCGTGCTATCTCGGTGTCGATACGTCCGTTGCCCTTGACTTGTGCAAAGTCTCTGACGCGACGCAACAAGGCATTGGCGATACGGGGTGTACCACGCGAACGACCTGCGATTTCTACCGCAGCGCTGGGATCTATGGGCACGCCGAGCAGGTATGCCGAACGCTCGATTATCGTAGTCAGCGTCGATACGTCATAGTATTCCAGGTGCAGGTTGATACCAAAGCGAGCGCGCAGGGGAGCCGTGAGCAAACCGCTGCGAGTCGTAGCGCCGACCAGGGTAAAGGGATTCAGGTCGATCTGAATGCTTCGCGCCGCAGGACCTTTATCTATCATGATATCGATGCGATAGTCTTCCATCGCTGAGTAGAGATATTCCTCGACCACAGGCGAGAGGCGGTGAATCTCGTCGATGAAGAGCACATCATTGGCTTCGAGACTGGTCAGGAGTCCGGCCAGATCGCCTGGCTTATCGAGTACGGGACCCGAGGTCACCTTGAAACCTACGCCCAATTCGTTGGCGATGATATTGGACAAGGTCGTTTTACCCAAACCCGGAGGGCCGTGAAGCAAGGTATGATCCAGGGGCTCGCCGCGAAACTTTGCCGCTTCGACAAAGATACGCAGATTCTCGACCACCTTGCTTTGTCCACTGAAGTCGTCGAAAGCAAGGGGGCGCAATGCGTTTTCAAAATCCCTCTCGGTGGAGGCGGGAGCATGTTGCTCGGATCGGATGTCAAATGTATCGTCGTGCATATCGTATTGCAAAGATACAACAAAGAAATGAAAACAAACGGAGATTGGGGTAAGTTTGTGCACAGAGAATACAAGAATGCTGAATTCATTGGTTTCACATAGTGAAAAAGAGGAAAGATCTGCTACAAAAAAAGTACCCAAAACGGAGCACTACATCTAGTCTGAAACTGAGGGCAAAAAAGGGGGCAAAAAAAACCTTAACCTTTTTCAAAAAAACCCTTACCTTTTTTAAAAAAACCTTGACCTTTTTTGAAAAAGGTAAGACTTTTTTTTCACCACATAATTTGTCGCATTTCACAGCACAAGTTTTGGCGATTTTATCATACGGGGGAAGTGGCATTTCTTGGGGCTATTTGTCGGGAAATCATTCGGCCCGACTCCCCGCATTAGCCTCGTTCATATTCTTGCAGTCACACGCGGCACGAATATTGCGCATCAGCCCCTCGTATTTTGCCCGCTTCACCGCAGACCCCTTGAACAATCGGCGATATTGATCCACGGTGAGGTTTACCCAGTCATCGGGGCGCATCGACAGGAGTTCGTTCGATGGCAAAAAGTCCTCGCACACGGCTATCGGCGGCATATCTTCTGCAAATAATATGGGGCGATTCACAGGACAGACCTCAGCACAAGTATCACAGCCATAAATGCGCTGACCCATCTGCTGTGACACACTCGCAGGCAGGTCTCCGCGATGCTCTATGGTCAAATAGGACAGACATTTGCTGGCATCCAGTCCATGCGCCGTCAGTGCGCCACCGGGACAGGCACGCTGACACCGACCACAGGATAGGCACGACGAAATGGTGGGGGCGTTGCCTTTTGTCGTCGCATCTACTGCATTTTCGTCCATTTCATCGGAGAAAATCGTATCTAGGTGCGCCATCAATTGGTCGATAGTGAGCGGACACAACCACTCGCCCAAAAAGACAAACGTGCCATAGCCTTCGACGGCTATCTGTGCATTGTCTAGCCACTGCCCCACGCCACAGCGCCAAGCCCAATAGCGTTCGTCCACTGGGGCAGTGTCGCAACACACCCTACCTTGTTGCGAATCGGGCAGGTCGAGCAACGCGACAAACTGACGCAGTCTTTCGCGTACCACCTCGTGATAATCGCGACCAAGGGCATAGCGAGAAATTCTGAGATCTCCATCGCCAAAAGGTTGCTCGGCGACATATGGCAAAGCTAAGGAAAACACGGTTTGTACTTCTGGCAACACGGCGGTCAGATCCTGGCGCAAGGGTGCCTGACGGTGCAAATATTCCATCCCTGCTGCCTGCCCCCTACGCAACCATTGAGCAAACTGTTCGCTGCGCCAGGGGGCAAGGGGTTCGGCGCCGGCTACACCTAGCGACACAAAACCGCACTGTGCCACCACCGATTTCAGGCGACGACACAGTGCGGCTTCTTGCGCAGTAATGGGGGGAAGATGATGATGCATTGCTTTCCGCTTATCCCTTATTGATTATGATAGATATTGTGCCATAGATAGAGTATGTTTTTCCCGATGAAACCGACATTTTTCTCTATCTCATGCGGAATACACCTACTTTTCATTCCGTCTATCATTCATTCTTTAGTAGCTCCCGTAGTGCACATTGCACAATAGGGTCTGTCTCGCAATAAACGCGATAGAGTTCGTTCAAGTCCCACAAATTATTGGCGATTTGACATTTCAGCGTTTCCTGCAGATTGGCAATTGTCTTTGCACGCTCTGCTTCATCCTTGGGTTTGATCTTTTTCTCCTTCGCCTCGTCCATTATCGCTTGCAACAATTCATCGGGCGCCACAAATTTTACTAAGTAGTCGTCGAATTTCTTGTATTTCTTCAGCAAACTCTTGCGATGCTTATCCACATACTTCAACACAGCAGGGATAATGATATTGTTGCGGTTGATCTTAGAGAAACAATCGGCATAACGAGTCGTATCAAGCGGCACAAATACGTCTGGCATGATACCGCCCCCTCCATATACGGTGCGTCCCTTGACCAATGTCTTGTAGGCCTTGGTGCTGTCCAATTTGATACTATCTACGTGCATCAATTCGCCGTGATTCAAGCGATTCAGCACATCACGGTCGTACTCTTCCTTTTGTCCCTTGACGTAGGGCTTCTGGATGCAACGGCCCGAGGGAGTATAATAGTGCGCCACGGTGAGGCGTATCATCGAGCCGTCGGGCAAATCGATGGGGCGTTGCACTAATCCCTTGCCGAAAGTACGTCGGCCCACGATCAGACCGCGGTCGTAGTCCTGCATACCACCACTGACGATTTCGGAAGCGGATGCGCTGTATTCATTAACGAGTACGACCACCTGGCCGTCGCGAAATTCACCGCTCATATTGGTGCGAAGGCTTTGGCGGGGAGATTGCAACCCCTCGGTATAAACCACTTCGGAGCGGGCGGGGAGAAATTCGGACAAGATATCGACGGCTGCTATCAAGTAGCCTCCGCCATTGTTCTGCAAGTCGAGGATTAGGCTCTGCATACCTTCTTTTTTCAACTTCTTGATAGCCTCTTTCACTTCCTTACCAGTAGTGGCACCGAATCTATCCAATTGGATATATCCCACGCCGGGGCGGAGGATAAAGGCGGCGTTGACGGTGTGCACGGGTATGACATCGCGCACCACAGTGAAGTATAGCTTATCCTTGACGCCGTTGCGCACTACGCCTAGTTTGACTTTTGAGTCCTTTGGACCACGCAATTTGCGCATGATACTGTCACGTTCCATCTTGACGCCGGCAATTGGTTCGCCGTCAACGGTTACGATCCTGTCGCCGGCGATAATTCCAACTTTCTCGCTGGGTCCTTTTGGTGTGGGTTGGATGACGATCAAGGTATCGTTGAGCATATTGAACTGCACACCGATGCCTTCGAAATTGCCTTCCAGAGGTTCGGTCATCTTCTTGGTCTCTGCCGCATTGGTATAGGAAGAGTGCGGATCCAACTCCTTCAGCATGCCACGGATAGCGTCTTCTGTCACTTTCTCGTAGTCTACACTGTCTACATAGAGGTTGGATATCGCCAATTGCGCCGTTTGCAACTTGCGAACTTGCTCTACGATTTTATCATCAAACCTCATTTGCGCATCTGCCGACACAAACGGCAACACAAGCAAGAGGGATAAAAAAATTCTATTCATCAAATTCTTTTTCATACAGACATATATTATATATAGGTAGGCATAGGCATTACGACACTACACCTTTTTCCTGCAACATTACTTATTCTTCCACTTTCTTAGGATGTGGCAAAAACTCCTCGACGTCTTTTCCAAAGGCAATCAACTCGCGCACCACCGAAGATGAGATACTGGAGTAATGAGGCTCGGTGAAAAGCAAAACAGTCTCGATACCCGACAAACGTTCGTTCATATTGGCAATATCACGTTCGTACTCGAAGTCCTTGACCGAACGCAAACCACGCAGGATAAAACGGGCATTTTCGCGACGAGCAAGGTCTATCGTCAAATCATTATAACTTACTACGCGGATACGAGGTTCGTCAACATAAAGACGACGTATCGCCTCGACGCGCTCAGCTACTGAGTACAACGAACGTTTACTTTCGTTGATACCTACGCCGATGACAATTTTGTCGAAAAGGGGCAGACCGCGCTCCACAATACTGGCGTGACCAATAGTAAAGGGATCAAACGATCCAGGGAAGATGGCGATTCTTTCCATCAAGACTTTTTTTTTGCGTTTCAATTCAATTATTACATTTTTGCGCCTATTCATCGCACTTTTTCGGCATCATCTTGCGCATACATCCGACTCTCTGCTGAGAAACCAAGACCACGGAGAAAATGTGCGACGGTAGGAATTTATTCTTCCTCGTCGACGGGGTCTTCTTCAACGACGAGATTGTCGATGATGAAGTTTTGGCGCTCCATGGTATTCTTGCCCATGTAGTATTCCAGGAGTTCTTTCACCTGGTCGCTCTTGTGTAGCGTCACTTGCTCCAATCGTATTTCAGGACCAATGAAGTGGCGGAATTCGTCAGGAGAGATTTCACCCAAACCTTTGAATCGTGTGATTTCTGGATTAGGTTGCAATTTTTCTATCGCTGCAATGCGTTCTTCTTCGCTATAACAGTAGATGGTTTCAAACTCTGAGCGGTCGCTGGTGCGGGTCTTTTTCAAAATAGCCTCGCCTGCTGCACTTGCAGTGTCGGATGTTGCCGCCGAAGCCTGCTTGCGTTCCTTTTTCTTCTTATTTCGTACGCGGAACAAGGGAGTTTGCAGGATATAGACGTGGCCTTTCTTGATCAAATCCGGGAAGAATTGCAAAAAAAACGTAATCATCAACAAACGAATGTGCATACCGTCGACATCGGCATCGGTTGCTACGATGACTTTGTTGTAGCGCAATCCATCAAGACCGTCTTCTATATTCAGCGCAGCTTGGAGCAGGTTGAACTCCTCGTTCTCGTAAACCACTTTCTTGGTCAATCCGAAACAATTCAAAGGCTTTCCGCGCAAGGAGAATACGGCTTGTGTGTTCACATCACGACTCTTGGTGATAGAACCCGAAGCAGAGTCCCCCTCGGTAATGAAGATTGACGAATCAAATCTAAGGTCGTTGTCTTCTTCCTGACCCTTCTTTGTCTTAGGCGGCGCATCGTTTAGGTGAACTCGGCAGTCGCACAATTTTCTATTATGGAGATTTGCTTTCTTAGCACGTTCGCGTGCCAACTTTGTCACACCTGCGATAGCTTTTCTTTCCTTTTCGCTTTCCTGAATCTTTTGTTGCAAAATTTCCGCAACGTCCAGATTCATGTGCAGGTAGTTGTCGACGTTACTCTTAATGAAATCGCCCACAAACTTATTGACCGAGACGCCCGAAAGTGGGAAGGGATTGCCGTGCATATCTTTGTCTGGAGCCATCACCAAAGACCCCAGTTTGATTTTCGTTTGGCTCTCGAACAGCGGCTCTATCACACGAATTGCAATAGCTGCTACAAGACCATTGCGAACGTCTTGTACATCAAAATTCTTACCAAAATATTCTTTGATAGTACGGGCAATGTGCTCCTTGAAAGCACTTTGGTGCGTACCGCCTTGGGTGGTGTGCTGGCCGTTAACGAAAGAATAGTATTCCTCGCCGTATTGTGAAGTGTGGGTAAAGGCGATATCTATGCCGTCGCCTTTGAGATGCACGATAGGGTAAAGTCCTGGCGCCGTCATAGAATCGTTGAGCAAATCCTCAAGACCGTTTCGGCTGATGATACGACGTCCGTTGTAGAAGATAGCCAATCCTGTGTTCAGATACGTATAGTTGCGCAACATATTGTTGACAAATTCGCTCTGGAACTTGAAGTCGAGGAAAAGGTCTTTGTCTGGTTCGAAATAGATGTAAGTTCCGTTTTCTTCTTCGGTGGGTTGTTCAGTTTCCGAAACGAGTTTTCCGCAATCAAAGATGGCTTCGCGCATCAAGCCGTCGCGATAACTGCGCGCCACAAACTTTCGGCTCAACGCATTGACGGCTTTCAGACCCACACCGTTCATACCGACCGAAGCGGTGAATACTGCTGTGTCATACTTACCACCTGTATTCAATTTTGAAACGGCATCGACCAATTTGCCCAAGGGAATACCACGGCCGTAGTCGCGTATTTCTGCGTTTCTGTCGTCTATGATGTTTACTTCAATCTTCTTACCAAATCCTTCGTTGAATTCGTCGATACTGTTGTCGATTGTTTCCTTCAGCAATACATAGATACCATCTTCGGCGTGCGAGCCATCGCCCAAGCGTCCGATATACATACCCGGACGTCTACGGATGTGCTCCACACCCTCGAGCGTGCGGATATTATCCTCGGTATAGGTAGCTGTGCCACTTACATCCTGCAATTCTACATCTGCTTCGGCGCTTTCAAGTATTGATGAAGCGTTCGAACTGAGTGCATCTTTTTTTGCCATGCGTATGATTGTGTCTTATTCGTTTCGGGATTATAAATTTTGCTTAAAGCAACGGCGGCGCTTGTGTTGTTCTGTCTTGAAATATTGCCATTGATTTTGCACACGACCATTGTCTTCCAATTCTGGATTAGACTCTGCGTATTCGAAGCCCATTTCCTGGTAGATAGGGATCAAATCTGTGAAGAGCAAAGCATTCACACCCTTGCTTTGATAGTCGGGACGCACTGCCACGAGCAGGAGGTCGAGCACTTTGGGTCTATTCCACTTCAAAGCCTTCAAGAGATGATACCATCCGAAGGGGAAGAATTTTCCTTTTGCCTTTTGCAAAGCTTCAGAAAGCGAAGGCATCGAGATACCCACGGCTACGATTTCGCCCTCTTCGGTCTCAACAAGTGTCACCATGCGTAGATCCAGCACGGGAATATATACGTTGACATACTGATCGATCTGCGCCTCGGTCATTCGCGAGAAGCCAAAGAGCGGCGCATACGCATCGTTAATCAGACGGAATATTTCATGCGCGACTCCACTCTTGATCACATCTTTTTTATTAGTCAACTTACGCACACGCAAGTTGTATTTGCGCTGTATGATATCTGATATGCGCTTATGTTTCTCAGGAATTGCGTCGGGGATATAGATTTTCATTTCCACCCAGTCGGCGGATTTTTCAAAGCCCATACGTTCCATGTGCACGGGATAGTAGGGATAGTTGTAAATAGTCGCCATGGTCGAGAGTTGATCAAAGCCCTCGATGAGCATACCCTCAGCATCCATGTCTGTGAAGCCTAATGGTCCCTCGATTTCCTTCATACCACGTTCACGCCCCCAAGCTTTCACTGTATCAATCAAAGCATCGCTGACCTCGGCATCGTCGACAAAGTCGATCCAGCCGAAGCGCACTACTTGACGTTGCCAAGTCTCATTGGCACGATGGTTGATAATGGCTGCCACACGTCCCACGATTTTCCCATCACGATAAGCCAAGAAATAATCTGCTTCGCAAAATTCGAAAGCAGCATTTTTCTCACGCGAAAAAGTATCAACCATATCCATATACAAATCGGGCACGGCGTAGGGGTTGTCTTTATAAAATTCGTAGTTGAAACGAATGAATTTTTTCAAATCAGACTTCGTAGAGACTTTTTTAATTACCACAGACATTTTATCTTCAGTTTTTCAGGGTGATGCTAATATACAAACTGCGCAAAGTTAATAATTTTTTTCGAACTTTTCCAAAGGAAAACAAAGGGATTGTATCACACCAATTTGATTCTCTCAAAATTGCACTTTCAGAGACTAACGGAATAGCGTTTTTTATCTCCGAAAAATTTTGCAACGTCTCGTTAAAAAAAACCTTAACCTTTTTCAAAAAAACCAAGACCTTTTTTAAAAAAGGTTAGACTTTTTTTCAAGGGGGCAAAACATAGTGATTTTTTTCGATGAAATGGGATTTTTTTAGCAAAGTCTATTTCAAAAAATACGACAAAATCTTATCACGAAACCTCGCCCCTGACAAAGCAGATCACACCTTGTTTCCACGAAAAAACAAACGCTATTTTCGACAAACTTAAATATTAAAATTCCATCTGCCCGACTCACCGCTCATCCAAGCCACACAGAGCCATCCACACGCAATCACCACCTCATGCCACACAAGCGACACGCCCCATTTATACCAACTCCACGCCACACAAGCGAATTTGTCACAGCCCCTTTATCACAACACAAAATGGCAAGAAAAAACGTCACGTTTCCTATCCTCAAAAAATCTATAATAATGTTAAAGTGGTGATAATTAGAGCAAAGAGCTTTGACATGTAACAAAAAAATCGTAACTTTGCAGCGAATTTAGGACAAGCGTCGACTCATTTCACTCCGACACCATATATTATTATAAGGAGGAGATGGCTCGGAGAAAAGCCTTTTTGGTCTCTCTCGTCGATGCCTTGACCCTATAAAAAAAACAAATGATGAACAGAAAAATCAAATTTCTACTGCTCGCGCTGTCATTCATCATGACAAGCACAATTGCATTCGGACAAGAGATTCAAACTGGAAAGGCATCTTACTATGCCAACAAATTTCACGGCAGACGCACCAGCGATGGTTCTATCTACCACCGCGATAGTATGACTTGCGCTCACCGTACACTCCCCTTTGGCACTTTGCTCAAAGTACGCAATGTAAAGAATGGCAAAGAGGTTATCGTAAAAGTAAATGACCGCGGCCCCTTCTGCCAAGGCAGAATCGTCGACTTATCTTATGCCGCAGCTAAGGAACTGGGTATAATCTCATCAGGAGTAGCCAGCGTCGAAGCAACAAAAATCGGTTTCGTATCTAAGAAAAAAGCAGCACAAAAGAAAGTAGTCGTGCCAGAACTAAAAATCATCAACCCCCTTTCAGGAGACTATTATAAAGTATCCGAATGGAAACTACGTGAAGGCGTAAAGAGTTCTACAAAAATCAAAGCTCCGCTCACTAAAGCGCATCGCCCAGCACACACCTCGCAAAATAAACGAACTACGGCAGCAGCCTATAGTACATGGAAAAAGAATAGAACATAAACAACACAATGTTCACACTGCGATAACCACACAAAACAAACTTCACTATGAAAACTAAACAACACCCAGGCACACTCTGCGTGCAAGCAGGATGGACTCCCAAGAAGGGAGAACCCCGCGTGTTGCCTATCTATCAAAGCACAACATTCAAATACGACAATAGTGAACAAATGGCCCGTCTTTTCGATTTGGAAGACTCGGGCTATTTTTATACACGATTGCAGAATCCCACCAACGATGCCGTAGCATCAAAGATAGCAGAACTCGAAGGCGGTATAGCAGCTATGCTCACGTCGAGCGGACAAGCTGCATCATTTTACGCTATCTTTAATATCTGTGAAGCAGGCGACCACTTCATCTCATCAAGCACTATCTACGGCGGCACTTTCAACCTCTTCGCTGTAACAATGAAGAAGATGGGCATCGAATGTACCTTTGTCGATCCCGACTTGTCTGACGAAGAAATAGAAAAGCATTTCCGCCCAAACACAAAGTGCTTCTTCGGCGAAACGATCAGTAACCCCGGCGGAAATGTATTTGATATCGAACGCTTCGCACAGTTGGCTCACAAGCACGGCGTGCCCCTGATTGTCGACAACACCTTTGCGACGCCGATCAACTGTAGACCCTTTGAATGGGGAGCAGACATTGTGACGCACTCCACTACTAAGTATATGGACGGACATGCTACAGCCGTGGGCGGATGTATAGTAGACAGCGGAAACTTCGACTGGATGGCACACGCAGACAAGTTCCCCGGTCTCTGCACTCCCGACGAAAGTTATCACGGTCTGACCTACGCCGAATCTTTCGGCAAGATGGCATATATTACTAAAGCCACAGCACAACTCATGCGCGATTTGGGTTCCATCCAAAGCCCCGAGAATGCATTTCTCCTGAATATGGGCCTCGAAACCCTGCACTTGCGTATGAAGCGTCACTGCGAAAATGCACAAGCCGTCGCAGAATTCCTCGAAAGTGACAAGCGCGTGGCATGGGTCAACTATGCAGGTCTACCCAGCAACAAGTATTATGAATTAGGTCAAAAGTATTTGCCAAATGGTGGTTGCGGCGTCATCGCCTTCGGTTTGAAGGGTACACGCGAAGACGCTATCAAGTTTATGGACGAACTGAAATTGGTATGCATCGTAACTCACGTAGCAGACGCTCGTTCATGCGTTCTACATCCCGCCAGCCACACTCACCGACAACTTTCAGACGAGCAATTGCGCGAAGCTGGCGTAGCACCAGATTTGATCCGCTTATCAGTAGGTATCGAGGATGTTCGCGATATCCTGGCAGATATCCAACAAGCCTTAGACGCGGCGATAAAATAGCCAACCATTAATACACGCCATTAGGCTAAAATAAAAAAACATGAGGGAATATCGAATTGACATTCCCTCATGTTTTTTGTATTCTAATTATTAAGAACAAACTGTCTTTGGATTACTTCACTAAGTTCAAGAATGCTGAATCGTTGAAGAGTGTCACAAAGTCAAGGTTCTTTGCTGCATGAGCCTTGAGAGACGCATCTTTGCTGATAGCGTTTGCCAAGTGCTTCACGGCTTCATTATTTTTGCTTGTGCGAGCAGCAAGTACAGCCTTCAAGTAGTCTGTCATTGCATTAGCATTCTTTACACTTGCCAAAGTCTTTTCTGCTGCAGTATAGTTCTTTGTCAAGATTTCTGCGAGAGCTGCACTATTTGTTTTAGTACCAGCAAGATTTTGCGCTGCTACAGCGAAGTTACCCTTAGCTACATTAAGGTTACCCACCAATTCGTTGTAGTTTGGTGCAGAAGTAGCGCGTGATACGTAAGTTTCGGCATCTTTCACATTACCTTCTGCCAATGCAACGAGTGCGAGGTTAGCGTTAACTTCTGCGCAATCCTTTTTGCTTGCAGCTTGCTTCAGATAGTTCTTAGCGTTTTCAATGCTTCCTTCAGCTAAAGCAAGGGTTGCAAGGTTGTTGTATGCGCGATAGTCTGCAGGATATACGTTAGTTGTGGTAGCGTAGATATCTTTCTTTTCGTTAGCATCTTCAGTCAGAG
This sequence comes from Alloprevotella sp., assembly GCA_045630125.1. Lineage (GTDB taxonomy): Bacteria > Bacteroidota > Bacteroidia > Bacteroidales > Bacteroidaceae > Alloprevotella. Next base: position 170,390 of record JAZQSL010000002.1, on the reverse strand, counting down.
TAGCAGCATAGAGCAATTCTTCTACTGAGAGTTCCTTTGCGTTAGACTTATATTGCGCTTGGATTTCGTCGTCGCTGCGGCCGATGAGGTTGTAGTTTACAGTGAGTCGAGCACGGCGGAGTTCGGGCAAGATTTCTGTAGCCAACTCTTCAAAACCTGCAGAGAGGTTACGGATTTGCACTTCGCGTTCTTCGGGATCTTCGTACATTGAGAGTACGCGGAGGATTACTTCCTTGTCTTGGAGATTAGAAGCCATCAAGAGTTCTTGGAAGCCGTCCCAGTCTTCAGCTGTATACTGAGTATTGATATCTGCATCAAGCTCCATATTCTTCAACTCGCCTTGGAGGAATTCTGCAGAAGAGTTTTGACGCTTTTCAGCCAATTGAGTGTTGAATTTGAGTGAACCTTCTGGAGACGCGTAAGCAGAAACTTCGATATTATCAATTTGGAAGCTCTTTTGGTCGTTCTTGATTTCACGAAGCACTTTAACGAGGTCTTGCACTGATACACTCTTCAATTCGCTTGTACGTACATTTGCTTGATTGATGAGGTATTTGATTTGCGCTTGTTGACTTTGTGCAATAGCATATTGATAAGCATCTTTACCTACCACTGTGTTTGCGTCTTGTGCAGTTTTCTTAATCAACGTTGAAGTAGCTACTACGCCGTTTGCTACTTTTACTGCAGGAACTTCTACAACCTTTTTGCCTACCTTAGCATCAAATGTGAGGTAGAGTTCGCTTGTAGCCATCGCGTCTACATAGTCGAAAGTATTCTTCATGGTATAGTTGCCACCTACCTTGTACGAGATTTCCTGATCGTTGCCTTGAATCTTTTCGCCTTGGAAGGTTGCAGGTTGACCAGCAGTTTCGCCGCCTTCATAGCGGAGCACTGGAGTCACTGTCACTACAGCCTTTTTCTTCATATACTTTTCAGGGAAACGACCATTAATAGTCACGGGAACTTTCTCAGCAACTGCTTCAAGTGGAGAAGGAGTTACAGTGAAGTTGTCGGCGCTGAGTTCGCCCAATTTGTTACATGATGTAAGCAGTACGCCTGATGCGAGTGCTACACTGAGATACAGTTTCGAACTGTGCTTCATAATGTTTATATTTTATAGGGTTTATATTTTTTGTTCAATATCCAATTTGTCCGAAGTGGTCCAAACTATCCGCAAAGTTACTGCTTTTGTGTGAGATAATTGTTAAAAACAGGTCTATTTTACTACTTTTTTAGTTCTTTTTAAGACAAAGAAAGTACTTTGTTGATGATTTTGCAATCCAGAGGTTACCTTTTTGCGCAGAAATCTCATTTTCGAACTATGGTAATAAGCTCTGAAAAATAGGCTAAAAAGCGGCGCAAAAAAAACCTAGACCTTTTTTAAACGAGACGTCGCGAAATTTTAACGAGACGTCGCGAAATTTTAAAAAGGTCTAGGTTTGTGAAAAAGGAGATTTTGCTCCCTTTATTTTGTGCTAATATTTGTAGCGGCTTTGTGCTTAATCCCTTTCCACAAATAGTAGCCACCGATAGCGATAAAGGGCAGACTGAGCAACTGGCCTTGGTCCAAGCCGATCATGGCGCGCATGGTTTGCTCCCAGGGCTCTTGCACTTCCTTGAAATATTCAACAAACAAGCGGAAGGTGAAGATGCTGAACAAGCACCAACCGAAGTAGAGACCCGAACCAACGCGCTGGCTGTACTTGCGGTAGATTACGATGCCCACGATAAAGAATAGGAAGTAGGCGATGGCTTCGTAGAGCTGTGCCGGGTGACGTGGCATCGTCTCGTGGCAACGATTGACGGCGTCCCAGTTGTGTGCGAAGACGAAGCCCCAATCTGTGCCCGTATATTTGCCGACAATTTCAGAGTTCATCAGGTTGCCCATACGGATGAAACCGGCTGTGATGGGCGTAGCTATGGCTATATTGTCGAGCACGTGCATCAGGGGCAACTTGGCCTTGCGCACATACATCCACAATGCGAGCATCAGACCCGCCGTACCACCATGCGAAGCGAGTCCAGCATAGCCTGTGAATTGCCATTCGCCATTGACTTCGCGCAGGGGGAGTATCATCTCCAGGGGGTGACTCAAGAAATAGGCGGGCTCGTAGAGCAGACAGTGGCCCAAACGTGCACCAATCAAGATACCCAGAAAGCAGTAGAGAAATAGCGGTTCGAACTTTTCCTGTGGAATCTGTTGACGCTTGTACAAGGCATAGACAACATAATACGCTGCGGCCAGGCCAGCACACCACATCAGCGAGTACCAGCGTACGTCAAAGGCGCCCAGAGAAAAAGCTACCTCAGAGGGATCCCAAATCACCATAATCCAAATATTAATAGTCTAAAAAAAACAATACGGCTTATATACTCCACAACCGAGAGTATAGAAACCGTATCTCATTTATTATACATTAAAGCGGAAGTGCATGATGTCGCCGTCTTGCACTACATATTCTTTGCCTTCCACCTTGAGCAGACCAGCTTCGCGTACAGCGGCTTCGCTACCGAGACGGATATAATCTTCATACTTGATCACTTCGGCACGAATGAAGCCGCGCTCGAAGTCTGTGTGAATCACACCGGCACATTGGGGCGCCTTCCAGCCGCGGCAGTATGTCCACGCGCGAACTTCCTGTACACCCGCAGTGATATAGGTCTCGAGGTTCAACATCTTGTATGCCGCCTTGATCAAGCGGTTGCAACCACTTTCCTCCAGACCTACGTCAGCCAGGAACATTTGGCGTTCCTCGAAGGTTTCGAGTTCGGCGATATCTGCTTCGGTTTGTGCAGCCAATACGAGGACTTCTGCACCCTCGGGCTCAACTGCTGCGCGCACAGCCTCAACATAATGGTTGCCTGTAGCGGCTGATGCTTCGTCCACGTTGCACACGTAGAGCACGGGCTTGGATGTGAGCAGGAAGAGGTTGCGTGCTGCACGTTGTTCCTCCTTTGATTCAAATTGTACGGTACGTGCTGACTTGCCTTGGAGCAATGCTTCGCGGAAAGCTAGGAGAATGTCGTATTCCATCTTAGCATTTTTGTCGCCACCCACCTTTGCGATTTTTTCTACGCGGGTGATACGATTTTCCACAGTCTCGAGGTCCTTCAATTGCAATTCTGTGTCGATGATTTCCTTGTCACGTACAGGATCCACGCTACCGTCTACGTGCACGACGTTGCCATTGTCAAAGCATCTCAATACGTGAATGATCGCGTCGGTCTCGCGGATGTTGCCGAGGAATTGATTGCCCAAGCCTTCGCCCTTTGATGCACCCTTCACCAGACCTGCGATGTCCACGATTTCGACAGTTGTGGGCACGATACGGTTGGGGTTGATCAATTTCGCCAGTTCCGACAAACGTTCGTCGGGCACGGTGATGACACCGACGTTGGGTTCGATCGTACAGAAGGGGAAGTTGGCAGACTGTGCTTTGGCGTTGCTCAAGCAGTTGAACAGGGTCGACTTACCTACGTTGGGCAAACCGACTATTCCACATTGTAAACTCATACTTTTCTTTCCTTATTATTATATTTGAGGTGCAAAGGTACGACTTTTTTTCTAAACAAAAGAAACTAGGGCTTTTATAGCGGAAATATTACACTATTTTTACGAAATCAAGGCTTTCTTTATTTTTTTACTGAGGCAAGACGATTTTATCTTTTTTTTGTTTATCTTTGCCTTGATTATGGGCAGACTGTGCCTGATTATTTTTGTACAAAATCAAACCTAAATACATTAAACTTTATTCAAATGAAAAGAAAGTTTTTCTCTCTCTTGGCTGCATGCTTGTTGCTGTCTACTGCGGTAGAGGCAAAGCGCGAGCACATCTTGCCTATCCCACAGAAGGTAACGGTGGCTGATGGCGTGCTCAAATATGCTGCAGGTTCCAGTATGACTGTGGCTGGCGTCAGTCAGTCCTCGGCGTTGGTTCGTTTCTTCCAGGAATTTGGGGTGAACGATGTGAAGTTCGACGCAGCTGCGAAAAGCGGTGATGTCGTTGTGGAAATGGTACAAAGCATTCCCGGCAGTCACAACCACGAATTGACTGGTTACGCAGATGAAGCTTACGTGCTCAAAGTCACTGCTTCGGGTGTACACATCACCGCCGCGAGCGAAATCGGTGTGATCCGTGCGGCACAAACCCTGACCCAATTGGCAGAAGGTTATGATGCGACAGGCGTCAACCTTGAGTGCGGCGAAATCGTAGACTGGCCCGCATTCAAATTGCGTGGTTATATGCACGACGTAGGTCGTTCTTTCATCGAATTCGAAACGTTGAAGAAGCACGTGGACTTGCTCTCTCGCTTCAAGGTGAATACTTTTCACTGGCACATGACCGAAAATCAGGCTTGGCGCTTCGAAGTGAAGGCTTATCCCCAATTGACTTCTGCCAGCACTATGACACGTTTCCCTGGCAAGTACTATACACAGGAACAATGCAAGGAATTGCAAGAATATGCCTGGGAACGCGGTATGCACATCATTCCCGAAATTGATATGCCAGGACACTCTGAAGCCTTTGTCCGTGCAATGGGCGTAGATATGCAGAGTGCGGAAGGAAAGGTTATTCTGAAAAAAGTATTGGACGAAGTTGTGGCTGTATTTGACAAAGCGCCCTACATCCACATCGGTGCGGACGAACAATCTACTACCGCTGCGTACGTCAACGAAATGCTTGGTCACATTCAAGCCAAGGGTATGCGCACAATGGTGTGGAACCCTATTCGCGGCGTGTCAGGCAACCAAACCAATGCAGAACTTTGCCAATTGTGGAGTACTTCGGGTGCAGCGGTGAGCGGTAAGTTCAACGTAGACTGCCGTTACAATTATACCAACCACTTTGATGTATTTGCTGACTTGGTAGGTATCTACAAGAGTACAATATATTATAAGGAAAAGGGTGATGCGACTGTATCGGGTACCATCTCGGGTATGTGGAACGACCGTAAGCTCGAGACAGAAGAAGATATTATCTCGCAAAACAACTTCTATGCTAACGTCATCGCTTCAGCATCTCGTGCTTGGCAAGGTGGCGGTAAGCGCTACATCGACAACGGCACGAATGGCGGTACCAACTTCGGCGGTGGTGTGATGCTGCCTTCGAGTGGTGAGGAGTTTGAGGATTTCCAAAACTGGGAAAGCCGCTTCCTCTTCCACAAGGCACATTCGCTCAAGGGTGAACCTATCCCCTACGTGAAACAAACCAACGTGCGCTGGCGCATTACTGACGCCTTCTCTAATGGTGGTAATGTCGACGCGACCTTTGCTCCTGAAAAAATGATGAAGGAAGGTACATACGACGTGTTGCCTGATGAATTCGTCGAAGGTGGACAAACTTACAGCACAGGTATGGCTACTGGTGCAGGCATCTACTTGCGTCACACTTGGGGTCAATCTATCATCAATGCCTACTACAAGTCGCCGGCATACAATCAGACGGCGTACGCATGGACCTATGTCTACTCGCCAAAAGTTCAGACCGTGGGTGCACAGATCGAATTCCAGAACTACAGCCGTTCTGAACAAGACCCTGCTCCCGCCGCAGGCAAGTGGGACGTAATGGGCTCAAAGATTTGGCTCAACGGCAAGGAAATCCCTGCTCCTAAATACAAGAACACAGGTGTGAGCATCAGCAACAAGGAAGTGACATTGAAGGACGAAAACTTCCCCTCGCGCCAACCTATCGCTGTGAATTTGAATGAAGGCTGGAACCTCGTATTTATGAAGCTGCCTTATGTCAACGCAGCGACTCGTCTGGACAAGTGGATGTTTACTTGCGTCTTCACCGACCTTGATGGCGTGGCTGCAGTGGAAGGCCTCATCTACTCGCCCAATAAGTGTGTGGACGAAGCGGCAGAGAACGTGATGGCACGCATCTCGGAAATCAAAGCCGAACGCAATCGTTATGTAAAGAATCAGCCGGGCTTTTATCCCACCACTACGGCTGAAGCACTCGATGCTAAGTTGGCAGAAATTCAAGGTACTTTGCAGGAAAGCCTCAGCGCCGAAAAGCGCGCACAACAGTTGGCCGACCTCGACGCTGCTCTTGCTGCCTTCAAAGCCCTCCTTGCTACAGCGTCACTGCAACAACCACAATTGAGCACAGGTGCTGAAGAAGTGTTTTATACCCTATCAACGCCTCTGCGTGACAACCGCTACGCAACATCAGGCGGTGCAAATACAGATATGGTCGGTCAGACCTCGGCAAGCACTGCTGCAGAGTGGAAATTTGTAAAACGCGCGGATGGCGCACTCGACATCGTGAACAGAGCAGATGGTACCTACGTGTCACCAAACAGCGCCAACAATACAGCCCTCAAGACACAGACCACATCACCCTCGGCAGGCTGGAAACTCTCACCTGCAGACGAGGTGGGTTACTTCATCATCACCAGCGGCAGTGTGCAGTTTAACCAAACCAACAACGGACAGTTGGGCTGGAAGGTTTACAACTGGGGAAGTGGTAATAACACGAGCGATACAGGATGTAAGTACAGCATCCAAGCCGTTGAGGTGGAGGAAGAAGTCGTAGTGCCCTCGGAACACTTTCCCGTAGCGGGCAAAACCTATTACTTCTGCAACAAACACATGGCGGGGGACGTCTATTTTTTCGACAACAATGGTCAGGTAGGCTTTGGTAAAAGTCAAGCTGACCAGGATAATTATCATTGGAAGTGTGTAGCCAATGGCAAGACCAAGTACGATTTTGTTAACGTGGCTACTGGCAAATATTTCGCCTGGAAGGAATTGATCAGCGCTCCCTATGGTTGGACGCTCGATGCAACGGTTGGCGACAAAAAGGTTGTGAATGAAGGTTGTGTCACCCTGCAGGCACCATTCGCTGGTTCCAACTTTTTGGTCATCAAGAATGCTTCGGGTTTTGACCAATCTTCTATCGCAGGTTACTACAATGCGACATTCTCCAGCGACTTTTATTTCGTAGAAGTACCCACTACTCCCGTGGGCATTGCGCCTGTTGTAGTGAACGGGGAACCAGAAGAAATCTACGATCTCTCGGGTAGAAAAGTGCGAAAGGCTACCAAAGGTCTATACATTGTTAATGGCAAAAAGGTGCTGGTCAATCCTTGATCTCCCTTACTAAACAGAATAAGATACCACCGCCCGCAAGTGGACGATGGCATCTTTTTTTTGTGGTCTCGCGCCGTATCCTTTTCAGCCGAAAAGCAAAGGTAAAAAACAGCCCCAAAGGAGTGAAAAAAACTTTGCGACGTCTCGTTGAAAAAAGGTCTAATGTTTTTTCAAAAAGGTCTTAGTTTTTTTGAAAAAGGTTAAGTTTTTTTTCAGCGCCCTAAATTGTCCATAAAATCAGGCTTTCCCAAAGGGAAACAAAAAAGCGAAAGAAATTCAAAAAAAATGTATAGTTTTTTGCTCCGAGCACCCCAAATTCAGCGAAAATCCACTAACTTTGCCACATTATACATCAATCTTCCAGAAAACAAATCATAATATCATGGAATATAATTTCAGAGAAATTGAGCAAAAGTGGCGCCGCATCTGGGCCGAACAACAAACTTACAAAGTTGAGGCTGACGAACAAAAGGAAAAGTTTTATGTCCTCAACATGTTCCCCTATCCATCTGGAGCAGGACTTCACGTAGGTCACCCCTTGGGCTATATCGCTTCGGATATCTATGCGCGCTACAAGCGTTTGCAAGGTTTCAACGTACTCAATCCAATGGGCTACGATGCCTATGGTCTGCCCGCCGAACAGTATGCTATCGAAACCGGACAGCACCCCGCTATCACTACCGAAACGAATATCAATCGCTATCGTGAACAGTTGGACAAAATAGGTTTCTCGTTCGACTGGAGCCGCGAGATCCGCACTTGCGATGCCGAATACTACCACTGGACACAATGGGCCTTCCAGGAAATGTTCAACTCCTACTACTGCAACACCTGCCAGAAGGCGCAACCCATCAAGAACCTCGTGGCACACTTCGCCGCACAGGGTACAGCAGGACTCGACGTGGCTTGCTCGGAAGAACTGCAATTCACCGCAGACGAGTGGAACGCGATGTCAGACCTCGACCAACAAAAAGTCCTGATGAACTATCGCATCGCTTACCTGGGCGAAACGATGGTAAACTGGTGCCCTGTGCTCGGCACCGTATTGGCCAACGATGAAGTAGTGGACGGCGTGAGCGAACGCGGCGGTCACCCTGTGGAACAAAAGAAGATGAAGCAATGGTGTCTGCGTGTATCAGCGTATGCCGGCAGATTGCTCGACTCACTCAATACATTGGATTGGTCGGATTCGATCAAGGAAACACAACGCAACTGGATCGGCCGCTCGGAAGGTACAGAAATGCAATTCCGCGTGAAGGATAGCGACGTAGAATTCACTATCTTCACCACACGTGCCGATACCATCTTCGGTGTAACCTTTATGGTACTCGCACCCGAGAGCGAATTGGTAGCACAACTCACTACCGACGCACAACGTGCCGAAGTAGAGGCCTACCTCGACGCAACGAAGAAACGCACCGAGCGCGAACGTATCGCAGACCGCCGTGTGACTGGTGTATTCTCGGGTTCGTACGCCGTAAATCCTTTCACCGGACAGGAAATCCCCGTGTGGATCTCAGACTACGTACTCGCAGGCTACGGCACCGGCGCTATTATGGCAGTACCCGCTCACGATTCGCGCGACTATGCCTTTGCGCGCCACTTCGGTTTGCCAGTCATCCCACTGATCGAGGGTGCTGATGTATCGGAAGAAAGTTTCGACGCCAAGGAAGGCATCGTGATAAATTCTCCCGTAGCAGGCGTGGAAACTCGCGACGGTTTCTCGCTCAACGGTCTGACCGTGCAGGAAGCTATCGCCGCTACCAAGAAATTTGTCACCGAAAAGGGCATGGGACGTGTGAAGGTGAACTACCGCCTCCGCGATGCTATTTTCTCACGTCAAAGATACTGGGGCGAACCCTTCCCCGTGTATTACAAGGACGGCATGCCACAAATGGTACCCGCCGACTGCTTGCCCCTCTGCTTGCCCGAAGTGACCAAGTTCCTGCCTACAGAAACAGGCGAACCTCCCCTTGGCAACGCGACTCGTTGGGCATGGGATACAGAAAAGCGCGAAGTAGTAGAAAATGCTTTGATCGACAACAAGACAGTCTTCCCTCTTGAACTCAACACTATGCCTGGTTTCGCGGGATCTTCGGCTTATTACCTCCGCTATATGGATCCTCGCAACCACACGGCGTTGGTGGGCGACAAAGCAGGCGCTTATTGGAAGAATGTAGACCTCTATGTCGGCGGTTCAGAACATGCTACGGGTCACCTTATCTATAGTCGCTTCTGGAATAAGTTCTTGTTCGACTTGGGCGTATCTCGTTCAGAGGAACCTTTCCAAAAATTGGTCAACCAAGGTATGATCCAAGGTCGTTCGAACTTCGTGTATCGCGTGAAGGAGACCAATACCTTCGTGTCACTCGGTTTGAAAGATCAATATGAGACTACACCACTCAATGTCGACATAAATATCGTCAGCAACGACGTGCTCAACACAGAAGCCTTCAAGGCGTGGCGCCCAGAGTTTGCCAGCGCTGAATTTATCCTTGAAAATGGCAAATATATCTGCGGCAATGCTGTGGAAAAGATGTCGAAGTCGAAGCACAACGTCGTTAATCCCGATATGATTGTAGAAAAGTATGGCGCCGACACCTTGCGTTTGTATGAAATGTTCCTTGGTCCTATCAACCAAAGTAAACCTTGGGACTCTAACGGTATAGATGGTTCATTCCGTTTCTTGCGCAAATTGTGGAACCTCTATTTCGACAAGAACGACACCTTCTGCGTGACAGACGATGCGCCTACAAAGGACAACCTGAAGACCCTTCACAAGTTGATTAAGAAGGTGTCTGACGATATCGAAGCGTTCTCGTACAACACAGCTGTGCCTGCCTTCATGATTGCCGTAGGCGAATTGGCACAACAAAAGTGTCAGAGCCGCCAGGTACTCGAAACGTTGGCAGTACTCGTCGCACCATTCACACCATTCGTTGCAGAAGAGTTGTGGGAAAAGCTTGGCCACAACGAAACTGTATTCAACGCGCAATGGCCTGAGTTCTGCGAAGAACACTTGAAGGAAGACACTGTAACACTCGGTATCTCGTTTAATGGTAAGACACGCTTCACGCTCGACTTCCCAGCTGACGCTTCAAAAGAAAGTATCGAACAAGCTGCATTGGCTGACGAACAATCTGCGAAGTACCTGGAAGGCAAACAAGTCGTTAAGGTAATCGTCGTGCCAGGACGTATCGTGAATATTGTAATAAAGTAAAAAACAAAAAAGCCACCGAGTAGCCCGCGGGCTGCTCGGTGGCAAATGCGAATAACTAAGCAAAGCTATGCAACTAGCTACTAAAAAAATGCTTTATGAGATCAAAGACTACATAGTCATCACCTTTGGTCTCCTACTTTACGCCATCGGCTTCAACTGCTTTCAGTTGCCCTACGGACTCGTCGGTGGTGGTGTAGCAGGTTTGGGCTCGATCATCTTCTTCGGTACAGGATTTCCCGTACAGTACACCTTCTTTATCGTCAATGGAGTATTGCTCCTCGCTGCTATCAAGATTTTGGGCTGGCGTTTCTGTTTGAAGACCATCTACGGCGTCACTGCGCTTAGTATCTTGTTGGGTTTGGTGCAAGGTGGTGTAGAGTACTACGGACAGTTGAATCCCGAGTTGATAGGCGAGTACAATATGCCTCTGCTCGTCGATGACAACAAATTTATGGCAGCCCTCTTGGCCGCAGGTGTTGAAGGTATCGGTTTGGGAATAGTTCTATTGAATAATGGTTCGACCGGCGGCACAGATATTATTGCATCTATCATCAACAAATACAAGGATGTCACCTTGGGACAAATGATGATGCTTTGCGATATTATCATTGTATCATCTTGTATGATTTTGCCCGACCGCACCCTGCCCGACTTGCTCTATGGTTTCATCGTGCTCTTCACTTTGAGCATCGTGGTGGATTATGTCATCGACCGCTCGCGCCAATCAGTACAATTCTTCATCTTCTCCGAACACTACGAAGAAATTGCCGCCGGCATCGCCGAAACACATCGTGGTGTGACGATACTTAACGGTCAGGGATGGTATACAAAGGCTGAAAGAAAGGTACTGGTCGTATTAGCGAAGAAACGCGAAAGCACCAATATCTTCCGCATCATTCAGAGCATTGACCCAGCCGCTTTCGTATCGCAATCTAAAGTAATCGGGGTGTACGGCGAAGGCTTTGATAAGATAAAAGTTAAAGCAGAAAAGAAATGAAACCAAGGCTCACGATCGTGCCCTTAGGTGGATTGTGCAACAGGATTCGTGTGGTGCTCTCTGCGATACATTTAGCGCCCACGCTGCCTATCCCTATTGTTATAGAATGGGGCAAAGATAAAGACTGCTTTGCCTCTTTTGAGGATTTGTTCTTGCCCGTTACGGGCGAGAACTATTCTTTTTGTAATAGAACGTGGTATAACCATCACAACACAAGATATAATCTCAAATTGCCGGGACTTCTGCGCCGTTTCCTTTATCATCGTCAGCATGACAGTTTTCATCCTCACTATCATGGAACGTTGCACGACTTTGTGGATAAGCATCGCCGTGTTTATATTTCTACAGGTTTTGCGCTGGGCGACTATCCGCTTGATATGGTAAATCTATTACGTCCACGACCTGAATTGGCGGAGGAAATAGATAAACTTGTGTCTCAATTTTCCAGCACAACGATTGGTGTACATATACGTCGCACAGATCACAAAGAGGCCATCGCACACAGTAGCAACGAGGCTTTCATACTAGCTATGCAACGGGAGATAGAAATAGATGCCTCCGTGAAATTCTATCTTGCCACAGATGACGAAGATTTGAAATCTGCCCTTGTGAAGCGTTTTGCAGGCCGCATTATAACACAGCGCACAAACTGTCGCAGAGACACGCTACAGGGCATCAAAGAAGCTATGATAGATCTGTATACCCTCGCTGAGACAAAGAAAATTCTTGGTAGTTTTTATTCATCCTTTTCAGGCACAGCATCTGAGTTTAAAAACATTCCACTTGAGATCGTGGAATGATATAAGCACCCACTTGAGATTAAGGTTAACCAGGATATTTTAAAGCGAATCAAGCAAGCAAAAAAATGCGCTGCATTTCTGTCAAAATCAGACAAGAAGTGCAGCGCAATTGTTTTTATTTAAAGGATATCTTTATTTCACCAAAACTTTGAGTGTTTCGCCTGCTGTCTTCACGACATAGACGCCACGATCCAAAGTGATGCCTTGCATAGCATTACTGCCAAGACGACCCACCAGCTTGCCGCTCATATCATATACTGTTGCTGAAGTAGCTGATTGAAGTGTGCGACCGTTGAGGCTAATTGTCTTTTCGCCGGCAACAGGCAGAGTGTCGATTTCAGTAGCGACGTTGCCTTCGGCCAATACGCAAGTTTCATCCCAAGCGAAGGTAAATCTCAGATAATATCTAGCTTCTTCATTGATATTGTAGCGCAATTCAAACAAGCCGTTATCCAACATTGCTTGAGACTCGGTGAGTTGATAATCGGTATTGTCTGAATGATACAACTCGCAAGCGAAATAATCGGTTCCAGAAACAGAAGTTACCTTGAACAAGCCTGGTTCCAAATTGATGTAGTACCACTTGGGGAATTCGGGTGTTGCGTCTACGAGGACGTTGCTACCAAGTTCCAATGGCAGAGCCAATTCAGGGCATTCGCCTTCACGATAGTCGCGCATTTGCAGATAGAGCGATTTGTCTTGTTGTGGCTCGAGTGTTACAACATTGACAAGGAAGATGTCGCCCTTCTTCACCATAATATCCTTATAGTATGGATGTGCTGTCGTACTGCTATAGGGGATAGTTACTTGGTCTTCTGCACAGTTGCCGGGGCGGTAATAGAGACCGCTGTGTGCTATAGCCTGTTCGATATATGTTTGCTTTTCGATATCTGTAGCGATAGTCAATACGCCGTCGTGTGGCACGACATAGCGATACCAGTGACTGCCCGAAGCGGCATCGAGTTTCACTTGTCCACCTTCTGTATCGTGTGCCAGACCACAAGTCTCGCCATCGATATATTCGCGTTCGTGAATATTGAGTTTTGTCGCCTTGGTCAAATTAGAAAGTTTGATCAATACCTTTTCGCCGTAGTTGCCTTCCTTCTTGTAGAGGTTGCCGTCGGGCATTGCATAGTGTGCATTTTCGCCATTTCCTGTGAAGAATTCTACTTTCACATCAGTGTCGGGCACATTGACCATCATAAGACCATTCACGCTCATGGTGTGGAGGTAGAAACGTGTGGTCTGACCTTCTGTCACTTCGTTTTCGCCCAGTTTTGCGATGATGGGGTTTTCTTTTACTTCACCCTGTTCGATGGACCTGTAGGTTACGGTAAATGGGAATTTGTTCGTTTCTTCTTCGCAATACCAAGCGAGGATATACTCGTCGTTGGCCTTTGCTTCGTGCAAGATCTTGTTGACGCCTTCAGCCAAGGGGATAGCTGAATATTCGATAGAGAAGAGTTCCATGCGGGTCTTCTCGTTTTTGAATTTCTGGTTGCTTTCGATAGTCAAGAAGCTATTTTGTGCAGGCACAGTCAGCTTATAATAAACCTTTCCCTTATAGATTGGAGTATTGTGTGTACCTGCTGCGATTTCGATAGGATTGGCGAAAGTGTCGCCGGGTTTTTCTCCCTCTATGCTGAGGTCAAATGTTTGATTGGAAGCAGTGCTTGACTCTTTCTTGATACAGAAGAGGTACACGCGATTAGCTTCTACACTCAAGCGAGCACCAAGGTAACCGCTTGCTTCATACAAAGGTATTGCTGCAGTACAGTTTCTCACGAACTTAACCGAACCGTTGAAGTTGGTCTGAGATGAAGTCAGGCACAAGTAGCCATCCTGGCTTGGTGTATAGGCATACCAGTACTCGCCAGCACCTGCGGGCAAGACATTGCCTTTTGCTACAGCGTCATAAGGAGCATCGCAAGTCTTACCGATTTCCATTTCCATCAATTCGGCAGTGCCGACCACCGATCCGTAGCATGTACCCGAGAAGATGTAGGTCTTTCCTGCCACGACTGGTGTTGAAATGCTGTTTGAGTAGTCTGCATTTTGCGAAACTGATAGTTTCACTGGATTGCCATTGCAACCTTCCTGAACGGTGAGACCCGAGATAGAATTGTAGGTCAACATGCTCAACGTACCGCTCTTGGTTGCAGTATAAGAGAGGTAGCAAGGAGAATAGTTGGCATTCTTGGTCACATAGAATTTCTTGTTGTCAATGATTTCTACGGGATAATTACAGCTTTGTCCTGCAGCCAAGTCAATTCTTGTAGTTTCAGCAGTAAACTGAATCTTGTTGTCGTTGTATCTCTTTACTTCGATCACAATAGACTTACCCTTTTCCAAAGCCAGCATATTGATGCAACCAGAGTTTCCTGTTATGGTTGTATAACGTGAGCCATTAACCTTGTCAGTAATAGTGAAAGTCACACGATTGGCAGTGGTGTAGGTCAAAGTCAACAATTCGTCGTACGAACTTGATGCCGTGTAGGTATAATATACCGTCTTGTATCCCGAAGCATCCGAGAACGAATAAGACACATCGCCCATAGGCAAGGGCAATGCTGTAGTAGCTGAAGTTTGCGCCCAAGTGCATAGCGCAAAGCACAGCATGAGTGTAAGTGTAAAAATTTTCTTCATAAGGGGTATTGTGTTATATTTTTATTCTTTCAGTCTGCAAATATAAGTTTTTTTACACAAAAATTAAGTCTTTTGCCGAAATTTACGGCCTTTTCTGTCGTTTTGCAGAGTGAAGGGCTACTTTATTGCGCGGCAAACTTATTTTTCTGAAGATAAGTCTGTGTTCTTTCCTAAATATTGAGCAGACCAGCCATCCTCCTATCTGCTGCCATTTTGCCATCGTTATATATTCCTGCTGTGCTACACATTGCGCTTAAAGTGTACATTAAGTC
Source organism: Alloprevotella sp. (assembly GCA_045630125.1). Lineage (GTDB taxonomy): Bacteria > Bacteroidota > Bacteroidia > Bacteroidales > Bacteroidaceae > Alloprevotella. The sequence goes on along the minus strand of JAZQSL010000002.1, from coordinate 155,359 downwards.
AAAGATCGCTGTATCCACCTATTGACATCTGTAGACTTCTCTATCAAATATCTGCTGGTCGGATACCGAGTGCAAAGTTACTACACCCATAGGGGCGTCTTCATCTTAATTGCGCTTAATAGATTTTTTTAACATTCCGAAATCGCCCTACTCCACCTATAGATACTGGGTGTCTGAGCACCTGAAGTTTTTTTCTTTTTTTTGAGGAAGTAATAGATGCCGTCTGACTTCAAATCATCCGAATGGGGAGTGTATGAAACCCACACACGTCGATATAGACACCATAATATTATATATCGCGCGCACGTGGGTCGCAAACAAAACAAATGCGAGAGGAAGTGCTCGATATGGGCAATCTTCCTCTCGCTATGATATAGATTTCTATTCCGTCGGTTTAAGTATGGGTAGTGTGGAATACGACAACTTGTCTTTTGCCATTCCAAGAGATATACATCTTGTTGAATCCAGTGAGTGATTCCAATGTTTGACTGACGGTTATTCTTGCATACTTTCCTGGGTCAAGGGTCATTTCATCACCAGCAGATATGCCGTTAGGAACAAAATAAGGAGGGGAAACCTGACTGATTGACAACTCGCCTTCGCCATAGACACTACAAGTCTGCGGAACATTTGAAGCATTCGTCAGGTATACATCCAGATTGAGACCCTTTCTGTCTCCGGTTGATGTGAAGTCTGATGCATATTCAAGCACAAATGGGAAGTCCTTGTGCCATTCCTGCAATGCCACGGTCATCACATTCTCGATTGGCACTTGTACATTTTCGTTAATTTGTGTACCATCAGCCTGCGTAAGTTGAATTTGTGCCAATCCTGCTGGAACATGGAAGAAGTAGAATCGTCCCTCTGCGTCTACGACAGCCTTACGACCAGTACCCACCAGCTCGACAGTGCTTCCCACCAACGGAGTGCCCTCTTTATCGCAAGCATATCCATGGATGGCTCCAGTGGTTTCCATATCGTCGATTGAGCAGCCGACCACTGCAAGTGCTGCCAGCAGACAACAAAGTGTATTTAATATCTTTTTCATGATTTCTGATTATTAGAAGCTATTTAAAATTCCTTTTTTATATTTTAGAACATCCAGCGCAAAGCCAAACCTACACGCCATTTGTTGCCAACTTGTTTTTTGTAGAATTGTGGGTGTACGAAGTTTTCAATTCCATTGTCTTCCAAATAGGCTTTATTGAAAGTATCATTCAGGTCATATAGACCATAGATTTCAAAGTTCAAGTCTTTACCTGTATAGCCTAAGCTCAGACGTGGTGAAATGGTCATCTTGTTCACCAAGTTCTTGTCCTTAAACACGATTGAGTTGTCCAGGAATGGATTGCCTGTAGCATCAGAAACGGTTTGTCCGTAAGAGTTTGTATGCGAATTTTCTGCTACACCTGTCACTTTGATTTTAGGACTGATATTGAAGTTGAGATCTGCGCCAAGTCCTACGTACCAAGCATGGTCATAGTCTTTTGCCACATGCAAGCGCACTTGCACTGGTACAGAGGCACGAAGCATTGAAAAGTGTCCACCATTGACGGGTTCCAATGCCTTTTCGCCATTGACCAACGCAGTCATGCTGGTCATACTACCAAAGCGACCTCCGACATATAGGTTCACCCAATTTGCCAAATAGCCCACGCGGAAACCCATTTCGCCGAACAAGCCTGCCATGTCTGGACCATATTCAGCACTTACGCCTATACCGAAGTCCAACACGTCACCACGATGCAGGGTAAATTCTTTCTTGTCTGTGACATTCTTGACCTTTTTGGCCAATTTTGGATCGTTGACGGGCAGACTTCTCAAATAGTTGATCATATCCACGCCACCAGCGTTGACGATATCTACATCTTTCTTGCAAGCCTTCAGGATGTCGAGTTTGCTAGCCACGAATTCGTCTTCCACCTGTGCTTTGTATTTACCAGCAGGATAGAGTTTCAAGTATTTCTTCATCACGACGGTATCGGGCTGAGCCTCTGCCACGCCTTTTTGTACGAGTTTGTAGTAACCATCTTGTGCCAGATTGTTGGCTGTTTCGTCATAGGGTGCGAAAGCCAAAGTACCTGCAGTGGTTGAAATGGCTTTTTTGAAGTCACCACGATCTATTTCAGCCTTTGCCTTGTCGTTGAGATAGGCGATAGAGTCTGTGCGAAGCTGATTGCTCAAAGCCATCAATTTGTTACGGTATACCTGATTGAAGTAGGGCACACCGCTCTTCGTTTTAGCAGAAACAAAATTTTTCAGCTCTTGGAAGTCGCGGATCTTGATTGCTTGTGGATAATAGTATTCGCTAATGAGTTCTTGCGTCCTCGCACGATTGTTTTCCGAGATGATTCTCTTGCCTACCAAATTTACCAGTTTGTTCACGTCTGTCTTGAATTCGCCTTCCAATTTTGAGGCCACCAATTCGTTCCATCTTTTTTGAGCAAGATCTCTATATTTATCACTAAATTTAGAGTTAAGATAGAATGCCTCTAAATCGTTAATATCGGTTGATTCCTTCAACTTATTCCAAAAAAACTCACCGATATAGTTGGGTTCGTAAACGTAATCAAGCTCTATGTCTTTTACGTGTTTATCATCAATACTCATAGAGTAGGATACCACGTTGCCTACCTCATCCTTTTTGAAATTATAGTACTTGAATGTCTTATTCGATTTGTCTGTTTTAGTCTCAGTCTTATATTCTCCACCTTTGAGGGAGTAATACTGATACTGCTCATTTAGTTTATTAAGTTTCTTTTCGAACTGACGGTTCAAACTATTTAATTTGCTATAGTTATAATAGTTTTTCATGTATTGTGCCTGATACCATTCATTCAGTTCGTTGATTTGTCTTGCTATATCATCAGCCTTTACAGAATAATCTACCCAATATTCATGCTTATAAGTCCTTGATGAATTTTCCTTCACAGTGACAGCGTCGTTTGCATAGGTAAAGGTGAATGTACCCTTCCATTGTCCTGACTCGCCCTGATAAGATATCTTTGTGAGTTTACCATTTTGGACAGTAAATTTGCAGTCTAAGTCCAAGGTGAACAATTGGCCATGGTATCCAGTTTCCGTTTTTCCTGTTACGATGAAGTCATTTTCGCCAATAGAAAAAGTATTGATATACCCTGGAGTGAGAACAAACTGTTGGGGATATCTCCCAATAGGCATCCCTGAGAGACTCAGGATATTCCCCTTAAAACCTAATTCACTGTAAGGGATTCCGAGGTGAGTCTGGGTCACTTGTGCATCCACACCTCCACAGATCAAAAGAAGGGCGGATAGTAGCAAAAATTTTAACTTTCTTTTCATTGTATATTAAATTAGAGTTATATATGCGTCCTAAATGACATATCATCTATCGGATTTTCTAAGAAAACGAAGACAATGCTTAAAAATTGTGTATTTAGGTACAAAAGTGGTAAATTTGCGTTGCTAACAGCTAATCCATTTTGGTCCATTTCGACAAAATGGTGTTTTTAAGTTTAGAGGATATGGTTATTCCAGTTTTTTGTTATAAATTCGCTCCACAGATTTAGCCCACCGAGCCAAATTGAGCAAAGCGCATCAGAACAGCCAACTGGCCTATCATTAAACAAACCAAGACTTCGTGAAAAAAAAGTCTAACCTTTTTTGAAAAAGGTCTAATGTTTTTTGAAAAAGGTCTAACTTTTTTTTGGAGCGTTCAAAACGCCCCGAACAAGATGCATCGGTGCAATTGATGCAGAAAGGTAATTGGGGACAACAAAATACAGAAAAACATATCATTCATATATCGCAGGAACAATGGAGACAATCTATGCTAAACTCAGAGAAATGGTGGAAACACACATGGGGCAACCTATGCAGACTCCACGCGACTTCAACTACTTGGCGCTACGCATCTGGGAAACACAGCACGCACTGATTTCGTCGACTACCTTGAAACGATTTTGGGGATACTTGCCCTCTGAAACCAGCACAAACCCCAGGCCCTATACCTTGGACCAATTGGCAAAGTTCGTAGGCTATCGCAATTGGAATAGCTTCGTAGAAAATGCCGGAACAGGCAATACCAAAGTGGACAGCTACTTCATCGACAACAAGATCGTCTATACGCGCACTTTGGCAGAGGGCACGACCATCAAACTCAGCTGGGCACCCAACCGCATAGTGACCATCGTACTCAAGGGTCAGGACCTATTTGCCGTGACTGAGTCGAAAAACAGCAAACTCAGCGTAGGCGACACCTTCATCTGCCCCAGTTTCGTACAGGGCGAGGCACTATTCCTGCATTGCCTGGTGCACGAGGGCGGACGTCCCACCGATTACGTCTGTGGCAAGGTCAATGGTGTGCAAATCGAAATAGTCAGATAGATTTTCATATACGGCAACGGACTGCATGATATCATGAGCGAAAAGACTAATATAGAAACAGAGTATTCAGCCTTTCTCGAAGACACACCACAAATGCCTGCAACGCAATTTGACCGAATGACCCCCATCAATACGACGGGAGCCACTTCGTCAACGTTTGTAGTGAGCATCAAGGGTAGGGAGTTTTTCATGAAGCGCCTGAAGGCGGAACTGAAGGACAATCCTACCTACTACAACCTCTATCACAAGGAGTTCGACCTGGGACAAAGGCTCGACTCGCCCTATATCGTGAAATACCACCAACTGGTGGAGGATGAAGAGGGTATATACCTATTGTGCGAACATGTATGCGGCACATCGCTCGACAACAAGATAAAGGCTGCACCCGAGTGGTTCACCGTGCGACGCAACTTGGACCGCATGTTTTGCCAATTGCTCGATGCACTCGAGCACATGCATCAACAACATGTGGTACACGCAGACTTGAAACCACAAAACCTGATGCTCACGCGCATCAACAACGATGTCAAGGTGATAGACTTAGGCTTTGCCTTTGCCGACGACTATGTCCTATCGGCAGGATACACGCCTCGCTTTGCCGCACCCGAACAGCAACAATGCGATTACGATGCCATCGATACAAGCACCGACATCTATGGCGTGGGGAAATTGCTGGAATATATCCACACCGAGACAGATCAAGGTCTGCCAAAGGTGTATCAGCGCATCATGAAAAAATGCTTGTACGACGAGCAGAGCAAACGCTTCCAAAGCACCAGCGAAATACGTGAAGCCATCTTGCATCGCAGTCGCGTCGTTCGCAATTCTACAATTGCATCGTGCACTTTGGTTGTACTGGGGCTTATCGCCTTTTTCTTTTGTAATACGACCACAGGCAAGGAGTTTTTAGAATCAGTGCGTTGGACTTTCAAACAGGTTGACTACGACGTCTATCTAGAACATGGATACTATCGATTCCAAGCAGATGACAGTACAAAGTGTATGATCGTGGGTGGCTCGGTTCGTATGACTTTTGACTGGGCAGACGACACGGACAACATACATATTCAACGTCACATAAAACGTCCCAATGGCGACATGTCAAAAGTGGTGGCTGTGGCAGACAGCGCCTTCTACATGGGTGGAAACTTTACTTCGATACACTTTCCTGATGGTTTGGAGATGATTGGCAAAGGCGCCTTTGAAGCCTGCAAGAAGATTACGGTAATCAATCTACCGCCCAGCGTGCGGGAAATAGGCAAAAATGCATTCTCGCTCATGACAAATCTGCAGACACTTCATCTGCCAGACTCAATCGAAAGCCTACCCTATGGCGTGGCACATCATTGCGAAAAACTCAAATTGATAAAAATTCCCGAAAAAGTGCGCATACTGCCTTTCGATGGCTTCGCCGCATGTACCAGTTTGCAGGAAGTCATCATGCCTCCACATCTGGAGCGTATCGAACGGGGCGTATTCTGGAAGTGTACCAGCCTGCAAAAAATAGCATTGCCCGCTACTATTAAGTATATTGGCGAATTTGCATTCATGCACTGCGACAACCTGAAGGACGTCTATATTTACGCCACCGAACCACCGCAGATGTGCAGCTCTTTCAACCGAAACTCGAAGGTTACAATCCATGTACCCAAAGCGGCAGAAAGTGCCTACAAATCCAATATCTACTGGAAAGGAATGAATATTGTGGGCGACCTTTGAAAGCATTAATCTCGGCAAACAAAGGCGCTATCCAAAAAAGAATAAGTCGAACTATTGCTGTCCAGTAAAATCACTTTCGTAATGCCCCGTAGGAGAAATAATACTTCGCAATTGCTAATGGTAAAAAAAGAGTGTACCTTCGCACTAGGAATGCTTCAACTGAGAAGCATCGCCCCCCCTTAAATAATTCGTAATCACAAGAACCCTTAACTATGAATAAACTTCGCCTCACCATCGCCCTACTGCTAATCACGCTCTGCGCTACAACGGTAGTGGCGCAATTCTTAAACTTCAATCAGAGTCAGGATTTCAAGGTCAAAACTTACAACACCCAACTGAGCCATGGGGACATGACCTACGAAATTAGCGTTGACTTTCCCGTTAGCGGCCCACGCCCACTTATTGACAGCATCCGCACTCACGTTTTTGACGAACTCTTCACTTATGAATCGTTCTCAGGAAAGGATGACACCAGCATGACCTATAAGCTGCCACCATTAGGCACTGACCTCACCCCGTTACTCGAAAAAGCTGGCCGAAAGTTCTTCCAAGATAATTTGGAAGCCTATTCTGACGTCCCCGAATACACCATCCGCGATAGTTATCAGCAGGAAATAAAGCTCATCGCCGTAACAAGCAACTACGTCAGTTTTAAGTTTGATGGATATTATTATTGTGGAGGCGCGCACGGCTCTCCTTGGGAGTTTGGTCTCAGTTTTAACTGCTCAAATGGAAAGGTTATTACGTGGGAAGACCTTTTTACGCCCAACGGTTTAAAAATACTCAATCCCATGATTGATTATTACCTCAGAGCGCAATATTTTGCAGACGAAGAGGAGGGTGACGTTGACTTCTGGTGTAAACAGAGCGAATTGGTGGACTACGCAAATTTCCCCGTGCTTACCTCAAAAGGACTTACGGTTCATTTCAGTGCCTACACCATTGGTCCCTATGCCATAGGTATGCCCACATGCACCATCCCCTACAACGTTATTGCCGAATTCATGACGCCCTTTGGTAAAAAACTGACCCATCAAAAATAATGGTAATAATATAACAACTGGTAGTTATGCGTCTATTTCATCGTGACCGGCAAAGTATATCTTACCGTCATAGATGATGGCCAGCAGTTCTTGCAGCACCTCAGAATAGTCGTCATTATCAGGGCACGATGCTATCACGCAATACCAATCGCGATTCGGGTCCCATATTAAAGAGCAAATCTATTATGCTGAGATTTTCCAGGAAACCATGTTTGTGACGGAAGACTTGGTAATATTCTACCGAACGAAAGGTTTTGTCGATGGAATGGGAGTTTTTTGGACGGATCGTTTCCCGAAAATCATCGGCACCTAATGCCAAAGCATCGGCGTATGCTTCCGTCTTTACGACGTTGGGGTTCAGACTAAGCAAATCACAGATTGTATACAAAAAATCCTCGTTGAAATCGACCAAAAATTGATGTCCTTTGTCGTAAATAGGCAGCAGATCGTCTGCATAGTACTCGAAAAAAGGACTTCCCTCGTAGGCGCTTTGCAGGGCGTTGCGGTGCAGGTGCTGCCAGTTGCCATGATCGCTCAGGCGAATGTCTCGTGTGGCGGGACGCTTATTATATTCGTGCTCCACGGGAATGGTGAGCGCCTGCACGCCGTTGGGGCCTGAGATCAAGGCACGATTACGGTACGTCTGCTTGACATAGTGTTCACAGGTCTCCATATAAATACAAGGAGCACCATATATTTTGGAAAAATATTGAATCGGCGGCAAATATGCCGAGGTCAACAACACACTATTCATGGTAGAGGAATAAAAAAGCGATCTGTACGCAAACCTTTGACAAAGCTACGCTGTCTATCTATAGAGTAAGTTGTACAAATAGGGCGACCCACAAGATGTTGGTGCTGTATGATATACTTTTCCGTAGCGTATGTACCTTTTTCCAGGCGTTTTGCAGCGTCATTACTACCCTCAATTTTAACAAACTCTCCCTCTACAGCTGTGATACGCTCCAATGCATACTCGCCAGGTTGATTGGGCAACTCGATGATACACCATTCTCCCTTTTTCGGGGGTGTGGACGCAAGATGCCTTTTACTTTCTTCAAAAGCGAAAGGCAGACGGAGCCCATAAGCTGTGCGATTAACCAAAATGCGGTCGCCACCTATCAGTATTGGATGTAGCGTACCCTCGGCAACAGACATCTGGGTAAAGAAAAAGCCGCGAACGAAGAGTAGTAATACGCCTACGACAATAATGGCAAGAGGAAAGCTCCACCAACTCCTGGCACAATCAGGCTTGCGTACACCTTTGAAATATCTTTTTACTGTTACCATAATCTATGTGCAGGAAGGTTTATTTTATATTATCTACCCACTTAAAGAAGCGGTTCCATCGGATTTTTCCGTCGGTCAGTGAATAGTCGGGATTAAGCGAAAGCCATACAAAGAGAGGCTTACCTACCACATGGTCTTCGGGTACAAATCCCCAGAAACGTGAGTCGGCAGAATTGTCACGATTGTCGCCCATCATCCAGTAGTAGTCCAACTGGAATGTATAACTATCTGTAGCCTGTCCATTAATGCAGATTTTGCCATCCTTAACCTCGAGTGTATTGCCTTCGTAGGCGGTGATACAACGTTCATAGATAGGCAAATTTTCCAAAGTCAACTTGATACTTTCCCCCTTCTTAGGAATCCAAATACCATCTTTGCCACCATAATTGGAAGTTGTCCAATCCTTTTTCATATTCAGCGGATAGAGTTCATCACCTGCCGCCACTGGCGCACGTTCTGGATTTGGTGCGATGATACCGCGAGCGATAAGTTCAGCCTTAACTTTGTGTGTCATTGGGAAACCTGCACCAGCCGATACGTATTCCAGTTCTTCGCTGGTGATACCCAGTTCGCGTTTTGTCTCGTCGTCCAGACTGCCAGTAAACTCTACATTGTATCTATATTGTACATTTTCTGGTTCGGCGTTGGCCTGTCCATCCAGTATAATGGTGTCGTTTTGGATACGAAGGGTTTGTCCGGGCAAGCCAACACAACGCTTCACGTAATTCTCACGTCTGTCTGTTGGTCTGTTGGTAATTTCGCCGAATTCATCGGGATTTTCTTGCATATATTGTTTGCCCGTAGCATAAAGTTGAGCATACATTTCGCGATAGCCGAGTGCGGTCGAATCCTTGGGCATAGGCAACGTACCATGTGTATTGAGATGTATCATACGTCCGATCTCGTAGGCCATACCGTAGAAGTCGCGTGCCTGATATTGGGGTGCAAGCGCTACGGTGTCTCCCGAAGGATAATTGAAGACTACGATATCGTTCAGCTGGACTTCACCCAAACCTTTCACACGTCGGTATTCCCAATGGGGGTGTTCCAAATAACTTTTGCAATTGAATATCGGCAAGGTATGCTGAGTCAATGGCATAGTCAAAGGCGTCTGCGGGATACGCGGACCATAGCTCATTTTTGATACCAAAAGGTAGTCGCCCGTCAACAAACTCTTCTCGAGTGATGAGGAGGGAATAACAAAATTCTGGAAGAAGAATTGATTTAAGAAATATACAGCTACGAGTGCAAAGACAATGGCATCGACCCAACTCATCACTGTACGTACGACAGGACTCTTGCTATTTTTCCACCAGGTCCACTTGATTTTCTTTGATACGCAGGCATCATAGATAAAAGGAACGACGACGAGTCCCCACCAGCTGCCTACCCACAAGAGGAAGAGGAGATAGAGTACACAATATATAGCAAATTTGTATAAGGGTTTCATGCCTTTCTTCTCCTTTACATTATCTGTATTTTCTGCGATGAAATCGGGCTTTTTTTCTTCTTGCATATCTTTTTACTTGTGCTTTTTTATGAAATTAACGGCGCAGTTTACTCACTATTTGAGAAATTCACCCATCATATCGTCGATACTGAGCAAACCGCTGTGATTTGCTGTAAATTCAGCAGCGAGTACTGCGCCAAGAGCAAATCCTCGGCGATTGTAGGCACTGTGTGTGATGCTGATCAGGTCGGCTGGCGAATCATAGGTTACGGTGTGAATGCCTGGCACTTCGCCTTCGCGCACAGCATCAATACGTAGCAAGTTTTTGTCGTGCTCTTGGCTACCGTCAATGCTACCATCAGGATTTTGCACCTGACCCTTTACCCAACCAGTCTTGCGGTCCAGATTTTCGCAAATTTGCTCGCCCAACGTAATGGCAGTGCCGCTTGGCGCATCCAATTTGTGAATGTGGTGTGTTTCGACCATTGCGACGTCATATTCGGCAAATTTGTTCATGATCTTTGCCAAAAACTTGTTGACTTCACCAAATATCGCCACGCCAAGCGAGAAATTAGACGCCCAAAAGAGTGTATTGCCTTCTTCCTGACACAAACGGCGCACTTCAGCATCATATTGCTCCTTCCACCCAGTAGATCCGCTCACGACCTTGACTCCCGCTGCAAATGCTCTACAATAATTATTGTAAGCAGCTGTCGGTGTAGTAAATTCAATAGCAACTTCTGCGCTTTTGAAGGCTTCTGACTCGAAGTCTTCCTGATTATTGACATCTATAATAGAAACTATTTCATGTCCACGACTTAGGGCAATTTCTTCGATGATATGGCCCATTTTGCCGTAACCAATAAGTGCTAATTTCATACTCTTTCAGATTTAAATAATATAAAATCACTCCACTATCTGGAATAATATTGCAAATATAGGAAAAAGACGGTGGGCAGGCAAATTCTATGCCATTTTTTTGCCCCTTAGACCACATTAGACCTAACAAGTATCTATTTCCATCTTTGTTATCTCAAAACCTTACCATTACAGTTTTTTGCAACACTAAGTATGTATAAAAAAACTCTCCGACAGCACTGACTATAAATAACCAGCATGGCCGGAGAGTTCCCGTTGTATAAATTCTATATATTACGCATCGATTTGAGCGTAGGTTGCATTACGTTCGATAAATTCGCGGCGTGGACCAACGTCATCGCCCATCAACATAGAGAAGATATAGTCTGCCTCAGCAGCGTTTTCGATAGTTACTTGCTTGAGCATACGCGTCTCGGGGCACATTGTAGTTTCCCAGAGTTGGTCTGGCATCATTTCTCCAAGACCTTTGTAGCGCTGAGTCTGAATACCATTTTCTGAACCATCACCATATTTCTCGATGAACTTGAGGCGTTCTGCGTCGTCGTAGCAGTATTCTTCGATTTTGCCCTTCTTGCACTTGTAGAGTGGAGGCATTGCGATGAAGAGGTGACCTTCTTGAATTACCTTGGGGAAGTAGCGGTAGAAGAGGGTCATAATCAATGTAGCGATGTGCTGACCATCGACGTCGGCATCGGCCATAATAATAATCTTGTGGTAGCGCAATTTTTCGATATTAGCTTCCTTACTATCTTCGCCGTCTACCCCAAAACGGATACCCATTGCTTGAATAATATTGTTCACTTCATCGCTTTCAAAGGCTTTGTGCCACATTGCCTTTTCTACGTTTAGAATCTTACCACGTAGGGGAAGAATCGCTTGTGTAGCACGACTGCGGCCTTGCTTAGCCGAACCGCCTGCTGAGTCCCCTTCGACAAGGAACAATTCGCATTCCTCGGGCACTTTAGATGAGCAGTCTGACAATTTACCGGGCAGGCCACCACCAGTCAAGTGACTCTTGCGTTGTACGGTCTCACGTGCTTTTCTTGCGGCAACACGTGCTGTTGCAGCCAGGATTACCTTGTCGACGATGAGTTTTGCTTCTTTGGGGTGTTCTTCCAAATAGTAAGTCAACGCTTCGCCCACGGCTTGGTTTACAGCACCGGTTGCTTCGCTATTACCCAACTTTGTCTTGGTCTGTCCCTCGAATTGTGGTTCGGCAACCTTTACAGAGATTACAGCAGTCAAACCTTCGCGGAAGTCCTCGCCGGTGATTTCCACCTTAGCCTTTTCCAATTGCTTAGCAGCAGTTTCTTCTGCATATTTCTTCAATACGCGAGTCACCGCCATACGGAAGCCAGCCAAGTGTGTACCACCTTCGATAGTATTGATATTGTTGACATACGAGTGGAGGTTTTCGCTGTACGAAGTATTGTACATGATAGCGCACTCGATAGGCATGCCATTCTTTTCAGTGTTAAGGTAGATCACGTCGTCAAACAGGTGTGTGCGCGACGAATCAATGTGGCGTACGAATTCCTGCAAACCGTGTTCGCTGTAGAAGGTATCTTGGCGGATATTGCCTTCATCATCTTTGCGCAAGTCGGTCAATGTGATAGTAATACCAGCGTTGAGGTATGCCAATTCGCGCATTCTGTTGGCCAGGATGTCATACTTGTATGTAGTAGTAGTAAAGATTTCGCCATCGGGCCAGAATTGTTGGCGTGTACCACGTAGTTCTGTCTCGCCTACGACCTTTACAGCGTATTGTGGATGACCTGTTGCATATTCTTGCTGATAGATTTTGCCATCGCGGAATACTTGCGAAATCATCTTCTTAGACAATGCATTCACACAAGATACACCCACACCGTGCAAACCACCTGACACTTTGTACGAACCCTTGTCAAATTTACCACCAGCGTGGAGCACTGTCATCACGACTTCCAAAGCCGAGCGGTTTTCCTTGGGGTGAATATCCACGGGAATACCACGACCGTTGTCCTGAACGATGATAGAATTGTCCTCGCAGATTGTCACTTCGATATTGGTACAGTATCCAGCCAAGGCTTCGTCGATAGAGTTGTCCACGGTTTCGTAAACCAAGTGATGCAAGCCCTTTTCGCTGATGTCGCCGATGTACATCGCTGGGCGTTTGCGGACGGCTTCTAACCCTTCAAGCACTTGAATGTTACTGGCAGAATAAGCTGTGCCATTCTTTTCAATTTCTTCCATATAATAGCATTGTTTTTTGTTTCCAAAATGTAGTCTTACAGCAAACAAAGGTACGAATTTCTTGTGAGATAACAATACTTTCAGGGCCTTTTTTTTACTTACTTGTTTGGGTATATAGATATACTGCGTCTAATGTTCTAAAATGGCGCTTCGCTATCCGTTTCATGGTGCTTTCTGTCGTCGGGCGTCAAGCGGTAACTCTCGACATTATAGCGCTGACCAAAACTCAGATCAAAACCCGCATTAAGCAACTGCAAAGCCAACTCAGGTTTGCCCCGAAATCCATGAATCACCCAGCGCTGCCTGGGGCGAATATCGCAACGCAGGGATAATATGTGGTGAAATGCGCGCACGACGTGCAGGGTGACAGGTTTTTCGATGCGTTCTGCCAACAGCAACTGACGCTTCAATATTTCGATTTGCCGTTCTATTGTAGCGCCCTTCAGCGCATCTACACCACATTCTCCTATAGCGACGACTTGCGGATGCTGAGCCAATTGTTCTACGCCTGCAAGTAGCGCCTCGGCACCCTGATCCGTCCACCAAGGATGCACACCCACGGAATAGAGCGCTCCAGCTTCGGGCCGAAACGTTTCCGGGCGCAACACCGTATCAAGGGGCAGATTGACAATGGCGCTACCGGGTGCTACGTGGGGATTGTGCGTGTGATAGTCCAACATGATGTTATGGTACGGGGTCGTAGCCATGTCCGCCCCAAGGGTGACAGCGCAGAATTCGTCTTACTGCTAAATAAAGCCCCTTGATAGGGCCGTGCTTTTGCAGGGCTTCGATGGCATATTGAGAGCACGTCGGGGTGTAGCGGCATGCCGGCGGCGTCAGCGGCGAGATACACTTACGATAAAAACGTATCGGAAGTATCAAAATGGCGGTGAAACCTTTGGAAATATATTGACTGAAACGTTTCATAAAAAGGACAGAGGAGTGATGATGTTTTGCTCGATGAAAAGGGCAATTTTGAATGTAAAAATTTCGCGACGTCTCGTTAAAAAAAAGCCTTGAGAAATTTAAAAAAGGTCTAATGTTTTTTCAACAAAGCCTTGACTTCTTTTTGGAGCGATAGAAGGTGGCGTATTTTGACTACTTCCAGACGCATTATTCAGTGCTTACTCAGCGCTTGTCGGAGCAGTGATTTTGCTGATGCTTTCTCCAATTCTCAGCATCAGTTTTTGGATAGTTTGATGTACAAGGGGAGACTTCAAAGGCTGAGATGGCAACCAGATGAAACCTATATTCAGACAATATCCATCGGGTAGCGCATTGACCAGGATTTCTTTTTGCAATCTGTAGGCTTCGCGCATTTGACGCTTGGCACGATTGCGGTCCACGGCATGGCGCAGCCTGCGTTTGGAGACACTCACCATCACCCTTACGCCGTGCTCGCGTTCGCCCTTCTCCAGACGATATACAGCACGGATAGGGAAGATATTGACGGACTTGCTACCTGCGCTGAACAGCGACTCAATATCTTTGCGCAGATAGAGGTGCTCAGCCTTGCCAAAGGTATGGCGCATCAATGGGGCGAAATGCCCTGTCTCTGGGGTGTAAAGTTCGGTCATAAGGGATTAGGAACTATGCGCAGATGGATTGTACTCAGCGAAATTAAAAAAAGAGCGAAGTGAACAAGTAGCGTCTTGTTTACTTCGCCTTGTGATATAAATATTACTTGTTGTTCTCTTCTAAATAAAGACTCAGTGAACCTGTGATGCTGGGAGCTTTTACTAAAGGCGCTTCAAGCTCGAGGGGCAACCCTAAGTCTTGTATCGCCTTGGCAGTAGCTTTGCCATAGCAAGCCAACTTGATGTTTCTATCCTTGAAGTCGGGAATATTTTTCAGCAAAGAGTCTACGCCGGCAGGAGTAAAGAGCACGACCATATCAAAGTCGAGTGGCTTATCCGTAGGCAACTCGTTGCTCACCGTGCGATACATCACGCATTCAGTGTGCTTCAGCTTCTTGGCTTCAAGCATTTGGTGCGCTTCGTCGGTGTGTACATCACTTTGGGGAAAGAGGTAATTTTCTGTCTTATGCTTAGCCATGATTTGCACCAAGTCCTCCCATTTTCCACTTTCTGCAAAGAAGACTTTGCGCTTGCGGTATTGCACGTAGTTTTGGATATACAATACAATTGCCTCGGACAATCCGAAATACTTCATATCCTCGGGTATTGTAATACGCAACTCCTTGCACAAATTAAAGAAGTGATCTATGGCATGCTTTGAGTTGAATATTACCGCAGTGTGGTCAAGGATTTGTACACGTTGTTGGCGAAACTCGCGGGCGCTCAAGCCTTCCACTTTGACAAAGGGATGAAAGGTCAACTCTACACCATATTTCTTTTCAATATCAAAGTAGGGCGACTTTTCAGAAGTCGGCCTGGGCTGCGAAACGAGAATTTTCTTGATCATAGCCTGGTCTAATGTTTTTGTGTTTCTACAAATCAATTAATATCTGATTGAGATTGGTCGAAATACACCACATTACTAAGTAGGGCGCTAATTCGAGCGCACAAAAGTACAAAATTAAATGCAGATAACCTAAACCATTGCCAAAAAAAGTACGGAAAGACTTGTAAAACAGTACTATTTCGCAAACAAAGGCTACCAAAATGACAAAATACAATTGTGCAGTCAAACTAATCTGTGAATATAGCGACAACAAAGCCACTGGCATCAATAGCAATCCGGCGCAATTTAGCACCAACACAAATCCCTCGCTCCAGGTCCTGCTTTGCTCACGAGTAAACAATGTGCGATTAACACTATTAAATACGAATATTTTCAACAGTACACATGCATAGCAGAGCGCAACATTCAAGCCGAGCAAACTCAGCGTAGTGATGCGATCGTAAGTGTGGACCACATCTGATTGAAAATAATTGAATAGCAGAAAACCTATTGCCACAGATGCTTGAAACAAGAGCACGCTCCTTCCACGCATTTGCGCATCTTCGGCTTCTTCAAATATTGTACTTTGACGCTTTCTCTCAAAAAAATGCTTAAACGACGTTTTGAAATAGCGATTTGCATGAACTGCAATCAATAAACCAATCACAAACAGCAACAACATGGCACCGCTAAACAAATCATCATTACGCAAAACATACGGACCCGACTCGCCTGCAATTCGATCTCCCCAAACAGATTTATCTACGTACACTTTTCCCGTGATGCTATCTTTTTTCAACACACCCTTAATCCCTGCACTAAAATCAGCACATCCTTCGACAGAATCCTCCCCAAAAAAAGTTTCCACCTGATGAGCAGGCACTGCCAACACACTCAGTGTATCTTGCATCAAAGTATCTTGAGCCGGAACCTTGCCCAAAAAGTTTTCATCTACGCCTTCAGCGCTTTCTACCACCATCGCCTTGCTCACAATCGTATCATTTCGCAACGAAGCATCCTCGTTTTGTTGCGAAACCTGACCTACTATTGCGTATGGATTAGACAAAAGCATTGATATGAATTTTCTACGATAAAATCGGCGTTTTTTTATTGAATTTAAGTAACAAAAAGGGAATCACCACCCACCATCAGCCATTTTCAAATCTACAATGCAGCCAATTTTCTAATATTAGCATCCCAAAGGGGCGTTTCCTCGCACAGACGTATAGCCTCGTCTGCTGTTTGGGCTACTTGCCAGATATCTCTATGCAGACCCCTCATGAAGTTCTCTTCCAGAGCACGCTCCAATTGAGACAAAAGCGCATCAAAATATCCATTCGTATTGAGAATAACAATAGGTTTGAGATACAAGCCCAATTGTTTCCAGGTAATAATCTCGAGCAGTTCCTCCAGGGTGCCTACACCTCCGGGCAGGGCGATACAAGCGTTCGACATTTCTGCCATCTTGGACTTGCGATGGTGCATGTCGGGCGTGATGATCAACTGAGACATACCTTTGTGCTCCCATCCCTGTTCGATCATAAATTCGGGGATGACACCGATAGCCTGGCCGCCAGCGTCAAGACAACCATTGGTCGTCGCAGCCATAAGGCCTGTGCGCCCGGCACCATTGATCAGTGTATGTCCGCTCTTAGCGATCGCTTCGCCAAGGCTGCGGGCAGCATCTGTGTAGACTTGCGACACCTGGCCGCTCGATGCGGCATATACAGTGATATACATATATTATATAGTATGGAATAGTTGCACAAAATAGGTAAGGATTACCCACGCAGACTTAAGCTTTTCGCAGAAGACATGTCGCTTTCGGAACAAAAGCCTTACTTCAGAAGGCCCTTGAATGCTTCCTGAATAGTTTCTACGTAGTCCAGTTTTTCCCAAGTGAAGAGTTCTACTTCGATTTCCTTGGTTTCCATGCCACGAGCGGCAAACGTCTTAGTCACCACCTTAGGTTCGCGTCCCATGTGACCATAACTTGCGGTTTCTTCGTAGATTGGTGTGCGCAGCTTCAGACGCTCTTCGATAGCGCGGGGGCGCAGGTCAAAGATTTCTTGAATCTTCTTTGCGATTTCGCCGTCGCTCAGTGTAGTATGACTCTTGCTGTATGTGTCGACAAACACAGAGATAGGCTCTGCCACACCGATAGCATAACTCAGCTGTACGAGCATTTCATCTGCCACGCCTGCTGCCACCATATTCTTAGCAATGTGGCGCGCTGCGTATGCTGCCGAGCGGTCCACCTTCGAGGGGTCCTTGCCCGAGAATGCACCACCGCCGTGTGCACCCTTACCGCCGTAGGTATCTACGATAATCTTGCGACCAGTTAAACCAGTGTCGCCGTGAGGACCTCCGATGACGAACTTACCAGTAGGATTAACGAAATATTTGATCGCACCCTTGTCAAACAAAGCCTTAATCTCGGGTGTATTGACACGTTCGCGAATCAGGCGGGGGATAAGGATTGATATCACATCATGACGGATTTGATCGAGCATCATTTCATCCGCCTTTTCCTGCGAACCAGCTTCTGCTGCGGTGATAAACTCGTCGTGTTGTGTACTTACTACGATAGTGTCGATACGAGTCGCCTTGCCATTGTCATCATATTCCACAGTCACTTGGCTCTTTGAGTCGGGACGGAGATAAGTCATCTGCTTGCCTTCGCGACGGATTTCAGCCAACACTACCAATATTTCGTGCGCCAGTGATACGGGCAAGGGCATGTAGATATCAGTTTCGTTGTTGGCATAACCGAACATCATACCTTGGTCGCCGGCGCCTTGATTCATGGGGTCTTCGCGTTCCACACCGCGGTTGATGTCTGCGCTTTGTTCGTGGATGGCGCTCAACACACCGCAACTATCTGCGTCAAACTTATACTCTGCCTTAGTGTAGCCGATACGGCGAATCGTGCGACGAGCGATTTCTTGCAAATCAGCGAAGGCTTCTGTCTTCACCTCGCCAGCCACGATCACCTGTCCGGTAGTCACGAGCGTTTCGCAAGCTACTTTTGAGTTGGGGTCGTAAGCCAAGAGTTCGTCGAGAACGGCGTCCGAGATTTGGTCCGCCACTTTGTCGGGATGTCCTTCAGATACTGATTCGGAAGTAAATAGGTATGCCATAATGGTATTATTTTGTTAGTTTATATATACGAAAAAACTGCACGCACCATCTTTTGGTGTGGCAGAATCAGAACAGCGAAAATCGACACCGAGTGTACAAATTTTCTTGGGAACAACCTATTTTATTTCGCAAGCGCAGGGATTCGCACACGAGTGTGCATCTCGCCTTCGTTTTAGCATTTTTTCGAGAGGTTGCAAGCAGCCAAATCTGTCCTCATTCTTAAATCGAGTGCAAAATTAGTAATTTTCGCCGATTTGGCAAAGACAGGGCGCGTTAAAAAGTGTATTTTCAAACAAAAAAAGCCTCCGCAGGATAATTCTGCGAAGGACTTCTTTCTTTCAAACTTTGTACCCAGAGCCGGGGTCGAACCGGCACAGGTTTCCCTACTGGTGTTTGAGACCAGCGCGTCTACCGATTCCGCCATCTGGGCTCCATGCAAGAGATGATTTCTTGCGTTTTGCGGTGCAAAGGTAGAATGTTTTTTTGAAACGACCAAGAAAAAAGGCAAAAAAGTCTTATTTTAATTTTCAAAAGGCTTGTTTAGGTTTCTTTTGCACTGAAAAAATTGTGATATCAGAATATTTATATATCTTAGCAGAAAGTTTTAATCTAATTCTACTAAAGGGTATGAAAAACAACTATTGTATTATCTTGGCTGGGGGTGAAGGCAGACGCCTATGGCCTTGCAGCAGAAAATATTTGCCTAAACAATTCATAGATTTCTTTGGCACCGGTCGCACGTTGCTTCAGCAAACGTACGATCGCTTTGCACAATTTATTCCGCGCGAGAATATTTTTGTTTCGACCTTCAAGGATTATGAGGATTTGGTGCTGAAACAGTTGCCTGAACTCTCGACAGAGAATATCCTGATCGAACCTGTACAAATGTCTACGGCGCCGGCTGTGGCGTGGGCTTCGTATCACATTTCGTGCATGAATCCTGATGCCAACGTGGTCGTGTCGCCTGCCGACCAGCATATCGTGGATACGCAGCGCTTCGAACAGCAGGTGAGCCATGCCTTGGACTTTGTGTCGGGCAACGACGTTTTCCTGGCAATGGGTATACCTGCGTCGATGCCAAATACGGCGTACGGCTACATACAGATGGGCGAGGAAATCAAAAGCGGCAAGTTGTATCGCGTGAAGAGTTTCCAGGAGAAACCTGCCCAGGAATATGCCAATTTGTTCGTTGAAAGCGGCGAATTCCTGTGGAACACGGGGCTGTTCTTGTGGAATGCGCAATCGATGATACATCTGATGCGCGAGGTGGCCCCACTTGTAGCCGAACGTATAGAAGCGGCGGCGGGCACTGTGGCTAGGGATGAGGATTTGGCATTAGTGCGCGACTACTATCCCGAAAGCCTAAGCAGTTCGATAGACTTGATGATACTGGACACATGCCGCAATGTGTACGTCTACCAATGTGATTTTGGTTGGGCAGATGTGGGATGCTGGCCGGAGCTGTACAAAGTGATGAAAAAGGATGTTGACGGCAATGTCATCATGGGCAAAGGCAAGGTCTTCATGTCGGGCAGTAGCAACAATGTCGTCTCTGTGTCTGACGAGAAGGCGGTCATCGTAAATGGCCTGGATGGTTATTTAATTGCTGAGAACGAGGATATTCTCGTGATCTGCCCTAATGATAAGCCGACGACGGTACGTAGGTTGGCAGACGAGGTAATGGTTAAATTAGGTGAAAAGTATCTGTAATTAGAGCTAAAAAATTAACTTTGCATAAGACACAAAACAAACATAGCAGTAAATCTCACATGTTAAACTTAAAAACTATTACAATTATGAAGAAATTTTTTAGCTTATGCCTCTGCTTATTCTTGGCATGTAATCTTTCTGTGAATGCACAAAGCAAGGGTGATTTCTACGTTGGCGGCAACCTTAAATTTGGTCTTACTGCTCTAGATATGCCTATATTGGGTTCCGAAACTTCCACACATTTTGGCATTGCGCCTGAGGTGGGTTATTTCGTTGCAGACAAGTTAAAGATTGGATTGGGCATCGCATACGATTACTCTTCTGAGACACACCAGATGACTTTCATGCCTAATATTGCTTACTACGTGCCTATCGTGAAGAATTTGTACTACGTGCCCGAATTGGCTATCGGCGGTGGTTTCATCGCATCTCACGGCGAATCAGAAGGACTATTCACTATGTCTCTCAAATTGGCATCGTTGGAATATCGCCCCACATCTAAGTTTGCTTTTGGTGTAGGCCTTGTGAATCTGGACTATAGCAGATGGTCAGAAATCAACCAAGTAAACTTTGGTATATTGAGTTCGCCAACAGTTTCGTTTAAGTATTTCTTCTAAGACATTCCTACCTGTCTTGACGGGCCTATTCGCCCCTGCAAGCAGATAGATATATGCATACTGAAGCGCCTCGACATCGGGGCGCTTCTTTGTGTTTTTTGGAGCAAGGAAAAAATGCGAAAAATTTTGACAAACGCAGTTGAGAAAATAGAACGGACAGAAAACCCGTGAACTGGGTTTGCGGAAAAAAGGTAAGGGATTGTTGAAAAAAAGTCTAATGTTTTTTGAAAAAGGTCTAACCTTTTTTCGACAAAGCCTAGACTTTTTTCATTTTCTATAACGCCAAAATTCATCGGTCGAACTCCATTTTTCAGCAAACAAACGAAAAAAAGTCTAATGTTTTTCCATTTTTACCCCAAAAATCTTGTTTTTTGACCTCGCGAGAATGGCGTATTTGCGACCAAAGGTACGTTTGATTGATTTTAAGCGATTCTCGCTCTCGAAAAATGCGAAAAATTTTGACAAACTAGGGCACAACACCCCCTAGATTGCTTACATCAAAAATCCCCTACTCTATCGCCAAAAAAAGTAGGTTCTGTGCACGAGAACCTACTTTTTGTATTTCATTCGATCGACCCGAGACACACTCAGCCCGACCCTTATATCATGAGCATTTATCCTGCGCACTCCTTATTCAGGATTTGCCCCCATCACCCAACGGTACAGATTGCAACCGACAAAGTTGCCGACGACGATGCTTAGGTAGAAGGGCACAATCTCTGACCAATGCTGGCCGAGGTATTCGAACGGCGCACTCATATAAAAGAAGGCATCGGCGGCACAGTGGGGAAATCCGCACTGAATAAACAAGGGCACACCGATGAGCAGGGGCAGCATATTCCCCTTGCGGGCAAAGGTGACGGCAGTAGTCATGATGAATCCGCAACCTATGGCCAGCAGTCCGCCACGGAGGGGACCGAGATTCAATCTGCCCTGCAGTATTTCCTGTGCCGAACCCTGCAGATCCATGAGCGAACAGTGTGTCAACATGGCCATCAGAAAACAACCGACCAAATTGCCCGAGAGCACGAATGCCAAATAGGGCAACTCGTTCTTCTTGATAAATCCTGCGGTGCCAGTATAGAGTTTCAATTTGTACCCTACGACGGTGAGCAAGGCAAAGGCAAAGAGCACGCTGCCCACGATGTCGCGCAAAGCCAGGAAGCCAAAGCCAGCGATACCAACGGCTACACCCGAGAGTATGGCAGATTTGAAATTTTCTACGTTGATCATATACGAGTAGGATAGGTTGAGACGCCGCAAGATCATATACAAATCTCGCGCGAGTCTATTAAATATTTTGAATCCGAACAGCAGACCACAATTAGTAAACCTGAATCTGCCGTGCGTAGATTGTTGTCTGTAGACTGTAGACTGTTGTCCGTAGTCCGTTGACCCTACTTAAAGCGAAGCCAAGTTCTTCGCGTTCAAGGTTTGCTTACCTTCGGCAGTATAAACGTATTCGATACGATCGGCGTATGCTTTTTCGATCTTGCCGCGTACCATTTTCATGGTCGAGTTGATCATTTGATTTTGTTCGGTGAAAGGTTCGGGCAATACGGCGAATGCGCTAGGCAACCAACGTTCGGGGAACATACCTTCAAACTCTCCGCCGCGCTTGAACTTAGCGATTTCCTTTTCCAGCTTTTCCAGTGCCGCCTTCTTGCCCTCCTCTGTGTCGAGAGTCAGACCCTGGTGTTGCAATTTGCGACGCAGATTTTCCTTGTTGGGAACAACGAGCGCAATAGTCGAAGGTGATTGATTGTTGTAGAGCATCACTTGGTCGATGTACTTAGACTTTTCTACCAAAGCCTCTTCGATACCTTCTGGGCTGTACTTTTCGCCGTCGCTTGATATGAGAAGGCTCTTGAAACGTCCCTTGACGTAAAGCAAACCTTCGGCCGACATGTAGCCCAAGTCGCCTGTGTAGAGGTAGCCGTCGCGCACGGTTTCTGCGGTAGACTCTGGATTCTTCCAGTAACCAGCCATGACATTTTCGCCCTTGACTACGATTTCGCCCATTTCGCCTACGGGCAATTCCTTGCCTTCGCTGTCGCAAATCTTCAGTTCTATTGGCTTCACCAACTTGCCACTTGAACCAAAACGATACAAGTCGGGACCATTACTTGAGATCACAGGTGTAGCCTCGCTCAGACCGTAGCCCTGATACATAGGCATACCGATGCCGACATAGAACTTCTGCAAATCTTTGTCCAACAGAGCACCACCGCCAATAAAGAAGCGCATTTCGCCGCCAAAGTTCTGACGCACTTTGCTGAACAGAATCTTGTCGAACAAAGCGACGAGTGGCTTCAAGATGTAGCGCCAGCCCTTGAAGTCCAGGTTAGAGTCGCCATAATACAACTGAGTCAACTTCATACCAAAGTTGAAAAGTTTCACAGTCGTAGCACCCTTCGCACGAATACCGTTCTCGATATTCTTCTTGAACGTCTTAGCCAAAGCAGGTACGCTCAAAATGAAGTGAGGTTTTACCTCGCGGATATTCAATGGGATATTCTTCAAAGTTTCCAACGGCGTGCGTCCCACTTGTACGGTTGCCGCAGTAGCACCCGCTGCCATCATGATATAGAATCCCACCACGTGAGCAAAACAGTGGTCCAAAGGCAAAATAATCAACGTACGCCACGTTTCATCAATATTAACCAAAGTACGTGCCTGTTCTACGTTGGCGGTATAGTTACGGTGTGTCAGCACGACACCCTTGGGATCTGCTGTTGTACCACTGGTATAGGTAATGGTAGCGTAGTCATCGTTTTGGATAGACTGAGCTACTGCCAAGAACTCCTCTTCTGTATGTTCCGCCAAGAACTTATCACCCATCGCGATGAGTTCTGACAAAGCTATCTCGCCGTCTTCGTAGGTTTCCATTTCATCAAAAACAATCACCTTTTGAACTGCTGGCAACTGTGCTTTGATCTGACGGATTTTCTTCAACTGTTGTCCACTCACCATTACGTATTTCACATCGCCGTGAACGAGGCGGAACATCAAGTCGTTGCTTTCTTCCAATTTGATACTGAGGGGCACGTTGATAGCACCGGCGTAGAACATCGCCAATTCACCAATTACCCAAAGGTTGCGACCTTCGCTCAATAGCGCCATAGTATCACCTTTCTTTACGCCGAGCGCTTGCAATCCGGCACCGATACGATACACCTGTTCCTTGACTTGTGTGTAGGTCGTAGGCTCGAATTCCTTTTTAGTCTTTTCCAACAAAAAAGTATTGTTGGGATACTGCTTCACAGACGCTTCGAAAAGGTCTACAATTGTTTTCTTCATAAGATCGTATATTAATAGTATTTACTGCAAATGTAGTCTGGAGAAAAGTCGAATTCCCCCTCTTCTTCTTATAATACAGGCGCCAAAGATACAGAAAGATAAGGGAAGAACGAAACAAAATGTTAATTTTTCCTACATTCACCGCGTCTAACTCCTATTTTTTTCAATTTTTCTTTTCCCAACAACTTATTATTTTTACCTTTGCCCGCAAATGCGGTCGCCCCATGGGCGTGAAAAGGGAAACGGGTGAGAATCCCGTGCAGTCCCGCTGCTGTATACCTTTATTGACATCCTCAAATCCGTGTGCTGGAGTAGAGATGCGAAAGTTGGCTTTATCGTAAAAAACTTTCGCCTGCTACGCGCCGAGCGCCGAAGAAATGCCACTATGTTGGACCGAAAACCAACACGGGAAGGCTTTTGAGGAAAAGGACAAGCCAGAAGACCTGCCGCAGGAGTATGCCTCAACAAATTGTCTCGAGGAAAGGCAAGAGAGGTTCACCTTTTACAGATTTTGCAAGGGTACGTAGTTAGTACCAAAGACCTTTTTTCTCACAGGAAAGGGGTCGAATGTCGGATAGTAGTCTATTCGCTTGCAATCCGTTTGTTTCGATGAAATACAAGTATCGTTTCACACGACAACCGTTGTCTGCTCTCGCCAGGATCTGCCTTGCGAGCGCCCTTGCTTTGTGTCCTTCGGTCGACCTTTTGGCACAGAAAAAAATCCCGACACAAACCGACACCTTGAGCACGGCTGTGGTCATTGGATATGCTGCAAAAGGAGAAATGCAACAGGCCGCGCCGACACAGCGTCTGACGGCGGAACGATTGCAACAAATGGGGGTGAGCGATATCGGCGGTGCATTGCGACGACTCTCGGGTTTGCAACTGCGAGACTACGGCGGCGCGGGCGGGCTCAAGACCATCAGCGTACGAGGGCTTGGTGCAGCGCACACGGTCGTAGCCTACGATGGATTAGCACTGGGCGATGCACGACAGGGACAGACGGATTTATCACGCTTCAATACCGAATATCTCGAAGGGCTAAGCCTCTCTGTGGCAGACGTTCCCGCCTTGCTATGCCCCGTTCGCAATTTGGGCGCCGCCCTATTGGAATTGCACCCACAGCAGACAGATTCTACACGACGTCTTTCGGGCAGAGCCGGCATCAACGTTGGCGCATTCGGAGCCGTCGCTCCCTCGCTACGATTACAGGGAAAGTGTTCAGACCGCGTCACCCTGGGACTTTCTTCGCACTACTATCGCGCCGACAACGACTACCCCTTTGTGCTAAAGAACGGCAAAATCACCACACACGAGACACGCGACCACAGCCGTATGCAAGCCTACACTGTGCAAGGCGATTTGAGCGCCACAGACCAGGCGGGCGGCAAATGGCAAATGCTTCTTTTTTATAACAACGACGCCCGCGAGTTGCCAGGTCAAGTTTTGTATTACACACAAAAGGGCACAGAGCAACTGGACGAGCAGCGCGCTTTTGCACAACTCAGACAGGAGCGCAGATGGAACGATTGGACGTGGATGTGTGCTGCCAAGTTTTCTTTTTCCGAAAGTCTGTACGACGATACCAACACACAATATCCCGCAGGAGCTTTGCAGCAAAATTATTGGCAGCGCGAATGGTATGCTACGACAGGTGTGATGCGCCATTTCCAACGTTTCAGCGCTGCCTATGCGGCGGATTATACATACACCTCGCTCAATAGCAACCAGAAGGCGGCACCTCGTGCACAGCGGCACAGTTTGCAGCAAGCCTTGTCGTTGCGCTACACTCATCCCAACTTGACGGCGACGGCACGCCTTTTAGCCTACGACGATTGGAACTCTTGTCCTGCGGGCGAGGCGGCGAAAAATGCACACCATCTCTCGCCCACGGTGGATTTGACGGCGCGCTTGGTATCGTGGCATAGGGATGCTGAACACTGGGGTAGACTGCGTGCACGATTGCTGTACAAGGAGTCGTACCGCGTGCCGACTTTCAGCGAGACCTACTACTATCATTTGGGCAC
The DNA here is from genome assembly GCA_045630125.1 of Alloprevotella sp. Lineage (GTDB taxonomy): Bacteria > Bacteroidota > Bacteroidia > Bacteroidales > Bacteroidaceae > Alloprevotella. Next base: position 129,183 of record JAZQSL010000002.1, on the reverse strand, counting down.
ACAAAGGCTACGTCCAGAATTGGCCAGACAGACGGGCGCTGGGCTAACTTTACAGGCGCAACTCGCGCCGTGGTGGCGAAATTTGGAACTCTCTGCCGATGCCTACTTCAACCATGTGAAAGACCGCATCAGTGCTATTCCCTACAACCTGTACGTATGGCAAACGGTAAATATGGGCCGCGTGAATATTTGGGGCGCAGACGTGACACTGCATAGCACTTTTCAGCCTGCAAGCCGTCACCAAATATTGCTGCACAGTAACTATTCGTGGCAAAGGGCTACGGATCGCACCGACCCCGCGTCGCGCAGTTATGGCAAGCAACCGGCGTATATGCCGCAGCATACACTTGGTGCCTCGGTGGCTTGGGAAAATCCGTGGGCAAACTTGAGTGTTTCGCTCACCGCCTTGTCCGAAAGATGGAGTACTAACGAGCATGCTATCGGTACAAGGCTTCCGGTTTACACCGAGTGGGGCGTAGGCGCTTATCGCGAAGTGAAATTGCCACGAGGTGTGCGGTTGAATCTACGCGCCGACGTGCTGAATCTTTTCAACAAGCAATACGAAATCGTGCGCCGTTATCCCATGCCCGGCAGACACTGGAAAGTGGGAGCGACTGTGCATTTTTAGGGATAATCCGAGGACTCGGAGTGCTCGGAGTGCTCAGAAGACTCCGAAAGATTCGACAAAAATCAAATAATACGAATCACAGAATATTTATCTTAAATTTCAAGATGATGAAGACCATTTTTTTTCGTTTCGCCACCCGTATGAGTATGGTTTTGGTCATGATGAGTGCGCTCGTTGCTTGTGATGAGAACGACGGATTCCAAGATGGTGCAGCGCCCACCCCACAACCTCGACAGGAGATGGCCTATGTGGTGAATCAGGGCAGTATGTACTCGGGCATAGCCGGCAGTCTGGACGCCTTTTCTTTGACCGACGGGACCTATTCCAACAGCATTTTTTCAGCAACCAACCAACAGAGTCTGGGAGATAGTCCGCAGTCGGGCGTAGCCTACGGTTCGCGTCTGTACATCGCCGTCTTTGGTTCAAATCTGGTATGGGCGATCAATCGTGATACTTGGCAAATCGAAGCACAAATCACAACAAACGCACCCGAGAATATCTGTGCGGCAGACGGCGCCGTGTATGTGTCGAACAACGACGGCTACGTGTCGCGCATCGATACTACGACGCTGCAGGTAGACGCCCAATTGGCCGTGGGTCCTAATCCCGCTCACCTGACCGCCGCAAATGGCCATCTATATGTAAGTATTTCCGACGGCTACAACTATGACGGCGGTTATGCCAACGGCTGTCGTGTGGCAAAGGTACGTCTGTCTGACTTCACTAAGGTGGCTGATATCGCCGTCGGCGTGAATCCCGGTCCCATCGTTGCAGACGACGGCGGACGTGTATTTGTCGTGGCACGTGGCAACTATGCCGACATCCTACCCCAAGTGTATCAAATCCAGCCCGACGGTTCGGTCAGCGTACTGTGCGACGGTTCAGACGTAGCCGTTTGTGGCGAAAATCTGTATGTAATGAATCAAGTGACAGACTGGAGCGTCGTGCCTGCTGTAAGCCGTGTAGATTATACGATATACGACACTGCAAGTGGTCAGGTGAAGCAAGAAAACTTTATTTCCGCAGATCAACAGCCCGCCGCGCCTATCCGCTTGATCGTACATCCCACAAGCGGCGAGATCTATGTCACTTCGAATGCATCTGTGACCGACTATACTTCGCCAGGCTACGTCTATCGCTATGCAGCCGACGGTACATTCGTGGCACGCTACGATGCGGGGGTTGCACCTTGCGACATTTTCTTCTAAAGAAGGACAAAATTTCCACCACTCAAAAAATGCGAAAAATTTTGACAAACGAAGCTGATAAAATAGAACGCGCCTGAACGACTAGGTTTAGGCGAAATCAAAAAAGTCAAGACTTTGTGAAAACTTTCCTTAGGATAATTTAAAAAAGGTCTAGGTTTGTTTCAACAAAGTCTTGACTTTTTTCGTGTATTTTTAAGTTCGCGACACTCAAAAAAAGTGCATTTTTTACGATGGAAAGGCATATTTTCGATAAAACCCTTAGTTTTTTGCACAAAAAATAGGTTTTCTAACGCCCTGTGCTTGCGCTGTAGCCGTACAGCAGATTTATTTTTCAAAATACGCGATTCTCAGCCTCCAGGAATGCGAAAAATTTTGACAAAAATTGAGAAAATCGGCAGGATGCGAAGTATAATACCGACAAAACTTTGCACACCGCCGATTTCAAAATCACCTATAGTTTCTACCTGAGGAACGCCAAAATGCCGAAAACTATTGGGAATAATTATTTTTTTGTGTATTTTTGCAAGGATTATATTGGTGCAGTGTGCACCTACACTTTTGCACCCCAAATCTTGACAAAACAAAATAATAAAAGCATATGAAAATTGAATCTCAAATTTCAGCTGCAGTAGCCGCTGCACTGAAAGAACTCTACGGCGTAGAAATCGGCGCTGGCGAGGTAGCGTTGGAAAAGACTAAGAAGGAATTCGAAGGCCACTACACCTTCGTGGTATTCCCCTACCTCCGCGCTTCAAAGAAGAAACCCGAAGTGACCGCACAGGAAGTGGGCGAATACGTAGCCGCTCACACCGACGCAGTAGCTTCGTTCAACGTGATCAAGGGTTTCTTGAACATGGTCGTAGCTCCTGAAAAGTGGGTAGAACTCCTCGGCGATATCAACGCAAACGAAACATTTGGTTTGACCAAGGCTGATGAAAATTCTCCACTCGTAATGATCGAATATTCTTCGCCAAACACCAACAAGCCTTTGCACTTGGGTCACGTGCGCAACAACCTGCTGGGATGGGCTGTTGCTCAGATTGCCGAAGCAAATGGCAACCGCGTGGTAAAAACAAACATCGTGAACGACCGCGGTATCCACATCTGCAAATCAATGCTCGCTTGGCAAAAGTACGGCAACGGCGCTACGCCAGAATCTACCGGCATGAAGGGCGACCACTTGATCGGTCACTACTACGTAGCCTTTGACAAGCACTATCGTGAAGAAGTGGCAGAACTCGTGGCAAAGTTCAAAGCAGAAGGCATGAACATGGAAGAGGCTACAGAAAAGGCTAAGAAGGAAGCGCCATTGATGCAGGAAGCACGCGAAATGCTCGTGAAGTGGGAACAAGGCGATGCAGAAGTACGCGGTTTGTGGAGCAAGATGAACGAATGGGTGTACGCTGGATTTGACGAAACCTATAAGAAAATGGGTGTAGGCTTCGACAAGATCTATTACGAAAGCGACACTTATTTGGAAGGTCGCGAATTGGTGCTCGAAGGCCTCGAAAAGGGTTTGTTCCAAAGAAAAGAAGACGGATCAGTATGGGCTGACCTGACAGAAAACGGATTGGACGAAAAACTCCTGCTCCGTGCTGACGGTACCAGCGTATACATGACACAAGATATCGGTACTGCGAAATTGCGCTACAGCGATTTCCCCATTGACAAGATGGTGTATGTCGTAGGTAATGAGCAAAACTATCACTTCCAAGTCCTCTCTATCCTTTTGGACAAGTTAGGTTTCAAGTGGGGTAAGGATTTGGTACACTTCTCGTACGGTATGGTGGAATTGCCCAACGGTAAGATGAAGAGCCGCGAAGGTACAGTGGTAGACGCCGACGACCTGGTAGAAGAAATGGTACGCCAGGCAAAAGCAACCGCCGACGAATCGGGCAAGTTCGACGATATGAGCGAAGAAGAACGCCAGGAAGTGGCACGCATCGTGGGTATGGGCGCACTGAAGTACTTCCTGTTGAAAGTTGACGCTCGCAAGAACATGCTCTTCAACCCCGAAGAAAGTATTGACTTCAACGGCAACACAGGACCTTTCATCCAATACACTTACGCTCGTATCCGCTCTATCTTGCGCAAGGCTGAAGATCTACACTACGACCACGTAAACTTGCCTACAGCTACATTTGAATTGTCAAACAAGGAGCAAGAAATCATCAGCAGTGTGGCTAACTTCGCCGCAGTAGTGAAATTGGCGGGCAAGGACTACTCTCCATCAGTCATCGCTAACTACTGCTACGAATTGACCAAGGAATACAACCAATTCTACCACGATTGCAGCGTATTGAAGGAAGAGGACGAAGCAAAACGTCAGTTCCGCTTGGTACTTTCGGCAAACGTAGCGAAGGTGATCCGCCTCGGTATGGGATTGCTCGGTATTGAAATGCCAGAAAGAATGTAATACAATCACAAAAAGGGAAGTGAGCGGAAGGAGATATTCTAATCTCCGCTTCACTTCCCTTTTGTTTTTTCATAAAGTCCTAGGAATCGTTTCTTTTTTCCAAAGGACACTAAACACAGCGCTAATCCATGAGCGGCAAAAAGCAGAAATACTACGTCGTATGGCAGGGACACGAGACAGGAATATTCGACACGTGGGCAGAATGCAAGGCCCTGGTCGAAGGATATCCGGGTCCCGTGTATAAGTCCTTTGCCTCGCGCGAAGAAGCCGAGACCGCCTATGCCGAAGGTCCTGAACTGCACATCCGACCCAAGTGCGCATCTCGCCAAAAGGCAGAACAGGAGCGACAAGACAGAGCCTTGCTGCCCATCGTCGGCGATGCGTGGGCTGTAGATGCTGCCTGCTCGGGAAATCCCGGACCGATGGAATACCGATGCGTAGATCTGAAGGACGGCAAAGAGGTGTTTCACTTCGGCCCCGTTCATGGCACAAACAATATCGGCGAATTTTTAGCCATTGTTCACGCCTTGGCGCTGCTGGACAAGATGGGTGAAACACGCACCATCTACAGCGACAGCCAAAATGCTATGTTGTGGATCAAAGGTCGTCGCTGCAAAACAAAACTCGAACTGAATGCCAAGAGCAAACCCTTGTTTGAAATCATCGAACGAGCGGAGCGTTGGCTCAACACTCACCCTATCACTTGCCCTATCTTGAAGTGGGAAACCGATCTCTGGGGAGAGGTGCCTGCAGACTTTGGTAGAAAGTAAAAGACCTATCCTGCGACACACGGCATCCTTGGATTAAAAACAAAAGATCTGTCTTGCGATACACGGCATCTTGGATAAAAAATAAAAGACCCTTGATATGAAGCAATTTTTCCAATTCCTGCAACAATATGTCGGTCCCTATCAGAAATATATGTGGGGATCGTTGGTCTTCAATCTACTCTCGGCAGTACTCAACGTATTCTCGTTTGCATCACTCATACCGATGCTGAATTTGCTGTTTGAGTACGATCCCACGAAACCTCCTATGGAATTTTGGGCATGGGATATGGCGGGTACTTCATTCAAGGACGTGTTGATTCACAATATGTATTTCTACACCGAGCAAATCATGCGCGAATATGGCGGTCCCGGAATGGCACTGATCATTATTGGCGTATTCTTGATGTTGGCTACTTTACTCAAAACGTCTTGCTATTTTGCTTCTGCAGCAATGCTCGTACCACTTCGTACAGGTATTGTGCGAGATATCCGTTCTAATATTTATAGGAAGATTACTACGCTTCCGATTTCCTTCTTTTCCGACGAAAGAAAGGGAGACATTATCGCCCGTATGAGTGGGGATGTGAACGAAATAGAAAACTCTATCACAGGTTCGCTTGAGATGCTAGTAAAAAACCCGATCCTACTGGTTTGCTACTTTGGCGTGCTGATTTATACCAGTTGGCAACTTACCGTCTTCACTATCGTTGTGCTACCACTGATGGGCTGGGTGATGGGCAAGATTGGTAGAAAACTGAAACGTAAAAGCCTCGAAGCGCAAAACAAATGGAGCGACACGATGGCACAACTGGAAGAAACGCTGGGCGGTATGCGAATCATCAAAGCATTTCGTGCTGAGCGCAAGATGCAAGAGCGATTCAATCAAAGTACTGATGAATATCGCAGCGCTACAAGTCGCGTATCAATTCGCCAAGCCTCGGCGCATCCTGTCAGTGAGTTCCTGGGCACTTGCCTTATCGTGCTGGTGCTGTGGTACGGCGGTATGCTGATTTTCTCAAACCCTACAAATCCGATAATAGACGCACCGACTTTTATCTTCTACATGGTGATTCTGTATAGTATCATCCAACCGCTGAAAGACCTTTCGAAAGCCACATATAGTATCCCAAAAGGTATGGCGTCTGTGGAACGTATCAACAAAATACTGCTGGCGGAAAATCCAATTCGCGACGCAGAAAATCCCCAAAGTATCGACACACTGAAAGAAGGCGTAGAATTCAAAGATATTCACTTCTCGTACAATGGTAAGCAGGAAGTGCTCAGCGGCATTAACCTGATAGTGAAGCGTGGACAGACTATTGCAATTGTAGGACAGAGCGGTTCGGGCAAGAGTACTCTGGTGGATCTTTTACCTCGCTATCACGACGTCTGCGGCGGACAGATTTTGGTGGATGGCAAGGATGTGCGCCAGTTGCGCTTGTCTGATTTGCGCAACCTCATTGGCAATGTCAATCAGGAGGCGATCTTGTTCAACGACACCTTCTTCAACAACATCGCATTCGGCGTAGAAAATGCCACAATGGAGGAAGTCGTCGAAGCGGCCAAGGTGGCGAATGCACACGACTTCATCATGGAGAGCGAACAGGGCTACGACACGCCTGTAGGCGACCGCGGCTGCAGATTGTCCGGCGGACAGCGCCAACGCATCTCTATCGCGCGTGCCATCCTCAAGAATCCGGACATACTGATCCTGGACGAAGCGACATCAGCCCTAGATACGGAAAGCGAACGCTTGGTGCAGGAGGCACTGGAGCGCTTGATGAAGACACGCACTACTATCGCCATCGCACACCGTCTATCGACGATCAAAAATGCCGACGAAATCTACGTACTGCACGAGGGCAAAGTGGTGGAAAAGGGTAAGCACGACGAACTGATCGCTCTGGATGGTTACTACAAGAAGCTGAATGATATGCAGCAACTTTGATAATAAAGTAGACGAGTAGACAAGTGTAGAGTAGACAAGTTCTCGGACTGATAATATTAAACAAAAGCGGACTTTCGACATGAAACGATTATCGCACATTACGACTAACGCTTCGCCCGACTCGTTTCGTACGTCGGTCCTCTTCTTATTGAAATTTTATATCACTTTGGTGGGGTGCTTTGCCCTGGCCAAGGTGATTTTTGTACTCTACAATGCAGACTGCGGCGGCGCTTTTACTGCACAGGAGGTAGTAGATGCCATCCTACACGGATTGCCGCTCGATATGGCAACCGCGGGCTATTTCACAGTTCCCTTGTGGTTGGGTCTGCTCGTTGGTTTGTGGTGGCGCACCAAGGCGCGGCGCGTATTGTTCAAGACCTATTGCGCCATCATCGCCCTACTGATTGCCGCATGCCTGGTGGCGGATACAGGGTTGTACGAGTTTTGGGGCATAAAGTTGGACGGCACGGTATTTACTTACCTTGAATCTCCCGAAGGTGCGATCAACAGCGTATCCACTGCTTATATTTGTGGCGCAGGTTTGGCCTATGTCGCATACACTTTGATCCTCTACTTCTCCCTGAGCCACGTGATGCCACGAGAGTGGGGAAAAAATGTACGATTAAAGGCGAAAGGAGAAGGGATAAAATGCCCGTTAAAAAAAACCAAGACCTTTTTTAAAAAAAGTCTAACCTTTTTTAAATTCCAGAACGGTTTTTTTGAAAAAGGTAAGGGCTTATTTTTTCGCACCCTAATTATGCTGTTCATTGGTGGTTTATTGTTCCTCGGTATCCGTGGGGGCGTGGGCAAAAGTACAGCCAATGTCGGCATGGTGTATCACAGTGACAACCTCTTCATGAATCACAGTGCTGTCAATCCCGTATTCAGTATCGTCGCTTCGTTGTTCAAAACAAAAGACTTCGCCGAGCAGCACGAATATTTCGACGAGGCAGAGCGCTCACGTCAGTTCTCACAACTGGAATATCACACCAGCGGCAACCCAGTAGACACCTTGCTTCACACGAGCCGCCCCAACGTTCTGCTGATATTAATGGAAGGGTGCAGCGCATCCTTTGTACATGCTATTGATTCTACTGCCCGGCCCGACGTGACGCCGCGGCTGAACCAATTGGCGACGGAGGGTGTCGTCTTCACTAAATGCTATGCCAACTCCTTCCGTACAGATCGCGGCACAGTGTGCACGTTGAGCGGTTATCCAGCATTTCCCGACGTCAGTGTTATGAAGGTACCTTCGAAATGTGAACGTTTGCCCTCGATTGCCCAGTCTTTGGCGCGTGAAGGTTACTCGACGGAGTTCGTCTACGGCGGCGATATAAACTTTACCAACACTAACGGTTATCTGCGTGCTACGGGTTATGAACACACCCTTGGCGACAAAGACTTTCCCGCCGCCGTGCGTCGCACACACAACTGGGGCGTGACCGACCATATCGTGCTGGACACACTGTATCAACGTATATTGCGCTATCCCGCCGACCGCCCTTGGCACACCGCCTGCTTGACGCTCGCCAGCCACGAGCCGTGGAAAGTTCCCTACGACCGTATTCCACAGGATCAGGTGCTCAATGCCATGGCCTACCTGGACGATTGCATAGGTAACTTTATCGACCGACTGCGTCAGACTCCGGCGTGGGGAAATACCCTCGTAATTCTCCTACCCGACCACGGCGCGCACTATCCCCAGGGCATTTCCGAAGCAGATCCCAAGAAAAGCCACATTCCTATGATATGGACCGGCGGCGCCGTTCGCCAAGCGCGACGCATCGAGACGCTGTGCAACCAAACCGACTTGGCCGCCACACTCCTCGGTCAATTGGGCATAGCGCACGAGGAATTCACGTTCAGCCGCGACGTCTTGTCCGACACATACGTGCGCCCCTCGGCAGTACATGTGTGGAGCGAAGGGATATACTACATGGACGAGACAGGCATCAGTGCCTTGAACCTCGTGTCTCAGGAGAAATCCATTCTGCACGAATCACCCGCCCCATCATCCCATCGACAGCAGGCAGCACGCGCCTATCTGCAGACGATCTACGACGTCTTGGGCAAACTATAGCCAAGTACTAAACAACTGGCCTTACTCTCGCATAAGCACCGCCTTTCAAAACTCCAAAAAGCAAAAACAATATTACCCCAAACCACCATGAAAATAATATCCAAACTATTCTTTATTGTCCTAAGTCTAACCCTTGCTGCCTGTGGCTCTAACAAGAAATTTTCTTTGAAAGGGTATATCGAAGGGCAAAACGAATTGAATATCCTCATATACAGTCCCAACGAAGCATTTAGCGGTTATGACACAATAAAAGTAACAAAAGGCAAATTCTCCTACGAGCAGGAACTGACAGACAGCGCTATCATTACCTTACTCTTTCCAAAAAATATTCAAACTCAAATCATAGCTTGTCCAGGAGACCGACTAACATATAAAGTCAGTGCCTCAGCTATGGCAAAAGCAAGTGTTGAGGGATCAACAGAGAACGAACTGCTGACAAAATATCGTCTATCTGTGGCAGAATTAGCAGGAACGTCATTGACAGCAAAAGCTAAAAATTTCATCAAGGAGCATCCGCAAACTTTGGCTGCTATTGCGGTGTTTGAACAGCACATCTTAGCAAATTCTGGACGAGAGAAGAATGATTTGAAAGAAACCTTCGAACTACTCCATAAGAGTCAGCCCAACAATCCCTACTTAACAAGACTCGCACAACAACTATATGCAGAAACACAAGTGGGAGTCGGACAAAAAGTACCACCCATATCACTGCAAACTCTGAGTGGCGACACAATCAAACTCGGCGGCGACAAAAAGCGCGCCACTGCCATATTATGCTGGGCGACATGGATGGAAGCATCACTGCAACAATCAGCACTGGCTCAAAAATTAAGAAAAGAACTACAAGGGAAAGTCGACATAGTCGTTGTTTCGTTAGACTACAGTCCTATAGAATTCAAACAAAGGTTAGGCCACGACACACTTTCGCTACATATAATCTGTGATGGATTGGTTTGGCAATCGCCTGCCGTAATGCAATTGGGTGTACGCACAATCCCTGGGAACATATTGATAGACAGCGAAGGCATAATCACTGCTCGAGATGTACCACATGTAGACTTAGAGCAAAAGATCAGAGATTTGGCAAACTGAAAAGGAGTTTCTTCCCATAGGAAATAGTAGAAGGTAATTGCAACAAACCACTTATCTAATATTTGAATAAAGAGAACAGCGATATCCCCCTATTCATTATCTCACGCTTTAACACATAATATAAAAACATTATGCTTGTATCTATAAAAACTGCTGCGGTAAACGGCCTAGATGCGATGGAAGTGATGCTCGAAATCAGCACCACAAAAGGAGAAGGCTTCTTCATGGTCGGACTGCCCGACAGTGCGGTGCGCGAGAGTAGGTCGCGTGTCGAAAGCGCTCTGCTTAACAGCAAATGCTACATATCGGCTCAAAAGACCGTGGTCAACTTTGCACCCGCCGACGTCCGCAAGGAAGGCACTGGCTACGACTTGCCCCTGGCCCTGGCTTTGATGGCTGCATCCAATATATTGGAGCCCGAATGTATGGAGGGCTGCCTGTTTGTCGGCGAGTTGGGATTAGACGGTAGTTTGCGCCCCGTGCGAGGTCTATTGCCCGTCGCAATTATGGCCAGAGCGAAAGGTTATCGTGCCCTGTTTGTGCCCGAGGAGAACGCCCGCGAGGCAGCCGTAGTGGACCGATTGAAAGTCTACGGTGCAAAGCATCTGTCGCAAGTGGTAGAGCATCTGCAAGGCAAGACAGCGATCACCGCGACCGAGGTGGATACGCGAGCAGAGTTTGCCGCGCACGTAGCAGAGGAGGATTTGGATTTCGCAGAGGTTAAGGGACAGGAAAATGTCAAGCGCGCCTTTGAAGTGGCAGCTGCCGGCGGACATAATATAATACTGGTGGGAAGTCCTGGGTGTGGCAAAAGTATGATGGCAAAGCGTCTTCCTTCTATCCTTCCCTCGTTTACTTTGGCGGAGAGTTTGGAAACGACTAAAATACATTCGGTAGCGGGAAAGTTGGGCAGTCGTATTTCGCTCCTGCACAAACGCCCTTTCCGCAGTCCGCACCACACGATATCTGACGTCGCACTGATTGGTGGCGGCGCTACACTTCAGCCCGGCGAAATCTCTTTGGCGCACAATGGCGTCTTGTTTCTGGACGAATTGCCAGAATTTAATCGCTCAGCACTGGAGACTATGCGCCAGCCGCTCGAGGATCGTGAGATCAGCATCTCGCGTGCGAAATATTCGACTACGCTTCCAGCCTCATTTATGTTGGTGGCTTCGATGAATCCCTGCCCTTGTGGCTACTACAACGACCCCAATCGCACATGTACTTGTACACCGGGACAAGTACTAAGATATATGAGCAAAATCAGCGGCCCGTTGCTCGACCGCATAGATTTGCAAGTGGAAATACAGCCTGTACCATTCAGCGCCCTGGCCGAGATGAAGGCAGGAGAGCCCAGCAGCGTGATTCGCACCCGTGTCGAGGCAGCCCGCGCCATTCAGTCGGCACGATTTGCCGAGGTCAAAGGTGTACACTGCAACGCACAGATGAGCGAGAAGATGCTGCAAACGTACTGCAACCTGTCGGAAGAAGCCTCTACCCTACTACGCAAGGCTATGGAGCGCCTGGATCTGTCGGCTCGCGCCTACAGTCGTATACTGAAGGTGGCACGCACGATAGCCGACCTGGCGGGCAGCACAGACATTCAGCCCAATCATATCGCCGAGGCGGTGGGCTATCGCAATTTGGACCGCTCTACGTGGGGCGAATAAGCCTCCCCCGATATCCATCACAGGAGCTACTACGATTGATAGTGGCTCCTGTTTTTATACCCCAATTTTGTCAAAATTTTTCGCATTTTTCGAGGTCAAGAATCGCTTAAAATCAATCAAGCGTACCTTTGGTCGCAAATACGCCATTCTCGCGAGGTCAAAAAACAAGGTTTTCGGGGTAAAAAGTGAAAAACATTAGACTTTTTTTCGTTTGTTTGCTGAAAAATGGGGTGCGACTTAGGAATTTCTGCGTTATAGAAAATGAAAAAAGTCTAGGGTTTGTCGAAAAAAGGTTAGACCTTTTTCAAAAAACATTAGACTTTTTTTCAACAACCCCTAACCTTTTTTCCATAAAGCAAGTTCACGGGTTTAGCATCCGTTCTATTTCATCAACGGCGTTTGTCAAAATTTTTCGCATTTTTTAGGGACGTCATCGAGGATGTATTTTCGGATATTCAAACATTCACTTTGCGCGTAAAATATTAAAAGGAATTGCCAGGACTATGATGCATGCCGGGCAATTCCTTTTGGTAATGCTATGACTTTGGGGTATTATTGTACGATGCTTGGAGGTACGACTTCATATTCATGCATGAAAGGGTCTTCCAAATACTCTTTTGCCGTTTTACCATTGCTGTAGCGCAAATCATCAAACACCCATCTACCATTTTCATAAATCAACTCAGCCACGAATTCTTGTGGCCAACAAGAATAATCACGAGTGCCTTTCGCTTTGTTTATCCATTTGAACTTGACTTGAGCTTCCCCTTTTGTCGGACTACTACTAAGCACCTTGATATTGTCTATATAAACTTTATATTGCGCTTTTTTAGCCGACAAAGGATTTGCCCACAACGAATTGATATAATCATTCGTGCTTCTACCATTACCATGATACTTTTCAAACTTTTTGGTTTCACTGATGAAGCTTGACGAACCATAAGTGAAAATAGTTTGTCGATTTGTCTTTCCATTCATCACGGACTTGACAAATGTAGCAATTTCCGTATAGGGAGACCTCTGCTTCTCACTTACAGATGGTGAGGGTGCTTGATCTCTTGTCTTAGACAGTTCCTCACTGCTGGTTTCTTGTTCCCTTTCAAGTGCTTCTACTTTATTCTTTAAGGAATCTATCACAGCTTGTTTTTCGTCCTTGGCAGAATCCTTAGATCCGCAGCTAAAAAGGAATAAACCTGCGAGGAATAACTGAGTACACAAAGCAGCAGTTTTCATACTTCAATATAATTTTAAGAGGAGCGAGGGATACTCATAAGAACACCCCTCGCACCATTTGTTTGTTAACTGTAATTAGTTACTATTATTGGATAGCTACGCAGCAGCCGTTCTTCATCTGGCCGACGCCCTTGTAAGAACTCTTGATACCGACTACAGTGATAGTGTTGCCTACTTGGAGGCCAGCTGCAGTGGTGAAGTTCTTCTTGTCATCACCTTGAGCATTCCACTTGCCGTAAGTACCGTAGATGTAAACTTTTTCGCCATCTTCAGTTTGGATGTAGATATTGCCGTATTGTGTATTAGCAATCTCTGTAATCACACCGGTCAGTACGTAGAAGTTTTCTTCGCTATCTTCCTTTGCCATGAATTCAGCACCGCTCACTGGAGTTGCGTTGACAAGTACGTTTTCGCAAACTGCGTTCTTCATTTGAGCAGCACCCTTGTATTCAGCACGAGGACCTACCATTTCGACCATACTACCTACTTGGAGGTTCATGTCGGCAAAGTTAGTCGTACCATATACATATACCTTGCCAGTCCAGTCTGTCACATAGAGGTTGCCGTACTTAGTATTAGCAATCTCAGTCACCATACCAGTGATGCGGTATTGTGCTTCGCCTACAGGAGCAGCATTGAATTCAGCAGCTGTTACGTTTGCAATAGCACCTTCTTGAGTGAACTTGTAAGTTACTTCAGAAGCGTTCTTGCCTGTAGAAGATTTGAAAGTCAACTGACCTGCGCGGCTACCTGCTGTGTTAGGTGCAACGTTGAAAGTGAACTTCACAGTATCTGCAGGGTTAGTTTCAACCTTAGTAGCTACACCAGGCACGAACTTAGAGTCTACAAGGCTTACCCAAGATTGGTATTCTTCGGGCACACTTGCATAAGCACCATTACCCTTGTAAGCTACAGCTACTTCAAGCTTGCCACCGTCCTTAGCTACGGTTGCTTCGGGAGAAGTCACCTTGAGCAAAGACTTAGTGATGCTTACTACAGTTACGTCTACCAATTCGATAGTTGTGCCGTAAGTCAATTTTGGACCTTCTACTTCTACTACGTCACCGACTTCGATGCCGAGAGACGCGAAGTTCTTTGTTGCACCATTCTTGTCCAATGTTCCATACACATATACTTCGCCTGTACCGTCGTTGAGGTACCAGTTACCGTATTGAGTATTTGCGATAGCTGTACAAACACCCTTCACGCGGTAGGTCTTACCGTCTGCACCTGCGATGACTTCTTTACAAGTTGCAGAAGAAGCTTCCATAGAACCTTGGCGCACTTTCATGAATTGAGTTTGACCTGCTACGTCGATAGAGAGTTCTACTTCACGACCACCGTTTGAGGCGTCAGCCGAGAAGATCAATTGTGTAGTACCTGCAGTACCTTGGAGTTGAGAAACCTTGAACCAAGCATCAGTTTCCTTACCGTCTGCTACGATTACAGTATCGCCATCTTCAGATATAGTCAGGTTACTGAATTTCCAATCTACCTTAGCATTCACAAGTACTGTATCAGAGCCACCATTTGCGGGCAATGCCACGTATGTCTTGGAAGCTTCAAAATTTTCCAACGAACCAGCGGGCTCAAATTCTTCAGCACAGCTCGCAAAGAGAAGCGCCGAAGCCATTGCTGTAAATAAATATTTCAATTTCATAATATTCTTGTTTTTTCGCAATCAATGGCGAGATTAGTTGAAGATATACTTAAGACCGATAGAAGCATACCAGCATTGTCCGATAGCGTGGTTGCGTGTCCAAGTCTGAGTATTTGCACTCACTGCGCTTGGTGTAGAGAATACAGGGAAGCCTTCGCCGTCTGTACCTTCATACTTGAGGATGCGGCCGCCGTTGAGTGTAGGATTCATTTGCTTCATTACGCCCCACTTGTCGTTGAAGAGGTTGAGCAAGTTCTTCACGTCGAAGCTCAATTGGAGCTTGTGTGTAGATCTAGGAGCCTTGATCTTGAAGTCGTGCTTGTAGCTGAAGTCTACGCGGTGTACCCATGGAGAATATTCTGCATAAGCTTCTGCATACTTACCTTGATTCTTGTTCAAGTAAGGATTGTTGTGTACATAGTCCATGAAGCGAGTCTTGTCGCCAGGAGTCTTGAAGCGGAATGCACCTGATTCTACTTCTTGGTCAGTAGGAATGTAGAGCGCGTCATAGTTGTAGCCGTCGCCGTTCATATCGTTCACCATCATGTATGAGTAGTTGTAACCACCGCGGAAGGCTTCGTAGATCAAGCTGAAGTGGTTGCCACACTTATCGTGGTGTGTTGCTGAGAATACGAAACGATCTGGAGTCACATATTCTGATGAGTGCAAACCGATATTGTTAGGACCGTTTACTGTAGGAACGTATGTAAATGCAGATTCAGCATTTGAACCAGGCATACCAGTCAATTCCTTAGCTACAGTATGAGTATAAGCAGCCATCAAGCTGAGAGATTCGATAGGCTTCATGTTCAAAGTTACGTTAGCAGACCAACCGTAACCCTTGCTTGTGTTTTCGAGTACGAAAGCCTTCTTGCCTTGACGGAAGTTGCCGGGGAAGATAGGACGAGCGTCTGCGCCGTTGAAGTGTGTGAAACCTTCTACTGGCATCATGCTCCAGTCAGAGATAGTCACGCCGTTGACAGTCTTGTTGAAGATACCTTCTGCACTCAAAGTGAAGGGGAATGCTACGGGGAATGTGTAGTCGAGCGCCAAAGAGGTCTTCCATACTTGTGGCATCTTGAAGCTTGGATCTACTGCAGAGATTGAGCTGGGCAATGCGCCGTCTTCTGGAGTGATAGTGTTGGGGTGACCCAATTCATTAACGATCTTGTCCTTCAAAGCGTCGATTGTAGGCTTGCCGTTAGCATCGCATACCAAACCGCCGTTGAATACTGTCATATCGGTGTTCTTGCTGTTGAGCTGTGCTTGGTATTGTACCATACCACTGTTTGTAGGCATGTTGGTGAAGAATACCAAAGGCAAACGACCTGAGAAGAGACCTGTACCTCCACGAAGCTTCAGGCTGTTGTCGCCAAGGATATCCCAGTTGAAACCTACGCGTGGTGAAACGCTCACGCTACCGCCTGGCCATTTACCAGTATCGATGTGACGGCAACCGTCTACGTGTGCATCAGGATTAGCAGCATCGTGTGCAGTACCATAGTTCAAAGCGTAGATTGCGTTGTTGGTCATCAAATCTTGGTTGTCGAAGAAGAGACCATCCAAGCGCAAACCGTAAGTCAACTTGAAGCGATCGCTTACTGTCCAGTCGTCTTGTGCATAGATACTAGGACGGTGGAAGCGTACGCGAGCAGCTGGATTAGTTTCGCCGTCGTAGCCGTAAGTCAAACATACTACTTCGGGAGTAGCGCCGTTGAGGAAATCGTCTACGCTGTTGTAGCGATAGTAACCTGTACCATTACGCATGTAAGCATTGTCTGCCAATTGATATTCGTAGCTGATACCACCGAAGATCTTGTGGTTACCGGTGATATAAGTCAAGTCGTTCTTCACGTTGAATACTGTGTTGTGTACAGCATTGTTGTGTGTGAAGAGTTCGTAACCTAATGCCATGTACTGAGTAGTAGTACCTGTACCATCCATAATATCGATGAAGGGGAATGGATCAGAGTTTGAACCACGCACGTCGTCCAACTTAGAGAATGTAGCCAAGAATTGGTTTGACAATTGGTCGGTAATGCGGCTGTTCAAGTCCAAAGATGCTGAGTGCACCAAGTTGTTTTGAGAGTACATAGAGTTGGCGAAAGCCATAGAGTAGAGTGATGTACGGCCGAATGCAGAACGTGTACCACCGTCCATAGAAGATGCGTTAGGCGCGCTCCAACGTGTATTGTTGGTGTGGTTGTAACGCAAAGCCAACTTGTTGTTGCTATTGATATTCCAGTCCAAACGTGCCAACACCTTATAGTTGTTTTGGTCAGCAGGGAAGTCTGTCCACGAACCTGTATTGTAGCCATACTTTTCCTTAACGAAGTCGCTCACGCGTTGCATATCTCCGATAGTACAGTATGAGAGGTATTGATCAGAGTTACCCACGCCGTTTTCGCTAGCACGCCAGCGGATAGCTGTCGAAGGTGTTTGAGTATATTCACCATTCACGAAGAAGAACAACTTATTCTTCACCAATGGACCACCGAGGGTGAAACCGTACATAGTGTTGCGGTCTGTGTCGCGGTAGCCAGGGATTTGTTCGCCTTCTACGGCGTCACCACGCATGTTTTCATTGCGGTGATATACATAAGCTGTTCCCTTGAAAGTGTTGGTACCTGATTTTGTAATAGCGTTCACACCACCACCGATGAAGTTGCTTTGACGCACGTCATAGGGAGATACGACCACTTGCAATTCTTCGATAGCGTCCAACGAGATTGGATTACCACCACCGGGCAGACCATCGTTCAAACCGAAGTTGTTGTTGAAGTTCGCACCGTCCACTGTGAAGTTTGCAGTACGACCGTCAGTACCAGCAAAAGTCATGCCGTTACCACCATAAGGCGACAAGCGAGTCACATCAGTGATGCTGCGCGAAATAGTAGGGAGGGCTTGCATCTGCAGGTTGCTGATGTTAGTCGCAGCACCTGTCTTTTCGGCAGAGAACTTCGACTTAGAGCCACGTACCACCACTTCGCCGAGTTGGTTGTCTTGTTCGGAGAGCGATGCACTCAAGTTGAAGTTTTCACCCAACTGCAATTGCAAATCTTTCACTTCCTGGGTGCCATAACCCATATAGCTAATTTTCACTGTGTAGGGTCCACCAGCTCGCATACCTTGGATATAATACATACCCTTTGAGTTGGTCACACCTACATAACGGGTGCCTGAGGGCGTGTGGATTGCTTCCACAGCTGCGCCAATCACCACTTCGTTGTTAGCAGTGATTTTACCAGACATGCCAGACGTAGTTACCTGTGCCACTGCTGCCGATACCATCAGCACAAATGTGGCAATTAGGAAATACAATCTCTTACACATAAACATAAGATTTTGGTTAGTAATAAAACGTTTTATTCCCACTACGGGAAAGTTAATAAAAATATTTCAACTGCAAAAATACACAAATACCCTTATTGGGTAAAGCGTTTTGCCTACGTTTTTTTAGGAAAGTTCACATTTCGGCGGATTCTGTCTGTTTCTCACAACATTCCGAAGTGAATATATGGTCACAAGTGCGGGCAAGGGGGAGAGACATAAAAAATGCGAAAAATTTTGACAAATGCATTTGACGAAATAGAAGATGGCGCGGGCACTACATCAAGCCTTGTTTGAAAAAAGTTAGACTTTGTCCTAAAAGGGTCTAATGTTTTTTGAAAAAAGTCTAATGTTTTTTGAAAAAGGTCTAACCTTTTTTGCACAAGCCCTGGACTTTTTTCGTTTTTTTCAGCACTCAATTTCATAAAATCAGCCTTGCTTTTTCATGCAATTCACTGAAAAACCCTAAGTTTTTTCATTTTCAATGCAAAAAACCTTGATTTTTGACCTCGCCAGAATGCCGTATTTGCGACCAAAGGTGCACGCGATGGATTTTAAGCGATTCTCGCCCTCTGAAAATGCGAAAAATTTTGACAAATACAGAAGCTACATTTCTATAGTATCGAATAGCCGAAACTACAAGACAAACACACAGATTGGCTACCTACCAATCTGTGCGCAATAAATCTATTTAGACGAAGTATCTATACGCTCCGCCCTTTATCTGAGATAATCCGCCGACACCCAGCCATCGGTACACCAAGTAGAGCCGTCGTAGCAGCTCACTTTGATGAAGCCATTACGCCTCACGCCGAGGTTACGCACGCGCATACCCTTATACAGATACACAGCGCCCGCACCGTTGTAATACTGCACCATGCCCGAGTTCAGACTGGGCGCATTGCGCACACGAACTTTGTCGCCGATACAGTGAAAGTAGTCCTTGGCACGAGGAGCTGAGTACTGATTGCTACGCAAGTATTCCGAGGCTACCCATCCAGTGGTGCACCAAGCATTGCCGTCGATACAACTCACCTTGGTGAACCCATTGCGATGCACGCCTTCACTGCGTACACGCATCCCCTTGTACAAATACACGGGACCGCCCGAACCATAGTAACTATAATACTGCACCATGCCTGATTTCAAGCTGGGCGCATTGCGCACACGTACTTTGTCGCCAGTACAATAATACACTTGTGCAAAAGCTGCACCAGCCAAACTAAAAAGGATAACCAGGAGGAAAAAATACCTTTTCATATTTATAGTTAAATTCATAGTAAACAACATGATGTTAATCTCTCGAGTTTCAGCATCTGCACCTCATCGCATTTGCTCAACCGAGCATGACAGCATCCTTACCCGCCAGCTCATAGCAAAAGCCACTACATTCAGCCTCTCCGCTATCATATCACCGCAGATACGGACTACAAGTCGTTCATCTTGGAGTTTTCATTCTTTTTGTCATTGGCATCATCGAAATAGTCTATGTGGAGGGCATAGTCATAGGAGTAATCATCACTCCTCGTCACATACAAACCAATCGCACCTTGAACCGTATAAAAACCAATCGACTCATACCCATCACACTCACCCTTAGCTATGTTTACATCGGGATATTTCTCTTCCAGCGCAGATTTTACTTCATCATATTTCCGAATAATATCTTCCTCATCACGTCTTTCAATACATGCCTTTGCACGATAGACAACTTTTGTCTTCGCATTATAATAAACAAAAATAATAGCCTCCTCGCCAAAGAATGTGCCAGTAAAAGTTCTACAACCAACCCCAACGGCTTTGCTCCTCTTCACATCATGCTTACATCCCTTTGCCACCAATTTCTGATGAAAGGCGCTGATAGTACCATTCAGAGGTATGCCCATAAACTTCATGTGCTGCGTCTGAGCCATCAAGCCCAGGGTCATAACCAGCATGATTAAAAGTAAAAAAAATCTTTTCATATCAGCACCAGCAAATCTAATTACTTATAGCCATAGCCGCCGCAAGTCGTACAAACTTGCTTTCCATCAGTGCCAGGTGCACAGAAACAGCAACCGTAGCCTTCGCACTCCATACATGGTTGGTTCAGATAACCCTTTCCGCCACATTTGCCACACTTCGCGGCCTTGGTCAAGAACTGTACAGAAGTCCAGCCAGAAGTCCAGGCACCAGAGATGTGCTTACAATATACTTTGGCAAAGCCATTTTCCACTTCGCCCTTGCAGGTGACACAATCGCCCTTGTCCAAATAAACAGGGCCTTCCCATTCGCCACCGCCATCGTAGTATACCATACCCGATTCCGTATTGGGGGCTTTGCGCACACGCACTCTGTCGCCAGTACATTTATAGACACCAGCCTCAAATGCTGGTTCTGCTTCCTCTTCCACTGCCACAGTATCTGCGACCACTGTATCAGCCGCCACGACATTTGTTGTGTCAGCACTTTCAACAGGAGCTGTTTCTGCATTCTTCTTTTCACCACAAGCCGCGATACAGAGTGCGATCGCTGCAATCAGGAGCAATTTAATACTTTTCATTTCTTTTTGATTTTATAGGTTGTTATTTTTATTCACAGATACGGACTACAAGTCGTTCATCTTGCTGTTTTCATTCTTTTTATCGTTTACTTCATCGTAATAGTCTATGTGGAGATAATATTTATCGGCATAAACAACATCCTTGCTCACATACAAATCTATCCAACCTTGGTCTGTATAAAAATGCATACCTTCATTGCCTTCATACTCGCCTTTGCTCATATACGCATTGGGATATTTCTCTTCCAACGCAGACTTCACTTCATTATATTTCCGAATAATATCATCTTCAGAACTACGGTCAATACATGCCTTTGCACGATAGACGACTTTGGTCTTCGCATTATAATAAACAATTATTAATGCTTTTTCACCGAAGAATGTGCCAATAAAATGCCTACTACCAACAGGTGCAGTCTTATTATATTCCACATCAGGCTTACACCCCTTCGCCACCAACTTCTGATGAAAGGCGCTGATAGTACCATTCAGGGGAATACCCATAAACTTCATGTGCTGAGTCTGAGCCATCACGCCCAGTGTCAAAACCAGCATAACGAAAAGGGATAAAAATCTTTTCATACTCTATTACTTTTTTTCAATTCAACTATTTATATCCTATACCATAGCATCGGTTGCAACGCTTCTTTCCTGTAAAATCGCAGCAAGCATGTACACCTGCGCCATCACATTCGGGACAACGCTGATTGAAGTAGCCCTTGCCACCACAATTGCTACAACGCTGTGCACGCACCAAATATTGCAACGACACCCATCCCCATTCCCACAAATTATAAGTGCCGGTATATGCCACTTTAGCAAAACCATTGCGCTGCACACCAAGGCTACTCACAATCTCTCCCTTATTCAACATCACAGGACCTTCGCTGCCATAAGCACCACTGTACTGCACGATGCCGGATTTCAAACTGGGCGCCGTACGCACACGTACATTCTGGCCAGTAGATTTATAATAAACTTGTGCACTTGCACTCACACCGAGGCTCAATATTAGGGCGAATAATAACAAAATCTTTTTCATAGTTACTTCTATTTATCGTGGTTAATTCATATTTCTTTGCAAATATAAACATATTAAATCTATATTCGCTCAAAATTATGTAGTTCATTTCGGTTCATTTCTACTTTCTATCCCAAAATACAACGAATTTATGCTAAAGAGCATAAAAAAAGGAGAGAGCCGTATAAATATAAAACGCACAAGCGGGAAAATGCCGAACTTGTGCGTTTATAGTTTGTTTAATTTATGTTTCTATCTATACCCTGTACTACCACAACCGCTGCAACCATTATTACCTGCACCATAACAAATAGCACACCCTTCGCCATAACATTCGGGACATAATTTAGTATACCCCTTACCTTTGCAACGAGTACACTTTTGAGCTCTCACTAAATATTTTGCAGGAACCCAACCTGATCTCCAATTTTGCCAAACATCATATACCATAATATAACCATTTCGAGTCTCTCCTTTACTCGAAACAATTTCACCTTTTTCTAAATAAACTGGGTGATAGCAAGGAATTCCATTATCTTCATTACCACAAACTTGGCATACTCCCTCAGCATAGAACAATCCTTCAGCAAGTCGTGATTTAGCATTCGGCGTAGAACGCACTGCGACTTTATTTCCAACACATTTGTAATACACCTGTGCACTTGCACTACCACTCATTGCTAATAGAATAGCAAACAACAATAAGAATCTTTTCATATCTCCTATATTTATTAATATTATAAAATTATTTACAAATATACGCTTTTTTGAGAACAAAGCAAACTATGCTCCCTTTCTTTTCCTATTTTCTCCCCAAACGACACGCTTCGTATTTACTTCGACAAATGCTCGTCCAGATATTTCAGCAAATCGGGCAGGGAGGCATCGCGCAACAATACATGCTTTTCGGCGTCGAGCAGATAGAGCGAGGGCAAGGCGGGCAGGTGATAGAGCGGCGTGGACATTACTTCGCCCTCGGGACTATAGGCGTCGATCCAGTGGGCGGGCAGTGCCTTGGGATGCAGCTGCCAGCTATCCACATCCTCGTCGGGATAGAGCGCAACGACGGCTAGGTCGGGGTGCGACAACAGTTTTTGCCCAACCATCTGTGGCAATTGTTGCTGACACTTATCACACGTGGGATCGGTGAAGATGATCAGCGTATAGGGCGAATCGATGTTGTACAATCTGCTACGACTGCCATCGCGGCTCACAAAGGTAAAATCAGCTGCAAGTTTGCCTACACGATTCAGACGAAGCATCTCCAACTCGAAAGCACAACGTTCGCGCTCGGCCACGTCGTCGGCGGTGTAGTATCTCTTGCTCAATACCAGGAAACGTTCGTACAGGGCATCATTGCGTAGGGGCGAATCGGGATTGCCCAGATAGTGGCGCACCAGGGTGGTGTGGTAGGCACGCGAGGATTGGTCCGACATACACGCTGCCAGGTATTTTTTGATCGACTCCTCGGCCAAAGACTCGCTAGCCATATCGAGCAGACCTATGAAATCGGCCATGCCCTGCTCGCCCACGGCACGATTGTGCGCTGTGGTATCGGCGAAATCATAGGCTTCCCAAAAGTGCTTCAAGGCAAAACCCAGTCGTTCTTCAGCTCCAGTGAGCAGAGCGGGCACCTGGGGCAGGGGAAATTTCACGACTGCCGAGTCCACCGTATCGGCGGGAACTGCAGCGGTGGTTTCGGCAGATGCACGATCGGTGGGTGCCTGTCGGCAGGAGATCAATAGCAGGAGGAAAAATAAAGTGAAGAGTAGCCTCATTGCGTCGTATATTATGCTTTGTAAGTAGATGAATACGAAAAAACCTTTACTTCAACCATCGCACAATAGTGAGGCCGTCGCGCAGCGGTAGGATAATGTTCTCGAACTGTGGATCTGTGGCAATACGGTCATTGAAGGCGCGCACGCCCTGAGTCTGCGGATCATTGTCGTAAGCGGGATCGACGACGTGGCCGTCCCACAATGTATTGTCGGCTATGATATATGCGCCGCTATTGAGGTGTGGTAGCACCAGGTCTAGGTATTCGCAATACTGGCGCTTATTGGCGTCGATGAAGACGAGGTCAAATTTACCCTCCATCTGTGGCAGGATAGAAAAGATATCACCTACGATCATTTTGATCTTGGGTGGAAAAGGCGAGCCCTCGAGCCAGGGGCGGGTGAAGTCCTCTTGTTCGTCGTTGATCTCGAAGGTGACGAGTTCGGTGCCCTCTCCCATCCCCGAAGCCATGGATAGTGCAGAGTAGCCGGAGTAGGTGCCAATCTCGAGCACACGTTGCGGACGTATCATCTGGCAGAGCATGCGCAGGAGTTGACCCTGCAGGTGCCCCGAAGCCATGCGTGGACGCAACAGTTGGATCTGTGTGGCGCGATAAAGACGGTAGAGGTAGTCGTCCTCGGGCGAGATGTGCGACAATATATATTCGTCTAAAGTTTCTTGCATTATTCGGTAGGGGATTACTTGTCTTCGCGACTTATTACTTACCTATTTTACCTTTCAAAGCCTCTACGCCCAAGCGGTAAACGTCTATACCAAATCCGCAAATCACGCCAGCACATGCAGCAGATATCATGCTATGGTGGCGAAAGGTTTCACGGCTGTGGACGTTGCTCAGATGCACTTCTACGACGGGTACGGCGATGGCACGAATGGCGTCGAGCAAGGCGATGGAGGTATGTGTGTAGGCGCCGGCGTTGAGTACGACGCCATCAAAGCCTGATTCATCGGCGCGGTAGAGTTGTTCGATCAAATGACCCTCTACGTGGCTTTGGTAGTAGTCGAATTCCACATTGGTGTATTGTGCTGCAAGCGCTGCTAAGCATTCCTGCATCGTGGTCGTACCATAGACGCTCGGCTCACGGGTGCCGAGGCGCTGCAAATTGGGACCGTTGAGAATAAGTATCTTCATATTTTTGCGAATTACATTATTATTTGAACATAAATAGGAAGAAGGAGAATTTTATGAGTGTGAAGAAAAGATTTGCTAAACTTTTTTCTAACTTTGCTTTGAGAAATTCGTCAAATGCGGGGCTTTGTCGCCCCTCACCCTTAACCCTTAACCCTTAACCCCTTCAAGATGTAGGCACAAAGGTAATGCTTTTTTCTTTTTATGGAAAACCTTTTAGAAAAATACCGCAACTATATCTACTTCGAGCGTAGTCTGTCGGACAATACGCTGGATGCTTATACGCGCGATGTCTCACGTTTTTTGGAATGGCTCTCGGACGAGGGCATCCGTCCCCAGGATGTGGTGCTCGACGATTTGCACCGTTTCGCCAGCACGTTGTATGATATGAGCATCTCGCCGCGCTCTATTGCTCGCATCCTGTCCGGTGTGCGCTCGCTGTACTACTTTTTGTTGGTCGAGGGATATATTGAACAGGACCCTACGGAACTGCTCGAATCTCCCAAGGTTGGCGCTCATCTGCCTGAGGTATTGACGGCTGAGGAGATAGAGGCCATTGAGTCGACAATAGACCAAAGTTTGCCTGAAGAACGGCGCGACTACACCATAATAGAGCTGCTGTATAGTTGCGGACTGCGCGTGAGTGAATTGTGCGAGCTTTGTATCTCCGACCTTTCTCTGAAAGATGGCTATATGAGGGTACGTGGCAAGGGGTCAAAGCAACGTTTGGTGCCGATGAGTGAAAGGATGGTCGAACTGTTGGAAATTTGGTTGCAGGAAAGGAGTGAGATGGATATCAAGCCGGGCGAGGAGGATTATGTCTTTTTGAGTCACCGCCGCAAGAAGCATCTGTCGCGCATCACGGTCTTTCACAACATCAAGATGTATGTAGAGCGCGCCGGCATTACGAAAAATATCAGCCCGCATACGTTCCGTCACACCTTTGCCACACACATGCTCGAGGGTGGAGCGAATCTGCGTGCCATTCAGGCGATGCTGGGCCACGAGAGTATTGGTACGACGGAAATCTATACACACATCGACCGCGCCTATTTGAAGGAGCAAGTATTGACCTACTTCCCGCGCAATAAGAATCGGACGTAATAGATTTCTATCGCCATCGCTTTGTATAAGGAATAGAGAAATAAAATGCTTGCCCTCGATCTGTGACATCGAGAGCAAGCTTTTTTCTTATTATTCGGCGGTAAATATTCACCGCAGTATTATTTATTTCGCCTTAGTCTCTATCATATAGCACATAGTTATGGCATAGTTTTTTTCATCAAAATGTACTGCGAAATGTAAGGGAGCGAAAGGCTGTGTCAACTCGATTTTATAAAAAAGAGTTTCGACAAAGTATTCCTAACCCTAGAAGAATATACGCAGTGCCACACCTCCGCGCCATTTGTTCTTGAGTTGTGCGTTGTATAAGTATCCTTTGGTATAAGGAGAGAAGTCGTAGGCGTCAAGGTAATCCTTTTTGAAATTTCCCTGCAAGTCGTAGGCGCCATATACTTCAAAGTTGAAGTGCTTACGGCTCACCCCAAGACTGGCGCGCGGAGTATAAGTAACTTTGTTGACCCATTCCTTAGGCATAGCATCAGGGAAATTCAATTGTACCTGCTTGCTGTTGCTGCAACCTATCGCACGTGCTTTGATATTGAAGTTGACTTCGGCACCGAGTCCTAAGTACCATGCTCGTTTGTAGTTCTTGGCAAAATTCAGGCGCAACTGCACGGGCACTGTGGCACGAAGCAATTTGAAATAGACTTGATCCGTGCCTTCATATTTTTCAGATAAAAACGCCCCCTCAAGACTTGTCACCTGGCCAAAGCGACCGCCGACATACAGATTGACAAGATTGGGCACATATCCGATACGGAAACCAATTTCGCCATAACCACCCATGAGGCCATCGCCGACTTCGCAACTACCACCAAAACCAAATCCGATGCATCTGCCGCGATTCATGATAAACGTTTGACGTTTGACGACGCGGTCCACCTTTTTTTGCAATTTCTTGTCGTTGACAGGCATCGCTTGCAGTTCTGAGATATCGGAATACGAACACTTGTCGGGCAAATGCTGTAATCGGTAGGTCACAAACTGATCTTCGACTTGCGAGCGGTAACGGCTGTCGCTATACTTGTCCAAGAAATCCTCAAACTCCGACTCTTTGACGGTGTTGTTCTTGATACTTTTTTGCAACAATTGATATTTTGCCCCCACCATTAGGTCGTAGGCATTTTCATGGTATTGGTCGACGAGCAGCAATTGGCGGAGTGTCTGTATAGCACGCTCGTATTGCGCTGCATTGTACTCGCCGCTGGCTTTTGCGTAGAGTCTGGCGATAGAGTCGGTGCGCATTTGTTGGGAGCGCTCTTTGATACGGCGGCTGAATTCGGCGTCGAACACGTGCCAGCCATTGTATGTCAATTCGGCCAGGTCCATCATCTTGCGATAGTCGGTCTCTGGCACCACGCGCTTTTCCCATACATATTGTCTGATGATTTTTTCAATCGCCGTGCGGTTTTCTGTATTAATAATGGGATTGGTCATCAGCTGGAAGAGCTTTTCCCATTGATACTTGTAGGCGCCATTGATTTCTGCGGCGAGATGATTGTTCCAATACTCTGCGGCTTTCTTGCGCACCTCGAAGTCCACATTTTCGGTGTCGTTGGCCAGGCGGTCCATCTCGTCGACGTCGTTTTCCGCCAATGCTTTTTGGTAGAGATCGTGGCTGAGGAATTGGGGCGAATAGACGATGGTGCGTGTTTCGGCAAATTGAAACGTCTTGTCCAAGTAGCAGTCGCGAGACACCCAGTTGCCATATTTGTCATAAATATAGTTTTGGTAGCAATATTCCACTTTTTCTACATTCGTATTTAACTCGTCGAGCTCATCACATTTCATCTTTTGATTGCTTACCACTTTCGTCACCTCACCCTTATTATTGTAGATGAAAGTTTGCTCCGAACTGAAATTCAGAGTATAGGTGTCGAAATAATATTCCATATCGAATTTCATCTGTGTTGAGATTCGGCTGATACGCCCGTTGGCAAAGTACATCTTGTAGTACGTGCCTTCCCACTCGGCATCGATTTCGTCGAAGACGTTGTCATATCCCGCCTCACCAGCAAAGACATTGTCCGAGCGGGTGGTGATGTCTGCCTTGAAGTATCTGAATCCATAATTCAGAGAGAAGGTTTTGGTCTGACCATCATTGTCAAATTCATACAGCACACGACCATCGTCCATCAAGACTTGGCTCACTCCGCCCTTGAAGCCGAGCAGTTCCCTCTCCGACTGTTGTGCATTCAAGTTCTGTGTCAAAAATAAGAAACACATTGCCAGGAAAGTGGCTAATTTCATCGTTTTTTTCATAATCTACAATGCTATGCTATTTTATCATTACATATACGAAAATGCATATTGATGGCACGCCGTATATGATGAGATGTTAAACCATCATGCAAATTTATAAATTTTATTTCTATATCTTAATTTATAATTGAGGAGTTTGATAGATGAACGACTAAAATCATGCAAAAAAGTTTGACTAAGGTCATGGCTCAAATAACTCATGCGATGGTGCGTCAATCTACACCTGTGATAAAAACATAAGACGTCGTGAAAAAAAAGTCTTGGAAAATTTGAAAAAACCCTTGACTTTTTCAAAAAAGGTCTAGGTTTTTTTATCGCCCATACGGTCTGTCTGCACATCATAATTTGGACAAAAGATTAGTAAGCTACGAGACCTAACAAGACCGCCCCACTCGCCCTTGATGTGCATCAAAAAAGGTGGACACCCGCTGGGAGCATCCACCTTTATCTATATGATTTGGCTAAGAAATATAGCCAAACGGAGGGACTTAAATTACTTTACCAAGAACTTAGCTGTACGCATTACGTTTTGGTATTGCATCTTGACGATGTAAGCACCTGGAGCGAGGCCTTCGAGGTTGATTGCTTCAGGAGATTCAGAAGCGAACTTCACGAACTTACCGTCTGCGCTGTACACCCATGCCTTTTCGACGTTGGTGAGGTTGAGCACGCCGTCAGCGTATTCTGCTTGAGAAACGCCAGCGTTAGCTACAGCGTCAACGCCTACTACGCCACCTTCGAGCATTTCGGGTTCTTCAGCAACGCCTTGGTCGCGAGTATCAGCTGCTGTACGACCAGGGTTGGTACCTACGATTTCGCAACCGAAGTCCATAGAGAAGCCCTTAGCGTGGAGACCTGTTGGGAGGAACATACCTGCGAACCAAGCATCAGAGAATACGATGCGGAAGCGGCTCTTACCAGGAGTAGCATCTTCGGGCACAGTGAATGTGAAGTTGATACCTGTAGTTTGGAACTCAGGAGTTGCTGCACGGATAGCACCTACCTTGAAGAGACGTTCACCTTGTGGGTCTGTTTCTTCACCAGCTTCGAATGGAGTGATACCGAGTGGGTGGTCGAAGTCACCAGAACCGTTGAGGTCCATCCAACCGCCAGCGAAACACCACTTCAAACCGTCGCTATAGTCAGCACACTTGATGTGCATGCTGATAGTTTGGCCTTGACGTACCTTCAATACCATATCGCGGTGGTCAGCGTATTGTGAACCATCCTTAACTGGACCACCACCTGTGAAGTTGAGATCTTGTTCTGCACCTGTAGAAACCACGTCAGTCACATAGCGTTGTACGCGTGCGATATCTGCACCTTCGCAAGCAGGGTTCATAGCAGAAACACCGTAAGAGTCTTCTTCTACCAAATCAGGCACGTTGGTTGCACGTGGCACCTTCACCCATACGATAGGAGAATAAGACTTGAGGTCGGTAGATACAGAACGTACGCCGATGTAAGGAACGTCTGTAGCATTGTCGAAATAGATGTTGCCCAAGAAAGCAGACCAAGTAGTAGTACGGCCTACTTCAGATACACGACCATTTTCGCCAACCTTGTAGAGGATTTCGAAGTGGTGGATGTTAGCTTCGTCGTTGAAGAGGAGGTCCCACTTAGCACGATCTTGTGCTGTAGCGTCTACGCCCCAGTACAACTTCATAGCCATAGAACCCTTAGTTTCTTGCTTCACTTCTACGTTGAGGTCCTTAACGTTTGCAGGAGCAACAGTGCTCTTGTCATTGAGTTCGAGCTTACCAACGAGGAGCTTGTAGTTGTTGTCGTTGCCCTTCACACGGAAACCGATGCGTTCGATCACGTCGCCTTCAGCTACTGAAGTGAGGTCGAGGTGCATTTCTTCCCAAGTCTTGCCAGTAGTGTTGCCAACGGGAACTTCTACCCATGCGCCACCCTTCTTTTGGAGGATGAGGTAGAGGTTGGTAGGATTAGTACCTTCCTTACCAGACTTGACAGCAACCTTAGCGTAAGCGCCCTTGCCAGCCTTGAGTGAAGTCTTGTAGAGTACGATGTCTGTACCGTTAGAGTTAGCCTTACCAGAGAGTTCGATAGAAGAACCACCTACGTATGCATCAGTGTGTACATAGTTTACAGCGAGGTCCATATCTACGTTGTCAGTACCAGACTTGAGCACCAACCAACGGTATGTAGGAACTACGTCCTGACCACCCATGTTGTACCAGCCACCATGAGTCTTCTTACCCTTGTAGTAGTAGCGTTCACCGTTACCGAGTGTGAAGTGAGTAGCAAATGGGAATGTACCCTGGATAGAAGAACGTTCGGGGATCCAAGTAGCCATACCTGCGAAAGTAGAGAGTGGCAACTTATCGCCTTGTTGTTCCCAGTTGTTGCCTGTGTTGCTTACAGCAGGACGATGGATAGGATTGCGGAAACCACCAGAGAATGCACGTTCAAGCAAGCGTTGGTAGTTGCCTTGGAATTCGTAAGCATCGCCACCGGCATTATAAGACATGAAACGGCTTTGACCGTGTTCACCCCAGAGACAAACACCGCAACGCTTAGCAGCATCACTTTCATTCAAAGATGTCCAACGACGGTCCATACCTACGATCCATACACCAGTGTAAAGGTCTTCGGTAGTACCGATAGAAGCCTCAGCAGCCATTGCAGAAGAACCGATACCGTAAGAGAAGTCACCACCGGCATAGTTGAGCATCAAGTCGAATGTCTGACCAGTCTCCTTGCTACCGAGCAATTGGTCTACGTTAGCAGCAGAACAAGTAGAGTTTGCTGTGTAAAGACCAGCGTGGAAGTTGGTGAAACCTTGAGCAGCAGCTTCCTTATAAAGTTGCTTGTGGAATGCAGTGATATCTTCGTCAGACCAAGAGTTGTCCTCCCAGTTGTAGTTGATACCATCAGCACCAAAATACATCAAACAGTTGATGAGGGGCTTCACATAAAGGAAATTACCCTTAGAGTCCTTCTTGGTGATCAAAGCAGAATATTCGCCGTCGCCGCTACCTGGTGTCCAAGATTCGAAGAACTTGATACCAGACATGATGTCTGTACCATTGCGGTGAGCTGCGTCAACCCAAGCTGCTGGAGCTTGGAATACACCGTGGTTCCAAGAACCAAAGAGGTTGGTATATTGCCACATTGAATAAACGTCAGAAGAGAACTTAGCGCTAGGATAACCACCCAAACCGTCAGAACCCACGTCCATAGGGATATTCATCCACAAGTTACGGTATTCGTAAGTTTGAGGAACCAAACGGTCTGCGCGTGACATAAACTCTGCCTTGCGCACGTGTGAACGAACGAATGCAATGTCCGAAGCTTGGATACCAGCAGCTTCAAATTCTGCCAAAGTAGGATAGTTACGACCCTTTTGAAGAGCATTGTAGAACAAATCCAACATGCCCTTGTCTGTGAAACCAGAGAAGTCGTAAACCTGATCTGTAGCAGACTCAGCATACTGAGCTTGAGCAGGCGTACCAAATGAAGCTCCGCACAACAATGCAATAATAGCAAGTGTACTTTTTTTCATAATGACTTTTTTTGATTAAGGTTAATAATATGGTTGAAATAAAGTTTTTATTCTTATTATACGAAGAAATTCCTTATTGGTATGAAGAATCTCCCTATTGGTATGAAGAACTTCTTTATTAGTATGAAGAACTTCCTTATTACTTTGAAAAAATCCTTTTTGGTCTTATGATTTTCTCTTTTGCTAAGAAGAAAGTCCTTTTTGCTATAATGAATTTCCTTTTTAATGAGACAAAGGAAGTTGCAAGGCTCTCATATATTATATATAAGAACACCTTGACAACTTCCTATTTATTTCAGAACTTCATCAATTAGAAGTTAGATTTATCAACGTCCCACCAGAGGCGAGTAGCCTGGAGGTCTGGACCACCGAGAGTAGGAATACCAGAAGCTTCGATCAATTGCTGAACGATAGGGTCACTTGCATTCCAAGGAATACGGCGGATCATTTCACCTTGCTCGATTGAACCATCACCGTCGTCAGTGTTGAGCACTGGGAATACCTTAGGATATCCTGTACGACGCATTTCTGTCCATGCTTCAGTAGAGAGTGGGAAGAGAGCGATGTACTTTTGAGTGATGATCTTTTCAAGTTTTGTTTCTTGATCGTCACCATCGTTCCACTTCACGCCGATCTTTGTCACGCTAGGCCAATCTTCACCGTCGCCTGATACTTCTTTTTGAATGTAGTCAACGGGAGTTTCGAGTGCCATGTAGTCTGCCAAAGCAGCATTGTATTCCATTGCGCCCATCATTGGTTCGTCAAGGTAAGCATTCTTGATACCTTCGTTGTAGAATTGTTCAGCTGTGCCGCCCATGTTCCAGCCACGGAGCGCACCTTCTGCACGGAGGAAGTTCACTTCAGCCAACTTCACGAGGTAGAGAGGAGCCATAGCGAATGCGCTTGAGTTGATGCTTGAGAATGCAGCCAATGGATTCAAGGGATAGTTTTGTCCGTCGGGCATCAAACGACCTGCGCGGAGACCTACGATCTTGCTATGTGCAGGGAGTTCTTCACCTGTTGCTTCGTTGATGATAGGTTGTGAGTTGTTAGCAAATACATACTTAGTGTATGGGTGCTTCAACGACATCAACAAGCTTTCGAAAGAAGCGCAGAGACGGAGGTCACTCCAAGAGTTACAGATTTCAACGTATGGGTGAGTGAAACCAGAAACCATAGGATAGAGAGCGTGTTGTTGATCTACTGTTTCGATAACACCAGATGCTACAGCTTCTTCAGCCCATTGCTTAGCAGTTTCGGGTTCTACCTTCACCATGTGCATAGCCATACGGAGCTTCAAAGAGTTTGCCAAGCGGATGTAGCTATCCATTGACCAGTCGCCAGTAAACATAGCACGGCTGGTAGTACAGTAGCGAGTCATCACCTTTTGGATTTCTTTCTTGTATTCCTTAGAACGATTTGCTTCGTAGTACTTCAGACATGCTACGATAGTGTCGAGGTTTTCCTTTACACCATAATAGATAGTCTTGAGGTCGTTGTATTCAACTGGTTCTTCTGAGTTCAACTTATCTTCCAAGTAAGTGTAAGGACCAGAGAGGTCGGCACGTTCTTGAGCAGATACGCAGTAGTAAAGAAGGTTGATCGCCTTGAATTCAGGAATAGTGTCGATGATAGGATGGTTGAGCAATGGCATCAACGCATTCTTCACCATTGTGTATGAACCAAGGGGGTCGCCGTTGAATTCTTCAGATACGTTGTAAGCAGAAGTCAAAGTACCATACATGAAGTCCTTGTGGTGAACGACCATGTATTGTGCGTAAGCGTCGGGGCCGAGGCTGAACTGACGTTGGTAAGCGTGTGCGCCTGGCACGTCACCATTTTTCGCACCGCGCAAGCAGTATTGACCTGTAAGGCTATTACCCAACATTTTCATCTTGTTGAGTGTATCAATAGCGTGCTTCAATTCTGTCACTGGGATGTCACGAAGGTAGTCTATTGAGTCTACGTTGCCGTGATGAACGGTGGCATCGACGGTTGTTTGACCTGCGCCCAATTCTGCTCCTGGATCATCAAAATCCAAACAAGATTGTACGCCCAAAGCGGTCACAGCCATCATACCTGCAAATAAGAATTTTTTCATAATCATCTTGTTTTAGGTATTTAGTGATTCATCTTGGCAAGTGTACGAGGGGTCGAGGTATTTCGCCCCTCGCCACTTGCTATGATGTTTTACTAAAATCTGCTTTAGAAATTAAGTTTGAGGTTAACACCGAAAGAACGAGTTGATGGCATGTTGAACATGTCGATACCGCCCAAACCATTTGCTGTAGATACAGAGATATCTGGGTCAACTGGAGCGTCCTTGTAGATGAAGAAGAGGTTACGTCCCACTACAGAAAGGCTGAGGTTCTTGCCATCGCCGAGGAGATCGCGGAATGTGTAACCCAAAGAGAGTTCGCGCAAACGGAAGTTTGTACCGTTGTAGATGTAGTTAGAAGCATCGCTACTACCTACTGTTGAGTAGTAGTCTTCTACAGATACGAGGTCACGACCTTCGTTGATATACATTGCGTGACGTCCGTCTGCAGTATAGAGGTTGTTAGCTTCAGCAGCTTCACGAGCTTCGCCAGTACGCTTAGATACACCGAAGCGATCGAGATATGCTTCTGTCAAAGAGATCACCTTACCACCGATACGACCATTGATCAATACATAGAGGTTGAAGTCCTTGTAGCGGAAGTTGTTTGACCAAGAGAGTTGCATCTTTGAGTTCAAGTTACCAGCATATTTGCCGAACTTCTTACCCTTTTCAGCCTTCACCTTACCAGCTTGAGTGATGTACATCAAGTTGCCGTTGATAGCGGGCTTACCTGTACCTTCTGCGATGTAGATATCACCAGCCTTGTGGAAATTACCATTTGCATCTGTACAGTCTTCTTTCCAACGAGCGAAGTCTGTCACGTAGATATCACCGTAAGCGTCGCCTTCGTTGTAGCGTACTTGTACCTTACCACTTGCGATACTTTGTACCATTTCCTTGCTTTGACCATACTTGTCGGTATAAGTCTTTTCGATCTTGTTGTGGTTGTAAGAGAAGTTCACACCAGTCTTCCAACCCCAGTCGCGGTTGATAGTCCAGTTGTAACCTACAGACAATTCCACACCTTGGTTGCGGATCACACCTGAGTTCACAGGTTGAGTCTTACCATTCAAACCAGAGATATTGAGGTAAGAGTTGTGCATTGCAGAGTTGTAGTAAGTCACGTCGAGGTTCAACGCATTGTGGAAGAATTGTGACTCAATACCAGTTTCGAAAGACTTAGTTTTTTCAGGAACAGGAATAAATGAGTTGTAAGAACTTGTAGTAGTAGAACCAGTCACGTAGTTTTCGCTTACAGCGTTGAAGACTGCGTTAGGAATAGAGTTACCTACTTCAGAGTAGCTCAAACGATACTTCAAGTAGCATACGTCGTTCAATGGTTCGATCAAAGAAGAAAGGATGGCGTTAGCACCGAAACCGAAGTAACCGTAGTTGTCGTTAATGCCGAGGTATTCGAATTGCTTGAATGCGCGGTACCAGTCACGACGATATGATCCGTCTACGTATACCATATCCTTCCAACCGATTTGTGCAGTGAAGAGGGCTGCTTGGTCCCAGTTACTGCTCTTACCCTTGCTGGTCACACCATTGCCGCCACCATTAGGATAGAAGTGGTTCACTTGTGTAGAGATACCAGTTTGGATGCCGTTTTGCCAGATAGGAATAGTAGCGCTACCGAGGTAAGTATTGTGAGACTGTCCCTTGAGTACGTGACCAACATAACCAGCAGTAGCAGATACGCTCCAGTCATTGAAAGTCTTGTTATAGCTCAACAAGTAGTCGGTATAGATTTCGTTGGTACGGCTGTTGCCCAAGCTGTATGTACCATAGCGATACATATCCGATGGACCCCAAGTAGTAGCGTAGCGACGGCTTTCTTCGTTGAAGCGAGTGTGGTCGATAGAAACACGTGCTTGGAAGCTCAAACCATCATAGATATCGATGCGGCCTTGGAACTTACCAGAGAAGCGGTCTTCGCGTTGTGCGCTACCGTTTTGGTTAGCCAACCAGTATGGGTTGTTACGCATTGCGTCTTGGTATACCCAGTTTTGCATTACGCCGTTGAGTTCTGCACGGCCGTATACCATTTCATATTGACCAGTCACTGGGTTGACTGCATAGTAGCGGTCGCCACCTTGTTGACCGATCACGTCTCCCCATTCGTCAAGGATGTTGGTGTAGCCACTTGACATCCAAGTGCCGTTAGGGAGAGCATAGTTGTTCTTATAATAGCCCAATTCTACGTCACGAGGCATAGTATAGAGGTCGTAGATAGGGTTACCGCAAGTACCACCAGACACACGGTTGTTGGTCTTAGCTTGCAAGTAGTCTGCGCTCACGTCGATGTGTACGCGATCCCACAACTTATAGCTTTGACGGAATGCGAATGTGTTACGGTTGTAGCGGTTTGACTCGATCATACCGAGTGAGTGTGAGTTAGAGAAAGATACGTATGATTGTACCTTTTCAGTACCACCAGAAACCGAGATTGAGTTGTTTGAGTTTACACCAGTGCGGAAGAAGTTTGCTACGTCATCTTCAGCATAGTTGCGCAGGTGGAGTTGATTCACAGCACCAGCTTTGTATTGTTGGTCAGAACTCAACACATCGAGTGTGTAAGTACCGTTGCCAGACAATTTATTACCCCAGCTGTCAGAACCGAATACGAGGTTGCCCAATGCGTTAGTGCGCGCACCACCGTAAGTGTTTTGCAATTCAGGAGTGAGGAGTGGTGAATCGAATGTCACGTTAGAGTTGACAGTCACACCGATCTTACCTTCCTTACCCTTCTTTGTTGTAATCATCACAACACCGTTGGCAGCAGCCGAACCATAGAGGGCAGCAGCATTCGCACCCTTCAACACGTTCATTGACTCGATGTCGTCGGGGTTGATCATTGACAAGGGGTCAGAACCTTCTGATGTAGATGTATTCACCAATGCTGCCACGTCGCCGATTTGGCCACGAGTGCTATTGGTCATAGGAATACCGTCCACTACGATCAGAGGTTGGTTGTTACCCAAGATAGATTTGTTACCACGCAGGACGATCTTAGATGCACCACCGGCACCACCCGCAGATGGAGTAATAGTTACACCCGAGATTTTACCTTCGATTGAGTTAACAAGGTTGGCATCTTGAACTTTCATCAGTTCGTCTGCCTTGATTTGTTGTGTAGCGTAAGTGAGCGATTTTTCTTTTCTCACGATACCCATAGCTGTAACCACAGCTTCGTTGAGTACATTGCCCTCTTCTTCGAGTGCCACAGTCAGATCGCCACCATTCCACTTAACGTCTTGGCGCTTGTAACCGATCAAAGATACGCGTACAGTTGAACCTGCCTTTACGCCTTTGAGGGTGAATGCACCATTTTCGTCAGTAGTTGTGGTGGTCTTGCCGCCTACAACGAATACTACGGCACCCATCAAGGGTTCGCCATCGGTAGATTTAACCACACCTTTCAGCACGCCTGCTTGTTGGACGATGCTTGTTTCTGCCCACGCATTAGAGGGCACCATTGACAATGGCACTCCCAAAAGTGAAGCAGTCAGTAAAGAAAATCCTACAGTTTTTATTTGCTTCATAAATTTATGATTTAAGGATGTCTGTGCAAAAATACGAAATACATTGTACTTGCCAAGTATTTTTATACAAAAATTATATGCTGTTTGTACACTTTTTCCCTGATTGTGGGGATTTGTCCTTTTTTTCTGTATTGGGTGCACTTATCTTCATTTTCACGCCAGTAGCCTGTCACATCTTTCGGCACTTGTGAGAAGGGAATTTGGTGCCGAAGAAAGTGGTGGCAAAAAAAAGGTTAGACCTTGTTAAAAAAAACCTTGACCTTTTTTAAATTTCCTAAGACTTTTTTTCAACGAGACGTCGCGAAATTTTCACAAGGTCTTATCTTTTTTGAGAGAGGATATACTGTTTCGTGTCTAACTGTTTGGCGGTAGGCAATACAAGAAACCCAAAACCGCCCGCGTCACAGAGACACGAGCGGTTGATATTATTCATTTGTATTTCCTTGGAATATTAAAACAGCAGCTTCTTTCCATCTTCTGTCACATAGATACCCTTGCCTGGTTTCACTACGCGACGTCCGTTCAGGTCGTACAGCTTCACATTCTTCTTCACTGTTTCTACGCCATCAACACTGGTTTCGATGCCGCCTTCGAAGCTCAACGCGTAACTATCCACGCTTGCATCGCCTACATAGTAAGCCGAGTTCGCCCAGATGCTGGTGCCGGTGTTCTTCACCATCTTGTCGCCATCTTGCACGAACACGTTGCCGCTGACGTTGTTGAACTTGAGCGTACCCTTCCAGCCTTCGATCACGTCGAGTGCTGCAGAGTTTGCAGGATAAACCACTTCGAGTGCATATTGACCTGCCTCTGCTGCCAATACTACTGGAGTATTTGCAGGAACAAGACCTGTTTCTACTTCTTCGAGCAAGAGTGCATCTGCGCCGTTCACTTGAGTTGCTTGTACAGGAACGTATGCTTTCACGCCGTCTACCACTTGTACAGCAAATGGGAGGTTGAGTGTCGCAAATCCGCTTTCACCCACAATCACAGGGTAAGTAGTCACGGGTTCGATGTACCACAATGAAGCTGGAGCGTTTGATGTCCAAGGCACAAGACGAGTGTTGTCGCCTGCGAGGTGGAGACCTGGGTTAGAGCCAGTCTTATTCACACAGTTCACCTGACACTTGCCGTCAGCCGAGGTCACGATGCTCCACACACCTGCGTCGGTTGGTGCAACGTGCAACGAGGGTTGAGTTTCGTTGGCGCCGAGCTTGCCCAAGTAGAGACCGAAGTTACCATTGTAGAGGTAGTATTGTCCAGCGGTGCCAGTAGCAGCAAATTGGAACATTTGGTCTGCGTCGGCATTGTCCGCCACCTTTGCTGTGAAGCGGGTTGCTTCGGGTGTCATGTAGAGTGTAGCGCTTGAACGTTCAGTATTGCGCAAGCGGTACCAGTGGTTAGGTTCTACCTGGATAGTAGGAACTGTAGTGAGCATCTTGTTGATTGCTTCGTAAGCTTCGCGCGATGGATTCGCCTTATAGTCTTCGATCGCTTGGTTGACTGCTTCTACAGCTTCTGGCAAATAGCCACCCACGTAGGTGCCTGCCTCTACCTTGCATGCGTCGATACCGTTGATCACCACGTCGCTTGCCAACGATGTTGCGTCGTAAGTGTATGCACCGTCAGTGATGTCTTCGATCGAGTAGTTCTTGTATACGATAGTGTAACCACCGCGTGAAGTGTTGCAGTGTGTTTCTTCTTCGAACAAGAACCCTACGGTGTTGTCTGCCTGCCAGCACATGGTCGAGTAAGCAGATCCGAGGTAACTTGCTTGATGACGGCCGTCCCAGTCCTTAGCAATATTTTCTGGAGAAGAGAAGTCTGCCAAACTTTCCAAAGCCTTGTAGTAAATACCTACGTTGGCACGACCGCTACCGAATGGTACTGATTGCAACATCATATACATCTTCTTGTCATCTTCCAGACGACGTACGGGTACGAACATGATTTCGCCGTTGGTACTGTTGCTCACTGCGGTTGTACCATTGTTGCTTGAATTAGACCAAGCAACGTTGCCCCAGCTACCTTCGCCCTTCGCAGCATCTGTATACCTATATATATTATATATACGTCCGCCGCTCGTACGCGAGCTAACCAACACGCTACCATCTGGCAATTCGTCTGCCTTGGGTTCATCACCGCTGCTGGGGATAGGAGAGTTTTCTACACCACCGAGGACCTTCCAAGTACCTCCGAAGTCGTCTGAATAGAGTACGAAGTTCACGTTGTTACCATTAGCCAACTTCACCAGTGGTGCACAGTACAGGCGATAGTGACTACCTACCTTCAACGTCTTACTTTGAGAGATCTTACCCGATCCGATGAACATACAACGGATACCGCCGTCCGAACGCTTGTCGAATTGCGAATAGATGCTTTCCGAGATATCCACTGGACTGCCCCAGGTTTCACCATTATCATAGGAATAGAAGCGTGCGATACCTTGGTGATTGTTGCGTTGACCGTTGGGGAAGCTGACATTACCCGAGCAGGTAAACATCATCACGGTTGAGCTTTCGCTATCTGCCACCAAACAGGGGTCACCGAATGCTACGTACATCGAATTGTTTTGAGCAGCAGCTGCGCCTTGACCTTCGATGATAGTGAAGATATTGCCCCAGGTCTTACCATTGTCCTTCGAGATACGACCGTGGATGTCGATACGTCCGTTTGTAGCCATACCGATGTCCGCACCACTGTGACGATAGTCTGCCACAGCAATCAGGTTGCCATTCTTTGCCTTTGCAATCGCTGGGATACGATAGGGCACAGATGTTGTTGTAGTAGTGAACACGTCGAATTGTGATTCGGGCTCAACTGTCGAGCGACGTACAGTCACAAAGTAGTTGCTGAAGATCACACCCTTGTTTGTACCATTTTGTTGGAACGAAGCTGTGCGAGCATCCAGGCCTGTCACTTCTACGTGTTGGCTGGTTGTAGAACTCTTGTAGGTCTTGCTACCGATGACGATGTTTTCAGAATAACTGTTGTCGCCGTTGCGGTTTTTCATATCAAAGCTGTATCCTGCGATGCAATAACCTTGTGGTGCAGTCAGGGTGTGAGTACAGCTGTACGATGTGCCCGAGTGCGCTGCAATGTAGCCACCATCTGTAGTCATATTGTTTTGTCCTGTGTTCAGCGAGAAACCTGACAGTTGGTTGCTTTCCCACACAGCGTGCCAAGTCTTGTTGGAGTTGCTTGAAGTAAATGTACCATTTGCCGCATTGATTTCTATCTGACCTTCGGCAAAACCGAAACTCACTGTCGAACCAGCATCCATACCTTCTGCCCAAAAAGCCAAGTCGCCGATGCCACCGAAGTTGTTCATCGCATAGTTGGTGCCGTGCAGAATGACAAAATAACCATCGACGCCAGTCAATTTGTCCGACTTTTGGATATCCCATGTGCCGATATAGCCTGATGGCATACTATTTGCATCTTGCATTGTAGGATAGGTCGTACCACCAGTACCGCCATAGCCTGCCATAGACTTCATTGTGCTGCTCGATGCCAACACCTTGTTTACACCGGCTTGCTTGTTGTAAATCTTATAGCCGTTGGTGTCGTCACCGACAAAGCACCACAAGTCGGCATCACTCATATCGGTCATCACCTTAGTGAGACTGATCTTACTAGCACCTGCATTGTCAGAAATGATGTGCTGATTGGTACCAATCTGCATTGTATACCAAGTGGTATTAGCAGCAAATTTGCCACCGACGATAGACGTCGTCTTGAATGGCACTGCCGCCCAAGCCGACAGCGTAGCCACAGCAAATACCGCTAATGATAAAATGCGATAAAAGTTTCTCATAAAAGGGAAATAGATTAATTAGGAATAAAAATTATTTTGGTTTCGATTAAAAACACATTGGACAGAGTTGCCTCACATTTGGACATACTCCGCCACAAAGATATATAATATTATTGATATTGGACATTTTATCTGAAAAGTATATGCTTTTCGAGACAAAATCTTGAAAAACCGGGTCGCTTTTCCGACGCAGCAAAACATTCCTAAAGCCTTTTCAAAAAATACGTTCTGGATTTTCAAAACGATCAAACTTTTTTTCAACGAGACGTCGTGGAATTTTTCTAATGGTTTTTCTCCTTGGATTTTTCATCTTTCCTTTCGGCTGTTTTATTCGCTCTGCGCGGAAATACGAGGGCACAAAAAAAGATTGTCCATACCTCTACGGCACAGACAATCCATATAGTTGATTTATATCAAAAGGGGATCAGAAGAGCAACTTCTTGCCTTCCTCTGTCACGTAGATACCTTTCACGGGGTTCACTACGCGACGGCCCTTCAGGTCGTACAATTTCACTGACTTCTTTGCCACGTCGACACCGTTCACACCTGTGTCAACGCCGGGACCGAAAGTCAACGCATAGCTGCTGACGCCTGCCTGGCCCAAGTAGTAAGCCACATTTGCTGCCAGACTTGTGCCAGCGTTGCGTTGCATCTTATCATTTTTCAGCACATATACTGCGCCGCTCACGTTTGCTGCTTTCAGCGTACCGTTCCAGCCTTCTGCCATCTTCACACTGTTTGCAGTGGGATAAACGACTTCGAGCGCATATTCGCCGGCTTCTGCCACCAACACTACGGGAGTTTTGGCTGGCACTACACCTTCTTGCGCATCCACTTCGTTCAGCACGAGCGCGGCGTTGTCTTGATCCACACCGGTAGCGACATATGCCTTCACGCCTTCAGCCATTTTCACGGCGAAGGGGAGGTTGACTGTCACATAGCCACTTTCGGGCACCGATACGTTGTATGTAGTCACAGGTTCGATGAACCACAATGAAGCAGGCGCCGTAGAAGTCCAAGGCACAAGGCGAGTGTTGTCGCCAGCCAAGTGCAAACCTGGATTAGATCCGGTCTTGTTCACACAGTTCACCTGGCTCTGACCATCAGTCGAGGGTACGATGCTCCACACACCTGCATCGGTTGTTGTAGAGTGCACTGCGGGCTCTGTCTCGTTAGCACCGAGCTTACCCAGATACAGACCGAAGTTGCCATTGTAGAGATAGTATTGACCAGCCGTTGCAGCGTTTACAAATTGAAACACCTGGTCGGCATCAGCCTTATCTGCCACCTTAGCAGTGAAACGACTGGCTTCGGGAGTCAAGTAGAGCGTAGCACCAGAACGCTCCACGTTGCGCAGACGATACCAGTGGCCGGCTTGAAGTTCGATGGTAGGCAAAGAAGCAATCATCTTGTTGAGCGCGTCATAACCTTCCTTAGTAGGATTCGCTTTGAACACCTTGATAGCCTCATTCAAACTTTCTACGGCAGCAGGGTCTACGCAGCCGACATAAGCATTTTCTGATTTCAGCGAATTGGCTTTTGCTTCGATACCTTCTGCCAGAAATGCGTAGCGATTTACATTGGCATTGTAGGTATAGGCATCATCGGTGATCTGTTCGATTGTATAATTTTTATAAACGATAGTGTAACTGCCACCATGGGTTTCTTCTTCGTAGAGGAATGCCAGCTTGTCGTCAGCTTGCCAACTCATCGTAGAGTAAGCCGAACCCATGTAACTTGATTGGTGACTGCCGTCCCAGTCTTTTGCTACATTTGTGGGGTTTACGAAATCTTCTACAGATTCTAGCTCTTTATAGAAAATACCTACGTTAGCACGACCTGAACCAAATGGTACAGATTGCAGGAGCAGGTACATATCTTTATTGTCAGACTTACGAGTGACGGGCAAGCACATCACTTCACCGTTGGTAGAGTTGCTCAATGCTACCACACCATTATTGCTCGCACCAGAACTTACACTTACCGCCCAATTACCTGTAGCAGAAATTTGGTCTGAATAAGTATACACGTTGAAAATGCGGCCACCGCTAGCACGTGTGCTCAGCAATACAGAACCATCGGGCAATTCTTCGATCTTAGGTTCGTCACCGCCGGGAGCTGGACGATCGTGAATTGTACCAAGGACATTCCAACTGCCACCAAAGTCGTCAGAATAGATCACACGGTTACCACCGTCGCGAGTCCACATTGAGCAGTAGAGACGATAGTATTTGTCTTTTTTGATAAGGCGGCTTTGGCAGATCTTACCCGAACCGATAAACATAGAAGTCACTGTAGGTGTTTGTCCGTCGAGGAAGAGCGAATAGATATGGT
This sequence comes from Alloprevotella sp., assembly GCA_045630125.1. Taxonomy (GTDB): domain Bacteria; phylum Bacteroidota; class Bacteroidia; order Bacteroidales; family Bacteroidaceae; genus Alloprevotella. Next base: position 85,952 of record JAZQSL010000002.1, on the reverse strand, counting down.
CTGTCATTTCGGTGATTTCACCTTTTTCCCACTGACCTGTAGCTTCGTTGTAAGTAAAGTAGACACGAGCCACACGGTTCACTGCATCGGCAGAAGCATTGCCTATCTTCGATACGTCCCAACGACCATTGTGACATACGGTACGACCGCAAACCATCATCACGAGTAGTTTATTTTCTTCGCAGTCTGCTACAATTGCAGCATCACCATATCCTGTAGTCATGTGGTTAGTATTGCCTCCCTTACCATCTGCAACACAGAATTGGTTGCCCCATGTCGCACCATTATCCTTTGAGATACGGCACATGATATCTACTTCACCATAACCGATATCACTGCCACAAGGACGGTAGTCTGAGATTGCAAAAAGATCACCATTTGCTGCAGTTGCGATAGCAGGGATACGGAAAGGTGTCTGACCACTTTTTGTGATGAACAAGTCTTGTTGTGGTTCTGCCTCAACGGTCGAGCGACGCAGGGTCACGAAGTAATTGCTGAAGATGACACCTTTGTTTGAGCCAGTCTGTTGGAAAGATGCTGTGCGGTCTTCCAGACCTGTCACTTCTACGTGTTGACTAGTTGTAGAACTCTTGTAGGTCTTACTACCAATAATGATGTTTTCAGAATAACTATTGTCGCCGTTACGATTCTTCATATCGAAACTATAACCTGCGATGCACATGCCATCAGGTGCGGTCAAAGTGTGCGTACAACTGTTTGATGTGCCAGAGTGTGCTGCGATATAGCCACCATCCGTAGTCATGTTGTTCTGACCTGTATTCAAGGAGAAACCAGCCAACTCGTTGCTTTCCCACACTGCGTGCCAAGTCTTAGTAGCATTGCTTGCGGTGAAAGTACCATTAGCCGCGTTGATTTCTACTGTACCTTCGGCAAAACCAAAGGTCACTGTCGAACCAGCATCCATACCTTCGGCCCAAAAAGCCAAGTCGCCGATGCCACCGAAGTTGTTCATCGCATAGTTTGTGCCGTGCAGAATCACGAAATAACCATCGACGCCAGCCAATTTGTCTGACTTCTGAAGGTCCCAAGTGCCGACATATCCCGAGGGCAAGTTATTTGCGTCCTGCATAGTGGGATAAGTGCTACCACCTGTGCCGCCGTAACCAGCCAAAGCCTTCATCGTTTTGCTAGAAGCTAAGACTTTGCTTGTACCAGCCTGCTTGTTGTAGATTTTGTAGCCATTAGTGTCGTCACCAACAAAACACCACAAGTCGGCATCACTCATGTCGGTCAACACCTTGGTGAGGGAAATCTTACTAGCACCTGCATTGTCGGAAATGATGTGCTGACTGGTACCAATTTGCATCGTGTACCAAGTGGTATTAGCAGCAAATTTGCCATCGACGATAGAGGTCGTTTTGAATGGCGCTGCTGCCCACGCTGCGAGAGTAGTCACAGCGAATACCGCTAATGATAAAACGCGATAAAAGTTTCTCATAATGGGAAATGAATTAATTAAGATTGAATATTTAGGTATTATATTTTCTACGGGGTATTGGGAAGTTTGCTTTTTGCTAAAAGAAGTTTTTTTCTGAGTTTAGCACTTCTATTTTATTTCAGGGAGAGATTCTTGCCGAGTTTGGAAAAGACTTCTTCTGCCAGACTTTTTTGGCGCATAGCCTGACTGACTTCCCACATCACGATACCTGCGGTCACAGAGACGTTGAGCGAGTGCTTCATGCCGTATTGTGGTATCTCCAGAGCTTGATCGCAGGCATCGACCACGTCTTGTCGCACCCCCTTGACCTCGTTGCCCAGGATCAAGGCGTAGCGTTCTCCTGGTTCTGCTTGGAATTCGCCCAATTTCAGACTACCTTCTACCTGTTCCACAGCCAACACGGTGTAGCCGGCGTCGTGTAGTTCGCGCACGGCATCCATTGTATCGGCGTAGTATTTCCATTCTACGGTATCCTCGGCGCCGAGTGCCGTTTTATGTATTTCTGCTGACGGTGGGCAGGCGGTGATGCCGCACAAGCATACACGTTCCAGGCAGAAGGCATCGGCTGTGCGAAACACGCTGCCGACATTGTGCAAACTGCGCACATTGTCGAGCACGATGACCAAGGGCAATTTCTCGGCGGCACGAAATTCTTCGACCGTCATCCGACACAGTTCTTCGATTTCCTTCTTGCGCATATCGCAGGGTTTTGACTGGTGAATATTGATTCTGACGAAATCTGCGCACAATACGTTCTCTGTGCTGCCCGGGCAGACATATTTCGCACAAGTGCAGACTTCGGTACAAAGATAAACAATAATATTGAGATTTAGGGTATTATTATAAATAAAGTGTGGCACAAGATTTGACGCTTGTGCCACACTTTATGTGTTATAGTTAGTTTGTATCAAAGGACCTGCTACAAGATGCGCTTTACCCAACGGAAGAAAGTGTAGGGCATGTAGCGGAAGGGCAAATCCAACCAGGTTGGTGTAGTGACTACGGCGCGTTGGTGCGAGAAGACCTTGAAAGACTCTCTGCCGTGGTAGGACGACATCCCCGAGTACCCTACCCCACCAAAGGGCAAGCGTTCGTTGGCGATGTGCATGATGGTATCGTTGATGCAGGCGCCGCCCGACGAGGTGTGTCTAAGCACACGTTTCGCACCTTTCTTGCCAAAATAATACAGTGCCAAGGGTTTTTCGCGACGGGTGACGAATTGTATCGCCTCGTCGGTGTCCGAGAACGTTTGCACGGGGAAGATGGGGCCGAAGATTTCGTCCTGCATCACTGCGCTATCGGGACTGACGCCGTCCAGTATGGTTGGTGCGATATAGCGCTCGCTGCGTTCGTGCTGACCGCCGAATACGATTGTGCCGTCGCCGAAGTAGCCCAACAGGCGGTCGTAGGCGCGCTCGTTGACTATACGTACGTAGTGTTCAGCCTGGCGTGGGTCTTCGCCCAAGAGGTTTTTGAATTCACGAGCCAAAGCCTCGACGAGCGCATCCTTGATATCCTGGTGTACCAACAAGTAGTCGGGTGCAATGCACGTTTGCCCTGCATTCAGACACTTACCCCAAGCGATACGGCGGGCTGCCATAGCGATGTCGGCATCTCGGTCTACGATACAGGGGCTCTTGCCGCCGAGTTCTAGAACTACTGGTATCAAATTTTCCGAAGCGGCACGCATCACACGCTTACCGAGCGAGGGACTACCAGTAAAGAAAATGAGATCGAAACGTTCCTCGAGAAGCGCTGTATTCACATCGCGGTTGCCCTGCACCAAGGCAATATATTTTTCGTCAAAAGTGTCGCGAATCAAATCCTCCAATACACGAGAAACATTGGGCACATAGGGCGAAGGTTTCAAGATGGCCGTACAACCCGCCGAGATGGCGCCGACAAGGGGATTCAGGAGGAGTTGCACGGGGTAATTCCATGGTGCAATGATCAAGGTGCAGCCCAGCGGTTCGCTCACCACCTGGCTACGCGATGGGAACATCTTGAGCGGCGTGCACACCCGTTTGGGCGCAGTCCAGCATTTCAGGTGCTTGATGTGACTGTTGATTTCGCCCAGGACTATACTGATCTCGGTCAGATAAGCCTCCTCGTAACTCTTGTGCAGATCTTGCCACAACGCCTCGGCCAGGGCTTTCTCGTATTTCAGGATGCCTGCCTTTAGGGCTTTGAGGGCACGAAAGCGATAGTCTATCGAGAGCGTTTCGCATTGACTAAAATATTCGCGCTGCAGACTGACGATTCTGCCGATCTCTTGTTTTGAAGTATTTTCGATCATTAGACTGATGCTATGAATTAGTTTTTCTTTCTACCTGTGAAGTGGTCCATCGTATGATAGATGCCGAGCACACGACCTACAATGCAGTCGAATACGCGGATAGGCAAGATGCCCTGCAACAGACGGATAAAGTGGTGTGGGCAAGGGATCCAAGGCATGAACATCTTGAAGGATTTATCGCGTTCGATAGATCGGATGATCCTAGCGGCTACGTTTTGAGGGCGGAGCAGGGGGAATATCTTCGATCTGACGCCATCAAACATGCCCGTAGTGATGTAATAGGGCGCAATCGTTGTGACGCGCACACGACTACGCATTTCGCGCAATTCTATTCTGACAGAGTCCGACCAACCAATAGTCGCCCACTTGCTGGCCGCATAGATGCTCATACGAGGGTTGGCAATCATCCCACCAGCCGAACCTATATTGCAAATATGCCCACTGTCGCGCGCCACCATGTCGGGCAGCACTTGCTGGGCGACGTACATCGGCGCCAGGGCATTGACCATCATCGTGCGATTGATTTCGTCGGGTGTACATTGGTCAAAGGTCTTGTTGCTGGTAATGATCCCCGCGCTGTTGATCAGAATATCTATCTCGCCCACCTCGCGTTTGGTTTGCTCATAGCGGTCTGCCACCATCGGTTGGTTGGACACATCGACGCGCATACCATACACACGCCCTGCCCTACCCTGCGCCTTGGATTTTTGACCTAATTCCCTGACCACAGATTCAATACTTTCCTGATCGATATCCCATATCACGAGCGCCGCAGCACCCTTGTCGAGGGCCATACCGCCCATCAATTTGCCGATACCCGATGCACCGCCGGTGATCAGTACCCTTTTACCCTTAAACGTAGACATCGTCTTTATATTCTATTTTTGTGTTGTTAATTTGTCTAGTCCAAAATCCCGTTATCCGAATTTTGGGCGCAAAAATAGTGCTTTTCTTGCACACTACGAAATGATTTGTGCAAAATGTGGTCAATTTTATGCTCACATACCTCATTTTTGTGCAATAAATATGACGTTTAGGAGAGTATGGCCCACTGATTGTGAGCCGAGGGATAGGGGAAGGTGTTGGGGCGTCACGGCTTCTAACTTTATGACAAATCGGGTCAGGAGGAAAGAGGAGGAAAAGGCGCCCCACCCTACCCCCGAAAATGAGTGGATTGGGGTGCAAAAATTATTGCTCGAAGCGGCGTTGAAAAAAGGTCTAACCTTTTTCAAAAAAAACCTTACCTTTTTTAAAAAAACCTTGACCTTTTTCAAAAAACATTAGACTTTTTTTTCGGCAGGTTTTTTTGCCCTATTTCCGCCCTCTGATTTTGGTCGTTTTTGCCTAGTGATTCTTTCCCCTATCCCCCACCCTGCAGATACGAAAAAAGGTGCCCACGAGGGACACCTTCATAGAAAGTTCAATCAGCCTGTCAAGGCATATACACCATGGGGCTTATTTCAGCATACCCTTGACATCGTCTTTGGTCAACTTAGAGATATTGTCGCGCATCGCTGTATCGCCCTTCAAATTCTCCAGCTTGTAGTAATCCATAAAGCCCATATTGCCGTCTCGCAGTGCTTGTGCCAACGCCTTTGGTACTTCTGCTTCTGCAGCAATAACGTCTGCACGTGCTTCCTGTGCCTTTGCCTTCATTTCTTGTTCAGTTGCTACCGCCATAGCACGGCGTTCTTCAGCCTTAGCCTGAGCGATATTCTTGTCGGCGTTGGCTTGATCCATTTGCAGTGTAGCACCGATGTTCTTACCCACGTCGATATCGGCGATATCAATAGATAGGATTTCGTAGGCAGTACCTGCGTCAAGGCCCTTGCTGAGTACGAGTTTAGAGATAGAATCGGGATTTTCCAATACTTGTTCGTGAGTCTCAGCCGAACCGATGCTCGACACAATACCTTCGCCTACGCGAGCCAGGATAGTATCTTCGCCTGCACCACCGACCAATTGGTGAATATTAGCACGTACAGTGACGCGCGCCTTTGCGATCAACTGGATACCATTCTTAGCCACCGCTGCTACAGGAGGAGTGTCGATCACCTTAGGATTAACGCTGGTTTGCACAGCTTCAAAGACATCGCGACCAGCGAGGTCGATCGCAGTAGCCTTTTCAAATGACAGGTCGATATTAGCCTTGGATGCTGAGACGAGAGCGTGCACCACGCGTTGCACGTGACCACCTGTCATATAGTGCGCTTCGAGATTGTCGCGCGTAATTTGGTTAAGGCCCGCCTTGTGCGCCTCAATCAAACTGGGCACAATGATGTTGGGCGGCACATTACGAATGCGCATCAAGAAGAGTTGAATCAAAGAAATTTTCACACCAGAGACCTTGGCAGAGAGCCAAAGGAAGAATGGCACGAAGTGGAAGAAGATCGATAGAATCACGACCACGGCAATTACGAGAATTACCGGAAACATTGCTGTGTCAACCATAATAACGTTTGTTTTTTGAAGTTAATAAATTCTGTTAGGACGAATACCCCGCACGTGCGTTGCCGCAGTGACAAGGTTTATCCGCCGACATTCCACACGGGGCAGGGTGGGGCAGAGGTGCTGCCTCTCAGCGCCGAGACGAGGTTTGTCGTTACAAATATACGATTATATTTTATGTTGCACTCTATCTTTGCACTTTTTTTGACACTTTCGACGCTTCAGGGCCACTTTTCACAAAGAAGAATAAGAAACTCGACACATCGGACATAGCTTTTCGCAAAAAAGAATAAGAAAGTAGGCACCTCGGAGTAGCTTTTCGCAAAGGAGAATAAGAAAAAAACTCCCTTGCACAAGTTGCCCTGCGCAAAGGAGTTTGTTATTTTTTCCTGCTCAGTAGAGTAGGGGATTAGTCAGCAATTACGCTAAATTCTGCACCACTTGCAAAGTCTGTACCGTTTTGCTCAGAGAGTGCGCGGAAACGGATGTAGCGTGCCTTGATAGGTGTCTTGAACAGCACACGCTTAGCTTCAGAGCCGCGAGCAAATGTGCCCTTCATCACAACTTCGCCCCATTCCTTGCCGTCTTGAGAAACGTAGATTTCATAATCCTTCACCTGGCCGTTAGGTCCATTCTGACGTGGGGTATAAACGAAGCCTTTCAGGTTCTTTACTTCGCTTGCGTCGAAGTCTACCCAGTGAGGATATTTAGCTACTGTCACACCATATACACTATGCCAAATTGTCGAAACATCACCATCTACGAGACGATCAGCACCTTCGCCAGGTTCTTGGCTTGAGCAGAATGTCACGACGAGAGGCACACTTTCGATCTTGCTAAACGACATTTCTACGGCAATAGCCTTGTTGTCTGCATACCAAGCTTTGATCTTACCGCCACTACGCAGATTGATTGGTTCGGTATACTTAGTCGCTTTCTTAGCACCATTCAGGCTGTACATGATAGTGCGAGATTTGTCGACAGAAGAGATTTCTACGACACCAGTATTGCTACGAGTGATGGTGAGAGGCTTTTCGCCCGCTGTAGTAACCTTCGCTTGTTCAGCCATATTGTTGCCGAGCACGGGGCGAATGATAAAGCTAAAGTTGTGAGCATTTGCCAAGCAACGGTCGTGGCTCAGAGGACCGCCCTGACCGCAAGATGCACCGCCAAGACCGGACACTTTGCTGTCGAGGTAGAGGTGTGTCGCCGAGCTCTTAGGCAATTGGTAGAAGTGAGGAGCGTAGAGCAACTCGAGGTTTGACCATGGCTGCGCAGATACAGACATTTGACCGCCTGCTACGAAGATTGCACCATGACCAGCCTTGTTGGTGAGAGAGATCCAACGCACGTCTTCACGGTTGGTGTAATCCTGTGGTTTTGGCAACATGATGTTGTCGTAGATGCTGTGGCTGTGTTGCTCGATGAACTGGCCAGTCTTACGGTCATTATAGTTGTTGACAGGACCACGGCCGTAGTAGGTAGCATATTCGTATTGCGTAGGCATTTCCAAGTGATAGCCGAGACGAGGCAAGATCAAGTTTGGCGCATTCGAAGTGATGGCAGCCTGAAGTTCTATAGAGCCGTCAGGATATACGGTATAAATTTGATTTGTCGTAAACTTGAAATCATTTTCTCCGAGCTGTTCACCCTTTTCTACGATGCTGTAGCGACCAGACGAACCGCCGAGGATATTAGCATACTTAGGCGCTTGACTTTCTACGGTGAATGCAAGCACAAGTTCGCCATTCTGTCCATTAGTCTGCGTCATGTTGAGCACCTTGTGCTTCAAGTTGTGCGTACCCTTATTAGTCCATTGTTGATATACCCAGATATCGTTGTCAGTCGCCGCACGATATGCATCGAGCAAGACGCCTTCAGAACCAGGTTTGATCACGTTGAAACCATTGTAAGCCAATTGTGAGAGACAACCCTTTTCAGTGCTGAATGTAGCAGTGAAGTTTTCGCCTTTGACACGGATGCTGCCATTTTCAGTACGTGTTTCGATAGTGCCGCTTTGACCTTCTGCGATAGAGGGTACGTTGGTTGCTTCCTTCACGAGAAGTTGTTCTTCCATTTGTACGTAACCCTTCTTTGCCCAAGGCTTATTGTTGGCCAACTTAAACTGAACTTTTACGAAATATTCGCAGGTTTCGTTCAATTGTACGCCCGAGAGATCGAAGCGGTAGTTTTGCTTTTGACGTGGACCTACTGCCATTCTTGGGCCAGTCAGGTATTGATCCTTCAGGATGCATTCGCCGTCTTCGTAGAGGCTCCATACGATTTGATAATCGTTGAGTGGCACGAAGTAGTTCTTGTTGAAGATTTCGATCACGCCGTTCTGGATATCCACAGCCTTGACGCCTACGTTTTGGTACACCTTCTTTACTTCGAAGTATTGACCCTTTGGCGAAAGGTCGGGACGCATGATACCATTCATACAGAACATACCGTCGTTAGGCTTATCGCCGAAGTCACCACCATAACCCCAGTACTTTTCACCAGTCTTGGGGTCGTAATTATAAATAGCTTGGTCTACCCAGTCCCAAATAGCGCCACCCATAAAGAAGTTGGTGCTTTCCATAGCTTCCCAATAGTCAATCAGGTTACCTACGGCGTTACCCATAGAGTGCGCATATTCTGAAATATGATAGGGGTATTTGATACCATAGTTACCCTTGACAGCACCTTGTACCCATGCAATTGAAGGATATTGGTTGGAGCCCATATCTACGATATCGTTGTTGCGTTCATACTGTACTGGACGTGTAGTATCCACAGTCTTGATAGCGTTGTAGGCTTCAACAAAGTTCTTGCCCGGACCGGCTTCGTTACCGAGCGACCAGATTACGATAGAGGGGTGGTTGATATTATTGTACACCATCTCCATATTGCGCGCCACGTGGTGATTGCGGAATTCGGGCACGTGCGAGAGTGAAGCGTCGCCGTAGTAGTATTGGTGACTTTCGATATTACATTCGTCCTCGAGATAGATACCGTATTTATCGCACAAGTAGTACCAGTAAGGATCGCACACGTAGTGAGAATTGCGCACGTGGTTGATGTTGCCACGCTTCATGAGCATCACTTCATATTCCATCTGTTCGCGAGTAATAGCGTGTCCGCGCTCAGGGCTATTTTCGTGGCGGTTCACACCCTTCATCTTGATGGGTTTTCCGTTGAGGAAATAGTAACGGCCTGCCAATCCGAATTCGTCTTCAGAAGCAGGTGTATCTTTGATCTCACACTTGCGGAAACCGACGTTTACTGAGAATGTTTCGACCACCTTGCCTTTTTTGTCCTTCAATTGACCTACGAGGACGTAGCGGTAGGGCTCTTCTGCGCTCCATTTCTTAACGCCAGCGCCTACGTTCATTGTCACCTTCGCGTGGTCGGCATCGTTCTTTGCCAAGTCATTTACTTTGACCGAAGCGTTGACGCCTGGCACCAGGGTAGTCTTTTCGCCATAGAGTTCAACGGCATAGAGCGAGTAGTCGATAGTATATCCCTTCACACTCTTGCCTGTGAGGTTGAGCACTTCGGCATCGATAGCGAGGGTAGCATTAGCGAAGTCGGCATCAAAGTCGGGGATGGCTTGCAAGTCGCGCACTTGTACTTGGGGCTTAGATGAGAGCGCCACGGTGCGGAAGATACCTGGCAAGCGGAACATATCTTGACTTTCGAGGAAGGAGCCGTCCGAGTGGCGGTATACTTCGACTGCCAATACGTTTTCGCCATCAACGAGATACTTGGTAATATCAAATTCTGCGACGTTGCGCGAGTTCTTTGAGAAACCTACGTATTTGCCGTTGATATAAAGGTAGAAGAAGGAGTCTACACCGTCGAAGCTGATCAATACTTGACGTCCCGCCCAGTCTGCTGGCACGGTGAAGGTGCGGCGGTATGAGCCCACTTCGTTACGATTCTTGTATGTAGGCCAATCCTTGGCTGGTTCGCGCATGACGCCGCCTTTCCAGTCGCCCACGGCCACTTGGTGAGCAAAGATGACGCGTTGATTAGAGTAGACGGGGGTGCCATACTTCTGCGAGCCGTCCTTTTGGATGCCCACCACGTTCCAGTTCATAGGCACTTGCACTTTATCCCATCCTGTCACGTCGTAGTCTACCTTGTAGAAGTCCACAGGACGTTCTTCGGGGTTTCCCACCCAATTAAAGTACCATTCGCCGTTGAGCGACTTCCAGTACTTACTGTTTTCGGGCAACACTTTGCGCGCTTGGTCCACGTTTTCGAAGTTAAAGAACCAGGCGTGAGGTTGCTGCTTGTTGAGGGCCACGCGCTCGGGGTTTTCCCAATCGTTGCGACCTTGCGGAGCGAGATTCTCCGTCGCGTCATACTCAAATCCCTGCAGAGGGTGCTCATAGTCGGCTGCGATAGGCAATGCCAGACAGCCAAGCAAAAGCGTCAAAGTTGATTTGCGCATAATCAATTTTTTATGGATTTAGGTAAATAATTATTCTTCAGCCTACAAAGATAGGCATAATTTTTTATAAATACAGATTTATCTGTCTGGTTTTAGGAGTTCCTTTATTTTGGTGGCAAAATTATAGACTTTGCCTAGAAGAAAAATAATTACGGTGTGACAAATGTGTGGCAAATATGTGACAGTCCAGCAGTACTTGTTTTCTCACGCTTTCTCATTCAGTATCACATTGTACAGGCCTGCCGAAATCTTTTTACGGATGCGCTCTTTGCGCTTACGGATTGTGGCAGTCGTGGTATGCCCGATGTGCGCAATTATGGTATTGGAACAACCTAGGTAAGTACACAGGATGCACACGAAGTCCTGGTCATTGAGGTCATAGTTTTTGATCAGCGAACTACAAGTCCCGTGGAATGCCCGCAGGAGTGTTTGTTCTATCTCCCGAGTCTGCTCTGATGTGAGTTTGGGCAAATCTCTTTCGCACACCTTCATGGCGACTAATTGCTCGTGAACGGGAGTGGTCTTGAAGACTTCATTTCCTGCCAACAAGGTTTGGGTCAAAGCCTCCACTGTGACGACGTTTTCTTTCACCGATGGGTTGTGTGTGGTGAGGTCCTCACTCTTGTTTTCCTGCTGTTTGATGCGTTTTTTCTTGAAGTAAATGCCCACGCCAATGATGCATACCAGGAGGATCAAAGGCAAGGTCCACGTCAACGGCGATCTGCGTTCCTGTTGCGGAGCAATGACATTGCTTTTCAGTTCGCTTTTCAATTCTTCCAGGGTCTTTGGCACAAACTCGCGACTGTCTCGCACCTTCATGTGCTGCGCTTTGTGCAAATTCGCCGAGTCTGTCATCTCCAAATTTTCATAGATATTCCACAGTACGAAGTGGCAAATATAGTCCACACCATCATCTGCTTTGTGCGGAGTGTTCAGGGCTTTGTGAGCATAATAAAGGGCCGAATCCTGCGCGCCAAAATGCCACAGATCGTCTGCCTTGTAAGCCAAACACGTGGGGTAACTTTCGTGCTCTGGACCTACGATTGTCAGGTACTGGTTGAGATATTGCAACGCCTGTTCGTAATCGTGGTGCACATAGGCCTCTATCCAGCGCAAAGTGTAGAGTGCATCCACGCGCAGGGTGTCATTGGCATCATTGCGCACGACGATATTGGCGAAGTGATACTTGGCCCTGTCCAGCTGTTCCAGATATTGCTTGCCGCCATCGTTTATTTTATTCGCTTGTTGCAGATATTCGTGTGCCAGAGACTGTTCTTCTTCTGGGGAATATTTTTCTGAGGGCGACAAAGGACCGCACGCCACAAAGAGAGCAAGACTGACTAAAAAAATAAGTAGATTTTTCAGATTCATAGATTCAGGTCATTTCACCGCAAATTTAGGCTTTTTCATCAATTCCCACGACAAACTATGCGTGAAATAAGTGTGACAAATGTGTGACGGTGTGACTTTGAAAACAAATCGCACATAGCACCTGTCGCTCCTATCAACATAGTGACAAGAAAAAGGGGGATAAAGCATGTAAAAAGGAGTAAAAAAAAATTTCGCGACGGCTCGTCAGAAAAAGCCTAGACCTTTTTTGAAAAACATTAGACTTTTTTTTAACGAGGCGTCGCGAAATTTCAACAAGGCCTTGACTTTTTTTCAGGACCTTTTTTTGTTATTTTCCAAGCCTTAATAGGATAGGGGATTTTCCTTCTTTTTTACCTACAAAAACGGACCATATTTCCACACAAAAACTACAACAAAAGTGTGAGCAGTGGGATGGTGAAAATGGAGAGTAGGGTAGTGATAAAAATGCCTTGTGCCATAAGGCGTTCGTCTTTGCCATAACGATAACAAAACATGATGCCGTTGGCGGCCACTGGCATACCGGTCAGGATAGTTGCGGCATTGGCCACGAGGGGGTCTATCGGCAGCAGGCGCAGTACGGTCAGAACGAACATCGGTACGAGCATCAAGCGCAGGGCTGCTACGGTGAACACGAAGCGATTGCCGACCATGGCGCGCAGGGGGATGCGGCTCAGGCTCGAACCAATAATGAGTAGCGCACAGGGGATGGTCATATCGCCGATTAGGTGGCACCACTCGCCCATAACGGGTGGGGTAGGGATATCACACAGCACAAACACGATGGCCAGGAGCGAAGCGACGACACAAGGCGACAGCATCAGTTTGGGACGGAAAGCGCGACGCAAACTGCCTGTGCCGGAGATAAATTCGTCGCCTACGGTAAAGATCAGCACGTTGAAAGGAATGGTCAATACGGCGCCGTAGAAAACTGCCCTGTCGCCAAACAAAGACATCAAGACGGGGAAGCCGATAAACGTGACATTGCCGAAAGAAAGCATGAAGCGCAACAAACCGCGCCTGTAGGTATCCAGTTTCCAAATCGCCGTAACTAAATAGGCTCCGCCCAATAGTATCGCATAATTGAGTAACGAGACCCAAACCAACTGCCCCACCTCAGCAGGCGTAAAGCCGGGGCCCTCGCCCATTACCGACGAGAGGATGAGCAGAGGTGCTGTGACATTGAGCACAAACACCGACATCGCCTTGTTTAACTCGTGTGCCCAAATGCCTCGCTTTGCAGAAAAATAACCAACCAGGACGACGCCGAAAATCATCAACATTCGGCTCACGATGTGCATGTATTCCATGGAGATCCTACCTTGTTTTTACAAGTTTAATTATTTATTTCAAACAGATTTGAAAAGTCGTACGGAGGCTTATCAATGCGCTTCCAACCAATTGTCGCCGACGCCACATTCAGCCACTAATGGCACGGACAGAGCACAGGCATTTTCCATTTCCTGGACAACGATTTGGCGCACTTGATCCAATTCTTCGCGGGGAACGGAGAAGTTCAATTCGTCGTGCACCTGCAGGATCATCTTAGCACGCAGTCCCTCGGCCGTCAGACGCTGATCGATGCGGATCATAGCAATTTTGATAATATCGGCGGCCGTGCCCTGAATGGGAGCATTGACGGCATTTCGTTCGGCGTATCCGCGCACCACAGCGTTGCGCGAATTGATATCAGCCAGGTATCGGCGACGGCCCAGCAGGGTTTCGATGTAGCCCGTCTGACGTGCTTTTTCCACACATTCGTCTATATATTCGCGCACCCTGGGATAGGTCGCGAAATAGTTATCGATAAGCGATTTTGCCTCGCTTCGGCTCACTTCCATTCGCTCTGCCAGCCCGAAGGCGGAGATGCCGTAGATAATGCCGAAGTTGGCTGTCTTCGCCTTACGACGTTCGTCGCGATCCACCTCTTCGAGTGGTTTTTTGAAGATACGTGCGGCGGTGGCAGCGTGGATATCTTTGCCCTCGACAAAGTCTCGTATCAAGTTCTCGTCGCCACTGAGGTGCGCCATCAGACGGAGTTCGATTTGCGAGTAGTCGGCAGACAAGAATACGCTTCCCTCGTCGGGCACAAAAGCGCGGCGCATTTCGCGGCCGTCCTCGCCTCGCACAGGGATGTTTTGCAAGTTAGGATTGCTCGACGACAAGCGGCCCGTAGCCGTTACACTTTGGTTGAAAGACGAGTGCAAATTGCCATCAACCGGGCTCAACATTTGCGGCAGTGCTTCGACGTAGGTACTGATCAACTTGCGCAAGCCACGATACTCCAGGATGCTACCTACGATGGGGTGCTTACTGCGCATAGCGTCAAGGGTAGCTTCGTCGGTAGAGTATTGTCCGCTCTTGGTCTTCTTGACCTTTTCGACCAATTTCAACTCGCCGTAGAGCACTTCTCCCACCTGGCGTGGCGAAGATATGGTGAAGGGGTGACCGGCATGTGCATAAATTTCTTCTTCGATACGGAGCAGACGCTCGTTCAGTATTCTGCTACTTTCAGCCAAAGCCGCTGTGTCCAGACGTACGCCGTGGCGTTCCATTTTGGCCAGGACGGGCATCAAGGGCATCTCGGTTTCGCGGAACAAAATCTCTTGTCCGTTCTCCTGCATTTCCTTTTCTAACAAAGGTTTCAGACGTAGTGCCACGTCGGCGTCTTCGCAGGCATAATCGCAAACGTCTTGTGGCAAAAGATCCGCCATATTCTTCTGCTTTCGTCCCTTGGCGCCAATTAATTCCTCGATAGAAATCGTTTGATATTTCAGATAAATTTCAGCCAGATAGTCCAAATTGTGACGCAGTTCGGGCTGAATGACATAATGGGCTAACATCGTGTCGAACAGCGGTGCCCGGAGTTCCACACCGTACTTCACCAGCACGTTGAGGTCGTACTTCAAATTCTGTCCGACCAGCAAAATCGTATCACTTTCCAGAATCGGACGAAATTGGTCTACGATCCTACGCGCTTGCTCAAAATCTTGTGGCACGGCGACGTACCAAGCGCGTCCGCCCTCTACGGCAAAGCTCATGCCGACTAATTTTGCGTCCAAAGCATCGGTCGAAGTGGTCTCTGTGTCAAAAGCAACTTCTGATTTTGTCAATAAAAATGCAAGTAATTCGGCTCTTTCTTCTTCTTTTTCAACGAGATGATATTCGTGAGGCGTATCTTTTAATGTCGCGAGACTGGTTTGAAAAACTTCTGTCGACTCCTCGGCGAAAAAATCTCCGAATAAAGAGGGTCCTTCCGGCGCAGTTTTTTTGCGAGACGAGGTTTTCGCAACAGCAGACGTAGCACTGGTTGCACTGCTCAAGGCATTTTGCGAACTGGACGACGTCGCGCCGAAAATACGTTGCGCCAAATTGCGAAATTCCAATTCTTCGAAAATTTTTCGTAAAGCTGCTTCGTCGATGGGGCGGCGTTTCATTTTTTCCAGGTCGAGGGTAATGGGCACGTCGGTCTTGATCGTGGTCAGGAATTTAGAGAAATGAATCTTTTCGACGTTCTCCTCTACTTTTTTCTTCATCGCGCCTTTCAACTGATCCACATTGGCAGTCAAATTCTCCACACTACCGAACTCCGAAATCAGTTTGACAGCGGTCTTTTCTCCCACACCCGGGCAACCAGGTATATTGTCGGCCGCATCCCCCATCAGGGCGAGCAGGTCGATCACTTGGCTTGGTGAATCGATGCCGTACTTCGCGCACACTTCGTCTGGTCCCAGGATTTCCATCCCTTGGCTACCATGTCCGGGGCGGCACATTCGGATACCATTACCGACGAGTTGTGCGTAGTCCTTATCAGGTGTGATCATCGAGACCTGGAGTCCTTGCGCCGCGGCCTGCTTGGCGAGCGTGCCGATCACATCGTCGGCCTCGAATCCGGGTTGTTCGACGATGGGGATATTGTATGCTGCCAAGACTTCCTTGATGATGGGCACACTGAGTTTGATGTCCTCGGGCGTAGCCTCTCTTTGCGCCTTATACTCCGGGTAAGCCTCGTGTCGGAACGTTGGTCCAGCGGGATCAAAAGCTACGGCAATGTAGTCGGGATTTTCTTTTTTCAAAAGATCCTCCAGGGTATTGACAAATCCAAAAACTGCCGAAGTATTCATACCTTTTGAATTGATTCGAGGCATACGAATCAGGGCATAATAAGCACGATAAATCAGTGCGTAAGCGTCGAGTAAATATAATTTTTCCATAACATTTTTCAGAATCATCTGTAAAAATACGCAAAAGTTTCTAAACTATGCTGATATTTTCGTACTTTTGTCGCTTAAAATGTTAACTCCGATGAATAAACTCGACATTCTACGCCAACCCGTCGCTGCGGAACTGGAACAATATCAAGCATTGTTCGCCGAGACTTTGGCCCACGATGATGACTATCTGGGACAGGTGCTCGGACACATTCGTATGCGCAAAGGCAAGATGATGCGCCCGCTGCTCACTCTGTTGGTGGCACGCGAACTCGGCGCCGTGAATTTGCCCACCCTGCGTGCGGCAATCACACTCGAATTGCTCCACACCGCCAGCCTGGTGCACGACGATGTGGTGGACGATAGCGACAAACGCCGCGGTCAGGCGTCTGCCAACCAAATATTCGGCAATGAAGTAGCCGTTCTAGTGGGCGACTACATCCTGTCCCTGTCGCTGCAACAAGCTGCCAAGACGGGTTCGTTGGAGTGCGTAGAAATCATTGCTCGCCTGGGCGCTACTCTGTCGGAGGGAGAAGTGTTCCAGTTGGCAAATATTCGCAAAGAAGAGGCTTCAGAAGAGGCGTATTTCAAGGTGATCGAGCACAAGACTGCCGCACTCTTTATGGCTTGTGCCGAACTGGGCGCAAGAACCGCAGGCGCCGACGAGGCGTTTATCCAGATGGCGCGCGATTTCGGCAAATACATCGGTATCTGCTTCCAAATCCGCGACGATATCTTCGACTACTACGACGACCCCAAAATCGGCAAACCCACAGGCAGCGATATGGCGGAGGGAAAGTTGACCTTGCCCGTGCTCTACGTCCTGAAGAATACGCAAGATGCTGAAATTCTGCAACTCGCCGCTCAAATCAAAGCGGGAAAGGCATCGGCCGAGGACATCCGCAGTCTGGTAAAAATCGCCATCGCCGGCGGCGGTATCGAATATGCACAAGCCGTGATGGAGGAATATCGCCAAAAGGCAGAAAGATGCCTGACAGCGTTCAAAAATGCAGAGGTGCGCGAAGCATTAAACGGCTATTTGAACTACGTGATCGGTCGCGATTTTTGATCAGCTATAAATATCAAATAAGCGACAAAAGACCACTTCAAAAAAAGTCAAGACCTTGTTGAAAAAAGCCTTAACCTTTTTCAAAAAACATTAGACCTTTTTTTAACGAGGCGTCGCGAAATTTTTCGACCGCTTTTTCAAGGCAAAATCAAGTCTAATTTACAGCAT
Source organism: Alloprevotella sp. (assembly GCA_045630125.1). Taxonomy (GTDB): domain Bacteria; phylum Bacteroidota; class Bacteroidia; order Bacteroidales; family Bacteroidaceae; genus Alloprevotella. The sequence goes on along the minus strand of JAZQSL010000002.1, from coordinate 68,492 downwards.
AAAAAATCGCATCCACTACACAGCGTAGCAGATGCGATTTTTATTTTATCTGAAAGGCTATTTTCGGCCCTTAGAATGGCTTTTCGTCTGTGCCAGTAATAGCTTGTACCAAGAGGTTGGCCAGACGGCTTGTACCGATGCGGAAGAGGCCCGACTTGATGTATTCTTCGCCCAGCAGTTCGCACACGATGGTGTAGTAGTCTACGGCGTCCTTGACAGTAGAGATACCGCCCGCAGCCTTGAAACCGATCCACGTGCCAGTCTTAGCGTGATATTCCTTGATAGTTTGGCACATCACATAAGCGGCTTCTGGCGTCGCAGCGATGCTGATTTTGCCTGTAGAAGTCTTGATGAAATCTGCGCCGGCGTAGATCGAGAGCAACGATGCCTTCTTGATCAATTCTGCGCTTTGCAAAGCACCGGTTTCGAGGATCACTTTCAGCGCACGTTCGCCGCACACCGCCTTCAATTCAGCGATTTCGTCTGCACAAGTCTCGTAATCGCCGCTCAGGAAGGTACCTACGCTCAACACCATATCGATTTCAGTGGCGCCGTCGTGGATAGCGAGCGCAGTCTCGGTAGTTTTGATTTCCAGGAAGGTTTGCGACGAAGGGAAACCACCGCTGACGCAAGCGATTTCCACCTTGTCTGCCTCGAGGCTTTCGCTGACGATCTTTGCAAAGTTAGGGTACACACAAACCGTAGCCAAATGTGGCAATTCGGGGTGCGCATCAGCGAATTTGTTTACCTTTTCGACAAACTTCAATACGCTTTCTTGCGAGTCGGTCACTTGGAGTGTAGTCAACTCTACAGTACCGAGCAAAGCATTGAGCACTTCGGGAGTTTCGTACTTGCTTCTATTCTTTTCTACTAAGCTCGCTACTTCTGCGCTTACCTTTTCGTCGTTCAAATGAACGTTGTACTCGCTGAACAGCTTGCTGTAACGGTCGCAAGCACCATGTTCGTGGCAATTTGTTTCCATAATTTTTATTGTTTATTCGTTTACTATTTTATTCATTTTGAAGGTTTCAAAATAGGGTAGGGCGGTATTTATTTCAAGCCCTTTGCAGGAAAAAGAAGGGTTTATTCGCGCTTGTTTTCCCTTACGGAATGCACAGAATATCTGCCTGAATCGCCCCGAGATTTACCTCAGTTTCTCGTTCTCCAAGTGGCGCGTAGCATCTCGCTTGGTCTTTTTCTCCAGGCTCTTTTCCAGTGCTTCGGTCAGGTTGACGCCGGTCTGATTGGCCAAGCAAATCAGCACCCAGAGCACGTCCGCCATCTCCTCGGACAGGTCTGCGTGTTCGCCTGCCTTGAAGGATTGATCACCATACCGACGTGCGATGACGCGAGCCAGTTCGCCGACCTCCTCGGTCAGGCACGCCATATTCGTCAATTCGCTGAAATACCTCACGCCGTAGGTCTTGATCCACGCGTCTACGGTTTGTTGCGCTTCGTCCAGGGTCATATTCTTTGATATTTCGGTTTATTTTCTTTTGAACAAGGGTTTTATCGTCTGCATGCCGTTTTCGCCTTAAAAACGCCTAAAAAGCATCTCTCAGGCGTTCCTGTACACCCAGTATCCCCTCTATTCTTTGTTATGCGTATCCATGCAAATCGTCACAGGTCCGTCGTTGAGCAATTCTACCTTCATATCTGCGCCAAATTCCCCTGTGCCGACGGGACGACCCAGGACCTCGGACAGACGCGCACAGAAGGCCTCGTACATAGGTATTGCCCGCTCGGGACGAGATGCTCGGATGTAGGACGGACGATTACCTTTTTTGTAGGACGCCCAAAGGGTAAATTGACTCACCACAAGGGCCTCGCCGCCGATGTCAGACAGACTCAGATTCATCACTCCATCTGCATCGTCAAAGATACGGAGCGCAGCGATTTTCTGTGCCAACCAGTTGACATCTTCCTGGGTGTCGCTATCCTCCACGCCGACCAGAATAAGCAAGCCCTGATCGATTTTGGATTTCACAACGCCGTCGATTGTGACCGAGGCATGGCGTACGCGTTGTATGACGGTTCTCATGTTTTTCTGCAAATTTACGTTTAATTCTCTATTTGAGCATCGCTCGGGTGCAAGTTTTCGTAGAGTTTTTCTCCTCTCACCTTTCCCAGCAGTTCCTGCAACTCTGATTTTTGCGCCGATTTTATGCGCTTAACACTACCGAATTGTTTGATTAACAAAGATTTAGTCTTTTCTCCAACCCCCGAAATAGCATCAAGTTCAGATGCCGTCTGTCGTTTGCTACGCTGCTGGCGGTGAAAAGTTATTGCAAAGCGATGCACTTCATCCTGCATGCGTGTCAAGAGGTGGAATAATTCGCCGCCGGGCTTGACACCGACGCTGCAAATAGGATCGCCGAACAACATTTCACGGGTACGGTGACGGCCGTCCTTGGCCAATCCTGCGACGGGTATAGACAGCCCTAATTCGCCCTCGACTATTTCGCGAATCACTGCCATTTGTCCCTTGCCGCCGTCGGCTATGATCAGGTCGGGTAGGGGAGCGTCTTCCTCCATCAGACGTGTATAGCGACGTCGAACGACTTCGCGCATCGAGGCGTAATCGTCGGGGCCGCAGACCTCGCGGATATGATATTTTCTGTACTCTGATTTCTTCGGTTTCAACTTTTCGAACACCACGCAAGCGGCTACTGCATCCTCGCCAGAGATATTTGAGTTGTCAAAAAGTTCTATGCGCATGGGCAGTTTTTCTAATCCCAAATCCGTCTGAATCTCTTTCATCAAGCGCACACTTTTTTGCTCGGGATTGAGCTTTTCTGCTTGCTTCAAACGGTCAAAACGATATTGTTTAACATTCAGTCGCGACAAATCCAGCAGGGCTTTTTTATCCCCCCTTTGTGGTATCGTCTGTACGGCATATCCCTCTGGCAAATCAACGGGCAATGGTACGATAATCTCACGCGATGTACTCTTGTAGCGCTCGCGCATCTCTACGATACCGAGGGCGAGCAATTCCGCGTCGGTTTCTTCCAAGCGTTTCTTATACTCGAAAGTAAAGGCCTGATTGATGCAGCCGTTGGTGATATGCAGATAGTTGATATAGGCGACTTTTTCCTCGCTCTCAATATGGAATACGTCGATATTGTGCAGGGTGTTCGACACTACTTCGCTTTTGGACTGGAAATGCTGAATCAATTGCAACTTTTCCTTGATAGCTTGCGCTTCCTCAAAGCGGAGTTCCTCTGCCAAAGCGACCATTTGCGCTTTCATCTGACTTGCTATTTCCGAAGTATTACCTCGCAAAATTTGTTTGCAAGCCTCTATGTTTTTCATGTACTCTTCGTGCGACTGACGTCCTACACAAGGGCCCGCACAATTGTGTATGTGATAATCCAGGCAGACCTCGTATTTACCCCCCAAGACACCCTCTTTCGTCATCGCCTGATGGCAGGGGCGGGGATGATACAAAGTTTTGCAAAGGTCCAGCAAAGCATACATCGTCGGTAGGTGCGAGAATGGGCCATAATACGTCGCACCTCGCCGGTCTCGCTGTCTTGTCTTAAAGATACGGGGCAGATATTCGTTGGTAACGGCTATCGAAGGATAAGTCTTGTCATCTTTCAACAAGACGTTGTAGCGTGGCTTGTAGCGTTTGATCAGATTATTCTCCAGCAGAAGCGCGTCCTGCTCCGTTTTGACTACGACGTATTTGATGTCGCATATTTTCGACACAAGCAGGGCTGTCTTGCGGCTCACCTGTTCTTTGTTAAAATAGGAAGCAACTCGGCGCTTCAAGTTCTTAGCTTTTCCAACATATATCACCTGCCCGTCGCCATCCAGGTATTGGTAGCAACCAGGGGTCTCGGGTAAATTATTCACAATCCCGGACAAATATTTTTTCAGTTCAGCAGATGACATTTTTCTTTCTTATTTTTCAAACAGCATCCCACATAGAATGCACTCGCAAAGGTAATATATTTTTTAGAATAGAGCAAAAACAAAATTGGCACCACCCCAAAGCAAGGAGTCGTGCCAAAATTTTATTCTGTAATAGTGAGCAGCGAAGTAACCTTTTTGTCTTCACCAAGCGCCTCACGCCCTTTCAACCCTTCAATACGAAGTTCGATGATAAAGTTTATGAAAACATCTTTCGGATGAAATAGTTGCACCAAATCATAAGCGGCATTCATTGAACCTCCCGTTGCCAACAAATCATCGTGTATCAGAACGACGTCATTAGAAGTAATCGCATCGGAATGAATCTCGATAGAATCCAGACCATACTCTTTAGCATAAGATGCCTTAATAGTTGTTCCGGGCAATTTACCAGGTTTGCGACAAAGTACAAAACCTGCTCCTAATCTTGCAGCCAACATTGCACCCATAATAAAACCGCGAGATTCAATTCCGACTACCTTTGTAATACCCTTGTCTTGATACAAACGCACGAGTTCATTGAGCATTTCTTCGTTGCAAGCAGGATTCTTAAAAAGGGTACTTACATCCTTAAATTGAATACCAGGTTTAGGAAAATCAGGAATGTTTCTCAGGTTTTCCAATAACAGTTTCTCATTCATAACTTATTGAATTTTAATTTTGTCAAACTTAATTGTTCCACGTGGAACATTTTTTCATTATCTCCCAAGGAGAACGAGCAGCACACTTATATCACTGGGCGAAACACCAGGAATTCTGCTTGCCTGAGCTAATGTTTCGGGATTGATAGCTGTAAGCTTTTGTCGCGCCTCAGTTGAAAGTTGTGTAATCTCTTCGTAGTTAAATCTGCCCTGAATCTTGATGGATTCGAGGCGTTGCATTTTGTCAGCCAGATCGCGTTCGCGTGAAATATAACCATGATATTTCATTTCGATTTCGGCCGCTTCTATCGTTTCTTCGGCGTCTTGCGGAATATTATTAAGAAGGTCGCGAAAGGCAGAAATTTGCGTTGAAATATTGTCAAGGGTTACTTGTGGACGATTTATCAGGTCGTACAATTTACACCCATTGCGCAACGGCGTGCTTCCTACACTTTCGATAAAAGGATTTATTTTGTGCGCTTTTATCGAGAAGTTTTTGCAAAAATCAATGATTTTATCGATATTTTCCTTTTTGGTATGGAATTTTTGTAAACGCTTTTCATCGGCAATACCTAACTTTTCTGCGTAGGGAGTAAGGCGCACATCTGCGTTATCCTGGCGCAAAAGTATGCGGTATTCTGCGCGCGACGTAAACATACGATAAGGTTCATCCACGCCCTTAGTAACCAAATCATCGATTAATACGCCGATATACGCTTCGTCGCGACCGAGCGTAAAGGTATCACCGCCGCTACATTTCAAGGCTGCATTTATACCCGCAATGAGGCCTTGTCCAGCCGCTTCTTCGTATCCGGTCGTACCGTTAACTTGTCCAGCAAAGAACAGCCCTTCGACGATTTTTGATTCAAGGGTGTGTTTCAATTGTGTCGGATCAAAGAAATCGTACTCGATAGCATATCCTGGGCGATATACGACAATATCGCGGAAACAAGGCATTTTTTTCAACGCCTCGAGCTGGATTTCCATCGGTAAAGAGGACGAAAAACCATTTAAGTAGAGTTCGTTTGTATCGAGCCCCTCTGGTTCCAAGAAGAGGGGATGTGTGTCGCGATCGGGGAAGGTAACAATCTTCGTCTCAATACTTGGACAATAGCGTGGCCCGATGCTTTGGATTTGGCCGTTATATAGCGGAGAATCGGGCAATCCTCGTTGCAAAATGCGGTGAACTTCTGCATTCGTAGCACAGGTCCAGCAAGGCAACTGAGGCAATGGACGCGATTCGCTAACGTATGAAAAGCGGTGAAAATCGTTTTCTCCAGGCTGCACTTCCATTTCGTCGAAATGTACGGAACGCGCATCAATTCTGACGGGAGTTCCTGTCTTCATACGCTCACTACGAATGCCATATTTTGTGATGGATTCGGTCAAAAACGACGCAGCAGGCTCCGAACATCTACCACCGGGGACTTGTTTCTTGCCCACATGCATCAATCCTCTGAGGAAAGTACCTGCTGTTATAACTACCGAACCTGCCATAAAGCGTGCGCCCCAAACGGTGTCTACACCTACAATTCTGCCGTTTTCAACGATGATTTCGGCCACTTCATCCTGCCAAATATGGAGGTTTTCCGTATTCTCGAGCACCTTTCTCCATTCCTGTATGAAGCGCATACGGTCGCACTGCGCACGTGGACTCCACATCGCAGGACCTTTCGAGCGATTGAGCATACGGAATTGTATCGCAGAAGCATCTGTCACGACTCCGGTATAGCCGCCGAGCGCATCGATCTCGCGCACAATTTGCCCTTTGGCAATCCCGCCGATAGCAGGATTACAGCTCATCTGCGCGATCTTGTTCATATCCATGGTGATGATACAGGTACGCGCACCCATACGCGCCGCCGCAACAGCAGCCTCGCATCCAGCGTGCCCTGCACCTACCACAATCACATCATATTGAAATGTAGTCGACATAATAGTTTGATTTTATGATGCAAAAGTACACATTTTTTTTGCGAAAAAGGGCATTTTGAGACGGGTTTCGTTGAGAAGTTTCCCTCACCCCGAAAAGAGAGAAAAAAGTCAAGACATTGTAAAAAAAGCCTAGACCTTTTTTAAACGAGGCGTCGCGAAATTTTTACGAGGCGTCGCGAAATTTTCAAGGCGTTTCTGAAACCTTGAAAAAAAGAAAAGGAACCCACTGAATATCAACAGGTTCCTCTATTATTAAGTATTACATCAAAAAGACTTATAAAAGGCGATAAATTCCGCCGACAAGGAGCTTCACAACGCCATCCATTTCAAGATTGAAAAGCTCGGTTGCCACGTCGCTGAAAGGCATATCCGAAGCAACAACCATTTGATTTATTGTCAGGCCATCAGTACCCCGGAGCAGGTCACAGAGACGTTCTTGCTGCAGCGTAAGTGTAGGGAACAATTCTCGCTGAATAGGCGCAGTATGGGGCTTTACAGACGCCCAGTTCATCGCTTCAAGTACATCTGCAGCGCTGGTAACAAGTCCCGCCACATTGGTCTTGATCAGTTTCAAACAGCCCTCAGACATCTGATCTGTGACACGTCCGGGAAAGGCAAAAACGTCGCGACCATAACCTTGCGCCAGGCGCGCCGTGATCATCGCTCCACCATGCGAGGCACTCTCTACGACGATCGTAGCATCAGCCATCCCAGCCACGATACGATTGCGACGCACGAAATTTCCTTTGTCCGGATTCGTGCCCGAAAGGAACTCGGTGAGGAGTCCACCCTGATTTAACATCTCAATTGCTGTCGAACGGTGCAAAGAAGGGTAAATTCTATCGAGTCCATGCGCGAGTACAGCGACCGTAGGCAAAGAATTTTCTAAACAAGCGCGGTGTGAGTGAATATCTACGCCATATGCAAGGCCGCTAACTACCACGTATTCAGGGAGAAGAGTAGCTAATTCTTTGCAGAAATTTTGACAAATTGACTTACCCCTTTCAGAGATTTTTCGGGTGCCTACGACCGAAATTATGCGTTTTTCGTTCAAATTTGCCACACCTCGGTAAAAAAGCACCAATGGAGCGTCTTCGCACTCGCGCAATCGTGCCGGATACCCTTCGTCGGAAAAAATCAGCACTTGGATGTTTTTCTGCTTGCAAAACTCCAATTCGACTTTTGCACGCTCCTGTGCTTCGGGTAAAGCCTCGAGCACCTTTTTGCGAAAACGCGCCGGCACCTCGTCCAGATGTTCGAGAGCGAGTGTGGCCGATTCGTACTTTTTGTAAAGACACATCGCCATCGAGGCGCTGAGCCCCTTCAAACATACCAAGGTGAGAGCCGAGAGGGTTTCTTGTGACATAGCCAAGAGTTTATTTTGTTTTTAGTTTTTTGGATTTGCGACCACATAGGGTAGGGGTCATGCCTCACGCATCAGATATTTTTCCAACAAATCGTCGAGTTCGCAGGTTTTAGCCAACTTGCCGTTCACCATACATACGGTGTCGACTTCGGCATGAAGCACCCATTTGTTGTCGGGCAAGCGGAAAATATCCTGTGTGAAGACATATTTGATGCCATCTTTGCGCACATTCATACGCGAAAGGAACTCGTCGCCACTGCGTAAAGGCGTCTTGAAAGCCATCGTAATTCGCGCTACAACGGCATCTATTCCACGGGCGTGGAGGTCTGCAAAACTTACATTTTCGGCAAGCAAAAACTCGTGGCGTGTATGCTCTAAGTAATGTTGATAATTGGCATTATTGACGATACCTTGCAGGTCGCATTCGTAGTCGCGCACCTTCATTTTGAGGTCAAATATATAGTCCATTATTTAAGGGTTAAGGGTGAGGGGGAAAGGGTTAAGGAATAGAAGAAAAAACCTTATTTTTCTTGGCCGCGATGCTTGAGATATTCGCAACCGAATCGGCAGCGCAGGCAGTCCTTTCGGTCGCAATAATTACGACGCAATTGGATCAGTGATTGGCTGTCGCCAGCATTCTCGGCACGGATGCCCGCCTTGGCCCAGGAGCGTGTGATAAAGTTGTGCTCGGGTGGCGTAGACTCCAATAGTTCGAAGGCCAATTCGCACTTATCCTCGGCAAAATGACTCCTGCCGTAGGCAAAGAGTAGGGGAGCGACTGTATTGATCAAGAGCAGGTCAAGAGAAGCCGTTTGCAAGCGTTTAGCATGCGCCGTACTCTCTTCGCCAAAGGTGTAATGCGTCTCCCAATACGGCGTGACTGAGGTCAAAAATAGACGGTGAATATCTTCGCGCGAACGGACCTCGAGCAGCATCGAAAGGTTGCATTGCTGGCGGTGATAGAGCATCGCTAGTTGCGAAAGGCGAATGTGCGGGAAGTTCTGCGGCCGCATCCTCAAGAAGCGCCACTGACGCACATCCATAGGCGTGAGCGAGAACTTGTGAGCTAGAAATTTGTACTCGCGCTGAAGTTGCATGAAATAGTCGTCGCGCTTTTCTTCGGGCACGAGATCATCGCTCAAAAGCCCGGCTTGACCTAGAAACATTGCCTCGACCTGGAGCAGATTGTCCCTGTGCTTTTCGATTGTCTGCGGCGGGATGTGTTGCGCCCAAAGGTCGAAGGCTTCAGCATTCGTTCCGAAGCCAAAATTGCGCGCCAGCGTGCGGAAAAAGGTCCTTTCCCAATTGCCTGTGCAGTCCTGCAAAATGCTCTCGATGCGGCGCGTTTTTTCTTCAAGACGTTCCACCATAAGCGCGCTCATCCAGCTATGCGCAATCATCTCGGACACGTGTGGAATGACGCGGTAGCAAGGGGGATAGGTCTCCTCTTCGAGCAGTTCCTGGTAGTTCTGTCGTACGCGTTCGGGCACGTCCAGTTGGAGCTGCGGTAGGGGTTGTCCGCCCTGTGTCTGCACCTCCTGATCGAGGGTCTGCGCCACGTGCAAGATGACGTTGTTGTAGCGCTCGTCCGTCTCGTGTCCGTGCTTGTACCAGTCGGAAGATTTGATGTGGAGTTCGACATTTCCCACCCACAGCGTATCTGCGATTTTCACCTTAGCGTTGAAGAAATCCGGCCCTTGATGCTGATTGTGCAAGCCAGGGTCCAGCACCTCGACAAGGCGACCATCTGCGGTGCAGAGTTGATGGGATGGAAAGAGTTTGTGCTTCCACACATAGTGCAGGAGTTTTTCCATAAATTTGGGCTTATTAAATTTGGACAAAGTTACATTTTTCTTTTGGGTTAGAAAACCTCTGCGTCATTTTCTCCCTACTTTTTCCAACCAGACTTCTACTTTTCTCTTCAAGAGTGGGCTTGTTGGGATTTTTAGCACAGAAAAGGAGTAAAAATCTCTTGGAAATCTCTAACTTTGCGGCATATAATCATTAGAAAGATAATTGTTTTGAAAACATTTGAAGAATTGGGTGTGTGCGAAGAGATTCGCCGCGCCATCGAGGAGATGGGCTATGTGTCGCCCATGCCAGTACAAGAAGAGGTAATCCCCTATCTTTTGGGCGTAGGTAATGATGTGATCGCTTTGGCCCAGACGGGTACGGGCAAGACGGCGGCTTTTGGCTTGCCTGTCCTGCAAAAGATCAATACAAAGAGCCGCGCTACACAGGCCATCATTTTGAGCCCGACACGCGAACTTTGCTTGCAAATCGCCGACGACCTGAAGGACTATTCACGATACATCGACAGCCTGCACGTCCAGGCTGTGTATGGCGGATCGAGCATCGAGAGCCAAATCCGTGCCTTGAAGAAGGGCGCACAGGTGATTGTGGCTACACCGGGCCGTCTGATCGACCTAATGAACCGCGGCGTGGCACGACTGGACGCCGTGGAAAATGTGGTGCTGGACGAGGCGGACGAAATGCTCAATATGGGCTTCACAGAAAGTATTGACGAGATTCTGTCAGGCGTACCCGAGGAGCGCAATACCCTGCTCTTCTCTGCCACTATGGGCAAGGAGATCGAACGCATCGCACTGAACTATCTGCACGACCACAAGGAAATCGTCGTGGGGTCGAGAAACGAGGGCGCAGAGAACGTGAACCATATCTATTATTTGGTGCACGCACGCGACAAATATTTGGCGTTGAAACGCGTCGTTGACTACTATCCACGCATCTACGGCATCGTGTTCTGCCGCACGCGTATGGAGACGCAAGAGGTGGCCGATTTGCTCATTCGCGACGGCTACAATGCCGAAGCCCTGCACGGGGATCTATCGCAAGCACAACGCGACCTGACGATGCAGAAGTTCCGCCAACACCGCACTCAGTTGCTCGTAGCGACCGACGTGGCGGCACGCGGACTGGACGTGGACGAGCTGACACACGTAATCAACTACGGATTGCCCGACGATGTCGAGAACTATACCCACCGCTCGGGACGCACAGGACGCGCCGGAAAGCGCGGAACAAGCATCTCGATCATCCACCTGCGCGAGAAGCACAAAGTGCGCGTGATTGAGAAGGTGATAGGCAAGAAGTTTGAAGCCGGCACCCTGCCCGATCCCAAAGAAATATGCACCAAGCAACTCTACCGTGTGATCGACCAAATGGAACATACCGAGGTGGACGAAGCACAAATCGCGCCCTTCCTGCCCGAAGTATTCCGCAAGTTGGAATGGCTGTCCAAGGAGGATCTGATCAAGCGCGTCGTGACCCTGGAATTTGGCCGCTTCCTGCAATACTACGCCAATGCGCCCGAGATCGAACAACCCTCGGCAAAGGGTAAGGATGCCGAGGCAGAAGGCAGCCGCCGCGCACCACGACCCAAGGGCGAAAAGGGCGGACCACGACAGGCCGAGGCAGGCTACAAGCGTCTGTTCATTAATCTGGGCAAGCGCGACAATTTCTACGCTCGCGAGATCATCAATTTGGTGAATCGCTACGTCAAGGGCAAGATCGAGATTGGCCGTATCGACCTGACGGCAAACTGCTCATTCTTCGAAGTGCCCGAAGCCGACGCACCCATCGTATTGCGTAAGATGGCAAAGGCAATGATCGGCGACCGCAAAGTAGTGGTGGACCATGCCGAACGCGAAGAAGGTGCTGCGAAACCCGAAAAGCGTGGTGAAAAGCGCGAATCGCGCGGCGCTAAACCCGAAAAACGTGGCGAGAAGAAAGCGGACAAGAAAGCCGATAGAAAAGCTGCACGTGCGCCCAAAGAGGCGCCCACAAAGGGTGGCAAAAATAGCCGTCGCGGCGGACGATACGAAGACGCCGATCTCTTCGAAAAGCCTAAGTATAAAAAGGAAGATTGGAAGAAATTTTTCAAGGATTAAATAATATAAAATCTCACGCAAATCTATAAAATCTAAAAAATATTTTTTGAATAAAATTTGAAAGATTTCCAAGATTTGCGTGAGATCCTTTTTTTTGAGAACTATGCACAAGAAGATCCTTTCCCTACTCGCCCTCCTCGTCCTCGCTATGCCGATGCTCGGACAGGGGCTGAAATTGCAAATTGGTGGCGGTCTGGCCGCACACTACAAGGGTACGCACGTGGTGGGTGCCTACAAGGGTGGTGTGGGTTACGAATGGGAGTTCAACCAGCGCTGGACGCTCACACCGAGCCTGAACTATATCGCTAAGGGGATGAAGTCGCCCGACGTGATAGTGCCTTTCTATGATCCCAACGGCAACTTGGAATACGATGACAACGGCAATGTACGCACAGGCGTGATGAGCCGTCAGATGTCCGCTAATTACGTGCAAATGCCTCTGATGGTATCCTACTACCTGCGCACTGCCGAAAGTCAGTATGTGGTCTTCTCTGCCGGTCCATACGTGGCGTATGGCGTGGCGGGCAAGGTGGAGACCAAAGGCGACACCTCGCGCGAAGGTAGCGAGAAGATGTACTACGAATCGCCCACCTTCGACCAACCCGACGTGCACCGCTTCGACGCAGGTCTGCAGGCGATGATAGGCTACCAATTTCCCTCGAGCCTAACGCTGGGCATAGAGGCAGACTTCGGTCTGACAAAGTTTAATGCAACGGGCCGCAATGTGTCAGGACTAATCTCGTTGTCGTACAGGTTTGGAAAGTAGGGGAGGGTACGTCCTGAAAGGGTAAAGATTTATCCCCCTTAGGTTTGAGAGAAATGGAGAGAATACGGCCTGAAAGGCCAAAAGCGCATAGCCCAGGACAAGGCGAACAACGTGAGACGACACCCTGGGTAAAGCAAGCCGGATTGTATTAGCGCCCTGAAAGGGCAAAAGCATTATATATATAAACAATCACAATTGAATAGATGGCACAATCTTTATGTAAAATATACCTACATCTTGTCTTCCATATCAAAACGACGAGTCCAAAGATAGACGAAATACATTGGGAACGCCTACACAGTTATATAGGGCAATTGGTCAACACCACCGGATGTAGGGTCATTCGTGTTGGAGGTGTCTCGGACCACATACATATCATTTGCCTTTTATCCCGCGACATCACGGTATCACATCTCATTGAGGAAATAAAACGTAACAGTAGCAGATGGTTGAAATCATTGAACGAACGGTATCATAGTTTTGCTTGGCAAGCAGGGTATGCCGCGTTCTCCGTCAGCCAATCTGTCGTAGACAAGACGATAGAATATGTGTCACATCAAAAACAGCATCATCAGAAGACAACATTTCAGGAAGAATATTTGAATTTCCTAAAATTATACCAAATAGATTACGATGAACGTTACGTTCTTTCAGATTAATGCTTTTGCCCTTTCAGGGCGCCTGGGGGATGTGTGTACATTATACCCAGGGTGTCGCTCCCTGCGGTCGCTTGCCCTGGGCTATGAGATGCTGCCCTTTCAGGGCGCTCGCTGATGAATAAGGAACACAGGGTGAGGGGTGATGAATAAAGCGGCCAAAAGAGCCAAAAGTGCATAGTCAATAGAAATCGGAATAGACATAGAAAAGGAACGGCCTGAAAGGCCAAAAGCGCACAGCCCAGGGCAAGGCGAACAATGTGAGCCGACACCCTGGGTGTATTGTATTCATCATCAATTGCGCCCTGAAGGGGCAAAAACATTTTCATATATTGTATGCTATTCATGCCTTGTTGTAAGGCTTTTGCCCTTTCAGGGCGGTAGTAAACGAAAACGCAACATACCCAGGGTGTCGCTCCCTGCGGTCGCTTGCCCTGGGCTAAGAGATGCTGCCCTTTCAGGGCGCTGCTGGATGCGTGTACATTATACCCAGGGTGTCGCTCCCTGTGGTCGCTTGCCTGGGCTAAGAGGGTACTGCCCTTTCAGGGCGCTGCTGGTGGATGTGGGAATACATTACACCCAGTTTCCATTACGCCCTGAAGGGGCAAAAGCGTATAGCCCAGGGCAAGGCGAACAACGTGAGACGACACCCTGGGTGTATTGTATTCATCATCAATTGCGCCCTGAAGGGGCAAAAGCATTTTCATATATTGTATGCTATTCATGCCTTGTTGTAGGGCTTTTGCCCTTTCAGGGCGCTGATAAACGAAAACACAACATACCCAGGGTGTCGCTCCCTGTGGTCGCTTGCCCTGGGCTAAGAGGGTGCTGCCCTTTCAGGGCGCTGCTGGATGCGTGTACATTACACCCAGTTTCCATTACGGCCTGAAGGGCCAAAAGCACACAGCCCAGGGCAAGGCGAACCATGTGAGCCGACACCCTGGGTGTATTGTATTCATCATCCATTGCGCCCTGAAGGGGCAAAAGCATTTTCATATACTGTATGCTATTCATGCCTTGTTGTAGGGCTTTTGCCCTTTCAGGGCGCTGATAAACGAAAACACAACATACCCAGGGTGTCGCTCCCTGCGGTCGCTTGCCCTGGGCTGAGAGATGCTGCCCTTTCAGGGCGCTGCTGGATGTGTGTACATTATACCCAGGGTGTCGCTCCCTGTGGTCGCTTGCCCTGGGCTGAGAGGGTACTGCCCTTTCAGGGCGCTGCTGGATGTGGGGACGCAACATACCCAGGGTGTCGCTCCCTGTGGTCGCTTGCCCTGGGCTAAGAGATGCTGCCCTTTCAGGGCGCCGATAAATAAACACATATTATTTCTGCGTGAAGGAAAAAGCTATTGACACAATATATAAGGTTATATTATAACAAAAGTGCTTTATGGTGTTCCAGGCACCCAGTCGCGAACGGCGCGAACGCGAAAGGCCTCGTTTCCCTGCATCGTCATTGTGATACCGCCACGGCTGACGAACCATGTATTTACATTACCGTCGTAGCTATTACCAAAGGTACCGAATGAATAGAAGTTACTGGGCAAATAGTGTGCCCCTCCCCACCAATTATTATTGTCGTTGCAATATTGGAATAAGATAGCCAATTCGCGAATGTTTGCGATACGCCATCCTTCAGGGAAAGGATCACCATCTACATCTACGATAGGGGCATTGTTTGCGCTCAGAGGTGTATGAATCAGCGTAGGATAAGCCTTGAGCCATCCGCCGATATTACCATACACCAGACCATAATAACCGCCTGTCTCGAAACCGTCGTACACACGCGACTGCAGACTGTATTCGTCGCCAGGAATCAAGCTTTGCGAGGTAAATGCCAAGCGGCGTGATTCCTTGTTCAGGTTGCGCAAGTCGAAGCGATATATGGAGTTTGCATTTTTAGTACCCGTAGTTTCTGTCACTACCACCAGTTCGTCTTTGGGGAAGTTATTGCCCGCCGTACCGATATAGGTAGCATCGCCCGCTTGACTGGAAGGACTCGCCATACCCAGGTTGCGCACACATCTCACCTTGGGGATCGCTTCTTTTTGCCAGTTGCGCGCATATTGACTGGTCGAGATACCTTCCTCTGCCCACACTTGTACGGGCACATTGCCTGCGGTCTGTCCATCGGCAGTACTGGTCACGTAGTGCCAGCGCCATTGATATACACCTTTCAGTGGGTGACCGGTGGGGACATCCAGCAAAGCATTGGGCAGGTTACCTACGGCTTTGGGATAGAGTTGGGCTTCTACCGACAGCCCCTGGTCGCCGATGAAGAGGCTAAAGATTTGTTCCAACGAAGTGATATACCAATGCAATTCTTCTACGTCGACGATATCGTCGCCATCGAGGTCGCGATTGCGCAATAGGATGGAGTTCAAACCACAGGATTTATCAGCCTTGAGCACCACATCTCTTTCGGTATAATCCACATAGTCGCTCCAATGGAGGTTGCCATTGACCAGATTCAGCAACTCTGCCGTGTTGTAAAGTCCGTCTTGGCGGCTCGTGTTTTGGGGCGTGAAGTCTGTAGGCTTAGGCTTATAGTTATATTGTTCTACATTGGCAGTTGTTTCGTAGGGGCTATAGAACCAGTTCTTGTCGCCCGTTTCGTCCACAGTCTCGCATCCCCAGGCTTCAGAGAGCGAGGTGTGTGACTGGTCGCGGTTGAAGGGTGTCTGAATAGAGCTTTGGCGAATGGTCAGGATACTACCTGTCATCGAACTGGAACCATCCGGGCTACGATTATTCTTACAGAGCACGTGCATCAAGCGGTTGGGTTGGTTCACGAACTTCTTCCACAATCGCTTGGGGTCGTCATTCGGGTTCATCGGGTTGGTATCGTAGTAGAATTCGTCCACATAGATGGTCACCTTCAGGTCATCATTGGCGTCCCACCAACTTTCATTCGTCGCCGTACGTCCTTCCTTGTATGCCTTCCACTTGGGATATTCTTCGCGCACTTTGTCCAGGAATTGTACGACATTCATCAGTTGCGGAGCGCCCTGACCGGGATAGTGGTGATTGCGGTCGGTGTAGACGCCGTCTATCATGTCATTAGGATAGAACTCCACCCATTTGTAGTCCAAATCGTTGTAGATCAAGTTGCCATTGGCATCTTTCATCGGAATACCCGCACGCCCGAAGGGGGTACGCACATACCAGGTCATATTATCCAGATCAATTTCATTGGCATTGAAGTTGTACACGCGCTGTCCGTAGTGTGCGTCGAAGGTAAAGATATCCTCTTGCGCTTGATACAGGTGTCCCATAGCGCCCGATTGGTTTTCTTCGCCCGTTTCCACTTCGACCGAGATATTGTTCACCCCTTTCACATGGATGGTGTACTTGTAGTTCGTATTGCGGTGCAGGTCGTAGTCGTCCTTGTCCTTGCCAAAGTCGCCCAGGTGGACATAGTACACCACATCGGCCAGCAGGTGTTGCTTGCCGCCGTCGCTGGTATTGACCACCATATCCAGTTCGCCCTTGATGATGATATAGGTCGCCAATTCGGGAGCATATTCCCACATCCCGTTTTCCGAGTTGTAGGTACCGTCGGGGTTTTTGATACGTCGGTCTCGCAGGTGGTAGTTGCCTGCTACGCTTTGCTTCTTGTTCTTGGACTGCTGATTTTCCAGCATATAGAACGAGAATCCGTCGAGCACTCCACCAGTAGGGTTGTCGCTGGGGTCCTTTTCCAGTACGTTGGTTTCAAACTTTCTGGGAGCGACATGAAAGTAGCCATCGGCTGTCAGAGGCACCGAGCCTGCGGCGTTGGGCACTAGGTAGCAACTTTTGGGCAGATTCACCACCTCCCACGATTCGGGGATGAATTTTTCCACGCGTTGTCCATCGGTTTCCTCGTTGGGGTTGACGCGCACGTTCACTTCGACCTTGGCGTCCATACGGGTCAGCATCAGTGTGGCGGGGTTCACGCCTCCTGCCGATATGGTACCGTCTGGTGCGATCGTCACATCGGCCAGAGCCCCTGTCATCATAAAGTAGCCCGCATTACGCATAGGCAATTCCTGGTTCATCGTGACGATCAGGTCCTGCAAGTCCTGCTTGTTGCGCACCAGCCCCAATCGTTCCTGCGAGATATTCATAAAGTCCAAGTCGATATTGGCTATCACCACGATTTCGCCTGATGTGACTGCAGGCACGTTCATATAGATGGCGCCATTGGTCTGTATTGTGCCCCCCATATCCACCGTTTGCGCCGTCCAGAATTGCTCTGCCGTACCTTCGTTCAGGTTGGAGTTGGCAAAGAAGTGTCCGTAGACCTTGTTGTCATTGGCAAAGACGAAGACGTAGAGGTTGCGCACCGTAGATTCGTAGTACGGCTCGTAGGTGGCACGCGTTTGGATATTGATCTGATTGTTCTTGGCCGAGCCCCAACTGAGCACCGCCTTCACATTGGGTCCTACGCTACCTTCCTGGACGAGATCGTCGTCCAAGCAACCTGTCAGCATCAAGCAGCTGCATAGCAGGAGCAGGCTATTGTATATCCATTGTTTCATATCTTGATCTTGTGTCTATTGTTCGTCGTTGATTTATTCCATTTTGGGGGGTACTGAAAAAACCCTTACCTTTTTTGAAAAAACCCTTACCTTTTTTGAAAAAGGTTAGACTTTTTTTCAACAAGGTCTTTACTTTTTTTGCAGTGACAATCGCTCGGCCGGATGGCATCAATTGAACGTCACATCTCCGCCACCTTCTTGCCAATTCGTAGTGTTGAAGCCGATGGCCCCTTGTTGCTCGTTGAACGAAGCATTCACGGTGATTTCGATGAAATCGTTGCGCTTGATACTGGTCAAAGGACTTGCCACACCCGTCTTGCTGTCAATAATATTGATAGGAATGGTGGGGGTCGCTTCGGCCTTGACGGTGGAAGAAGATCCGCCTTGGTATGTCACTTTGTAGAGGATGTAAGTACCAGATGATGAATAAGCGTATACTGCATTACCCCCATAGTTATACAAATAATATGCTGCACCAGTCCAAGAGGAAGAAGCCGTTTTGAATGCCAACATACCATTATTTTCCTCTACCGTAAAATAGTGGTTGAGCATTGCGTTGTCATTGGTCAAAGGGATGTGTCCAGAAGAAATCCCTGCACTCTTGATATAGTAACCGGATGAGCCCATGGATGTCAATGCATATCTGTGGCCTGACACTTTCTCAAATCGCCATACATAGTTGGGATTGATTTTACCCTCGCTATCCTCATAAGAATCGCTCCATTTACAATTGTCCGTACCATTCGCATAGACATACCCATCATTGGAACCATACTGTTGATGTAGGATGTACATTCCTTTATCTTCTAAAGCGTTTCTTTTGGTAATAGCCACTTTATCCGTCGTATATCCCTCGCTTGCCACTTGGTCCACATATTTCAGTCCCAAATCAAAGCTGTAAGTACCGTCGGTGCCTTCCAATATATACGCATCGAATATGGTTTCCTCTGCCACATTGCCATCAGTGACCTTTGCCAGATTCAAATTAGCCTCGAAGGGGGTGATGGCATACGCCGAGGTGGGAACGGGAGCGTAGTTGGTCGAAGCAGCAGGCGCAAAGATATTGGTGGAAGCCTGCGCCATAGCGGGAAAGGTGAGCGAGGTCAACTGCAGATCGTTCGAAGTACTCTGATTACGCACATTGATGCGAACACGAGCAAAGGTGCGCACCAATTCACCCGACACGGTGTTGGCACCAGGATTCAGGTGTATCTCCTTGTGCAAAGTCAAGGGATAGACTTTCGCCTTGTCGCAGATATAGTCCGTACTGCCTGTAGAGAGTGTGACGTTCTGCGGAGACTGATTGTCGGGCAAGTCGCTCAAATAGCCAGTCAACGAAACGCCCGTAGCGGTGTAATTGCCGTGATTGGCTACGGCATAGAGTTGATAAGCCTTGGTGTAATCCAATTGGTCGAAGGTGACTGTCGCCTCGGTCTTGTCGTCGTTCAATTGTGCATACTCCAATTGCTGATGACGCTCTACCACGCCACCACTGACCAGATATACGCTGACGCGATACATCTTCTGCCCATCGCGCATCAGCTCGGCTTCGGTCACATTGCCATCGTCGTCCAGATCCTGTATGCCACGGGTGGAGTGCGAGGGCGCCCGGAAAGTAATGGTGAGCGAAGTGCCCCGATGCGATACATCGGACAAAATATCGTCCTGATGGCAGGCGATGCACAGCAGTAGCGTGAGTAAATATAATAGGGTTCGTTTCAACATATATCTTTTTTGTAAGGCGGAGGCTGTTGACTTTGACTGTTAATCGTTAATCATTAATCGTTAATCATTAATCGTTCCTCGTTCCTCGTTAAACGTTAAACGTTAATCGTTGACTCTACAACTCCACATCATAACTTGCATCCAACTTATTCCAATCCTGTATCGTAAGGGAGATAGTAGCCGAGGCACCGCGGATTTCCAATATATAATTGTATTGCACGCCGGGCAGGTAGGTAATCTCAGGGATAGTCACCGAGAAGACCTTGTCGGCCGTATGCTTCATCTTGTAGAAGAACTTCAGCGAACCAGCCTTTACCGTCTGTGGTATCACCATAATCCAGCTGTCGTTGCGTGTATAGAGTTCGCCCACATTGGTGCCGTTGGGCACATAGAGCGAGTGAGGCTCGTCGTCGTCGTCAAAATTCACGCCTGTGGGATATTCCCAGCGGTAGAGTTCTTCGAACACCGAAGAGTAGGGTGTCCAGTGTATTTCGGGCGTCTCGTTACCCGTATGGAGCAAGTAGCCCGCACGCGAGAAGAGATCGTCGGTCGTGCCTTGATTTTGCAACCAGCACGCCACCACCCCTTCGTCCGCACTGGGTGTGTAGCCCTCTGCTGCCTTCACCTGAAACCTTATGGCAGCAAAGATGTGTTGCAATTCTATATCGACGACATCGGGCAGGGGTGAAGTCTGCGTATTGACTTGGGTTGCACCGACCAGAATATCGTCTTGCGTATTTTTAGTATTGATGGGCCCCTGAAAGTTTGTGGCATCCATCTGTTCCATTAAGTTTGTCATCAAGTCCTGTGGGAAACAAGCGCGGAAGTCGTACACCAGTCCACTGTTCCAGTATCTTGTTTCGCTTGGGTAGTTCCATTGATTGTATGGATTGGTATCTTGTGCCTTAGGCCCGTAGGTCAGGGGTTCGGCATCAAATATTTTGGTACGCGTGCCAGCATTCACAAATTCGCCCCACAAGCCTATGCTCTCGGTGCCAGTACCTGCAGCGCAAAGTGTCTGTAGATTGGCGTTGGTGACGAGGGTACGCGATGAAAGTCCTGCGACACCCGAGATGCCACAAGATATAGCCTTACGAGCCGGTTGTGGCTCAGGAAGCAGTTCGTCCACTTCCTGAGCACAGCCCGCTGCGATTATAGAGATTGTCAGTAACGCTATGATGCGACTGAATTTCATCATATTTATCTACTTTTTTAAGCGATTAAATAGAGTTTGGATCTACGACTATTATTGGATAGTGTAGTCAAGAGTTGTAGTAGTCCAATCTGCTTCGATAGAAGGACTGAAGTGGATAGGCTTGTTAGCACCGAAAGTGATGTTGTATACATAACGGTTGCCCATCAACCATTCATCAATACTAGCACCGCCTGCCTTAAAGTCAGAGAGGTTAATAGTAGCAGAATATTCCACAGTATTGCCAGCAGTAATCTTGTCGTAAACAATAGTTACAGTAGCACTACCATTTACATCTTGAGGGATCAAAAGCAATGCTGACTTAGTACCAGCAGTTGATCCGTTACCTGTAAGCAATACACCCGAGTTATCAACTGAAACCGCAGCACCAGAAAGGATGCCGTAAGAAACAGTAGAAACTCCTATATGCGCCCATTCTGGAGTACCATCAAGGTCTGTCGCTGTTGTGATATTTTGATTGAAGTCACCAGTAGTTACTATAGGACCATTTACAGTGAGCGACTTGATTTTGTAAGTAGCCAAATTGTCAGCAGCTACTGCAGAGAATACAACAGAAGTCAAAGCGTGCTTAAATACCATAGGTACAGCAGCATTACCATTGTTGCCCTTGTTCTTATCAGCCACGCGTGCAGTGTACATCAAGTCATATTGATTGTTTGCCTCAGCAGTAGTAAAGTTCTCAATTTGCAAACCCGCGTTAGTTTGAGTATAAGTACCCGCAGCATCAGCAGGAGAGTAAGCAGCAAATACCAAATTGTTGCCCAATTCTGGCCAGTAGTATGGATTAGTAGTAGTCCATTGAGTACCACTCTTGCTTACAACTTCACCGGCAGCATTAAAGTAATTTGCAGCACTTTCCCAACCAGCATAAGTGCCAGTATAAGACTTACAGAACACCTTGAAGCTTTCGCCTTCTGGATAGCCTGTGCCGTTGATTTCACCCAATTGAGCTCTTGTAGGCTTCATCACTGGCATGTCGAAAGAGATAGCTTTCTTAGAAGCAGATTCCATCGCTTCCTTGTCTTCATTCACACAGCTTGTCAAGACTACGCTTGCCATTGCTGCAAAAAGCATAAACTTTTTCATAATGATAAATGTTTAAAGGGGTTAATAAATAAATTGTTTGTTAGGTTTATATTCAGATTCATCTGTTTTGTCAGATTCCACTTTTCGTTTTTGATAGATAGTGTTATATCACAATATTTCCTTCGTGTTGCTTCCAGTCGCCGACACCGGGCTGCAGACCGCCTCCCATTTCGCCCTCGGGCGGTGTGATCTCGATCACTTTGTCGATGATGATCCACTGTTTGTCTTGCACCACTGGGGTATCAAACATATCGGTCAGGCGGAAGGTTGCTGTCTGCACCGTATTGTAAGTGGTCTTGAACTCGAAGGTAATATCGATGTAACCCTCTACGTGGGGCAATTTGCCAAAGGTATTGAACGAGGCGTAGGCGACGTGTGTGGTATTGCCAGTGCGGGCTTTTTCGGCTGCGTTGTTCAGTGGGAAGTAGAGACTGGTCACGTCGTCCATCACCATTTGTCCGTCGTGCAGGGTCTTGGAACCCGCCATCCCCGAGATTAGGGCTACTGCCGAACGCACATACTCCGCGCCCTTGATGTTGACTTGTATATAATAGGTCTTGACGAGCGACTCTGCCGTGGGGTAACATCCTTGTGGGGTGCACAGGGTGTCCACCTCTTCGGAGGGAAGGATTTGCACGCCTTCCATTTGGGCAGCAAAGATGTGGTCGGGTTGGTGCGAAATGATTTGGTGAGGCCATTCCACGCGGTTGTCACTGGTCGAGGCTTCGCTTCGCGAGAACAGGCGGTTGCTTTCGCCCTCGGTCAAGTTGTTGGTGAACGCCACGATCTTGTCGTAATCGTTCTCGGACTGGGTCTGCGTGGAGCGGGTGTCGTAGTTGTACGCCAAGATATTGTATTCGCCCACCGGTGCGTAGATATATCCCTGCAGATAGTTGCCTCGCGCGTCGCTTCCCTTCTGGTGCAGATAGCGCTCGCTGACCAATTCGCCCGTATATTTGTCGTACACACCCACACGGAGCAATTCTGGCGAGTGGTATTCGGGTTTCTTGCGCGAGTCGTCGTAGAATCCGTATGTCACGTTCTGAATGCTTTCGTTCAGATAAACACGCAAGAAGTGTGTAGTATTGAGGTCTTCCAAGGGGCGGTGCTCGCAACTGCTACCCAGGAACAATGCGCACACACAAACGGCTGAAAGGACGACGCGACCGAAGTTTTTCATCAAGCTCATCGCGCACCTCCTTTCCGTTTAGTCTTCATCGTAATAGGTACGACGAGCGACACTTGTGCCTTGGTGGGACCGAAATAGTGCCAGCGTCCACGACCTTCGGGGTCTGCCCAAAGGTGCTGGAAGTCCTCGCTGGGCGTAAACTTGCGATAGGGAATCGAAGCATAACCTGCGGAAATCGAGAATTCCATATTCACACGCTTGCCTATCGGTAGTGCATAACCATAGGTCAAACCTGCGCTCCAATGTTCGCCTTGGTGGCAGATGCTGCGGTCCCACTGGAAGTCCCACTTGCCCGACTCGCCGTATACGCCGAGGAAGTGTCCCATCAAGCAGGTACGCTCGCGACGCTTCTTGGTAGCAGGGCGTGGTTGTGGCAGGAACCACCAACGCGCTTCGGCGCCGACGCTGAGGAAGCGGATACAGTATTGGTTCTTTGCCTCGCCCCAACGCCACCAGGGGAATTGGTGATAAGCCAATACCGAGGCGTGCTTTGTGATAGGCACTTCGACTGAATAGTTGACGAGTGAGAGTGCGTCGTAGAGCAAGTTGGTCTTGAGGGCAAAGAGGGTTTTGAGTCCAGTTTCCACCAAAACATCTTCTATCTCTGGCGCAGGAGATGGGGCTGGCTTCTTGGGTTCTACAACTAAAGTATCAGCAGGTAGACTATCGGGAACTGCGGGTACTACGGGAGCCGCGGGTACTACGGAAACTTCAGGCACCTCGGGAGCTTCGGGAACAACAGGCACCTCGGGAGTAGGAGAGGGTAGGGGAATGATCACCGTATCGGGCGTTTCCAATTCAGGTGTAGAAACAAAGACGCAGATCCACGTAGCGACGCGCAGGCGTGGCATGTGGTGCTGCACGATCATGCTGTAGGTATAGCCGTTGTCCAGTTTTTTCAATCTCCACTTCTTGGTTTCGGTGGGCACGTTGGCTGCCATGATCTTGAGCACGCGGTCGCGGTTCATCAGGTGATAGTTATCACGAAGTTCGCGCTCCAGCCCTTCCCAGTTTTCACCCATAGGGCGAAGATAAATGTTTTCAGCACTGAGCACCGACTCGTTGGGGCGGCAACTCAGGATCAAATCACGTGCAGCCTCGGCACGGCGTTCGGACAGCCATTGGTTGCGCGAATGCGAACCTTCGGGCGAAGCATAAGCATAGATTGTGATGCTGTCGATACGTGGCGAACGTTCGAAGATACGCTTGATGCGCTTGATGTGCTGCGCATTGTCCAGATAGGTGGAGTCGATATCAATATCGTCGTGAGAATAATAGAGCAAGTAGCTTTCGGTAGCGACAGTATCGCCCAACGCAGACACAGATGCAGATGCAGACGTAGGAGCAGAAGCGGACACAGACTGAGCCGACGATACACAGGGCAACAATACCCCACATATCGACAGGATCACAATCAATGTATGTCTTACGCTTAGTTTCATTCTTTTGACACTTGCTTCTGTCTGTTCATTTCACCTCGCAGCGAAAAACGCTGTGATATTTGTTTACATTATCCCTTTCAGGCTAATTAAACAAGAAATCTCTGCAAACACTACCCGCACATGCGAGGAGTGCCTACCGAGACTTCTTTTTTGTGTTTACTGGTTATACTTGCTTGCTTGCTTGCTTGCTTGCTTGCTTGCTTGCTTGCTTGCTACACAATTTTCCGAGATGACCAAATTTTCAGCCACCTTATTTTGACATTTTGTAAGGAAATTTGTGCAATTCATAACACCTTTAATTGTCTGATTTATATATTTTTCTTATTTTTTGCAAGTTTAATGTTTTTTTTTAACCTAACCAAACTTTATTTAATAATTCTCCCCTTTAATTTTTTTTTAGTGTCTTTTTGCATAATGGGCATAACAAAATGTTCAAAAAGGACTGAAATGGACCATACAATTCCCTTTTTGTCGATAAAAACAGGGCAAATATCATTTTGCTCAAAAAAAAACGACAAGATGAAACAAATAAAACAGATTTAGCGCTTTATCTCCATGCGCCAGCAAAACAATTTAATCCTTTAGATTTGCAAATGAAAAAATAAGCGATTAAGTGCTTATCTTTGTAAAAAAGTTAACCAAAGGAGAGAGAGGTGAACTATTG
This sequence comes from Alloprevotella sp., assembly GCA_045630125.1. Classification (GTDB taxonomy): domain Bacteria; phylum Bacteroidota; class Bacteroidia; order Bacteroidales; family Bacteroidaceae; genus Alloprevotella. The sequence goes on along the minus strand of JAZQSL010000002.1, from coordinate 43,460 downwards.
TTTAATCTAGTTATAGAACTATAAACAGAAACAGTCCTCTTCTGTTTAATCACGTTGAAAAAGAAAAAAAACAGTACGATGATACATATTCTACGCATCGTACTCAATGTGCATGCAGACCGCCATTACGCACCGACAAGAGGCGCAGGCGCGCTGTCTGAGGCAGGAAGTCGTGGTCGTGGCTCACCACCACTATGGCACGGCGTTCGGCCTCGGCTTCAAGGACTTTTTGCAAGAAAGCCTTACCCTCGCGATCCAAGTGCGTATCGGGTTCGTCCAGGATTAATATATCGGGGTTGGAGACCAGGGCGCGGGCAATCAAGGTGCGCTGCCATTGTCCGCCGCTCAGGTCGCTGATGGGCTGGTCGGCTTGTGCTGCTATGCCGAAGCGTTGCATGATGTCGGCGGCCTGCTCTTGCATCTCGGTGGTAAAACCTTGCCAGAAGCGCTTCTTGCTATTCAGCCCCGACAATATAGTTTCGCGCACGGAGATAGGGAACTGGCGATCGATTTGTCTGTATTGCGGCAGATAACCCAAGGTGCAATCCTTCGCCCGGCAGACCTCGCCCGACATAGGTTTCATCAGCCCTGTCATGACACGTAGCAGCGTGCTTTTGCCTCCACCGTTAGCCCCACAGATATGATACACATCCGTGGGCAGCACAGACAGCGTGACGCCACTCAGTACCACCTTGCGGTCGTAGCCTGCCGTCACATCTTCCAGACGTAGCAACGGGGTCATTTTTGCAACAGGATTTGCGTGATACGTTCCATTTCCTCCTTCCAGTCATAGGACAGCGGATTGATATAGTGCACCTCCAGGCCCAATTCCTCTGCCACACGCTTCACACCCTTGTCGCTATGTTGTTCTTGGGCAAAGATGGTCTTCACACCATGCTCCTTGCATCTTTCCAGCAGTTTCTGCAATTGGCGTGGCGAGGGTTCTTTGCCGTCGTGCTCCATACTTATTTGCAACAGATTGTAATGGCAAGCGTAGTGTCCCAGGGCGGGGTGATTGATCAGAAAGGCTTCGTTCTTTATCGAATCGAGGCGTAGTTGCGTCAGGCTGTCCAGCACGTTCATCTCCTTGGAAAATGCCAACAGACGTGACTTATAAACATCCGCATTTTGAGCGTCGAGGAGACAAAGTTGCTTGTAGATATTGAGCGCAATGATCTTCATATTCTGTGGCGACATCCAGATGTGCGGATCCTCTCCGCCGTGGTGCTGATCGCCGTGATCGTGGTCGCACATCGGCAGCTGCTTGGTATTGGCCGCCGCATTGATGATATAGAGGTGGGGCGAATTGTCCGTCACCTTGCGAATCTGTGTATTCTCAAAGCCCAGCGAACCCACACGTACGAAGGCGGTACACTCGGCTATAGCCTCGATTTGCTGAGGTGTAGGGGCGTAGGTTTCGGGCGAAGCCTCGCGTGGAGTAATCGTCTCGACCTTGAAATTTTCCCTCGCCAAATACTCTGTGACGTAGCGCAGGGGTTCGATACTGACCATGATGGTCTTGTTTTCCACTTTCTTCTTCGGTCCACACGAAGCGAAGAAAAATATTGCCAAGGGCAATACAAGGCAAACCTTTGACAGGATGCACAGGGAGCGTGATATTGTGTTTTGCTTCATAGACTTTTTCATAACTCAATCTGATTTATTGTGACCTATATCTTCTCTATTTGCAAGAAGTCTTTTAATTTCGTTTATACCATGAGATAGGCTGAGAGCAGGATCTGATAGCGCAGGTATTTGCCAAGGGCTATCGTCGCCAAGGACTTCCACACATTGACGTGCATGAAGCCCAGCGCTACGCAGACCACTTCACCGAGCACCGGCACCCAACTGAGCAACCCCATCCAGGCGCCATATTGCCGCACTTGCCGCAGTCCGCGCTCCAACTTCTCGGGTTTCACCTTGATAAACCTGGTGACCCACTCTTCCTTGCCCAGCGAGGCGATGCCATAATTGAACATTCCGCCCAAAATGTTGCCCACGGTGGCGCAAATCAAGATGCCTGTGGGAGAAGCTCCTGCCGCCAGCAAACCAAGCATGACAAACTCGGAACTAAACGGCACCACGCTGCCTGCCAGGAACGCTGCAATGAACATGCCCAGGGGGCCCCATTCTATGAGAAGTTGAAGAAATTGCTCCATATACCGAAATAATTGCACACACCCAGGACGATGATGACACACAGGGCGGTGTAGAACCAAATATCCGAACCTCGGCCGCGCGCCAACGAGAGATGGTGGCCGACGAGCGGCGCACTGTTGAGCGCAAGGAGGCGTAGCATGACGTCGTGGTCTGAGGAAAGAAAGACGCAGCCCAGCATGAGCAGCACTTCGATAGTGATGATGGTGTAGAAGTACATGCGCACTTTGATTTTGTCGTTGTACGCCGTATTCTTATAGTGCATCATGGCAATGAATGCCAAACCTGCGACGACGGCAAAGCTGCCCAGTGCGTGCGGCGATACACCCTGCAATTGCGGCAGGGCGAAGTGCCAACCTTGCAACAGGGCGTCGACCCACTGCCCCAACGTGCCGCGCCATAGCTGCCAGGCACCGACCAACCAATAGGGTAGCAAGTAGCCCAACACCGACGCCCAGAAGTTGCGCAGACTCATGATACGCAACTGAAACAGCATGCTGATGAAAAAGGCCAACGCCACGAGCGCAAAGGGGGGATAGAACAGGCTGCCCAGTCCGACGAAGGTGTAAGCATAAAACACGCGACCACTATTGTGCGACTCGCCGTAGGCACTAAACAAGGTGAAGTAGGACATCAGCAAGCAGCCCGCCAGCACATAGCCCGTATCCCAATCGTGCAGGAAGGGCAGGGCGGAATAAAGCACGAGGAAAGTACAACCCATCATGCGCGAGCGAATACGCAGCAAGGCATTGCGGTTGTTGAGTTCGACCAAAAGGTAAGTGATCACCGCTGTGGCGCCAAGACCCGCCCAAAACTTGCCATCCAATATGCCATGCACCAACCACAGCAAGGCTACAAATGCAGCCACTGCCGGCAGGGTGAAAGTACCCGTCACGATGCGTGAACGAAGATTGGGTCGTGCCATAATAGATAGGATAGTGTGGGATTTCTATGTTATATTGATAAATGCGTTGCGCTGCTATTTTTTCGTGCTAAGTAAAAGACACGAAGCGCCGAGCACAAACTGAACGAAGCGGAGTAGGGGAGGACGAATGCCTCCATACTTAGACGCGCTATGACAAAGACCCTGTGAAAACAAGAAAACATAGGGCTTCGGCAGAAACTCATTCCGCTCGATCTGCCCTACGTCCTTTATCATCTACGCTTGTGCGACGTCGTTCTCGGTGCGACGTACTGTCAATTACAGATCCTGACCGATGTCGCGACGGAAGTATTTCTTTTCAAACTGTATTTCCTGTGCGCCACGCATTGCGGTAGCCAGCGCCTCGGCCTTGTCCTGACCGTAAGCACACGAAGCAATGACGCGACCGCCCGAGGTCAAGACTTGACCATCCTTTTCCACTGTACCTGCGTGGAAGACGATGCAACCCTCGGGGTGAAGGTTTGACATAGGGAAGCCCTTTTCATAGTCGCCAGGATAACCGCCCGATACGCACATCACACATACTGCGGCGCGTGGGTCAAACTCTACGGTGCGTTGATCCAGGTCGCCTGCTGCTACACCTTCGAACAGGTCTACCAGGTCGCTCTTCAGGCGCAGCATCACAGTCTCTGTCTCGGGGTCGCCCATACGACAGTTGTATTCGATCACCTTGGGTTGGCCGTCGCAGTTGATCAGGCCGAAGAAGATGAAGCCCTTGTAGTCGATGCCCTCTTGGTCGAGACCTTCGACAGTGGGGCGGATGATTTCGTCCTCTACCTTTTTCATCCACGCTTCGGTAGCGAAAGGCACGGGAGTCACGCTACCCATACCGCCGGTGTTCAGACCTGTGTCGCCCTCGCCGATGCGCTTGTAGTCCTTGGCTTCGGGCAGGATCTGGTAGTGCTTGCCGTCGGTCAATACGAACACAGAGCATTCGATACCATCGAGGAACTCTTCGATCACTACGCGTGAAGAAGCGTTGCCAAACTTACCGCCGAGCATATTGCGCAATTCCGCCTTAGCTTCGTCAAGTGTAGGCAGGATCAACACCCCCTTGCCCGCGCACAGACCGTCAGCCTTGAGCACGTAGGGTGCTTGCAGTGTTTCCAGGAATTGGCAACCCTCCTCTACCTGTGTGCCGTCGAATGTAGCATAAGCGGCTGTAGGGATATTGTGGCGCTTCATGAAAGCCTTGGCAAAGTCCTTCGAGCCCTCCAATTGCGCACCCTCCTTCGAAGGTCCCACGACGGGGATGTGGCATACTGCCTCGTTCGCCTTGAAGTAGTCCACGATACCCTTGACCAATGGATCCTCGGGGCCTACGACCACGATATCCACTTGATTGTCGAGCACGAATGCAGCGATAGCGTCGAAATCGTCCGCCTTCATCGCCACATTTTCGCCTACTTCCGACGTACCGGCATTACCCGGTGCGATATAGAGTTTTTCCACTTTAGGACTTTGAGCAATCTTCCAGGCCAACGCATGTTCGCGTCCGCCACTTCCAAGGAGTAAAAGTTTCATAATCGTACATTTTTGGTATTATAATGCAAAGATAGTGCAAGGCGAGCGAAATGCCAAATTTATTTGGTAATTTCCGAGCCGACGACAAACCGAGAGCAAAATAAGTTCACTTAATTTTGCCGAGGTGCGAAGGAGGAAAAGCCCTCGCAGAGGGATTAACCGCAGCCTATCTTGGCCTGCGCAATACTCTTTCTCCCTTAATCCTCTACCCCCTCCCCGCCTGCGGCGGTACTCCCCCTGCTAGTGGGGAGAATGCGGATAGTGTTAGACCTATAAAATGGATTTGCAGAATATTCCGCAGGGGGAATAATACTAGCAAGACACTCCGCAAGGGAATTTGATAAGCAAGACAAACCGCATTGTCCCCTCTAGCAGGGGGACGAGCGACGAAGGAGCGGAGGGGGTAGAGCAAAACTTTCCCACAAGCATGGGGTAGAACAAACAAATGCAGGAATAGAGCAAAAAAGATACAACTATGGCTGACGAATTCAACCTAAAAAGCAAACTTGAACAGCAAAAGCAAACCTGTTTTTTTTCAGTAAAATCAAAAGACAAAACCCTTTGAAAAAAAGTCAAGACCTTTTTCAAATTTTGCGACGTCTCGTTAAAAAAAGGTCTAATGTTTTTTGAAAAAGGTCTTGGTTCGTTTCGACAACAAAAAACAGGGGCGAGAGGAGCGTTTTTCTACCACACAAAAGACCTGTTCTGGGACAAATCGCAGAGGCTGAAGTAAAAAAATCGGGGCATAAAATCATTTTTTTATCATTTTTCTGCCAAATGTATTGTGTATTTCAAAAATAACCATTACTTTTGCACAGCAATTCTGAGAAATGCACGGGAATTTTCCCAAACTTGCTTCAGTAGCTCAGTTGGTTAGAGCACCTGACTGTTAATCAGGGGGTCGTTGGTTCAAGCCCATCCTGAAGCGCAAAAGACATTTCACAGAAAAGCACTGCTTCAGTAGCTCAGTTGGTTAGAGCACCTGACTGTTAATCAGGGGGTCGTTGGTTCAAGCCCATCCTGAAGCGCAAAGAAAGAAAGGAAATCCTGCAAATCTCATGGTTTGCGGGATTTTTTGTTTTGCAGCCACCCCACAACCCCACTTGCCAACACAACAGGGGCTTTATACTATTAAAATAAGTGAAATATTTGGCGCACTCGATTTTTCTCTCTACTTTTGACCCAACGTAAACCTTTAGACTATGAAACGTCCGTCAAAAAAATGGGGCATCATTATCAGTGTTGCCTTGATAGTCGTGCTCGGTACCTTATTCTACCTTATGAGTTCACAACCCGAGCCTAAAGTGGCAGAGAATATCTTGGAAAAAGCCCAAGACCTAGAAAAACGAGGCGACAAGGTCGGCGCAGCAGAAGCCTACAAAAGAGCTGCACGCAAAGGCAACCCCGAAGCACAATACAAATGGGGCATGCTGCTGTTTGAAGGAAACGGCGTGACACAAGACCAACGAGAAGCAGCAAAATGGTTCAAAAAATCCGCAGACAAGGGAAACCTGCTGGGCGTCCTTGCACTGGGTAATTGCTACTACAACGGCGAGGGACTTGCCAAGGACTATACACAGGCGGTGAAGTACTATACGCAGGCTGCCGAAGCTGGTTTGCCCGAGGCGCAATTCGCTCTGGCGCTGTGCTATGAAAGCGGCAACGGCGTGGAGCAAAGCAATGTGATGGCGGCGGCATGGTATGCCAAGGCGGCGCTCCAGGGCAACGAGTTGGCACAGTATAATCTCGCTGTGTGCTATGCCCAAGGACAAGGCTTTGACCACGATCACGAACAAGCCTTCCTGTGGTACGAAAAGGCGGCACAGCAAGGCAACGAGTTGGCACAATTCAATCTGGCCGTATGCTACGAGTTGGGACAAGGCGTGAAGCAAGATCCCGCCAAGGCCATCGAGTGGTACAAGAAAGCCGCCGAGCAAGGCAATGCACGAGCGCAGTTCCACCTGGGGGTATATCACGAAGATGGATTCGGCGTGGAGAAAAACGATTCGCTCGCCATCGAATGGTACAAGAAAGCCGTGGCACAGGAATACCCCGAAGCGCAATACCGCCTGGCGCAATGCTACGAACGTGGCAAGGGGGTGAAAAAGGACAAGACACAGGCCGACTCGCTGATGAAGGAAGCCGCAGATATGGGACACGTCGAAGCGCAAGAGGCTACGGGTATGACGGACTGACGCCTTGCCGTTTGTACAGAAATTCGTACCTTTGCGCCCACAATTGATAGAAAGCAAAAAGTATATGGGAAGAAATAAATTCTCGCAAAGAGAAATCGACATCATCAGCAAACTCCTCCGACTGAAGAACGCTGGCACACGCTTTCAGCAGAAACAAGTGCGCCACAAGCTCCGCGTGAACTTCGAATTCAACATCTCGGACTACAACGTACAGGGCAAAGCCTTCGGGCCCGAAGACCTGGAAGCGGCTATCCGTCGCGGCGCTATAAAAATCCTTGACGAAGCGACTATCGCAGCAATGAAAGAAAAGCGTGCACGAGACAAAGCGCGCGACGAAGCAGCACGTGCGGCAGAGGAAGAAGCACGCCAGGCAGAAGCTATCGAACAAAATGAACAGACCGACTGGCAAGCGGTGATGAAGGAGTGGGAAGCTTGGGAACAAGCCGAAGCGGCGAAGGCAGCAGAATAAACCCTCTGCGCCCGTTCTCCCGACTCGTCACAACGACACCTTTATCTTTTCCAAAAAGGTTTTGTCTCGCCTTGTAGACACCTTGCCTCGATTTGTAGACACCTTGCCTCGCCTTGTAGACACTTTGCCTCGCCGAAAAGATGCTTTACCTTATCTTATAGACATCTTACCTCGCGCTACAGACATCTTATATCATCTTAAAGACACCTCGGATATACACAAAAAAATAGTGGACACACCATGCGATGTGTCCACTTCTTTTATTTTGACCTTATATTAAGCCAAGTTTGGGTTGATTTCGCCCCACTTTTCGATAGCAGGAACGATGTTCAAAGTAACGAGTTCATCGCGCATCTTGCAGAGGTGTTCGTAAGAAGCGTCGAGCTTAGCCAATTCTTCTTCTGTACCAACAGGCATCTTGTATGTGCAACCGTTTTGGTCGAGCACTGTGTCCATAGCCATCATGATGTGGTTGTACTTCTCGTTGCAAACGTATGTACCAGCAGGGAAGCGGAAAGGAGCGCCACCCATTACCGAGCGAATCATTTCTACTGAGAGGTAAGATGGGCTTTGGAATGAAGAGCGACCGCGGAGTTTGATGATAGCAGCACCACCTTGAGTCACGTCCTTCTTCATTTGTTCCCATTCTTCAGCAGGGAATTCTGCAGTACCGATGAGGTCGTTCAAAGGCTTGCCTGCTACCTTCACAGCGCTGCCGAATACAGCCATTTGTTCACCGTGGCCACCGTATGTAGCACAGCCAGTGATCTCGTTTTGCATTACACCGAACTTCTTAGCCAATGCGCTTTGGAGGCGAGTAGTGTCGAGACCAGCGAGAGTAGTCACTTGGCCTGGCTTCAAACCTGAGTAGAGCAAAGTCACGAGACCTGTCAAGTCAGCAGGGTTGAAGATGATTACTACGTGCTTCACGTCTGGGCAGTATGCCTTGATGTTCTTACCGAGTTCTTCAGCGATTTTGCAGTTACCAGCGAGGAGGTCTTCGCGAGTCATACCTTCCTTACGTGGAGCACCACCTGAAGAGATGATATACTTAGCGCCAGTGAAAGCTTCCTTCACGTCGGTAGTAGCAGTGATGTTTACATCATCAAAACCGCTTTGACGCATTTCTTCTGCAACACCTTCGGGTGAGAATACGTCGAAGAGGCAGATGTTGCTAGTCAATCCCATCATCAGGGCAGACTGTACCATGTTAGAGCCTATCATACCAGCGGCACCAACGATCACGAGTTTTTCGTCTGTCAAAAAAGCCATAATTTTTCTTGTTTTATAAAAAGGTTTATAATATTGTTTTTCTTTTCTTTTTCTATTAAATAATGCCTGCGAATCAAGGGCGTCGAAACCGTAGGTCCATTCTTTTTGCAAAGTTACAAAACTTCCTATATAGTAGAATATATTTGCGCTGAATTTTTGCACACTTTTTTTGCGAGAGGCAAAGGATAGTTTATTCGCTGTCTCGCTGTCCGATCACTTTGCGGGTCAAATAGCTCACGGGCAACCATGCCGTCAGGAAACCCACTATGATCACGGTGACGAAGACCAGGACAACGTCCGTCCAGTGTATGCTGACGGGATACGCATCGATGATAAATGAGCCCTCGGCGCCGCCAAAACGGATCAAGCCGTACTCCATTTGCACCCAGCAGAGCAACAATCCCACCGCTATGCCTATCACTGCACCGAGCAGAGTAATCAAGCGGCTTTCGTGCAGGAATATGCGGACAATATCGCGAGGCGAAGCGCCCAGGTGGCGTAGGGTCTCGATATCGTTGCGCTTGTCGATGATGAGCATAGCTACCGAACCAATAATATTAAAACTTGCCACGAGCACAATGAAGGTCAGAAAGAGGTACGCCATGGTCTTTTCGATCTGCATCACGTTGAATATTTCGCGGTGCTGTTCGTAGCGGTCGTTCACGGTGTACTTCCCTTTCGCCAGGGTGCGCATCCTTTCCTTCACGGCGTCGACATTAGCATCGGGGCGCAGTTGTAGGGCGACGGAGGATACTTGCCCTGCCTTGTCGAATAGACGCTGTGCAAAGTCGAGCGAAGTAATGAGGTAATTTTCGTCGTAGGTTTTCTGATGGACGTAGAAGAATAGGCCCGACGCGTGTATTTCCTCGACATTGAAGCTCTCCTGCGGATTGGACAGGTTGATGCGCTCGCCACTCTGCGGCGCACAGATGGGCAGAGGTTGGAAGTCTATACCGCCAAACTGCTGAGTCAGTCCGATGCTGGGCACGGCATATTCCACGCCAGCGGCTTGCAGTATAAATTCGGCGTTGGGATTGGCGCCGCAGTACAGGATGCTGTCGATATTGGAGCAGTGGCGGAAATTGTCGTCCACTCCCTTGACATGCACCATCACGGGTCGTCCCTGAAAGGGTACCATCGCCAGTTCGTCCAAGCCGTAGGATGCCGCCTGCACCTCCTTTTGTTTGCAGATTTCGGTCAGGATGGGCTCCTGAGCGTCGGCAAATTTTCCCTCAACGGGGCGCACTTCCAACTGCGGGTCGAAGTTGGTGTAGAGGCTTCCTATCAAATCGCGAAAACCATTGAACACGCCGAGCACGCATAGTAGTGCAGCGGCAGCAAAGGCAACTCCCGCGGCCGAGATGCCCGAGATGATATTGATAGCGTTGTGACTCTTTTTTGAGAAGAGGTAGCGCCGTGCGATGAAGAAGGGGAAAGCCATAGCTGGTCCGTTGCTTTGAGGAAAGAAGACTCGGTGTGCAGACTATTGCGCCAGGAGCGAATCGATGTGGTCGATATAGTCGAGCGAGTCGTCTACGAAGAATTTCAACTCGGGTATGATGCGCAATTGGTGGCGCAGACGTCCGCCCAATTCGTAGCGTAGTTCGCGCACATTGTTGTTGATATTTGCCAATATTTCAGCCGAGCGTTCCGAGGGGAATACGCTCAAGTAACCACGGCATACGCTCAGGTCTGGACTGATACGTACAGCGCTCACAGAGACCAGCACGCCGTGCATACCCTTGGTTTGTTTTTGAAAAATGTCGCTCAGTTCCTTTTGAATGAGTCTTGAGATTTTTTGTTGTCTTGTACTATCCATTTGTATTGTATAAGTTCCTTTGCGCATTGCCGCCGTGTCCAATTTCGGCGCTCAGGTCCGAGCGAATGGGCGCAGTGCCGCATATTACATTGCAAAAGTAGACATTTTTCGTAGATTACACAATTTTTTCTGCGGGAATACCTATTTTTCGTGAAAATACCGGGGAAATCGTGTCATCATAGCCCCTATGCGAAAATAGTAGTAGGCGAAGAAAATCCCCTCCGAAGTTTTCTGGACAGAAGACTTGGGAGGGGTATGGGGTTAGAGTATTATTTTAATGCCGCACTATGCCTAATTGCTGCAAAGTCTCTGTGGCATTTTTTGTTGCCTAATTGTGCTACTTGCTTGATCAGTTCTATGGCTTTGGGGCAGTCTCTCTGTACCCCTTTGCCCAGGGCACGACATACACCCAGTTCTAATGGTGCACCCCGACCCAATATGGATTTCAGTGCATCAAATATTTTCATCGGTAGAATAGGTCAGAGGGGCATACTAAACCGTCATTCTGCGCCAAAATCCTTTAATATTTCTATCGCGCGGGGATGTCCTTGCTGCGCGGCCTTTTTCATCCACATCAAGCCGGTTTCTTCGTTTTTAGATACTCCCATTCCGTTGAGGTAGAGGGCGCCGAGATTGAACTGCGACTTAGCGTGTCCGCGCTTTGCCGCATAGACGTAGTAGTTGATCGCTTGTGTGTAATTTTGGTGAACGCCAAAGCCCTTTTCATAGCAATAGCCGAGGTTGTAATAGGAGACTAAATATTCCCCGTTCGCTGCTTCGTTCCACCAATATACGGCCTTCTTGTGATCCTGTGCTATGCCGGCGCCTTGGAAATAGCATACGCCCAAATTGTGCTGTGCTTCGGGCAATCCCTGTTTTGCCGCGAGGGTATACCAATAGACTGCCTTCGCTGGATCTTGGGCTACGCCTTCGCCCGAACTATAGCAAAGCCCCATCGCCAGTTGTGCTTCGTCTTCGCCCTGTACTGCTGCCTTTTCAAACCATTCCACCGCCTTCGCCAGGTTCTGTGTCGTGCCACTTCCGTGGTAGTAGCGGAGTGCGGTTTCCAATTGTGCTTTGCTGTGTTCCTGCTCTGCCGCTTTCGTGAGCCAATATAGCGCTTTGTGTGGGTTTTGTGCTACGCCCGTACCCTTTTCGTAGCACATCGCCAGTTCGTATTGTGACAATGCGTGTCCTGCGTCGGCAGCCCGGGTGTACCATTCTACCGCCTTGACCTCGTCTTTGGGCACGCCATTGCCGAAGTGATAGTTGCACGCCAGACTATATTGTGCAGCGGTATGTCCCAATCTTGCCGCCTTTTCAAAGTATGTCGAAGCGACATCGAATTGTGCATTTTCCATCGCCTCCACGGCTTTTTTGAAGTGGGTTTCAGCGTCAGCGCTGTGGGTTGGTTGCTGACGGACTGCTTGTTGGCTGTTCTTGCTCATTTGGCGCGAGGGTGCAGTCTGCCTTCCCCCACCAAATATAGATTTGAGGGCTTTCAGTAGTTTCATGTTTGATTTTGATTTGAGGGTTTAAAAAAAGAGTGATAATGTTTTTGCAAATATATAAATTTGATTTGAAAGCAGGAAATATTGTCTGATTTTTATGCGCAAAATGGGTCGCGAAAAAACCTTGTCTTTGTTCAAAAAACATTAGACTTTTTTCGAAAAACATTAGACCTTTTTTCAACAAGACGGCGCATCGTTTTTCAGTCGCTTTTTTAGATTTCAGAAAGCCTATATTGGCTTCATTTTTCAGTTTTCAGTCTTCAGTTTTCAGTTTTTTGTTAAAAAAGCGGATGTTTCGACAAAATCCTTTGTCCATGTCAAATATTTTCAGTTTTTTTTGCATTTTGGAATGTTATACTCCAATAATAACTAATAAACCTTTTAATCACTAAAACCTCTACACAGAATGAAAAAGATTTTCACTCTCATGGCGGCTTTCCTATGCTTGATGACTCAGGCTTGGGCCGACAAGGTAGTAGGCTCGACTACGCTTCCCGAAAACGGACGCCCCGAGCACATCTACACAATGAGGAATGGGAACAGTCTGTACTGCGGCAAGACTACTGCGCCGACAGAGACTGAGGCTAATTATGCCCAATTCGCATTCTATGCTGTGGATGGCAAGGCTAATGCCTTCTACATCTACAACAGGTCTAATGGCAAGTGGCTCACCTACGACAAAGCGTCGAGCTACAGCAACTGCCAAGACTTCGTGAAGTTTGCCAACTCAAAGGCAAGCGCAAATTACTTTATCGTCAACAATTACTCTGGCGATAACTATGAAATCCAACCCGTCACTACCAACGGCAGCGGCGACAAGTATCTGAACTGGTACAAGGGTAAGGATTTTAATCCCGTGGACGGATCGAACACACTCGGTCTGTGGGAACAAAATGGTAACACTGACGCTGGTAGCCGCTGGGCATTCAGCGAAGTCGTTTACGTGGTACGCACATACACAGTCAGCATACCCGACGGCGCTACAGTGACTATCGAAGGCAAGACTTATGGCAACGGCGACAGCTTCACTTATGAAGGTTCGCTGGACAAGAGCGCTGTAAGCGTGAACGCGCCTGCTGGTAAGTTCAGCGTAGTATCTATCGACGACGTGAACAACAAGGTCACTGTGAACTTCGCTACATTGCCTACACAGGGTCAGAGCGACACCTACACCAACGCTTGGGTTTATCCTAAACAACAAGACAACGTAGGTGCTGCAAGCGCTGAAGAAGTGGACGGTGTGTATACCCTCCGCAACCGCGTGCTGGCTGCTAGCTACATGAAGGTGGGCAATGCGCTCTACTTCGCTGGTTCGAACGCAATGAACCTCGTAGCAGGTACAGAACCCTTCACCGTAGCATTCGGCAATGGTGACAACGTGCCCGCTTCTGCTATGACACTGAAGAACGTGACAGTGGAAACACTCACTGGCAACAACAGTGCTATCGGCGGTGCAGAACACTATGACGGCAAGCAACTCGTAGCCAACTACGAATACACCTACAAGGGCGCAAAGATCGAAATCGTATGGCGCGCCGTGCTCCGCGATGGTAGCCACTACCTCCGCACAGAAATGGAGCTCAAGGGTGTGAACGACGTGGATATGTTCAACATCATCCCAATGATCTACAACGTAGATACTAAGGCTGCTGGCTCTACACCAAAGGTAGTAGGTAATACTCGTGGTGCTGTGCTGATGAGCGACAAGATCTTTGCTGGTCTCGAAACTCCTACTGCATACAACACCGTAGGCGAAGCTACTGGCGACGCAGATCCATGGAACTTGGTGGAAACTAAACCCGCAGTAAACTTGACCGCAAATTCTTGGCAAGTCGTAAACGATGTGCCCAACCGTGTGATCGAAGCTTGTGGTGCAAGCTATCCCAACGTGTTGGCATACACTATGGATAATGTGACACTGAAGAAGGGTCAAAAGGTAGAAACTACTGTGACCTACACTAGCGGTAATCACCGTTTGAACTTCGGTGGTGCAGACTTGCTCGACGCTACTGGCAATATCGCTGCTAGCCACTATCACAGCGGTTACTCAGGCGGCCAACACTCTGACAATAGCTTCACCTTCAACGCTCCCTACGATGGTACATTCTCTATCCGCGTATTCGTAGAAAATAAGACTGAATCTATCGACGCAAGCAGCAAGATGGAAGTAAAAATCTACGAAGCTAAGGAAGGCGTATCAGTGAGCACAGACGTCGTAGGCATCCAGGGTCGCTGGAGCCGCAACACTACGCTCGCTGCTGGCGAAACTTGGAAGGTGGCAAGCGTCGTAGGTCTCGTGGCACAAGATGGTAAGCAAGCAGATAGCAACATTCACAATTCGCAAAAGCGTCGCTCGTTCCTCGCTTACTCTGAACGCGAACGTGCAGTGCCCTGGCGTGCATTCCCACACTACAACAGCTGGTACGAACTCAATATCGACCGCAACAATGCTGCTCCTGGTCAGGAACACACCAACTTCACCGAAAAGCAAGTGCTCAACGTGATCGATCAGTGGAAGAAGAACTACTTCGACAAGTATGGCGAAGGTATCGCAGCATTCGTCATCGACGATGGTTGGGACAACTACGGTACATGGACATTCCACAGCGGATTCCCCAACGAAATGCGCGAAATCGCTAAGAAGGCTAAGGAATTGAACGCTGGTATCGGTGCATGGCTCGGCCCAGTGGGTGGTTACGGACAAAGTGGTAACTATCGCCGCAACTACTGGAGTAGCAAGGGTGGTATGCAATTGTCTAACCCTGCTTACTATCAAGTGTACCTCGATGCAGCCAACAACCTCGTTTGCCAACAAGACGGCGTACCTGGTTTCAACGCAAGCACAGACTCTTACTTGTTCTTCAAGTATGACGGTATCTCTGGCCAATTCTCAGCAGTTGGTCCCGATGCAGGCGACACTGGTAACGAAAATGCAGAAGGTATCATCCGCCTCGAACGCTACGTTCGTGAAAACATGCGCGAAGACATCTTCTTCAACACTACTGTAGGTACTTGGGCATCTCCTTTCTGGTACCAAATCTCGGATGCTACATGGCGTCAAGAAGCTGACTACGGCGAAGCTGGTAACAACTCTATCGACCGCGAAAAGTGGATCACTTACCGCGACCGCCTCGTACACCAAAACTATGTGACAGCATCTCCTATCTGTCCTATCAACACATTGATGACTCACGGTTTCATCTTGACTAAGTTTGGTGCCGTATCTAAGAATATGAGCTACTCTTCAGCCCTCAACGAATTGCGCGCAGCATTCGTTTGCGGTTCTGGTATGGTGGAACTCTATGCTGACTACGAATTGATGAACAGCATCAACGGCGGCGCACTTTGGGCTGACCTCGCAGAATGTGTGGCTTGGCAAAAGAAGAACGCTGACGTATTGCCCGACGCTCACTGGGTGGGCGGTAACCCCTGGACAGGTAGCACACAACAAGTTTACGGTTGGGCTTCTTGGAACGGCGAAAAGGCAACACTTGCTCTCCGCAACGGTTCTAACTCTTCACAAACTTATACATTCACATTGCGTGAAGCACTCAACATCCCTGCAAACATCACAGGTAGCATCGTATTGAACAAGTCGTTCAAGGTACAAGACGCTCTCTCTGGTTTGACAGAAGGTGCTGAAATCAATATCGACCAAACATTGACTGTGACACTCCCAGGTAGCAGCATATTTGCTTTCGACGGTGTGAACAGCGATCCTACTCAAGTAGAATTCAAAGCACTCAGCGTATCTCCAAGCAATGGTGTTGAAGCGATCGAAAACATTCAAATCACTTTCAACGCAGAAGCTGCTGGTCAATTCGACCCCGCATCGATGACTGCAATGAAGTTCAAGAAGGGCAACAACATCGTGACTTCTATCAAGAACTACACAGTGAATGGTGCACAACTCAACATTACCTTGACCAACAAGGTGACTGAACCAGGCGAATACACTCTCGTGATTCCCGAAGGTCTCATCACTCGCAAGGCTGACGGCGCTTCATACAGCGGCAACCACAATTTCACAGTAGTAGCTCCGGTAGCACTCGCTATCCAAAACGCTACTCCTGCTGGTACAGTAAACGAATTGAGCGAAATCACACTTACTTTCAACAAGGAAGTTGAAGTTTCTGGTACTGCAACCGTAGCATTGCAAGATGCTGAAGGCGCTGTAGTAACTCAAGGTGCTTGCTCGGCAGAAGGCAAGATTGTCAGCGTGACATTGAACAAGACTGTGACTACTCCAGGCGAATACACTCTCGTGATCCCCGAAGGCGTAGTGACTGGCAAGGAATTGGGCGACGCATTCAGCGGCACTCACACATTCACAGTAGTAGAAGTAGACAAGTACGAACCCTACAACACTGGCACTAAGTCTCGCAACGACCGTAATGCAACTGAAATCAAGATCGAAAGCGTAGACCACGGCGTGAGCAGCCATACTCTCACTGCTACTGAACAAGGTCAAGACTATGTAGACTTGACTGCTGATGTAGTTTTCAAGGCAACTGCTGGCGAAACTGTTTCTGTGGCTATGGCTACAAATGGTTCTTGGGTCCACAACTTCGTATACATCGACTTCGATGGTGATGGTTTCACTGCAAGCATCGCTCCTGGTACAAACTGGCAACCTGCTGGCGACCTCGTATCGTACAGTTTCTACAACAACGATAGCTCTAGCGACGAAAGCGGTTGGAATAGCGAAGGTAGTGTCATTTCTGGCAACAACCGTAACAGACCTTCTCTCCCCGCATTCACTGTTCCTACAGAAGCTGGTAAGTATCGTATGCGCTTCAAGCAAGACTGGTGTAACATCGACCCAGCTGGTGACGCAGACGGCAAGTTTGGTGACTTCAAGGAAAATGGTGGTCAAATCGTCGACGTGACTCTCGAAGTCGTAGCGCCTACTGCATTGAGCAACGTACACGTCAACAAGAGCAACGTATACTACGACCTCAGCGGTCGCCGTTTGAATCAAGCTCCTGCAAAGGGCGTGTTCATCTGGAACAACAAGAAGGTGATTCGCTAATCCGTAGCGATACACCATAAACCTAATAAGAAGACTCCTGCAGCCTGCGCTGTGGGAGTCTTTAAGGTTTTTAAAAGGGGGGCTTAGGGGGGAATGGCTTTAGGGTCTTTAAGGTATTTAAGGTCCTTAGGGTCTTTAGGGAAGACCTAAACCTTTTTCGAAAAACATCAGACTTTGTTTGAAAAACATCAGACTTTGTTTGAAATACATTAGACCTTTTTTGAAAAACATCAGACCTTTTTCAAAATACATTAGACTTTTTTTGAATAGGCTTTTTTGTCAAGAAATTGACTTGGCTAAACAAGGACTTGACTCGTCTGAATATACACCATCAGGCACTAAATCTTTGCAAAAAGGGTGATTTACGCCCTTGGCGCCTTTCTCTTTTCCATATTTCGGTTTCTTGAAAATCTTTTCACTATATTTGAGAAAAATCTCCACTATACTCACGCTCGCTGTGAAAATTATTGAAACAAGTTTCATAATTCTCGCTCGCTTATTATAATATTTGAGATAAATCTCGAATATACTTTGTGCTCGCTGTGAAAATTATTGAAACAAGTTTCATAATTCTCGCTCGCTTATTTGTATATTTGCAGATTGATATAGTTTCAAGCCAAACGAAAGGAAATAAATCAAACATAATAAATATGGAATCAAACAAGAAGATGCGCAACCCCATAGCGTGGGTGCCAAGTGCTTATTTTGCGATGGGTCTGCCCTTCGTCATCGTGAATATGGTGGCGGTGTTGATGTACAAGGACCTGGGTGTGGACGAGAAGACTATCACCTTCTGGACTGGACTGTTGTTGCTGCCCTGGAGCTTGAAGTTCCTGTGGAGTCCCTTGATGGAACTGTATCGTACGAAGAAATTCTACGTCGTACTGACCCAGTTGCTCACAGGTGCCAGTTTCGGTCTCATTGCCCTGGCTCTGCAGTTGCCTTCGTTTTGGGCTGTGACGGTGGCCCTCTTTGCCGTAGTCGCTTTGAGCGGTTCGACACACGATGTGGCTTTGGACGGTCTGTACATGCAGGAGTTGGACAAGAAGACGCAAGCGCAGTATATCGGCTGGCAAGGCGCCTTCTACAATCTAGCCAAGCTCGTGGCAACGGGTGGTCTGGTCTATTTGGCAGGCAAACTGATCGAATATTTCAAGGCACAACCCGATGTGACAGAAGTGCAGGCCAACTTCACCGCATGGACTTATATCATGGCCACATTCGCCGTGTTGTTGCTCGGCCTCGGTCTGTATCACTGGTTCATCCTGCCCTCGGGCAATCAGCAAGTGGCACAGGACAAAAAGACGCTCAACGAGACCCTGTCGGAACTGGCTACGGTGATCGTGGACTTCTTCAAGAAGAAACACATCGTCTACTATCTGTTCTTCATCGTACTCTACCGCTTTGCCGAAGGGTTCGTGGTGAAAATGGTACCCTTGTTCCTGAAAGCACCTATGACAGAAGGCGGTTTGGGATTGAGCAACGAGACCATCGGTCTGCTCTACGGCACATGCGGTTCGATCGCCTTCATCGCAGGTTCGGTATTGGCGGGCTATTATGTATCATCTTTGGGCTTGAAGAAGGCTTTGTTCTCGCTCTGCTGTATCTTCAACTTGCCCTTTGCTATTTACACTTTGCTCGCGATCTACCAACCATCTGAATTGTGGTTGATTGGTGGTGGTATTGCCGTTGAATATTTCGGCTATGGTTTCGGTTTCGTAGGTTTGACCCTCTTCATGATGCAACAAATTGCGCCTGGAAAATACCAAATGTCGCACTATGCTTTGGCCAGCGCTATTATGAATTTCGGCGTGATGTTGCCTGGTATGCTCAGCGGTTGGGTGTGGGAGATATTGGGTGGCTATCGTCCATTCTTCATCTTCGTGTTGTTCGCCACAATCCCCGCCTTCCTCATCACCTACTTTGTGCCCTTCACACATAGCGACAAGAATTGATTTTTCCCCTTTCCCCCTTTCATAAAAGGTCCTTTTTATTACACATAAGCATACATACAAGACATGAAAAATAGAGTATTGGGCATCGGAAATGCCCTGGTTGATGCCCTGGTACAGGTGCAAGACGAAGCATTGTTGACAGAGATGAATCTGCCCAAAGGTTCGATGCAATTGATCGATACCGCGGGCTACGAAGCCGTGTGCCGCCGCCTCAGCCAAATGGAGGTGAAGCGCGCTACCGGCGGTTCGGCTGCAAATACCGTATTGGCGTTGGCACACCTCGGCGCGGCGCCTGGTATCATCGGTCGTGTGAGCGAAGATGACAACGGCCATTTCTTTGCCGACAACTGCAAAAAGAACGGCATCGAGACCTACCTCCTGCCCAGCGAATTGCCCACAGGTGTAGCCTCTACCTTCATCACCCCAGATGGTCAGCGCACGTTTGCTACATACCTTGGTGCAGCGGCTACACTTCACGCCGACGATCTGCGCCCCGAGTGGCTCGAGGGCTATGCCTACCTTTATATCGAGGGCTACCTGGTGCAGGACCACGACCTGATCTGTCGTGCTGTCGAGATGGCACATGCTGCAGGTTTGAAGGTGTGTCTGGACTTGGCGAGCTACAATATTGTCGAGGCACAGCACGAGTTTTTCTCGTACCTCCTGGACCACACCGACATTGTCTTTGCTAACGAAGAGGAGGCTTTGGCCTTCACCGGCAAGGGTCCACGCGAGGCGCTCGACGAGTTGGCTCAGCGTTGCGAAGTAGCCGTGGTGAAGACAGGCAAGGAGGGTGCGATGGCACGCCGCGGCGAGGAATTTGCACAAGCCCCCGCCGAACCCGTAGCGCAAGTGGTAGACACGACAGCAGCCGGCGACTTCTTTGCCGCAGGTTTCCTGTATCGCCACGCACAGGGCGCTCCATTGGCCGACTGTCTGGTGGCTGGTGGCGCAGTGGCTGGTGCTGTGATACAAGTAGTCGGCACACAGTTGGCCGATCAGACCTGGGACGCACTGCGCCAACGCTTGGGCGTAGAGTAATTTGCCCTGAGCGCAACGACTCTGCCCCTTAGGCAAATCCACCACCTCTACTACACACTTCGATACACCCCCTTTGGTATTGACAAGACTGATATGAAAAAAACATTCACCTCACTACTCCTTGCTCTGATAGTGCTCGGCGCACATGCACAGTCCAGCCTACGCAATTTGGAATCAGCCAAACAACTCAAGACTTTTGCTGCTGTGTACAGCGAATTAGAGCGCAACTTCGTAGACACTCTCGACACCAAGAAACTCTTCAAGAACGTGATTGGATACATGCTCTATCAGATGGACCCCTATTGCACGTTTTACACAGAGGAAGAGACCGACGACCTTAAACAAATGACCACGGGCAAGTACGGCGGTATCGGCTCGATCATTTCATTTCACAAGGAGCAAAAGCGCTGTATCATCTCAGAGCCTTATGCCGACATGCCTGCAGCCAAAGCGGGCTTGCGCCGCGGCGACGTGATCATGGCCATCGACGGCAAGGATTTACCACAAGCACCAGATAGCAAAGTGGCACAATACAACGACTCGGTAAGCCAGTGCCTGCGTGGCGTGCCTGGTACAAAAGTGAAAGTGACAGTGAAGCGTATTGGCGAAAAGGAGCTCCTGCACTTCGACATCGAACGCTCTACGATCACGACACCAAGCATCAATTACACCACACTGACTCCCGACTCTATCGCCTATATCTCGCTGGGCGGCTTCACCGAACATACGGCGCGCGATATGAGGGAAATTTTGCAAAAGTATGAACAGAGGGGCATGCAGGGCCTCGTCATCGACCTACGAGACAACGGCGGCGGCCTGATGAGCGAAGCTATCGAAATAGCCAACTTCTTCCTGCCGCTCGGCAAGGAGGCTGTCGCACTGCGAGGCAAGGACCCCGAGGGCAACAAGGTCTACTATACCAAAAGCCAACCCTTGAACGAAAAAGTGCCCATTGTGGTGATGGTAAACAAAAGCAGTGCATCGGCATCTGAAATCGTGGCGGGCGTATTGCAAGACTACGATCGCGCCGTGATCATGGGACAAAACACCTATGGCAAGGGATTGGTGCAAACCAGCAAGCGCATGCCCTACGAAACCATACTGAAGTATACACAAAGCAAATACTACATCCCCAGCGGACGCTGCGTGCAAGCCTACAAGTACAATGACGGTTCACCAGAGATTCTGCCCGACTCGCTGGCCAAGACGTTCTACACACAGAATGGACGCCCCGTGAGCGACTGCGGCGGCATTCGCCCCGACATCATACTGCCCGAGGATAGCCTGCCCAACCTGATGACCTATCTGAGTGCGTCAAATCTGATCGACGACTATGTGGCGCTATACCGCTCGAAGCACAAGACGATAGCTCCTGCTCACGAATTTCGCCTGACCGACCAGGAGTACGACGAATTCACTGCCTATTTGAAAGCACACAACTTCACCTACGATCAGCAAACGATCAAGATGCTGGAAGTGCTGCGCAAGATGGCACAATTCGAGGGCTATGGCGAAACGAGTAAGGCGGAATTTGATGCCCTCGAAGCCAAATTGAAACACAACGAGGATTACGACTACAAGTATTGGAAGGACAAGATCCGCCTATTGGTCGAAGAGGCTATCATCATCGACTATTACTACCAACAGGGGGGCCGCGCCCATTACTTCCACACCGACAAGGACTGCCACAAAGCTATCGACCTGCTGAAGAACAAAGAGGAGTATCGCCGCCTACTGACGCCGCCCGCCAAGAAGAAAGGCAAAAAATCGTCCAAGGGACATTAAGAGCGCTCCTACCTCCACACGCCACGACACGGCACACAGCCGCCTCGATATCCACAGAAATCCCCGCTCAGCGCACCTATCGCACCGAGCGGGGATTTCTGTATGTTTACTACACGGCGGACTATACAGGGCGAATACTACCCCTCCCGCACGATAACTTGATTACTGCATATCAAAGTTGACCTTAGCCCCCTTGCTGTTGGTGAATACACCCTTGAGCCTACCCGACGTGAGCACACCATCCAGTCTGCCGACATATGCACCATTGGTGCGGTCATAGGCATAGATTACCACCTTGCCACTGGGTGTGCACGATTGCACCTCAATATTGCGCACGATGTTACCATTATAGTAGGAATAAGTACCCACACCATTGTTAAGCGTCAATATAGCAGAGTGGTCGTCGCCAATCGTACCATAATACACACCACTCATACTATTGCCACTCACAGTACTTCCCTGTCTCGTATTACCTGAATTAGTCACCTGCATTTGACTTTCCTCCAACTCTTCTTTAGCCTTTTCCAGTTCATCGATAGCCTTATTCATTTCTGTCAGAGCATCATTTTTCTGTTGCTGACCTTTAAAAAAGAAATAAGCAGCTATACCCACACTGGTAGCGAAAAGCATCGCAGCCAGGACAGCTATCACGACATAGAGTGGACCTTTGCCACTTGAGGGCTGAGAATTGAAATTTTGACTCATAATAATATTATTTTAGGATCTATTTCTGTCTGTCAGTTAATACTAACACATCGGCAAATATACAACAAAGAAATGAAAGTTGGCACAAAATAAGGAAGAAAACCCAATACCCGTATTTTTCTGAACACTTCAAACGATGTTTTGGAGCGCAGTTCTGCCCCCAGCGTACAGTGACTCAAAATCCATCAACTCCTCCACCCGCAGACTTGTCCATCCGTCCCCCACAAAAAAAGTCAGACCTTGTTTGAAAAAGGTCTGATCTTTTTTCAACAAGACGTCGCAAAATTATCACGAAGTCTATTGTCGATATTCAGTCGTCTCGCCAAAGCCACGAGGAGGCTGAGAGAGTCTCATTACGGTCATCATTGCTTTTCAAGCGCAATCTGCCAATTTCTCCCCACACTTTGTTCCGTAAAGGTTTCTGTATGATATCCATTTTTGCTCACCACGACTTTTGGATATTTCTTTTGTTTCTCTACGGGGATATGGAGCGAGAATTTTCCTTCTCTATCGGTATGAGCCGTGCAGCCCTCGGCATTTATCTCTGCTTGGTACACAGGTTTCCCGTCATAGCTGTAAACAATCCCTTCCAGCACACCATAGGTGCCGTCTCGCTTTATTGGCAGCCACACATTTCCATCTGGCTCTATTCTGACCAGTGTATCGATCGTGTCATAGGCATATGCCGAGACATTCACTTTGACCTCTGTTTTTCTAAATTTCCCTGGAATATTTTTGAATACAGCACTCTCTTCTATCGAGGAAAGTGTTCGGGTTTTCACTTCATTATCGAGCATTAGAGAGATGCAAAATGAGTCCGTTGGAGGCAAATCGCGATTTATCGGAGACAACTCTTTCAAACTAACCTTTACCTCAAAAGGAGTATTTCTATTGAGTGCCCAAATTATCGTTACGACAACAAGTAGAAATGCCAAAGTCTTTAGCACCACTCCCTCCCAATACCTTATCCGATACCTATTCCACAAGTAAGCATAGGAATCAGGCACTTCAATAAGCAAAGAAATGGTGCGAATCAGCGCCTTTCGCTTGCGATAAATCCACGGATCATCACCATAGTCATTGATATTAACCCCGAGTATATCACCTGGAGGAAACACCTGCTTTAGCACAGGATTGAAGCATTCGTTCTCATCGGCAGAATAGGGCGAGCCACTTATGATAAAAGGCAAGATGTGGTCTGCCCTTCCCGTAGAGATAAAATGCTGAATCTCCCGACCCACCCATTCAGACTGAGCGGAGTGAGGCGAGCAAATCACAATGAGCCATTGAGACTGATCGAGTTCCTGAGCCAATCCCTTCTGCAACGAAATCGTATTGAGGTCTGACTTGTAGCGAAAAACTTTCATTTTCCCCTCTTTACGCTCACGGTCCACGATCTCATGTTTCTCGTTGTAGATAACTGTAGGCATACTGTAGGCTTCCAGTTTTCTCTGTAGCCAACGCGCCCATTTGTCATCCTTTGAGTTGTAACTGATAAAGGCGGTATATTTCATTCTACTTGACTAATAAATATCATGACTAATCAGGAGAAATCACATATCAATTCTTCTCTTCTATTTCCTTCAACTTTGGTTCGATCTGTTTTATTATAACATCACCACCTTCTACGTCTTTCGCCAATTTAATAGCTTGCTTAAATACTTTCTTACAATCCTTATATTTTCCTTGCTTGTAATACACAAAACCCAAATTATTCATTGCCCTCACATATACAAAATGGAACCCATCAAAGTCTTGTTTTTCATATTCCTTTGCCACATCCAAGATTTGTTTGCACAATGTTTCGGCTTCACCATAGCGCTTTTGATTATAGAATGCAGTTACAAGAGTTTCCATAGCTTTCACCTCATATTTTCTGTATTTTGCAGGATTTTGCTTTGCCTGACCATTTCTGATTTGTATCAGTTCTTTGTAGAATGGAATAGCATCTGCTGCTTTGTCCTGCTTAGTGACAATATAGCCATATTCATTCAAAGCACTTGCAAGTCGGTCCGTATAATACTGAGGAGCGAGCTGTACAGAAGTTCTCAGTACATCTATTTTTTCTAAGTAATACTTATTGCATGCTTCATAGTTTTTAGTATTAAGGTACAATATCGCAATATTATTCAATGTAATAGAATACTCGTCATTGTAAACTTGAGGATTTTGTTCTGCCAACGTCTTTCTTATTTGAAGTGCTTCTTTATAATAGATTTCACTTTTTTCCACCTCATTGATATCACTATAGAACGACCCCAAAAGATGTAAGCTATTTGCCATATCAGGAAGATACTTTTGGGGCATAACTTTAACTAACGCTTTTCGTATTTCCAATGCCTCTAATAGTACTTTTTCCGCTTCATCAAAACGTTCCTTCTTGATATAAATATCAAATGAGTTGCTCAACACCCTGCTCAAATCTGCTTCATACACATTCGGGTACAGACGGACCAACTCTCGGTAGATATCAATAGCCTCTTTGTACATCTTCTCCGCCTCATTATATTGTTTTTGTTTACTGCAAAATAAAGCATAGTCAGAAAGACTACGGGCTAGGTATCTATTATACATATTCTCATTTTGAGGTATCAATGAGCGATATATCTCCACCACTTCTTTGTACAGTTTTTCGCACTCATTCATTTTTCCCAAATCACTATAGATGATGGCTAGATTTTTCAGTGTCATTGCCAAACCAACCTTATAGACCACAGCATTTCTCTCAACCAATCTTCTGTATATATCTGCAGATGCTTCTAATAATTGAGCGCTTTCATTCAACTTATGATTTCTATAATTTAAAACCCCATAATTAGCTAAAATATCTGCATAATTCCTTTCATACGCCACAGGATTTTCTTTCGCCAATTGTTGGAGTATATTTAGCGCTTCTGTATAAGCTTTGCTACATTTTTCATCATTATTTGCATTATCGTAGAACACCCCAAGGTTGGTTAATGCTATACCTAATGTGGGTGTATACACTTTGGGATATTTCTTCGCTAACAACCTCAACAATTCTATACTTTCAGTGTGGCAATCTTCAGCCTCTGCAAATTTATTTCTTCTATTATAATGATTGCCCATATTATTCAATATTTCCGCCAAATCATCACTGAACGCTATAGAGTCCACGCTTACCCATTTTCTACAAAGAGCCAAAGCCTCCTTATATAACAGTTCCGATTCATCGTAACGCAGGGTTTTATTATACAACTGAGCCAGATTCTTCTTCACTATATACAAATCTACTTCAAATGCTTTGGGGTTTTCCTTTGCTAATCTTTCACTCAGTTGCATGACCTCTTTGTAAACATTTTCGGCTTCAGAAAATTTCTGATTTTCTTCATAAACTTTTGCCAAATTATTCATGGGAGTCAACAAAATTCTCGACTCTTCAGGATATTGGTTGACATAAAGCCTGCGCCACTCCACTGCTTTTTTTAATGCTACTTCAGCCTGTGCGTGACGCTGCGTATTAGAATATAAATTTCCTAAATTACATAATGCATGCGACATACTAAGCAAATAGACAGTAGAATCTATATCCTTCAACTTTTTACAATTTTCTAATGCCTCATTGAAAAGTTGCTCAGATTTATCATATTCTTTAATTTCTATATAAACATTGGCTTGATTAATTAAGGATGTGACTAAATTTTTTCCATAGACCTCAAATTTTTTATCCGCTAATTCTCTTTTAATGGCTAATGCTTCCGAGGCAAAAACGACGGCATCTTCATACCTCTTCATTTTAATGTACACATTACTGAGATTATTTTTCACAACACTTAAAACACCCTTATCCTTCTCAATATCTAGTCTGTTCAATGCTAATTTATAGTACTTCTCTGCCTCATTATATTGATTTTGTTTTTCGCAAAATAGAGCATAATCTATCAAATCTTTATAATCTTGAGTTTCATCTGCTATCGTTTGTAACGCTGTTGCCACAAAATCCCATTCACCAGAGTTCTTATAGATAGGAATAGCTGTGCGTAATTTTTTTACAAGATTTTCGACATTTTCATTAGCAGTATCGCGTATCTGTCTTTGTTGCTTGAGTCGTGATAGTAAATTTAATGATTCCAGTTTTATCATTGCCGAGTCCACTTCACCCCGCTCATACAAACTGAGTACCATTAACATTTCATCATCTAACTCACTTTGATCTATCAGTGCCATGCTTTCTGCCGTATTCTGCAATTCGTTGTTGATACGGTCATATTTTTCTTGCAGTTCCTGCAACTGCTCATAATAGTCCTCAGCATCCTTTTTCAACGCAGCCAATTCACGAGAGTACTTCTTCTCTACCGATTTTTTACCTTCATTATAATACTGTTCTTTAAGCACACGAAATTCATCATATTTGCACATCACTAATTTAATGGGGTCGTTGACAATGTGCCACCCATCGAATTCGGTTTTATTAAATACAGTCATTCCTTGATGTCCCAAGTAGGTTGGTCGTTTGCTGTGATGTATTTTATCACCAACCTTGCTATCCTTTCCAAACTTCAAGGAAAAGACTCCACCCTCACCACTCGTGGTGGGCTGAGCATCCATCACTGTAAGTTGCACGCCAGAAACAGGGGTCTTGGTCTTTGTTTTATAATTGTAAAAATAAGCTACGCCTTGTTGCATTACTCCTTGGGCAAAAGTATTAAAATTAAGTCCTAAGAGTAATAACATAAATAAGCACAATGTGTTTTTCTTCATTAAATTAAAATTTAGGGGTTGTTTTTTATAAGAAAATTTCTGGGACATTCGTTAGGCTAAATTCAGAAGACAGGCCGCTGCTCTATCAGCGGCCACGGCGGCGCGACTTTTTGCCTTTCGCCTTGCCGCCACGGTCAAAGGCGTTGCTGGTATGTGCCGAGGCTTTGTCCTTGCGCGCCTGAATGTTTTGTGCGTGCTCGTCGTCGGCCAGGGCGAAGTCCAGGAGTTTGCGGTCCAGATTGGCACGCTCTACACGTATGCGCACCTTCTCGCCCAATTCGTAGCGACGGTGGAAACGGCGACCCACCAGGCAGTAGTTGCGCTCGTCGAATTCGTAGTAGTCGTCCAGCAGTGAGCGCAGGGGAATCATACCCTCGCACCCGTTCTCATCCACCTGGACGTAGAGGCCGAACTCGGTCACGCCCGAGATCGTGCCGTCGAACTCTTGTCCCATGCGGTCGGCCATGAATTCCACCTGCTTGTATTTGATGCTGGCGCGCTCGGCATTTGTCGCCAATTGCTCCATGTTTGACGAGTGTTCGCACAGGTCTTCGTATTTGTTGGCATTAGCCGAACGGCCGCCCTCGGCATAGCGCTTCAGCAAGCGGTGCACCATCGTGTCGGGGTAGCGACGGATGGGCGAGGTGAAGTGTGTGTAGTGCTGGAACATCAAGCCGTAGTGGCCGATATTGTGTACGCTGTAATAGGCCTTTTGCATGGCGCGCAGGGCTACCAGTTCCACCACGCCTTCCTCGCGCTTGCCCTTCACATCCTCGAGCAGGCGATTCAGGCTCTTGGATACTTCGGTCTTGGTGCCGTCGGTGCGCACTTTATAACCAAATCGCGCGACGAAGGCGCTGAGTTTTTCCATTTTCTCCACATCGGGTACATCGTGCACACGATAGGGCAGGACTTTCGCCTTCTTGCCGCGAGGCACCTTGCCGATCATTTCTGCCACGCTACGGTTGGCCAGGAGCATGAATTCTTCGACCAACTTATTCGCGTCCTTTGCTACCTTGATGTAGGTAGATATGGGGTGGCCGGTCTCGTCGATTTCGAAGCGGATTTCGGGTCGGTCGAAACCTATCGAACCGTCTTTGAAGCGTTTCGCACGCAGGGCCTTGGCGATGTGGTTCAGGGTGAGAAGTTCCTCGGCAAATTCGCCCTCGGGCTTAGCACCGCGAGGCAAAGGTTCGGGATGTTCGCCAGGCAAAGCGAGGTCTGCGGGCGAAGCGTCGCCATTGCGCTCGAAGATCGCCTGCACTTCTTCGTAGGTGAAGCGGCGGTCCGAACAGATCACGGTGTGTGCCAAATGCCAGTGGCGGATGTCGCCCTGTTCGTTGATCTGGAAGATGCACGAGTAGGCCAGTTTCTCCTCGTTGGGACGTAGCGAACAGATGAAGTTGCACAATCGCTCGGGCAGCATCGGAATCGTGCGGTCTACCAGGTAGACGCTGGTGGCACGTTTTTCGGCTTCGCGGTCGATCACACTGCCTTCGGTCACATAGTGCGACACGTCGGCGATATGCACACCCACTTCCCACCAAGCCTCATCCAGACGACGGATAGAGATAGCGTCGTCGAAGTCCTTGGCATCGCGTGGGTCGATGGTGAAGGTAGTGACAGCGCGGAAGTCCTCGCGTTTGGCGATCTCCTCGGGTGTGATGTCGGGCGACAGAGCATTGGCCGCCTCCTCGACGTGTGCGGGGTATTTATAAGGTAGGCCGAATTCCGCCAGAATAGCGTGCATTTCGGCATTGTTGTCTCCCTTTTTGCCCAATACGTCAATCACCTTGCCAATGGGACTTTTGCTATTCTCGGGCCACTCTGTGATCTTCACCACGGCTTTGTCGCCCGACTTGCCGCCCTTCAGTTTGTCTTTAGGAATAAAGATATCTGTCGCCAAAGCGCGGTCTTCGGTGATCAAGAAGCCAAATCCCTTTTCCACCTGCAGTTCGCCCACGAAAGTGTCCTTGGCGCGCTTCAGGATCTCGATGACTTCCGCCTCGCGGGTATGTCCGCCGCGTCGGGCCAGCATAGTCACGCTGACGCGGTCGCCGTCGAGAGCGTGGTGGCTATTGCGTTCGCACACCAATATAGGTTGTCCGCCGTCGTCGGGTACAAACGAGTTGCGGCCGTTGCGTTTGCGCACGAAGGTGCCCTCCATCACCTGCGAGCGGTCGGCAGTTTGATACATACCCTGACCGTCGGTAGCCAGATAGTCGTCGAGTACCAATTCCTTGAGCACATCGAGGATGAGCATCTTGGCGGGATGATTCGCGGCACGTAGGTAGTGGAAGATGTCCTTGACATTTATCTTTCTGCCCTGTGATTCTTCAAACAGATCAAGCAGCAATCCGCGTATATCCTTCTTGGTGAGACGCGGGGTCTTCATTTTTTTACTTTTTGCCATAGTTTTTTCGTTTTTATCGTTATTTAATATACCCTTTCCCAGCACTTTTTGGCACCTCTTCTGATGCACTGCTGAGGACGTCTTTTCGTTCGCCCATTGGCTGTATCGGCGTGGAATTTGTGCGAGATAGGGGATTTATTTTCACAAAGGAAGTTATTTTTTTTTAATCCAAGCATTTCTCAAGGCAAATTGTGCACGAGAATCGCTTTTTATTTGTACATTCGCCGCCAAATGAAGAAAATTAGATACATACTCTGCGTACTACTTGCCCTGCTCTGCTTGCCACAAACCCAGGCGCAAGAGGTCGACGCCCTGCCCGAAGTGAAAGAAAGCGAGGTGGCGGCTACGGCTATGGAGGTGCAGGTGGGCCGCATCCTGTATGGGGGCGACAGCATCACGCATGTGGTGATGCCGACGTTCTATAAATATCCCGAACTGACATTCAAAAATGATAAGGAAAGGCAGCGCTACAATCGCTTGGTGCAAAATGTGAAAAAACTGCTACCCTTGGCGAAATTGGCAAAGTTGACCGTCATCGAAACTTATGAATATATCGAGACACTGCCCACCAAGGAGGCTCGCGCGGCACACCTGGATTTGATGGAGAAAGAGTTGACCAAAACCTACACACCGACGCTCAAGAAAATGAGCCGTTCGCAGGGCAAACTGTTCGTCAAACTGATCGACCGCGAGTGCAATCAGACGGGCTACGACATAGCGAAGGCCTTCATCGGTTCGTTCAAGGCCAATGCCTACCAAGCGCTGGCGTGGCTCTTCGGTCAAAGTCTGACGAAACGCTACGACCCCGAGGGCGACGACTACTTCACCGAGCGCGTAGTGCGTATGGTGGAGAGTGGACAATTGTAATAAAAGGAAATAAGAGAAATCTGCGCTATACAAGTGGGTGTGTCAAAACTCGAGTTTTGACACACCCACTTCCAAATAGCACTTTTTATTTATCCGTCCAACCTTTGGGGGGCGGACAAAATTTTGGGGATGTTCTTTTTTTTGTAAATGGTGTTCTTCTTAAATCCACCCTTTGCTTTCGCAGTATTCCACATATTCAGAACCAGTAGCAGTGTACAACACTTCGCCTTCGAAAGATACGGAAAAAGAATCCGCTTCATAGTCTTCAACAAAGTTTTCGCCAAAATGTTCGCATAGGAAATATAGAAGTGCCTGCAATGCAACTTCCTTTTCATTATCTTCTGGTACACCTTGCTTAATTACCGCGTCTACATAACAAGCAAACTCTGACGCAGGACTGATGCCTGCAACATCTATTTCGAAAAACAGGTCTTCCAAATCCTGAGTTTTATCACCAGCTTTAAGCGTCATCTTAATGTAATTGTCATAATATTCCCAAGGTTTCATAGTGTAAAATTTTTATAAGATTAGAAAGTTTCACCGCAAAGGTAAGGAATTATTCTCTGCGATAGATTTGATTGTTGATAAATTTTACACAAGCTTAAAAAATTTTGGCGAGATCTTACAGATTTTAGGCGCGGATGAGGATGTTAGAGTTGGAGAATGCAGCGTTGAAGAAGAGGGTGGCGGAGTTGGAGGAGGAGGGGATAAGGTATAGGAGGGGGTTCATATCAAAGTTTTGCATTTCACATACCCACTTTTTTTTGTTCGCCAAATTCTATAAAATATCCTTGGGCTGAGATTGTTTTGTTAAAGCAAGGTCTGCGTCGTTCGCCAAACTCTATAAAATGCCCTTGGGCTGAGATTGTCTTGTTAAAGCAAAGTCTGCGTCATTCGCCAAATTCTATAAAATGTCCTTGGGGAGAGATGCCGCGCACGACGATACGGATCTGCTGATCGGGCGTACCATTATTGTATAGGATGACAGATGCGCGTCCATTGGCATCGGTCTTGACAGAAGGCATCCAGCACAGCGTGCGGCGCACATCCTGGTCCGTAGGCATATCGCGACGGCGATAGTCGGGATGATAAAAGTTTGTAGCGGGTGTGTACCCCTTGATGCGGCGTTTCTCTACGCCTTTTTTTGTCGCTATACGATAGGATTCAGGATTCTCGTAGAGCAGGATAAGATAGTCGGGCGTTTGTTCGCCGGGATTGAGATCGCGGAAGCGGCCCGCCTTGTGTCCCGGCGC
Organism: Alloprevotella sp.; assembly: GCA_045630125.1. Classification (GTDB taxonomy): domain Bacteria; phylum Bacteroidota; class Bacteroidia; order Bacteroidales; family Bacteroidaceae; genus Alloprevotella. The sequence continues at coordinate 11,797 of JAZQSL010000002.1, read as the reverse complement.
CACGGCTACGGATTGAAACCACTCCACGGGAGCTGTGGCCAAATCGTATTTCACTTGGTCATTATTTACCATAATCTCAGTGGTACGACCACGCCATTTCAGCCCCTTTTGCAGGTTCTCGTCCGCACTTTCCGTCACGCCGCCAGTGCCTTCGCTTGACTCTGTTGATTCGCCGTAGTTCATCCCTGGTGTGATCTGTGCCATCGCCGCAGCAGCATCGCTCTCGGCGGTCCAGCGGGTTTCGGCACGACTGTCCAGCAGGGCGAGGAAATCCAATATAAACTCGGCGCCGCCACCCATATCCTTGTAGCGTTCGTATTCGCGGTTCAGGTTGATGAAAAAATCGCCCTGTCGCATCCCCGCCTTCTCACCTCCGCCATAGGAATAGCGATTGCCTTGCAAGCCGCGGTACTTCTTTTTACCCTTCACTACGGCTTCGCCCAACACGCGGCCTACCTCTTGCGGAATGGTGTCGGTCCATTCGAACAATTCGACGGCTGAGGGCAATAGATCCGTTGCGCCCGCCATATGGAGTTGGGGCGCATAGACCCGGAGCGCCGAGGCGTGAAAATCTCGCGGCGCAGGGGCAAACCAGCGGTCCAGCATCAAGCGATAATGCAAGGGTTTGCCCGCCGCATTGGTTGCAGTAAATTGCGCCATCAAGTCTCCGGTATAATCGACATTACTGACCAGCGCAAATCGCCCTTCTGCATCGCTCTTGGCCTCTGCTTCCAGCGCCATACCCTTGGGCGAATACATTTTCAGGCGTAGCGGCGTATCTGCCAGGGGGGTCATCTTTTCATTATCATGTAGCAGGCGGCCGTTCAGGGTCAGACCTTCTTCGATAGGCTGGTGGGGCAGGAAAACATCGGGATGAGCCACTTCCTCGAAGGTATTGCTCTGCCATCCCTGCACCATGAGCAGGACGTCGAGGGCGGCGCGGCGGTGAGGCAGGGTGGGGGAGAAATAGTCGTGGGGGCGATGAATATAACCGCGCACTTCGGAGGCGAGCAACAGCGATACACTGGCGCCAATGTCGGTGCCTTGCACCATTTCGCCCGACTCACTGCGCACAGAGAGCGAGAAGTCTGTCTGTAGCGGCGTGCCCTGCTGGTCGGTCACCTCAAATTCGAGTGCGATGGGGGCGTAGGGTTCATATTGGCGGGCGCTTTGTCGCACCTTGATTTGGGCACGTGGCAAGTCGGCTTCCTGCCAAAACATACGCTGTGCCAGACATCGGCCCGAGGCGTCAAAGAGATAGAGCGTATGCACGCCGTGGCGCAGTGCCGTGGCATCGATTTCGCCCTCGGCCATGCCTCCCACAGTGCACAGCGTGTCGGCATAGCACACCCGTCCGCCGTGCATCACCATCACCCCCAGGGTGCGGTCGGCACCGAGCTGATCGGGGCGCATCTGCACCTGATAGGCTACGCCTGCGCCCTGGGCTTGCAGGGACAATACGGCATCAGCCATAGCATCGGCTTGGGGCAGTTCGTAGCGATTGCCATCCAGCATAGCATAACCGCCGTCGGCCTGTGCCGTCATCAGGAAGGTGCCCATCCCGTCGTGCAGGATGGTGCAGGTGGTCAACTCCTGTCCGTCGTGGGTGTATATCTTGAGCCCCGCTTCGGCGCATTGTTTTGCCGTTCCCTCGATCTGAAACGCCACACGTTGGGGCAGTCCCTCGACACGAGCGCCGCCTTCGGGATAGAACTGCACACGTGGTGCGGCAGCCGTATCGGCACTGATGCGGCGGGGATGCATTTGCGTGGGTTCGTCGTTGTCGGCGGGATAGTCCAGGGTGAGTGGCGCCGAGAGCAGATCGTCGACGTGCATCGTCTTGCGTCGTGGCACGGGGCGCTCGAATACGGGGATCACGCGGCTATAGCAGGCCTCTGCGCCCCAATTGACCATCTCGCGGGTGTAGGCACGGATTTCGTGAAAGCCCTGTTTGACGGGCAAGGCTAGGGAGAATTTGCCCTCGGCTCTGCCTAACGAATCGACCTTGAGCACGGCTTGCTCTACCAAGCGACCGCCTGCGTCCAGCAGGTCGACATAGAGCACGCGGCTCACGGGCGCTGCGGTATGGGCGGCGGCACGCACGACGTAGGCCTTGAACCATATCGTCTCGTCCTCGTAGTAGGCATTGTTGTCCAGATGCAGATACACCTTCTCGCGGGGAAAGTTGTGATCGAAGGCGGCGGCATTGCGCATCATTTGCAACAATGACGTGACCTCGGCGCTCGGCACTTGCGCACGCAGACCTTGTGGCACGCAGACCAGCATTGCCACGCACACGAGCAGGGCTGCGATTCCCCAGCGCTTGACCATGAGGATTGAGGAGTAGATATGGTGTTTCATATAATAGTTGTATGCGAGAGACAGAAAATTTGTCGCAAGTTAAGAAAAAATCTCCTGAAAACTTTCCAAGACCTTGTAAAAATTTCGCGACATCTCGTTAAAAAAAGGTCTAATGTTTTTTGAAAAAGGTTAAGGTTTTTTTCTACAAGGTCTTTTACTTTTTTGAAGGCAATACGTATAGTACGAACAATAGATTTCGCCGAGGCATTTTCAACCCCTATCGCACTCGTGACAAAGTCCGCGCAAAGGCCTTCATTCTACGCTCGAGGGCCTTGCCCGTACCTGGGCCGCCCGTCATGCGGTCCACTTCTGCCCAGAAGCGGGGACCATGATTCATCTCGTTGAGGTGCGCCAATTCGTGCTTGACCACGTAGTCGACCAAGTCTTCGGGCGCAAGCAGCAGCCAAAGCGAAAGGTTGATATTGCCCAGCGACGAACAACTGCCCCAACGTGTCGAAACGTCCTTGATCACTACGCGATTGTAGCGCAAACCGTATTGCCGAGCGAAGGTGCTGACCTTGGCGGGCAGGATGCGCTTGGCTTCGGTGCGCAGTACACCACAGAGCACACGATGTGCCCACTGGTGCGCCACAGGATTGGCAAAATCGAAATCGCGCGGCAGTATCACGGTGATAGATCTGCCCTGGCGGCGCAATTGTCCCACATCTGCCACACCACGCTCAAACTGCAATTGCAGCAGCGCTGTATCTATGCGAAATTCGTGAGAGAGGCGTAATTGCATAACAGAGGAGGCAGGATTCAGAAGACTATAATGATACACAATGCGTGCTGCGCTGGATAGCCCAAGTGATGGGAGTGGTGTGAGAAGCACCTTTGCAGCATCTATTCAGGACCAAAGAGGATAAAAAGAAAACGAGCTTCGCGCTCATCAGAACTCGAAACTCGCTCAATCTTTGTTGGTCCACCAGGGATCGAACCTAGACTAACAGAACCAAAACCTGTTGTGACTACCATTACACCATGGACCAAACTTATTGGTGTCCTCGTTAGAAGACGATGCAAAAGTACTAACTTTTTTTAATCCCGCAAAAAAAAATGAAGAAAAGTTGCATTTTTCATATAGAAATATTGATTTTTCTACAAATTCCGTCCGATTTTCTACAATTTCTCACCTCAAAAAATGATAAAACGGCCTATTTTGACCTATGCAAAAACTGATAGCATCAACCCCAAAAACGTCAAAAACAGAGGTCGCCCATCCCTACACCCACACCGAAAAAGCTGCGCTAAGAAGATAAAAAAGTATAAAAGCGCATTACTGACATAAAAAAAGAGAAACAAAACACGATGTATTCATATTTATTCTCTACTTTTGCAACACGACTCAACAACTAAAAACAATTACACGACAATGAAAATCAATTGCATCAAGATGATTATGGCGGCCCTGATGCTGATGTGCAGCACAGCGGTCTATGCCTACGATTTCGAAGTAGACGGCATTTATTATAAGGTGACCAGCCGCAAGCACAAGACGGTGGAAGTGTCGCACAAAAAGGGTGTGCACTACAAGGGCAACGTGGTGATACCCGCTACGACAAAGCACGAAGACCAAACCTATCAGGTGACAGGCGTGGGCAGAAATGCCTTTTGGGGTTGCAATGATATGACCAGCATCACACTGCCCGACGGCGTGAAGAAAATCAAGGCAAATGCCTTCGCTTTCTGCAACGGTATGACAGACATCGCACTGCCCGACAGTCTGGAGCATTTGGGCAGAAAATCCCTGGCTTACTGCAACCGCTTGAAGGGCGTATGCGTGCCCGACAAGGTGAAGAAGGTAGGTCGAAATGCATTTGTCGGCAGCTATTCGCTGGAGTACGTCAGCCTGCCCACAGCTGTGGACGAAAAGATAAAGAAAATGGGTATCGCAAAACATGTGGTCCTGAGCAGCCGTCCCCAAGGACCATTGCCATGGGAAAAAGGCAAATAAGGGTACACACGACTATAGCATAGGACAAAGAAAGGTCTATAGCATAAGACAAGGAAAGGTCAGCACTCACGCAGAGGCTGACCTTTTCCTTTACTAAAAACCCTTATTTATCAGAAGCCTTTGTTTCGGACGACACCTTAGGTCGCCGCTCATACAGAGTGGGCTTCTTTTTGACCAATACGCCCTTATTCTTGCAGTTGGTCTTGACCTTTTTTCTTATAAAAAGCCCAAAGTACCAGGATGTGGATGACCAGAATGCCTGTCACCAAGATGATATACAGCGCAGACACAGCACCAATTGTTGCAGATAGGAAGGCTACGACAAGTGCGACCAGCGACATCAGTCCGCTCCACACTTTCAGATTGACAGTATCACGACTGTCGGTCATCTGCACGCCCATGAGCGAACCCAACGTGAAGGCGATGGTCAGTGCCGAACAAACTGTGAGCATCACGACATCCTGACTATCCCGTGCCAAACTATACAGAGAATAGGTGAGAGCAGCTGTCAGCAGGAGTGACAAGACTGTGGGTACTAAATTCAGTTTCATATCTTACGTCGCTTATTAAAGATTGAGTGGAGGAGGGGTGAGTGCAATCAGTTTCAACACGGCAGGCGTTTGTTCGACAGTTTGCCAAGCCTGCATACCAGGCATCCAGCACAACGTATCCTTGTTCACCTTGCCCTGATTGACCAGATGCATCAATTCGCCGCCATTCAAGGGTCCCACCTGGGTACCGTCGACAGCGACATAATAGATCTCGGGCTTTGGCAATGTTTGCGCCGAACCCGGGATATACATATTCTGCATACTTTGGTTCATCACATTGACCATCTGCTGAGCCATAGCCATACCAAGTCCAAACTCGACAAGTTTGTCCATTGAAAAGAAACTATCGTTGTTCATATCTATGTGGCTTTTTAAGTAGAATTGGCGCAAGTCGGTCTGTGCAAACAAGCATTTACACGCTTGCGCCAATCTGAATATTTATTTCAAGTGATTACACGTGTATTTTTGTCAACAGAGACATTATTGCACCTCTGCTAAGGCATTAGCCAATTTCAGGTTGATGGCAGCCAATCTTGCCATGTCGGCAGCACTCATAGATGCCTCTATGTTTTCAAGTTCGCCTTGCAATTCATATATATCCTGCAGCATATTTGTTACGTCTGCGATTGCAGTAGGATCGCCATTGTTTGCCTTCCTGAGCAATGAGATGTAGTCGTCTACATATTGTTCAAACTTATCCAACCATTCTCCACTGTTGCCTCCGTCCATATCTATGTCAATGATATTAACATCTTCGGCAAATCCAGGCGCAATTTCCAAGACGCCCCAACCCTTTTCAAAACGGTCGAAGTTGATGCCCTCAAAATTCAAAGTTTCCATATCCTGGCTGGTAGGAATTTCATAAGTATAGTGTGTGCCGAAATCCAACGCATCAAATTCGCCCACAAATTTTTCCTTATTCAACTTACCATTGAAGTAGCCAGAATTGTTGCCAGAATCAGTATATTCGTCAAGGATGACGCGATCGCCGCTTCTCACACCCTTAACAAAAAGTAGGTTGCCAGAACCGAATTTCTTGTAGTAGTAAGCACCCTGAACGACGCCGTCAGAGTATTCGATCAAAGTCATTCCTATAGGATACTTTCCGATGGAGCCATCCAGATTGTAGACGATGGGGAAGACGTCGCCTGCTCCTTCGGGAGCGAATTTTACAACTTGTTTAAACCATTCGGGAGCCTTTTCAGAATTGCGGAAGCTGGCAGAGAATACGACGTCGACAACTTCGCCCTTTTTGCCTTCACGAAGGATTTTTTTCAGTTTGTTATAGTATTTTTTGTTCAGGCGCAAATGCTTCACATCCTTGCCGCTTTCATCTTTCAGAGCGACTTTGAGCACTTTGTCGGTCAAGTCGATGTCTTTGAGTTCATAGTCCTTCAGGTAGGGAACTTCTTCTTTCAATTTCAATTTGGCTTTGAGCACGAATGTTTGTGTTTCGATTTCACCTTCGGTCACTTCGTAACTCAATTCGCATGGCTCATTCACCAATTCCACCAAATCAGCCAATCCGCCGTCTTCAAATTTGACCGCTTCGGGAGTGATTTGTTTAGGTTTCACTGAGCAAGATGCCAATAAAATAGCAAAGATTGCAATCAACGAAATTTGAATTTTTCTCATAATATGTTTTTTAAGATTGATATTGTTATTTAGAAAAGGCGTATAAGTCTAAATAGACTGGGACCGCCCTCTGTAATGCGTCAGTATTGCTCGCTAAACAACAACCAAGCACCTGCATCAAGGCATTGAAGGTGGAGCGGGAGGTCCAGATGGCGCTGGGGGTGGAGTAGGAGGACCAGATGGTGCAGGAGGAGGTGTGGGAGGTCCTGCGGGTGCTGGTGGTGCAAAGAGGGGTTGCAGTTCAGTCACATTGCCTGCTACATCCCATCCAGCCATACCTTGTTTCCACACGTATGTCTGTGGTGTGAGTTGTCCGGTTTGCACCATTTGTGCCAATTGCTGCATGTTGAAGGGGCCGCTTTGTGCTCCGCCCACCGAGACATGATATTGCACATTGGGCATAGGTGGTGGGGTATTCATTGCTTGTTGCATTTGTTGGCCCATATTGCCCATCATGCCAGCCATCTGCTGTCCCATAGCGCCACCCATCATCATGCCAGTCATCATGCCTGCGGGATTCATGCCACCACTGCCGCCTTCCATATTCATCGTACCCATTGCGCCGAGGTTTTGTGCACCGGTGCGCAGTACGTCTGCTTGCAGATTGGCCATGTGTGCACCCATATAGTTGCTTTGCGTTTGCAATTGCTGTGCGCGTTGCATTTCTTCGCGTTGGATGCGCATGGTTTCCTCCAGGTTTTTCTTGTTCATCGCCTGCATATCGCGCATGTTTTGCAGATTGATGTCTGCTTGCTCTCTCATGGTTGCAGCGGTGATACCTGCTGTCAGGTTGCGCAACTCTTGATAGTAAGGGCTTGATTTGTCTATCTCGATATTGGCGATATCCAGTCCTTTGAGATTGACGCCGAAATCCTCTGTCAATCTTGGTTTCAAGAAGTCGTTTACCTTCTCGTTGATTTCAAAAATCTTGCGTTCCATCTGCACGATAGGCACGCCCATTGAGTCGGGCACATTCATCACGACGTGCTTCACGTACTTGACGATGGCATCTTTGATTTGTTGCTTAAAGTTGTTCAGATCAAAGCTGATCAAGCGGTTGAGTTTGATGAACTCTTGGTAGTCCGCGATGTTGAATGTGAGAGTACCGCGCACGGCTACGGGTATGCCGTGGTCGGGGTATCTTGGATCGAAGACGTCGAAATAGGGCACACCGAAGCGGATTTGCACGTTGCCCGCCAGGTTGATGTAGTAGATTTCGGCTTGGAAGGGTGATTCGCCACCGAAAGCTAAGCCAACGATGCTGGACAATACGGGGAAGTTGGCCGTATTAATTGTGCCGTCGTAGGGACCCATGATGAAATCTTGACACGTACCGTTTTGTTGTCTGTAGACGAACACGGCCATTTCTCCATCTTTCACACGCAGGCTACTGCCATAGCGTATAGCATTCTCGCGCGAAGTGGTGTTGACATCTTGTCCCTCAGGGCGCCATTTCCAAATGAGATATTCAGGTTCGTCGCAGCGGATCACATTCATCACACCGCCACTATTACCTTTGCTTGTTCCAAATAGTGCCATAGTATTTTATTATTTTGTATTATCTGCTTATTTATTTCTGCTCTGTCTGTATATCCATGCTTAATAGGGGAAGATGTATCCGCAATAAGCACATTCCCTTTCGCTGATATTAGCGACGGCTCCACATGCTGGACACTTTCTCATCCCAGGCGGCACACTTGGTGCAGCGATTGGAGGCGGAGGGGGCAGTGTGCTTTGCTTTGGTTTGCTCTCGCTCTGCATAGCCTTCTGTTTTTCGAAGAGTCGGGCTTGTAGCACCATTTCAAATTCGTCCAGGTCTATACCCATACTTTGGGCACGCTTGAAGAGCACGGCGATTTCCTTGTCCGACAGTTCGCCATCTGCCAGTGCCAGATTGATAAGGTTCTCGAGCGCCGGATCATACAATCCCTGATTGTTTGCCTCTGCTTTTGGCGCAGATTTTGGCACAGCGCGGGATGGGGGTGGAGGCGGTGCTACTTGTCGAGCATTACGCTCAGAGGGGAGTTTGTAATCATACATTGAACTACGACGTGACGAGCGCGAACGTCCAAAAATATCGTCGTTGTCATCATAATAATCGTCGTTGCCATTCCAACCACTACGTATATCCTTTCGCACCTCGCGCAGGGACTTTTCCATTTCCTTTCGGACATCTTTCAAGTGCTCGGACATCAGCCCTTTGAATTCATCAAATATTGACATCTTATACCTTATCTTCTGATTGTTTACAATTTTGGCCGAAAGTTAAACAAAATTTTCCAAAAAAGTCTATTCGTTCAAGTCCTTTTTGGGAAAATACTACAAATTAACGTGAGTTCGGTATAAGCTCTATGTTATTTGATCCATGACGGCGAATCTCTCAAAGGATGATGATAAAAAAAGTCTTACCTTTTTTAAATTTTGCGACGTCTCGTTGAAATTATCTAAGACTTTTTTACAACAAAACATCGCATTTAAACATCACATTCGGCTAATGTCTGCACGACAAAACAAATGCCGCCCGCACCTCGATCGAGATGTGGGCGGCGTATAGTTTGATATTATGCTATCAAATGGGGGATTAGAAGAACAAGGCGCGTTCTACCCAGTATACTGCGATACCTGCGAGGTAACCGACGAGGACTACCCATGAGATGTTCTTCATGTACCAGCCGAACGAAATCTTTTCCAAGCCCATTACGACTACACCTGCTGCAGAACCGATGATCAACATTGAACCACCGACACCGGCACAGTATGCCAACAATTGCCAGAACATACCGTCGCATACGAATTCGCCACCCATAGATGGATCGTACATACCGAGGCAACCTGCTACGAGGGGCACGTTGTCCACGATACTTGAAAGGACACCGATGATACCTGTGATCAGGTAGTTGTTGCCAGCAAATGCAGTGTTCAAACCTTCACCCATCATTGTGAGGGCGCCGATTTCCTGCAAGCAACCTACTGCCATCAAGATACCGAGGAAGAACAGGATTGTAGCCATATCGATGCGTGAGAGGATATTGGTGATACGCTTTTGTGTACCGCCTTCTTCACAGTGTTCGGGCAGGTGACGGTAGAAGATTTCTGTCACTGTCCAGAGCAAACCGAGCACCAACAAGATACCTACGAATGGAGGCAAGTGAGTGATAGATTTGAAGATGGGCACGAAGATCAAACCACCTACACCGACTGCGAATACCACTTGGCGTTGTACGCGTGTCAAGTCTGTCACACCTTCGCCAGCACTTTGGTCTTCCACTTCGGGCAGGTTACCTTTGAGCATGAACGACAGGAGGAATGCAGGCACTACCATAGATACGAGTGAAGGCAAGAACAATTCCATGATCACTTGACCAGCAGTGATGAAGCCCTTGTTCCAGATCATGATAGTAGTCACGTCACCGATTGGCGAGAATGCACCACCCGAGTTAGCTGCGATGATCACCAACGAAGCGTAGATGATACGGTCCTTTTGGTCTGCCACCAACTTGCGCAGGATCATCACCATCACGATAGAAGTGGTCAAGTTGTCGAGGATAGCCGACAGGATGAATGTCATGAATGCTACCTTCCAAAGGAGGCTCTTCTTACTCTTGGTAGCGAGCATACCGCGTACGAAGTTGAAACCACCACTTTGGTCCACCACTTCTACGATAGTCATTGCACCCATCAAGAAAAACAGGGTAGTACCTGCTTCACCCAAATGGTGCTCGATAGCCTTGGTCACATCGTGAACAAAGTCTGTACTACCTACGAAGAATTCACCAGCACCACCTACCATCAAGAGGGTCCAGGTGCCTACAAACATCAACAGTGCTGTCGCTGCCTTGTTGACTTTCAATACGTGCTCGAGGGCAATGCACAGATAGCCCACGATGAATAGTGCTACGATTGCTGTAAACAACATAACTTTTTAATTTTTTGATTTGTTTTAAGTATATATTAAGAAATTTTTTCCTTGTTTTTAGCTGAAATTCAAATCAAAGTGCAAAGTTCTGCAAAATAAATGACCTTGCAAAATAAAAAGTGAAGTTTTTGGGGAGGAGAGGGAGGAGAGGAGAGAGGAGAGTTGAGAGTTGAGAGTTGAGAGTTGAGAGTTGAGGGAGGAGGGAGAAATAAAAGAGTTATTGCTGTCCGGTAAATATAGATAACTCTTTGTTTGATGGATAGTTGTACTCATACAAGCCCCCTCATAGATATTCAACCGAAAAAAACGAGAATATCTATGTTTAAGAGAACACGAATTGAAAATCGACGTAGTCAATTGCACGAATAACACGAAATGAAGTTCTCCGCCCGAAGGGGCTAAAGGCAATCTCCATGCGGGATGAATATTTCTTAATCAGAGGCGAATAACACGAATGCCTTCCCCCTTCCCTATATACACAAGAGAGCTGCACACAATCTGTGGCTGCTCTCTTTATTGCTTTTGTCTATTCAGCTGGAGTGGGAGGATTAGCGCTGAAACTATTCATCGCCCGATGACTCGTCCCAATGCTGACTATCCCAAGGGCTATTGTATTTATTCGTGGCAGAAGGTTTAACTTCATTTCCCCCTACAGGAATGCGGTCGGTACTCGCGGCGAGCATGGACTCTAAGTGAAGTTCCATAGTTCGAGTTAGGGGTTTGATATATTCTCGTTTCATAGTCTTTCAATTAGAGATTGGTTAATACACAATTTTCTTACCGCCTACGATATACACCCCACCCTTCTGAGGCAGCATCACACGGCGTCCGCTAAGGTCGTAGATTTCAGAGTTCACAGCTCCGTTTTGTCCACCGAGTTCCTCGATACCCGTTGTACCACCGTCGCCCAACACGCGTATGTCGATGTGGCGAATGTGAGGAGCATATACTGGTGTTCCTGAGCGTGGTATGATGGTGAGGTATGCACGGAAGGGGTTAAGTCCTTCGGTTTGCCACCAGCCACCTTCGGTAGATATTGCATAGTGAGTGCCATACATCTCCGCAAAGTCAAATGGCCCCATTCGTTCGTATATACCTCTAAGTTCAAATATTGATCTTACCGATTGACAGGAAACAGTTCTTTCTGCTGTAGATTCCACTAACGCATTCTCGATTACCAGGTTCATATCCATTGCTTCAGTATTCTTTGCACGGATGAAGTAAGGGTAATTCGCCTTCAGTGTACCGTTCTTTATCTTGATGATTTCCATATCCATTTTGTCAAAACTGCCGTCGTCGTCGGCGTCATAGGTATGCATATTGTTCATATATGCCACCTCATAGTCCTCCAGCAGTTCATCGGTCACCTCTATTTCAAAT
>JAZQSL010000001.1:0-10013 GCA_045630125.1 Alloprevotella sp. | reverse complement strand
CTATATAGTTATCTGCTTTCTCAATATCCATAGTACCATCTACATAAGCCCTTCTTTCAATACCATCCGCACGCTTTTGTATTACTTCTATATCTTTCTGGGCTACTTCTATCTTCTGGTTCAGAAGTACTATCTGTGTTTCATAGTATTCTTTTTGTCCTTCATCCTTCTTAGCCATCTTTTCTACATACAGTGGGGAAGCACAAAGCCACAAAGCAGAATCTACCATATTTATATTAATGATGTTCTTATTTCCGCATTTGCTACAGTGGTAGAAGTTTCTTGCTTTCACCGCTATCATTACTTTACCACAGTCAGGGCATCTTAGGATACCTTTACCGAAGTAAACGGTGCTATACTTCTTCTTAGGAAGGATAATGTTACCTTCTGCAATCTTCTTACACTTTTCTACCATTTCCAAAGTTACCAGTGGTGGGTAAACATTACCTTCAGTTTTTAATTTAGTATAGCTACCATCCGCACTAGGTACACCAGCATAAGCAGTATTACAAAGAATCTTCTTTATAGCAGTCTGGGCAGTGGTAAAGGTTTTATCCGCAAAGAATCCCATAGCTTGTACTTCCTTTGCTAGGCTTCTATAGCTATACTTTCCAGTAAGGTACATCTGGTATATCATCTTTACTACTTCTGAATCTTCTGGGTGTATGATAAGTTTCTTATCTTCATCGGTAGTATATCCATATAGAACGAATCCACCAGTGAAGTAACCTTGCTTTCTTCTGGCATCCTTACTACGCTTAAAGCGTTCCTTCTTTGTTCTCATTTCGGATTCTGCCATTTGAGAAAACAAAGTAAACACTACTTCCGCACCTTCATTAATACTACCATCCCTATTAAATAATGTAATAGAAGGATTCTTAATAATAAGTTGTACTTTGTGTTCAGTAAGGTATTCCAGTACGCTAAAGTTAATCTTCTTTCTTCTGGCTATTCTGGATACTTCCCAACAGTACACACAATCTACACCGCCAGCTTCTATAAGTTCTTTCATACGGTTCAAACCAGCTCTTTCTTCTTCTGCTAGCTTAATACCAGATTCCTTTTCACAAATGGGTATAATATCTTCTGGCTTGTAACCGTCTGCTATTGCCATCTGGTAGATTTCCCTTTCTTGTTCTGTGAAATCTTGTGCTTCTGTAGATACTCGCACTAATAGTATTGCCTTCATATTATATAGTATTTTGTTATTCGTTTCTTGTTTCTGGTGCAAAGATCGTACAAAGTAACGAAACTACAAAATAATATCAAAGAATTACCAGCATTGGAGAGGGGGCATTTTATGAGTGCAAGAGCCTGACCTCGATTACCATCCCAAGCAGTGTGACCAGCATTGGAGATGCGGCATTTTGGGGTTGCACTAGCCTGACCTCTGTCACTATCCCAAGCAGTGTGACTAGCATTGGAGAGAAGGTATTTTATGAGTGCTCTAGCCTAATCTCTATCAACATACCAAGCAGTGTAAAGATCATTGGAAAGGAGGCATTTAATAGATGCTTTAGCCTAACCTCAATCACCATCCCCAATAGTGTGACCAGTATTGGAGAGTTGGCATTTGCGTATTGCTTTAGACTGACCTCTATCAACATACCTAGCAGTGTAACCAGTATTGAAAAGGGGGCATTTGTAGATTGTGATAGCCTGACCTCAATCACCATCCCCAAACATATCACGAATGTAGATGAATTAAGTATTCCCGAGGGGGTGAGCATCATCCGTCGATGAACAGATAAAAATGGCTGAAGGGCCTAAAGCAATATAGCCCAGGGTAAGGCGAATAAGCCGATACTCTGGGTTTGTTGTATCCGTTTGGTTGGCGCCCTGTTGTGGGCAAGAGTTTTTTGCCGATAGCGTGCAGGATTATCACACAGATTTGCTTATTGTTGCAGGTTTTTTTACTGGCAGAAAAAATGTTAGACCTCGTGAAAATTTCCTTAGACCTTTTTTCAAAAAAGCCTAATGTTTTATTCAAATTTCATTTGACTTTTTTTGAGAGGGGGGATTTTTTATAATCAACAGATTTCACAGATTAAACTGTTTTATTTTGATTGATAATGCTTCGCCAATGCAATAGACAAGAACAGACGCCGTGCCGAGAAATCAGTTTAAATTCTGTTTAAATCACACGAAGGCAGTGATTTAATCGTATCGTGTGCAAAAAAAATCAGTGTAATCAGTGTAATCAGTTGATAAATTAATTTTCTCCACGTATCTCATGTATCACGTGTATAAACCACGAATATTTTTTGCTTTACCTCAAATGATTTTGTTTTTACCACGAATTGGCACGAATTGGCACGAATTTTTATTAGTCAAGCACATCCCCCCTTTTATCCCCCCCAAAAAAACAGAGCAAGGCGTATGATATTGCCTTGCCCTGAATGTAGTTTTAGTCTATTGTGGCATTGTGTACCTCCGCCGAGAATCGAACTCGGATCTAAAGTTTAGGAAACTTCTATTCTATCCGTTGAACTACAGAGGCAGACCGCTATGTGTGCAGATGGATGCATGGATATGGAATATATCGCACCTGTCTGTGTCAAGCGTGAGCAAAGGTAATACATTTTTTGCACTCGTGCAAATCCATAGGGCAATTTGCACAATTCACATGACGAGAACTACATGGCCGAGAAATAGAAGGAAACAGACTTTTTGTCCACCCTGCCGACTTTTTTTGAATATAAAACATAATGAAATGGCAGTTTCCTATACTTATATTCGAAAATTAAGTAGCTTCTTAATTCCTATCTAATATTTTCTGATTATCTTTGTGCCAAACCTAAATACACAGATATGAAAATCAAACACATTCTTTCTGCTTTTGCCCTGACTGCAACAGTTGCGGTGCAGGCTCAACAAGTGACTATTTCGCCTATCCCACAAAACATCTCGTGGGGAGACAAGGCCTATGACAGCGCAGGGGTAACCTATACCCTGCAAGGTGCCGACGAGGCTGATGCCGATGCTGTGCGAGTGCTGAAGGCTAAGTGCCAAGTGGCAGAGGGCGGCGTGACACTGGTGATCGGTGAGCGCGGCGATGCTGCAGTGGCTGAATATGCCAGTGAAATCCCTGAACATGCCGAAGGTTATCTGCTCAAGGTAGAACCCGGACGCGTGGTGATCGCTGGACACGACGGCGCGGGTACATTCTACGGCGTGCAGTCGTTCCTGCAAGTGGCAGCACAGCCACAGGTGATGAGCGTCACCGTCAAGGACTGGCCCGACATCGTAGAACGTGGCGTGGTGGAAGGATTCTATGGCAACAACTGGAGCCAAACGGACCGCATACGCCAATTCCAATTCTATGGCGCCAACAAGATGAACGTCTACATCTACGGCCCCAAGGACGACCCCTATCACCGTGGTCGCTGGCGCGAAAACTATCCCACAGCACAGGCTGAAAAGATGCGCGAATTGGCTCGCGTGGCGAAAGAAAACAAAGTGAAATTTGTCTGGGCAGTACACCCCGGTAACGATATCCAATGGAACGCTACAGATGAGAAAAACGTGGTGAACAAACTGGAAAGCATGTACGCATTGGGTATCCGCTCGTTTGCCGTGTTCTTCGACGATATCTCGGGCGAAGGAACAAGTGGTATCAAGCAAGCACAATTGATGAACTACGTGACAGACAATTTCGTTCGCAAGCACGACGACGTAGATCCATTGATCATCTGTCCTACAGAATACAACCGCGGCTGGAGTGGTAATACTTATCACTTCGAATTGCGCGACAATATGTACGAAGAAGTACGCATCATGTGGACCGGCAACAGCGTGGTCGACTTCATCAACAAATCCGACCTGGAATGGATCAACCCACGTATCGGTCGCAAGGCCTACATCTGGTTGAACTATCCCGTGACCGACTACTGCGGCCGTCACCTCCTGATGGGTCCTACATTTGGCGACGACCTCAATATCGAGGATATGGTATCGGGTTACACCTCTAACCCTATGGAATACGCCGAAGCTTCAATGGTATCACTCTACAGCGTGGCAGACTATACCTGGAACATGGGCGCCTACGACAGCAACGCTTCGTGGGAACGCGCTATCAAGTATTTGATGCCCGAGCGCGCCGAGGCCTTCCGCCTGTTCTGCCAACACAACGTCGACCTGGGTGTCAACACACACGGTCTGCGCCGTACGAACGAATCGACCGAATTCAAGGGCGTAGCTACACGTTTCAACACCGGCATAGCCAAGGGTTACGACGCTACTTTGGTGGCAGAGATGAAGGAGCAATTCGATATGATGGTAGAGGCTGCCGACGTGCTCCTGGCCAATACCGACCAACCTGAATTGACCGCAGAAATCACTCCCTGGGTACAAGTGATGAAGCACACCGGCGTACGCGGTCAAGCAGTGATGGATATGTACAAGCACTTGAACGACAAAAATCCTGAAGCCTTCGTCGAAGCCTACTTGACCTACTTGGAAAATACACAAGCCCAGGACAAGGTGATGTCGCGCGACTTCGACGGCTCGATCATGCGCGTCAATCCTATCGTAGCAGAGGTCGTGGTGCAACCTTTCATCAAGCAACACTTGGGCAACCTGATCGCCGAATATCGCCAAAACTATGACTACCGCCTCGATGTATTCCCCGCCGAACTCTTGGAAAAGGGCGAATACTACATCAAATACCAAGGCAAGTATCTGACCAATACCAACGACGGCGGCACAGGGGGCAATCCTACCTTCCAAGCCAATATCGACGACGTGAACCCCACACGCCAGCACTGGACTATCCAAGTGGATATGGAGACTGGTCGCTACAAGATCATCAACGCTAAGGATAGCCGCTATCTGAACGAATTGGGCAACTTCACAGCCAACAATTCGACCAACCCCTACGAAGCGGCATGGCACACCTACAACCTGTATCGCCTGAACGGTAAGTACGCGATTCAAAACGGTGGTAGCGCAGGCAATAAGTTCTGGACAGCCAACTCTACTCGCATCTCGCAAGATTCACAAACTACACTCAACACCGACCGCTTCATCTTCGAAATCGTACCCGTGAGCGGCGAGGTGGCTCACCCTGTGATCGAGGCGGGCAAGGAATACGTGATTCGCGACGAAAGTGGCAAGTATCTGACTAATACCAACCCCAATGGTTCGGGCAGTTATCCTCAGTTCCGCATCCTGAACGTAGCACAAAAGCAAAACCAATTGTGGAAGTTCACTATCGACCCTACAAAGAAGCGCTACAAACTCGTTTCAGCCAAGGACAACAGATATGTCAACGAACTGGGCGACTTTGGTGTCAACGCCTTCTACAACGACTGGAATACTTACAACTTGACAGAAATGGGCGGCCTCTTCTCTATCCAAAATGCGGAATCTGCAGGCACAAATTACTGGGTAGTGAACAACGGACGTATCGAAAACAAAAACATCGACCGCGCCGAGTCCTTCCAATTCAATATCACGACCTACGAGGAAGCGACAGATTTGCACCAAGTCCTGCGCGACAACGGCGACATCCACTGCTACATCGACGGCGACAACCTCTGTGTAGAATCTGCAGAACCCGTGCAAAGCATCACTATCCGCAGCGTGGACGGCAAGACCCTGCGCACCGTGCAATCAGCCCCTCAAATCTCATTGTTCGGACTCCAGGGCAGCATCTACTTGGCTACCGTACAAACCGCTACGGCTACCAAGACGCTGAAGTTGGCTAAGTGATCCTGAGTAAAAGGTCTCACGCCTGAGTAAAAGTGTCTCACACCTGAGTAAAGTAGTCTCACGCAAATCTAAGAATCTAAGAATCTTTTTTAGAAGTATTTTTATAGATTCCAAAGATTTGCGTGAGATTTTTTCTTAACAACCCCAATAACTCAAAATAATTGATGCAATACTTTGAGGTATTAGAAATAATACCTATTTTTGTATTGAATTCAAAAAAATATTTATTTATGCCTACGTTGTTTTTCTATCTAGGACTTCGATTTTTCTTCTATTCTAATGACCATGAACCTATTCACGTGCATGTCTCATCTGGAGATGCTGAAGCTAAATTTCGCATTGAACCAGAAATCGTTCTTATTGAGAATAGTGGTTTGAAGTCGCGTGAGATTAGACAAGCTATTATGGCTATTGAAGAAAATAAGGAAGTCATTATCGAACGTTGGAAGGAATACTTTGAACAATAATATCATTAAAAGGTTGTAACAATGAAAGCACAAAAAGTTTGGTTTGAAAATGGTCACATCTACATTATTGCAGCTGATGGCCGTGAGGGCAACCTTCCTGTGCGGTTGTTTCCTCGACTTTATAATGCCTCTGAAGAACAACTTCAAAAGTTTACACTCTCGCATCATGGCATCCATTGGATGGAACTTGACGAAGATTTATCTTATGAAGGGTTCTTCTCAGAAGAAAACGCTTCTAGGGAAAAGAATCCTTTGAAGAACATTTTCTTTAAGTTCCCAGAACTCAATCGTCGTCAAGTGGCGCGAATTGCTGGCATCAACACCTCTTTATTTCAGCAGTATGTCGATGGAATTAAGACGCCGTCTGCCGAAAGAATGAAAGATATTGAGAATGCTATCAGAAGATTAGGTGGTGAATTAACGAAAATTTCCTTGCACTGATGAGGTGTACTACACCCAATGAACTATTGGATGTAGAGTACAGCAAGGTTGTAACCCAATGTATAAAAGGCCTCACGCCTGAGTAAAAGTAGTCTCACGCGAATCCATAGAATCTAAGAATCATTTTTTAGAATAAATTTTATAGATTCCCCAGATTTGCGTGAGATTTTTTTGGCAAGGTGATCCTGAATAAGTAGTCTCACGCAAATCCATAGAATCTAAGAATCTTTTTTTAGAAGAATTTTTATAGATTCCAAAGATTTGCGTGAGATCTTTTTTTGGCAAGGAGGCCCAATAGCTCATATTGAGAAAAACTTTTACCCATTTGCTGGAAAAAGTGTAAGTATCTTCATTTATTCGCTGGAAAAAATGTAGTTTTGCAAATAGACTAATATCTGATATCTGAAACAAATACGAATAATCTTTAACCTATTAAACAAATGAAATTTTTATCTCTCCTGCGCCGCACACTTCCTGCGGCACTGCTCGCTCTCTCGGCGTCGGCTATGGCGCAAACTGTGCTATTCCACACGGGCGATGCTACGGGCTATCCCTATCGTATCCCTGCCATCACGACGACGGCTCAGGGCAAGGTGGTGGCGCTGACTGACATCCGTCCCTGTGGCGGCGACATCGGTTATGGTCGTGTGGACATCCTGGGCCGTACAAGCCTGGACGGCGGCGCGACTTGGGGCAATGTGCAAAATGTATTGGTCGGTACGGGTTCGGGACCCGAGACTGGTTACGGCGACGCTTGCCTGGTGGCAGATAGCAAGCGCGAAGAACTCCTGTTGGTCTGCGTGTCGGGCGACGTGCCCTATTGGAATTCGCGCGTGGAAAAGAGTCAACGCTTCGTAGCGACTTGGGGTAAATGGAACAAGAAGACACAGCAGTGGGAATGGCAGAAGCCGGTGGACCAAACGGCGCATGTGTACAAGGAACTGCTGGGCGGACGCATCAATGGTTTGTTTATGGGTAGCGGACGCATCTGTCAGAGCACCAAGGTCAAGGTCGGCAAATACTATCGCCTGTATGCTGCGCTCTGTACGCACCGCGGCAACTTCGTGCTCTATTCGGACAACTTCGGCCGCTCGTGGAATGTCCTGGGCAGTGCTACCGAATCCTGCGCGCCCAAGGGTGACGAACCTAAGTGCGAGGAATTGCCCGACGGCAGTGTGTTGCTCAGTTCGCGCAAGCACGGCGGTCGCTATTTCAACGTGTTCCGCTTCACCAATGCCGAACGCGCCGAGGGCGTGTGGGGTCATCCCGTAGACTCGCGCCTGGCTCCCGGTGGCATCAAGAACGAGGGCACACCATGCAACGGCGAAATCATGATTGTCCGTGCCGTGGTCGATGGTAAGCGTGGCACATACGCGCTGCAAAGTGTACCCGCAGGTCCTGGCCGCCGCGATGTGTCGATCTATTGGAAGAAGTTGGAAAAGCCCTGCGACTACAACACGCCCCTGCGCTTCGCCTCAAACTGGCAAGGCGTTTATCAAGTGAGCCACACCTCGTCGGCTTATTCCACAATGACCTTGTTGCCCGACGGCCGCATCGGTTTCTATTGGGAAGAAGGCGAGCGCCCCGGCGGATACGATATGGCGTTCAAAGCCATCTCGGTGGAGGAAATCGTGAAGGGAAAGAAATGAGGCAAACAAAAAAATCTCACGCAAATCTGGGGAATCTATAAAATTTATTCCAAAAAAGGATTCTTAGATTCTTGGATTGGCGTGAGACCTTAGGATCCGCAGAAATCTCAGGGTCCTTTCGTTCGCAACGTTCTTTCCATTTTTCTCGTTAATCATAACTTTTTTGTATGGAAAAATATGTAGCATCTCCGTCAAGATATGCCGCCGAGGACTTCTATCAGCGCTGTGGCAAGAGTGGTATTCTGTTGCCCAAGGTGTCGCTGGGATTGTGGAAGAACTTTGGCGAAGCGGCCGATTTCGAAGAGAACCGATCGCTATTGCACTATGCCTTTGACCAGGGTATCACACACTTTGATTTAGCCAACAACTACGGCCCTCCTCCAGGCGCTGCCGAGGAACGCTTCGGTCGCGTACTGGCCAGTTCGTTGGCACCCTACCGCGACGAACTCTTCATCTCGACCAAGGCGGGTTATGAAATGTGGGACGGCCCCTATGGCAATTGGGGTTCGCGAAAATCGCTGATGTCAAGTCTGGATCAAAGTCTGCGACGGATGCGCTTGGAATATGTGGACCTGTTCTACATCCACCGCTACGACCCCGTCACACCCCTCGACGAGACACTGCAGGCGCTGGTGGACATCGTTCGCGCCGGCAAGGCGCTGTATGTCGGCATCTCACGCTGGCCCATCGAGGCGACACGCTACGGACTGCAATATCTGCGCGAGCGCGACGTGCCCTGCTTGTGTTTCCAGGGACGCCTGAACCTGCTGGACCGCGAAGTAGCAGACAGCGGTTTGCTCGATATGGTGCACGCCGAGGGCATAGGTTTCGTCTCCTTCTCGCCCTTGGCACAAGGCTTGCTCACCGACAAATATTTGCACGGCATTCCCGCTGATTCACGCATGCGCCGCGAAGCCTCTCTGCCCGAATCCGTCCTCACACCCGAACTGCTGGCGCGCCTGCAAGGGTACAATGCTTTGGCACAAGAACGTGGCGAAACCCTTGCACAAATGGCCCTGCGCTGGGTGTTGCAACATCAGGGCGTCACCTCCGTAATCTTGGGGGCAAAGAATCAGGCGCAGTTGGCAGACAGCCTGAAATGCGTGCACGGCGCACCCCTGACGGATGAAGAAATGAAGCGGTTGAGTGAGTAAAGCAAATTATCTTTCCTCATTGGTGTCGTCTTTCTGTTTGACGACATCGCGGAGTGTGCTTGGGCTTTGGGGTCTTTGGGGTCTTTAGGGTCTTTAAGGTCCTTAGAGTCCTTAAAGCTATTGTCCACCCCCTCTGCACCTTGCGGTGCTCGTCTTTCTTCCTCTGAGTCAGGGGGAGTACCGCCGCCAGGCGGGGAGGGGGGTATCTCAGGGGGACATTGCAATTACTGCTTGACTAATGAAAAATTCGTGGTGATTCGTGCCAATTCGTGGTAAAAACAAATCATTTGAGGTAAAGCAAAAATATTCGAGGTTAATACACGAGATACCTGTGATACATGGAGAAAATTTATTTATCAACAGATTACACTGATTACACAGATTTTTTTCATATGATACGATTAAATCACTGCCTTCGTGTGATTTAAACAGAATTTAAACTGATTTCTCGGCACGGCATCTGTTTTTTCTGTCTATTCGATAGCATTATACAATATCAAGCATAATTAAACTGTGAAATCCTTTAGATTTGCGAAGAAAAAGAAAGGTAAGCGAAAAGTGCTATCTTTGCAAAAAAAGTTAACCAAAGG